>JAJCZM010000038.1 GCA_029262375.1 Deltaproteobacteria bacterium
GAGGGCGCAGTGGTCGTGCGTGCCGCGCCACCGCAATCCGATTCACGAGCGCGACGGTTGGCGCTGCCGTGTTCCCGGCTGCAGCTCGCGCCGCAACTTACAGGAACATCACGTGCTCTTCCGTTCCCGTGGCGGCGGCAATCAGCGTGGCAATCGCATTTCGATCTGCGCGTGGCATCACCTGCGCGGAATTCACGCTGGGCTGATCCGCGCACACGGCAACGCCGAGACCGGCATCCATTGGCAACTCGGCAATGGGCTGCGGTTGATTGACGACGCGTATCTTTAAGAACGGCGCCGAAAGAACGGGCCGCTGCCGCCGAAAGCCCAGCTTGATTCAGGGCTGCAGGTGCGGCCTTTTGGTCCGACCACAACCCGAGCGGCGTCAGGGCAGACATACGCTGCCTCGACCTACCGGCACGAACGCAGTCGGCATTCGTCGCACCGCCCGGCCATTCGCCTCGATCCGTTTGCAGGCGAGGAGGTTCGCAATGACCGAGATGTGCCTCGTGATACTGATTCTCAACCCGCTGCTCTTGCTGAGTCCGTTCCTCTTGGACGGACCGACGTCCATGCAGTTTCGTCCAGAGATGCGGATCAAGGGCAGTCTCAGCGCGAACGCCCCGGCTTTCTCTATCGAACAGGGGGCGAGCGACGGCTCGTTCACGGCGTTCTATATCGAACAAGGAGAGAGCAACGGCTTCGAAGGCGACCCCATGTGTCAGGACCTCGTGCGCGGCGAGACGCCCGGCGCCCCCTTTGCATTAACCGCACCCGCCGCCGGCGTTCAGTCGGATATCGCGCTGGCGTTGTACGGCGGCCCGCTAGGGGAGTTCGAGATGAAAGGATTCACGAACGTGCCGGGCGCGATCAGCGACGTCATCCTCGAACTTTCGGAGTTCACGAACGCAACGCGCGGCCAAAGCGAGGTCATCGCTTTGACGCCGATCGACCAACTCTCGCAGAGCCGCCCCGCCCTGTTCTTCAGCGACGGTTCGTCTGAACTCTTCGGCGGCGTGGCCTATCTCAGCGAAACCGAGGAAGACGGCTATGAGATTCTCTTTCAGTCCACGCTCGTCGACGGTCTACCCGCCGCCACGTTCAGTGCGCCCGTAAAGGTCAACATAGAAGACGTGAGCAGCTCTACTCGTCTGAACGCGTGCGGACTCGGGAACGGCTTGGGCGTTGCGGGATACACTGTGCGCCGCGACGGAGAACAAGCGAGTCTGCAGCTACGGTTCCTCGACGGGTCAGACGGTACAACCGTCGGTGACGAATTCCAGGCAAACACGTCCGGAAACAGCACGCTCGGAACGCCCGCTCTCGCTTGTCTCCCCGGATTCGGCTTCGTCATTGCTTGGACCGAGGGTTCATCCGAAGGGTCTGCCGATGGGGACGGCAACGCCATCGCCGCGCGCTTCTTCGACACGACCGGCACCCCGCTCTCCGACCAACTCGTCGTCAACCAAGTCGGCGAGGGATCACAGTCCGGCGTAGACGTCGCGTTCGACGGCAACGGCAACGCAATCTTCGCTTGGACCACCAGCGGCGGAAACATCAGCCTGCGCGGCATCAGCACCGACGGAACCGCTTGCAGCGACGAGTTCGACGTACCGGCGGCCAACGAAGGCGTGCAAGCAATCGCAGCGCTCGGCGCCGACGGCGGCGGCGACCTGCTGCTTGGATGGACCGAGAATTCCATGAGCGAACCGAGCGACAGCGTCTACGGGATCTATATCGACGCAGAAGACGGCGGCGGCCCCGACGAGGAATGCGCCGATCCGATCGTGGACCAGTCGTCGATCTCGATAGGCGTTGGCGATTGGCCGCAGATCATTACGGCTTCCGATGCGCTCTTTACGCTGAACGCAGCCGTGGGCTTGGGCGCCTGCGAACTCTGCGTCTGCGACGTCGACGACAGCGGCGCGATCACCGCGAGTGACGCACTAGCCGTGCTCAAGCTGGCAGTCGGCATCGACGTGCCTTTGAATTGTCCGGCTTGCTAAGCCGCCGCCCGCATCCCCAGGCTCACGGCACCTTGGCCTTGAACTGATCCGGCGAGTTCGTCTGATCGGTCGTAAAGTCTGCCGCGACACAGTTGTTGTAGAGCGCTCGGAACGCGCGCAGTCGTACGGGAGTCACCAGCGGGAATACGGCGAGGTCCAGGTCGATCCCCTTTCCCGACGCCGTCATGCGACTGGAGTTGCCCGCCTTCAGCTTCATTTTGGCTAAGCCATCCGGCAATCGGTTCTTGTCTTTGTAACGGAAGCCGTTGCTCAGGTCGGTCCAACAGTCACCGGTGCTCGTGCAGGCATCGAAAGCCATGCCGCTGAATACGATCTCGTCGTTGCCATCGTAGACGCAGACCTGCAGCGTACCGGAGCCGACGTTGGGGAAGTCGAGCTTGTCGAGGAAACCGGCCTTCCAAGATACTCGGAGCTGGTCCTTCTCGTCGGTACTCCCCTGCTTCAGCTTGATCTTCGCCTTCTCCGGCAACAGTTCGTAACAGACGTCGGGGAAGACGCAGCCGAGGAACGCATCGCAGTTGTAGCAACTGTCGCAGAACGTGCCGCTACAGGTTCCGGCACCGTCGCAAATCTCATCAGACGTGCAGAGATTCGCATCGCTGCAGGAAGTCCCGGCCGCGACGTTGCTGTAAATGCAGCTACCGAGCCCATCGCAGAAGTCGGTCGTGCAATCGTTGCCGTCATCGGTACACGCCGTGCCGACGACATCGAGCAAGCACGATGAACTACAGCAGTCCCCGTCGTCGGTGTTGCCGTCGTCGCAGGTCTCGCCCGGACTGACGACGCTATTGCCACAGCCGGTTGTCGTGCAATTGTTGTCACAACCATCTCCGTTGATGGCATTGCCGTCGTCACATTCCTCTTCCGTCTGCATGGCGCCGTCGCCGCAACGGGTCTCGACCGCACCCATATCGCAGCTCACTCCCTCGGGGCGAACCGCCTGGCGTTGATCGCTTGTGTCGCAGGCGGTGCCGCCACCACCCGGAGTGGCCGGATTTCCCGCATCAACCGCAGGGCTCAGTGCCATTGGCGGGCGCGTTTCGGTTGGTCCACCGTAGTCGCCAAGAGGATGCAGTAGCGCAGGCGTATCGACGATGTTCCCGGTCAGGTCCCCCGATATGAAGCAATCACTGGTTTCAAAGAGGTTGTAGCCTTCGGACACAACCAGGCCGCCGCAAGCGAGCACGATGGAATTGCGTATCATGGTGGGGCCGTGTGAGACGCCACCGTAGTTGTATACCTGCACCTCTTCGGCAGTTACGTTTCGCAGGTTCAGGCCCGGGCCTGCGGTGCAATCCGGAAACGGCGGCGGTAGGCAGAATGATAACGTCGCAACGATCCCGGTGAAGGTGCTGTTGGTCGCGGTAATGGTTCCCACACCTGCACCAATAATATCGTCGGAATCGACCGACCCGTCGGGCGTAACGTTCGATCGAAAGGTCGAATCTCTGATGTCGGCGTTCACCAAGGCGGCACCACCGCCTCCAGTGCCTGCAGAGTTGGAGAACACTTCGCCGCGGAGCATGCTGAGCATGCCGGCGATGGAGAGTCCCCCACCTGTGCTCGACGCATGGTTGCTTACGATCTTTACATCGGTAAGCGAAAGCACACTGCCCGCATCCGAAGCATTGATGCCCGCACCGAAGGTAGCATCTCCTCCGACGATCGCGACGTCGGTCATCGCGACGGTCACGGGCCCGATAAGCTCGAATACGCGTATCGCCGGGACCGCGCTGACCTGGGTTACATCTGAACCCGCTCCGACGATCGTGACATCCTCGGTCAAATCGAGATCGCCGGTCGCCGCAATATCGTCCGAGCCACTGAGGGTGAGAAGGTAGACGCCTGCTGCCACCGAGATCGTGTCTGCGCCGGCGGTGGCGTTGGCTTCCTGTACCGCGGCGCGAAGCGAACACACGGCAGTAGCCGTTGCGCAAATTGAATCACCGGGAACAGCATCAACGGCGTCGGCCGTACTGTCGACCGTGAAGGTCGCCGCGGGCACCGTGCTAGCAAGCACCGAGAGATGGAGAACAGTGAGCAACAGTAGACCGAGAGCAGTGGCAGGTCGCAGCATAGGGGCTATGCTCCTTTGAAAAATCACTGCTTACATCTCACCGACCGACTGGTTCCGTCGTTTGTCTTGCAGTTCTCCAGCAGGAAACCGACCTCGCCGCAAAGGTCGCCCTCGGAGACGGACTCATCGCCGAAGATGAACATGCCCTTAGGCGGAACGTCTAGGAGGTCTTCGAGTCTCAATCGATAGAAACCGTTGGTGTGCTTCACACTGACGCGAACCCGCCCCGGAGCCTTCTTGCTGCGATCCTTGATCTGAATACGCCACGGACCACGAAACGAACTCGAGGACGCAGCGCTGTCGCCCTTGAACTTCCACGCCTTTCCGCCTTTTAGTTCCCACACGCCCGAATCCGTATCTTGCGGCAGCCGACCGTTCGCCACGGTGCCGAATGTGGCGCTCAGGAGTGCGACGCGAAACCCGTCGCCGACCGGATCGAGTTCGGCGAACGTCGCAGGCAGATTGACCTCGCCGCGCAGTCGGAACTTGCTGAGCTTTGTTTCGCCGCCTCCGGTGAGGAAGAGCTTCGCGTTCTCGATCACCTGCACACCGCCCACGTTCGTGCACAGATCACAGGCGTCCGGTTGACCGTCGGCATCGGCGTCCAACGAGTCATCAAAATCCGCGCAGCGGTCACAGGTGGCGTCGTCGGTATCGCAGAAGCGTTGGAAGCTATCTCTTTGGTTGGCGAAGTAGAGCAAGCGGTAGTGGTTCAAAACCATCGGGTTGCCGTTGGCGTCGGGGGCGACGCCCGGCGTGGTGAAATCGTGCTCCTGTGTGACCGGCATGGCCGGCGCAACAGCCGCGAACGATTCATCGAGTCGATGCAAAACTTGCGTGCTGCTAGTCGAAGAATACGGCAGCAAGAACATGTAGCCGATGCTCGATCGCACCGGCGAGACGATGTCGCCGCTGTTGCTGAGTGTCGGTACAGGAATCTCTACGCCGGGGGCTATCGGAACGTCAGCCGACGTGAACCGCCGAGCACCCACGACGCCGGAAGATAGGAACGACCAGAGAAGCGAGTAGCCACCGTCGCTCTCGGCCAGGACGGTGGGACGGCCTGTCGAAATCACGCCGGGGCCGCTCACTGCGAACGGAGCGGTAAGTAGGGCGCCGCTCGCACTGAAACGAGCGGCGAGGAGTTCGTTGGTTACGCCCGTCCACTCACTCCACGACGCGATCAGATCGGACGCGCCGACGAGATCCATGCCGTAAGAGACGACCGTACTGGTGAACCCCTTGTCGAAGACCTCGAACGCGGCGCTGGTCGGCGTGCCGGTTGTGTCGAAGTGGCGAGCAAGAATGCTGACCGAATCTTGCCAGGCGACGAAGAATCCGCTGCTTCCAGCGCCCAGGCGTATGCTCCCCGAGGCGACGACACCTTCGTCGGTAACCAGGATGGTCGGCGTCTGGGGCAGCCCGTCAGAACCGATGATGCGCGCGTTTACGGTACCGGAGCACCGCCATACAGTCGCGAACGAGCCGTCGGGTAGAGCTTCCACGGCCAGCGGCCTGCCCATGCCGCTGCACGTCGTGTCGTCCGCGATCTCGAAGGGGGCAGTGATCGGCAGCCCTTGCGAATCGTAGAAGCGCCCGGCCAAGAACAGACCATCCACAGGATCGGACTCAATCCACACGATCACGAAGCTTCCGCCGGGAACCGCGGCGATCAAGGGCTGTGACGCGGTGCCGAAGTTGTCGGGAATCGGCACGGGCGCTCCCGCGGCAATCAGGTCGCCGGCAACGGCTGCGCTCGGTGCCAGCGCAGAAGCGAATAGACACGCCGCCAATAGAGTGCGGGCTGCCAGATCGAGTAAGCTGGTGCGGGACATGATTCTCCTCCTGAGCCTTCAACTGCAAAGCGTAGCAGTGCCGCCGACCCTTCGACAAGGGGGCGGTTGGCCGCACTGCGTCCTCGCGCGAGAGCGCAATTGGGTGGTCGTGTGTTTCCGCTTTCGCTCGATCGATGCGCTTAGCTAGAAGCACATGGCGTCGGGGCCGGTGATCGTGCCGTAGGTTTCGTCGATGATGTAGAGACAGTCACTGGCCGCCGGCGCTGCGCCGAGAGTCAGCGGTTGCCCGCAATCGCCGAGGTCTGCGTGGGCATCCGCGGCCGGACCCGAAACGAAAACAGATACAATAAAAGCGAACGCGACCGAACCAGCACCAAGACGAGTCATCATCACCACACCCCCACTACTCGAGCCGACTCAAGCTACAGGGCTGAGGGTTGGTTGTCACCTCAGTAGTCTCTCCGTCAGTTCGGCGGCACGATGAAAACGACTTCGGTCTGATCCAGCCCGGCGAAGCCCGAATCATCGACGGTTATTGTCGCTCTGAACAGTTGAGCGGATCCCGTCGACGTCACCGTAGTGTTCACTGCCGGCAAGATGCTCCAACACACCGGCGTTCCTGCGATGACACCGAGATAGGCGTCCGCGTGGCCGTCAAAATCCGTATCTTGTTCGAACAGACCGTCCGTACACTCGGCCGTACCGAGAGCGGCGGTCTCGAATGCGTCGATGAACTGCGTGGCATCGACGGCGTCGCTCGGATCATCGGTCGCCGAAGCGGTAAGCTCCGTCAGACGCGCGCCGCTTGCGAGCGCGAGAACGGCAGTGGTCAACGAAGCGGCTACGTTGCCCGTGCTTCCGTCGAACACCAGCGGTGCGTTCGCATTGTTGACGTCGGTCGCAGCCGTGTTGTTGGCGAATGTCTCGAGCTCACTGATGGTCGCCGCATCGGCCCCGCCGCCGTACAGGCTCATGATCCTGACGCCGGCATCAAAGGCGTCATCGGTAGTCTTGACGATCGTCGTGCAACCGTGCCCGCTGCTCGGGCGCACGTCGGTGAGCAGTACGATCGATCGCAGCGCATCGTCTCGAAAGCACGGGTAACCAATACCGTCCTGGCCCGCCGCGGAGCTATCGCAGGGACCGTTGGCCGGAAAGCTGCTGCCGACAGTACAGCCGGCGTTGATGTTGCCTTTGCCGGTTGCAGCCGCCCACATCGCCAACTTCGTCGTCCGCGCACAACAACCACCACTGGGCTCGCTGGTCGGGAAGTCACCGGACAGTGCGCTGGGGTTCTGCTGTAAGTCGAGCCGGTGTCGATACGCTTCACCGAAGCCGCCTGAGTAACCGATCCAGCCGATCCCCGTGTACAAGTCTTGGATGCAATCGGGTGGGAAGCCCGTACCGACAGGGAAGCAGGTCGCGGCGCGCACGGCAGTGTTGATGTTGTTGCGCAGATCGCTGACCTCGTCGCTCATCGACGGCGCGCGATCGAGCATGATGTAGGCATCCACCCGCGAAATGGTGGTCGTAGCTTCGACGATGTCACGAACCGGCTGCGCGGCCTGCTGATACGGCACCACGATGACGAGATCGTTCTCGTCACAGGCCAGCGGCGCTGCGGATTCGCAGGTGCCGCCGTTGCAAATTTCGAATCCGTTGCAAGGCTCGCCGTCATAGCACTGAGAATTGTTGTTGCAGTCGCCCGAGAACGTGGTCGTCGTTGAGGTAGACAGACCGCAAGGGCAATCGAGCGTCGCCGAGCCGCCGACCGCGGAGGTGAGACATACGAGCGCATCGGTTGCGGTCGCGGGCAGCGAGCCTTTCGGCGCGCAGACACACGCGGCGTGGGGATCACAGCTGCCGAGCCCTACCGCAACGTTGAGTATGCGTAGGCAATCGGTTGCGGTCGGACCGCTGCCACTGCTCTCTGGTTGCGAACAGTCGCCGTTGGCAGCAACCGCCTCGGTCGCCCAAATGGCGGCGACGCCGATCGAGATAGCCACGACCCATTGGAATCCGCGCATTCTTTTCTCCGTGCCTGGCCCACCTATTGTAGCGGTCTGAGAACCGAATATCGCCGGGGCTAGCGAAAAGCCGCTGGGCGGGCCGCGACGCGCGCCGGAGTCGCACGACGGCGGCGATCGTTTTCGATGCTCGGCGCACTACCGTGACTCCCGCCCGGCTGCTACAAGCTTCACTCAGAGCCAATAGGATCAGCGCTAGGAGGGGAAGATGCGGAGATCTGTCATGCCGGGGCCATATGCGATGAGACTTGCCTGTTGGGGCATCGTCGTCGCGACGACAACACTGGTTTCGCTTTTCACTTTTTCAGTGGCGCACGCAGCATGCAGCGCCATTCCTGCGGCCAACAATAAGGGCTTCTACCTATCCGAAGGCACCGGGGCCGCCTTGAGCCGGATCAACCGTCCTATCGCCGGTCCCGGCAGCAGGATCATGCTCGATTCAGGATGCGTGGGCACGGCTTTCCCATCTGACGAGCCGGATCGCATCCGTATACAGTTTGAATTCATCGGGACCGGTGGAACGAAATCCGTCGTGTACGGACCGTTCAAGCCGCTCGCCCCCACGTTCCCCGCGCAGTGTACGAGTTCGTGTAACTACCTCGAATTCGAGATGCCCGATACCGGCACGAGCATGGTTGGGCCGGCACGAATCAAGGTCACCGACATCAACGACGAGAACGACCCGACGGATGACACGACGATCGTGACGATCGGCCGATTGTTCGCGCCGAGTATCGATTGTCCCCCGGTTGCCCCGACGGCCCCTGAAGAAGTCTTCGGTTTCTTCACCGTTCTGCCGCGCCCGATGGAATTTGACGCGACGGCGCCGGGCACCGGGTTCATACCCATCTACGGTGCACTCGACTTCAACGGCAATTTGCTCGTGCCGGTGGATTTCGAGTCAGCTCGTTTTGATAGCGTTCTGCCCGTTGCCACTTTGCTCGGCGGCGACACCAACACGAAGGCCTGCTCAGGCGGTGCAAAGAATCTCCTCAAGCACATCCGCGACAACGCATCGAATCCTCGCCGCCAGCTGCGCTCGTTTACACCGGACGGAAAGCCACTGCCTCCACTGATGGCGTTGGGCGACTCACCCGCCGCAATGATGGGCTTGGTCGATGCCGATCAGTCGGTACTTAGGCTCCAACGAAAGCTCGTCGGCGGCACTACGGATCTCTTTGATCTCTCTTGCAAGGTTCTTGGGGACGTGGGGGCGGTCCAGCTGACCTATCGCCCGAAGAAGACACTGAGACGCCGCGTCCCGCTTCTCGGGATGCGTAGTTCTCGCGAGACGATTGCGTTCGCACGTGATGAACACGACGAAGGCGATCTCGACGGCGACGGGCGTTTGGAACACTTACTCGAGATCATCGACATAGACGGCGCTAAGCCCGATGAGCCGCGCATCGCAGTCGCGGTTCGACCTCGTGGTAGTTTTTTCGAGCCCTTGATCGCCGTCGCCGGTAAATTCGCGGCCGTTCTCGAGCCGATATTCGATAGCAGCGGATCACGCATAGAGAAGCATTTTCACCGCGTCGTGCGTAACACCGGTGGAATTGTCGTTCCAGGTGATCGCGAAGCGTCTCTTTCACGCCGGATCGATGGTGAACCGGTGGCCATCTCCGAAAAATTTCCTTTCTATCTCGAACCGAGTTCGAATCACGATGCACTCGCCGCGCTACGCGCTGCCGGGGCTCAGCCGAGCGAGCGACCGCCCGTAACCAAAGTGAAACTCCACGGTGAGCACGCGGTGCTGCTCGTGCCTGAGAGCATTCTCGGCGTCGACAAGAACTTCGATAACGACCAACTCGACGATGTCGCGTTCTTCTATTCGCTCGCAAACCAGAGCGAGTGTCTGGTCTCTCTCGAAGTGGCCGCGACGGATATCGCGATCTCGGAAGAGTCTGTGGTGGTCCTGGCCGACGAATTCTCCAACGACCGCGCCGACATGAACCACGACGGAGATTGGTCGGATACCGTTCCCGCATTGTGGCGCCTGTCACTGCTAGCGGCTGCGTGCCAGAGCGGGGCGGTTCTACCGTCGCCCGTCTACGTACCCTATGCAGTCGATACGATCGCTACCTGGAAGAAGTGGGCTGTCTTCATTGCTCCGGAATCGCAGCAGAACGAAGGCGTATCGACCAAGTGCAAGGGAGGCACGTTCGTCGCCGGCGCTTGCGATCTGAACGGCGATGGAGATCCCAATGACCGCGTGTTGTTTGCTGCTGCACGAGCCCTCGATGCGACGCAGCCGCCGAAGATCGAGATGTCGGGTCACGCGGTTCTCGACTTCCAGGTGGGAGAGGGCTTCGTCGCGTTTCGCGTGCCCGAATACGATCAGGGCAATGCCGATATCAACAACGACGGCGATACCAACGATGCGATCATGCATACGTTCCGGCCGAGGTGCCCGGGCGGTCTACCGAAAGTATCCAACGACGGAAAGTGGTCGGCCCTGGCCTGCGATTTCGCCGCCTGCGACCCTCGCTACCCCTACCGGGTCATCGGCAACATGGTGTGGTTCTTGACGGATGATCATCAAGCCGAACCGATTGCGATGAAAGCACTCTCGCAGTCCGGCTGCACGCTCAACGACCCGGCGATCCCGCTATTCGCAAAGCGTACCGGATTCTCACCAATCGTCAGCATCGACAAACTGGATCCCCTGCCGCCGTTCCCACAGCCGTTCATGGGTAGCGAAGCGCTGCTGCGTTCGACGCTCGGAAGTGGCGCGGGAGGGCTCGTCCTAGCCGGTGACTACGACGACGATGGTGCGTTGGATCTCTGGGACAATTGTCCTTCACGACCGAATGCCGACCAACTCGACGGCGACGCGGACGGAATCGGAGACCGGTACTGTGACACGACACCAGCGGTGTGCCCCGACGAACCGAACACCGGTGACTGTAGTCAAGTGAACGAGCCCGCGCGCGATGGTCTGTGCTACGACACCGGTGGGGCGGAGGTCAACTACGCGTGGCGCTGGCCCGGTGCAGACCCCGATGATCGGGTGAATTACCCCGGCCACCCGCTGATCGATGCTCCGCATTACTCACTCTGCGTCTATGCGCACGACGACGAATCCCCTCGAGGCCGACTCGTATTGGCGGATGCGATTCTGTCTTGGCCGGCTTGTGGCAATCCCCCGTGCTGGAAAGGAAATGCACAACGAGGATTCACGTACGTGCGCGGCGAGCCGGAAATGCCAGGCAACATCGACACAGTCGTCCTGCCGGCGAAAAGCCGCGAAAAACAAGCGCTCTATATTCGTGGAACATTGGCCGACGAGGTGCCGGAAATCGTCGGCGGTAAGCATGAGCTGACGGTACAGTTGTTCGTCAAGGATGCAGGCGGTCGGCGCTGTTGGTCCGGAATGCATGAGAGCGCCTCACGAGGATTCGCCGGTTGTCCTGATCCGACGGCGCCGAAAACCGGCACGCGAAGGAAGAGGCCGGCTGGGAAATAAAGTGGAACGCGGCGCACGGACATTCAACGCCGCTCCGTCTCTTCGACCAATCGTTTGTAAGTCTCGAATCGGCGGGCACTGATCGATCCCGATTCTACCGCGTCCTTTACGACGCAATCCGGTTCCTGACGATGACGACAGTCATTGAAGCGGCATTGGCCGGCCAGTGCGCTAATCTCTGGAAAGCCGAAGCGCACGTCACTGGCTTCGTCGATGACGGGTACGAAATCGCGGACGCCGGGCGTATCGATCAATCTTCCGCCACCGGGAAGCTTGTGCATCATCGACGCCGTCGTCGTGTGTTTGCCTTCAGCATTCGCTGTCGAGAGAGCGCCGACGACGATGTCGGCATCGGGGACGAGCGCGTTTATGAGTGAGGACTTCCCCACCCCCGATTGACCGACGAGAATCCCAACCGAGCCGCTCAACTCTGCAAGCAACCGGTCTATGCCTTGGCCGCTCTTGGCCGACACGCCCACGTACGCGTAGTCGAGCTCGCGGTAAACATCGAGTTCCTTACTTCGCGCTTCAGCCGAAGTCGTATGAGCGAGGTCAATCTTGTTATCGACGAGTAGCGTACGACAGTGCATGAGTTCAGCAGTTACGAGGTAGCGATCCACGAGGTACCAGTTCGTCTCCGGCACGGCGGCAGTCACGACGATAACGCAGTCAAGGTTGGCCGCGAGGACTTCGATGTAGCTCTCGTCATGAGACTGACGTCCCAACGTATTGTGTCGATCGCCAACCGTCTGGATGACCGCTGCGCCTTTGCGCGTATCGCGCACCCACTCGACGCGGTCGCCACAGACCACACGCACGCGGCGTCCCTTTATTTGGTATTTGAGTTCTTCGCCGTCGTCGGTTTCGAGCACGCCGCGGCGGCCGTATGCGGCGACAACGAGCCCTTGCTCGGCCGGCTGCTGTTGGGTGGAGTGTGTCATGCGCACGCGTGGTTCACGTTGAGTATCACGTAAACCCCGCCGCACTAAAACAAATCAGGACAGGGACAGAGAATGTCGCTTATCGTGCCCACCGCGGTCGCCAGACATTGAAGCGCATCGCTTGCCTTGGTCGGTAGCGACCCCGTGGGAGCGCAAGCACAAGCGGGAAAGCACTCGTCGAGCCCGACGGCGACGCGCAGGATGAATAGGCAATCGGTCGCTGTAGGAGTAGGTCCATCGCTCAGCGGCCGCAGGCATTCTATGGGCGGCATGGTCGTGGTCGTGGTCGCTACCGTGATCGGCGGTATGCAAACGATCGCACCGGCGCCGTCGCGGTTTTCGTCCGATGCATTGCAACCACAGGCGCCCGGTTGGTACTTGTTTGGGTCGTTCGGGCAGGCGTCAGGATCGCTCGGGTCTTTCGGATCGGTCCCCACCTGCGTTTCAAGCTCGTCGGAGAGACCGTCGTTGTCGTCGTCGATGTCACAGGCGTCTCCCTGGTCATCGCCGGACGCGCCGTAGATCGGCTCCATGCCGGGATGCGCGTGGAAGCCGTGAACCAGATCGGCGTCGCTATTGGTCTGATCGGGATTGGGAACGTCTATGCAGTTGTCGCGCAGGTCGGGAATAAGGTCACCGTCGGTATCGGGCCCGATCGTGTAGGTCCAGAATTCTCCCGGAAAGCCATTGCCTTCCAGATCGGCAAAGGCGTCGGCGGCGATTTCAACCGTCACGTCCAGCGGCTCGGTAATCGCAACGCCGTCAGTCGGATCGGCAAAGCCCGAGAAGAAGTACCAGAGTCCGTTCTTTTCGACTTCGGTTGCCGGTGAACCATTCACCGTCAGGTCGGAAGCATCCAGACCCTCGACCGGTTCCCACAGGATCACCAGCACTGAAGGCAGAGCACCGATTGCCATTCGGCCGGGCGGCGCGACCGCCGTGATGCCGGGCGGGCCTGCGGCTTTGTCGATCTCCCATTGCGCCCAAGCCCCGGGAGGATCTCCCGACGGACCGCGTGCCTGCAACGACGTACCGCCATCGGGGTCGGTACTGAGGCTGGAAGCCCACTTGTGGTAGCTCCAGAAAATCTCGTCGTACGGTGACTCGTTCACCCAGCGCATCGCGCCGGGGATCGCCTGGTGCATCGCCGCATGGTGGGTTCGGTTGATGATGCAGCCGAGGGACGTCGAGTCCGCGAAATCACCGAGTTCGGTTTGTCCGCCGCCCGCATCGCTGCCGTCTGCCTTGAAGCAGGGAAGATTGCCGGGGGCATTGTTGTTCGGCCTAACAGACCCGGTGCCTGCCGCTGTGAACCAACCCGGCGGAGTGCAGCCGGCCAGCGCATCAGAACCGGCATACTCGCACTGAGGATCGATGCTGCCTGGTCGCGACAAGTTCGCCAACGTGTAGCCGTCGGCATCGGTTGGAAAACCGCCCGCACCACTCCAAGGCCGGATCGGAGGGTAACCGTAGAACGCGCGCCAGTCGTCGTAAACCTTGACCAGGGCGTAGTGGAACAGCAGCCAGTCCTCGCCGGGGAAGAGATCCATCCCGTCACGAGTCTCGTGCCAAGTGGCGTGCGTCTTGTCGAGTTCTAGACCGGTCTGGTCACCGGACGAGGCGTTGAGCACATTGAACGGTTGCAGGCGTGGATCCTCAGTCTCTCGCTCAAGATTCACGGTAAGGGTGCCCGAACAGATCGTCTTGCTCTGGCCGTCCTCGTCGCGCTCGAGGCGCGCCTGGATTTCGTAAGTCCCAGCATCGAGCCAACTTCGCGTGTCGGAATAATTCCCAGATCCATTCACCGGGCAACAGGCGAAGAACGCCTCTTCGCCACACAACGCTGGAACTCCCTCCTCAAGACACTCTTGGAGAAACTCGTAATCGGTTTCGGTAGGCTTGAAGTCAAGTTGGAACCCGTCCAGCGACTCCGCGATCGTCGTCGCCTCGGCAACGTAATTACCAAGAAGGTTAAAGCCGGCGTTCGTACGACCGGAGATAGAAACGGCGAATCTGTCGGGAAGGTTGGTTTCGTCGAACGGGGACTCACTCCCCTCCTCGCCTACGAAAATGCGGAAATCAAGCTTCTGCCCAACATACCGCAAGCATTCCTCGGAGTTGCTGGACGAGCACTCAGGGAGTATCAGCTTCTTGATGTCAACGATCGGCACTGCTCCACCGGAGCAGTCGGCTCCGACGCCTCAAGTGCCGCCCGGCTTAGAGTAGACGCCGGGGGCAGGGTTCGAATGCACGGGAGCTGCGGCGTACGGCACTTCCAAAGCCGACACCTCGATCTGCAATGCACACCCATCGGACACGACCCAGCCCGTGGCCACGGTTGAATCCGGTGCGAAGCCGATGCCGGCGAATGCGGTACCGTCGTCCGAGACCGCGTTGGCTTCGAGCAAATGCCACCCCTCGAGATCGAGGCCGAGGTCGTTTTCGAAGTACTCTTGTAAATCTCGGCTACCGTCGGCTTCGGTCCAGATGTACGCGCGTTGCGTTTCGATGTCGCGTCCGGACCAAGCGCCGACGATGATGCTGCCGTCTTCGTTTACACCCCTGGCGTTCGCAACATTGCCGCCCTCGGGAAAGTCGACGGCGACCATGCCGTCGGCTTGCGTCCATCGCCACGGCTTACGTCCGTTGAAGCCGATGAGCGTAGTTCCATCCGACGAGACGTCGATGACGAAGACGTCGGGGTTCGAGACGATACTACCGAGGTCGGTCAGGCTGCCGTTCCACCTCGCCGCGTGCAGTTCGTCGTGTTCTTCTCCGAACACGAGCTGCTGAACTCTGCTCGAAACAGCGGCCACAGAGCCGTCGAACGACGCGCCCACGACGAGGCTCATCTTGTCGCCGGGCAGCGTACCGATCGCCACCTCGCTCGGGCTCGCAACAATGGCCTGGGACAGACCGATCTGCTCGTTGATGTCGTTTGGAAACAAAGCGGTACGCGCTCCGAACAGCACTGCGCCGTTGCCCGAAACGATCTCTACGCTGCCGCCCGTACCCGGAACCCAGATTCCGGCCGAAACCAACTGGCCGTCTCTCCAGTACAGATCCTCGTTGCAGCTTCCAGCAACGATGCTGCCGTCTGCGCTCACGCTGCTGGCAATCGAGCACTGCGGGATCGCCGACATGTCACCGTCTTCCCAGCGAAACGCCGACCCTTGCGAGGCAATCTCGAAGCCGTCTCCCTCGTACACCCACCCGACGACGACGCTGCCGTCGGCCGAGATGTCCGTCGGCACGCTTCCGGCCGACTGCCCCGGCGAGGGGACGAACGAACCGATTCCCAACGGTTGAAACAGTGTCGCATCGGCCGCGGTTGCCGTCAGAAACAGTAACGTGGCGAAAAACGCCGATAGCGCGTCAGGTCTTCGGAAATGCATGATGAGAGGATATTTCCTGCGGTAGCGCCGAACGACAGCGCGCATTCAGTTCACAGTTGGAGTGGGTGTCGATTATGTCCGTGGTCGTCGGCCAGTCAAGACTCTGTCCTTCTCACCACATGAGGATTCGTTGCGGGATCTCAGCAGTTTCGCCTAGACTGCGCATCCAACATGGCAGCGCGTATTCTTCACGTTCTCTCGCAGCGCCCGGATCGCACCGGAAGCGGAGTTATTCTCGACACACTGGTCCGTCACGCCGCACACGCAGGCTATACGCAGCACATCGTCGTCGGAGTCCCATCCGACGACGACGATGTCGAGGTGGGCGGGCTCGAAGGTGACCTGATTCGGCCCCTTCGCTTCGGCGAGGGGACACTGGACTTCCCCGTACCGGGTATGAGCGATGTGATGCCGTATCCAAGTACGGTGTGGTCGAAGATGACCGACGATCAACTGGACCGATATCGCGCCGCGTGGCGTGCGCATCTAGCGCAGGTGATCGCGGAGTTCCGTCCCGATCTCATCCACGCGCATCACATTTGGCTCATGAGTTCGATGATCCGGGATCTCGCACCGTCAACTCCGATCGTGCTCCAGTGTCACGGCACCGGTCTTCGGCAGATGGAACTCTGTCCTTCGCTTGCGCAGGAAGTCACGCGCGGCTGCGCGGTTGCCGATGCGTTCCAAGTACTGCGTGAGGATCACGTCGACCTGCTCGCTGGGCGCCTCGGCATCGAGCGTTCGAGAGTCCATGTCGTCTCGGCCGGTTTTCGCGAGGATCTATTCCACGATCGCGATGGCACTGGCGCTGGCGCTGCTCGCCAGGCTCGCTCACTGCTCTACGTAGGCAAGTACAGCCACGCGAAGGGACTCCCTCAGTTGCTCGATGCCTTCGAGCGAATCGATGACGCGACCCTTCACGTTGCCGGCGACGGCAGCGGCCCGGAGGCCGAGGCACTGCGAACACGCATGCGATCGATGACGCGTGTAAGGCTCCATGGGCAGGTCGACCAAGCCCGTCTTGCCGAGCTCATGCGCACCGCGGAGGTCTGCGTGCTGCCATCCTTCTATGAAGGTGTCCCGCTTGTGCTGGTCGAAGCTGCGGCTTGTGGTTGCAAGGTCGTTGCGACGGCCCTGCCCGGAGTCATGGAGCAGCTCGCACCGCTGCTGAGACCGCGCCTTACGCCGGTCGAGTGCCCGCCGATGGCCGGCATCGACACGCCCGACCCGGCGGCCTTGCCCGCCTTCGTGGATGGGCTGGCGCGCTCACTCGAATCGTCTCTGCAATCGAGACCCGAGTCGATGGACGTGTCATCGCTCAGGTGGCGCAGCGTGTTCGAGAGGGTCGAGAAGATCTGGTCGGCGCTGTTGGCGCCTGCGGTCTAGTCTCGCGTTCACTCGGCTTTCTCACAGCGCAGGTGGCGACGCCTTAGCCACCGGACTTCGCCGGAGAGCGCCTTCGCCGACGCCGGCGCTTGGGGCCCTCGGCAGTACCGTCCTCGCCAGGTTGGGCAGCGGCTGCACTGTTTTCCGGAGCCGCCGCCGTCTTAGTCGGACCACCGCGTCGCGAGCCGCGCGCGGGGCGTTCTCGAGCGCCGGTTTTCTCACCCGAACATCCGTTGTCGAAACCGGGCAGGGTCGAGCGCGGCAGATCAATTTTTATGTCGCGCTGAATCTCGCGCATGCGCTCTTCTTCATCGGGGGCGACAAAGGTGATGACATCGCCGGTGGCGCCGGCGCGCGCAGTGCGTCCGGCGCGGTGGATGTAGTCTTCAGGGGAATGCGGGACGTCGAAGTTTATAACGTGCGAGATTCCGGTGACGTCCAGTCCGCGGGCCGCGACGTCGGTGGCGACCAGAACCGAGAATTTCCCGCTGCGAAAGCCATCCAACGCAGCGATGCGGTCCGCCTGCGTGCGTCCCGAGTGAATACTGCCGGTCTTGGCGCCGATGCGGCGCACCGCGCGCGCAACCCGATCGACATCGAGCTTACGCCGCACGAAGACCAGCACCGAGTCCATGTCGGGCTCGGCCAGAAGCTTCACCAAAAGATCGCACTTGCGGTTCTGCGTCACGGGGTAGAGCGTCTGCTCGATGTCGGCGGCGGGAGCCTGGCGATCCACCGTCACTTCAACAGGATCGACGAGGAACTCGTCGGCCACACGGCGGATGGTCGGCGACATCGTTGCCGAGAACAGCAGCGTCTGGCGCTTCTTCGGCAGCGCATTCAAGATTCGTTTGAGGTCGGGCAGGAAGCCCATGTCGAGCATACGGTCGGCCTCGTCCAGCACGACGATTTCTACCGCGCCGAGATCAACGTGGTCGAAACGCATGTGGTCGAGCAGTCGTCCCGGGGTGGCGACGACGATCGCGGAGCCGGCGCGGATAAGTCGTTCCTGCGGAGCGAAAGGCATACCGCCGACAACGGTTATCGCGCTGAGTCCGACGTGATAGCCGAGTGCGAGCGCTTGTTCGTCGATCTGCAGCGCGAGCTCACGCGTCGGCGACAGTACGAGGCAGCGGCAGCGCCCCTGGTCGCCGACAGATAGCAGTTGCAGCGCCGGCAGTAGGAAGGCCGCCGTCTTGCCGGTGCCGGTCGAGGCGCAGCCGATCAGGTCGCGTCCTTCGAGCACGACAGGAATCGCGCCGGCTTGGATGGGCGTGGCTTCGCTGTAGCCCATGTCGGAGACCGCGTCGATGAGCGCGGGAATCAGGTTTAGTTCGTTTAGGGTTGTAATATTCGTTCTCCAAGTAAGAAGTAGAAATGTAAGATGTAGAAATCGTTTCGGCACGCGCTGGGGCTTGCCTTGAGCGACGGACTAAGTTCCCCGAAGGAAGAATCCGGAAACGCTGGCGCGCACGTTTTGACCCGCCGCATGGGTAACAGGCGCGATGGCGTGAGGAGCTCCCCCCAAAATCACCAGCCGATTCGGCTTGGGCATCACGAACCGCCCGACTCCTGACTCCATTAATTGCTCAGAGTAAGACTCCGTTTCAAAGCGATAGCCCATAATTGGCAAGTCTTCGGAATCATCAGAGTCTTCCGATTCCTCGGCCACGAGCAGCTCCCCACCCCAGTGCGCGTTCCAGACCGGGTGCGCGTAGTAGATGAACGCCCCAGCGTAAAGCTCGTGATCGTCCTTGTGCCACGACAGAGCGCTGCCGCCCGGGTACACGTAAGCTCGCGCGCTCAAGCGCGACCAGTCATCACCAACGACGCCCTCATAAGTTTCAGGATCGGACAGCAGAGCCGTGAGAACCGCGTCGATCGGGCTCTCGGTCGGGTAGCGGTAAGGTTGATCGGGATCGTGGACGAGCTCTTCATCGCGCGTCGGCGTAAGGATCTCGTGCCCGCCCAAGGCCTGCCCATCGCTAAGCTTCCAAGCCCCGACCGTGCGAGAGACCGGGTGGAGCTCCATAAACTGGAAATGCGTCCAGAGTGAAGTCCAAGCGCTTTCGTCGAGAAAGTGATCAACTATTGAAATCGTCGGGCGGCTCATCGTTGTAAGATCCCACTGGCCGAGAGGACAGGCAAGGGCAGTGCGCGGTTTGGGATGGGGAGCCAGCCGAGGCCACACGCGCCGCTACTTACACCGAATCGATGGATTCAACCCGTCGTTCGTCTTGCAGTTCTCGAGCAAGAACGAATGCTCGCCGCAGAGATCGCTGTTGGCGGCTGACTCGTCGCCGAAGTTGAAAACGGCGCGGGGAGGAATGTCGAGGAGGTTCAGGAGAACGAACCGATAGACGCCCCCCGTATGCTTGGCGCTTACCCGGACACGCCCGGGTGCCTTATTGCTGCGATCTTTGACGACGATGCGCCACTGCCCAAGAAGTGTAACGGCCGTCGATGCGGACTCGCCCTTGAATTTCCAAGTCTTGCCGCCTTTGAGTTCCCACGTGCCCGACTCCGCGTCGGCCGGAAGTCGATCGTCGACGATGTCGCCGAATACCGCACCGAACAAACCGATGCGCAGCCCGTCGATCGACGGATCAAACTCAGAGAACGCAACGGGAAGATCCGTGTCACCCTTAAGTCGGAACTTGCTGACTTTCGCGTCACCACCTTTCGTTATGAACAGGCGAGCTTTGTCCATTGCGCGGGCGTTCGCGACGTTCGTACACTCGTCGCACAAGTCCGGTAGACCGTCGCCATCGGCGTCGAGGCTGTCGTCGAATCCGGCGCAACGGTCGCAAGCTGGGTCGTCGCTGTCACAGAAGCGCTGGAAGCCTAAGCCCGGGGTCACCGAGGCGACGATGGGATTGCCTCCGGCATCAGCAGCCAGTCCGGTCACGAAGGTAGCGCGGTACTCGTCGACCGGAAAGCTCGATCCGATCTGCGCGAACGCGTTGTCGAGGCGGTATACACGCTCGACGTAGGTGTCTCGCGCGATGAACATGTAGCCGGTACTCGATCGCTGCGGCGTCGTGATATCGCTGACGCCCGCTAGAAGCGGAACCGGCAACGAGACCGTCGCTCCGGTGGCGGTGTCGGCTGCGTCGAAACGGCGCGCGTTCAGAATCTCGCTCGTCGTCTGCCACAGGACGGAGTATCCACCGTCCGATTCCGCCAGTACGTGGCTGGCGCCTGGGAAAATACCAGGTTCGTGGACTACGAATGGCGACGTTACCGTAACACCGCTCGAATTGACGCGTGTAGCCAGCAGCTCATTGGTCACTCCCGTGAACATACCTTCCGTCGCAACGAGATCACCGCCGGCGATCAGATCGATCCCGTACTTAACCGTCGTGCAGCAAAAGGCGTTATCGAATACAACGAACTCGGGGCCCGACGAGACACCAGCGACACTAAAATGCTGAGCGAACACGTCACTGGATCGGAGGTAAGAGACGTAGAAGCCGCCATCACCGACGGCGACTTTCATGAGACTCGCTGGCAGTCCGAAACTGTCTGTCACCACGACCGAGGAGCCCAGCGTTGCACCCGTCGCGTCGACTCGCTGGAACCTCAGGGTGTCGTCGCCCGAACAATTGAAGATCACGACGAAGGAGTCGTCTGGGTACACGTCCACCGCGAGCGGGACTCCCAAGGGGGAGCAGGTCGCTGAATTTGCGACCTCAAAGTCGGCGCCGAGGGGATTGCCTTCATCGTCGTGGAAGCGCCCGAACATGCTGCGCGTGCCGACGGTTCCGTCGCGCCACAAGAGCATGAAGCGGTTTCCGGAAAGCGGGGCGATCAGCATACCGCTAGCGCTCGTGCTGGCTGTGGCGACGACACGAGGACCGGCCGGAAGAAGATCGCCCGCGGTGCCGGTGGCGGGGAGCGCGATGAGCGAGAGAGGCGCGAGAGAAAGAAGCACGACGCACGCCAGGCTACAACCTGATAATTTGGTGAAACAAGAACCTACTGTCTTACCCATGCTGCCTCCGCCCGCCGACGATGCCGATGACGTTGGTACCGTAACAGCACGGAAAACGAATCGTCAAGCAAGACCGCGCCCACACACAGTGTTTGCCTCCGAGTCGTACGTTTAGTACGACACGCCGCCACCCGCCTGCGCACCGTTCATGATTTCCACCGAGAAGCTTTCACTATCCTTCGGCGCGCGCCCCCTCTTCGAGCACGTCGATATCAAGTTCACCCCGGGCAACTGCTACGGGCTGATCGGCGCAAATGGTGCCGGTAAGTCTACCTTCCTGCGCTGCCTCGCCCGCGAAGAGGCCATGGCCTCGGGAAACGTGATCATTCCCAAGGGCTTGCGTGTGAGCATGCTCCGACAGGATCACTTCGAGTTCGACGAGATCACAGCCCTCACGACCGTGCTGATGGGGCACAAGCGCCTGCACGAAGTGATGGTCGAGAAGGATGCCATATACGCGAAGCCGGACTTCAGCGACGAAGACGGCATGCGCACCGGCGAGTTGGAGAGCGAGTTTGGCGACCTAGACGGCTGGAACTGCGAATCGAATGCCGCCGCACTGCTCAGCGCGCTCGGGGTCACCGAAGCGAAGCACGAAAGCCTCGTCAAGGACCTGGACGACAGCGACAAGGTGCGCGTCCTGCTCGCACAGGCACTCTTCGGCGAGCCGGACATCCTGTTACTCGATGAGCCGACCAACCACCTAGACGTGGACTCAATCCTGTGGCTCGAGGACTTCCTGCTCAACTTCAAGCGCACGGTCGTAGTCGTTTCCCACGACAGGCATTTTCTGGACCGCGTCTGCACGCACATCGCGGATGTAGACTTCCAGCAGGTAAACATGTTCACCGGCAACTACTCCTTCTGGTACCACACGAGCCAGCTCGCCCTGAGGCAACGGCAGCAGTCCAACCAGCGCAAGGACGAGAAGATCAGCGAGCTCAAGTCCTTCATTCAGCGCTTCAGTGCGAACGCCTCGAAGTCGCGGCAAGCCTCCTCGCGCAAGTCCCTACTCGACAAGATCACGCTCGACGACATCAAGCCGTCGTCGCGCAAGTACCCGTACATCGTCTTCAAGACCGAGCGCAGCCTGGGCAAGGAAGTTCTGTTCGTCGATGGGATCAGCAAGACCGTCGAGGGCGAGGTGCTCTTCAAGGACCTGCGCTTCAGCCTGGCGCGCGGCGAGAAACTGGCGGTGACCGGCAGCGACCTGGCAACGACGACGCTGCTGGAGATCCTCGCGGGCAAGGTCGAGCCCGACGAGGGCGAGATCACTTGGGGACGCACGGTCAACCTGGGCTACTTCCCCAAGGACAACGCCGGTTTCTTTGAGACGAACCTGAAACTGATCGACTGGATGAAGCAGTTCACCGAGAGTGAGGAGGAGAGCTTCGTGCGCGGCTTCCTCGGCCGCATGCTGTTCTCGGGCGACGACACCTCCAAGCACGTGAGTGTGCTGTCGGGCGGCGAGAAGGTGCGCTGCATGCTGTCTCGAATGATGCTGCAGGACCCCAACGTGTTGTTGCTCGACGGCCCCACCAACCACCTGGACCTCGAGTCCATCACCGCGCTCAACAACGGCCTGCTCAAGTTCGAAGGCAGCTTGGTCGTCAACTCACACGACGTACAGTTCGTCGACTCCATGGTAACCCGGGTGCTCGAGCTGCACGGCGAGGCGCATTTCGACCTGGAGATGAGCTACGAGGAATACCTGGCCGACGGCGCCCGGCTCGCGCGGGTCGCATAGGTCGCCGAGAACTGGCTCCAGGTTTGTCTAAGTAGCACGAATGCATCTGTCTTCCCTCGCTCCCCGCTTCGATCGTCACGCGTTCGCGGCCGACATTGACGCCCTTCGCAAACGGGCTCGCGCGGACTTCTCAACCGATGACCTGAAGCATCTTCGCAAGATCTCTACCTGGGGACGGCTCTGCTCAGTGCTGGGTCTGGCGACCGCATGGCTTGCGCCGAATCCCGTGTCGGTCGTTCTGATCTCCCAGGGGAGACTGGCCCGCTGGTCGATGGTCGCGCACCACACCTCTCACCGCGGCTATGACCAAGTGCCGGGCGTCGAGCATGTTGAAACGAGCAAGGGCTTCGCCAAGGGACTGCGTCGCGCGATCGATTGGCTAGACTGGATCGATCCAGAGGCCTGGCACCACGAACACGACCTGCAACACCACTACCGTTTGGGCGAAGACGCAGACCCCGATCTTCTCGAGAAAAACCTCGACTGGTTGCGTGACTCGTCGTTGCCTCGCCCCATTCGTTGGCTCGTTGTCTCTTTCTTCGTGCTCACCTGGAAGTGGAGCTACTACGCACCGAATACCCTGCGCCAATTGCTCGGAGAAGAGCGATCGCTGGCGAGCATGTTCGTGCATCCGAAGTTCTGGACCCGCTGTATCCTGCCCTTCGGGCTCGTCCATTTTGTATTGTTGCCACTACTCTTCGCGCCGCTGGGTGCGTGGGCCGTGGGCTCGGTGCTGTGCAATCTGGTGTTGGCCGAACTGCTGACCAACGCACACGCCTTCTTGGTCATCGTCACCAACCACGCAGGCGACGACCTGTATCGTTTCGACACCCCGAAGGAAGACAAGGCCGACTTCTACGCTCGCCAGGTCTTGGGCTCGACCAACTTCCGTACCGGCGGAGACCTAAACGACTTCGTTCACGGCTGGCTCAACTACCAGATCGAACACCATCTGTTCCCCGACTTCCCCATGCTGCAATTGCAACGGATTCAGCCCGAGGTGAAGGCGTTGTGCGAAAAGCACGGCCTGCCCTACGTCCAGGAAAGCGTCTGGCGGCGCCTGCGCAAAACGATCGAGATCGCGGTGGGAGATACCTCGATGATCCTGGAACCTACGCCGATGGGGTTGGCGCCGGAATAGCGGGGTCGGTTGGGTACGAGAGTGTCCTTCCCGACATGGAATTCTCCGGCAAGCGGATCAACTACACGGCGCGCACAGTAGGCCGGGGGAGATTCCCACGGCCGCTTTGAGCACCGCCAGCGCATCGGTAGCCGTGATCGCTCCGGACGCGTCCACATCGCAGCGGCAGGGCTCGCAAGAGAGGATACCCACGGCCGCGCTGAGTGTGAATAGCGCATCGGTGGCGGTCACGTCGGCTGTGTCTCCCGAGCCGGCGCTGTCGTCGGCATCACCACAATCTGCGCCTTCGCTGACCGCACCGAGTAGGATATCGATCTCGACGACATCAGCTTCGCTGCCCGCCGTATCCACGATGCTCAATGCAACCCGTTCGGTCATGCCGGCAGGGAAGTCATAGCCTGACGCGAGGGTCACGAGCAGGCTGTCCCCGCTGTTCACTGTGCCAATCGCGGGAATGGTGGCAATGCGGTCGTCATCCGCGCTCTCGACCGTCCATAGCAATTGGCCGTCACCGGCGTTGCTGATGTCGACCTCTACAAAGGGGGCGTCAACAGTGACGACCAGGCTGTCGTCTGAAACGGCTACGACGGGTTCGCCCGGATTGACCGGTGCGTCGGCACTAAGGACGTCGTTGGGCGCACCGTCCGCACCGTCGTCGACACCATCGCCGTCACTATCGGCGACCAGCGGGTCCGTGAGCTCACGGTCATTGCCGCGGGTGACTTCCTCGCCGTCCGAAGCTCCGTCGTCATCGGTGTCGGCGTCGTCGGGTGCGGTGCCGAGGCGATACTCGGTCACGTTGTCGACGCCGTCCAGGTCCAAGTCGTCGTTCGCGTCGTCGAGCGCCGGGTTGAGCCCGAACGCTTCTTCGAAGTCGTTGGGCATCGTGTCCAAGTCGGTATCGGAGCGGCTGGGATCGATGAAGATCACGGCTTCGGCGCCGGTGGTGACGAAGTCGGGTTGCACGCCGCCGCTAAGCACCTCGAGAGTCAACGAAATGGCTTCGGCCGTGAAGTCGCCTACGTACTCGACCGTCCAACTGATCTCTGCTTCGTCGCTGCCGCCGCTAACCCCGTCGTCGGCGGCCAGAGAGCCTGCACCAATCGCGATCTCGGCCGCGCCGATCACGCTCGTCGAGCCCTCGGAAGAGACGATGTCGAGGCGAGCCGTCAAAGAGGAAAGCTGTTGCGGCGAAAGGTTGTCGAAACGCGCCGTGACCGTAAAGCGCTCGGGTGAGCCTGTGACGACGTTCTCTTGGGTATCCTCAGACTCGACCGATTTGATATCGACCAGTACGGCGTCGCCTTCCGCGGCGCTATTGATGGTGGACAACAGGCCGTTGATCGTGGAGACGAAATCCAGGATCTCCGCCCTCAGCGATTCCATTTTCGCCAAGGTACGCGTTTTGGCCGAGGCGTAGTCGAGATCCGAATTGTCGGAGTAGATGCCGGTCATCACGCCTTCGAAGACTTCGGTGAGCAGGTCCTGAAGCTCGAGTTCGGCAACGAGAAGATCGAGTCGGGCATCCTGTAGGCTGCCGTAGTCGAGAATGAGGTCGATGCGTGCTCCGGCTTCGGCGGCGACGAGCACTCGCAACAACAGCGCACGCACACCCGCACTCCAGTCGGACCGGACCTGTGGCAGGTCGTCACTTTCCTCGCCGATCACGAGATCGATTGCCGCCGTCATGTCGTCGCCGTCAATGGCATTGGACAGATCAGTGAGCGCGTCGAGGTAGGGAAGAAAGCTCGGTACCGAGACAACTCCTCGTGCCGGGCGGCCCGGCGCGGCTGTGCGCGACGCCGCACGAGTGGGCGCTTGGAGTTCGGGGATCGGCGTCTCGCCGTATGCAGCGCGCGCCGCACGGGTCACTGATGCGGGCAGGTCCCGGTATACGTGTGCGATTGCGGTTGCGAAGGCTCCTGTATTCGATGCGTACTTGCTGACCTGGACAATCTTCTCGATGGCCTTGGCCTGCTTAACGGCAACTGCGGCAACCGCCGCGCCGTCCTGAGCAGCATCGAGCCCGGCACCGAGTCCTAGAAGGAGCTGCGCCTTAACCAGTGCCTTGGTGGCTTCGGCGTTCATCGAGCCGATTTCGTCGACGACGACCTGACGATCGGTGCGGTAGTTGGCAGGCCCGAAGCTGTTCCACGCCTCCATGTTGACGGCCGAAATATCCAGTTCGCTTCGTGTTGCTCGGCAGTAGGCAAAGTCACCCGACGGGTCGGGTGCATCGAGGAAGAGCGGCTTGGTCGCGCCGACCAGCGTTTCAATTCCTTTCTTGATGAGCGGTTTGGACGCTCCGGCCAGGCCTCCGCTCTTCGCGCTCGCGAGCACAACGATGACGGTGGAGGATGTGAACGAAGTCAATTGCTCGACCTTTGCCGGGTCGTTGAACGCGTCACCGAGCGCGAGTTCTAGCGCCGGCTTGAGCGCTTTGAAGGCGGCGAGCATGACACCGTAGATCTCCGTGCTCTTGATGTACTGCTTGTCCTCAAACAGCTTTTTCAGTTGCTTGGCACTGAGGGCCGAAGGGTTGAAGGTTCCGGACTTCACTGCGCCTTCAACGCGCTCGGCGCGCTTGCGCGCCTGGCTGAGATCTTTGTGTGAGAAGTCGGTGAGGTCGTCCCAGGCGTCGGCGATCACGGTGCCCAGACCCGAGAGAGCTTCTTCGAGTAGTTGATCCGCTAAAGTCACACCGCCGAGAGCGGCGCGCTCGGCCCACACGGCCCTGCGCACCCCCTCATTGCGCTCGTCGGTTAAGGTGAGCGTTCCGGCCTCCAATTGATCGAGGAAAGTGGTAACAGGTGCTTCGGCCGGCGCATAGTTGGTCTCGCAAAGGCCCGAGAGGCGCGCAACGAGATCGCGCTTAGAGGGAATCGCATCGAGCGCCGCCACCTCGACCAACGGCACCGCTAGATCGGGAATCAGGTTGCCGGCGAATCCGCGCGAGAAGAACAGCGGAGAAGTCGCACCTGGGACGATCATGTCCTGGTCGTCGAAGACAAACTCATCGGTCTGCCCATCGGAGATGAGCACCGTGTAGCGAGCGATGCGATAACCGCCCGTTATCGCGTTATCGAGGAGACGGACGTTGTCGAATCGGTAGGCACCGGGAGCACCGAACGGATAGTTCCCTTCATCATCGGGCGCGACCTTGAGTTCGGAAACGACGGTCGCTCCCGATCGGCGAAGAAAATCGAGATAGTCGCTATCGGCCTCGCCCTGATCCTGCGGACGGATCGCGCCGTCGGGCTGGTGTAGTAGCGTTGCGCGAAAACGCTGCACTTCCTTTTCAGTGGCCGTTTCCGTCTGATCGGCTGAGTTGACCTGCCCCTGCAAGATCCCGGTCGCTTGATTGGCGTCGCTGGTGGCGATGCGCTTGAAGCGCAGCACGGTTCGCAATCGAAAACTCGATCCGCCTCCCTGCTCGCCCGGCCAGCAGCGCTCCTCAAGAGGGAAGAAGCCGGGGTTGCCTATTCTGGTCGGGACGAGGTCAAGTCGGCGGCCGTCAACGACCATTTCGATGGGCGTTCCAGTCTCCCGGAGGAGGTACCCAAGATCGGGTACTGCGGTGTTCGAGGACGTGGTGCTTGCAAGGCGGATGTTGTAGTCCGGATCGAACCCGTTTCCATCGATGCGGCTGGTGCTGTAGGCGGTACGATTCGGGTCCTGCGGGTCGTCGAGGTAGCCCGCCTGGCAACTCTCGAAGGCAGGTCCGCAGGTGAAGTCATCACCGTCGGCATCCCGTACCTTGAAACCATCGATCACGAGAGCGTGGTCGTAGTCTATTCGGACCTGGCTGGACGTCACGCTGAAATCCTTGCGCGAAAGCGTGAGCGTGTAAGTCGCCACCGGCGAATACTGCAGGTTAGGCCCGGAGCAAAAGGTTGCCGGTCGTGCTTGCGCGATCCATACACCGCTGAGGTCCAGGACAGGTAGCGCGCCCGCACGGGCGTACTCGGTGCCGAGTACTAGCATTGCAGCGAGTGCGCAGATGAGCGTGTAGAAGGTTGATCGGAGCTTGACAGGGAGTTGGCACATAGAGGTTCCCCCGGGCCAGTCGGTTGCGCGCCGGAGTTGGAGTAGAGCGGCTTGCACATACTGATGCACGCCCGTTCGCTAACAGCCTCTGCGAGCAGCGCCCCCTTGTCCTTCCCGACACATGATGGCGAACAGAACGTTCCGGAGAGATGGTTTACACATCTCCGAATTCGGGCTGGTAACAAGCGAAAAATGGCGGAGAGGGTGGGATTCGAACCCACGGACCCTTTCGAGTCACACGATTTCGAGTCGTGGCTGAACGACTTCTACTGGGACTAAAACCTCAGGAGATACTGATATCGCTGAGATCTGCGTGAGCGGGTTTGAGCTAACGTGAGCTCGTTTGAGCTACTTTTAACGAAAAGTCCCACCAAAAGTCCCACCACTCCCATCCGCAGTAGGCGCCCGCCGAAGTGTCACCGCGCCATACCGTCTCTCACCACGTAACCCACATATACATGCACACTCAGACGGGGCACCCCGACTGAGGATTTCCCTGACAAGTTCGCTACCGACACCTCTGCACGGCGTCTATGTTCGCCTCTGTAACCGCCGACTTTCCACACCGAGGAAGATCCATGTTTCAACTCGCGCACACTTCTCAGGGCCTCTTCGTGCGGCCCGCGATCTTTGCCGCCGTCCTCGTGCTCTCTCTTGTTTGCAGCGCCGCACAAACACGCGCCGATCTCGGTGATTGCGGACAACCGATTAGTACCGGGGCCTCGCCGGTGGCCACCGACGCGCTGTTCCTGCTCGGTGCGGCAGTGGGAACGCAGACCTGCGATCTTTGCGTCTGCGACGTGAACGATGACGCTGCGATCACGGCCACCGATGCCTTGATCGATCTCAACGCGGCTGTCGGCCAGGCGGTTTCGTTAGATTGTTCGTCTTGTGCCATCGAGTGTCCCCAAGACGACGGATGCGAACTGCGCGAAGGGATGGTCGCGGAAGATGAGCCTCTCGTGCTGCAGACATCGGGGGGGCAGGTCACGGTGCCCGCGAACGCACTCCCAGAGGGCATCATCGTGACACTGCGAGAGATGACGCCCGATCTAGCCGACTCACTCCCCGATGGTCCCGGCGAAGAGCTCCTCTCAAACATCTTCGACTTCACATTGTCTGATGCAGTACAGCCGACGGCACCAATCGTACTCGACGTGTCGGTACCTATCCCCGCACCAACTCACTTTCGTGGGCAGGTTAGGGCGATGGGGAGCCCATCTTCCACCGAGCTAACCGCCGAAGAGTGGCTGGTCGAGATCGGTCGTTTCGACGCGGCAACGTCACGCTTGGCGTTCACCCAACTTGGCGCGTTCGATCACGTGTATGCCGCCGTCGTCGTGCCTACCGGCGGGGCCGCAGCCGATGCCGAGCGCACTCGCGCCGGCGGACAACAAGATACGGCGCGGAATGTCGCACAACCTGAACCACACCCATCAGAAACTGCACCGGCTCCTACACGTGCAAACGCAGTGACCAGCAAGCTCGGCGCACGTGGTTGGGCTGTCGCCTGTCTGCCGGAGCTCTACACGTTCGTGGGAGACCCGTCCTGCGAAGGGGACGGTATGTTCGGTCCTCTGCCGCCACTGTTCGCGGACCTCTTGAGCAACGCGGACCTCTTCATTTTTGGACTCGGCTTGCGGGATCTGCGGGCGCAGGTCGTCACCCGCGGCGACATGGAACGCTCCCT
This sequence comes from Deltaproteobacteria bacterium, assembly GCA_029262375.1. Lineage (GTDB taxonomy): Bacteria > Desulfobacterota > Binatia > UBA1149 > SPBQ01 > JAJCZM01. The sequence goes on from JAJCZM010000038.1 coordinate 29,735, forward strand.
GATGGACGTCGGCTACTCCGATCCGCTGGGCGTGTCCGGAGAAGACCCGTCGGCCGAATACTATCTAGCCTACATGATCCCTTTTTTGGAGGGCGCACGCGGCGACTATCAGATTGCAACCGGCCGGATACGGATCGTAGGAACTGGAGGGATCATTCTACCGTCAGAAGAGAGCACGACGGCGCACGAGCTGATGCACGCAGTGCAGTTCGGAACCGCACCAGAGATTGGCGCCGCCAGGTGGATCCTTGAAGGCGTTGCAGATGCGGTCGGACACGGATTCATCGATCTCGACCTAGAGTCGCGGCTTGCATATCGCAGGGGAGACAACCCGCGAGACTGGAACCTAGTACTCAACACGACCGAAGGCGACAATGAGTACAGAACTTCGGAGCTCTGGTTCTCGGCCGGTTCGGGAGACCTCGGCTATCTCGAGCCCTTCTACGAGATCCTCGCGATGAGCGGCGGAACCTCGGACGGCGAGAGCTACATGCAAGCGAACGACGCTTTCTTCTGGGCCTTGTCGGGAGGAGGCCTCGCCGACCGGTACATCACGCTGTTGAAGGACCGCGACGACGACGACTATCGGTATTGTACTAGCATTACTTGCTCACCGGGGAGCAGCTGCCGCACTGATCATCAGTCGGACTACCCACTGCCCCTTTCGTGATCGGCCCCAGTAATGGCGGAACCCCAGCAGATCAAACGTACCGGGAGTCCCATCTGGTGCCGACCCATTTCGGGGCCGTCGGAAATCGACCAGTCGCGTCTTGTCCGGATGCAGTCTGAGACCGTACTTGCCAAATCGCTTCGGCAAAACATCCGTGACTCGACGCGCATCCGCTTCGTTGGCGAAAACCATCGTGGCATCGTCGGCGAAACGAATCAGCACGGCGCGTCCAGCGAGCCTGGGTCGCACTTCTTGTTCAAACCATTGGTCCAGCACCTCGTGCAGGTAAAGGTTCGACAGCAGTGGTGACACCACGCCCCCTTGAGGCACACCTACTTCCGGTCGCGAGGTAACCTCGCCTTCCATAACGCCAGCCTTTAGCCATTTGTCGATCGCACGACGCACGACTCCGTCGCGCATCCGTTTGTCGAGAAATTCACGCAGCCGGCTGTGCGACATCGTGTCGAAGAACGACTCGATATCGACCTCCAGCACCCAGCCGCCTCCCATTGACATCGCCCCACGCCACAACGCATCGAGCGCCTGATGTGCAGACCGGCCTCGCCGGAATGCATACGAGCAGTCCGAAAAGTCCTGCTCGTACACCGCATCAAGCACCATCGTAACCGCACGCTGTAGCACCTTGTCTTCAAACGTCGGGATGCCAATCGGCCGGGTATTTACTCCATCTGCTTTCGCAATATGGACCCGGCGAACTGGGGGCGCGTGGTAGCGGCCCGACTTAAAACGATCCAGAAGATTCTTCAGATTGCTCTGAAGGTCCACCGCATACGCCTTCGCCGTTTCGCCGTCCACACCAACCGCACCATCCTTGCGTGTCCGACGGTAGGCTTCGTGGAGAAACTCTTCATCAATGAGATGGGCGAGCGTCGTAAACACCATCTGGGGTGACTCTCTCGCCAGTTCTGCTACCCGTCGCAGTTTCGTTGAGACATCTGTAGGACTCGAAGTTCCCACCATCTTTCCCTCCGACGGTTCCGTTGAACGACTCCCCCTTCCTTCCACAGGGTCCGCTGGAACGCGTTCCCCCGCTTCATCGGTACTATGAGGAGTTCCGACTTCCCACGATCCATCCCGACGCACTTCGTTTCCTTCGTTTGCCGGTACCGCACCTGCGTCGTGTGTTCGCTTCCGCAGGCACCGACGTGACTCCTGCGAACCTGGGCTTGTGTTTGCCGGTTGCCCGCCCGGCTTTCGACGCGGAGGTCGTGGGACCTCCCAGGTTCCTGTGGCATCCTTGTGCTCATGCTCCGCTCATCGACCCCGGTGAGACTTCATCGCCTTGCCTTACCGGCGAATCCGTTCTGCCTTCCGCTGTGTGCACGGCGCTGGCTCTCACGATTTCCCTTCTTTCGGGGCTCATTCACGCAGCCTGTTCACTACCTGTGTACGCTTCGCAGCTTGGGTCGCCCCGAAACCACGCAACACTCGGTTCTCGGCTGGTGGCTAACCTTTGCCGGGCGGGGCTCGCACCCGCTGGATCCCTAAGCGAGGTTTCGTTCATCTACATGACATCCTCCTCGCACAGGCTTTGCCTGGCGCACGCACACTACGAGGTTCCAGCCAGTCGGTCTTCGAGCCTGGGTTCCACGATCGTCCGATTCACGAAGACCTGTCACTATCGCCCTCCAATTATCGCGCCGTAGAGTGCCCGAGCGCGAACCGTACGGGCACGGAAAATCGGAACTCCGCCGTGCGCATCTCTCGAGGAACGGCGGGGAACGGTGACGCGAGCGCAACCATCCGTCTAACGGTGTCCGTCAGTACGCCGTAAGCGGCGGCTCTCTCGATCGTGAACGCTTGAACGGCTCCGTCGTCGGAGATGCGAATGTTGACGAGAACCTCCCCTTCCATCCCCATCCGGCGCGCACGTGCCGGATACTCCTTGTAGCGATCGAGCCAAGCAGCAAGCCGCTGCACGTAGGTCGCCCTCGCTGCCTGCGCGTATTGTAGCGCCGCGCCCTCGTCCGTTATCACAGAGGAGCTATCGCTCGCCGCTGCGCCCGCCACCGGCGCGGGCTCCGAGAGAGCGCTCTGCGCCGTAGGCTCGGCCACTACCCCTTCAGCGGCGGAGGCGCTCTGTTCGGCGAGCGCCGCCGATTGCATGTCCGGCTCGACGTCCGCCTCGCCGTCCGACTCCTTGAGGGGCACAGGCTCAGACTGCGGCTCGTGCCGCTCCATCTTGCTCGCAGGTGCGTGTGCGGCGACGGGCGCCTGTGCTTGCTCGAACGTCAGCACAACGCTGGATGACGGCAAGGAAGCGGTCGTCTCAGGACCGAAGTCGATCCAAAGCGCGACGAGGAGGTGCAACGTCAACGCCATCGCGAAGAAATATGCGAGGGATGGTTCGCGGCGCAACACGGCCTACCCCGGGATAGCGGTCGCAAGACGAACGCCGCGACCTCCGCCGGCCTTGATCTCATCGATGACTCGAATCATCGTCTGCAACGGAGTTGCCGCATCGGCTTCGATTGAGATCGGTTCCTCACCGTCGTTCGTCACGCGCGCGGCAATAGCGGAATCCAAACGATCGAGAGGATACTCGACGCCGTCGACCTCAACGAGCGCGTCGCTGACAACGACGACCACGATCGTCGCAACATCGTCACGCCGGGCTGACGCCGAGTCAGGCAGAGCCACTTCGAGATGTCGCGGTGCCATCTGCGTGCTCGTAAGGACAAAGAAGATCAACAGCAGCAACATGACGTCGACTAGAGGTGCCATGCCGAGCTGCAGCCGCCCGGATATCCTCCTATCAGGCTGCATATTCCGACTGCTCGATGCGACGCGGATCGCTCACCCTCGGCTCGCGTTCATGGTCGAGCACACCGCAGATGTTCACCCGCGCGCCCTCCAAAGCCCGCCCAATTTCGGTCAGTCTTTCCTCAAAATAGTGGACGCAAACTGTCGTAGGAATCGCCACGGCAAGGCCATACGCGGTCGTAATCAACGCTTCCCAAATCCCCCCTGACAGCGATGAAGGATTCGCGAGATTGCCCGCCGCTTCGAGCTCTACGAACGCGGATATCATGCCGATCACCGTGCCGAGAAGTCCCAACAACGGAGACAACGTCGCGATCGATGCCAGTAGCGGCAGTCCCTTCTCGAAATGTCCGATCGTCTTATCGGCCCGATGCCGAAGCTCTTGTTCGAGCCACGCTGGAGCGGGTCGCTCGCGCTCGATGAACTCGAACGCATCGCCAATGAAGTGCCCTAGCGGGCCCCCGGCATCCATCGCGTCGCGGCTCTCGATCGAAACCGCCGGATCGCCGATACGCGCTATCACTTCCGCATTATCGGCTGCGGAACCGAGATCGAGCCGTGCGAACTGGAACGCCTTGGCAAGGCTCAGTGCTAGCGCAGTCACCGACGCTGCTACGAGCACATAGAGGACCGGCCCGCCACGTTGGAGCAGATCAACCGCTACGCCCATATCGATAGAACTCATCACTAATCCATTTCTCCATTGTGCCCCGATGCACGGGCTGCGCCTGTTGCGATGAACGGAAACTCCTGGTCATCGCGCTCGATGAACGAGACGTCCACACTGAAGACTCGGGCCAAGATTTCGGGCGTGAGCGCCTTGCCGAGAGCGCCGCTATGAACAACGCGGCCATGTTTCATGAGCACGATATCGTCGGCGATTGAGGTCGCGAGGTTTAGATCGTGCAAGATCACGGCGACTCCGGCGCCGTCGGCGGCAAGCCTCACTAATTGCTCACCGAACGTAACTTGATGGCACAGGTCGAGCGCACTGGTCGGTTCGTCGGCAAGCAGGTAACGCTCACCGACAACCCCGCGCAGCTGCGCCAATGCCCGCGCGATTCTGACGCGCTGTTGTTCGCCTCCCGAGAGCGTACTGACGATGCGATCCCTAAGGTGACCTGCGTCAACCTCTTCTAGAACTTCCAAGACCACGGCATCATCGTCGCGATTCTCGACGCCGCCGTTGTGAGGAATTCGGCCGAGCAACACGACGTCGCGGACCGCGTAGGAAAAGCCCACTTCACCCGATTGTCGAATTACGGCGCGACGACGTGCCAGTTCCGCGATCGAGAGACCTGCAACGTCGCGTTCTCCGAGACAGACGCCACCGACATTCGCTTCGAGATCGCCGGCCAGCAATCGCAGCAGTGTCGACTTCCCCGCCCCGTTCGGACCTAGGATCGCGAGAATTCGGCCCGGCTCCACGCACACGCTCGCGCCGTGCACGAGCCAATGGCCGCTCGCAAGGACTCCAGCCCCCAGCGTACGCAGACTCACAGATACTCCCTCGGGTGCTCTTGCAGAAGAAGCCACATCAGAAACGGCGCGCCCAAGAAGGCCGTGAGCACTCCCAGCGGTAGTTCGGCCGGCGCAACGAGCGTGCGAGCCGCGGTATCAGCAATCGTGAGCAGTACCGCCCCCAATGCGGCACTCGCGCCGAGCACACGCCGGTGATCCGGACCGATCAGCAGTCGAATCAAATGCGGTACGACCAAGCCGACGAATCCGATAATGCCGGAAACAGCGACAGCGGCACCGACCGATCCAGCGACAGCCAACAGCAAACACGTCTTCACGTGCTCGACATCGATTCCCAGATGTACGGCCTCGATCTCTCCGAGAGCGATCGCGTTCAATGCCACGCCAAAGCGCTGTATCGCGGCGATACCTACGACCGTGAACGGGGCACACAGTGCAAGCGTCGGCCAACTCGCACCGCCTAGGCTGCCTAGCGTCCAAAACGTGATGGTTCGTAGATCGTCGTCGTCGGCCATGTATATGCACAATCCGGTTGCCGCACCGGCGAACGCGTTGATCGCGATCCCGGCGAGCAGCATCGTCGAGATCACCGTACGGCCACCAACCGACGACAATCGATAAACCGCCAACGCGGTAGCCGACGCGCCGAAGAAGGCGGCCGCCGGCAACAACATACCGCCGACAGTATCGCGCAACGCGACCGACAAGAGATTCCCTAGGACGGTCACTGCGACCACGGCCAACGCCGCGCCCGCGGAGATTCCGATCAGCGCTGGATCAGCGAGTGGATTGCGAAACAGACCTTGTAATGCCGCGCCCCCCGTCGCGATCGCGGCTCCGACGAGGACGCCGAGCAGTATCCTCGGGAGCCGCACGTACAAGACGACCGCGCTCTCCGCTTCGTGCGAAACCCAGGGGAATGCGTCGAAGCCGACAAGCTCGCTCAAGATAGCGACGACCTGAATCGGACTGGTCGCCATCGCCCCCGACCCGAGCGCTCCGAGCACAACGAGCATGAGCAGCCCTACGAGCCCCTTCGTCATATGCCTGCCACGCGGACTACGCTCAGCCGCCATCGCCGGAGATCGCCATCGCGAACGTCCGAACCGCGCTGGCGGTTCGCGGGCCGAATCCTAGCGTGTACGAGTCGACCTCGACGATTCGGACCGGCGTTGTGCCGGCGGCATCGGTGGCACGAACTTGGTCAAGCAGGCGACGGAGGTTGGCTGAGACACCGCTCGCGCCCGTAGAGACGATAATCGTCGACGGTCGCGCCGCGAGCAATGCTTCTGTACTTACCGGTTTGTAGCCATCGAACTCGGAGAGTGGATTGTGCCCGCCCGAGATTCGGATCATCGCATCGGCGGCCGTGCCTCGGCCGGCTGCCATCGGACTTCCGACACCGGGCGGGCTAATCAGAAAGACTGCCGTTCTCTCATTAACCTGCGCGACGATAGCCGCGTTCTGCTGCATCTCTCGCTCGATATCGGCGATCAATTCATCGGCCTGATGTCGCCGGTCGAGCAGTTCGCCGAGACGCCTCACTTTCGTTTTCAATCCGTCCAGGCTGTGTGCGGCGTCGATAGATTCAACTCGAACACCGGCGCTTCGAATCTGATCCAGAACGTACGGTGGCCCTGCGTCGCCTCCGGCGAGCAGCAGGGTAGGTTCGAGCGAAAGCACCCCTTCGGCGCCTAGACGACGCAGATAGCCTACCTTAGGCAGTTCCGTTGCTGCAACCGGGTAGGTGCTCGTCGTATCGACCGCAACAACATCACCCCCTGCGCCGAGCGCGTAAACGATCTCCGTGACCGCACCGGCGACGGTGACAATGCGGCGCGAGGAATCCCGCTCGTCTGCATTGGTTACCGCGACGGCGTGCGAAGCAAGCAGGAGCACCAGCGCTGCCAACGGTCCCCAGGACGCGAATCGCGATACCATCACGACGCGACCTCCTCGAGGTCTGAAACGATCGACCGCCATTCGCTCAATTCGGGTACACCGGGCTTTCGCGCACCGAAGAACGTGACGATGTTCGTGCCGTCGGCAGCGTAGGTTTCCACGGAAGTCACATCGCCGTCGACCGTGGGCTTGCGCACGGCCCACACGTCGCCGGTCAGATCCATTCGCAGATGTAAGTTGAAGTCCGGGGCAAGGACATTCAGCCATCCTCCAATATTCTCCACCCTAGCAACCTTGCCGGTGTAGATCTGAACCGCGCCGCGGTTCTCGACAAACGCCATGATCGGAACGCTTCGATCTCGGGCCAGTTCGAGCATTCGCTCGAGCGCGGATATCTCGAGTCGGGTAGTAAACCTGCCTTCGGCGATCCGCATGGCCGTCGCGCGTTCGATGTCGAGCCGCTCGAGCATAGGAGCAAATTCATGGGTGTCGACTAGCTTGGACCACCCCTCCAATAGCGCGTCACCCGAGCCACACTCGCTTCGCGTCACTGCGCTTGTGGCAACGGCACCGACGGGCTGGTCCAGCCCCTGATCTGCATCGGCGAACGAGGTTGCGATCTCGTCGAACGCAGAATTCGCATCATCGCCCTGAGGGTAGATCTTGTGCACGGCAACGCCCGCCGTATCGAAGAACTGAATACTACGCCGCTCCGTTGCCCCGACACGATCTCGCACGGCGAACGCCGCTCCCCAGCTATTCAGAATCAGGCGCAGATCGAGACCTTCAGCCATCACCAGCGCGTTGTCCTGGATGAAGCGCAGTCCGTCATACTTCCCGACGGTTTCATGCACGGCATATCGATTGCGGGTAATCGTCTTGACCACGCCCAAGCGACCGGCGCCCCGCAGTATGTCGGCCCAACTGCCGCGAAGCCTCACAACCCCGCCTCCACAGCGGGTGGCCAGCAACTGGGATTCTGCAACGCCGAGTCGCGCGGCGGCATCGTAGGGCCGCAGGTTCGGGCTCGTTCGACGAAGCTCCCTCCAAGCGCGCTGTAGGTCAGTGTTGTGTCTCGTGGTCAGGTCTTTCATTGGATCGGTCTCCCGTCTTCTTGGTTATCTTGTGTCATGGCGTCTCTCACGAAGGCTGGCACGCCAGGTCGACCACCTGCCCGGTTGCGTGTCGCAACACGCGAAGCGCGTCGCCGGCGGTGAGCGCGCCGTTCGAATCCACATCGCAGCGGCTCATCGGGCAGGTGTTGAGAGAGACGGCCGCGCGTAGCACCGTGAGCGCATCGGTCGCGGTGACATCTCCATCATCGTTCGCATCACCGCACAGCCCCGCACTCGACAACGTCGTCGTCGTGCTCGTCGAGGTGGTCGTGCCGGTAGCAGTCGTGGTCGTCGTGCTCGCTTCCGACACCTCGACAATGAGGAACGGCATCGCGGCACCGTTGATTCCGGGTGGTCCCGTCGAGCCGCTCCCCAAATTGTCGATGGAAGTGCCGGAAAGATCGTCGTCGGTCGTCAAGACCAGGCCGAGGAAATCGGTACCCTGCGAGAGTGCATCACGAATCGCGCTCGTCACGTTCACGTCGAAGGCCAAGGGGCCGGTGCCCCCCAGTGATGAATCCGTAACGACACCGTGTGAAGTCGTATCGATGGTCGCGTACGGCGACGTAGTCACATTCAGATAGTCGTCGAGTTCGATTTCTCCGTTCCCCGCGTAGATGTAGACGAACATGCGCTCGGCGGCCGTCGCGTCGAATGTGGTTCCCGGACCGAATGTCGTAAGAACGTCGTCAACATTGATGGTCAGAGTGGCACCAGTGATCTCGCTCTGCGTGTGCCCAACCAGGGCGTGGAGCGGGAACTCGATCACCGCACGCTCTTCGGTGACGCCGGTTTGCAGCGACACGGCGAGCGCATTGCCCCCAAAATCGGGAACACCATCGAACGCGGCCAGATTCGGAAAACCGTCTAGGATCGAATCGAAGACCATCAGCGAATCCGAATCATCGATAACGATCGTCTCAGCGATCGCGACGCGCCCGAACAGGAAGGCGACCAGAGCCGCCGTTACGCCAGCCACTAGCGCTAACCGACGCGCGGAGGCAGATGTGTTGTCTCTCATGAATAGCTCCTCACTCTAAAATTGATGACCAGCTCGAAGGCCGACCGTGAAGTTTCGTTTGCGAACGATCGCACCCGTTGGACCGACGAAACCGACCTCTTCGTCGAAGACGTTGTCCCCACTTACGAATAGATCCAGACCTCGAATCCACTCGGGCGCATCGGCGCCCCACAGCGACGCAAAACCACCTACGCTCTGCGTCGCTTTGAATCCCCACAACCAATGAGCGTCGATCTCGCCGGCCCCGGTATTCGCAAAGTCACTAAACTGACGCCCGTTAAGTTCACCGAGAACGCGCAAACGAAATCCGGTGTCCTCACGGCGATAGGCAATACCCGGCAACACCCGAAGCGGCGGTCGAAACGGAAGTTGCATGCCGCGCTCACCGGCAAGGTTTCCGCGATTCTCGGTATCGAGCAGCCCTAGCCCGAGCGCGAGTTCCAGCGTTCGCCCACGCTCGCCCCAACCAAACCATTCTTGCGGGATCAGGTTGAGGTTAAGATTGCCGCCCTGGGTGCGAGCCTCCGATATGCTGGCGTAGCTAAAGACCTGTCCGTCGAGTTCCGGGAGCGGATTGTCGACGCCCGGGATGCAGTTGTCGGATCCGAAACATAGAAGTTCGGTACCAATCAGATTGCGGACCTCATGCCGGAACGCATCCATAGTAAGGCGCAGTCCGCGGACACCGCGATATTCGCCGTAAAGCGTCACGCCCAAATCGGTCTCGGGGTCGAGATCGGGATTGCCCACGATCGCGTACCCGGAGACCCGATCGCCGATCACCGCAACATTGTTGATGTCAACGCTGTAGAGCTGGCGAAGGTCCGGGGCGCGATATCCCAAACCCACGGTCGCGCTCAACTTGAGGCTGGCAGTCGGCCTCCACGTTGCCGTTGCACGCGGACTCACACGCGCGCCGTAGAGTTCGTGAATGTCTAGGCTTGCGCCCAGCGTGAGACTGAGATCGGCGCCCACGAGCGACTCCAATTGCAAGAAAGGACTGACGAGATAAACGGACTCGTCGATCTCAGCCGACGCGAGTTGTCCGCCGAGCGACTGAGTCGGCGTTTCCACCCTCTCCGTCCGGAAACGAGTCCCCAGCGTGAGAAGATGGTCGGCTCCGAGAAAGTCGCCAAAAGTACGCCGCAGGCGCACTTCACTCGTGAAATCGAAATACTCGATCTCTTCCAGAAACCCCGGCAGCGTGTTCTCCCGATGAAAGAGGTAGCCGCTCGCCGCCGTGTCGACGAACCACCCAGCCCCCAACTCACCGGACCACGAAAGGCTCGCACTCAGGTTGTCATTGTCGCTCAGCGGATTCGTTTCGCGCAGGTAGTCGGTCGAGAAATCAAACTCGTCGCGCGCGCCCACCGAATGCATTCGCAACCGAGCCGAGTCGCGCGTCTGCAGCGAGTCGGCATCCTCGCCGGCGAATTGAGCACTCACCGCGCCATATAGGTCGGCGATCTCGACGGCATCTCGTTGAGCGGCGATGAAGTAGTCCACCCCGGCGACCCGGTGTGACAGGGTCGCGCCAAACAACTGTTTCCCGGCGGTCCCGCCCGCCACCGTTGCACTGGCTTCCGGTTCCGCGGATCCGCGACGTGTTCGAATATTGATCACCCCCGCCATCGCATCGCTCCCATAGAGGCTTGATGCTGGTCCGCGAATGATCTCGACTTGCTCGATTCCCTCGGCCGGGATGTCGCGCAAGTCTACGACACCGTCGATGCCGCCGAGGGTACGCCGCCCATCCACAACAATGGCAACCTTGTTGGGATCGAGCCCCTGCATGCGCACGGTACTCGCGCCAAGCGAGAATTGTTCGTTGCGGGTAACGTGTACATCGCTCACTTGGCGCAGCACAGCCTCGACGTTATCGGTCGCCGTCTCACTGATCGTCTCGTGCGTAATGACCTGCGTCGGAACCGGTGCATCGTCTTCGAGATGCTCCGTTCGCGTACCGGTCACGACCACCGTCGGAGCGCGTGCGGGCTTGCAGTTCTCGGCGGGTCGGCCGGGGGCGCACGCCAACGGAACGTCACCGGCATGACTCGCAGAGACGAAACAGGACGCGCCGACGGCAACCGTCACGGCACAGACTAAACTGGGTGTTGTCATAGCGGCCTCGAACGAACGAGCCGCGGGAGGGGGTCCCTTGCGGGGAGGACGGGCTACCCCTCTCGCGGCTCTCCGACTCTCTTGCTACTCGCTAGCGCAGAGAGTCGGATAATCGCCGTCGCGGCCTACCGCGCCGAGCAAATCGCAGCCGGCCGCGTACGTTGAACGGAGCGCTTCCTCGAGCTGCGTCGTGTGGTCGTCGAGCACGCAGACAGCGGTCTCGCCAAAGTCCACCGCCAGTGCGTCGCAGGGGCTGCCTACCACCGGCGGCACGAGGCCCGCGCACGACGAAGCAATTTTGGCAGCCGCCTTCACCCGCGCTCTCGAGATCTTCGAGTCAACGCTGCTCGGGTCGATCCCGGCGGCACACTTGTCGGTATTCGCAGCGGGGTCCGCGCCCTTCGACGCCGAAGCCAACACGGCGTCCATACACTTGGTCAGTTCCTTCTGGGCGGTCTTGAGGAACTTGCCGGACTCTTTCCCCATCGCCTTCTGGCATTTGAGTTCCGCCTTGCTGTACACAGGCGGCTCGCCGGTCGCGGTCACGATCGTAAGCAACGGCATGAAGGAACCGCCGACTCCCGGGGGGCCCACGGCGCCGTCGCCGAGATCGTCGAGTGATGTGGCCGACAAGTCGTCGCTCGTCGCGATCACGATGCCCATGTGCGTATCTGAACTCGAGAGGTGAGCAGCCAGCGCCACCGTAACGTCGACGTCAAACGCGAGCGGACCAGAGAGAGCGAGCGATGCGTCGGTGATCGGGCCGAGCGCAACGGTGCTGACGACCGATAGCGGCGCTCCCGCGACGTTCTCATAGTCGGTCAAGTCGATCGATCCGTTGCCGACGTAGTCGAAGAGCACGATCGTCTCTGCTGCGGTACCGTCGAACGAAGTGCCGGGTCCGAAAGTCGTAATGACATCGTCAATATTGAAAGTCAGCGTGGCACTCACGACGTCGAGCGGATCCACACCTGCGAGCGAGGCCAGCGGGAACTCGATGATCGCGCGCTCTTCCGTCACGCCGTCTTGCAATGCGATCGCCAGCGAATTTCCGGCGAGATCTGCGACACCATCGAACGTGGCCAGACCGGGGAATCCGTCGATCACGCCGTCATAGAGGGTGCCGGACGTGTTCTCATCGACGACGAGTACGTCGGCAGTGGCTGCCAAGGGCACAACAGCGGCGGCGACGCCGATGGCGACGCCGGCAATGAACTTTGGAAGTGTATTAGTGGTCATTGGTTCTTCATCCTCGTCTCCGACTCTCGCGGGGACGTGCTATGCGCTCATCGTGGGGCGCGGGGAGAAGAACCTCTGGCCTCGGACTCTAGGCTGTCTGATCAAATGCTGCTGCGTGGTTACCTGAACTTCACTTCGATCTCGTTCTCGTCAGTAAAATCTACGACCACCGAGCGCTTACAACGACGACACCGAAGCTCCAGTTCAGTACCGCGGCGACGGGCTACGAGATTCCGACAGATACAGCGAATCTCGACTCCGTCTGCAGCTCCCTTCCCTTCATCAGCGCCGGAGCCGGGCGGCTGTCTCACGCTCATAGGGCGAACCTCTGCGTCGTCATGCACTGATGGATATTGACTTTGATTATCAATGTCAAATTCAAAATCGGAAAAACGAATGGCCTTGTCGCGAACTTTGATCGAGGTTCAAGGTCCGCTGCTGCCTCCTTGGTCGTACTGTTCCCATACTCGGCCGAACGAAAACAAAGGAATTCGCGATCGCCACCACCCTCTCGGGCGCGGGGACATCCCCCAACCTGGGCGTGGGTTGTACCTTATATATCGGGGCTCTCTCGCGCTCGGACAGAAGAGGTCGGGCACACCGCAGCCTTTCCCTGTTAACTCCCAGAAATTCCCTACTCGATGGAGAATATTCCCTGTTATCTTGGGTAGGGAATTTTGCGGAGCGGATTCTCAGCCAATCCTGGCGATTCTTGTACGGGTACTCGACACCTGATCAACGTCAACTAAACCTGCCGACCGGCAGGAATCATTGTCGTCGATCAGTGAAACACGGTCACGACCGATAGTGTAGCGCGTACGTCAACGCGCTCGCCGACGAGCTGATACGGGACACTGTAGAGGTGGTGTTCAAAATCGATGTGGTAGTCGATGCCCACGCCGACGTTCTGCTTCCACTGGCCGATCTCGAAACGACCGGCGGGTAGCGGGCGCAGGGCCGGCTTGTCCAGCTCGCGCAAGAGGTCTGCGCGCGAGACGGTCATGTTGGTCAACCGCTTGGCATTGAGCTCGGCGAGCAGTGGGCGCATGGCCCGGTTGAGTTCAGCCACGCTTGTAAAGATCTCGTCGCGCAGCGGGGCCAGGACCCAGCGCTGGACTTGCGCGACGGCGTTCTCGACCTTGGCCTTGTCTTTGGGCTTGCGCACGCGCGCGGGCAACACGGCGAAGTCGTAGTGCTCGGCCAAGTCGAGATAGGCCCGGTTGAGGTCGGGCTCATAGCGATCAGGCTTGGTGACCCCCGACTTGAGATTGTCGGGGACCGTGGCGGCCGGAACACCGCCGAGGTGCTCGAAGGTGTGAATGTGAGATTGAATCCAGCAGCGTGAGTCTTGGCCCTCGCTGGCCTCGGCGTAAATGTAGTCGGAGGCGCCGAGCGCGGCGACGAAAATCTCGACCTCGCGTGTCTCTCCCGTCTGCGCATTGGTGATCTCCATCCGCATGCCCGAGTAGTCAACGAAGAGTTTGTCGCCGGGGTGGTGATGCTGACGCATCGAGACCGAGAGTTTTCCTTTCCAGCCAGCGTACAGTTCGCAAAACCGCGAGTAGGAGTAGCCATCGCGATGGGTCTCGCGGTACTCGAGCCACACCAGCATGAGTGTGACACCACGACGGCGAAGCTCGCGGTCGATGACCTCGAAATCTGGCAGTGGATGCGCACGAGGCTCCTGGCGGGCACCATACAAGCGCGTCTTGTTAAGCCTCGCACGATAAATGAGTACCGCCGCATCCTCCATGCCTTGTTCGAGTACGGCGTCAAGACTGGATCTGTCACAGAGAATCCCTGTAAAGGCATCAAGCTACTCCCCACCGATGACGAACAGCCGTACGTCCCCCCACTCGCCGACATACTAAAGATTAGGATGGCCGCACGGCCATTGGACTGCGCATTCCTCGATGTTCTCCTTCTCACGCTTGCGCGGTTGGGGGAAGTGATGGCGCTGCGGTGGTCAGACGTCGACCTCAAGAACCGCACGGTCACGCTCAGGACGCGAAAGCGCAGCGGGGGCCACCAAAAATCGCGAATGCTTCCGATGAACGGCGAACTCTTCTCCCTGATCGAAGGACTTAGCGTAGAGCGTACCTCTCCTGACGGGTATGTCTTTGTGAACCCTAGGACGCAGGATCGCTACAAAACTCGCCGCAACCTCATGGAGTCGCTCTGTAGACGTGCTGGTGTGCAAAGATTCGGATTCCACTCGCTCCGCCGATTTAGCGCGACACACCTCAGCGAAAGCGGAGTCGCTGTACCAACAATCAGCACTCTGCTTGGCCATAGCTCAACACAGGTCACAGATATCTACTTGAGAACAACCGACGACACGGCGAGAGCAGCCGTCGAACACCTCTCGTGCCTGGACGCTGAGAGCGGCAAGAACGCGAAGTCCCGAAAAAAAGTCCCATCAAAGTCCCATCATCGGAACGGGGAACCAAAACGTAGTAAAAAATGGCGGAGAGGGTGGGATTCGAACCCACGGACCTTTAACAGTCACACGATTTCGAGTCGTGCTCCTTCAACCGGACTCGGACACCTCTCCATATATAGGTGGGCAGCGATACGCAGAGGGGATTTAACCGCCGTCGGGGCCGCGGCGCAAACCGAGCGGGGCTCAGCAGCGACGAGTCCGAAAGAAATGCTGGAGCATCTCGGTCGATTCTTCGGCCAGCGGGCCTTGTTCCACGCGCACGAGATGATTGAGACGCTCGTCGCTCCCGAGCTGATAGAGCGAAACCGCGCCGCCGGCCTTCGGGTCGGTGGCGGCGAAGACTACCCGCTCCACCCTCGCCTGCACGATCGCCCCCATGCACATGATGCACGGTTCGAGTGTGACGTAGATCGTGCCTCCGATCCGGTGATTGCCCATCCGCTTGGCGGCCGCCCGGATGGCAACGAGTTCGGCGTGGGCCGTTGGGTCGGCGTCGGTTACCGTGCGATTGCGGCCGCGTGCGATGCCGCGCCCGCCGTGTACGTGCACGGCGCCTACCGGAACTTCGTTGAGATCGGCGGCCGTGTGGGCCTCCGCCATCGCAACTTCCATCCAGCGCGCGTCATTCTTTGCACTCACTAGGATTTGTTCGGCTGGATCACGGTTCGCGCCTTGGTCGTATCATCGCGCGGGATGACTTTGGCAGGCGGCGGCACAGGCGGCTTGGGGGTCGGTTTGGGGCGCGCGGCGTTACGCGGCTGCGGGGCCGGCGCAGGCACCGGTTTCTCAACCTTCTTGGCGGTCGGAACCGCCATGGGCTCAATCTCGACGCCCTCAGGAATCGGCATGACGAGTGCGCCGACGCCGATGAGCGCGGCCGCTGCGATGATGATGTAACCCCAGGTTCTCGGCACGTATTCGCCTCAGTGAGTAAGGTTAGGGACGCGGCGCCCGGAAATCAACGTTACGAACCTGGATTCGCTTCGCTGCGGCATCGAGCGAGATTCTTGGTTGCGCATTCGCCGCCGTCGGCCATGCATTGGGCGCGCGCGGAACAGCTATAGCGAATGTAGTAGTTGTCTTTCGTCTTGCAGCAACAGGAAGGATCGCAAGGGTCGGCGATCTCGAGATCGCTGTCACCGCTACCGTCTGCGGCCGATCCACCGAGAGAACAGCCCGAAAGAAGCAGCAGCGATAGAGCAATCGACCCCGCGACCGCCCTCGCCTGCCCCGCGAATGCGAGCCTGCGATCTACCTTCTTACCGTGACTGTCGAACGAGTAACCCGTCATCTGACTCTCCCCACCTGCCAAGACCGCCAAGACTGCCAAGACCGCCAAGACTGCCCAAACTGCCCAAACTGCCCAAACTGCTTCGAGCAGTAGTCTAGCGGCGCACAGCCGACGTGCAACAGCAGATGCGCAGCAGCAGCTACAAATAGACAAGCGCAATTGGCCACGCTATTCGGCTGCGCTACGGTGCGGTCACCGATGATCTCACCCGATATTCAACATTGGATCTTCGATCTCGACGGAACGCTGACCAAGCCGGTGCACGACTTCACCGAGATTCGCGGCATGCTTGGCCTCGATCTCGATAGCGAGCTCGGCATCCTCGAGCAGCTCTATGAGTTGCCGCGCGCCGCGCGAGCACCGCTGTTCGCGCGGCTCGATGCGTTCGAGTTGGAGTTGGCCCAAACGGCCGAGCCCTCCGACGGTGCGCACGCGCTGCTCGAATCGCTGCGCTCGCGCGGTATCCGACTCGGGATCGTCACCCGCAACAACGACATCAATGTCGATGCCACGTTGAAAGCAGCCGGGCTCGACGGCTTCTTCGATCGCGATCAAGTAGTGACCCGCGAAACCGGGCCCACGCCGAAGCCCGACCCCGATGGAATTCTTCATCTCGTCGGTCGTTGGTCGATTGAAGCCGAGCGCGCCGTGATGATCGGCAACCATCTGATCGACGTCGAAGCCGGCCGTGGCGCCGGTACGATCACCGTCTTGCTCGATCAGAACGGCGTCTTCGAATGGGGCCGGCCGGCCGACTTCCACATCGAGAGCCTGGCCGAACTTCTCTAGCAGGCTAGCCGCTCACGGGCCGCTCAGTCGAGCGCCACCCACACGGCTTTGGTTTGCGTGTACAAATCGAGCGCGTGCTTGCCGAGTTCGCGCCCAATGCCGCTTTCTTTGTAACCACCGAACGGTACCGCCGCGTCGAACGAGTTGTAGGTATTCACCCAAACCGTGCCGGCCTTCAGTGCGTGCGCAACGCGGTGGGCTTTCTTGATGTCGTTGGTCCAGACGGCTGCGGCAAGGCCGTAGTTCGTATCGTTACCGCGCGCAACGGCTTCTTCGAGATCCTTAAACGGCAACGCAGCGACCACCGGACCGAAGATCTCTTCGCGTGCAATCGTCATGTCGTCTTTGACACCTTCGAAAACGGTCGGCTGCACAAAATAGCCCTTGTCCAGGGCGCGCTCGCCACCGGTTGCGATCTTGGCTCCCGACTTCTTCCCCGCGTCAATGTAGCCGAGAATTTTCGTGAATTGCTCTTCGCTCACCTGCGCGCCCATGCGCGTATCGGCGTCGAGGGGATCTCCGACGCGTACTTGCTTGGCGTGATCGGCGAGTGCCGAGACGAACTCGTCATGGATGGACTCTTCTACAAACAGCCGCGAGCCGGCGCAGCAGACTTCGCCTTGGTTGAAGAAGATACCGGCCATCGCTCCTTGCACGGCGGCGTCGAGATCCGCATCCGCAAACACGATGTTCGGCGACTTACCGCCGAGCTCGAGCGAAACGCTCTTGAGCGTGCCGGCCGATTCGCGCTGAATCTGCCGCCCAACTTCGGTCGAACCGGTGAAGGCGACCTTGTCGACGTGCGGATGATTGACGATCGCGGACCCGGCCGTCGGCCCGTAGCCGGGCAATATGTTTACGACACCGGTCGGAAAGCCCGCCTCGCGTACGAGCTCGGCCAAGCGAATCGCGGTGAGCGGGGTCTGCTCGGCAGGCTTGAGCACGACGGCATTGCCGCAGGCCAGCGCAGGCCCCAATTTCCACGCTGCCATGAGCAGCGGGAAGTTCCACGGAATGATCTGACCGCAAACACCGTGCGGTTCACGGCGCGTGTAGGTAAAAAAATTGCCCGACGCGGGCACGGTATCGCCGTGAATCTTGTCGGCCCAGCCTGCGTAGTACTCCAGTACGTCGATGACTTGAGGCACATCGACGTTCGACGTTTCGAAGATCGGCTTGCCGTTGTCGAGTGTTTCGAGCGTAGCGATCTCGTCGCGATTCGCATCAACGAGCGCGGCGAGTTTGTAGAGCAACCGTCCTCGCTCGCGCGCGTCCATCGTCGCCCAAGGCCCTTCATCGACCGCCTTGCGCGCGGCCGCGACCGCCAAATCGACATCGGCCTTATCGGCCTCCGCCACACTGGTGAGCACTTCCTCGGTAGCAGGATTGATGGTGTCGAAGGTCTTGCCCGAACGCGCATCGACGAACTTATCAGCAATGAAAAGTTTGCCGGGCTTGATGTCAATGGGAAGACCCGTGGTCGATGCCGCTGCTGTCGTCATGAAAGCCTCCATCCCAGGACTCCGCACGCCCGGGCGGCCGCACGCTCGTAGACTGAGCGCGGGCACTAGTGAAGCGACGCTAGGCCCCTGAACTCAGCGAGTCAAGGTTCCGCATGCTATCGTAGTGGCGGTTCCTAAGCGGGCATGCGGGCGACGCAATGCATCTTCCAACACGCGCACAATCCGAGATCTGCTTCTCGAGGCTTCGAGTGAAGCTCTCGACAACGCTCAGCGTCATGCTCGCCGCACTCGTCGTATTCACGAGCGTCGGATTGGTCGGGTGCACGAGCGATAAGCCATCCGCACCTGCGAACGATTGCGGGTCACCTCAGCCCAAGAACTGCCCCAAGCTCAGAGCGCTCGATCTCGACGGAAAATGGCGCCTTGCTGCTTTTCGCGCATCGGGTAGCTGGAGCAAGGGTGCCGAACGCAGCGCAGCCAAACTTCTCGGGCAACATGTCCGTATACAGGGACGCAGCGTCTCACTGCCCGATCGCACGACATGCCGGATCGTTTCCTTCGGACCGACACGCGTGCGCGACGACTTCCGGACCTTCGGCTCGCCCAACGGCTCATGGAAAAAGCTGGGCCTCACCCCAGAACCCGACGGCAGCTACCAAGTGAAACAGGCCGTCTTCAACTGTTCGGGCATGTTCCAGGGGATCGTCATGCAGCGCGAGAACGGCGTCTACCTCCTCAGGGTGTGGGAAGTCTACCTGCTCATGAAGAAAGAAGAGTAGCGCGATCATTTGAAACACCTGACGCCTCGTCGCAAAATTCCCTCATGAGCAACGTTTCTTACGAGAACAACGGTCCGGTGGCCGTCATCACGATCTGTCGCCCCAACGTACGCAACGCCGTCGATGGCGAGACTGCAAGCGAGCTCGCCGACGCATTTCGCCGCTTCGACAAAGAGGAAAGCGCATCGGTCGCGATCTTGACCGGCAAAGACGGTGCGTTCTGCGCGGGTGCCGACCTCAAGGCCGCCAGCGAAGGGCGCGGCAATCGCGTGAAAGCCACCGGCGACGGCCCGATGGGTCCGTCGCGCATGCTGCTCTCAAAGCCGGTGATCGCAGCGGTCGAAGGCCACGCAGTAGCCGGCGGATTGGAACTCGCCGTTTGGTGCGACATGCGCGTCGCCGCACGCGACGCCGTCTTCGGCGTGTTTTGCCGTCGCTGGGGCGTGCCGCTGGTAGACGGCGGCACCGTGCGCCTCCCCCGCCTGATCGGGCACAGCCGCGCACTCGACATGATTCTCACGGGGCGGCCGGTCGGCGCGGAAGAAGCGTTGCAGATGGGGTTGGCAAATCGCGTGGTCGAGAACGGTAAGACGCTCGAAGCAGCGCTGGAACTCGCGAACCAGATCGCTGCGTTCCCGCAGAACTGCATGCGCAGCGACCGTCTGTCGTCGTACGAGCAGTGGCACAACGATCTCGACGATGCGTTGGCCGAAGAATACGACTATGGGCTGGAAACGATCGAGTCGGGCGAAACGCTCGAAGGCGCGACGCGCTTCGCGAAAGGCGCCGGCCGCCACGGTTCCTTTGAGAAGTAAACGCGCCTAGCGCGTCGTCAGTATGATCTTGCCCTTCGCCTCGCGGTTGATCAGGCCGTAGAGAGCGTCGGCCGCCTTTTCCAACGGATACGTCGCCGAGATATGCGGCTTGAGCTTTCCTTCCGAGTACAGCTTTGCCAGTTCGGCCGTGTTGCGCGCATTCTCTTCGGGCTCGCGGCCCGTGAACGCGCCCCAGAATACGCCGACGATCTGACAGCCTTTGAGCAGCGCCAAGTTCACCGGCAGTTCGGGAATGCGGCCGCTCGCGAATCCGATGATGAGCAGACGCCCCTGCCAATTGATGCAGCGAATGGCCTGGTCGAAGGCATCACCGCCGACGGCGTCATAGATGACATCGGCTCCCAGTCCGCCCGTGAGCTCTTTCGTTCGCTCTTTGAGGTTCTCGGTTGTGTAGTTGATCGTCTCTGCGGCACCGTGCTCGCGACAAACGGCGAGTTTCTCGTCGGTCGATGCCGCCGCGATCACGCGTGCCCCCATGACCGCACCGAGTTCGACGGCGGCAAGGCCGACACCACCGGCGGCACCGAGCACCAACAGAGTTTCGCCCTTCTTGAGTTGTCCACGCTGTTTGAGTGCGTACAGCGACGTGCCGTACGTCATCGTGAAGCCCGCGGCCGTCGCATAGTCCATACCCTCGGGCATCGGAATGAGCGCGCCCGCATCGGCGACGACTTCTTCCGCGAAGCCGCCCCAGCCCGTCATCGCGATCACGCGATCGCCGACCTTCACGCCGGTGACGCCCTCGCCTACCTCGGTCACCTCACCGGCGACTTCGCCGCCCGGCGTAAACGGGAGTGCAGGCTTAAATTGATATTTGTTCTCAATAATCAATGTATCCGGGAAGTTAACCCCGCAGGCATGAACGGCCACGCGAGCCTTGCCTGGGCCGATCTCAGGCGGATCGATCTCTTTGAGGACCAGGGATTCGGGCGGACCGTGCTGCTCGCAAACGATTGCTCTCATGGGGTGCATATACCTCGCGGATGACCGCCGTTCAAAAGGACGCGCATGCTCACAGACATGCAGCGAGAACGCCTAGACGTCGATGTCGGCCCAGTCGCGTCGGTGCCAGAGAAAGCCGTAGACCATCACGCTCAGACCGCGCCAGACGACGAGGACCGACCAGATCGCCAGCAACCCGTGGCCGAGCACCGGCCCGACCAGATACACCGCCGGCAGCATCAGCCCCCACTGAAGCGTCAACGAAACCAGCAAGACGCGCCGCATGTCGCCGACGCCCTGCAGCGCGTTGGACAGCACGATTCCGGAGACGTCGAACACGAGGCCGAGCCCGACCACTCGCAGCGGCCAGCGCGCCAGTTCGATCAGAGCCTCGTCCACGACGAAGACGCGCAAGAGTGCATCCGGGATCGAAATGAACACGGTCGCAAGCACCACGGCGTACACGCAACCGACGCGTACGACCCCCCACCCCCAACGTTCGGCGTCATCGATGTCACCGCGTCCTCGCGCTCGTCCGGCAAAAGTCGCGGCGGCCATGCCGAGTCCCATCCCCGGCAAAACGGCCACCAGCGTCATGTTGATAAGAACGCTCGCGGCGCCGAGTTCGAGCGTGCCGACCTTTCCGATCATCCAGAACAAGGTCGTGAAGCCCAGGAAGAACGTGAACTGCTGCAGTCCTGCGGGAACGCCGAGGCGAACCATGGTGGCCATCGTCTCGCGATCAGGCAGACCGTGCGCAAAGCCGGCATCGCGCGCGTACTTGAATCCAAGACGAACGTAGTAAAGCGCGCCCACCGTGGTTGCGATCGCGGAGGCAAGGCCGGCGCCGAAAGTGCCGAGCGCCGGCGCGCCGAGATTGCCGAAGATCAGAATCCAATCGAGCGCAATGTTGGTCGCGTGGATGACCAAGAGCGTTCGCATGTACATGCGCGGCATCGAGACACCGTTCCAGTAGCCGCGAAACGCGAAGTTGATCGCGACGGGCGCGAGCGAAAGCACACGTACTTGAACGTACGGTACGCCGGCCGCGACGACATCGGGGTCCGCGTTGAGCAACGGAAACAGGTGTGGCGTGAGCGTCGCGCCCAGCAGCGAAATCGGAATCCCCAACGCGAGTGCGAGCAGGATCCCGCCGTTCAGGGCGACAGCAGTTTCGCTGTGCCGCTCCTCTCCCACGCGGCGCGATACGATGGCCTGTACACCGCCCGAGGCCGGTCCCATGACCAACGTCATCAGCATGAATGTCGCGAACCCGCCGATGCCGACGGCGCCGAGCGCGGCGCCACCGAGTCGCCCCACGAAGGCGGTATCGACGAGATTGAGGAGATTCTGCGACAGCATGCCGCCGACGATGGGCATCGCGAGGTGCAGGATGGCGCGCAGGCGTTCGCGGCTACTCATGGAAGAATCGGGCTCGTTCACGGCCCATGGGGGTACATATGGGCCGGGGCATGGACGCGCGAGCCTATCGCACGGCGCGTGCTACGCAACGCGCCGCCGCCTAGAACCTGATAAAGAATGACATCGTGATTGAAGCGCGACTCGAGAGACTCTACGGCACGCCTCGACTCATCGAGAGGCCTGCCGTGTTGCACGCGACCGCCGTCTGCCCGAACGAAGCCGGCGGCCTGTCGGTAATTCGCGTCGAGTCGGAAGACGCTCCGCGAAGCGCCGACGACCGGTTCGTGCTTGGACTTGCCCGGGCACGCGTCGACGCAATCATCACCAGCTCAGCCAATCTGCGCGCGGAGCCGCGACTGCTGCATCGCTTACACGGCGATTCTGATTGCGCCGACGCGCTTCGAGCATGGAGCCACCACGAAGACGACGCGCGCGTCTTCATTCTCACGCGTAGCGGTGACGTACCGGCCGAGCATGGCGTGCTTTCAGAGCGTCCGTCGCCCACCCTACTCACGGGCGCTTGCGGCGCTACACGCGCACGGCAACTGGGCATCGCCGCGGCATCGATCGAGGAACGGGCGGATCCTTCGATTCGCGACGCGGTTGCTTACGTTCTAGCGACATCTGCCACGGCGGTACTGATCGAAACAGGACCGAGCAACGCACGACGACTGTATGAACAGCCGATCGTCATCGATGAGCTGATGCTCTCGGTCTGTCACGATGCAGTGTCAGAAAACGCGATCGGCCCCGAACTCTTTGATGCAGAGGCAACCGCCAAATTGAAGACCGAGCTACTGAAGTCAGAGTTCGGCTGGCCCGACTCCGGCTGGTCGTTCGCGCGTCTATGGCCGCGCGACTGCACCGCCTTCATCTAGAATCGGAAAAAGCGCGCCGCGACACAACGCGTCGAGTGGGGCCGTTTCCCGCGCACCGACGGAACCGATGCGCACCGCCGCCCGAACGGCTACAATGAGCGCGATGCCCAAGGGCGCGACAAAGAAGAAGCTACGCAGCCCCGGATTCGTCCGGCTCGTCGCAGGACTGTATTTGGCGATGCTCGTCGGGCTCGTCTTCATCGGCGGCTGCTTCGCCACGACCCCACGCAACATCGACAACGGCTGCTCGATGTTCTCCGAGAAGCATCGATGGTTCCGCGCCGCCCGAGACAGCGAGAAACGATGGGGCGTCCCGATGTCGGTGCAGCTCGCGATCATCCATCAGGAGTCGCGCTTCCAAGCCAAGGCCAAGCCGCCGCGCGGCAAGATACTGTGGGTGATTCCCGGACCGCGCCCGTCGAGTTCCTACGGATACACGCAGGCGCTCACTTCCACGTGGTCGGAATACAAGCGCGCAACGCGTAGCTGGGGCGCCGATCGCGACGACTTCTCAGATGCCGTCGATTTCATCGGCTGGTACGCAAACCGTTCGTCCGGCCGGCTCGGTATCCCACGCACCGACGCGTATCGTCTCTACCTCGCCTACCACGAGGGCGACGGCGGCTATCGGCGCGCCACGTACACAAACAAGCCCACCATCAAGCGGGCGGCCGAGAAGGTCCGCGCCCGCGAAGCGACGTACAGACGCCAACTCGCCGGCTGCCGCCAGGATCTGGAAGATCGCGGTTGGTGGTTCTAATTCGACGTGTTGTACGAATCGGTACGAGTATGACGGCAAGAGATGAGGGACGGATCGCCTGGCGGGGCCGCACCCGGATGGGTACGGCCCCGTCTTCCGTCGTGGTTGGCCGCAATACGCGGGTAGAAAACGTACGGCGCGCCTAGGACCGAGGCCCCGGGGAACCGTACAGCTTCGAGCGTGGCGGGCGTAAGCCCATCCGACAAGACCGACTTTGGTCTTAGAAGAGTCTCTCAGGCGCCTGCCGAGACTCGCCGGACTCGATATCGACCGCGTTCCGCCGCTTGGAGTGCACGAACTGCGCAGCGAAGCGCACAACCAAAAAGAAACGCTCACACCGAGAAATACCCGGCCGAGCGGCTCCCAGGTCGCTCTAAATCGTCTTAGCCTCAGCTGAGCTAACAATAAAATACCCATCAAAGGGCGATGGAAGTTTGCCGCGTTCGCCCGGCGTCGGCAGAATGCCGCGCGATGAAGATCGGCATTTTGAAAGACACAAAGCCCGGAGAGCGGCGCGTCGCGCTGGTTCCCGAGAGCATCGGCCGTTTGAAGAAAAAGGGCGTCGACGTGGTGATCGAGGCTGGAGCGGGCGCCGCAGCCAGCTTCCCGGATTCGACCTATACCGAGGTCGGAGCGACGGTGGAGAGCTCGGGCTCGGCCGTAGCAGCAGCGGCGGACGTGCTACTGCGCATCAACGCACCGACGAACGACGAACTCGACGGCATTCCTGAAGGCAAGGGTTTGATCAGCCTCATGTTCCCGCTGGGTAACAAAGAGCTGGTCTCCCGCTGTCGCGATCGCAAGCTAACCGCGATCGCGCTCGACAGAATCCCACGTATCACGCTGGCTCAGTCGATGGACGTACTCTCTTCGCAGAGTAACGTCGCCGGCTACCGAGCGGTGATCGTGGCAGCGCAGAAGCTACCGAAGTTTTTCCCGCTACTGATGACGGCCGCAGGTCGAATCGACGCGGCCAGGGTCATGATCCTCGGCGCGGGTGTCGCGGGACTTCAGGCGATCGCGACCGCGAGACGTCTGGGCGCGGTCGTAGAAGCCTACGACGTTCGTACGGTGGTGAAGGAGCAGGTCGAGAGTCTCGGCGCTACGTTCATCGACACCGGTATCGAACAAGATGACGCCGGCTCGGGCGGCTACGCCAAAGAAACTACGGCCGACGAGCAAGCGCGCATCAACGAAGTCATCGCGCAGCATCTGGAAAATACCGACGTCTGTATCACCACGGCGCTCATTCCCGGTCGGCCGGCACCGAAGCTGCTGACCGGCGACATGGCGAAGCGGATGAAGCCAGGCAGCGTGATCGTCGATCTCGCCGCCGAGCAAGGCGGAAACTGCGAGCTGTCGCAGCCTGACGAGACCGTCGATGTAAACGGAATATCCATCATGGGGCCGACCAACCTGCCGGGCGAAGTCGCTCACGACGCGAGCCGAATGTTCTCGCGTAACGTCGAGAAGCTCCTGCTGTACCTGCTGACCAAGGAAGGACAGATCGAGTACGATTTCGAGAAGGAAATCGTAGCCGGTTGCGTCTTCACTCACGGCGGCGAGATCAAGGATTCGGCCGTCGCGGAGTCGGTTGCTGGAGGAGGTCAATAAATGACACCCGAACTATTTTTCGGGCTCTACGTTTTCATACTGGCGGGTTTCGTCGGTTATGGCGTGATCGGCAACGTCCCCCCGTTGCTGCATACCCCGCTGATGGCGTTCACGAATGCCATCTCCGGAATCTCGCTAGTAGGGTCCATCGTCATCGCAGGCGCCGAGTATAACAACTTCTCGACGATACTCGGATTCATCGCCGTGCTCGCCGCGACCATCAACGTGGTCGGCGGCTTCCTGATTACCGACCGCATGCTCAAGATGTTCAGAAAGAAGCCGGGAGGTAACTCGTGAATCCGACAATCGAGCTCCTCTATCTGATCGGCTCAGTCCTGTTCGTCATGGGCCTTCGCGGCCTCGGGCATCCCGAGAGTGCGCGCCGAGGCGTCATTCTCTCAGAATTCGGCATGGCATTCGCCGTTGCCGGCACGCTGCTCCATCCGCACATCGTGACCTACAAGTGGATCGCGATCGCCGCAGTGATCGGTTCCGGCATCGGCATCGCAATGTCGGCGCTGATTCCGATGACCAAGATGCCTGAACGTATCGCGCTATCGCACGCGTTCGGCGGCTTGG
Source organism: Deltaproteobacteria bacterium (assembly GCA_029262375.1). GTDB lineage: Bacteria > Desulfobacterota > Binatia > UBA1149 > SPBQ01 > JAJCZM01. The sequence goes on from JAJCZM010000038.1 coordinate 55,865, forward strand.
CAGCAGCCTTGGTGGGCGTGGTCGAATTCTACAACCACGGCCACCATCTCGATCACATCAAAGCAGGTGCGATCTCGTTCGAAGTATTGTTCGGTGGACTGACGTTCACCGGCAGCTTGATCGCGTTCGGTAAGCTCCAGGGCATCGTCCCTGGACGCAACATCACCTATAAGTTCCAGAACCAGTCGAACATCGTCGTATTCCTGCTCACGGTTGCGATGATGGTGACGGTGACGATGGATCCGAGCCAATCGGTCGTCTTCTACTGCATGATGTTCGTGGCGTTCTTGCTCGGTGTTCTGCTGGTCATCCCGATCGGCGGGGCCGATATGCCGGTAGTGGTCGCCTTGCTGAACTCGTACGCAGGCCTGGCCGCATCGGCCACCGGTTTCGCGCTGGGCAACAACGTGCTGATCATCGCGGGCGCGCTCGATGGCGCATCGGGCTTCATTTTGTCTGTCGTAATGAGTCGCGCGATGAACCGATCGTTCGCCAACGTGCTGTTCGGCGCCTTCGGATCCGCCGGTGACAGCCCAGCTGCGGTAGCAGACAGCGAAGGTAAGGAAGTGCGCGAGGCATCGGTCGGCGACGCCGCAATGCTGCTCAGCGGCGCCACGAAAGTCATCGTCGTTCCAGGCTACGGAATGGCCGTCGCGCAAGCGCAACACGCCGTTCGCGAACTCGGCGAGAAGCTCGAAGAGAACGGCGTACAGGTCAGCTACTGCATCCATCCGGTTGCGGGACGCATGCCCGGACACATGAACGTTCTCCTTGCCGAAGCCAATGTGCCGTACGACCAGCTCTTCGAACTCGACGAGATCAACGACGAGTTCCAACATGCGGACGTAGCGCTGGTCGTCGGTGCCAACGACACCGTCAACCCGGCGGCCAAGCACAACGAGTCGAGCCCTATTTACGGCATGCCGGTCGCAAACTGCGATCTCGCCGGCGCCTGCATCGTGCTCAAACGTTCCATGAATGCCGGTTTCGCCGGGATCGAGAACGAACTGTTCACGTCCGAGAACACGGTGATGACCTTCGGCGATGCAAAAGTGACGCTCGAAAGTATCATCGAGAACCTGATCTAACCGAGAGTCGGGGGACGTCCGTCCCCTAGCGTACTGACGCCGCTTGCCCGCAACTTGCGGCAAGCGGCGTCAAGCGCACATTCGCTACCGTAGTAGCAAACCAGCCCTCATCGTCAGCGAACAGCAGCGGGCGCCGGGTCGTCGGATCGGTATCGAGGAACGAATCCTCCGTTGCCAGCGGGTCGCCGTTGACGACGCCGCTCAGCACGAGCGCATCGTCGTGATGAAGCACATTGCGCACCACAGGCATGATCTCGAAGAGCAGCCAGGGCTGAAGCGTCAAATCGGCGTCGCCCGCGAACACCGTCGGCGGCAGATCGAACTGCCCCGGAAAATTGTTGCGGCGCTCGCTCAGAAGCCCGAAGCTCGCGCGGTCCGGATGCGTATCCGGCCCCAGGGTGACGCGCATCGCGCCGAGCTGGGCGTGTTGTGAAGAGAAATCGAACTCGGTGATCGTAACGGGAACGTCTTCGAGTCCATCGCCACCGACATCGCTGAGCGCGGCGAAATCGAACGATAGCACGACCAAACCACGTTGAGCGATCAGATGCACGCCGCCTAGAAATGGAGCACGCACGACGTACTGTAGACATGCGTTCTCATAGCGACGTACGACCGACGCAGAAGGCAGCGTGGTCGTCGTCGTGGCCGGCATGCTCGTGCTCGTCGTGCTCGCCGTGTTCAATGTGGACGTCGTCGTAGTAAGCGCGAGGCACGGGCACGCGAAATCGATGGGTTGCCCAGTCGCGCCCCTGAGACACACGAGGGCATCGGTTGCCGTAATCGGCAGCGCGCCGCTCGGCGCGCACACACACTCAGGTGTGCAGACGGCCGCTCCAATCGCGGAACGCAAAATGTAAAGGCAATCGCTCGCAGCCAGCCGAGCACCGGTAGTCAACGGTTGGCTGCAGTCACCCAGATCGGCCGACGTAGGCGGCACCGCCGTCAACGCTGAAATCAGCGCGCCGACGAGGCAGAGCGAGAATGTGCCGGTGCGAGACCGTTGTAGACATCGGCGGAGCATTTGTGGATTGAATCCGCGCAACCGCATGCGCGCGACAGTCAAGGGTAAGGCCTCGTGAACGGTCAGGTCAACCGGTCGAGCCCCCCTACTGAGTCGCTACGCAGACGCGTCCAGCGACGCTCAGTCTCCGCGGTGATAGCGCTGGTCGGCCTGCGTCGCGCTCTGCGTGCGCAGCCGCTGCATGGCACGCGCGCCACGCGCCTCGATCGCATGCGTGACACGTTTGACCAGGCCGGGGTACGCGCCCATCAAGCGAATCAGTTCACCGCGCACGGCCGGCAACAGCACTTCCGCCGGCCTGTGCTCCGCGGCGTGTAGGATGCCCTGCGCGACCTCGCCGGCCGTCAGCGACTCGTCTGCGAACGACATCGCTGCTGATTCGTGGCCGATCTGCTGCCGCAGCATTTCCGTATCGACCGCCGCCGGGCAGACCAGCGAAAAATCGATCGGATCGTTCTCGTGCTCGAGTGCCAGCGCGTGATGAAACGCGCGAACGGCATGTTTCGTCCCGCTATAGACGGCCTGACCTTTGAGCGGGACGAACCCGGCCAGACTGCCGATATTGATGATGTGGCCGTGCCCCTGGGCGATGAAGCGAGGTACGACGGCACGACACGCCGTGATGAGCGCCACGTAGTTCACCTCGATCATGTGGCGAATCTGTTCGCTCGACTGGTCACGAACGAAACCGTTGTGCACCAACCCCGCGTTGTTGACGACGACGTCTACACGGCCGAACCGTTTCCAACACAAGTCCAGCGCCTCGTTCCAATCGCTCTCGCTGCGTACGTCCAGGCATAACGGGTAGCTCGCATCTCCGAGCGTACGCGCCAAGTCCGCTGCGCCGGGCGCGTCGATGTCACAGATCGCGACCTTGTGCCCCTGTTCGACGAGCAGATCGGCGGTCGCACGCCCGATCCCGGCCGCGGCTCCCGTAACGAGGAATACTGATTCGGGCTTCATGACGCGTGCGTCCTCATGCTATCGGGCTACTAGGAGCCGCTGCGAGTGTAGACGACGGTCGTGATGTTGTCGGGACCGCCGCGATCGTTGGCGGCATCGGTCAACGCAACCGCCGCCGTGTAAGGGGTGTCAGAAGAATCGAGTATGGCCGCGATGTCGTCGTCGGGCAGAGCCTCCCAGAGGCCATCCGAACAGAGAAGTAGCGATTCGCCGACCTCGATGTCGACTTCGCTAATCTCGGGACTGATGCCGGGTAGGAGCCCTATGGCCTGGCTGATCAGATGCTTCTCTGGATGCGCACGCGCTTCGTCGGGGGCAATGTGCCCGGCGCGTACCAGTTCTCCGACAGGCGAATGATCGTCGGTAACCTGAGTCAGCCCGTCTTTCCCGAAGATGTAGCCTCGCACATCGCCTACGTGCGCTACGTACGCAACACCGCCGGTCACTACAGCGACGACGAGCGTCGTTCCCATTCCTTCGCGGGACTTGTCAGAGTCGGCTTCATCGAGCACCGCCTCGTGCGCTCCATGCAGCGCCGTGACGAGGAGTGTCGCAATTTGTTCGGGCACGCCCTTGAGCACGAGTTGACGTTCAGAGTCGAGCAGTTGGGCGACGAACTGTGTGCTTATCTCACTCGCGATCTCACCGGCGACGTGGCCGCCGAGGCCATCGGCGGCGACCAGGACCGTACCGTCGGCACTAACGTGAAACGTATCTTCGTTGTGCTCACGTACACGACCGCGATCGGTGACGGCGCACGCGACGGCGCACGGCGCACTCACGCGTCGCATCGCAGTAGATTCAGAGAACGGGTATCCGGTGGTGGGGTCGGGCATCGCGCTACCGGCGATACTTTACACAACGCACGCGGTCGGCACGAGTCGTCGCCTCGGGATCAAGGCGAAGCGGCGCAGCCGACCGGACTGCCTAGTTCGGTCAGGAGTCCGACCGCATATTGCAGTACCGCCAGCGCATCCGTCGCCGTGATCAGCAAATCGCCGTTCGCGTCGCAGGCACAGGGGGTGCACTGCCCCGCCGAGACGGATGCTACCAGAATGATCAACGCATCGGACGCCGTCACGCTGCCGTCACCGTCGGCGTCTCCCATCATGAGAGCCGGTTCGTCGTCCGGCTCTGGACGCTCAGCGTGCGCCCATTCGACGACACGGTCCACAAGAGCCGTGCGCGATGAGGCCGTGAGCGCATCCAACGGTAACGCCAGATAGACGAGGCGGTGTACTTCGCTACCCGTAACACCAACGACACCGTTGCCGGTCAACGTGTCGTCACCCGACGTAGGATCGTAGTGGAACGCCGCATTGCCGGGGGAGCTGAGTGCGATTTCACTCACATAGCCGCCACGGTCGGGCAGCAACGTGAGGTCCAGACCGTCACCGATGACGTCACCGTCTGCGCCCACGATCTGTGGGAAATCCACACCGTGACCGAGGTCCGTGATGCCGACGTAGTCGGTGAACAAGCTCGTGCCCTCGAGCGCGCCCGCGGTATAGGAACCGGTTAGCAGTAACGTACCGCCCGCGTCGAGATAGTCCTGCATGAATGCAACGCGACCGGGTCCGAGCTGACCGGGAAGCGCCGCCGTGTTCACATACGACGCCGACCAGATGATGAGGCCGTCGGCGTAGCCGCCGATCAGTTCCTGGCTCGGCTCGCCATCGACGAACGGATCCCACACATCATAGCCAATTCCAAGATCATCGAGTGCGGCTGCGTAGACGTTGAATTCAAAGAGATAGTCCTGGGCGTAACCGCCGTGCAAGAGCAAGACGGACGTAGACGACGCGGCGCTGACGACCACCGAAGGATCCGACTCGTTGCCGGACGCGTCGAGCGCCGTGACCATGTAGTGGTAGGCTTCGACGGTCGCGACGACGTCGGTATCCAAGTACTCGGCGGTGAGTAGCGGGGCCGAAACCATCGGGAAATACGGTCCGACGATGTTCTCCGCGCGATAGACGACGTAGCCCCACAGGTCGTCGTCTGTGTTGGCCTCCCAGCTGAGCGCAACCGAGCCAGGGCCATCGACGGCGGCGACCCCCGCGGGCACGGCCGGCGGATCTACATCGCCTGTAGGCGCTCGGTACGGGCCCTCCAGAACCAACGTGGCAGTCGCGCTCGTCGCGCCGATCTCTACGTTCCCGAACCATCCGACCGTCGCGACGAAGTTCTCACCCTCAGGCGCCAGGTCGTCGAGCAGGGAATCGACGTATACGTGCGCGGCTTCCGACAACGCGGTGACGCCCGACATTCCCGCGACGCTAGGCGTTGCTAGCGCGACCTCAATGGCTTCTGTGTAGCGGTATCGCGTGGCACTCGTCGTCAACGAACCGGTCTCAGGATTCGCAACTTCACCGATCGCATCGAGAATTTCATCGACATTGCCCACCGGCAACACCACCGGAGTCACCATTGTCGAAGCGTCTTCGGCGAACGCCAGCGCACCACTGCCGACGGCTGCGATCATAGTGAGCAGATGTTCTTCGTAGGCGGCCTGCACATCGGGATCCGACGAGATCTCTGCGTACAGAGCATCCAGCACCCCCTGATCGTTACTACGCACTGCCGCGAACAGATCGGTCAGCAGGTTCGGCTCGACTACGGCCATGTAGTGAAAGAAGGCGCCTGCGTATCGATAGAACTTGAATCCGCCATTGTACGAAGCGGCGACGATCTCTGCGACGCTGAGCCAGTCGTCGTCGGTCTCGATGTTCGAATACAATTTCGAGCGCGGCAGTACGCCGTCGGATCGTGTACTGCCTGCAAGAAATTCGGCCAGTCCTTCATTGTACCAAACGAGTCGCCCGTCATCGTACAACGACCCAGCGTCTCCGAACATTCCCGCAATCACGTGTCGTGCATCGAGATAGTGCACGTACTCGTGGCGAAGCAGTTCCTCGAGCGTGTAGATGCTCTGCTCGGGAGTGCGGTCGTACGTATAGAACGTCGAATCGATTTCGATGTAGATTCCACCGTTGTTCGTCGGCAAGCCGAACAAGAACGGCTGGTAGCTCGCGTAGTCGTCGGGGCTCGCGTACACGATCAGCGTGAGCACGTCGTTCGGGTCTCCCGGAACCGGGTCGAGGTACGTCGTAGTACGAAAGAACTGCGATTCGACCTCTTTCATCGCATCGAACATCTGTCGCGCCGTCGCGTAGTCAACAGCGGTGCGCAGGATCAATCGACCATCGTCAAACGCGTACTCGTTCGGCAGCGCCGCAGCGCTGACGTCCGCACGGATCTGCTCGAGATCAAGCAATTCGCCACCACTGAGGGTCGCCGCAAAAAACGTATCGAGCGCGATGACGGTACGCAGCCAAAGTCCAGACATTTCGTCGAACAGATCGAACGCCGACGTGAGCGCCTGCCGGCCGTAGGCCGCGGTACTGGCGTCGAGATAGGAGAAGTGCCCCAGAACCCACAGCGCGTTGTCGACCAGGAATTCACTGTCGGACGTAAACGCGTCGTCCAGCGCCAGCGTTGCGACGAGATCGGCAAGCGGCTGTTCTACGATCGTAAACCAAGGGCTCGCTTCGCCAAGTGCGTTCCCAGCATTGGCGATCTGGCGGTACAGAGAGAACAGACAGGAATACACGACTGCTCGCTCATCCTGTAGCGCGGCAAAACTCGGATCGTCAACATAGCGCGCGAGCATCGACGTAACATGCGCGAGTGCGAGGTGCGTCGAGTCGGTTCCATCGAGAGCGTCGATCCATCGCGCACGCAGCGCATTCATCGCAGCGTCCTCGGTCATGAAGTCAGCGTGTCCTGCCACGCCGACCACAGCGTCACGCGCCAGCGTAACGGCCGGTTCGTCGTACTCGAGCGTGCTTTCGTAGAATCGATGGAAGAAGCCGATCTGGATCGCGAACAACAAATTCGTTGCACGAGCGGCCTGGTTCGACAGTTCGACCGTTTCGCTCGCTAGAAGATTCGCGACGGCACTGATGCCCGTGGCCGAGAGCGCGGCGGCGACGTCGGCGTCGAACTGCCATAGTTCTGCGACGCAATCGGTACTCGAGTCGGCAATAGCCTGCGCGCGCTGGTCGGCACCGAGCGCCGCAAATTCAGCGGAAGAACAAGGACCGACGCTACTCGCGGCAATCAAGCTAGGCGACTGCCCACGCCCGCCGACAACCGCGTCGCGACGACGCGGCTGTACTTCGCGCGCAAACGGATCGGGACGCACCTGTAGCCGTTCGGCGCAGGCGGCGTCATCGAGCGCCGTGGCCTGCGGTCCGGCCGGTGCGTACGCGCCGGTTCGCCCGATCGACAGATCGACACCTGCTTGCGCGACCGATGGTCCGACCGCAGAGGCAAAAACAGAAAGGACCGGCAGAACGGCAAGGCACAACGACGTGCGCAGTATCGCGATCGCAAAACGCATGATGGAAGACCGACGCGGCCGACGGTCAACACAATGCTAGCGACGCAGGAGAGTCGTTCTCTACTTCAATCGACCGCGGTCCACGGCGGCACCGACAGACACCGCGACGTCGATCAAAGAACTTGGCACGCGGTCGGCCATAACCGTCGGCATGCGCGCCGCCATATGGCGTTCGTTGTCATGCTTGCCGCGACGCCCAGCTCCCCACGCGGCCCGACGTTTGGCTCTCGCTGCGCTGGTGAAACGCGCCGACGGCCTCTCAAGTAGCAGGGCGACACGCAAGCGCTACGAGATGCCGGACCGCGCGGCCTGATCCATAGCTTCCGGCGCAACAAAACGAGAAAACTTGGCGACGCGGGCTGCCCTTGAGCGAACGGCGCGAGGGGGTCGAGTGACGCAATTTGCCCAGCTGGCCGGCTGGCCGACTAGCCGACGAAGCGTTCGAGAGTCGCGTTCGCGCTGCGACCGTAGCTCTCGCCGAAGAGCACGGCATGCACCAAGAGCGGGTAGAGATTGTAGATCGGTACGCGCACTTCGAAGAAATCCGGCTGCAGCGGCCGGATCTCTTTGTAGCGATCGAAAAACGCGGCACCGAACGTAGAGAAGAGCGTAGAAAAGGCCAGTTCGATCTCGGGATCGGCGTAGTAGATGGCGGGATCGACGAACGCGGCAACCTCGTTGCCCGCGACCAGAACGTTTCCACCCCAGACATCCCCGTGAATAAGGCTCGGATACTCCGGCTCCGATAGGAACCGATCGATGCGCGTGCACAGCGTTTCAATGCGCGCGAAGCAGCCCGCGGGCAACCTGCCGGCGTCTCGCGCTTGCGCTCCCATGTAGAGAAGTCGTCGCTCGACGAAGAAATCGCACCATGAGTTCGTCGCGGCGTTCGGCTGATCGAGGCCGCCGATCACGGTGTCGCGCTCCAGGCCGAACGCGTCGCCGCGAACGCCGTGTAGATCTGCGAGCAACTCGGCGGCGTGAGCCTGCGCACCGTCGGCAAGACCACCGCCATCGTTCGCGACGCATTCGAGCAATAGAAGATCATCGCTTTCGTACAGCACACGAGGAACCGGAAGTTGAGACCGCGTATCGAGGTAGGCGAGCATCCAGGCCTCGACTGCAAGGCCGCCGCAAGGATCGTACTTGGCGACGAGACGTGAGCCGTCATCGAGACTGAGCAGCGATACGTCGGCGATGCAGCCGCCGCCGAGTCCGCGGATACGGTCAACCCGACGACCGGTCGCCGCCGTGACGGCGCTGTCGATGCGATCGCGCATGGCGATCAATCCAGATGCTGATCGCAGATGAAGTCGAGCAAAGCAGCGGAAGCCTCCTCGACGAGATCGAGTACGTGATCGAAGCCCGACTCGCCGCCGTAGTAGGGATCCGGCACTTCGTCCTCACCCAAGTGCGGCGCAAACTGCAGCAAGAGCCGCGTACGCTGCTCGAGACCCGTCGGAGCGATAGAGAGAAGGTCGTCGTAGTTATCGCGATCCATTGCGAGAACGTAGTCGAACCGGCGGAAGTCATCCGGCTTCACCTGGCGCGCGCGATGGCTCGTCACGTCTACGCCGCGTCGCGCTGCGGACTCGATCGCACGCGCATCAGCCGGCTTCCCGCTATGAAAATCGTAAGTGCCGGCGGAGTCCACTTCGATCGAGGAATCCAGACCCTTCGATGCAACCAGATCGCGAAACACAGCCGCTGCCACCGGCGACCGGCAAATGTTCCCCATACAGATGAATAGTACTCGAACCACTACCGTTCTCTCTCTCCCTTCGCCCCCGGCCTCCGGCCTCGCGCCGGACAATGATCGCTAGATGCCGACGCGCTTAGTACTTGAATCACGTAGAATAATGACGGGAGCCCGGCGGCAATGAAACCGACCGCGCGAAGCGGCTATCCCGGCACGAACACATGCAACCGCCGACGGATCAACATCGCGACAAAATTGCAGCCGCATGGGCGCGCGGTGCTGCCTTTGTACTCTCCGTCATCTTACTGGTCGCGATGGTCGTTCGCGCAACCGTCCGAGACGTCAATTTCGCGACCTCTTCGGTTTACTACGCGTTTCCGTGGACCGTCATCGCGATACTCGCGCTCTTGGCGTCGGGCCTTTGGGTCCTTGGAAATAGAAAAACCTGGGCGACCGTCCTGCTGTCGGTCTCCTATCTCTCGATGCTGGGCATCTGGGCGACCACCGTTTACTTCAATCCCTGCGTACGCAGCGACGACGCCACGCGCTTGCTCTTCTGGAACATAGGACGCGGGCGCGGAACCTGGGAGCTGATCGCCCATGACATCGAGGCGCACGACGCCGACATTGTCGCGCTCACCGAAGCGGGGCGCCCGAACGAGGAACTCCGACAATACTGGCGCGACCGCTTCCCTGGCTATCAAATCCAATTCCCGGGCGGGGGCATGATGCTCATGAGCCGCATGGAGTTCACGCCGGGAACGCTGAGCCCGCTCACGGGAATCAGCAGCCTGTTCGAAACCCAACTCATCGACGAAGACCTCAGACTCTTCCTCGTCGACCTCGACGCAAGCCCCCGCTTCAACAAGCTCGCGATGATCCGCACGATATTCGCACGCGCCGATATGCATTCCGGCCCCGCGATCGTGCTCGGCGACTTCAACGCGCCGTTGGACGCGCGCGGCTTCGAAGAGATTCGTGATCGTTACCACCACGCCTTCGAATCGGCCGGAACGGGCCTCACCTCCACGTGGCCGACGCGAGCTCCGCTCGTGGCCATCGATCACATCTGGCTCTCGCGCGACATCGTCGCCGAATGCACGCAAGTCGTGAAGAGTGAGGCGTCGGATCACCGCGCCGTCATCACCTACATCCGCCCCGCCACCTAGCGCGCCGGCGGCGCGCTTGTTTTGTCACAGGCGCTGTAGAACGTTGCCTGGATGGAAGAAATTCTCGAGATCGAAGCCCTCAAACAGCTCAAGTACAAATACTTCCGATGCCTGGACAGCAAGCTCTGGGACGAATTGGGAGAAGTACTGACCGACGATGCGACCGCCGCGTATGACAGCGGCAAGTATTCGTACGACGGCAAGCCGGCGATCCTGGAATTTTTGAGCGGTTCGCTCGGTGATCGCGAGGTCATCAGCATGCATATGGGGCATCACCCCGAAATCACGCTCACCGGTGCCGACACCGCCGAAGGCGTTTGGTACTTCGAAGACTACGTCATCTTCACAAAGGCCGACCTGCGCTTGCGCGGTGCGGGCTTCTATCGCGATCGCTACCGGAAGGTTGACGGTCGCTGGAAGATCGAGCACACGGGCTATGCGCGCACGTACGAAGAGATGCAGACCGCCGACAGCGGTGCGAAATGGTCGCTGACCCACTACGGCGACCACCTCGATTCCGACTGAGCGTCGGACCGCCGGCTTCGCTCAGACCGCGCGCAGCCGGCTCACTCTGCGCTCCCAGCGCACGATGCCGCCCCGGCGCACGCCCCCCCATTCGGGGAGACCCCCACGACCAAGTAGAACACGGCGAGCCGGAGCAAATCCGACGCTCAAGGCGATGCTAACGTTCGAGAAAATACCTGCCGTGGTTCTTGCGAGGCATAACAGATGCCATGCTGGCTGGAACGAGAGGCAACCATCAGTGGCGGACATAGTACTAGTCGAACACGAAGCGGTAACGCGACAGAACTTTGCCAAGACGCTCGAGCGCGACGACCACCAGGTCCGCGTGGCCGAGAGCGCGGAAGACGCCCTCGCACTGGTCGCCCAAGGGCTGCCCGATCTTCTGATCGCCGAGCAGCAACTCCCCGGCATGTCGGGCGACGAACTTCTCGCCACGCTGCGCACCACGTATGCCGCAATGGCCACCATCCTCCTCGTAACGCACGACAGGTTTGAACAGACGGTCGGATCACTTCGTAGCAGCGGCGCCGAGTATCTGCGCAGTCCCGCCACGCCCGCAGAACTCTTGCTGGCAGCGCAGGACTGCCTGCAACGAGAGGCGCTGCGTCGCCAACTCCACTACTACCGTGATGGCGATCTCAGCAGCAGCGATGCCGCCGGCATCGTCGGAAATTCCCCGTCTACACAGCGTCTTCGCTCAGTGATCTCGCGACTCGCAAGCCTTGAGAAGAAAGACGGAGTCGGACCGACGATCCTCCTCACCGGCGAAACCGGTACGGGAAAAGGCCTGACAGCTCGAGCAATCCACAAGACGTCGGCCCGACGCGATGCGCCGTTCATAGAAGTAAGGTGCACAGCCATGCCCGACAGCCGTCTCGAAGCGGAGCTCATGGGCTACGAACGCCGCGATAGTCCCGAGGCGCGCAGTGCTAAAGCCGGGCTATTCGAAGCGGCGGAAGGCGGCACGATCTTCTTCGACGAGATCGGGCGCATGAAGACGATTCTGCAATCGAAGCTGCTCAAAATCATCGACGATCGAAGCGTGCGGCGCCTCGGCAGCACGCGCGATCGCGCGATCCACACGACCATCATCACGGCGACGCACCTCGATCTGGAACAGATGGTCCGCGACGGCTCGTTTCTTCACGACCTCTATCACCGCATCAACGTCGTGAAGATCGAACTCTCCCCACTGCGCAATCGAGATGATGATGTGCTCGCGCTCGCCGACTGCTTCCTGCGCAGTCACAGTGGCGACTATGGGATGGATCCGCCGAGACTCAGCGACGGCGCGATCAGCGCCCTGCGCAACCACTCATGGCCCGGCAACGTGCGTGAGCTTAGCCACACGATCGAGCGCGCGCTGGCCGGCAACCCCGGCCCAGTACTGACCGAGCACGACCTTGCGCTCGCATCGCGACGCGACGGCGTCTCGCCGATGACGGGAGCCACCGTCGATGCGAGTTTGCAGATCGACTTCACCCAAGGCCCGGTTCGCATCGAAGACGTCGAAGTACGGATGATCAAGAACGCGATGGAATTTACCGGCGGCAATCAGGCGAAATCGGCACGACTTCTCGGCCTATCGAGAGACGCATTTCGCTACCGGTTGGAGAAGCACGGCTTGCGCTAGTGAAATCGCGCACTTTCGCGATTCTACCTGCACGCATGCAGATAACCTGTGCCTTTTCGCGGATCTTCCGCAGGTTCGATGAGGGTTTACCCTTGCAACTATAGGTGCGATCCACGATAAAGATCATGCACTTGTTACTGGCATGACAAGTGCGACAGCGTTTACGGGCTTAGCCCCCCTAAGACCGTAAACGGTAGTGGTAGGGAGTTATCCGGGTGTTCCCCCTCCAACTGCACTCGGATACTGCGGCCGGCCGCCTTTCTTATGAGGGCGACCGGCCGCCCCCCTTCGATTCCTCCCCGTCAGACGCTACTCTCGATCCAGCGGAACCCGGCGTCGGCGTGAGCCGAACGCCTTCCCACCATTTTTCCCCAAAGATCGAGCGAAGATGGCGACGAACCAGATGAAACCAGCGTCAGCGATCGTCCTATCGGGCGGCGGCGCCCGCGGCGCGTACGAGGCGGGCGTACTTTCCTACCTATTCGAGAAGATCTATCCGCAGCTCGGCCCCGGGTTCGAGTTCGATACCGCAAGCGGAACGAGCGTCGGCGCGATTCACGCGGCGTATATGGCCGCCACCAGCGACCTCGATCTCGCCGCGCGCGCGCAAGGCATTCTGGCGCCGTGGCAACGCATGTCGTTCGACGATGTCCTGCGACTCACGCCGGCAGATCTGATCCGCCTCCCGCTACGCGCACTGGGGCTAGGCAAGGCAACACGCTCGACCGCAGGCGGCACTGTCCTCGGCGGAATCGTCGACGTCTCGCCGGTCAAGAGCTTGGTTGCCGACGTCGTCCCGTGGCACCGACTCGCCGCGAACCTGAAGCGTGGTAAGCCGGGCGCCTTGTGTGTCGCGTGCACGGAAGTGAATACCGGCCGTGTCGTCGTCTTCATGGACGGCCCACGCTGTGACACCGCAGCCTGGGACGCCGACCCGAACACCCACGCGATCAAGACGGCGATCGAGTCGCGACACGTACGCGCATCCGCGGCCATCCCGTTTCTGTTTCCTGCGGTCGGGATCGACGGGCTGCACTACCTCGACGGAGGACTACGCGCGAATACTCCGCTGTCGCCTGCAGTCAGGTTGCGTTCCGAACGCGTCCTCGCCGTCGCCCTGCGCCATCGTCCCGGCCTACGCTCCGCATCAGGCCCAATCGATCCGCAGGCCATCACGCAACCGACGTTCCTACTGGGAAAGCTACTCGACATTTTGTTGATGGATCAGCTCGAGGCGCAGTTGCGACAAGTTGACGTGCTCAACTCGATACTCGAAGAAACGCAGAGATTGTTCGGCGCCGAAGGCCTCGACCGCGTGAACGACGCGGTGCGTGCGAAACGAGGGGTGGGTTACCGCCCCGTCGAGACGTTGGTGCTGCGTCCGAGTGAAGACATCGGGAAGATCGCAGCCGACTGCTATCGCAAACGACGCGACAGCGGCAGCAGCAAGAATTTCCTGACGAACCTACTCACACGAAGCCTAGTTCGCGGCGCTCCCCGCCAGGAGGCCGACTTGCTGTCGTACCTCTACTTCGATGGAGAGTTCACGAACGAACTCATCACGCTCGGCCGTGAAGACACGCGCCGACAAGAGGAGAACATCGTCAGGCTTCTTTGCGAGCCTGAGCTTGGTTCTTCTGAGCGCGAGCCCAAGCGTCCTTGAGCGTTACCGTGCGATTGAAGACGGGCCTACCACTGCTGGTGTCGGGATCGACACAGAAGTAGCCGAGTCGCTCGAACTGATACCGATGCCCGGGCGCAACATCGGCCAATCCCGGCTCGACCTTACAGTCGCCGACTACCTCCAACGACGCGGGGTTCAGATTGGCCGTGTAGTCCTCGCCCTCGGCCGTATCGTTCGGATCTTCCTTCGTGAACAGCGTGTCGTACAAACGAACCTCGGCGTCGACTGCATGCTCGGCAGAAACCCAGTGTAGCGTGGCCTTCACCTTGCGACCGTCAGGCGAATCGCCTCCACGCGTCGCCGGATCGTATGTACAACGCAACTCGATAATTTCGCCGGCGTCGTCCTTGATGACTTCGTTGCAGGTGACGTAGTAGGCGTAGCGCAAACGCACCTCACGCCCCGGCGCGAGACGGAAGAACTTGCGTGGCGGATCTTCCATGAAATCGTCGCGCTCGATGTACAGGACCTTCGAGAACGGCACTTTGCGCGTGCCCGCCGACTCATCCTCGGGGTTGTTCACCGCATCCAGCTCGTCGCTTTCACCGTCGGGGAAGTTCTCGATGACCAGCTTGAGCGGACGCATTACGGCCATCACTCGCACCGAATGCTTGTTCAGGTCGGCACGCAAACTGGCTTCCAGCTGGGCAAGTGCAACGAGATTGTCGCTTCGCGCCACGCCGATGTCTCGACAGAAACTTCGAATCGCGGCGGGCGTGTAGCCACGACGGCGCATACCGGCGATCGTCGGCATGCGCGGATCATCCCAACCGCCGACATGACCGTCTTCGACGAGTCGTCGCAGAATGCGCTTGCTCATGACGGTGTAGGTCAGGTTGAGTCGCGCGAACTCGATCTGCCGGGGCGTCGACGGAGCATCGACCTGTTCGAGCACCCAGTCGTAGAACTTGCGATTGTCGGCAAACTCCAGCGTACACAGCGAGTGCGTGATGTTCTCCAGGGCGTCGGATAGCGGGTGCGCGAAGTCATACATCGGATAGATGCACCACGCGTCCCCCGTGCGGTGATGATGTGCGTTCTGAATTCGATACAAGACGGGATCGCGCAACACGATGGTCGGCGAAGCCATGTCGATTTTCGCGCGCAGCGTTCGCGCGCCTTCGGGAAACTCGCCGGCGCGCATGCGCGCGAACAGATCCAGATTCTCCTCGACCGATCGATCGCGATGGGGGCTGTTTTTGCCGGGCGAAGTCAGCGTCCCGCGGTACTCGCGCATCTCGGTGGCGTTGAGGTCGCAGACGTATGCGCTTCCCTTCTCGATCAGCTCGATGGCGAACTGGTAGAGCCGCTCGTAGTAGTCGGAGGCGTAGTAGAGATGCTCCCCCCAATCGAAGCCGAGCCAGCGCACGTCCTCCTTGATGGAATCGACGTACTCGACATCCTCGGCCGTCGGGTTCGTGTCGTCGAAGCGTAGATGGCAGCGCGCGCCTGGGTTTTCCTCGGCCAAGCCGAAGTTGAGACAAATCGACTTCGCGTGGCCGATGTGAAGGTAGCCGTTCGGCTCAGGTGGGAACCGGGTAACGAGGTACTCGTGCTTGCCGGATGCCAATTCTTCAGCAACACGGGTTCGGATGAAGTCGTTCTTAGTCGTTTCGGTTTCGGTTGACACTGGTTCTCCGGAGGCTCACGTGCCTCGAGCATGCGAATCCCGACAGTGTATCAGAAGCTGCGTAGACCCGAACCATTCGAACCACCCGGCCGGCCTGCGGCAGCGGGCCGGCTGACATGTCCCCATCGTGCTGTTAACGTGCCCCGAAACATCCAGGAGACCAGACCATGCAACTGAAAGACAAGGTCGCGATCATCACCGGTGGCGGCAGCGGCATCGGCATCGCCTACTGCGAGCGCTTCCTAGCTGAAGGAGCCAAAGTCATGATCGCCGACATCGGCGATCAACAGGGCCAAGCGACCGCCGACCGTCTGGCCTCGAAGGGCGAGATCGCCTTCCAGCACACCGACATCGCCGACGAGGACTCCGTACGCGCCTGCGTGGCGGCCACCATCGAGCGCTTCGGCACCATCGACATACTGCTCAACAACGCCGCTATCTACGGCGACTACAACCCGCTCGACAACAGCCTCGCCTATGTGAAACAGGTCTTCGACGTCAACGTCCACGGCCAATGGCTCATGGCGAAACACGTCGCACCGATCATGGTAGAGAAGAGGCGCGGGCGCATCATCAACATCGCGTCGATAGCCGGGTTCATTCATCAGCTCGGCGCGTTCGCGACGGATCCGAACAACTTCGAGCTAGGCGGTTATGCCTACCAGCACTCGAAGTTCTCGGTGATCGGCCTCACCCGCCACATGGCGGGACAGCTAGGGCAGTTCGGCGTGACGGCGAATTGCATTGCGCCCGGCCTGGTGATGACTGAAGCCACCGAAGTTCAAGTGCCTGGAGACTTCCAACCGATGTTCGCCGACATGTCGGCAACCAAGTCGAACACACAGCCCGAAGACATGGTTGGTCCGGCGGTGTTCTTCGCCGGCGATGACTCACAAATGGTCAACGGCCAGCTACTGTGCGTCGACGGCGGCAACATCATGCCGGTCTAGGGTGCGCGAGGAGCCGCAGCTGAAGACTGCGTCGAGGGAACTGTCGAGCGCGCGGCTGATCAGCAGTGCATCGCGAATGCTCGGGCGTAGGCGCCCGTTCTTGATGCGGTTGAGTCGCGAACGTGTGATGCCCGCCTTTCGTGCGAGCTCTCCATCGGACATGCCGAGTTCGTATGCCAAACGTGAGATTGCGTTAGTGGGAACTTGCCTGGATTCCATCATGTCAATCATTCGGGTCGCGACGCGAACGTCGCATCCCCGCCTCCTATCGTCATCGTGTAGTTCGAGAATGCTTCACGTGCTTAGCCTGTCTATCCTCCCGGCGTCTCATGGCCCCTACGCTCGCCAACCGTAGGCTTCGGACACTGCCGCGTGCTGCGCGGTGAACTGCTCTTCCGTCGGCTCGTCCAAGACGAACACACTCTCCACCGGTAATCCCAGTGCCGAGGAGACCGCGACTGCCTCTGCAAGACAGACGTTGCCTCGCCCGCGCGAGATCCGACGCAGCATCGAGTACGACACGTCGGCCGTACGAGAAATCTGCAGCAGAGATACTCCCGAGTCGCGCGCAGCTTGTCGCACGCGGTTTACTACTTTCACTGAGTTGCTTCGTTGCGCCATATCGATTGCCTTCCTTGCTCCGTTGCTTCGTCGTTCGAACGCCTCGGTAACGGAGGCGATGCTACTCCGGAGTTTCGCACGTTCTCAATACGCTAACGCCCGACGCACGGCCTCGCGCGAAGAAACTTAGATAGCGCTACCTATGCGCGAACTGGGTTTCGCCAAATCTTGACGCCTCACCACCACGAACGGGGGGCGAAAAATTAATGGACATTAATCTGGCCGAAACGGCGCATCGCGGCACGGCTATGCGCATATGCAGCGCACGCGAGTCCGACAGTGGACGCCTCACGCAACTGCGGTCGCAGTGAGATACGAGAACGTGAACCGCTAGCGAGTATGTGTGCAGCGTCACTACTGCAGCGCGATGCGCACCAACGGACGTCACCCGACGACGTGCCCGAGCGACAAGCGATGCGTGCGCGCAAAGCCATGCGCACACGGTTCGTTCTAGCGACGATAAGAGCGAACACAGTCGACAGGTTCACCCAACGGGTTGACCGCAAGCCGCACACCGTAAGAGCGCAACGCGCCATGCATCGCAACGCGCGCGTCGCACGGCGCGTGCCGAGCACGCCGAGCACGCTGAAGTCGCTGGACTCGCTGAAAATGCCGTGCGTGATGAACGAGGTGACCGTGTCGCCGGCTGCTGTACACGCTGTAAGCGAACGCCTGCGCGCGACGTCCAACCGACAAGGTCAAACGGCCGATATTGCGCATTCGGTCGCGACGGAACGGTGTGCGCAAAACAGAACACCGAAGTTGACGGCAAGTGCCCTGTCCCGGATTCTATCAATGCCCAATGCGTCGGGTAGAGCGCGGCCGAGAGGCCGCAAGGAAATGGGCGGAATGGACGGAACGAGTGGAATGCGCATGATGCGGGTAACCCCTTACCGACGACCGGACACGGCTGCTCGCCACACTTGCCACGCTTACGACGCTTACGATTGGACCGACTTCGAATCCGATACCTCCCTTCTCGGAGCGGTCTTCCAGGGCGGTGGCAGCATCAAGGGTCTCGGGCGACACGCTGCTGCCGCCCTACAATTCACCAGCGGCCGGTTACTCGACGCCAACGTCTCACCGACCGCAGATCGAAGTCCGGCAGAACTAAGTCCGACGAATCGAAGTCCGGCAAATCGAAGTCCGGTTGGAAACGCCGTGGGTCGAGAAACGGTCGACCCATTCCGCAGCAACGGCAGTTTTCCGCGCGTTAGCCTCCGACACGCAATCCCGACCGGACTCTAACGTGGCGCATCCACCGGCAGGATGCGCCACGTTTTTTCTTGCCTCGCCTCTCCCAATCCAGATTTTCCTGGCCCCCTAGTCGTATTACCCCTTGCGCGCTGTCATCATTCGCGACGGTCCGGGGTCAGCAATGCCCGGCCGCGGAGGATCGATCACATGACCACTGACCTATGGATGCTCGTTTACACAGCGCTTTTCATGACTCTCTGGACCAGCGTGGTGCTCACCGGCCGCCTCATGACACCGGGCGGCGTGCCTTGGGCTTTCGGCAACCGCGAAGACTCACTCGAAGTACCGGACTGGACCGGCCGTGCGGAGCGCGCGCATCGCAATATGGTAGAGAACATCGGCCCTTTCGCTGTGCTCGTCATCGCCGCCCATCTCAGCGGCGCCGCTAACGAGACGACCGCGCTGGGCGCAACCATCTTCTTCTGGGCGCGAATCGCTCACGCACTCGTATACACGGCCGGGATCTCGGTCGTGCGCACGATCGTATTCTTCGTCGGCGCCGCCGGCGAAATAATGATTCTACTGCAGCTGTTCTAGGCAGCACTGAAACTTAGGAAAACTTCCGTATGAAACTCGTCACGTTCACCCACTCAGGAACGACTCGCATCGGCATCGTCCGCGACGATGCCGTCGTAGATCTCGCTGTCGCAGCTCCGGGCCTTCCCACCGAAATGTGTGCGTTTCTCGCAGCCGGCGACAACGCACTCGACGTAGCGCGAACGGCCGCAGATAGCGGAGACGGCCAAGTCGCCCTGACCGACGTCCAACTCGAGGCGCCCGTACTTCGACCACCGAAGATTCTTGCGGCGGGCTTGAACTACAAAGATCACATCGCCGAGACCGGTATGGACGCGCCGAAGATTCCGATCTTCTTCAACAAACAGTCCACCTCCGTCACCGGGATCGGCAAGCCCGTGCACCGGCCGCTAGAATCCGAGATGCTCGACTACGAAGGCGAGTTGGGCGTAGTCATCGGCAAACGATGCCGCCGCGTACCGAAAGAACGCGCTAACGAGGTGATCGCAGGCTACACGATCGTCAACGATGTCAGCGTACGAGACTGGCAGCTTCGCGTACCGACGATGACGATGGGCAAGTCATGGGACACCCACTGCCCGATGGGGCCCTATCTGGTTACGCCCGACGAAGTGGGCGACCCGCACGCGCTCGACCTCAAGACGGAGGTCAACGGCGAGATTCGACAAAGCACGAACACGCGCGAGCTACTCTTCGACTGCTTCGATCTGATCGAACATCTGTCGACGGCCTTTACGCTCGAACCCGGCGATCTGATATCGACCGGCACATGCGGCGGTGTCGCCGTCGCCATGCAACCGCCAAACTGGATGAAGGCGGGTGACAGTGTATGCGTGACCATAGAGAGACTCGGAGCGCTGGAGAATCCGATCATCGACGATCCCACCGTCACATGGATCGGATAGCCTACACCCGTCTAGCCAACTAGCGAGTTAACCAGTTAGCCAGTTATGCAGGAATCGAAATGAGCGAGCCCATCACAAAGGTAAAGGATGTCATGTTCCCGCGTTTCACCGCGCCGGATCTCGACGTCGTTGAAACTTTTCTAACCGATTTCGGCATGCAACGCGCCGCTCGGACGGACACGGCCCTCTACATGCGAGGCGTGGGGAGCGATCACCACGTACACGTGACGGAGCTGGGCGATCCGGGATTCACCGGTATCGCGTTCACCGCACGAAGCGCCGAAGACCTCGAGACATTGGCAGCGGCCGAAGGCTTGAGCGTCGAACCGACGGGCGAACCCGGCGGCGGCAGCAAAGTGACGCTCACCGATCCCGACGGTTTTCGCATCGAACTGGTACACGGCATCGAAGAACTCCCCGAGATTCCTATCGATGCTCCACAATTCGTCAACGACGCGTACGCCAAGCCGCGGCTGGGGATTGAAAAGCGTATCCGCGCAGATCACTCGCACGTGAAGCGCTGTGGTCACGTCGTCGTAAACGTCACCGATTTTCGCAGGAGCGAGTCCTGGTACAAACAGCGCTTCGGCTTTCTCAGCTCAGATGAAATCTACCTCGGCGACGAGAACCTGGTGGTCGCGGCCTTCATGCGCTGCGACATGGGCCCCGATACGTACGTAGACCACCACACCTTCCTTTGTCTTGGCGCCGGCAAGCCTGAGTTCAATCACGCCGCCTGGGAGGTCTGCGACCTCGACGACCTCATGCGCGGACACGACCGCCTGGTCGAGAAAGAGTACGAACACGCGTGGGGCGTTGGTCGGCACATACTCGGCAGTCAGATCTTCGACTACTGGCGCGACCCCTGGGGACGGACCCACGAACATTGGATCGACGGCGACATGTTCACCTCGGAGAAACCGACGGTGAAATATCCCGCCGAATCCGCGCTGAACTGCCAATGGGGTCAACCGGCGCCGCCGGATTTCTGACGCACGGTGCGAACCGTGCGAAGGCTACGAATGTCACGCGCGACGAGCTCCGAATGGAGCGTCGATCGGCCGTGCCTGCTAGACTGATCAAGTGACGGAAGCACTCAACTACTGGCTCCTTCAAACCATCGCGATGGGCGCCACCGCCCTTCTCATCCCCGGACTTCGCATCACGGGAATCTTCGGTGCACTGAAAATCGTGGCGGCCCTCGCCTTTCTCAACGCCACGTTGTGGGACGCCGCACTATTCTTCAGTCTCCCCGACGGATTGAGCACCCAGGCGGCGCTACTGCTGGTCGTCAATGGGGTGATCTTCTGGCTACTCGTAAAAGCGCTCGACGGCATCGAGATCGAAGGATTCCTACCCGCCGTCCTCGCCCCCGTCGTGTTCACGGGTCTGAGTCTCGTGATCGACCAGTACGGCCATCTGGTCGACTGGGGAATGATCTACGAGAAGGCGGTCACTGCAATCGACGCACTACGTGTGGAACTCGGCGGCGAGCCGAGCGAGTTGCCCTTCCTCGATCCACCGGCCGAAACCATCGAGTAACGAAGCGCGACTATTGGGACGTCGCGTCCGTCGTTTTCTTCACAAAGTCAGCGGCCTTCTTCGTCAACGCTTGTTCGGCCGCATGCTTCGCGATCGTAACGACGTGATCATGGTTCGCGGCCTTCGCGTAATACGAACGCTCGTCCGCCGCCGCGCCGACGGCGTAGCTCACAGAACCGCTACCGTCTTCCTCACTCTCCCACTTGATCGTCACCTGCGCGCCCTTCCCAACCTGCGCGTCGGCGTCCAATCCGTAGGAAGGCTTGATCTCGCCGCCAACCGGCGCGTGCAGACTGATCCGGGTCAGTGAATTGATCATGCTGCCGACCGCGGCGGCGTCTTGCTCGGCGCCCGGCGGCAGCTCAGCCAACGCCCATCCTGCGTCCGACTTGGAGAAGCTGAGCGTGCCATGCTCGTTGCGCAGGGTTATCTCCGTGGCGGTTTGACGATCTACATCGACATAGCCGATCTCGATGTAGTTGCGCGCATCGGCGCGCAGGTTCCACACGCCCAGATCTTTGGTAACGAACACGTCATCGCCGTCATCCACCCGCACGTGAGAACTCTGTCGTGCGCCTCGGCCGAATACGAGTGCATGCTCGCCCCCCGCTGCGTCGACCGACACGCGACGTCCGTAACTGCGGGCACCGACACCGAGCGCCTCATGATTCGCACGGCGACTTGCAATCGCACGCCCAACTTTCATTTCGGCCAGTTTGCCCGCGATCGCGTCGACCTTGTCGGCTACCGCGGGATAGTCGCCCGCCGATGCGACGACCCAGCCGCCGTCCACTCGGGCAAGCCGAACCGCGTCGGGAGCTGCACCATCGGGCTTCTGCTCCCCGATGATGCTGATGGTCGAGATGTCAGCGGCCATGAAGTCGAACGCAGCAGAAACACCTTCGCCACCACTCGATGTCGCCGCGCCGCCCGACCAGGTGAACAGGGCCAACACGGCCTGTATCGCCAAAACCCCGGCGAGAATGCCATGAGTGCGCTTCATGACCGGCCCTCCTCGGCAACGATCGGTGTTGCGCGTCTTCGCGCGGCGCGCGCGGCAATGGCGATCACCGCCAGCGCGACGATGACCAGCGAGTAGTTGAAGAATTCCCAGGCCGACTTCTGCGCGTCACTCAACGTGACCAGCGTACGTGCGAAAGCGCCGCCGCCGCGAATCTGCAGCAGGTCGGTATCTTCGAGCGACCAATCGATCAGGTTACGAAGCAACTGGAAGTTTCCGCGATAGACAGCGCCGCCGGCACCGAACTGATCGCCCAGTCTCTTCACGAAATCGGATACGAAGGCCGACGAAGCGACGACGACCAAACGCGCATCGGGCGTCGATTCCTTGAGCGTACGTCCCGTACGATCTGCTTCTGCACCGTCTGCCGATTCGGCCGCTCCATCCTTGAACAACGGCGACGGTCTATCCGCAAAGTAGCTGTTGAAGCGACCTACCAGTGTCGCCGCTACGGGGCGCGATGCGAGTTCTCCCACGGGCAGGAACGCGGAATCGGCTCCCTCGATCGACTGTGGGAGAACCTGTGGTGAGTCGCTTTCCCACGTCTCTTCGGAAGTACGCAACAGGATCTCTGCTTCCACGCCGTCGGCTACTTCTCCGAGATCGAGCGAAGATCCCCAGTTCAGGATCACGTTCTGAACTCCGCCGAGCGCGACGTGATCCGGATGGAAACCGTCGCGCCTGATGTCTACGAAGAACGGATAGTCCATGAAGTGCATGCGTTGCAGTGTCAGCCCGCCGACACGCTCGTTCACAGGGACTGGGAAACGGGCGTTGCGCCGGTCCATCACGAACTGCTCGCCTACAGACGCACCGTAGTGATCGAGCAGCTGGAGCAACCCCGTGTCCGCCTTCGACGCAGTGATCGCACCCTCTTTCGGTTCCACATCGAACGCGCCGGCCAGCGCGATCACTGCGCCGCCTCGCATCAGATACTGATCGATCGCGAACTTCTGCTTGTTCGTGAGGTCGCCCGGACGCGCAACAACGAGCACATCGACGTTACCCGGAACGATCCCGTCATCGAGCTGCGTACGCTCAACCGTGAAGTCGGTCGACAGCAGTTGCTGGAGCTGACGATAGTCGGGCTGCGGCGGCGCCGGCTGAAATTGCGGCGGTAGCTGTGGATTCGGTGGCGGTGCTTTCGGGTTCTCCGACATGATCGCAATGGTCTTGAGGAAACCCGGCGTCGCGCGCTTGATGGAAGCCTCGATGGTATCGCGAATCGTCGCTTTCGTGAGATCTCCCTGCGGATGGATCGCCTCGAGTCGATCGCCGGCTTCAAAGAGTAAGTAGAGATAGAAACGCTCGCCTCCGAACACCGACGCGGCCATCGGTTCGAACGCGTAGTTGCGCGCCAACTCGAGCTGCAACGCCTGGTTGCCCGACGGATCGACTTCCTCACACGCGAACTTCCCAGCCGCGCGCTCCGACAGCTCCTCACATACTTCCCGGATACGTACCGGGACCTCGGCAAATTCCTCGGGCAGTGTATCGGGAGTGATGTACGCCGTGAGCTTCGCACCGCCATCGAACCCGGCGAGCACGGAGTCGATGCTCTGGAACCCTTCGGCCAGCTTCTTGATGCTGCGGGTGAGATCGTACTCGAGGTTGCGTAGACGCACGTCGATGTCCTGCTCGTCGGCATCGATCTCGATCAGGTCATCGAACCCCAACACCTCATACTTATCGGCGTAGCGAAGCAGGATGTGAAAGTACGCGTTGACGACGGACTCTTCGTGACGACCGAAGAAACGAAACGGCATCGTTTCGATATTGTAGGTTTGCCGAAGCTCTGCCTCGAGTACTTCGTCGCTGCCCGGGTTCGTGTAGTCGAGCTGTACGTGACCGCGGCCGCGGATCTCGTATTCGGCCAGCAAATCGCGAATCTGCGGCACCAAGGGCGCGAGCAACGGATGCGTTCGCTCCGAAAAGTACGCAGAGATGCGCAGTGGCTCGTCCAAGCGCGCGAGCACCTGTTCGGTCGCGCGCGTGACGCTGTAGTCGCCACCGGCGGTGAGATCCAGGCGAGCGCGCGTCACGGGAGCCAACCACACGTTGAGCGCAACCGCGTTGAGCGCTAACAGCGCAACCGTAATCCAACGTGTGCGCGCGCGGGCGCGGCCGGCCGGCGTGTTGGCTTCCACGCGTTTCATGTCGAGAAAGTGAACATTGAGCGCCAGGAAGAACGCCGCCAATGCGCCGTAGTACGCGAGGTCGCGCAGATCGACGACACCGCGCTCGATGCTGGTGAAGCGGCTACCGGATCCGATCAGCCGCAGCAGCTCGCCGCCGCGATCGCCCGCGAATCCGGCGACCGTGTCCGACCCAACCAGCCACAGCCCACCGCACACGATACCGGTGACCATGAGCGACACGATCTGATTGTCGGTGCGCGCGCTCACGCATAAGCCTATCGACATGTAGGCACCGGCAAGCAACAGCGCGCCGAGATAGCCGCCCGCAACCGGCCCCCAGTCGATATTGCCCAAATTGGAAACCATCAGAGCCAACGGAAAGGTGAGAGTGAGGGCAAGCGCCACCAGCGTCATGCCCGCGAGGAATTTCCCGAGTACCAGCTCCGTCGTGCGCAGCGGCATCGTCAGCAGGAGCTCCAGCGTGCCGATCTTCTCTTCCTCGCTCCAAGCGCGCATCGTGATCGCCGCCACTAGAAAAATCAGCAGTACCGGCAACCATTCGAACAGCGGCCGAACGTCGGCAATGCTGCGTGCGAAGAAGCGCGACGACGTGAAGAACACGAACAGCGTGACGAGAAGAAAAACTGCGAGGAAAATAACTGCGACCGGAGACAGGAAGTAAGCGCGCAGCTCCTTGCGCGCAATCGTCAGAATCGTACTCATACCGCGGCCTCCGATGCCTCGGCGGCCTGCGATGTCGCGGCGGCCTCAGCGGCCGCGCGTTGCTCGATCAGTGAGCGGAAGACCTCTTCCAGGCTTTGGCTTTCCAGCGCCACCGCGGCTACGTCCCAGCCGGCGGCGACCGCCGCTCGCACGATGTCCGGCGTAGGCGGTTCCGACGAGGAACACTGTAGCGACCACAGTTGGTAGCCCGAGCGCGAGGGATCTGCCCCCACGGCGTGCACATCGTGCACATCCTCGACCGCCGCCAATGTGTCTTCCACCCCGGCCGTATCCGCCGGGAGCGAGACGCGCACTCGATCCGAGTGCAACAGATCGCTCAGTTTAGCGTCGGCGGCCAGTTCACCGTCGATCATGATGACGACGCGGTCGCAGACGGCCTCGATCTCCGAAAGAATGTGCGTCGAGAGCACGACGGTGCTGCTGGCCGCGAGGCGCTTGATCAGCATACGGATCTCGGCGATCTGCACGGGATCCAACCCGTTCGTCGGCTCATCGAGAATCAATACTTCCGGCTCGTGAAGGATCGCCTGCGCGAGACCGACGCGCTGACGGTAGCCCTTCGACAATGTGGCGATCGGGCGTACGAGCCAGGCTTGCAGACCGGTGGCCGCGACGGCGCGCCCCACGGCGGCCGCCCGCTCGCCAACCGGAATCCCGCGCAGCTCGGCCATCATGAGCAGATACTCTTGAACGAGCATCTCGGGATAGACCGGCGCATTCTCAGGCAGGTAGCCGATCTGCTTCTGCACCGCGATGCGGTTTTCGACCACATCGATGCCGCCTACGCTCACAGACCCCGAACTGGGTTCGAGGAATCCGGTAATCACTTTCATGACGGTACTCTTGCCGGCGCCGTTGTGCCCGAGCAGTCCAACGATTTCACCCCGTCCTACGGAGAGGGAAACGCCTTTCACTGCCAGAACATCGCCGTACCGCTTTTCGAGGTCGCGTACTTCGATCATCAGGTTTTCTCTTTTTTGTGCTTCGTCCGGCCACCCCAACGGCGACCGGACGAAGCGGATTGAATGATTCTTCTACGCTCGGCGCGGATGTCAAGAGCGCGCGCGGTTAGAAGAACGAGGAATCCAGAGAAACATCGGCGCGAACCCACGCCTGCTCGAAGCGAGCAGTCACGCCGGCCGCCGCGTCGTCGCGGCCCTGAGCCCGCAGCGCCGCCGCCAGCCCGTATAAAGACCAGCCGTTGCGCGGGTGATGCTCGAGATCGGCACGGTAGACTTTCTCGGCGTCCGCCGCTCGGCCCATCGCCAGCAAACGAGCGCCGAGGGCCTGGCGTACAGGGAAGTACCATGGCGGCGGCTCCGTGTAGGCAAATCCCTCTTGTTTCTCGAGGGCAGCGCGCAACGACGCTACGGCCGCGTCATCGTTGCCACGCGCCGATGCCAGCTCTGCGCCCAAGACATCGCCGGCCAGCTCGAGCAGCGTCTTCGCAGAGGCACCGCTGAAGAGCACGAGACCGCGAATCTCTTCGGAAGCCGCGATCGCGCGCAACGACGCCATCTCAGGCTCGGCCTGCTCGCTTCGATCGAGATTGACCAACGCCATGCCGCGCACGTAGTGCCACATGGCCGTGCTGTAGCGAAGCCAATGCTCCGGGGCGGGCTGCTCGAGCACGTCGTCCCAACGCCCGAAGCGTACCAGCGTCACGAGGTACGTAGGGCTGAATTCCTCGAGAAACGGAAAATCCCGGTAGGCTTCGCGAGGAACGGTCTCCGTTAGCTTGCGCGAGGTCTGCAGCGCGAGCTTGCTGCGCCCTTCCAAGCTCGCAGCCGCCCAGAGAAAGTGAATGTTGTGAGGATAGTAACCGGCCGGATAAAAGCCCTGCGCCTTACACTGCGCAATGTAGGACTCGTCAGCCGCCGATGCGCGCTCGTTCGCCTTGGCCGCATCGTCGTAGCGTCCCACGCGGTAGTAGATGTGAGACGGCATGTGCACGAGATGCCCCGCCCCCGGCACCAGATCGGCCAAACGGTCTGCCGCCGCCTCGGCGCGCGCAGGAGTAGACGACGGCTCGATGATGTGGATGTAGAGATGGATCGCGCCGGGGTGACGAGGGTTCGTCGCCATCACGCCCTCGAGCGCGGCCACAACCTCGCGGGTTGCCGGTTTGCCGTTGTCGGGATCGACATAGTAATCCCACGGCATCGTATCCATGAGCGCTTCGGCAAATAGCGTTTGAGCATCAAGGTCGTCGGGGTAGGCCGCGGCGACATCACGCATCGCGCTGGCATACGCTTGGTCCAACGCAGAGCGATCTTCCGAGGGCTCCGGGCGATAGCGCTTCTCGAGAGCACGGATGTAGGCACGTTCACGCGCCGACACCTTGTCGGCCAGCGCGACGGCTTTCTGCAGGGCGTTCCAAGCCGGCTCGACCGCCTCCGGCGTCATAGGCGCGTTGATATTCGGACCGAATGCGAGTGCTTCGCCCCAATAACACATGGCACACTCGGGATCTCGGCGCGCCGCTTCGCGAAAAGACCGGATGGCCTCGGCGTGATTGAAGCCGTAGGCGAGCGTAAGGCCCTGATCGAAGTAGCGTTGAGAATCCTCACCACTGGTAGTGATAGGTGAGTGGTGAGCACCTAAGTCCTCGAAAAGCGGTGCGCCGAGCTTGTCTTCCTGGGCCACCGCAACGATCGGGCGAGCAGTCTTCACCAGGCTGCAGCCACCAGTCGCAAAAGTCAGCGCTGCCGCGACGAGGAACGCCGCGCGGCACGATAGGGAAACGGTCGATATAGGCATCATTCGTAGCCTCCTCAGCGGATGTAGCTGAAATCCCTGCCCGCCAATATGGCCTTCCGCAACAGTGGACGGAACCCGCCACGCGCCCGTTTCGGGGCCGGAATTCGCTTAACTTTTTCGGTGCCAAGATCTGTATTTTGCAGAGCTTTCGTTCTACAGTGCCGTCGTTCGGCGCGCGGGGGCTCAGATTACACAAGCCGGACGCCCGGAGACGGCATGGCACGTTATACCTACGAACGACTATCGGCACAGGATGCATCGTTCCTTTTCATGGAGCGGCAGCGTGTTCACATGCACGTTGCGGCGACGGCCATTTACGATGCACGACCACTTCAAACCGAAGAAGGCGGCGTCGACATCGTCAAGTTCCGTAAGGGTATCGAAGCCGCCCTGCACCTGATTCCTCGCTATCGTCAGAAGCTGAAATGGATCCCCTACTTCAATCATCCGGTCTGGGTCGATGATCGTCACTTCGATCTGAACTACCACGTTCGCCACACCGCACTGCCCCGCCCCGGCACCGAAGATCAGCTCAAACAACTCGCGGCACGCGTGATGAGCCTGCAACTCGACCGATCGAAACCGATGTGGGAGTTCTGGGTTGTAGAAGGACTGAGCGAGAACCGATTCGCGATCATCAGTAAGGTCCATCACTGCATGATCGACGGCATGTCGGGCGTAGACCTGGCGACGATCTTGATGTCGACGACCCCGGAGTATGAGACGCCCGACGTCTATCAGTACATGCCGCGACCCGCGCCTTCGTCGCTCGAGCTTTTCCAGAACGAGGCCAAACGAACGATCAGCATCCCTTCGCAGGTCGTGCGCAGCCTGCGCGAGTTCCGGGAACAAAGTGAGAGCGTACGCACAGAGGTCGCCAAACGTGCAAACGCAATAGGCGGACTGTTGGGTTACGCGATCTCGGCACCCTCGGAGACCCCGCTCAACGGCCACATCAGTTCGCACCGTATGTTCGACTTCATGTCGATGCCTATCGACGAAGTGAAGGCGACACGCCGAGCGTTCGGTTGCACGGTGAACGACCTGGTTCTCGCGACGGTATCGGGGGCGGTACGCAGTTATCTAATCCGGCGACGCGTCGATCCAAAGCAAATCGACTTCAGAGTCTCTGCGCCCGTAAGCGTCCGATCGAAGGACGCCGACCCGACCGAGCTGGGCAACAACGTATCGAGTTGGATCGTACGGCTACCGCTCGGCGAGCGAGACCCCGTCAAGAGATTGGAGTCCATCCACCGCGTGACCAGCGACCTGAAACGCACGGAGCAAGCGCTAGGCGTGCAGATGCTGATGGCGGCTGCAGAATGGGCGCCTTCGGCCTTGCTGTCGCTGGGCTCGCAAGCCACCTCGGGCCCCGTGAACATGATCGTCACGAACGTGCCCGGACCGCAGGTTCCGCTGTACATGATGGGATCGAAACTTCTAGCGATGTTCCCGCAGGTTCCCCTGCTCGAGAACACCGGCCTGGGGATTGCGCTGTTCAGTTACGATGGAACGCTCTATTGGGGCTTCAACTGCGATCCATCGCTCGTACCGGACGTCGGCACTTTCGCTTCGATGATCCAGTCGGCCTTCGACGAGCTCAAGCATGCCGCGAGTCTGCGTCCCGCAATCGGCAAGCCTCTTGATGAAAAGGCAAAACTCGCGAGCACCGGCAGCGATTCGGCGGCGCCGGGCAACTCTGAGAACGTAGCGGAGACTCCGACCGCCGAAGCAACGCTCAAGAGCGCGTAGTCAGCCCAGGGCCAATCCCGCGCAGACCCGTGCGAGCCCCGTGCGATGAAGATGCATGCGTAGACCAGCAGCGATCGACTACGCACACCGCGCCGTTGTCGGGGCGACCCTGCTTGCACTCACACTGCCGAGCACGGCTTGCGATCGCCTCGAGTCGACCTTCAGACGCGACGATCGACCCGACGTCGTACTGGTCGTCATCGACACCCTGCGGCCCGACCACCTAAGCACCTACGGCTATGAGCGCGAGACCGACCGCGCGCTTTCGACGATCGCTCGCACATCGGTCGTCTTCGACAACGCATTCGCCTCGGCGCCAAAGACGATCCCGTCGATTCCTCAAACACTGAGCTCCTCGCTGTTCCCCGATGCGGTGCGGGGCAAGACGCTGATGGAGGTGGCGCGCGACGCCGGCTACGAAGAATCATTGGCGGTGATCAACAATCCGTATGTAAAGAAGTGGGTCGAACGCCTCGACCCCACGTTCGCCACAGTCTCTGCGGGAGAGTTCTCGGCCACGCAGATCGTCGATCAAGCGCTCGAGTGGTTCGAACGGCCTAGAAACGGCCCACGACTGGTCTATCTACACTTCCTCGACACCCATACGCCCTACGACGTTCCCCTGCCCTTCAAGTCGATGTTCGTAAATTCCGGATACGACGGCGCCGTCGGCCTCGAGTTCGACGACGTAGGCGGAGCGTGTTCCGGGCACTACGCCAAGGAAGATCAAGAGCGCATCGTGGATCTGTACGACGGCACGATCGCGTACGTAGACGACGAGTTCGGGCGGCTTATCGGCGGCATGCAGGACCTGGACCTCGTAGACGATGCGCTGATCGTGGTCACCTCGGATCATGGCGAGGAGTTTTGGGATCACGGAAGCTTCTTCCACGGCCAATCGCTCTACGACGAACTGCTACGCGTTCCGCTTCTCGTCAAGTTTCCAGGCAATCGCCAGGCGAGCCGAAGGGTGGAGACGCCCGCTTCGATGCTCGACATATTGCCGACCATCGCGGCAGCGATGGCCGGGAAGAACGATCCAGCGCTAGTCGATCAGAGCTGGCAGGGCACGCGCCTGGAGAACGTCATCGCCGGCGAGGCAGGGACCGCCGATCGCGCGCTGGTTTCAACCGTCGGGCGCGCCGACCACCGGCGTCCGCCGCGACACGCCGTGCGCACGGCGACCCACAAGCTGATCGTCAACGTAGTCGACGGGACCCGAGAGCTCTACGAACTCGCAACCGACCCCGCTGAGCGCCGAAGCGTCATCGCGATGGGTCAACATCCGCCGAGGGCGCTCCTGGACGCATATGCGACTGCCATGGCGCCGCTGGCGCAAGCCGGCTATCAACTGGAGATCACGAACGCGACCGATTCCAAGGTCAGCTACGATCTCGAATTGCACAGTGACCCGCCTTCTCCGATCGCGAACCTGCATCGGATCGAGCTGGAGAAGACCGATATCGCGGCCATCACCGCCAACGCCGCCGGCTTGCGCTGGACCGGGCGCCTGGGCGCCGGCGAAACCGACCGCATGCGCTTCGATCTCCTCGCCCGCGACGGCGACATCACGGTCGCACTCGCCATTGACGGGCACCTCGCCGATGCCGGCGCCTTCAGCATCGGTGCCGACGGGATACCAGCCGACGCCAATCCGGCGCGTGTTTCGATTGCCGACATCGACGGACCTCCTTCGATCGCTTCGTCGGCGCGTACCGCGATCCGTGCGCTGCTGCCTACCGATGGCGCGGCCGACAGGGTCACACTCGCGATCTGGCGCGACGGCGGCCTCGACACGGTCCTCCCGCCCGCGCTCACCAGTGAAGAGAGCGCTCGCATCCGCGCGCTCGGCTATATGGAATAGAGCCGGTCAATGAAGATGTCGCGTTTTTGGATAGCCCTCGTCGTCGTGTGCACGCTAGCCCTCGCGGTTTCCGCCCCGTGGTCGAGCAAGCGCACGGTGTACATCGGGGGACCGGTGCTGACGATGGACGCCGACAACCGCATCGTCGAAGGCGTGGCCGTGGACGGCGACCGCATCGCGGCCATCGGAAACGCCGAGCAACTGAAAACCTGGGCCGCCGAGAACGGAGCCGAGATCGTCGACTTGCAAGGCAAGGCGCTACTACCCGGCTTCATCGACGCGCACGGGCATTTCCCCGGCGAAGGGTTGTACGCGGTGTACGCCGATCTCAATAGTCCGCCACTCGGCGATGTTCGCACGATCGACGATCTCGTCGCCACGCTGGCCGAACATGCCGCCGATACGCCCGCCGGCGAATGGGTGATCGGAATCTCCTACGACGACTCGCTTCTCGCCGAGAAGCGTCATCCCACTCGCCGCGATCTCGATCGCGCGTCTACCGATCATCCGATCGTGATCTGGCATATCTCACTGCACTTCGCATCGCTCAATAGTGCAGCGCTCGCCCAGCTCGGCATCGACGCGTCCACCAAGGATCCGCCCGGCGGTGTCATCCGCCGCGACGCAGGAAGCGCAGAGCCGGATGGGTTTCTCGAAGAGAACGCGATCATGATTGTGCGTGAGCTGGGCCCGCAGCCGGGACTTCGCGATGCGTTGGCAATCGTGCGTGATTGCAACCGTCGCTATCTGAAAAACGGCGTCACGACGGCCCAGTCAGGCTACGCCGATCAACAACTTACCGGCGGACTGCCCATTTTGTCGCGTCTCGGCTTCATGGACGTACGCTTGATCATCTGGCCCGGCGATACCGTGCAAGACGACATCCTCGACGGTAAGGCCACACTTCGAACCTACGACCGGAACTGGGTGCATCACGGAGCTGTGAAGCTCGTGACCGACGGTTCGATACAAGGCTACTCTGCCTATCTTACGAAACCGTATCATGTCAGCCCAGGCGACGACGCCGAGTATCGCGGCTACCCTCGCATGGACAGCAACCAAGTCATGGAACGCATCGCACGCTATCACCGTGAGGGTCTGCAGATCGCCGCCCACGGAAACGGCGATGCGGCAATCGACAACATTCTCGATGCGTTCGAAGCAGCGCAACGAGCGCACCCGCGCAAAAATACGCGCCACATCGTGATCCACGCCCAGATGGCCCGCAACGATCAACTCGATCGCATGGCCGAGCTCGGAGTGATTCCGAGCTTCTTTGTCCTACACACGTACTATTGGGGTGACAGGCATCGCGAGACGTTTCTCGGCCCCGAGCGCGCGGCGCGCATCAGCCCTCTGCGCTCGGCCGGTGAGCGCGGGATTCGCTATACCATCCACGCCGATAGTCCGGTGGTACCGATGGAACCGATGCGACTCGTCTGGTCGGCGGTCAATCGGCGTACACGAAGCAATTTCATTCTCGGCGAAAACGAGCGAATCGACACGATGCAAGCACTGCGCGCGATCACCATCGATGCGGCCTACCAGCATTTCGAAGAAGACATCAAGGGATCAATAGAACTCGGCAAGCTCGCCGATCTGGTTGTGCTCTCGCGCAACCCACTCGACGATCCCTCGACGATCGACGAGATCCAAGTCATCGAAACCATCATCGGTGGCGAGACGAAGTATCGACACACGGCGGAGTTCTAAAGAACGACGATGAAATTCGGCCTAGCCTTGGGCTTGCTTCGCCCCGACATGCATACGGACGCGGCCGAGTGCGCCGACGAACTCGGCTTCGAGTCGCTGTGGCTGCCCGAGCATCTGATTTTTCCGGTCGATATGACGGGGTCGCCGCATCCGGGCATCGAGACGCCGCCCGTTCCGCCGCAAACGCCGGTCTTCGATGCGTTCGCGTATTTGAGCCATCTCGCCGGTCGCACCGCGAAGATCAGACTCGGCACCCACGTTTACCTGCCGGCATTGCGCCACCCTTTCGTGTTCGCACGCGCGGTTCAGACGCTCGATATCGTATCGAACGGACGCGCCGAGATCGGCATCGGCACGGGCTGGCTTGCCGCCGAGTACGCCGCCGCCGGTGTGGATTTCAAAACGCGAGGTCGGCGCACCGATGAATGCTTGCAGATCGCGCGTAGATTGTGGACGGAAGAGACCGTCGCCCACGAGGGCACGTTCTATCGATTCGAGGCGGTGAAGTTCGAGCCCAAACCGATTCAGTCGCCACACCCGCCTCTACACATCGGGGGTGAATCCGAGGCTGCGCTCGCCCGAGCAGTGCGTTTCGGTGCGGGATGGATCGGTCTGTCCCACACAGCGCGGGACGTGCTTGCGCCAATCGATAGGCTGCGTGCACTCAGCGAGCGCCACGGAGCAGCGCGGCTGCCTGAGATCACCGTGATGGCGACGCTCAGCGACCGCAGCGAAATGGCAGCGTGGGAAACTGCCGGGGTCGATCGACTGATCGTTGCGCCATGGAAGCGCTCGCGCGACGCAGTCGCAGCGCTTCGTACATTCGCAGCCGAGTTCATCGGGAAGCCGGCCTGAGCGTGCGAGCGCGCACGCACGCACAACGAGCAGCGTCGCGACTAATTACTTGGCGGAAGCGGCGGCCCCATGGCCGACGCAAGCAGTTCGGGCGCCCGATCGAAGCCGAGCGTCATCAGGCGAGCCGCGTTGGCGTCTCTCGTATGGCTCGAGCGGCTACCCATCACGACGGCAATCACGCGCACCGAGTTGCGCCGCGCCGTAGCCGCAATCGAAAACCCCGCCAGACGATAGTAGCCCGTCTTCAATCCATCGCAGCCCTCGTAGGACTTCAGTAGATCGTTGTGACTTCTCAGATCGAACTTGCCGCCGCGAAACTCGCGATACAGCGTAGAACTGTAGTGGAGCGTGAGCGGATCCCGGACGACCGATCGCGCAAGCTTGGCGACATCGCGCGCCGTGGTCACGTCGGCGGCTTTCCCGCGACTCGGCGGCAGACCGTGCGGAGAGGTAAAACGCGTATCGCGCATGCCGAGTGTGACCGCGCGATCGTTCATCAATCGAACGAAGCCTTCCTTCGTACCGCCGACATGCAGGGCAAGCGCCATGGCAACGTCGTTGGCCGAATGGATCATCAGCGCGTACAGCAGATCGTCTACGGTGAAGACTTCGTGCTCGGCGAGGTAGACCTGCGATCCGCCGACGCGTGCGGCTTCGGCGGTTGCCGTGACTTCATCGTCAAGGGAAAGTTCACCGGCTTCGATCTTGTCGAGCACCACGCGCAACGTCATGAGCTTGACGATGCTCGCGGGATAAACCGATTTGTCGGGGTGTTCCGCGTACAAGACCTGGTTGGTATCGGCCTCTACGACGATCGCGCTCGAATACGGATCGCTAGAGCCCGCCGCAGTATCGGCCCAGGACGTGTTCGAAAATGTAAATACTAGGGTCGCGCAACATACTCCCACGAGTGTCGTTGCGGCCAAATGTGCCGATCTCCGCACCAGCCAAGGCCTCCTCTCCGCTTACCGTCGGCGTTCCCGCAGTGGGAACGCCGACATGGTAACAGCGCGGATTCAGGAGGGCTACTCAGCGAGCAGCGATTCTCATTTACTTTGGTAGTCGAGGTCCGTCGGTTCGAGGCCGTTGATCAACAAGGGATCCAGGTTCGCCAACGCAGCCGCGTTCCCACGCAGCGTCCAGTCGAAGAAATTCTGACCGAGATACATCGTCAGATCCTGCGCGTAGCGCCACGGAAGATGACGCGGTTCGCACGCTTCTTCGAAGCCGCCGATTGCCGCGAGTAGCGCGGGAGGAACCTCGCAGAAACTCGAGAATGTGAAATGCCCGGCGGCGTTCAGATTCGCCAAGCCCACCACCGAGGCGCCCGAGACCATGTTGTCGAACGCGTACTGCTGGTTCGTAAGAAACGGCGTCGTCTCGTCGATCGACCCGCCTACAATCAATGTCGGAACCGCAATCCCCGCAAAGAACGCCGGATCGAAGAACGAAGCCGACGACGCCGGTGCCTGCGGGAAGATCGACTTGATGCGCGTGTCTGTGAAAGTACCGAGCCCAAATGTTCCGCCGGCCAGAGCGAACGTCGTATAACCGCCGAACGAGTGCCCCGACATGCCTATGTTGCTCAGATCGAAGGCATTCTCGAAGAAATTGCCGGGCGTGCTGTTGAACGCCGTTGCCTCGTCGATCAGGAAACTGATGTCGAGCGGCCGGTTCGTGGCCGGACTCGGGTCTACTTCCGCCTCGGTAAGCGTGTTTCCGTGATGGTCGGGACTGATCACGATGAATCCGTGGCTCGCCAGAACAGCAGCAAAGAAGAACGACTGAATCCGTGTCCCCTCGTTGCCATGCGAGAACATGACGACCGGGCGCGGGCCGCCGGCTGCCAAAGGAACGTCGCGAAACGCGGGAATGTCGAACAGCGGAATCCCCAGGATCGAAGCTTCCTCTTCGGAAACACCAATGGTGTCGGCCTCATCGACTGGGTAGTACACTTCCGTAACGACGGGGCGGGGCGCCGTTCCGGCCACGTTGAGACGCGATGCGTCCTCGAGATTGAGCGTCGTCAGTCCTACTTTAAGAGCGCCCAGTTCTCCGGACGGCGCCGCGATGATCGGCGGATAGACTCGCTGCGCCCAGTGGCGTCCACGTACGATCGAGTAGTCGGCGAAATCGGCAATCCGATCTTCCAATGTCGCGCCTTGAAAGACGCCCAGTACGTCGACGCCGTCGAAGTCCGCACCGCATTTCTTCAGAATCGTCGCCTCGACCTTCGCTCGGGTCTTTGCGACTTTAGCGTCGCGCTTTACCCTATCGCAGCCCTTGCCGAGGATCTCGCCGAGTGAGCATTTCTTGCCGACCGCAGTGGTGACCGTCTTCTGCGCCTTGGTCATCTGCTTGTACATGTCGGCGCGGCAGCCCAGTTGGTCTTCGGTCAGGCCGCCCTGCGACGTGTTGTACACCGTGGCGTTCATCTCGTAGGCGAACAGGTTACAGCCATCTTCGATCTGCTGATGGAGATCGACTTGGTCTCGGTAGCCGAGAGCGCGCGCATCGGTAAGCGAGCACGCCTTCAAGATCTTCGAGAAGTTAGAGA
The DNA here is from genome assembly GCA_029262375.1 of Deltaproteobacteria bacterium. Lineage (GTDB taxonomy): Bacteria > Desulfobacterota > Binatia > UBA1149 > SPBQ01 > JAJCZM01. The sequence goes on from JAJCZM010000038.1 coordinate 92,901, forward strand.
ACGTGATGATGTCGATCTGATCCGGAATCGGCGCTATCTGCTCGCGGAGCAGCTTCGTCCCTTTGAGCATGCATTTGGCGCCGAGCGATCCCGTGATCTTGGCGCACTTCTGAACCGAATCGATCGCGTGCACCTGCGGTGCGAAGAAGGCACCGGCGACCACCAAAAACAGAAAAACTCGCAGAGCCGGAAATACTCGAAGCCGGAACGTCATTAGCAACTCCTCGTCGCGGCCTTCAGCAGGCCACCGTAACCATCAATACGTAGCAGCGACCGTCGGCTGCGGTAAAGGGCAAATCTTACGGGAGTTTGGCGCTGTTGCGAACCGGTTTCAGGGAGCCGGGTGAACCGTTTGATCGGGCTGATCGGGCATGACTTCTCGCAATACCTCGATGAGGTCGTCGAGATTGAAGGGTTTTCCCAGCGCAGTGCTGGCGCCGAGCGCCACTGCGGCGTCCAAATACCCTTCTGCGGCAGCTTTTCCGCCGGCTGAGATCGCAATGATCGGGATATCCGGCTGTAGCTCGCATGCCGTGGCGATCACCTCGATCCCTTCGATCTCGCCAGGCATCAGGATGTCGCTGATCAGTAAGTCGAGATTTTCGCGTTCGAGGACCTGCAACCCTTCGGCGCCGTCGGATGCGGTAATAACCGTAAAACCCAGCCCTTCGAGATGCTCGCGCAGCAGCGCGCGCATGTAGGCGTGATCATCGATGACAAGTACGGTACCCAATTCGGTTCTCTCGATTCGACGTCCGCGACGCGCGTGCGATCGTCGCGCGGCGCCGTGAACGGTGCTCGATAATGTAGCAATGTGCGTGCCGGACGCGGCTCGACATCGGCCCGTTACGGGAAAACACGTATTCCCCGCGTTTGTACGGCAATAGCGGCAACCGGAGCACGCTAGGAACGCATCTGCTTGGGCGCACGACGCGCTACTGTTTCATCACATTGAGACGATTTCGGCAGATAGTGGCCGAAACCGAGACGCCAACGCGCAGTTATCCGGCGACGCTATCGGGGGCTCGGTCGGTGGGCGCGCCAGCCTTCATTGGATCGGCAAACGGATCGGCAAGGAGATCGGAAGTCTCCTCGCCCTGCGTACGTACGATGCGCCCGCGGATCCACTCAGCACCGTCGGGGTCCTTGCAGATCTCGCCCGCTCCGCCCGGATGAGCGATGTCGATCCGGTAGCTGCCTTGCCCGCCCAGCAATCCGGCTGCGGGAAGCTCCATCGCGGCAAGGCAACGCTCGACTTCATCTGCCGGGTAACTGAACTCGCGAGCGACCGTGCGCGGCTGTCCAACGACTGGGCAGAGCGCCTCGTCGAGGTCGATGACGCGATCCATCTCGGTGTTCAGATCGGCAACGCCGTAGCGCTCGAGCCATGCAGCAACCTCTCGACGAATCGTCGCGTAGGCGCGCCCAGGTTCTGCGAGCAGCTTCACGTAAACATCGGAACGCCGCTCGTAGACATCCATACGATCCGAAGCGTCGATGGAGAACTCGGCGAGCAATGCACGCAGGATCTCGCGCAGCATCGCAGCGACCGGAACGCCTCGATCGGCAAGCGCTAGATAACGTGCGGCGAGCGGCATGAGTTGTCCGCGCGCGAGCATGATGTAGGCAGTGATCAGGAAGTATCCTTCTTCGCCTTCGTCACGTGTAAAGGTGTGGCAACCCACGACGTACTCGCCTTTCGCCTTGCCGTAGCCCGCCACCGGAACGGCAATCAATTCGTAGCGGTCGCGAAGCTCGTAGAACTCCGTGCCGGGCAGCAGCGTGTATCCGAAGATGTTGATGTTCGGAAAGATCGAGAGCAGATGGTCGAGACTGGACTCGAACTGTTGAAGATCGTCGCCCGGTAGGCCCCAAATCAACTCGGCCGCAACCGGAACGCCCTCTTCGGCCATGGCCTTGACGATCGGCTCATAGTCGTTGGCCTTCATGTTCTTTCGGTTGCTGAGTTCGAGTGCCTTGGGTGTGAGCGTCTGCAGTGCGAGATGATAGTGCGAGAGCAAGCCTTCGTGATGCAATAGGCGCACGATGCGCTGCACGCGATCGTTGTGATACTTCGACCACGACGTCGCCAACGTGTTGGGCAGCCCGGTGCGTCGGCGCAGATCGACGACGATGTCGGTCTTCGCCTCGTCTTCGCGCAATGCACCGAAGTTCGAATCGGCCAACCAGATGTCGCGAATACCGCCGTCGACCAGCTTCGTCAGATCGCTTCGCACGCGATCGATCGAAAACTGATACATCTTCGTGCCCACGGCGCCCGTTCCCCATTCGCAAAACGCACACTTGTAGGGGCAGCCTCGAACGCTCTCGTACGACGCTTGCTCGTAGAGCGGCGCGCCATGCTCATCGCGAAGCGCAATGTAGTCCAGCGCCGAAGGGAACGCGTCCAAGTCCTGGCGACGACCGCGCGCCTGCGTGCGCACAAGTTCTCCGTCCTCGAGGGTCGCGCAGCCCGTGACGGTCGACCATTCGTCGCTCGGAAGATCCATCAAATCGGTAAACGTTTCTTCGCCTTCGCCCAGTACGATCAGATCGATCGCTTCGTCGTGAAGAAAGTCTTCGGGCCGCTGAACGTGCGGACCACCGGCGATGATGCGGGCTTGCGGCAACGCGCCGCGCACGAGCCTCGCAAGATCGAGGAACTCTGCGACATTCCACGTGTAGCAACTGAATCCGAAGACGAGCTCCGCACCGTCGCGTGACGCGCGCTCGGCCGCCGGGCGGATGCGCCGCGGCCAGTCGTCGTCGAGCCAGCGCTCCAGGTCGGCGGCAGCAAGGAAGTGCACGAGTTCGATCTCGGTCCCCGAATTGTCGGCGCCATAGGTTCGAAAGTGGGCCATCAGGCCGCCAGTGGTGGTGGGCGGAGCGCGGAACTGCTCCGTATCCATGCTGAAGAGCCAAACTGATCGACGGTTGGGAGCCACGATGTGAAGTCGTTCGGGCCGGCCTGTGAGAACCCGGCGCGAGCAGTCTTGTTGCACTGTCCCCCCGGCATTCCAAGCGAGGCCGCTGCTCGTGCCCCCACGCCTCGCATCGCCTCGCGATTAGGGAGATGATGGCCGAATCGAAATCACCGCGCCGCAAAGCGAGTGAACAATGACCGACCGAAAACTCGAAGACCTGGATATCATCGGCCTCGATACCTTCGCCGCCAACGGCTACCCCCACGAAGACTGGGCGTATCTGCGCAAGAACGACCCGGTTCACTGGTGGGACCGAGACGTGAAGCTACCGTTTTGGGCGATCACGAAACACGCCGACATCATCGCCATCTCCAAGCAGCCGAAGAAGAACCTCAACGAGCCGCGGCTCGCAGTGTTCCCGGCGTACGAGCCGCCGGCACCGGAAGAGCGTTCGGTGCGACAACTTCTCGTCATGGACCCGCCCGAGCATGGCGTGTACCGGCGACTGGCGAGCAAACACTTCACCCCACGCGCTGTTCAGCGACTGGTCAGCCAGGTCGAGGTGATCTCACGCGAGGTCATCGACGAACTCGCCGCGGTGGCAATGGAAGGAGAGACCGACTTCGTTCAGTCGATCGCGGCCAAGCTCCCACTTGCCGTCCTCGCCGACATGCTCGGAGTTCCTCGATCGGACTGGAAGTTGATGTTCGAATGGACCAACGCACTCGTTGGCGCCGAAGACCCTGAGTACGCGCAGCGAGAAGACGCACAAGACGGCTTCGGCGACGCCCAAACGCAGCTCTTTACTTACTTCTATGAAATGGCCGAGGCCCGTCGCGGTAATCCGAGCGAAGACATCGTAAGCATTCTCGCCAACGCCGAGATAGACGGTGAGCCGATCAAGCCGCTGGAACTCCTTTCGTACTGCCTACTGCTGGTAGTGGCCGGCAACGAAACGACGCGGAATGCCACGAGCGGCGGATTCGTCGCGTTTCTCGAGAACCCCGGCGAGTTCGATAAGCTACGCGCCAACCCGGAATTGATCGACTCGGCTGTCGAAGAGATCCTGCGCTGGTCCACTCCCGTCATTCAGTTTTGCCGAACGGCGACTGAAGATTTTCAACTACGCGACAAGACGATCCGTGCGGGCGATTCGATGTGCCTACTCTACCCTTCGGCCAACCGAGACGAAGAGATCTACGAAGACCCGTTCATATTCCGGATCGATCGGACACCGAACCCGCACCTCGCCTTCGGTGTCGGCGAGCACTTTTGTTTGGGGGCGCATCTGGCACGACTAGAGCTACGCTCGGTGTTCCTGCAGCTGTCCCAGCGGCTCGAGCACGCCGAACTCATCGGTCCGATCGAGAGATTGAGGTCGAGTTTTCTCGGGGGCGTGAAGCACGTGCCGATCCGCTACCGACTACGCGAAGCGTCTTGACCGCGCTGCGCAGGCAAAGCCTAGACACCTAGACTGCGTCGCGTCTCGACGACCACGTCATCGAATCGCGCTTCGAGCGCTTCGTTGGTCCCGCGTAGGCCCGCCACCACTTCTTCGGCCCACACGATGTAATCGACGCGACGTTCGTGCGACCAACCGGCGGGTGGAAAAGCACCGACGTCGCCCACGTTCGAGATCTTGTCGGCCAGCTTCACGAGCTTCGCTTCGTACGAGATGTGTGGTGCGTGTTCGATCTGCCGACGCTTGCGTTCCTCTTTGACGAGCGCCTGATCGTCGCTGACCTCTTCGACGATCCCACGCACGCGCACGCCGTACCGTTGCTCGAGTTCGTCTGCCGTCGTCTCGGTATCTTCGAGCGTATCGTGAAGGATCCCCGCACAAACGACATCGCTGTCGCGCACCCCGCCAACCGCGACCAGCAGGTCGGCTACCGCAATGAGATGATTCACATAGGGCGATTCGTCTTCGCCTTTACGGCGTTGGTCGCGATGTTGTTCCGATGCATACCGCAATGCATCGAAGATCTGCGTGAGAATTTCTGCGTCGACTTGAGAAAGTTCTACCATCGGTGCGACCGCACTCCCCCTTTTATCTGAACAACGCGCCGATGCCCACGCGCCGCCGTTTCAGTTCCAGCCGCGCCAGCCGAACGCGTCCCAATACACGCTCATCTTGGAACAACGGTTCATAGAAGCTAATCACGATGCGCCGGCCGACGCCGAGCGCCGGGTGCAAGAGTCCTGCGTACGCCTCGCTGCTTGCTCCGAGCGTCGATAGGTCCACGGCAATCGGCGCGCTCCACGGACCTTGCGGTCGCGGCGCCGAGCGCATCAGAAACTGCGCTCCTTCGGTACACAATCCCACTGTGCCGCTGAGATAGGCGCCGAGATATTCGTTGTACGCCACCGACCCGAGTCCGCCTTCGACGTCATCGAGCACGGGGGCGGCTTCCGCCAGCGTTTCCGCCCATCCCTTACCGTCCCAAAAACGGTAGGCGTTACGCTCCTGCATGTCCGCTAGAGGCGCACGTCCCACGTACACATCGCTGGAGCAGGAAGAACCACCGGCCGTTTCACCGAAAACATAAGCCCACGTGCCGTCGTCGTCGTCGACGCGTACGGCGTGCAAGAATTTGGGCTCGCCGCGTTCGAACAGCAGGATCGGTTCGCCTGAGCGGTCGAGCGTGCGCCGCGTCGTGACATCTTCGGGCAACAATGTGAACGTGCCGATGCCGAGAACGTCGAAGTCCCACGCCGCGGCACCGGCCTTCACTTTTTCGTACAAACCGATCAAGCGTCCGTCGTCAGTCGGGAGAATCGACCCGGGCCACAACGCGATGCGCGCGGCGCAGTCGCTATCGGGGCCACATCGACAGTAAGGCTCGTCGCTCGGACAAGCGCGGCCATCACGGCAACAGACGGGCAGCTCGGCATGTGCCTGATTGAAGGCAGTCTCGCTGGGAGTGTAAGCATATAGCGAAACGGGGACGCCCGCGGCGTCGAACGGCTCGGCCAGGCGCGTAGGCTCCCCTGCCGACGACCACGCGGCAGTCGCGCTGAGCAGGACATCTTCGTTCGGGAAAGTATCTCCGAACAGCCACACGATGCGGTCGCCGATCCGCGCAGAAAATCCCGCATCGCGCCCATACGCTGCGGCTTCAGTCTGAAACGCTGGAAGAAAAGTCGGCGCTGACACGCCGAAACCGGGCGCTGCAGCTCCTGCACCGACGCAGGCCGAGATGGCGAGCACACAACCGATCGCAAGCGCCGGGAATCGAGCGAAGGATCTGCAAAGGGCCCGCTGCACGGGCCTTCGAACGGCCCGCTGCGCGGGGCTAGTAGAACTGCTCGCCTTCTTTTGCGGCGCGTTCGAGGTCCTTGAGTTCTCCATATGCTTCATCGGGAACACCGCCCGGGCCTATGACGATCCCGGGTGGGACTTCCTTATGAAAGAGCTCGGCGGGAAAATCCAAATCGCCGCCGTGATTTCCGGTGAGGGCGGCATGCGCTTGCGCCCGATAGCCAAGGCACTTCCCCTCTCGCGCACTGCACAGCCCTTCGTTACCGCCGCAGATCTTGCTCGTCAGGCGCGAACAGTTGCCGCGCTGCTTGGACGTCAGTGCGACCTCGGCCGGAATCTCGTTCGCCGGGTGATCGCTGCGCCCATTCAGATCGAACAACGCGTAGCCGCACTGCATGGCGGCCGGGCAGTCGCTGTCGAGCCCGCATTGCGTGCCTTCGGGTTCACTCCCCGGCTCCCACACGGTCCCGAGCGGCAGACACCTCGGCCGACCGGAACAGTCGCCGATCTTGGATCGCCCGCTCCAACAGTGGCTGGCACGCGTACAAGGAAGGTCATCGAGTTCACGACTATTCTTGCAACTGAAGTACCGCGCCGCGGCCGGCTCCAGGCTCTCGCAGGAACATTCGCTCGCCGCAATCGGATCACGGGCACAGACCGCTTCGTTATTCTCGAGACCTGCGCAGGCCTGACCTTTGCGAAGTCCATCGCCGCATACTCGACCAACGATACGGCGCGGATAGAAAAGCAGTGTCGACTCGCTCTGGTCTGCGTTACCTTCGAGCGTCAGGCTGTCGGCATTCGCCGCCTGCTTGATCGAGTTGAACTCGGTCGCGCCGGCCGACTTCCCTTCTTGCGGCGAGTACACACCGAGGAACTCGCGACCGGGTATTCGAACCGGTCCATCAGATGCGTCGCCGGTAGCCGACAGCGATGTCGTCGCGCGGATGCGGCGCTTTACCAGTTGATTGCCGGCACTGAGAATCTCGCGCCAGCTGAATTCCATCAACACCGACCGACACGGCGACGTAACGATGTAGTCGAGTTCGCTGGGATTCCCCTTGCATTTCGCCGGATGCGTCGATGCACCCTGCCCCGGGTAACAATGGTCGGCATAGTTCATGCGCTTGCCGCCACCGACGAAATGACAAACACCGGGATGTACGTCGGCGCGCCCCATGCCACAGCGGTTGATCTCATCGAAGAAGAGTTCGTCGACACACACGAGTGGGTGAAAGCCGTCGTCGGAGACGGTCGTGCGGCACGACTGCGCCAGTTTAGAAAAGGCGATGCGCTCGTTCGCTCGGGTGACGACGATGCGAGCGGGTCCCGTGATCGGCGTCTGCCCATCGAAGGAGACGCGAACGACATCGGGATACTCGATACGCAGCCGGTTGTCGCCGCCCGTTTCATTTCGCGGAATCACCGCGACGCCGGCGTTCCCGTGAACCCCGAGTAGTCGAATACGTGAGGTCGATTTCGCCGCTTGCCCGCGGATCCGCTCGTGCAGCTCGGGAGCAGCCATCACGATGGCTATCGAAGGATCATTCGGCCTGGCAGGAGATGGTGGAAACACGAGAGATACGACGTAAGCATCCGCCGAGCCGGCGTCGAGAGTCGGCGAGCCGCACGCGCGGTCCGCACCGACGGTGACGTGCTCGGTCGGAAAGCCTCCTCGTTTCTTCGGAATCGCCGCACGCGCGATGGCCGTATCGATGCGTCCGATCGCTCCTCTATAAGGGAGCGCCTTCTCAATGGCGGTCGGCGCTGATCCAAACACAGAATTCGCATCCGCGATCGAATGCCCGGCTGCATGCGCCGGGCGCGCTGGGGCGAGCGCGAAAAGCAGCGCGACAATGTGAACGCCTGCGCCCATGCTGTGCTTTCTCTTTCGGCCGTCCATTCGTCTCATCTTATCCGTCTTTCTACGCCAGACCCACGGCCGGCCGGCGGCAACACTCGTAAGATTCGCCCACTCGATCGGGGGCGTTCTATCCCTCCTTCAGACCCCCGCAGACCCCCGCAGCCCCCCGCCTCGGCGCCGGCGTAAGCGCCATGGCACATGCCGCAGTGCGCGCGGGGCGGGTTTCTTTGTCCGGTAGCGTCGCGACGCACGGTGTTACGCTAGATGGGTCTGAGTCCACGCGACTGCGATGAAAGACATAGACTCGATGACAGAGAAAGGCCGGAACAATCACAGAATACCCGCGTGGATGTGGGTAACCGCCGTCTTGATGGTCGAATACGTCGGCATCAGCCTACTATTCGATGCGAAGGCCGTCATGAAGCATGCGGGCAACTTCTCGAGTGTGATTTCGCTCGGCATGTTGGGGCCGCTCCTGTTCACGATAGCGACCGCGACGGTCGGCCTTCGATACCAACAGCTGCGCGACGAGTTCGTCGATCTGCTCAGTGTCGATTTCTCCTGGCGCGAATCGGCGCCGATGATCTTCGTTCACCTGCTTACGCTCGCGGCGTTCGCATACATCCCGTCAATCCTGGCAGCGATCGAGATCGTGGATCTTCACCACCCGTACATCTGGTTGTTCGGTTGGTCGATGCTCGGATTGGTCTCCACGGCAGCACTGGTTCATCTCGCTCTGCCGATTCCGATGTGGCGCGGCGCGTTTCAGACCATCGCCGGCCCGCTCGCCATCGGTATCACGGTGGGTGCAGCCGCCTGGGCCAGCGGCGTCCTCAGTTCCAGGCTCTGGGATCCGCTCGGTCACTACACGCTCTCGACAGTGGCAGCCGCGCTCGTATGGCTGCAACCCAACGTCATCATCGATCAAGTACACCGAGCAGTGGGAACGCCCGAGTTCTACGTCCTAATTGCTCCGCAGTGTTCCGGCTATGAGGGGATCGGACTCATGGCGGCGTACATGGCCGGCTACGCGGGCTTTGCGCGCAAGCGACTACGATTTCCACAAGCGTTGCTATTGGTCCCGATCGGCATCGTTGCCGTGTGGGTCGCCAACGCGATACGGATCGTGCTGCTGATACTGGTCGGTACGCATATTTCCGACAGCTTCAGCTTCGAAGCGTTCCACTCGAAGCTGGGGTGGATCTTCTTCTGTGGTATCGCACTCGCTCTGAGTTTCGTCGCTGAACGTATCCGCTGGTTCAACGCCGCGGTTGACGATGCACCTGTCGCCGAGTTGGCCAATGACGAAGCATCTCCTACGAAGGCGTACTTGTTGCCCATGCTGGCCGTCGTCGCCTTCACGATGGTCACCGGCCTGTTTTCTACGACGTTCAATCCTTACTACCCGGCAGTTATCGCGACGGCCGCCCTATTCGCCTGGCAATACCGAGAGTACTACGGCTCTCTCACGCCGTCGCTTTCTTGGGAAGCCACCGCGATCGGCCTGCTCGTGTTCGCAGTCTGGCTAGCGATGGAACCCACGCTAGAACCTACCGAAGAGCCGCTATTCATCGGCCAATGGGTCGCGGGGACCGGACTTCTTTGGGTCGCATTTCGCGTTGTAGGATCGGTGATCGTAATCCCGATCGTCGAAGAGTTGGCATTCCGCGGCTACCTCCTTCGCCGCCTCATATCTCCCGACTTCACGACCGTATCCTACGTGAAGTTCACGTGGCTCTCTTTCTTCGTGTCCTCTATCGCCTTCGGCGCGCTCCATTCGCGCTGGGGCGCCGGCATCTTCGCCGGTCTGCTGTTCGCGATGGCGCAGATGCGGCGCGGGCGGATCGGCGACGCGATTTGGGCGCACGCCGTTGCGAATGCCTGCATTGCAGCGGCGGTACTCGGCGGCAATTACTGGACGCTCTGGTTGAGCTGAACGGCGCAGCAATCCGAGCGAATCGTGCTCTCACGGGACGTCCGGCCAGACCACTAGTTTGCGCGGGCTATTGCGCAGCCGCCGAATAGCTCGTTTAATCGCGCGGTATGCCCCCCGCGCGACAGACCCGCGACGCCCGCGACGCGCACGACGAAAAGGACGACGTCGCTGCCAAACCAGAGGTTCCGCCCTGGGTTTGGATCGTCTTCACCCTCATCTACCTGATCACCATCCCCTGGTATCTGTCGCGCGACTGGATCGACCCGACATTCTGGGCCTTTCCGGCATGGTCGACCGTCATGGTAGGCGGCGCCACCGCGCTCGCCGCATTCAATGCATACGTATTCCTGCGTCACTGGCCCGATGACGACGAAGACGGCGACTCAATGGAAGACGGCCAAGCTTCGAGAGCCGGCGACTCGATGGAAGACGGCGAGTGAATCTCTCGGGCGCCACGCTGCTCGGCTTCACCGGGATCTACATCCTGGCCATCGTCGGGCTCGCGCTGTGGGCAGCGGCGCGGGAACGCCGCGGACTCGCCGCACACCACGACCCGCGCGAAGAACACGAACTCGGCGGGCGCAGTCTCGGCTTCTTCGTCCTGCTCGGAACACTGTACGCAACGCAGTACTCCGGAAACTCGTTCATAGGATTCACCGGCAAGGCGGCCCGCGAAGGCTATGCCTTCCTTGGCGGCCCGCTGTTCATGCAATCGGTCATCGTCGGCTACCTACTGTTTGCGCCGGCGCTGTTTCGACTGTCGCGCAGACATCGCTACCGAACGCCCGGCGACTTCTACTTGCACCGATTCGAGCATCGCGGCCTACACATGCTGGCCTCGGCGATCATGCTGTTCGCGCTACTCAATTTTGTACTCTCGCAGTTGGTGGCGATTGGTCAACTCACGCTCGTCCTCGGGCGTGACAACGCGATCCATCCCGCCTGGGGAATCATGACGCTGGCCGTCGTGATGGCGACCTATGAGAACGTGGGCGGAATGCGTGCAGTCGCGTGGACCGACTTGCTGCAGGGTGCACTGCTGTTTCTCGGAGTTGTCGGCCTCTTCTTCGTCATCGAAACGAGCTTCGGTGGGTTCGCGCAGGCGCTCGTGGTCTTCCGTGAAAACTGGCCGGAGAAGCTGCGTCCGCCCGATGCGCGCGGGCTGACACAGTGGTTCGGCTCGATCATGCTGTTCGTCGGCGGCGCGGCAGTCTACCCGCAAGCGATTCAACGTATCTACTCGGCCGACTCGGCTCGTTCGTTGCGACGCTCGATGGCGATCATGGGCCTGATGCCGCTGTTGACCACGCTGCCGCTCGTACTGGTCGGAATCTTCGCACAGTCACGGGCGGGATCGACCGTGCTGAGCGGCGACCGCGCGATGCCGTTCCTGCTCGACTTGATCAGCGCGACGCCACTGGGCGCGGTAGTGAGCTTGATGGTTTTGGGCGGTGCCGTTGCCGCGATGATGTCCACCGCCGACAGCGCGCTGCTCACAACGTCGTCGATCGTCAATCGCGATTGGCTCGAGCGTTACGTGATTCCGAACCGCGAGCCGCAGTTCTATCTGCGCATCGCAAAGATCTGCACCTGGGTGGTCGTGCTGCCGCTCGGTCTGTTCGCAACCTGGTCGGTCTCGGCGGGCATCACGATCTGGCAGATCCTGAGCATCAAACTAGAGCTGCTGATGCAGACCGCGCCGGCGCTGTGGGTCGGCATCCGCAGCGACCGCCTGACCGGCAATCGCGCGTTCATCGGCATGTTACTCGGAAGTGCTTTCACAGTGGCTTGCTGGGTTCTCAGCGTACACAGCGAAACAGGCGCAATCGCGCTGTTCGTCCCGGCGCACACACAGGCCGAATGGAGCACTGCCCGCGCGCCGCTCGGTCTACAAGCGGGCGTTTGGGGACTCGGACTCAATCTTTTGATTTGCCTCGGCGGGATCTACTCGCGGCCGCGATCGCGCTCAGTTGTCGCTTAAGAGCCGGCGTTCACGGCGCTGACCCATTCTTCGATCGCCAGCCGATCCTCAGCCGACAGATCCGCCTCGGGATGCAGCGGCAGATAATAGAACAGCGGCATCTCGCCCTCTTCTACCTCTTCGAGAATCTCGTCGATTTTCTTGCGCCGCTTTTCGGGCGTGTATTTGCCCCAGTCGTTGAAGTTCAGGTGTTCGCGCGCCTCTTGCACATCATGAACGACGAGAAACGATATCGGCGCCACCCACGCGTACCAGGGCCAAACGGTCTGGTGGCTGTGGCAGTCGTAACAAGCGCGTTCGAGCACGGCGAGGACTTCCGGCGGCGCGTCGACGATCTCCCCGACGGGAGGATTGCTGCGATCCAGCGGAACAAACTGCATGGCCAGTAGGAGGCCGACGACGATCAGAGAAACACGCTTGGGCATTCCGACATCTTAGCGCGAAGTGGCTGCGTGTCGAGAGTCGGCACGTACCAGCGAGGGAGTTGACGTGCTATTGCACGCGGCGGCGTCCGTTCCTATCGTCGGCAGATGCCGTCGCGATTCCTAGCCATGCGATTCCTAGCTATGCGTCTCCTAGCTATGCGTTTCCTATCCATACGCTCCGTGACCATACGCTGCGTGGCCCTCGCGCTCATACACTTGACGCTCGTCGTCGCACCGACGTCGGCGGCCGCAACCGACAAGCACGCTTCCTGCGACCTGCTGCCCGACCGCGAGCGCGCCAAGACGCTCGCCTGCCTCGTATCGCAGCGTGCTTCTCTGATGGACCAAATCGCACAGTTCAAGTCGGCGGCAAAGCGACCGATCTACGACGCCGATCGAGAAGCCATGGTATCGGCGCGCGTCGAGGCTTCGACCCCACACGCGCACCGCACGGCGGCGCTGCTATTCGTACAGATACAGATGGATCTGGCGAAGGTACTGCAGGCTGCGTGGATCGCCCAGAACAACGCGCCGCCTCCAACGACGTCGCTGGGAGCACTGCGCGAAAGACTCAACGAACTGGGAGACGCGATCACTTCGGAGCTCGTAAGACTCCGCACCAGCGGCGCCTGCCGGCCACCGGAGCTGGCAAAGGCCCTGGCCGACGCCCTCGCAACACTCGACGCGCCGGTCGAAGACACCACACGGCGGCGTTACGCGAACATGCTCGCATCAGCGGCATGCACCGATATCGACGGTTCAGACGGTGACAGTCAGGCTTGCGGGCTTGGCGGGCGTGGCAAAAGCCGTGAGCATGACCCACTTTGCACCATCACCCCGCGAACTGGAGACTAGCACCCATGGACCCCATTTCACTGCGCTGCAGCGGCGACGACGAACTCATGAACAGCCTGCTCGAGGACGAGCTCGTCAAACGCGTCATCGATCGACTCGACGATGAAAACGAGAAGAACCCGGCCAACGTTCGTCGCCGGCTGCTCGCGACCGCGCTCCGGCTGACGCCGCAGATGTCTCCGACCGTTCATCGCATTACGGAACATTGTCGTGAGCGACTGGGCATAAAGACGCCGCTGGAGACCTATGTCTACGCCGGCTCCGACTTCAATGCTGCCTGCGTCAAACCCGAGGATGGCAGACTCTTCATGCTGCTATCGTCTTCCCTACTCGAAGCGTTCCCGGAGCCGGAGCTGTGTTTCGTGATTGGGCACGAACTGGGGCACCATCTCTTCGAGCATCATGACTTGCCGATCGCTGCGGTCTTTCAATCCGGTGAGGTTCCGTCACCGGGGTTGGTGCTTCGCCTCTTTTCCTGGTCGCGCTACGCAGAGATCTCGGCCGATCGGGCCGGTGCCTACTGCGCCGACAACTACGACGCCGTGGCATCGTCGCTCTTCCGGCTCGCATCGGGACTGCGCGGCAACCTCGTCACGATCGAGATCGACGCATTCGCTCAGCAAGCCGACGACATGCAGCTCAACGATGAAGATCCCACGAAGCGTGCAAGCGAGAGCGAATGGTTCACGACGCATCCGTTCAGTCCTCTGCGCGTGAAGGCGCTGAAAGCGTTTTCGGCCTCTGAGCTGGCTGTCGAAGGGGGTTGTTCGGTCGATGAACTCGAGGCGCAGATCCAAACGCTCATGTCGCTCATGGAACCGAGCTATCTCGACGAAAAATCTGAAACCGCCGAGACGATGCGGCGATTGCTGCTGGCGGGATCAGTCGTTGTGGCCGCTGCGGACGGCGACATCGCCGAAAGCGAGATCGAGGTATTCGAGAGCTTCTTCGGGGAGCACTCGTTCACTGACAAACTCGACGTCGAGGAGCTCAAGAAAGTACTCCCCCGCCGTATTGAGGAAACCCGCGAAGCGGTCGCGTCGCCGAAGCGGGTGCAGGTGTTGCGTGACCTCTGCCTCGTCGCACGCGCCGATGGGCACAACAAACCTGCCGAGATCGACGTGCTCGAGGAGATCGCCAAAGGATTGGGCGTCGAGCGCCTCTTGATCACGCAGATGTTCGACGCGGATCTCTCTCCCGACTAGATCCCACAGCAATTGAACCGTACGAGTAATTACTCTAATAGTCGTTACTCATGAAGTGCGACGTAACGGAGTTCTCCACGCGGACCGACCTCACGGTCGATACCATTCGTTACTACCAGTCGATCGGCATCCTGCACGCACCCGTCAAAGAGGGACGCAGAGCCTTCTACGATCGCTCCCATCACGACCGCGTCGAGCGTATCAAAGCGTTGGCCGAACGGGGCTTCTCATTGAAGGCCATCCGCGCGGTGGTCGAATCGGGGAGCGACGAAACCAGTGATCGGCTCCTGCTTGGCGCGATCGAGCAGAGCGCCGCGTCCTCGCGCTACAGCACTACCGAACTGGCGAGTGAACTGGGCGTACCCAAATCTCTGCTCAGCGCCGTCGAGAAAGCCGGCCTGGCCGAGCCCGCACCCGGGGTAGACAAAACTCGCCGCTATACGAGTTCCGACCTCCGCGTCGCCGCCGGCGCAGCGAAGCTCATCGGATTCGGCTTCCCATTCACGAAACTGCTCAGACTCGCGGTGAGACACGACCGCGCGATGCGCGCGACCGTCGATGACGCCATAGACCTGTTCGATGCGCACGTTCGCAAAGCGGGCGACAACAACGAAGATCCACAGGCAGTGGCCGCGGCGTTCAACGAGTTGCTGCCGGTCGTCAGCGCACTGGTGGCGCATCACTTCGAACGCGTGCTCATCAATCGGGCGCTCAAGCGACTCAAAAAGAGCGGACAACGACGCGCCTTCAAAGCCGCGCTGGAAGCCACCTCGACACGCGGCAAGCGAGCACGCGCATCGGCGACTAGAGAAACACCATCGGTGAGCAGAGCGAACAGCACAGAAAAAGCGAGCGAAAACCGCGGATAGTTCGGGGACCAATAGATGCTTCCGACCAGCAATCGAAAACAGCAATACGTCGAGCGCATGTTCGACGATATCGCGCCGCGCTACGACTTCATGAACCGCCTGATGACGTTCGGCATTGATCGATCGTGGCGCAAGGCGACCATCGCGGCCGCCGGCCTCGATCGCGACAGTGTCGTCGCCGATATCGGATGCGGCAGCGGCGACCTGTGCGCCGACGCCGCGGCCGTCGGCTCCACGGTAATCGGCATCGACCCGTCGCGCGGAATGCTGCAACTGGCGCGGCGTCGCGTACCCAGCGCCCACCTATTGCGAACCGTCGGCGAGGCGCTGCCGCTAGGCGACGGCACATGCACTGCGGTCGTCAGCGGCTTCGCGCTGAGAAACTGGTCCTCGGTGCCGGCGGTCATCCGTGAGATCGCGCGCGTACTTGCCCCCGGCGGCCGTGTTGCGATCCTCGAGATAGACGTACCCGATCGCGCGCCGCTGCGCATGGGGTTCAACCTGTACTTCGGGCGGATCGTACCGATGCTCGGAAGCGTCCTCTCGAGCGCGAACGCGTATCAATATCTCGCGGATTCGCTCGAGTACCTGCCTTCGGACGAAGCACTGCACGCAATGCTCGGCGAAAGCGGATTCAAAGACATCCTCAAAACACGACTAACAGGCGGAATAGCCCAATTGATCACCGCCACGCGGAGCGAGCAGACCAGCGATGTCTAGCGCGAGCAGACCGAGAACCCCGAAGTCACCGATCATCCCGCTGCAGGTTCGAATGATCGGAACCGAAATCGACATGCTGTCGATCATGCGCGAGCACGTTGACAAGCCACTCGTCTATTGGGAGCACCCCGACGGCGGCGAGGCCATGCTCGGAATCGGAGAGGCCGTTCGCATCGAAACGAGTGGCCCCGGACGACTGCACGAGGCGGCGACCGCCGTGCGCGACGTCCTCGACCGACTGGATCTCGACGGCGACACCGACGGTGCCCCTGCTCCTATGCTACTCGGCGGATTTGCTTTCGGCGACACGATCACCGGACACGCATGGAGAGAATTCACGCCCTGCCGCTTCGTACTGGCCGAAACGACCTACCTGTTCCGACTCGGCCGCGCATGGCGTTTCGAGACGGCCTACCACGAAGCATTCGAGTCCGGCGAGAATATCGCCGGAACCGGTCCGGAAGCTGAACCGCCCCACGAACCTGCGGAGGAAAGCGACGGCAACTGGGACTCACGCGTGCGTCGCGTGCTGGCGCGTATCGACGCCGGAGATCTCGACAAGATCGTACTGTCGCGCTCGGTCGCGCACAAAGACCCCGACTTCGATCTACTCGCTGCACTCGACCGGCTACGCCGGAACCGTACGAGTTGCGCCACGTTTTGCGTCAAACCTCGCGACACTGCGTTCTTCGGATCGACCCCCGAGATGCTGCTGCACACCGAGGGAAATCAACTCAAGACACAGGCACTGGCGGGGACGATCGCACACGGAAAAGACCCAGCAGACGAACGCGAGCGCATGAGTATGCTCAGAACCTCGGCGAAGGATCGTCGCGAGCATCAAGCCGTCGTCGGCTTCCTGAAGAACACACTCGAGGGAATCTGCACGGTAATGATCACCGACCCCGAGCCGGCCGTCGTTCGCTACCCCGAGGCGATGCATCTGCGCACTCGCATTCATTCGCGCCTGCGTTCGCCGGCCGAGCCGCTCGAACTCGCAGCGCTGATCCACCCGACACCGGCAGTGTGTGGCGTACCTCAAGAACGCGCCTCACAGCTACTCGCCGACGAAGAATCGGCGCGCGGTTGGTACACCGGAGCGGTCGGATGGATCGATGCGAACGGCACGTCGTCGCTGAGCGTGGCGTTACGCTCCGCGCTGCTCTGCGACGGTGAAGTCATCATGTGGGCCGGTGCCGGCATCGTAGCGGGGTCCGACCCGGCGGCGGAACGCGAAGAGGTCGAACTCAAACTCAACGCCGTCCGCACACATCTGACGGCTGCAGGCGAAGCGGAGCGCAACGAAGCTTGAGCACCGCCGAACACAACGTCCGCGCTGCAGGGACGCTGATCGATACGCTCGCACGCGCCGGGGTCCGGCATGTGTGCATGGCACCGGGGTCTCGATCTTCCCCGCTGGTTCTGGCCGCCGACCGCCATCGCGACATCTCGCTCCATATGATCCTCGACGAGCGCTGCGCCGGTTACTTTGCACTAGGACTCGCAAAGGCCACGCGAACACCCGTCGTCGTAGGTTGCACATCCGGCACCGCGGCCCCCAATCTCGGACCCACGCTGGCCGAAGCGGCGATGGGCCATGTGCCGCTGATAGTACTCACTGCCGACAGACCGCCGGAACAAGTTGATGTTGGCGCCGCGCAAACGATTCGACAGTCCGGGCTGTTTTCGAACCACGCCGCATACAGCGTCGATGCACCGGTTCCCGACGAGTCTCTGGCGGTCGAAAAGACGTTCGCCACTCTGGGTGCGCGGCTGTTCTCGATTGCCTCGACGCAACATGCCCCAGTGCACGCCAACCTCCCCTTTCGCGAGCCGCTGTGGGACGATCGTGTAGATCTGCTGCTCGCCGAAACGCGCACGACCACCGCCTCTCCCAGGCTTGCGCAGGCGCTGCCCATGCCCGGCCGCGGCGCCGTCACGGCGCTGGCGGCGCAATTCTCTCAGTGCACACGCGGCCTCATCGTTTCAGGCCCGGACGACAGCGGAGAAATCGACGCGCAGCTTGTCGCCGACTTCGCCGAAAAACTCGGCTGGCCGATCCTCGCAGACGGCCTGAGCCCGCTTCGACCGCTGGCTGGCAAAAGCCCAGTCGTAATAGACACCCACGAGGTGCTCGCGCGTTGCCCGAGCGTGCGCAGCCGCATGCGACCGGATGCCGTAATTCGCATCGGCGGCGTACCGACGTCGAAGCTACTCGGTACGATGCTCGCCGAGTGGTCGAGCGACAGGCGATTTTCAACGGCGACACCGGTTACACAGGTCGCACTGACGGCGCGAAACGACTGGCTCGACCCGCACAACGCGCTCACCGACATACTTCGCGGTGATCCCAACGAAAGTGTGCGCTTGCTCTACGATCTATTGCCGACGAGCACGTCGCCGAACTGGCTCGATCTCTGGACGCAGCTCTCATCACGCGCACGCGCGGTGCTCGACGAGGCATGTTCGTCGCAGCGTTTCGAGGGTGCGGTTGCACACGCCGTGGCCTGCACGCTCAAGGCTGGGGATCACTTCGTCGTCGGCAACAGTATGCCGGTACGCGAACTCGATGTGTTCGTCAGTCGCCTCGTGCCCGGCGTGCGCACGCATGCGAACCGCGGTGCGAACGGCATCGACGGCGTCACATCGACGGCACTCGGCATCGCGACGGCTTCCAACGCACGAACTGTCGCGTTGATCGGCGACCTCAGCTTCTTACACGATGTCGGTGCACTTCAGATCGCCAACCGCAGCGATGTCGATCTCACCATCGTCGTCCCAAACAACGACGGCGGAGGGATCTTTACATTCCTGCAGAAGCCCGAGCACGGTTTCGAAGCGCTTTTCGCGACACCGCACGGCCTGGACTTGGAAGCGATCGTTCGCGCGCATGGGATCGCCTATGTCCACGCGGCCAAGATCGACGACGTTGCCAATTCCCTCGCCCAAGGCGGCCGTGGCGTGCGTGTCATAGAAATCCGCACGAACCGAGAAGACAACGCGCGTATCCGTACCGAGACACTCGATGCAGCGGCAGCAGCCGTCGAAGCGCGAGCGGAGGCAGCAGCGTGAACGACGGGACGGTCGTGCACACCGTCGAGCGAAGCGCCGGAACGCTCGCCTACCGTCGGTGGGGCGCGGCAACGCTTGAGAGTGAAATGCCGGCACTGCTGTTACTTCATGGCTTTACCGGCTCCTCGGCGTCCTGGTGTGACATTGCGCCAGTGCTCGCGGCCAATCGTCCCGTGTACGCGTTCGACCTCCCCGGGCACGGACTCACCGATCTCGGCACCGGCCGGCAACCGGCCGACATGTCACTGTTCGCCCGTGCGCTCGAAGACACGCTCGTGTCACTAGAGATAGACGCCTTCGATTTGCTCGGTTACTCGCTGGGCGGAAGAACGGCTCTTTACTTTGCAATCACCACTTCGCTAAAGCCCCGCCGTTTGATTCTCGAGAGCGCGTGTCCCGGGCTTCCCGACGAAGAGTCGCGGCGACGGCGCCGCGAACACGACGAGGAACTCGCACGTATGGCGTGTGATGACGGGATCGACGCATTCGTCAAACACTGGGAACAGATGCCGATACTAGCGGCACCTGCCTGCGGTCCGTCGCGGCCCGCGCAGGTCACGAATCGCCTGCGCACATCACGACTGGCATGTCGCCCGGACGGACTCGCGATGAGTCTTCGCGGTATGGGCACCGGCGCACAGCCCTGGCTCGGAGATCGACTCGCAGACGCAGACTGCCCCAGCCTGCTCATTGCGGGCGAAGCAGACGAAAAGTTTACGCGCATCGCGCGTGACATGAGCACGGCGCTCCCCAACGCGCGCGTCGAGATCGTTGCGAACGCAGGCCACAGCGTGCACCTCGACGCCCCGACCAATTACGCGAGCCTGATCAAATCGTTCCTGACGACCCCCAACGAAGGGCGATCGATCGCGCCAAAGACTGACAGAGCGACCAACGGATAGATGAGGACCAATAAATGAGCATCGACTGGAAAACCGCCCACGAGTACGAGGACATTCGCTACGAGAAGGCCGACGGCATCGCGAAGGTCACCATCGACCGCCCGCAGAAACGCAACGCGTTTCGCCCACAGACGATCATAGAGTTGATCGATGCGTTCTCGCGGATCCGTGAAGACCAAGAAGTGGGCGTCGCGGTACTGACCGGCGAGGGCGACAAGGCATTTTGCAGCGGCGGCGACCAAATGGTGCGCGGCGATCAGGGATACGTAGGCGGCGACGGCATTCCGCGTCTGAACGTACTCGATTTGCAGAAGCTGATTCGCAGCCTACCGAAGCCCGTCATCGCGCAGGTGGCGGGCTACGCGATCGGCGGCGGACACGTATTGCATCTGGTTTGCGACATCACGATCGCAGCCGACAACGCGGTCTTCGGGCAGACCGGCCCGAAGGTCGGCAGCTTCGACGGCGGATTCGGTGCGAGCTACATGGCGCGCGTCGTCGGACAAAAAAAGGCGCGAGAGATTTGGTATCTCTGCAAGCAGTACAGCGCAGCGGAAGCGCTCGACATGGGACTGGTCAACACCGTCGTTCCGCTTGCCGATCTCGAGGCGACCACGGTCGAGTGGTGTACACGCATTCTCGAGCACAGCCCGATGGCGCTGCGCTGCTTGAAAGCATCGTTTAACGCCGAGCTCGACGGTCAGGCCGGAATCCAAGAACTCGCGGGCAATG
Organism: Deltaproteobacteria bacterium; assembly: GCA_029262375.1. Taxonomy (GTDB): domain Bacteria; phylum Desulfobacterota; class Binatia; order UBA1149; family SPBQ01; genus JAJCZM01. Next base: position 113,648 of record JAJCZM010000038.1, read on the forward strand.
CTACGTTGCTCTTCTATATGAGCGAGGAAGCTCAAGAGGGTCGAGACGCGTTCAAAGAGAAGCGCAAGCCCGACTTCTCGCGATTCCCGCGCGTGCCCTGATTCGCAGTGATGCACTCGCATAGCCAGACGAACGACCTTCAATCGTTACCGTACCTTCGGCGATGGATGCTGGCCGTTCGTCCGCCGACGCTGGGCGCAAGCGTCGTTCCGGTTCTCATCGGGCTTGCGCTGGCGTCTCGCGAGGTAGTGCTGAATGTACCGGTAGCCGTCGCCACGCTCGTGTGCGCGATCGTGCTTCAGGTCTGCACGAACCTGGCGAACGACTACTACGACTACCTGCGCGGCATCGACGACGACGATCGACTCGGGCCGGTTCGCGTAACCCAAGCAGGTTTGCTGTCGCCGTCGAGCGTGCGACGAGGATTGATCGTCGCACTATCGATCGCACTCGGCGTCGGCGCCTGTCTGATCGCCGTCGGCGGCCTGCCGATCGCAATCATCGGCGTAGCGGCCATCGCCGGTGCACTCGCCTATAGTGCGGGCCCCTGGCCGCTCGCCTCATACGGATTCGGCGAGCTCCTGGTCTTCATTTTCTTCGGTTTTTCAGCCGTCGCAGGTACGCACCATCTGCAGGGGGCGACCTTCGGGCTGCCCGTTGCGCTCGCGGCGCTACCGCCGGCTTGTCTCGCTGCCGCTTTGATCGTCGTCAACAACCTACGCGACATCCCCACCGACACGCGTGCCGACAAGCGTACTTTGGCCGTACGCCTGGGACCTCGGCGCACGCGGATCGAGTACGCTTGCCTTCTCGTCGGCGCGTTCGTGGGCGTCGCCGCGTTGGCGGCGCACACCAGCGCGGCCGTACTACTCGGCATGCTCGGCATTCCCGTCGCCGCGATCGAACTCGGCCGGCTTTGGAAGCGCGACGGCGCAGCACTCAACGCCAGCCTCATTGGAACCGCCAAGATTCACATGCTCGTCGGTTTGGCTATCACGATCGGGCTGAGCCTTTGAACAAGTCGCTGTTGCAGTCGCGAGAGTATGACCTGCGACTCAAGCCCGGTGTTCGACTCGGCTATTCGCAGCTCGAAAGCCGCGGCGGCATCATCGTCAGACTATGTCCGGGTGAGGCGGACGACAGCAACGCAGGCTACGGCGAAGCAGCACCGGCGTGGTGGATCGGCGACGAACCTCTACAAACAGCGTGCGACGCGGTCGCGAATGCCTGTTCCTGGTTTGCGGCCCAGCAGCCGGATCCCACCGATCTAGAAGACGGCCTGCGTGAGGGCCGGGGGCTGCCGTCCGCGCTCGCGTCCATTCTGGCGCCGAGCCTTAGCGCGACGTCCGCAATAGCCACGGCGCTCGCCGATCATGCGGCACGCAGTCGAGGGCTCTCACTCGCGCAGTACCTAGGCGGTCGCCTCGCTGCGTGTGAAACCAACGCGTTGCTCGTCGGAGAAGACGCGGGGACGGTCGCAACCGACACCGCGAGCGCGTTGGCCTCGGACTACCGCACCGTGAAACTCAAGGTCGGCAATCATCCTTCGGCTACCGACATCGAGCGTATCCAGGCCGTACTCGATGCCGGACACGGCCGACCGCAAATTCGTTTGGACGCGAATCGAGGCTGGGATCTCGAAACGGCTGCGACGATACTCGGGGCGTTCGACATGCGTGCCTTCGAGTACGTAGAAGAACCGCTCAAAGAACCGACTCCCGACGCCTTGCGTGCCTTGCGCGAACGCTGCAACGTCGCCGTCGCGCTCGACGAGTCCATCGGTAGTGATCGAGATATCGCTCGGTTTCGCGGCGCCTGCGATGTGATCGTGCTGAAGCCTTCGCGCAGCCGAGGCCCATGGTCTCTACTCGCGACCGCGCGTCGTGCACGAGAGTCCGGCATGGCGGTCACGCTGACCGATTCTCTGGAGAGCGCGGTAGGTCGTGCACTCTGCCTGCACGTCGCTGCGGCCGTGGGCAACGATCGACGCGCAAGCGGACTCGCCGGTGCCGCGCTATTGGCCGAAGACGTAACGCGATCGATGACGACGCTGCGCGGAGCAACAATCACTCCGAACGGCCCCGGACTGTTCGACCCAATGACCCTAAAACCAGAACTGTTCACGTGAGCGACGAATGGAACGGCTGAAACAGCAGCAACAGATCGGCGACGACGAATTCTGGCTCGACGCGCGTACCGCACGAACTCCCGATGCACCGGCACTGATATTCGATTCAGAAATAGTAACGTGGTCCGATCTACTGGAGCGCGCGAATCAACTGGCGGCCGGACTGACGGCGCGAGGAATCGGCGGCGGCGACCGGGTTGCGGTACTGTGCAACGCCGACACCGACTTCGTCGCGCTCGTACACGCGTTGCAATCGGTCGGCGCGATCTGCGTTCCCCTCTCCATTCACACGCCCGACGCCGATCTGGTCGCGCTCATCGCACGGGTCGAAGCGCGCATGCTACTGGCGGACGATCGCTCGCTAGAACACGCGAGTACCATCGCGCGCGCTGTCACGCGTGCCGTCTCTCTCAACGACCTCGCCGACGACGCGACATCGCCGCCGCTCGCCACGTACGAACCCAACGCTACGCATTCGATCCTGTTCACCTCGGGCACCGCGACGAAGCCGAAAGGCGTCGTCCTGACCAACGAGAACTTCTACGCGAGTGCGGTCGCCGGCTGCCGACGTCTCGATGTCGGACCAACGGATCGGTGGCTCGCCGCCATGCCGATGAACCATGTCGGCGGCCTCTCCATTCTCACACGTTCCGTGATCATCGGCTTTGCCGTCGTCCTTCGACCCAAGTTCGACGCCGACGACTTCGACCACGCGATGCGGCGTCACGACGTCACGATCGCGTCGCTCGTGCCGACCATGCTCGCGCGCTGTGTCGAGCGGGCCGAACGCAATCCCTATCCATCTGCGTTTCGCTGCGCGCTGATCGGAGGCGCCGGCCTCGGCCGCGCGCTACTCGAGCGCGCCCAGCACGCGGGCATCCCGATCGCAACGACGTACGGTCTCACCGAAACCACATCGCAAGTAACTACGTGCCCACCAGGCACGGCGCAGCTCGGCAGTAGCGGCGTCGTGCACAGCGGCGCTCCGCTTGACGGCACGCGGATCTCCATACTCGACCCGAACGACCGAGGTATCGGCGAGATCGTGATCGCCGGTCCTCAGGTAATGTCGGGTTACCTCGACGAGTCGGACGCGCCTCTACAAGACGACGAGCTGCGCACCGGTGACCGCGGGCGACTCACCGACGACGGCAACCTCGAAGTTCTCGGTCGCAACGACGAAGTGATCATCACCGGCGGCGAGAACGTATCGCCCGCCGAGATAGAAGAAGTTCTGATCACACACGAGGCGGTCGCAGATGCCGGCGTTTACGGCGTCGAGGACACGCAATGGGGCCAGGCGGTGGTGGCTGTCGTTGTGCTCGGCCGGCACATCGCGCAAGCCGCGCACACGCCGAACGAGGACGAGTTGCTACAGTGGTGTCGCGACCGGCTCGCTCGCTTCAAGATCCCCAAGCGAATTCGCATCGTCGGCAGTCTGCCCAGAACGGGCTCCGGGAAACTCCGCCGGAACCGCCTTGCCGAGCTTCCCGAAGCGCGTTGACGTCCCTCTCCTCGTGGCGCGAACGTGTCGAGGTCGGAGCGGCCACGCTTTTCCGCTACACTCTCAGCGTGCAAGCCGACCCCGAAGAGAAGAAACTAGTTCTGGTCATGGTCGGCTTGCCGGCGCGCGGGAAGAGTTTTACCGCCCGAAAACTGGCGCGCTACCTCACGTGGCTCGGTTACGATACGCGAGTCTTCAACGTCGGTGAGTACCGCCGCGAGCGCTTTCCCGGGCATCAGCCTCACCATTTCTTCGACCCCGGCAATCGCGAAAACCTGCGCATGCGCGACGATCTTGCCGAAGCAGCGCTCGAAGACCTGCTGACGTGGCTTGTCCCCGACGGCGACGTAGCCATCTACGACGCAACGAACACGACGCGAGAGCGGCGCGCGTTCATCACGAAACACTGTGACGAGGCCGGCGTGAGCGCACTGTTCGTCGAGAATGTCTGCGACGATCCGGAGATCATCGAAGAGAACATTCGTGCTACGAAGGTAGGCTCTCCCGACTACGCGGGGCACGACCCGGACGAGGCTGTCGAGGATTTCCGCAAGCGCATTCTCCACTATGCGCGGGCCTATGAACCGGTCGCTGACGATGAAGGGCCCTACGTGCGCTTGATCGACGCCGGACGGCTCGTCGTCATGCATGACATCGAAGGGTTTCTTCCCGGACGCGTCGTGTCGTTCCTGATGAACCTGCACTACTCCAGTTCCCCGATATGGCTCACGCGACACGGCGAGAGCATCTCTAACGTACAGGGCAAGATCGGAGGCGACTCCGATCTCGCACCACGCGGTCATCGCTATGCCAGATCTTTGGCGGGCTACCTCATTCGCGGCGTCAGCGAGTTCGAAGAGATGCGCGTCTGGACCAGCTCGCTACGCCGTACGATTCAAACCGCCTCGGTGATCGAGCTGCCGAGCACGCAGTGGCGTGCGCTGGACGAGATCGATGCCGGACTATGCGACGGAATGAGCTATCGAGAGATTCGCGCGGCGATGCCCGACGAATACCACGCCCGCGGCGAAAACAAGTTCCGTTACCGCTACCCGCGCGGTGAATCGTATCAAGATGTGATCCAGCGCCTCGCGCCGGTGATCATCGAAATGGAGAGAAGCAGACAACCGCTTCTCATTGTCGCGCATCAGGCCGTGGTGCGACTTCTGTACGCTTATCTCATGGGGATTCCGCCCGAACAGGCACCGCACCTCGCGATCCCGCTGCATACGCTCATCCAGCTTACGCCACACGCCTACGGCTGTCATGAAACGCGCACGCCTCTCGCGCCGCCGGTCCCCAAACAACAGCCTTCGAGCTGAGCGTTACAGTTTGCCGGGAGGAATGACGACATCGTCGGTGATCGCCGCGCACGATAGCGTGAACGCGAACTCCGCTCCGCCCAGTACAGCGCTGCGCTCGATCCAGAGTCGTCCACCGTGGTTCTCGACGAGCGTACGGCAGATCGCGAGACCCATACCGAGACCGTTGTCCTTCGTCGTGTGGAAACGTTCGAAACAGCTCTCGTGGTCCTCGTCGGGAATTCCGGGGCCGCCATCGGCCACTCGTACCTCGACCATGTCGGCCTGCGCTCTCGTGGTGATCTCGATACGCTGACGAATCCGCGGCGTGTCGCGCATCGCGTCGACCGCGTTCACGATCAGATTCATGAGCACTTGAGTAACCTGACTCGCATCCACACAGGCCTCGGGCTCACGTGTGTCGAGCAGCAGCGTGATCTCCACGTTCGAGTCATCGGTGGCCATGCGGGCGAGCTGCATGGCATCGACGACCAAGGCGTTGATGCTGGTAGGTTCTTGCTGTGCTTCGCTCTTACGCAGGAACCCTCTGACCCCACGAATCACGCGCGCAGCACGCATCGTCTCATCGACGATCTTCTGCAACGGTTCGACCGCATCGGCCCCTAATGTCTCGCCACGTCGCAGTCGAATGAGACAACTGTTCGCATAGTTGGCGATCACCGAAAGCGGTTGGTGAAATTCGTGGGCCATCCCTGCAGCCATCTCACCCGTCAGGCTAACGCGTCCTGCATGCGCAAGCGCCGAATTGAGCCGATGGGAATCTAGCTCTGCGTTGCGCCGTTCGCTGACGGCGGCACTCATCGCAAGCCCGGTGACGCAGACCATCGCGATACAAATCTGCAATAGCAGCAGTGAATCGTTGAGCACCGCTCCTGCAAACGGGCCACGACCTTGCGCGGTGTTGATCAACGCTACGGCGGAAACGAGAGCAATGCCGAGCGTAGCCCCATGACGACCGTAGCTGTACGCGAGCCACGTCAGCACAGGAACCGTGATGAATGCCAGCGGGACCGAAACGTCGCGCCCCAACCAATCGCCAAACAGCAGAAAACTAAACGCGGTCAGTACGAGGAGCAGAGCCACCGGCTTGAACCACATATGAGGTGAGATCAACCACTGCGGCAGTCGTCGCCACGCGAGAAGTAGCGGCGCGACAAGCATCACGCCGACGGAGTTCCCAACCCACCAGGTGATCCAAGCGTAGCTGTAGCTAGTCCAAGGAAGGGATCCCGATACGGCCAGGCTGGTGACGCCGATCGTCGCGGCAGCCGCACAGCTCGCCCAACCGGCGAGAAGAAACAGTGCCACTAAACTGCGTACGCTCTCCATTGGGTCGATGTCCAGGCGACCCGTCGCGAGCGCGAACATATAGGCACCGAACAGCGGCTCCAGTGCTGAGCCGCTGGCGATGCCGGCTCCTACTGCGACCGAGTGCGAGAACTCCAACCAGGTCGCGGCGCCGATCAATGCTGGAACGTCGGCAAGGAACGCGGCCAGCCAGATTCCCGGCCACACGCGCGGCCCGTAGAGCAGCACGGCTACCAGCGCGAAGCCCGAGGGAAGCCCAACGGGCGTCACGGTGCCGGGATAGATCGCGACCAGATGGCCTAGCTTCGCCGTCGCAAAGTACGTCACGCCCACGGCCGCCGTGATCGCGCAATGCTTTACGAGATCGCGAGCGATCACATCGCTCGCAGGCCGGCCGGTGCCACAGGTACCCGCGTTCCGCGAGAAGATGTCGCCGCCAAGCTCAGAACTCGCGCGACCGGCTATCGAAACACCCGACATAGTTATCTATTGTTTCGCACAGCACAGCCCGCGCCTACCTGAATCGTACGCGCGCACGCAGTAGTTATTCCCCGGTGATGGCCACACTCAGGGTTATCCACTAGGGGTGCGTCTCGAGCGGTTCGTACTTCGTCGCACGACTCGGCGATACGAGCGCTCGCCAACGACACCATGTTCGCCGGCAAATCAGCAAGGGTCGCGATTTTCAGGTCATACGCAGCGTGCGTAGTAGCCATTGCCGCATGTGCCATAGCACCTGGGCAAGCGCTGCGCGCAGCACCGACATCGCTGTCGTCCCGGACTCTTCTGACGTCGAAATGGACAGTCGAAGGACCCATCGAAGGCGCCAACGATATTAGTGGTATCGCGTGTGCCGATTCGCCTGCAAACAACAACTGCCTGATCGCTTCTGATGAATTGCGCAGTGTTCAATGCGTCCGTTTGCAGCAGACTGTGGATCAATTCGGTCCGTCGGACCAGGCCAACCCTCGGATCATCTCGGGCGGCTCCATCGAGCTGTTCGGCAGTGGTGATGAGCTCGACGCCGAAGGCATCGCCGTCGCCAACGGCCACTACTACGTAATCGGTTCGCACGCGCTTTCGCGCAAGGACCATCTTCAACACAATCGCCATCACGTCGTCCGCTTCCCGACCTCACTTTGCGATGAATCACACCGCAAGCCTGGGGATGGAGCTATCGTCGAAAAGACGAGTCTCAACGACACGATCAAAAACCAGGACTCGCTCGCGCCGTTTCTGCGCCGACCGCTCACAAGCGGCGGAATCAACATCGAGGGTATCGCGATCGCCCGGGGACGCGCCTACATCGGATTCAGAAGTCCGTCGCGAGACGCGCGCGTCGCCGTCGCGAGCCTGGCCGTCGAAGGCCTGTTCGACGCACATCCTACGAACGCGAGCATTTCGTGGCTGCACCTCGGCAAGGACCGAGGGATTCGCGATCTGGCGCGTGTTTCCGACGGCCTGTTGATTCTGACCGGCAACGCGTCGATTTCGGTGGACGGCAACCGACATAAGCGGCTGGCGGCAACTATCGCGCACTGGGATCTGCGCTCGCAACGCCCCGTGCCGTTGGCAACGCTGCCCACGGCGTCCGGGAAACCCGAAGCGCTGCTCGTACTCAGCGAGACAGACGAAGCATACCGGGTTCTGATACTGCGGGATTCCGCCGCGTCGGGAGCGCCGGCCGAGTATCTCGTCGCCAAGCACCGCCCGCCGGCCCTAGTCGCCAATCGCATCCCCCGTCACTCCCGTATAAGAAAAGTGTATGGACCCGATCACGCTCTACCAGTTCGAACTCTGCCCGTTCTGCCACAAAGCCAAGGCCGCCATGGATTTGAAAGGCCTCCCGTATCGTAAGGTCGAGGTAAATCCGTACTCGAAGAAAGAGCTTCCCGAGCTTCCCGAGGGCACCCCGCGAAAAGTGCCGGTGCTGCAGTTCGAAGACCGCACGGTTCAGGATTCGACCGACATACTGGCGTTCCTCGAACAGCGATTCGACGGCGCTCCGTCTCTGCTACCCGCCGATGCCCCATCGCGCGACCGTGCAAAAGAGATCGAAGACTGGGTCGATACCGACCTCACTCAAGTATTGCCGACAGTCATCTACGGCACGTGGGGCGAGGCCGCCAAAGCCGCACAGGTCACCGCTAAGTCGTCGAACTTCGGCCCACTCGCCAACGTGATGGTGCGTGCCGGCGGTTCGCTCATCATGCATCAGATCGCGAAGCGCATCGTCAAGAAACGAGGTGGAGGCGATCCTCACGAGATGCTCGGCGCAGAGCTCGACCGGCTGGAAGCCTGGCTCGGCGACAGCGACTACGTGTGCGGCGACCGAATCTCGCTGGGAGATGCCGCCGCGCATGGTGCGTTGACCTGCATCAAGGAATTCCCCGCATTCGCACGCATCGTCGAGAGACCAAGATTGGCCGCTTGGTACGATCGAGTCGCCAATGCACGGGCCGTCGGATCGGCCGCTGCTGCTGCTGCTGCTGCTGCGGCGGCCTGAGTACGCAACGCGCACGACCGGCGCTCTTTGTGAAGTAACGCTATGCCCAATCCCCAACTCGAAGCCGCACGCGAGCTACGCCCGTTCATCGATCGACACGCTACGCGCAGCGAGGGCCGAACGATCGCCGAACCGGTCGTCCGCGCTCTCGACGACGCCGGCCTGTACGGCGTAATGACTCCGCGCGATGTTGGCGGTTCGGAACTCTCCATCGCCGAGCTGCTCGACGTCTACGAAGAGGTTTCGCGCGCCGATGGCTCCACCGGTTGGTGTCTGATGGCAAGCGCGGGCGTGACCGCCTACTTCGGTGCTTATTCTCCGGATTCGTTCACCTCGCAGCTATTTGCCGACGGCGTCCCACTGGCCGCAGGTCAATTCGCGCCGAACGGGCTCGGTACTCCGACAGACGGCGGCTATCGGCTGACGGGCAATTATTCGTTCGGCAGCGGCATCGCACACGCCGCATGGGTCGGCGCGGGACTGTTCACCGTCGTCCCCGAGGGAGAAGACGGGAACCCGCAGCTTCTCTTCTGCGTGACGCCCGCGAAGAATGTGAAGCGCCAAGGTAACTGGGACGTTCTCGGACTGCAGGCGACCGCGAGCGAAGACTACGCGATCGAAGACGTGTTCATTCCCGAAGAAGCGACATTCGATTTCTTCGCGCCTACGCGCCATCGCGGCGGTCCGCTGTACGACCTGGGAGTGCTCGCGCTCACCGCAATCGGCCATGCCGGCTTCGCACTCGGCGTCGCCCGTCGTGCTCTCGACGAACTGGCTTCGGTCGCGAAGACGAAACACAGAATGGGCGCCGCCACGGCTCTCGTCGACAGCGAAGCGTTCCTGCTCGAGCTCGGCCGACTCGAGTCACGCTACCGCAGCGTGCGCGCATGGGTATACGAAGCTGCACTGGCCGCGGAGCGGGCCGCCGTCGAGGCGCGCGACGCCGCCGTCGAGATCAATGTGCTTCGACAGGCAACCGTGTACGCCACGCACGAAGCCTCGGAAGTCGTACGCGGAGCGTACCTGGCAGCCGGAAGCACGGCACTTCGTCGCGGACCGATAGAACGCTGCTTCCGCGACATTCACGCCGGTACGCAGCACTTCTTCGCGAGCAATGCGGGCACGTTGGATTTCGGACGCGATGTGCTCACGAACGCCGGCGAGTCGGCCCTAGACAACGACTAGTCGGACGGCGCCGAGAACCGCCACACGGCGAGCACGCCGGACTCGTCTCCGGAAACGATCGATTCGCCCGACCATGCGAGACCCGTAATCGCCGCCTTGTGGTAGTCCATCTGTAGGCCGGGCCGCAACGCCGGTACCGTGAAAAGTCGGAGCGCGCCCTTGGCGCCACCGACCACCAGACGCCGACCGCTGGGATCGGCCACCACGCGCAGCTGAGGCGGCAACATGCCGCGTTCCCCGACCTGACCTCCTGAGGTCGCGTGCCAGGCACGGACGAAGCCGTCCTTCGACGTGCCGGCGAGATAGTCACCGGCGAACGCTAGCGACGAGATGCGCGCGAGACGTGTCGACATCTCGGCCAGTTGCAATCCCGCAGAGTCGAACACCCGCACAACACCGGCGTCATCCGCGACGGCCACGCGTGCGCCGTCCGAACTGACTGCGAAAGCAACGATCATCGCGTCCATCGCGGCGAAGCGGCGCGGCGCAGAGTCGTCGTCGGCGATCTGCACCAGGTCCTTGCGGTACGAAATCTGCGCAACCATCGGGCCTTTTTCACTGGGACGTTGCGCATCCAGCACCAGTCCGTCGGCGGCGGAAAGCTCTCCGAGCAGGCGCCCGCTGCCGCTCTCGTAGCGAAGGAAACGATTCTCCAAAACCACTACGGCTTCGGCGCCATCCGGCGGAACGGCGACAAGCGCATTCGGTGCGTCGGCGTGCTCGTGGTGACCGGGCGCAGGCGGTACGTCGGGCGCGGGTTTGAACTGCGCACGCCGCTTTCCGTCCGGCAGGCTCCAGGTGCTCACCGGCAAATCCACCGAGCCAACGCCGACGTAGTGACCGCCTGCCGACAGGGCGAGAGCCGCGATCGCACGGCCGAAATCCATCGAGCACCACGGCTTACTGATGGCGTAGTAGGCTTTGTTCTGCATCGGCTCGCAGCGCTTGGGCATCTGCGGCTTCTTGCGCACAGCACGTTCGAGCGGGAGCAAAAACTCGACGTTGATCGTCTCTTCGCCGCGTACGAGATCGAACTCGATGACGACTTCATCGACTTCGAACTCGTCGAACCTCGTGCCCAATGCCGGACCGGTATTGGTGGACATTCTGCCGAGCGCGCGAGTAATCGCGTTGTCGCCGTCGTGCAATATCGCTTTCCCAAAAAAGCCGCGCAGTGGCAACGGCCTGCGTGAGATGTCGCTCAGATAGGCACGCACGACACCGTCGCGCGCTGCAACCGCTTCGACGTGATAGTCGCCGACCATTCCAACGAATCCACCATGGTGTGGATTGTGATGATGACCGAACTGCTGTTCTGAATCCGCCGCGGCCGGCGCCGCCGTACGAGATTGGGGCAGAGGCCATACGGCGCCGATCGCGTCCCCCCCGTCTGATTCCCTTGCTGAGAACCCCACTCTGCTGCGCGCCTGAATCTCCGACAGGTCGCGCCGCCCTACGTACGAATAGGCAATTCGCGTGACCGGCCCCCCTCCAGGCCCAGGATCGCGATCGATGATGATGCGACCGGCACCGGCATCCACGCTCGCGAGCGTCCCGGTGAGGGAGAGCGGAGAGGGCTGTGAGAGCCCCACGAACAACAAGATGAGCGCCACGATGAGCGAGAGGAGCAAGACAATTGGTGTGGAGGGTCTGTTACGCATGATTGATCACTGGATTAATATTACCGTTTCCTGCTAGCGTCGCACATCAAAGTCTCGTCTACGCCACCGACCAGCCCACGCATCGGACGCCCTCACGTTCACGTATGCCCATGTATGCACGTCTGCCCATGTATGAAGGATCCTCGATGAAGAAAGTTCTCGCGCTCGCTACCGTCGCCGCTTTAGCTCTAGGCGTTTTGACCGACGCGGCGGCCCAGTGCCCGCCAAGCTGCCCGCTGAGCGGCGGCGGCGATGAGACCACCGACTGTCACTCCGAATTGGCGTCGACCGCGATGTCGCTGAACTCGCCGTTCTTCAATCCGATCAAACTAAAGCCGGCCAAGGAACATCGCTGCTTCGACGGTGATCCCGGATGCGATCTGGACGCAACCGTCAACGGTGCCTGCCGGTTCGATATCGACGTGTGCTTCCGCAACGCAGATCCGAACTTACCCGGTTGCACGCCCGCCGATGTGACCGCATTCGACGTCAAAGGCGAGTCCAAATTCCCGGGGTTCGCCGCCCTCGAGAGTGCAGCAAGTGCGTTGCTCCCGGCCACGAGCAACGTGTGCACGACGGGACAGAGTGTTACGTTGGCACTCAAGCAAACCTCGAAAGGAATACTCAAGCGCTCCAGGCTGACCTTCGCGACAACGAGTACGACCGCAAGCGCGAAGGACAAAGACAAGGTGAAGATGAGCTGTGTCCCCGCTCGGTGGCCCAAGCACGGCTTCGACCATCGCAACACGCGCAGCAACCCACTCGAATCGTCGCTGACGCCGGCGAACGCCGCCGGACTCGTCGCGAAGTGGAATTTCCACATCTCGGACTCCTTCGATAGCTCGGTCACCAGCACACCGACCGTCGGACGAAAACTCGTCTACGTCACCGCGTGGGACGGCAAGGTGTATGCGCTCGACCGCAAGAAGGGCAAGGTCAAGTGGACCTACGACACCGAATCGAAGAACCCCTCATACGATATCGACGGCGTGCAGACCTCGGCTACATTGACCGCGGACGGCCGGCTCATCGTGGGCGACGCGAACGGCGACATTCACTGTCTCGACGCGAAAAAAGGCGGGCTGCTTTGGAAGAGCAGCATCGGTGAGGGCGACGAATCCACGGACGGAGCGCACGCGTGGTCATCGGCAACGGTAGCAAACAATCGGGTATTCGTCGGCCGGTCCTCCCACCTCGACACGCCGTGCACTCAAGGCGGGATCTACGCATTCGATCTAGATACCGGCGCGCAACTCTGGCAGTTCGACACGGTTCCGGACAACGTCTGCGACAACGACACGAACATCGAATGTTCGATGAATTCCGATTGCGGTGCGGGAACCTGCGTACCCGGGCTAGGCGGCGGGGTCACCGCCACAGCCGCGACCAGCAACGACGGCGAAACCGTCTACCTGAGCGTCATCGGTTGCTATACCTTCCCCTCGATCGGCAACTCCGACGCAATCATCTCACTAAACGCCGCCACCGGTGCGCTCAACTGGTCGCACCGAACACGTACCGTCGAACAGTTCATCGACGGCCCGCCCTACCACGACTACGGCTTCGTCAACGGCCCGATTCTCATGGACATTCCCGACGGTGCAGGAACACAGGAGGTCGTCGTAGCCGGCAGCAAAGATGGCTCGCTCTACGCCATCGATACCGCGACAGGTACGGCGGTATGGGTACGCGAGGTACAACCTGCAACGGACTTCGTCGCCTTCGGTCTCTTCAACGGCGCCATCGGTGCCGCCGACGACAAAATCTTCGCGAGCCTGTTCGATCTCGAGTTCCCGACCACCAATGAAGGACTCGATCGCTTGCACGCATTCGACTCCGAGACAGGCGCTACGAGCTGGTCGGCGCAAACCGATGTGTTCAGCTGGTCCGACGTCGCTCTGGCCGGTGGACTACTGTTCGTCGGCGAGAAGGCCCTCCCGGGTGTAGGGGAATCTCCGACTCTCAACGTCTACGATGCCGATACCGGCGCGCTGCTGCGCACGCTGGGCGTTCTCGACGGAATATTGAGTCCGGTAGTGGGCGGTTCCGCCGTCGTAGACGGCACGCTCTACGTCCCATACGGCACGCTCGGCGGCCAGGGCGGCCTGGCAGCATTCGAAGTACCCGAATAATCCGCCCGAACGCTCTACAGCGTCTGCTTTGTCGTGCAATCGACACGCGAGTCACGCCGAGTTCGCGCAGCAAGCCACTCCTTATGATTGCTATAATTCAACGTTGCCGGATTTCCCCGCGAGCGCTCGCAGTGCGCTCGTGCAGGGAGACCGTACGCTTGAGTTCATGCGTTCCGATCGCCGATTCATACTCACCGCCATCATTGCGGGGCTGTTCGTCACGAGCGGAGTGTTCCAGCTCGTGCTTCAGGCCGACCGTCGCGTACAACTCGAGTCATTCGCCTCAGTCACCAGCGATCGTGCGTCGGTATTCGAGTGGACCCTTACGCATGCGATCAGCTCGGTCGACTCTGTCGCCGCATTGTACGCCGCTTCACAAGAAGTCGAACCTGACGAATTCGAAGCATTTGCTCAACGCCTCCTACTGACCCAGCATGACATCGAAGCGATCGCGTGGCTTCCTCGCGAATCCGCCGACGAGACCGGCCCCGACCGCCAAGAGGGTGCGAACGCCTATCCGGTGCGGTTCGTCGAGCCGCGGATCGGAAACGAATCCCTCCTCGGCTTCGACTGTGCGGCGGTCGAGCCGTGCGCCGCCGCACTGGAGCACTCGAGGAGCAGCGGCCAGAGCGCTCTCACCGATTTGTTGAACGTCTCCGACTCTTCGAATGACCGTTTAAATGTCGTAGCGCTCCTTCCGATCTACCACAACGATTTACCAAGAGATCCCGCATCGCGGCAGCGGCAGCTGCCGATGGGCTATGCTGCCGCCTTCATCGACATCGGCGACGTGTGGGGCGCTACCAGTACGCACTTCACCGAGAGCGGTATCGACGTCGCAATCTACGGATCCGCGTCGAGCAATCGCAACCGACTCCTCTACGCACAAGATCTCGTTTCCGCCCAAGCGAAAACACCGATTCCCAAATCGATCGAACCGTCGGTCGCGTCTGTCGAGTTCACCATCGCCGGCACGACTTGGCAGATTGTATCGTCCGCCGGCCGCGAGTTTCTAAACGCACGTTCGAGCGGGCATCCATGGATCGTGCTCGCATTCGGTCTCCTGACTACCACGCTAATCGGTGTTCAGTTGGTGCTGCGAACAGAACACACCGAAGCCGTCCTCGACAGCCATATTCGTTTGACGGAGGCCCACGACGAACTCGACCGACAACGCAGACAGCTGCGCCAAATCATCGATCTCGTGCCTCAGCTAATATTCGTCCGCGACGACGGCGGGCGAATTCTGCTGGCGAACCGTGCAACCGCCGATGCATGCGGTACGAGCGTGTCGGAACTCATCGACCCACAGCGCGGACATCTGTTCGGTGCGCGCCTCGATTCGCTCGGCACACTAGACGAAGACGAAGCGGTGAAGTCATCGAACGAAGCCATCGTCCTCACGGACGTCGAGTTCGTAGACATCGACGAACGCACGCGCGTACTCAACGCGGCCAAGATTCCGTACTCGTTCCTCGCACCGGACCGCGAGCAACAGGCCGTCCTGTGTGTCGCGGTAGACGTGACCGATATCCGCGATGTAGAGGCCGACAAGGCGAGGCTCGAAGCCGAACTGCGACACTCCCAAAAAATGGAATCGATCGGCGTGTTAGCGGGCGGCATCGCACATGACTTCAATAACCTGCTCGGGTCGATCATCGGCAACACGGAGCTAGCGGCAAGCAAAACCGACCCCGATGGCGCGCTGGCGCGGAATCTTCACGAGGTTCTCGACGCGAGCGAACACGCCTCGAGACTCGTCAGCCAGATCCTGACGTTCAGCCGGAAGGAAGAACTGCGGCTGACACGGATCGACGCGGCAGAGATCGTCCACAGCGCGATCGATCTCATTCGACCGTCGCTGCCGTCCACCGTCGAATTGCGGCGCGACATCGACCCGATGGCGGGTACGATCATGGGCGACCAGACACAGATCACGCAGGTCGTCATAAACCTGTGCACGAACGCCTATCAGTCGATGAACACGAAGGAAGGCGTTCTCGAAATCAGTCTGCACGTCACGATGGTAGACGACGCAAAAGCAGCGGTACGCCCGGGGCTCGAGCCCGGACCACACGTCAGGCTGCGCGTGCGCGATACCGGCTGCGGAATGGACGAGAACACACTGCAACATTTGTTCGACCCCTTCTTCACTACGAAGGGGGTCGGCGAGGGCACGGGACTCGGCTTGTCGGTGGTGCATGGCATCATCAGCAGCCACGGAGGCAGGATTTTCGTAGAAAGTCAGACCGACATCGGCACGACATTTACGATCTACCTCCCAAGCTCGTCGGGCGCGTCGTACGCTGCCGCCGAAGCCGCGATGCAGGGCACGCTCCCATTAGAGAACGGCGGCGGACACATACTGCTGGTCGACGACGACGTCGCCCTGCTGCAGACCGCCAGCGAGATGCTGGAAATGTTGGGCTACATCGTCACAGCGTTCAGCGATGCGCGAGAAGCTTTAGAAGCTTTCGCTCAGCGCCCGGACGACTTCGACGCTGTAGTGACCGATCAGGCCATGCCCACGCTCACAGGCATGGAGATGGCGCGCGACCTGATCAAGATTCGCCCGGGACTGCCAATCGTGGTGGCTACTGGGTTCAGCGAATACGTTACGCCGGAATCGGCACAAGACTTCGGACTCAGAGGCTACGTGAGCAAGCCCTACCGAATGAAGGACCTAGGCAATGTGTTGCGTGACGCGTTGGGCACGCTCGCAACCGTGGAGGCATGAGCAATGGCAACTATTCTAGTCATCGATGACGAACCGAGAATGCTTCGCGTGATTCGAGAGATTCTCGAAAGCGCGGGGCACGAGGTGATCGACGCCACCAGCGGCGATCAGGGTGTAGCGTTCGTCAATCAACGAGAGATCAATTTGGTAATCACCGACATCATCATGCCCGAGAAGGAGGGGATCGAGACGATCGGAGAGATCAAGCAGGATTTCCCCAACATGCCGATCATTGCGATCTCCGGCGGAAGCCTCAAGGGAGCGGGATCCTACCTCGAGACGGCGGCAGCGCTCGGCGCCTGCGCTACGCTCGAGAAACCGTTTCATTCCTTCGAACTGCTCGAAGTGGTCAACCAAGCGTTGGATGGACAGGCAGCTGCGGCGCCCGCGTGAACACCTGAGCCTCCGCCCGTGCGCCCCGCCGAATGCAGGCCGCCTTGGCCGTCCTGTCCTACTCGAGCGCTTTGTACAACGTCGCCGAGTTCTTCTTGATCACGGTCAAGTCGGACGTCCAGCATGTCCCCAGCGGGTTCGTCAACTGCATCACTACGCTCGGATCGGAATCGAAATACTCCGCTCCCGAAAATGCCCCGGGCAGCAGCAAATTCACTCCCTTCGCCTTCAGCTGAGCCTTCGACTTCCCGGCGACTCCGATCTGTACTTTCATTCCGGTCACACCATCGTTCGTTCCGGCATTGTCTTTGTACTTGAACCCCTTGGAAGAGATCGCCTTCCATAGGGCGCTCGGCAGCACTGATGCGTCGACGACTTTCGTAGGCACCGATGCCGATGCGTCCCAGACACAGAAGCGATAGTCGTGCGAGGTAATCGGATCACCGAAATCCCCAATAACGGTCGCTGCACCCTTTAGCCACTTCCATTTGATCTGCGCCTTGCTGGGATCGCCGTTGTCTTTGACCAACGCCGTAGACTTCCCAGCAATGAGACAGCCCATATTGGGTGCGGCACCGCACAAGCCGGACGGTAGCGTCGTGCTGGTCGTCGTCGTGGTCGTACTCGTCGTGGTGGTTGTCGTCGGGGGCGCGATCACCGTGCCGCTCAAGCACCACATCCCCGAGCCGGAGACCCGTTTGACGAACAAGTAGACACGCTCGGCGACGGTCGACGTGTAGTTGGCCGCCTCCGCCACGCCGTTGCCCGCGCTGGTACTGGCAGAGACGATGACCGGATTCCCCTTCGCATCGGGAGTCTCACTGTAGAGATACAGATCGAAATCGCCGCTGCCTGGATTCGAGAGCGAAGCGCTGACCTGCGTGCCAACGACCACGTCGAGGTGACGGCCCCAAGACCGCTGCGATGTCGTCTGATTCGAACCGACGATGCACAACGCCGGCCCGCCGAGATTCGCCGGTTCGGCCACGGCTTCGACTGCGGCGTCTGGATTTATCAATCCGTAGCCCTCGAAGCGATCCTTGGGGGTCGTCGAACGGCCCAACGTCGGATTAGAGCCACTCGCGACTTCTCGCGTCGCGTTCGTCTCGCTAGCCGACGCCCCCAGCAACATCTTGACGAGCAGCGGGTGTTGGCTCGACGCAAAGCTCCAACTGAGCGCAGTCTGCGACTCCAATGCATCGATCACCAGCGCGGCAGCACCGGCAGCGAACGGCGCCGCCATCGAGGTCCCTTTGATGTTGTAGTAGTCGTTCGCCTGCTGGTCGGCCAGCGACGCGGTCTGCCCATCGTTGTCGTTGCTGTCCACGGACAAGATGTGCGAGAAGAAATCGGACCCACCGGGAGCGAGCACGTCCGGCTTGAGGTCTTCGTCCGCCCCCGGCGAAGTGAAGCCGCTACTCGTGTAGTTGGTGAGTTGATTGAGATCATTAGCCGCGCCCACCGTCAGTACGAGCGACGCGCGACCTGGGTCGTCAACCAGATTGGCGCCTGCGGTACCAGGTCCGTCGTTGCCCGCCGATGCGACGACTACGATCCCGTTGTTGACCGCGGTGTTTACCTTAGCCCGCAGCGTCGGATCGATTCCGGGAGCGCCGATCGTCCCGAGGCTCATGTTGATCACTTTGATGTTGTTCGCAACGCGATTCGCAACGAGCGTATCGACTGCCGTACCGGTCCAACCGCCCATTCCGGTGCCGGACGCAGTGAAGACTTTCGCACCGGCCCAACGCGTGCCGGGAGCGACGCCGCTCAGCACGTTGAATCCGTCGCCCGGTGTAGGGAAGCTCGTGGCAGTATTGCGGATCGCGTAGTTCGTGATCGATCCGCCGGCACTTTGCGCCAAGAACGCGGAGTAGTGACTCGACACGGAAGGAACGAGGAAATTCGACTCGGTAACGCCGGACGCACCGAAGGTCGGAGCGGTGATGAACGTGAGCGGGCCGCCGTTGTTATCGAGCTGAAACGTACCGCCCAGATCCGTGGAACCGCCGCCGAGCCAGGCTGCTGTATGCGCGTACGTCATGGCGGGCGCCGGCGCGATGTGCACGGGGCTCACGAAACCCAGCCCCGCCGTCACGCCCGAGAGGTTGCCGCTATCGGTATAGCGCAGCGTGGTCACACCGGATCCGTGTGCCGCACCGGTACCGAGCGCGATGCCCGCCACGTGTGAACCGTGCTGAAAAACGTCACGCGGAGTGACATCGCCTTCGGAAGTGAAGTCCTGCCAGAACTGCTGGCGACCGGCCAGATCGGTATGCGACTCGTCGATCCCCGAATCGATGATACCGATGGTCGTGTTCGCGTTGCCGTCGAGTCCGGGAACCGAGGCGACTCCACTCCAGACCTGTCGCGCGCGCCCGGTGCGGGTGGCTTCGTTGAGCGTGGGGGCAATCGGTCGATCACCCGCAATCAAAAGCAATGACGGTCCCAGGGCCGACGCGAGATCCTCGACAGCGCCGATGGCTACAGTTCCGTTCCAGCCGTAAGCGACTGCTTCGTAGACATGATCCACGACACCGCCCATCGCAACGAACGTATCGAGTTGGGCTTGCGTGATCTGTTCGTCGAACACGAGTTCGACGGGGACCGGGTCCAGCAGGCGGCGCGCGAGAGCATCCTTTTCCTGCGCACTACGCGCGCGCGAGATCGCGGTATGCAAGGTCGAGATCTGGTTCTCCAACTCATCGCCGACCCGCGTCGCGTCGGTATCGACGCCGGTGGTAATCGGCATCTGTGGCGGCACCTCAGGCTGCGGCGGGGCAATCTGTGCATACGCAACCGAAGCGATCGATACGAAAAGAGAAACAATCGCCAGGCCTGTCAGCCCCGACGCCGTTTTGCGGACTATTTCGAACTTCTGCACGGAGCACCCCCACGGCGCCGGCCGGCGCGCCGACGGTCCGCAGCAAATGGTTATGCAACGGCCTCAGACGAAGCCGATCACCTGTTATGTAGTACGACTAGTCCTCGGGCTTGGATGAGTCGATATCCGACCGGAAGAATTGCTACATTCGCTAGGCTCAGCGATGATTGTCCCTATTGAGGCGAAAGCTGGTTCTCGCGTGTTCTCCTACCTCACACACCTGAAATCTCCCGTCCGGCGCGGAATTCGTAGCGTCGCAAGGCGCTTCGCAGGCAGCGTGATCGCCGCATGCTTGTGCTTGTCGGGTGTGACGGCCGGCCATGCCGCGCAGGGTGACTGCGGGCAGCCGATTTCGAATGGCGCCGGGCCCACGGCGACCGACGCACTCGCAGTGCTGAAAGCGGCCGTCGGTCTCATCGCATGCGATTTCTCCGTCTGCGACGTCAACAACGGCTGCGGCAACATCACCGCCCTCGACGCGCTGATCGTATTGCGCGTGGCAGTGGGCGAAGACATCGCGCTCAACTGCGTGTGCAGCAACCGCGAGCCGGTAATCGTCGCGCCCCAGCCCTTCCGTCTCTATCCCGGCTACGCGATGGCGCTGCCGGTGATCGCCACGGATCCGGATGACGACACACTCACCTACTCAGTCACCAACGCACCGGACGGCTGTACGATCGACCCGGACAGCGGCCTTCTCGAGTGGACTCCCGACCCGGACCAAACGGGTCCTTTCTACGTTCAGGTGAGTGTGCGCGACGACGGCGACCCAATGCTCAGCGCCGACGCACTGATCGGGATACAGGTCTCGGTCCCCGACGCATGCAACACACCAGTGTGCGATCCGGCGACCGGATGCGTCGACGTACTGTCGGACATCGCGGTCGATTGCTGCGGCGCACAGCCCACCGAACGCGTCGGTGAGCTCATCACGGCCTGTCCGGACGGTCGTATCGCTTTCGCCGGGCGCAACGTCGTCGGCTTCGGAAGAATACAGAACTGCGACCGCCTCGCCGTCGTCGCGTTCGGCCAGGGTGGATTCAATCTCAGCCTCAACGTCGAGGCGCGATGCCTGAACACGGACGAACCGGTCGAAGTTCGCGTGCGAGTCGAAACCGCAGACCGCTTGCTCGTCAACCGCGGCATATCGATCGCACTACAGCCTCGCGAAGATGGCTTCGCACAACAGCTCTCGTTGTTCTACGGATTGCCCACCAGCACCGACGTCGAAGACATCGAGGGCGTCGAAGCCGAGCTGACGGTCACACTCACCGATGCAGACGGAGCCGTGCTTACCGAACAGATTCGTGTCGTACTGACTCTCGACGATCTCACCGATCTTCCGAACCCCGATGTGGACGAAGTCGAGCCGTCAGAGGCCGGCTGTATCGGCTGCCACAGGCCGCTCGTGTCCGGCGGCACGCGTGTGGGAATCGAGGACGCGCATCCCGCCGTCTCTCTGTCGTGCACCGACTGTCACGGCGGCGACCCCGGCGCATCGACCCGCGCCGACGCGCATGTTTCGCCGGGTTCGGGCGACAGCTATCTGCGCGACATGAGTTCCGATGAACTCGACAGCGTCGTCCCGGCGTATCTTCGATTCGTAAACCCGGGCGACCTGCGTATCGCGGATCAGACCTGCGGTACGTTCGGTTGTCATCCGGAGCACGTCGAGAACGTGAAGTTGTCGACGATGTCCACGTACGGCGGACACTACACCCTGCCCAGGTACCTAGCGGGCGTGCAGACGCGCGCGGCGCAGGTGGCAGCCGTCGATGTCGTGGACACCGATTTCAATATGATGACCGCGCCCGAGGGAGCGGTCCCGTCGCTGGCGGCGCTACGCGAACCGCATGTGTCGGCGCCCGACGGCTCGATGGAAGCGATGCTCGATACCTATCTGCCGAAATCGTGCCCGACCTGCCACCTGAACGCGTTCGGTCGCAACCAGGCTCCCGGCACCTACCGGTCCTCAGGCTGTACGGCCTGCCACATGGTGTACAACGACGACGGCCTTTCCGAGTCGGACGACCCGGTCATCACAGAGGACTTCCCGCCCCACCCTGCCCGGCATCAGCTCACGACGGCCATTCCCGTCGAGCAATGCGCACACTGCCACTTCCAGGGCGGACGAATCGGTCTGGCGTATCGCGGAATCCGCGAGGGCGGATTCGACACCGAGCACACGCCCCCGAACGCAGTGCCGCTCGACGCTCCTCTTTACGGTCACGACGCGGGCTTCTATTTCACCGACGAAGACTCGACGAACGAGATCGATGAGACACCGCCCGATCTGCACTTCAGTGCGGGGATGGCTTGCGTCGATTGTCATGTCGGCGGCGACGTTCACGGCGACGGCAACCTGTACTCAGCCGAACGATATCAGGTCGGTATTCGTTGCGAGGATTGCCACGGCAGCGTACGCGCAGAAATCTCGGAAGACGCGGGAGACGGATTGTTCAAGAACTCCGCCGGTTTCTCGCTGCGCAACCTGACGCGTGAAGTAGACGATCGAATCATGCTCACCCTAGCGATGGACGGCTCACAGCTCGAAGTGCCACAGATCAAGCGCATCCTCGATGCGGGTACGAATCCGCTGATGAACGCGGCCATGGGCGTGTACGCCGACGACTTCTCCCACACCGAAGCGCTCGAGTGCTACACCTGTCACACCGGATGGCGCCAGAACTGTTTCGGGTGCCACGTCACGGTGGATGACTCGCGAAGCGCGCGCAACGAGACGACGGGTGAGACAACCGAGGGCGCGTTCACGGCTTCACGCGACAACTACAGCGTGGACTTCTTCGCGCTCGGTAAAGATCGAAACGGAAAATTGGCACCGCTGTGCAGCTCGATGAGCATCCTGATGAGCTACATCGATTCAACCGGCGCGCTCGTCACCGAAGACCGGATCCGCATCAGCGGTGACGGACGGAAAGGGTTCGGATGGAATCCTTTCCACCATCACACCGTCAGCCGCATCCCGCGCAACTGCGACACCTGTCACCCGGCACTTCCGGCAACCGGGATCGACAACTCGGCAACGCTCGCCGAGACCTACGGATTCGGAAACGGCTCCATCATGGTCACAGACGGGCTCGGCGCATCGCACGACCTCACGCGTTTTCTCGATGACGACGGCAATCTGATCTCCGACTTCCCCCACCCCGGGACAGGCCCGGTACCGACCGACCAACGCGAGCGCGCTCTCGCGATCGAAGTGGTTCCGCAGCCGCGCTGAGGCGCAGCAATCACGATGCCGACTATTTAGGCGAGAAACTCGTAGTCGTTCGGGTCGGGTTTCCGGGTCCAATTCCAGTAGTCGAGCAGCAACCAAGGCGATGTCGCGGTCACGCGCCCCGCACTGTTCTTGTACCAGCTATCCATGGCCGGTGACGACCAAACCATTTTGGCCAGCTGCTCATCGAGTCGCTTGTTGAACGCGTCGTTCACCGACGGCTTGCAATCCATGGCAGCCGCACCGCGGGTCAGAAGCTCCTTGATACACTCGAGCGTGTAGCGCACCTGACATTCAGAATGGAAGATAATACTGCCGGCGTGGGCAAGATTCGTGGCAGGTCCGTAGAGACAGAACAGGTTTGGGAAGTCGGGCACCGTGATACCGAGATAGGCATGCGGGTCGTCTCCCCACAGCGCACCGAGATTCACGCCGCCGCGACCGTTGATTGCCATCGGCCATAGGAATTTCGTCGCGTTGAACCCCGTCGCGAACACGATGACATCGACTTCGTGCCGGCTTCCGTCGCTCGAAACGATGGCAGACTCCTCGACGCGATCGATCGGTTGCGTGACGAGTTCAACGTCGTCTCTCTTGAGTGCGGCGAGCCAACTTCCGTTGTCTTGCAACATGCGCTTCCCGAACGGGGGATAGTCGGGCGTTACCTTCGCAAGCAACTCGCCGTCGTCGCCGACTTGGCTCGAGATCCATTCGAGGAAGAATCCGCGCGTCATTTCGTTGGTCTCGTTGATCGACCGTTCCTGATTCGGCCAGTCGGGATCGATGACCAGGCTGGGAAGCAGACCGTCGGAGGCGGGCCAGAACAAGAGAAACCGATACCAACGCGCGTAGTACGGCACGTGCTTGAGCAACCACTTCATCCCGTCGCTCACATCTCGATGATAACTCGGGTTCGGAAACATCCACGGCGCCGAACGTTGAAACACCGTAAGATGCTCGGCCGCTTGCGCTACTTCGGGAACGAGTTGGAACGCGCTGGCGCCCGAACCAACGACGCCGACACGCTTGCCGCTGAGATCCGCATCGCCGGGCCACTGGGCGGAATGCCAGTGACGCCCTTTGAATCGCTCCAGGCCTGCGATCTCGGGAACCTTCGGGCGATTGAGTTGACCGACGCCGCTCACCACGGCGTTCGCTTTCAGACGTTCGGTCGCTCCCGCGGGATCTCGCAACACCACGTCCCAACCATTCGCCTGTTCGTCATAGCTCGCTTCGATCACTTCGCAACCGAAGCGAATGTTCTTTCTCACTGCGTACTTGTCGGCGCATCGCTCGAAGTACGCTCTGAGCTCTTCTTGCTGGGCATAGAACTGTGACCAGTCGTGGTTCGGCTCAAAGGAGTAGCAGTAGAAATGATTCGCGATGTCTACGCGGCAGCCCGGGTAGGTGTTCTCGTACCAGGTACCCCCCAGGCCGTCGTTCTTCTCCACGACCGTGTAGCCAATCCCGGCAGCCTCGAGTTTTATCGCCGCCAACAGCCCCGACATTCCGGCACCTATGATGACGACGTGAAACTCGGCGCGCAGCTGCACAGGCACATCGTCCCAGACGACATCGCGTTCGTCGACGCCGGCCAACGCCAGCTCTTCGCGCATCATTGGGACGTAGTCTTCGCTGACGGGCTCCCCGACCATGAAGCTCATCATTTCGTGAATGGTTTCGCCGTCGGGCGGCGGCGGCAGCGTACAGCCTCGGTCGCGGTAGTCGGCCAACACGCGAAGCGCAGCCGCACGTACCGCAGCCTTGTCTTCCTTCGACATGAAGCCCTGCGTCTCGCCCATGATGGCCTGGCTCGGACGCAACGCACCGTCGAGTATCGTGCGATCACCGAGGATGTGGCTCATCGACATGAGCAACGCCGGTATGCTCGCGCTCTCGAGCGCGTCGGCAATGAACCGATCGTCTTCAGTGATAGGGTAATCTGCGGGCTTGAACGCTGTCGGCATGAACGTAACCTCGACGGTAGCGCTCAAACTAGCACAGCGTCATCCGGCGGGACCAGCACGAGGAAACAGACGCTGTGAAACGGGCACACACGACCGGCCTCGAAAAACTCAGGCCCGGTTGATTCGGCGAACGTACGCCCCCAACATCGCCGCTGTGCTCAGAACTCACGCGATCCAAAAGACTCACCATCCGCATGCACGCCCACTGAACGCCGCGGCGACTCTGCTGCTTCTCCCCCTGCTCTCGGCGCTTTGCAGTCTCGCGGCGACTACGTCCGCCTTGGCCGATCCGAAGGCGAGCCCAAGCAGTGAAGCACGCGTACTGTACCGTGCTTCGGAGCTGGCGATTTTCGCCGAAACATTCAGAGGCGATTTTCTCAAGCTGTGGGAGGGGCCTTCGGCCGGTGTGAGTTCCGTGCGCGCTGAGATCGTCGAGCGCCAGATCGAGAGACATTTCGGTGCGGACACGCTCGAAGCCATGCTGCTCGACTACTTCGCGACCAGCGAATCAACCACCGAGTCGAAAGCCGTACTCGCGTGGTCAGCAGAACCCGTCGGACAATCGCTCACCGCTCGCCCGCGCTCGACACGAGACACCGATCTACTTGGAGTGCTCGAAGCCTACGCCGAGACAAATACAACCCCGATCGATAAGGCGCGCGTAAAGATTCTTGCCGAGATCGCGCGCGAATCACTGTTGGATCAGATCTATATCTCGTCGAGCTCGGTCGCGACGTTTCTGGTAAGCCTGAGCTTGGCGCTGGCCGATGACCCGGCGGGCGGTGTTCCCGATGGCGCCTGGGAGAAATTGCTGCCCGGCCTTTTCGCCAAGGCTGCACAGGCCAGAGAGCGCTATACGCGAGCGGCCGCCGGAGTGTTGCAGGTGGAGCACACGCACGCGTCGACGTCGGAATTGGGTGCCTATCTGGCGTTCCGCCAATCGACGGACGGCCGATGGCTCAGCAAGGAATCGGCCACTGCGTTGCTGTCCGTGCTACGCACGCAACAGGAAGCTTACGGCGAAGATCTCAAGCGCATCTTCTCAAAGATCCAGTAGATCACGATAGGCAGCCGCGTTCTTCGTCAACCGTTTGCGTGTTGCCGCCCAGGCATCGCGCCACGCAAGCCCTTTCTGCATGAGCCCATCGCAAAGCGTGAGCAAGCCATCGACGTCCTCGAGATGAACGAGTTCCGGCGCCGGCCCCTCGGGCCCGCGACAATCCGGTCCGCCCTCGAATCCCTGGTTGTGGTAATTGCCCAACGGCACCGACATCCCGATTGCCGGCAACCCCCAGGCGGTGGCGGCCGTCGCCTCGCAGCTGCCGCCGTCCATTACGCGGCGTTGGTGCCGCCCCGGCAGCAGACGTTCGGCCAAGTCGCTGAGTATTGCCAAACCGGCTGGATCGAACACCGTCCTGCGATCTCCGAGACGAACGACCGGCCCCTTGCCGATCAACGCACCGGGAAGCGTACGAGAGGTCTCGAGGCTCACGCACATGACTGGGCGTGTGGCACCACGGGTGAGCCAGCCGAGTCGAAAATGATCGACCGCACCGACGAAACCGACCTCCTCGCCGCGTGTCAGAACTCCCAAGAACGGAGCACGCGATCGCCGTCGCTTGAGAGCACGCGCCGTTTCGAGAATCGCGAACACGCCAACCAAATCATCGGCGGCCTTCGTGTAGATCCGCTTCCCACTTCGCCAAACCGGCCGCCGAAACGACAAACCGCCGAACAATGTTGCCGCGTCTCGCTCGCGAATCGCCGCATCGTCGACGCGAATCGTCATATCGGTGATCGCATAGCCGGCCTTGTGAATTTTTGCCGATGCGATCGTGGCGTTGCCGACGTAGCCGCGCGCATCGGATAGCCAGACATCCGCGCCCCGCAAGTGACGAACCGGCGATCCGCCGTGCCAGCGCGCCGTCAGCCGGCCACGCCCCGACCACGCAATCGCGTGAAACCCCGGATGATCCATGTGCGATATAAACACGCGCACCGGCTCGGCGGAGCGCGCCGCGACGATTCGACGGTAGTGCGCGCGATCGCGCGCACCGACAATCACGTTGCCCGCGGGGTCTAGAAAGCAATCGATCCCGGCACGCGCGCATACCGCGAGCACATGCTCGACGATGAGATGCTCCCGGAACGGCGCCGTCGGAATATCAAGAAGCCGCGTAAGCCGGGCAAGTACTGTCTTGTTCATACCACGATGCTGTTCAAGCCGGGCGCAACGGCACGACGTTGCTGAGGTCGGGCTCATCGGTTTCGAATTCGATGCGTCCGTCGCGCAGGCCGATCGTCCGGTCTCCGTAACCGGCAGCGCGAGGATCGTGCGTCACCAGTATGATCGTTCTTCCGTTCTCTTCGCTGGCGCGCTTGAGCAGTTCGAGAACCTGCTCGCCGTTGTATTGATCCAAGTTCCCGGTCGGTTCGTCGGCAAGCACGATGGGCGCACCGGTGGCGAGCGCTCGCGCAATCGCGACGCGCTGCAATTCACCGCCCGACAGTTGATCGGGATAACGCCCGCCACGATCGGGCAGCCCTACGGAACGCAGTGCCTCAGCCACGCGGTCGGCGATCTCGCTCA
Organism: Deltaproteobacteria bacterium; assembly: GCA_029262375.1. GTDB lineage: Bacteria > Desulfobacterota > Binatia > UBA1149 > SPBQ01 > JAJCZM01. The sequence continues at coordinate 141,203 of JAJCZM010000038.1, forward strand.
CGCCGTGACCACCGGCCCGAAGCGGCACGGCGACGTTTTGAGCCGCCGTCAGCGACGATAGCAAATTGAAGAATTGGAATACGAACGTCACGCGCTCGCGTCGTAGTCGCGCACGAGCCGTTGCTCCGAGGCCTGCGACGTCTACACCATCGACGAGTACGCGGCCCTCGGTCGGATCGTCGAGTCCGGCGATCAGGTTCAGAAGCGTCGATTTCCCGGAACCGCTCGGACCGGTCAACGAAACGAATTCGCTTCGACAGACGTGCAGATCGATACCGGCGACCGCCCACACCTCACCGTCGGCATCGTCGTAGGACTTCTTGAGTGCCTCGAGCACGACGGTTCCCGACAGATCGTCGAGATTGGATGTTTGCTCTGTCTTCATGAGTTCGTCGGTGGACACTGGCGCGTCAGCGCATCTTATCGCTCAGCGGCCGGCCCTTCCATCCCAAGATGTTCCGGTTCTTGCTGCGATGAAACCGGGGAGCATGCTGCAGGCCAACGATGCGAGCGTCACCGCCGCGATCGCGAGGCTGATGGCCGGCCAGGACAGTTCGAGATCGAAGTACCAACCGTTCACCATGGGGATCGACTGGAACACGATGATCGCCGACACACCGATTCCGGCGACGGTTCCGACCAGACTACCGCAGAATCCCAAAAGGCCGCCCTCGAGCGCCACGCTTCTTGCCACCTGTCGGCGGTCGAGCCCGAGTGCATGTAGAGTCCGGTAGTCGGTGCCGCGCGTCGCAATCGCGCTGAGCAAGAAACTCACCACGCCGACTGCCGAGACCGCAAGGCTGACGAAGACCATCGCGTAGGTGAGAGAGAACGCGCCGTCGATGAGAGATTGCGCACTCGCTCGGGCATCGGCGAAGGTCCCCGTGATCACACCATAGGGCTGTGAAAAACGCTCGTTGAGTTCTCTCAGTACACGCTCGCTCTCTCCATCGGCCGTCCACACGGACACGCGGTCTACGAGCGGGTCGTTCCAGTGAGAGAGGTAGGTACGCCGCGACACGGCGATTGCGGGAAGTCCTCCACCGTAGACATCGCGGAAAGTCGCGAGCACAGGTGCGCTGAACTCGCCCGTCGGCGTCATCAGTTCCAGGCTTGCGCCCGTGGGCGCGGTGCCCGACCGCGATAAGCCTTCGCTGACGAGCACGCCTTCGCCTGCCCAGAACGACTCGGAAACGGCGTTCCAGGGGCGGTCCGTCGTAGGGAACCCCCATTCGCCTTCGTCGAACGCGAGCAGCACTGCCGGCTCGCCTCGAAAATTGATCTCGACCCGGCGTTGCCCCTGCACCTGTGTGACACCACTGAGCGAAGCGACTTCGCTCAGAACCTCGTCGCTGAACGTACGCGCGGTGAGGATGTCCATCGTGCGACCTCCACCGGACATCACGAGGTCGCTCGAATAGTAGTCATCGGCCCACTGAAACCACGAGCTCTGGAAGCTCGAAACCAGCGAGGAGTTCGCGATGGTCCAACCCATCGCCATGACAATCCCACTAACCACCGCGACTGAAGCCACCGGTTGTCGCGCGACCAAGTGTGCCGATAGGAAAACACCGATGCCCGCCGACCGCTCCGCGATGCGCGACAAGACCCACGACACGACGTAGACGACGAAGGGAGACATCACCCCGGCGCCGATCAACAGGAGACAGTTCACCGCGAGAATGAACCCGACCAGCTGCGCGAACGGGAGCGCCGTTGGCGCAGCAAAGAGCATCACACCGACAATCGCCAGCACCAACGAACCTGCGCCAACAGCCGTGACGAACGACGAGCGCTTGCGCCCTCCCATTGCCGTCGATCGAATCGCAGCAGCGATCGGTCCACGTAGATGGGTCCAGCACGCGAATCCGGCGGCCAAGACAGATGCGGCGATACCGGCGGCCATCGCACCTGCGATCGTCTCGAGCCCTACGTCGAGCGATGCCGACGTTGCCGCAATCCATGCAGTGGTAACCACGGAAAACGTCGTGATCGCCAGCGCCGCTAGCCCCAAGCCGGCTAGCGCACCGACCAGCGCAGCAAACGAGGAAAGCAAAAGCGCCTCGACCGCAATCCACACGATCAGATGTGGGCGCGAGACACCGAGCGCGGACAGGAGCGCAATGTCGGCTCGTCGCTGACTGAGCGACGTTTCGACGGAGTGGTAGATCGTGAAGAAGGCGACGACGACGGCCAGCGCACCGGAGAGTGCCAGCAGCACGCGCAACGAACGTAGCACCTGTGAGGCCCGCTGCCCCAGCATTCCGCCCGAATACACCCGTGCAACCGACTCGACGTGCTCGCGCAATGCGGCGGTCACCGCAGCCGCGTCGGCACCTGGCTCGATGGCAACGTCGATACGATCGACGCGGTCGCCGCGTGCGGCAACGAGCTGCGCGGCCGGCAGGTCCATGATCGCGGCTCGGCCGCCCAGCAATTCGAACACCCCGACGTCGTCGATCAAACCCCGAATCACGAGCTCGCGCCGCCCGGTCGGGCTGATGACGGCGAGGGGTGAACCAACTTTCAGAGCACGCTTCTCGGCGAAGCTGCGAGATACGGCGATCGAGTCCGGATTCGCAATGAACTCAGCCTCATCGTGCACGCGCACCGCATCGGCCGGCAGTAGATCGTGAAGACGCGCGTCACCGAGAAGATCGATGCCCACGAGCTGAAGCGTCGACAATTCATCGTCGGCCAACACGATGGTTGCCTGGACGATCGGGGTGGCGCGCGCAACGCCGTCGAGGCGCGCGATTGAATCGGCCAGATGAGCAGGCACGCCCACGCCCGCGTTGGCGATTTGAATGTCGGCGGCGCCGGCGGTTTGCGTGGTGACGTTATAGAAGGATTCGAGAACGCTGTTGGCAACCGCCGCCGTCGCCACGATAGCCGCGACACCGGCCGAGATCGCAACGATGAGCAGAGCCGCCCTGCCCTTGTGGCGTAGCCAGTACGGGAGCGACATCTGTCTGAGCAGCCAAAACATGTGTAGACGCGGTCAGGAGACGGCGTAGCGTCGATCCGCAACGTCGGACATAGCGCGTTCGACTCGACGGACGACACTCTCAGAGACAGCCGACTCAGGCTCGCCTCCGCAACCAGCTGCAGCGAGTATCTCAGCTAAGGGGCGGTTCGCCAACAGAGTAGACGGCGATTGTTCGAGGCTGTTCGCAGCGAAATGACACGCTAGATGCTCGCTCAACGACTTGGACCAGCGCGGCGGCAGCGACGCGAGCAAGCGCAGCGCATACGCGTTGAGGACGTCGGCCAATACGAGTTCCGTGGTATTGCAGCCCCATTCCTGCGCCGCTTCGATCGCATTGGTTGACGCCAGGCCACCGAGCAGCCCTTCCACCAACCTGGCGATCTCGAGCACCGAGGCGATTCGCCGTAGCTGTGCGGCGGATTCGGCGTCGAGATCGTCGAAGGTAGTCAATGCCGCGCGCAGTAGCGCACCGAACTCGATGTCTTCGTCGGCGAGGAACTCCTCGAGCAGCGGGGAAAACAGGGGCTCGCAGGAACGCGCGGTGCTCGACAGATCGCGCGCAAGATCGTTCACTGCTTCGTCGGCATCGGTGGACACGCTTTCGTGCAACTCACCATGCGTCTCGTCGTGAATGATCCGGCGAATCCATCCTTGGCAACGTCGCCCGCGCGCGAAACACAGATCGGCTGCTCGACCGTGAAAGAACTCCGGCTTATCGAGCGTCGCTCGAATCGTACGCACGAGACGAACGTTGCGCTTGAGCAAACGCCCCAGCGTTGCGTCGTAGTCGGTCGCGACCTGTCGCCAGCCCTCGCCCGAGCCGTCGGCATCGAGAATGGCTTGCCCCGCCGCGTCACCGGAAAGCAGAGCGCCTGCGATCCCTTCGCCGGTGAACGGGTTGCCGAGGCCGGCTGCGTCGCCACACAGAAGCACGCCCTGCGCAGAATTATCGGACTCACCGATCGCCAGCGGCGCCGTGGCGATCTCACCGTTGGCGACCTCGGCGATCTGTCGCTGCGAGAGATTCGCATGCTCCTGCGCGAACGTTACCAACAACTCACGAATCGATACTCCTCGAAAGCCCTGAGTTCTCGCCAAGCCGACGCCGATGTTCGCGTGCGTTTGCGAGACCGGGAAAATCCACGCGTACCCCGGGATGGTTCGGCCGCTCACCGCCAACGGGAAGTATAGTTCGAGGTGGTCGAGAGTCTCACGCTGATGCTTCTCCAACGTGATGTAAGTACGACCGGCGACGGACCAGATTCGCTCATCGCCGTCGCGCGTGAACAGAGATCTGCCGGCGGCACCGGCGGCGATGATCGTCGTCGCTGCGTAGAGGCGGCCGCGGCGGCCGTCGTGAGTGAAGTCGACGCCGCACACGCGGCCCTGTTCATTACGCACCAGGCCGGAGACTGTTGCCGTGCGAAGCGTCGTGCCGGCTCCGACGGCGGCGGCAAGCATGCGGCTATCCAACACATGCCGCCGCATCGCGGCGCCCTTCTTCTCCTGGCCGCCTCGAAACATTTCGTCGGTACGCCGATCGCTGCGTGTATGGATGAAGCTGTAGCCTGAAACCGTCCGTGCGTCGCTGAGATCGACGCCCATCGCGATCAGCCGCGCAACAGCAGCGGGTGTCAGCCCATCACCGCAGGTCTTGTCGCGAGGAAACTCCGCACGATCGAGCAGAACCACATCGGCACCGCCGGCTGCGAGTGTGAACGCCGCGCTGGCGCCTGCGGGACCCCCTCCTATTACGATGACATCGGGCATGTGAGACTCGCAGCGCCATCGAGCGCCGAGGCGTCAACGATCTGCAACAGCGAGATGAACGATCCGTAGACGTCCGTGGGGAGATCCGACCTGGCTTCATCGAGAGCCGCTCGAATGCGAAGCCCCCAGCTCTGCAGCACAGCCGTGGCGTGGCTCATGCCGTCACCGGCAACAATCAGCGAGGCAATCTGTCGAATCTCGGTCTCCGGTACGGGCTGCCCGGCTGCAATCTGTTCGCGCATGGAACTCACGCGAGCAACCACACCTACGCGATCGGTTAGCGAGAATAGAATGGGCAGCGTCGCGATCCCGTCAACGAGATCGCAGCGAGTCATGTCGGCGTCCTCGTGCGTCGCGAGGTAGAGGTCACGCATGTCGTCGGCCAGTTGGTATGCCATCCCGAACAACGTCGCGGACCGTACAATCGCGTCGGTGACGTGGGGCTCGCAATGCCCGAGGCGAGCTCCGCACAGCGCAGCCAGACGAAATAGCGATGCGGTCTTTCCGTACATGATGCGCAAACGACGCATCGGCGTCACCGAGTGGTCATGCGCACGCGTGACTTCTTCGACTTGAGATCGCGCCATCTGCGCAGCGGTTCGCGCAGTTTCTTGTCGAACATCGTCAGGTAGGTCGGATGTTAGCGACATCGCGGCGTACATGATGCCGCTTCCACCGTAGGCGGCGCCCCGAAGCCCGTGGCGATCCTGAACGGAGGGGCGACCGCGCCGCATCCCGGAGGCATCTACGATGTCGTCGTGTACCAGCGTCGCCTCGTGCAGAATCTCTATCGCAGCCGCCGCACGAAACGCACGACTGCCCAGCGGCCGGCCGGCGGCGCGCGCACCGAGGAGCAGCAACAGGGGGCGCAGGCGTTTAGCCAACGGATCCACTACTTGATCGTGAATGCCCGCGAGTACGTCCCCGGCGGGAACACGGGCGGATACAACGGCGTCTACCTGCCGGATCGCGATAAGCGTGTCGTCATCTGCGACCCAGCGATGCGAGATCAAACTCAAAGCGTTAGGATCCTAGCTTCCCAACTCCGTGTCGTCGGTCGTCGTGCAGTCGGGCGCGGCCTTCTGGGCCTTCTGGGCCTTCTGATCGCTGTCGGCGTAATTCGCGCTGTTGTCCTTCACATCGTTGGCGGCCGCGACGTCGAGCATTTCGAGGCAGTACCCCAACCATTGAAGGTGCGCCGACGCGTGCGAAATGGCTGCGTCGATACCGAGCCGCGCAGCGAGCGTCTCTTTCGTGACGTCGCTAGGCAATCTGCGCTTCTTTGCGGATAGCCGCGCGAGATAGTGGCTGTACGTCTTTTGTTGATGCGAGATGAATCGTCTCGTTTCAACTTCGGCAGCGTCGTCTAGCACGAGAAGGCGAACGAGTATCTCATCACGGTAAGGCTCGGGCGTTGTGCCCGGCTTCGCCAGCCAGTTGCGCAATCGCTCGCGCCCGGTATCGGTCAATTCGTATTGGATCGACTCACGTGGACTGCGCTCGGCAACGGGCTCGGCGACGGGCTCGGGCGGCGGCCCGACTGCGGTGATCCAACCGTCGCGCTCCAGTGTTCGAAGCGTCTGGTAGACCTGACCGCCGTTGAGCTGCCAGAAGTCACCGATCTTCTCTTCGAATCTCTGCTTGAGTCGGTAGCCGTGTGCCGGCTCGTCGTCGAGCAAACTGAGCATCGCAAATTTTACACTCATCGGCTGTTCTCCCGCCGGGCAACTCGTCGCCGGAGTCCCCTTCCGACTTCATAGTGTGCCACGTATCCTCTGTGGTAACCCAGCGCTGGGCGCTTCGGCAAGCCGGATGTGGGCTAGTTCTATCCATTTAATGCAGGCCGACAGCCCCCAATCGAGCAGATTCCGGGCAATTCAGGCGAAGATCCGGGGATTTCCGGCCGCCGCGACGCTCCCCGCTCAATCGCCGCGCAAATCCAGCTCCACGCCTCGACCACGCGCATCCGCCACGCTCGCCGAGATCCAGACCTCGTATAGGAGCGGCTCGACGCGCCATTGACGACTCAATTCGTCGAAGTGTGCGAAGTCGGGGGCCTTGAGTTTGAACTCGACCTCGCGGCTCTCTCCCGGTTCGAGTGCGAGTTTTCTAAAACCACGTAGCAGCTTCGCGGGCCGATCTACGCCCGCATCTCTCGGTCCGAGATAGCACTGCACGACCTCTTCACCGGCTCGCTCTCCGACATTCGTCACGGTGCATGTAACGCGCGCACCATTGCTGCCCGTCACTCCACCTCGCACTTCGCCATAGTCGAAGCGCGTGTAACTCAACCCGAAGCCGAACGGGTAGGCCACGTCCGCAGCGTCGCGCTCGAGCAGTGTGTAGCCGTGATACAGACCGTACTCGATCGAGTCGGCGTCCTTGTCGAAGTAGGGAAGATCGCGAACATCTTTCGGAACGGAGAATGGCAGCTTTCCGCTCGGGCAGACGTCGCCGAACAGCACACGCGCGACCGCGTGACCGCCCTCCATACCGGGATACCACAGCATCACAATCGCCGACACAGCGTCGCGCCAAGCGTTCATCGTGATGGCACTGCCACCGATGACGAGAACGATCGTGTGTGGATTGACGTCTGCGACCGCGAGAATGAGCGCCTCATCCGAGTCCGACAACCCGAGTCGAGTGCGGTCGCCTCCGAGAGATGGGCCGTTCCCGTCGCCCTCGAGCGTCATGTCGCCGGGAATGAATTCGCCTTCGTCGCGGTAGTCGTAACCCACCACTACGACCGCTGCATCACACGACGCGGCCGCGGCTACGGATGTATCGAGGCAACCATCGAGGCCGTCACCGTCGTCGTGCACGACCGCGGTGTCGGTGCCCAGATAGCTTCGCAGCCCTTCGAGAACGGTGACGGTGCTAGGTGGGCGCACGAAACTGGACCCTCGATCGCCGAGACTCGCGGTATCCGCAAGCGGGCCGATCACGGCCAAGCGTTGCGTGTCGGCGCGCGACAGCGGCAGCAACGCCGCTTCGTTGCGAAGTAGCACGACACTCTTCTCTGCGGCTTCGCGGGCGAGCCGGCGATGTTCGTCGCATGCAACAACCGAACGTGGATAGACTTCGGGGTCGGCACGCAGGTCGAACCGCAGCAATGTGGTCAGGATGCGTCGTACGGCATCATCGATTTCGTGCGACGCGACATCCCCCTGCTCGACGGCTTCGCGAAGAGGATCTCCGAAGAACGTCGTCTCGGGATTTTCTACGTCGAGTCCGGCGGCAGCGGCGTCCGGTCCATACACTCCTTTCACGAAGTCCGAATGCACAAAGCCGGTGAAGCCCCATTCGTCCTTCAGAATCGTGCGCAACAATTCTCTATTGTGACCGCAATAGGCGCCGTTCACCTTGTTGTAGGCGCTCATGACCGAAGCCGCGCCTTCGTCGATGCAGCGCTTGAAATGCGGCAGATACACCTCGCGCAGGGCGCGCTCGTCGACCCGAACGTCGATCTTGAATCGTGCGTTCTCGATACTGTTGCAAGCGAAATGCTTGATCGTCGCAACGACGTTCTGATACTGCACTCCCCGCACCAACGCCGCGCCCATTTCACCGAGATGATGCGGATCCTCACCGTAGGTTTCCTGCGCACGCCCCCACGCGGGGTGGCGCAGTAGGTTGATGCAGACACCTCCGAAGAAATTCGACCCCTGAGCGCGTGCCTCGCGGCCGATCGCACGACCGATTCTTTCTTCGAGATGAACGTCCCACGACGCACCGCGAGCCATCGCGACCGGAAAGCAGGTCGAGTTACCCAATGCGACGCCGCGAGGGCCGTCGGTAAACATGAGCTTCGGCAACCCGAGCCGGTCGTTGCCGCCGCCGGTTTGATAGGGCGAGATGTTGTACTGCCCCTCATCGGCGAGATACTGCTCGATGAAGCCGTGGCCCGACATCATGTAGATCTTCTCGTCGAGGCTCAGCTCGTCGAGACACCACGCAACGAACTCATCGATTTGTTGTGTGCTTGCGCCCTCGGACGGTATGTCCATGTGCGCAGTCTTAGCGCGACGCCGAAAGACAGTCGAGTTGTCCGGTGGATGACGCTACTTGCGATCGCCCCACTCGAACACGAGCACACGGACAAGTTCGATGTGTCCGCCGAGTGCTTCGAGGCGCTCCCGTAGACTCTCGGCCGCGCTGCGTTCCCAAGGGAGTGCCTTCGCGCGGTACTTTGAAGCAAGGATCCGCGCTTCGTCGATACTGATGTCGGCGACGTAGTCGTCAAAGCCGCGCACTTTCGATTCGTATTCGAAGCGAGGATCCTTGCGCAGCTCGTTTTCGTCCCACCACGGAGCCGCGAGTCGCCAGGCCGGTTCTGCATCGCGTCCGCGAAGTCCAAATATGGTAACGCCCTTCACCATCCAAAGAGAAAGTAGGCCGTCTAAGCTATTGTTACCACTAGGATTTTCCCGGACTCGATACGGGATGCCCCCCGGACCAATGGCCCGGCGCGACGCTACATCGGACGTCGTAGGTCGTAGCACGCCGGCGCGTCTCGCCTTATTCACAGGCATGGTGCAAGAAAAGACCCAGCCGGGAGGCGAAACCGCGATGAGTCAGCCGAAGCCCATTACCGAAGGACAGCTCAAGATCATGAAACCGCTCATCAGCGCGTATGGGCGGTTCAATACTTGGATCTACGGCCTAACCGGCGGTCGTGTGCTCAACAAGTTTCTCGGCCATGAGATCTGCGTAGTCACCATGACGGGCGCGAAGACCGGCAAGAAGCGCGACGTTCCTCTGATGTACGTCCCATACAAGGAGGGCGTGCTGTTGGTGGCGTCTCTCGGTGGCGCGCCCAAACATCCCACCTGGTACTACAATCTCGTCGCCAACCCCGACATCGACGTCCAAGTGAAAGACGTTACTCTCCATCTCCGTGCGCGCCGCGCAACGCCGGCCGAGAAAGTAGAAGTGTGGGACACTTGCACGAAGTACTACCCGCCATACGACGAGTATCAGGCGCGAACGGAGCGCGATATTCCCGTGTTCATCTGCGAGCCTCGCTAGCGATTCCCTGCTAGCGATCGCCCGACGACATTTTAATCCTAGCGATCGAAGGAGTACGACAATGACCCCGACCGAAGTGTTCATGGCCTACGCGGCCGATTTCGAGAAGAGCTACATCGACGACGACTGGAAGCGATGCGAGCAGCATTTCGCCGACGACGGCATATACGCAATCGAAGGGATCAGCGCATTCAACTGTGAGCTGAAGGGACCCAGCGCAATCGTGAATGGGCTTCAGAAGTCCGTCAACGGCATGGATCGCAAGCTCGACAGCCGCGCCGTCGAGGTGACCTCGGAGCTCACAACGACCGAGTCCACGCTCGATGCCGACTGGAAGGCTACCTACACCTACGGCGATGCCCCGCCGCTCGAACTGCTCGGACACAGTCACGCCGAGGTCGCCCAGGGGAAGATCACGCGACTTGTAGATAGCTACACACCCGAGATGGACAAGGCGGCGATCAAGTGGGTGTTGGCATACTGCCCCGACCTCGACGGCTCGTACGTGTAGTCCTTCGAGCAGGTCACCGCCGAAAATGTTGGCGCGGCAGGAATGCCACAGGCTACGCACCCCCGACCGTTGCGCACAGTGACGGTTGGGGCGGACAGCGCCGATTTAGCACAGAAAACTTCGCACGCCCCCCCGGTTGGGGTCTTTTTTTGCAATACAAACCAATCGCTAGTTCAGTCTGCGAATTGTCGTTCTATATTCGTTAGCGACCCCCTGGTTCCCGACCACTTAGGTCGTTCAGAACCGAACACTGTGCACTGAGGATCCATCACATCATGCGGACGCAGACCTTCACTATATCGGCGACATTTTTTGCCGCCCTTTTGCTAGCCGCCACGCCGGCACTCGCGAATTGCGGCGACAACGTCGACGGGCAACGGATTGCGTGCCGATGCGGCGACGTCGTCGTGTCGGATACGAAAATCATGGGCCGCGACCCGATCGCCACCGACGCCTGTCTATCCGACGGCTTGCTGCTGCGAGCCCGACCGGGTGCCAAGTCGATTAGACTCGACCTCAACGGCGTTACCCTGCAAGGCACGGGCATCGGCGCAGGCGTTCGCGTCGTTGACGGCGGAAGCGATGGCGCGGTCATTACCGGAAACGGTAGCGGCGGGACCGGCGCCACTATCACCGGATTCCGCGTCGGCGTCAGCGCTCGCGGACGACGGCTACTCGCCAGCCTCGATAAAATCGTCGCGAGCCACAACACCACCAACGGCATCGCGGTAGCAGGCGAGAACGTGAAACTCGACAGCATCGGCGCCGTCGAGAACGGCCGCGACGGCATTGCGCTCGGCGGACGCCGATCGCGCGCCACCAACGTTCGCACCGTCGAAAACGGCCGCAACGGCGTCGCGCTTAGCGGCGCCGGGAATCGCGCGACCGGCGTATCGATCAGAGATGCAATCGAACCGAGCACGAGCGCGCAACGCGCGAACCAATTGCGTCTGCAATCGGGCACAGGGAGCAGCGAGTAACATGTCTGACACGCTGAAAACCCGACTCGCTCGAATCATCGCCGTCACCGCTCTCGCGGGAACGATCCCACTAACGGCATGGGCGGTGAGCACTCCCGACGAAATCTGTCCTCCCGCGGAAGATCCTTGCATCGTCGACAGCACTGTCGTGGTCGATGACGGATCGGTTCTCGACTTCGGGCTGCGCGCTGTCCACATCGTGAGCGGCGGCCAGATCGACATCGGCCCCGGCTCCGTGACGATTCGGTGCGGAGAATTCTCGGCCGCCGGCGGGACGCAACCCGGGGTCATCGCACGAGGTCTTACGGGCGGCGGCACCGTAGACGGCGGTTTCCTTTCGATCGAAGCACGCAGCAGTTGCACGCTCGACTCCAACAGGCTGTGCCTCACAAGCACCAACTGTAACTTCGGTACCTGCAGCGCAAAGATCTGTAGCGGCGACCCGACACGCCAATGTACGAACGACGGTTCCTGCGATGTCGGCATCTGCACCGGCGCCTTCGTCTGCAGCGCCTCGCCCAGCACCGGCTGCGCAACCAATGCCGACTGCCAGCTCGGGACCTGCAGCGCGACCGCGTGCTCTCTAAATCGCGCAGAGCAGTGTTCAATCGATAGTGACTGCTTCTTCGGTGAATGTTCGGGCGGGAGTAGCGGGACGATCTTCGTGGGACGCAACATTCGCGCCGAGGGTAACAGCGCCGGCGACATCACGCTGCGTGGCGCGTCCGACATTACGGTATCGGGCGTCATCACTGCCGATGCAACGAACATCGAAAATGACGGCGGTACCGTTGAACTTCTTTCTGGCACCGGCGCAGTGCACATTAACTCGAACGTGAAGGCGACCGGCGGAGGTCGTGGATCGGGCGGCGAGATCTGCGTCAGCGCCGCGACGGTGATCGATGCCGAGGCCGAAATCGACATGGATGGCGGCGATTTCGACGGCGGTTTCATCGAACTCGATGCCACCGGCGACATCAACATCGCCAAGACCCTCGGGGCCAGCTCCAACAACGGCGAAGGTTTCGGCGGTGAGATTACCGCTTTCGCGGGCGGAGACATCAACTTCACCGGGCCTGCAACCCACCGCACCAACGGTCATACGTCGGTTGAGAACTTCGGCGGCGACGGCGGTGCACAGGACTACACCGCAGACGGAGACATCAACATTCCATCCAATGTCGCGTTCGAATCGGAAGGCGCGCAACCCGACGGCTTTGGTGACACGCTCGCGTTCACGACCGGCGGCACGATTACCATAGCGGGTGACGCGCGTGCGCGAGCCAACGGTGCCAGCGGCGGCGGGGGCTCCATCGAGTTCTTCTCCGACGGCCCGATCCACGTGCAATCGACTTCAAAACTCGATGCTTCCGGCGGCGCTTCGGGCGGAGGCGAAGTCGAACTGTTTGGCAGTGACGACGTAACCATTGCCGGAGATCTGGAATCGAGCGCCACCAACGGTGGCACCGGCGGTGGGATTTTCGTTGACGCCTTCAACGATTTCACATTGACCGGCACCCTGCTCGTCAACGGCCAACCGCTCGATCAAAACGGTTCGATCGATGTTTCGAGTTGCCGAACCGTCATCGCCAGCACTGGGATCGTAGACAACCGAGGCGAACTGGGCTCGAACTCGTTGGAAGGCGGCGACGTACTAACCGTGTCTTCGGGCGGCAAAGTACTGGCCGACGCGACTGGAACGAACACGTTCATTCATCGAACGCTTGAGCCACCGCCCGTCATCAACGGAACCGTGACCCCCTCGCCCATCGTGATCACCACCGATCGAGCCGGCGGATGCGTCACCTGCGGCAACGGCTCCATTCAAGTGCTCGAGACGTGCGACGACGGCAACCTGGTGGGCGGAGACGGCTGCAGCGCCAGCTGCCAGGATGAAGCCTGCATCGCCCAGACGGCGCCTCCCGGCTACCCGCAGCGCCCGCTGTGCGACGACGGCAACGAATGCACCGCAGATAGCTGCGATGCCAGCAACTGTACACACATACTCGACAACAGCGTCTGCGATGACGGCCTCGCTTGCACACTCGACGCTTGCGACGAGAGCGGGGACTGCGCGAACACGCCGAACAACGCAGCTTGTGACGACGGCAATCCGTGCACGACCGACACCTGCAATCCGACGTTCGGATGCAACTCGGTGTTCAACTTCGATCCCTGTGACGACGGGCTCAACTGTACCATCAACGACACCTGCGCCGTGGGCGTCTGTCGCGGCATTCCCGATTGCGATGCGGGTGTCTTCTGCGACCCGATCAGCGATTCGTGCGGTGGAACGACAACGACGACCATTGCGCCGACGACCACGACGACAACGACCACGACCACGACGACGTCAACGAGTACAACGACGACAAGCATGACGACAAGCACAACCCTCGCGGGCGGCGCGATCTGCGGAGACACCGTCACGCAGTCACCCGAGACCTGCGACGACGGCGACCAAGCGTGGACGGCCGGTGAGTATTGCAACGCGACGTGCGATCTCGTTTCGTGTGGCGACACGGACGACAGTGGCGCGATCACCGCCCCCGACGCACTGTTCGCACTACGCTCGGCCGTCGGACTCGGAAGCTGCCATCTGTGCATCTGCGACGTAGACGGCAACGGCAACACGACGGCCGGCGATGCACTACGACTCCTGCAGGTCGCGGTCGGCATAACGTCGGGCGTCTCTTGCCCGGCGTGCCCTAACTAGCTAGCTAGCTAGCTAACTAGCGAACTAGGAAGACGAGGTGGCAATCGCACTTGTATGCGATTGCCACCCGAGCCCCACTAAAGCATCGGCGAATCCGTCAATTTCGTTGAGTCCGGACGGTCCGGGAGTTCAACGCATCGGTCCCCCTCTAGTTGTCGCTGCTCCCAACCGCGCGCGCCGCGCAGCACGCGAGAATCCGCGCTGTAGTACTTGAACCAAGGGATACCCGCTTCGCGGTACTGTTCTTGCGTGGCGGGGCGCGTGGGCGGACAACGCCCGGTGATTTTCAGATAGTCGCGTGTGTTCGCGATGTGTAGTGTGCACTCGACGGCGTGTTCGAGATCCCAAGCATCGAGGCCATAGGTGTCGTCGTAGATCTCCTGCTCCATGAGGCCACCCGGTGCGAGGCCCATCGATTCGCTCGGACTCGCCATCACGCACATCTCTAGATCGGGAAGCTCCAGTTCGATGCGCTCCAGTTCTTCGTACTTTTCACGTTTCATGGGGTAGGCGGTGAAACGGATACCGCCTCGTTCCGACTCGACCGTGAGCGGCTCTGCGCCGGTGTCGCGCTCGGTGAGCGCCGTCGCGACGAACTGGCGAATATAACCGCGGTGAACGCAGTAACCGTCCAACCAAGGCTGGTTCGGTAAAACGACGTAGTCCTGTTCCGCGCGTGACAATCCGCGAACGACTTCACTCCCCGTCACCGCGTTCAGTTCTCCGGCCGCGATCTTCAGCGCAAACGGGTAACGCGACGCGCTGCGATAACCGCCGAACGACATCCACATCGCTTCCGATTGATACATCGGAAGAAAGACTCCGGGATCGACGCGCCACGCCTTCGGCGCACGGTCCGCATAATCGACCGTGAACTGAAGGGGGTACTCACCGAGGCCGGCCGGCAGTGGGTATGCTTCGTTGTCTTCGGGGATGCGCAAGGTGCGCTGAAACGCGACGTCGCAAACGGCATCTTCGTGCACTTCGGGGCAACTCAGGCGTAGGGAATCGTGACGAAGCTCGATCACTTTCTCCTCCAGTAGAAGCGAATGCGGCTCCTCTCGTCGCGCGCGCGGTCGGCAACGACATCGATCGCTGTGGCCATGGCCGGGCCGCTGCTGATCGATCGGATGACGAGATCGAGGCAGTGTGCGTGGACATCACCATGGACGCCCGCAACGGATCGTGTGGGTTCGGCGAACGGGGACTGCTCTTGTCTTGGTGTCATGCAGCGCAGCATGCGCCCGCGGGTGGGTCAGAATTGGACCCTGCCGTGAAAAAGGCGAAAATAGTGCCCCATGAGCGCAAGACTCCCAAGACTCCCAAGACTTCTGGGATTGGCAATATCCGGACTACTCGGAGTGACCGTAATGGCCATGCCGAGCGCGACCTACCCTGACTCCGAAAAGCTCCCGGCTCGCGCGAACAGGGAGTGCAAGGCGCTTCGCGAGAGCGGCAGCCGCGACGGGATCTGGCTGGGCTACCGCAAAGGCCGCACTCACCTCTTCCGCTGCCAGCCGCAGGGAAGAGCCGTGCCTACGACCAAATGGCAACGGAAGAAACGCGGGCCTTCGCTCTAGAGTCACGGTAGAGTCGTAGACTAGAGACTCTCTTTGATCGCCTCGATCTGTTCTTCGAGGCGACTGACCTCGCGGCGCAGCGACTTCTTGCCGATGCGAACCTGGTCGCGGATCTTGTCGCTCCCTTTGGCGATGCTGTCGGCGTGGCCGTCGATGGCATCGAGTCGTTCGATCTCTTTCGCCACACTCGCAACCGAGCGATCGATTTGCTCGAAGTCGATTTCGCTACGATCGGGAGCGTCGTTGCCGGCGCGTACTACGAGTGCACGCGCAAGCGAGTAGCCTAGACGCAGCAGCAGATCTCCGGTTGCGGCGTCGCGATCCCAGATGACGACGACGACGTCGCCGTGACGCGTGATCGGATCAAGACCTTCCGATTCGCTACGCGCCGAGAACACGAACAAACCGACGCTTGCGTCGCGATTGCGACGCGCCTCATCCATCTCGTCGAGTGCCGCTTTCAAACTATAGGCGGCCGACTGTTTGGCTTCGACTACGATCCTGGCACCGGCCATCGCAGCATCTGAGCCAAGCGTCATGACGAAATCGCCTTTCTTGCAGTTCTTGATGGTTCCGGTCGTCGAACCGGTTGGCTCGCAGATGTCCGCTAGCCTGGATGCTTCATCGCACAGTACTTGGCCAACGGCCTCTTCGAACTCTAGGCCGTGAATTGTCGAGCGGTCCGCTTCGGCCTTCTTCGCCGTCAGTGTCGTCAGTTCGCGGATCACCGCCGTTTCGAAATCACTCTGCTTTTTCTGCTGTTTTTCGAGCAACTCAACGATTTCTCCGCGCAGCCGAGACAGCGAGGAATCTTTCTCGTCGAGCGTCAGGTTCGACTGGATCTGCTTGTTGGTCGTCTCGACCATCCGCTTCATGCGCGAGAGTGCGGATTCGTCGTTGTCGAGACTGAACTCTTTCACGACGTCGTCGATACTCTCGGCCAGATCCTTACGCAGTTCGCCGTTCTTCGTGGTCAGTTGGTGGAGCATGCGCGACAGCGCCGAATCGGGCTCGTCGAGTGAGAACTGATCCACGATGCGCTGGCGATGTGTGCCGAGCGACTCATCGACCATGGTCACGAGATGCGCGACGATCCCGTCTTTCGCCTGCGGATCGAGCTTGGCCCACAGCGGGCTGTCTTCGCCGACCAGAGACGCGAGGCGGCGCGAGAGGTGCGAGTCTTCGCCGGTGAGTTTGTCGGCAATAATGTTCTCGAGTTCGCCGTCGCGCTTGACCAGGCGCTCGACACGCTCGTTGAACTTCCCGTCGTTCGGGTTGAAGTACTCACCGAGCGTTTTGCCGAGATGTTCCTGAACTCCCTCGGAATGCTGGCTCATGACCGCACGCACACCATCCACGATGCGCTCGCCCTCACGCTTGATCGCACCCGTATCGACCTCGCCGCGCGCGGTGCGCAGCGCGAGCACGCCGAGACGCAACGCCGCCAACGCATAGTCTTCGTAATCGCCGGCATCGGCATGGCGGCGCAATTCGGCCACGGTCTCGGGATCGGTGACTTCCAGATCCAGATGAAACGAATCGCGGATCTTCTCGGCCAAACTGTTGCTGATGCTCATGCTGTCGCTCCTCACCGCCCTCAAGTGTGGGCCGGACACAGCGGCGCGACTAGCGCCATGCGCACCGACCCGGCAGATATAGAGAGTGGCCGGTCGGTGGGTCAGAACCTGACCCGGCGAACCGTCGTTTTCGGGGAAAGATCTCGATTTTTCGACGAGTTAGGGGGAAAACAGGGCGAAGGTCCCACTACAGGGGCCAGTTCCCTGCCGACCGAACGTAAGGACGATGAAGAGTAGCAAGCGCCACGAAACCGTTACCAAGCTGCATCAGCTGCTGACGCGGCGAAATCAGCGCCCCCTACCGCTGGCGCGTATTTGTGAGGAACTCGAGTGCTCACCGAGCACCACCAAGCGAGCGATTCGCGATCTGCGTGACCGCTACGCGCATCCGTTGATCTACGACCAGGAGTTCGCCGGCTACCGCTATGACGGAGATGTCGGAGAAGGCGCGAGCATGGAACTGCCCGGGCTATGGTTCACAGAGCCTGAGCTATTCGCTCTTCTGACGGTTCGAAAACTGATCGGCGACATTGAGCCCGGCCTATTCGAAAATGAGATCGCCCCACTCGGTCGCCGCGTCGAAGCGCTACTGGCTGAAGCCGGCGCCGACACCCGCGAGGTCGATCGACGCATTCGCATCACCAGCATCGGAAGGCGCACCGTCGAAGACCGCGTGTTTCGTTGCGTGGCAGACGCGGTGCTTCAACGACTGCGGCTGCGCTTTGTCTACCGCACGCGTAGCCGGCCGGACGCGCGCGAAGCTGACCGCTACGTCTCTGCGCAACGCATGGTCTACTACCGCAACAATTGGTACGTCGATGCCTACGACCACGATCGTAAGGACCTGCGGATTTTTGCGATCGATGAGATCCGCGATCCGTCCATTCTCGACGAACCCACGCACGATGTGCCCGACGAAGAACTGGACGCGCGCGTTACCGGCGGCTACGGAATCTTCGGTGGCGAGGCGACACAGACAGCAGTACTACGCTTCTCGGCCGCGCGTGCGATGTGGGTGTCGAAAGAACAGTGGCACGCGAACCAAGAAGGCCGTTGGCTCGACGATGGCAGCTACGAGCTGCGTGTCCCCTACTCGCGCGAGGAAGAACTCGTGATGGACGTATTGCGCCATGGCGCGGAGGTCGAGGTCGTGGAGCCGACGAAACTACGCAAAGCCGTTGAACGCACTCTGTTGGCGGCCGCCGATCGATATCGTGAGACGCCGTAACAACGCCGCTGCCCACTGAGAAAATCGACTACGCGCGACTCAAACGTCGGGGTGTCGTTCGTGCCACGGCGTTGCACGCTCATACACATGGCCGGCGCGACACAGAAGCTCTTCCTCAAAATGACGGCCGACGAGCTGCAAACTCACGGGCATACCGTCGTCGGTCTTTCCGCACGGAAGCGAGATCGTCGGACTTCCCGAGACGTCGTAGGGCGAAGTGAACGGAAGTACCGCACTCACGAACTCCAAGTCCTGCCAATCCGGGATGCGCGCCGGCACGGGGACACCAAGCGTCGGGCACAACAGAAGGTCGATGCCGCTAAACATCGCGGAGATCTTCCCCGCGAAATCGCGTTTCGTGTCGAACGCGCGAGCAAGATCGACCCCGGTGACGCTTAGCCCGTAGTCGAGCAGTTCAGCCAACGCCGGCCCGTACTCGTCGCGGCGCCCGGGGAAGAACTCGGCGTGCGCGACCAATGCATCGGTCGCGCAAATGGTCATCCACGGGCCGATGATCTCGTCGGGAGACGCAACTTTCGTGCTCACGATCTCGGCGCCGGCGGCCGAGAGTACCTGCGAACATGCCAGTACTTGATCAGCGATCGATGCATCCGAAACCGAGCGAACGTAATCCTCATCCACGCCGACACGAATACCATCGAGACGGACATTGCTATCTAGCGCGGCCGCGTAGTCGGGAACGGCGGATTGATCCGCCGATGGATCGCGCGGGTCGGCGCCTGCGATCGCGCGTAGCATGTTCGCGGCGTCGCGAACGCTGCGACACATGGGGCCCACGTGATCGAGCGACATGCTCAGCGGAAACACGCCCGCACGCGATACGCGCCCGTAGGTGGGCTTGATCCCCACGAGCCCGTTGGCAGCCGACGGGAAACGAATCGAACCCCCCGTGTCGGTTCCGAGTGCGCCGAAACAAAAACCGGCCGCGACGGCGACGCCCGAGCCGCTAGAGGAAATTCCCGTCCAGCGCTCTCGATTCCACGGATTGTAAGGCGGCGTAACTTTCGGGTGATGGCTCGTATAGGCGCCCTCCGTCATCTGCAACGTTCCAACGATGACGGCGCCGGCCGCGCGCAGCCGCTCGACCACCGTAGAGTCTGAGGTGGCAATGCGGTCGCGCAGTACCGTCGTGCCGGCAGCCGTCGCATAGCCGCTCACCTCGCAGAGATCTTTGACCGCAATGGGAATGCCGTGCAGCGGTCCGCGATCGTGCCCGCCACGCAGCTCCGCCTCCGCTCGCTCGGCATCAGCGAGCGCGACGTCTCCGAAGCGTCGCGCGAATGCGCAAAGGGACGGGTCGAGTTGCTCGATGCGATCGAGTACGGCCTGCGTTGCAATGCGCGAGCTGCACGACCCCTCGCGATAAGCTCGGGCGAGACGTTCAGCAGTCATCCAGTGTATGGGCAAGTTCATGGGTCCTCCCGCGGCGTCATGCACCTCTATACCCGAGATCAGAGACACGGAAACATCGAGTAGTGAGACGCGAGAGGCGCCGTCGAGCGTTGCGCTGCTCGGGAAATCCAACGCCGGTGGGCGAAAACACTCACCTTAACCATCTAGACGACCTCCCTTATCCATCCCATACTCACGAGCATGAGAGCAGGCGTTTCATTCAGAGGCCTGCATCGAAAGCGCGCCGCTGCGCTACAAGCATCGCTCATCGGAATCTCGCTGCTGACCTGCGGGTTGCATGCGGACACCGGGTTCACTGCCGACGCTCGCTTCGATCGGCAGCCCGATCCATCACCAGATCTCCTGTTCGTGCTGCCGCCGTCGGCATTGATCGTCAGCATCGATGGAGTTCAAAAATCGACGCTCGAGCGCGCGCTCATCTGGGCAGAGAAAGACGCGACGGGCGGTCCGTTGCCCTGCTGGGAATACCGCGACGAAGTCGAATTCGCCTACGACACCGGCGACATCGACGGCGACGGGCAGCCGATCTACACCTGCATGCCCAACCTGTATCGCGAGTTCACGTTCATCGACAGTCGCACCTGCGACGGCAAGACGATGACCAAACCGCAACACGTATGCATGATGACAGGACTGACGCAGGAACAGAGCGGCGTCACCGCCAACGTGAGTGGGACACCGATCCCGGAAGGCAGCTCGGTGTTCGCCATCGTCGCGAATCATTTCGACCCCGTCCCCGCGGGGACCGAGCATGGATACCTGCCGCTTCGAACGAGCATGGTCAGTTGGAAGCGTTTCGTCGGACGACCGCTCAGTCGCTGGGCTGAGTCATCGCGCGCGCTGCAGTTTCAGAAAGGACACGGCGCGCAGATTCATAGCCCCACCGATCACACGATCGACATCTGGGACGAAATGGCCGACGACGAAGAACCGTCGCAAGCCATCCTATCGTTCGTACATTACAAGAGCGTGGACTGGGCCGGGCACCTGAGCGGTAGTGCGTCGCCCGGCTACTTTCGACATCTGATTTTCGCCGATGCAGAAATCGGCCGTCTGATCGGCGAGCTCGATGCGCGCGGTTGGGGCCACGCGGCGATGATCGTCACGACCGATCACGGGTTCCCCGAGAGTGCGAGCCAACACGCCACGCGCTCCGGCTCGGGCGCACCGCAAGAAAATTTCTCGATCTCAGACACCTGGATCGCGCTGCGCAAGCATCACGCCTATCGACTGGCGGACCGGGTCGTCGAAGGTGAGACGCTGCGAACAGCAGAAGTCACCGACATCGTCCCGACGATCCTCGATGTGCTCAACGTTCCCAAGCCGGACCATCTCGTCGGCGCGTCGTTGTTGTTGCGCTGAACAACGCGCTCCGCGCTCCGATCTACTGTTGCTGGGGATCGATATCGGGACCGGGACCACCGGTCGACTCGGGCGCGTTCCGTTTCGGAAAGCCGAGAGTCTCCAGTCGCTTCGCGATGTCTTGGCCGGCCGTCTCGGTATTGACGTCCTTGTCTATGTAGCGAATCACCCCTTCGACATCGATATAAAACGTCCAGCGCCGCGCAAAGAGACCGAGGAACCCCGACGTACCGTACGCCGTCGCCGTGGTCTTTTCCGGATCGCTCAGCAGAGGAAAGTTCCCGTCGAGAGACGTCGCAAATTCGAGATTCCGCTCGGGCTTGTCGAGACTCACCATGAAGTAGGCCGTATCGAACTTCGCAATGTCTTGTTCGCTGTCACGCAGCGACGCGAGTTCAGCCGTTCAACCGGGAGTGAACGCTTTGGGAAACCAGGCAATCACGACCGACTGCTTCCCTTTGTAGTCGCCGAGGCGATGCACGCGGCCGTCGGTCCCTTGCAATTCGAAATCGGGAGCAGCGTCGCCCACCGATAAATCCGCCGCGAGCACGGGGCCGACGAAGGCGAGAAGCAACATACAGACGAACGCTTGAAGTACGAGCCTTGGATTGGAAACGATTTTCATGTCGGCGAGATGTGTATCACCGTCGGCTTAGCATTCCGATCGTCGGTCTTGTCGTAAGCAGCCGCCGCTCGGTTCGCCCGGTTCGCCCGGTTTGCTCGGCCCGCTCCCCGCGCCCTGCTCGTCACCTTCTCATGCGTGAGAAGCCCATTCGGCCGCATCCTCACAACTGAGAAGCCAACGGCGTATTCCAAGGCAATTGCGCGTGTGAATCTGGCACGCGCCGTGCATCTGAATAGCTGTCGATCGTCGTTAACTCCCTGTCGGCGAGATCGATAAGCCTGGACCGAGCGCCTACTGGCATCGGCGAACGGTTCACGCGGTTGCGAGGAGCGAGACCACGGCGGGATCGACCTCTCGCAACCGCGCTCTCTTTGGCCTGCTAGCGTATGCCATTCGACACTCGGCTCACCGCGGCGTCCTCCCGCGCTGAGCCGGTGTCGATTTCAATTCCGGCTACTGACAAGTGCCGGCAACACAGCTGAACCCACCGCAGCAGTCCGCCGTCGTCGTGCACGACACTCCTAGTGTCCCGCAGCACAGACAAAACGTCGTCGTTGGATCCTTCGTGCAGATCTGCGCGCCGGGACAGACGCCGCCGCAGGTCGGTAGAGTCGCAAACTGGCAAGCGGGCAAGCAAGTGCAGTTCGCCGTACCCGCAGGGTCCGCCACGCAGCTCTCGTTGGGATTCGGGCAGAGGCCGCCGCAGACGCCGGTGGCGGAATCGAACGCACACTGCGCGCCCTGAGGCTGGCAGTCGCAGATCCCCGTCAGTGGATCGACCAAGCAGGTGTCCCCCGCGATCGGACATACTCCGCCACAGATACCTGCCGGATCGAGCGAACACGGGTTCGTTGGAACCGTAGTGGTAGTGGTGGTCGTCGTCGTTGTTGTCGTGGTGGTAGTCGTCGTCGTCGGCAATCCCTTGATCGCCGGCGTGCACAATCTCTTGGAGACAAACTTCTTCAGCGTGCGCGAACCGAACTGGTCGCTCACCAGTACCGGCGGGACCGGAGTCGGTGGCTTCGGACACTTCACGTTGTAGCAGATAAAGTCGTTCTGTAGTGCCTGCCCGCTCACAGGAGCCGACGGTGCAGTGCCGGCTCCCGGAATCAGTGTCTTCTCGACGGGTATGCAGAACTCACGTCCCTTCACTTTGATCTTGCAGTCGAGTGAGACCGAAAACGGCGGCACCTGGAACGGAACCAGATCCGCGAAGGCTGTGAAGTTGTGCGGGTCCTTCATTTTGAAACATTGCAAGTGATCGTAGAGCTGCGCGCTCGCCGTCGTCGCCGACGCCAAGCCGAACGCGCACGCCATCAGCACGATAAGTGCCGAGACTTTCCTTTTCATCGAATTCCCCTCCAACAAAACGACAGCAGAAGTGCTGCCCTCAACGGCGTCAGATCCGGCAGTTTCAAAACCACGGGGGCCAATTCATACGATCCGCCGGTTGACGGCCCACTCCCGTAGTGGCCGCATTGGATCGCGCCGGTCAGGGGATTGTCAAGGCGAGAACCGGCCGCGAGCCGAGAATCAGAGAGCCCCGTGGCAATCGGTCACCGTGAGTATCAGCGTCGGCGTTAGCTTTATGAACGTAGAATCGGCCGCGTCGATCAACGTGACCGTAAAGTTTTCAGGGACAGGCGCGAGCACCCCATCGACGAGGTAGCGACACGTGGCGATATCGGTCGGAGCAGCGACGCCGGCCAGCGAAATCACCCCTACCCGCAGCGTCTGTGCGGCTTCATCGTCGTTGTAGGTCGCAATCGATCCGGAGATTCCCGACGCATTCGAGCAGGAAACGCGATCGGCCGTTCCTTCGAAGCCGCCGACACCTGCCGGCCGCGCCGTGCTGTAGTCAACGTCGAACTGTAGCGACCCAAAGCTCTCCGCACTCGTAACCGAAATCGTGACGTCGCAGATCGCGGGATCCTCAGCATGGATGGTGATCGACGTCGTGGTCGAACTCGGCCACGCTTCCATCGTCGGTGAGGTCGTGCTGGTGGCACCCGCAACAGTGGTGGCCGGTGTCGAGACCGCACCGACGACGTCGCCGCCGCCGCCGCACCCGGCAGCGGCGAATGCGAACAAGAGACCGATGGAGAGGGAGATAGAAACCGCAGAGCGAAAGTTGATCATCGTGTGAACCTCCTGGCGCATCAACGGTGGTACGCTGGGCCCACTATCTCAATGGGCAGCGGCAGAGCTGTTCCGTCGCGCATACCGTAGCCGCGAAACTGTTACGCCGCGCGCGAAAATATACGCCCGAATCGGCGTCGCCGTTGCATCGGAGTATCGACGCTGCTTGATAAACAACCATGCCGGTCAACGCGCACGGGTTCTGGAAGATGCTCACCAACGCAGGCGTCTATAAGGCGATGGGCAAACTCCACGTCCCGATCTACCGGGCGACGCGCGGCCGCATCGGTCACAAGACGGGAGCGATCGAGCAATTGTTGCTCACCACGACCGGCCGCAAGTCGGGACTGTGCCGCACCTTGCCACTGACGTACATGCGCGATGGCAACGATCACGTCGTCGTCGCATCGCACGGCGGCAACGACCGCCACCCCGCTTGGTGGCTCAACCTATCGGCGCATCCCGAGGCTGAAATTCAGATACGCGGCGATGTCATGCGGGTCACCGCCCTCGAGGCCACCGGAGCGGAGCGCGAGCGCCTCTGGCCGCTGCTCACGGCAATGAATCCCATCTATCTGAGATACGAACTGCTGACCGATCGCGCCATTCCGGTCGTCGTCCTGCGCAGTACGTCGGCTTGATTCGACAGACCGGCGATCGCGACGCGAAGCGCGCCGTCAGAGCCAATCCACCACGCCCGATACCTTGCGCTACAAGGACCGACTCAGACCAACTACGGCCTCGCTCCATCGCACTCGAACGGAGCCTGCGATACAGTCGCGCCGTGGTCGGGCGACCGACCGAAGAATCTTTAACTGGATCGGGCTGGCTCGAACCGGGAGATCGGCATGTTGGATGGATCTGGGATCAAACGTACTTTTCATTTTCATAGCGCCCATAGGACTCATCACGCTCGTCGCGAATCGCAGCGCGGTGCAGCGTCGATCGCAGCCGCTGGGCTGATCGGACTGCTGCTACTGAGTTTGTGGGTGGTGGGTTGGTGGTGGAGCCGCGAACCCGGTGCGGTCGATGTACGCCAAGTCGCTGCGGCGCGACTGCCTGCCGGCTCTCAAAAACCTGTAGTCGGCGCCACGTTCACGGGCACGCTGATCCACGTGGCCGAAACCCTGCTCGATAAGAACGGCGGATACCTGTCGAACGACATCATGCCGCCCGGCGTGTTGCTCGACAACATGCCGAACTGGGAGTTCGGAACCCTCGTCATGTTGCGCGACGCGAGCGCGATATTGCGAAACGACTTCTCACGCTCACAGTCTCAGTCGGTCGAAGACGAGAATCTCGCGCGCGCGGAACCTCAGTTCAATTTCCAAAACGACTCCTGGATCTTACCAACCACCGAAGGGCAGTATCGCGAAGGGATCAAGGAACTCGAGGCCTACTTCGGCCGGCTGTCGGACCCCGGAGCACAAGACGCACAGTTCTATGCACGAGCAGACAATCTTCGGAAGTATCTCGAGATCGTCGAGAAACGACTGGGCAGTCTCTCGCAGCGGCTCAGTGCCAGCGTCGGCCAACAACGCTACAACACCGACTTGGCCGGCGACGCGGACGCCGAGCAATCGACCGATGTGCCGGACTCCTCGACCTTCAAAACTCCTTGGCTGCAGATCGACGACGTGTTTTACGAGGCACGCGGCGCAACCTGGGCACTGCGAGCGATCTTGGAAGCGGTCGCGTACGATTTCGGGGCGGTGCTCGAAAAGAAGAACGCAACCGTCTCGTTGCAGCAGATCATTCGCGAACTCGACGCAACGCAGCAGTCCACCGTGAGCCCGGTCGTACTGAACGGCGGCGGGTTCAGTATCTTCTCGAACTACTCACTGACGATGGCCAACTACATCGCACGCGCGAACGCGGCGGTTATCGACCTAAGGAATTTGCTCGAGCAGGGGTGATCGACACACGCGCTCCGAAGCGAAGTCGAGAGTCAGAAGTGACCATCGATGCCCCCGGGGTACGGCTAGCGCTGTGCATGCCCCCGGAAAACCCGAGAATTCCCGATCCTTTCGATTCTCCGTTGTGGGGGGCGTGCAGACCGAATACAAGTCAGCGCATCGCATGAATTGCTCTGATACTTCGGCGCTAGAGGAGGCGAACGTGACCATACGTATCTTGATGTGCGACGATCACTCGCTCGTTCGCGTCGGGCTGCGACAGTTGATCTCGAGCATGGACGGGCTGGAGGTGGTCGGCGAAACGTCGAGCGGCCACGAAGCGATTCGGCTAGCCGCTGGACTCGTCCCCGATATCGTTCTCATGGACATCGCGATGCCTGAGATGAACGGGCTGGATGCTACGGCGTCGATCAGGCGCAAAACGCCTTCTGTAAGAGTATTGATGATATCGATGCACGCCAGCGACCAGTACCTTCGCGAGGCATTGGTAGCAGGTGCGACCGGTTACATACTGAAGAACGCCGACGCCGCCGAATTGGAGCGTGCCATCCACGCCGTGGCCGCTGGAGACACCTACATCACTCCGAGCCTATCCGGCCGCCTCGTCGAGGATCTACGCAGGGGGGCTACCTTCGATACGGCCCCCATCCTCACGCCGCGCCAGACCGAGGTGCTGCGGCTCATCGCCGAAGGTCGGTCGACTCGGGAGATCGCGGAGACTCTGTACCTGTCGCACAAGACTATCGAGACCCACCGCGCTCAACTCATGGAGCGACTCCACATCCACAACATCGCCGGCCTCACGCGCTACGCGATCCGCATGGGCGTTGTCTCGGCGGATATATGAGGCCTGTCCAGTGAGGGCTCAGGCACGACTGTTACTGCTTCGGTTCCGATCGCGCGACCATACTGATCGCGCTCGCCACATTCCTACGGCTGCGCGTCGGTCGGTATTCCGGCGCACAAGGTCTCGCCTGCTTCGGAATCCGGGCGCGCGGAAAGGTTTCGCGAGGCGGCATCGCCGGCCGGCATCGAAAAGCTGATAGTTGTGCCGATCGACGGAGCGCTCTGCGCCTCGATGCGGCCCCCGTGGCGCTCGATGATGTTTCTGCATACCAGCAGGCCGAGGCCGGCTCCATCGTTCTTCAAGCTCGGCTCGTCAGCGGACGTTACCTGGTGAAAGCCCGAGAAGATGTTTTCGAGTTCATCCTCGGGAATACCGCTCCCCGAGTCGCTTATCGAAACCACGACCGAGCGCCGGTCGGTAGAGATGGCTGCATGGATGTGGATCGTCCCGTTCGGCGGAGTAAACTTCACCGAGTTGGTCAGGACGTTGACTGCGACCTGTATGATGCGCCCGCGGTCACCGTAGAGTGTGGGAAGATCGTCGGCGACTTCGGTATACAGCGACACATCTTTCTCGTCGGCCAGCGGAGAGATCAGTGCGAATGCACGTTCGACGACGTCGCGCATCTCGAAGTCGTCATCCTGCCAATCCAGCTCGCCGGCCTCGATGCGAGTGACATCGAGCACGTCGTGGATCAAGGTATTCAGTCGTTCGCCTTCGGCCTCTATCACCGCTCCGAATCGCTCCGCTACCTCTGGACGCTCACGATGGTATCTGCGGATGATCTTTGCGCCGGCGAGAATCGCCGATATCGGGGTCTTCAGTTCGTGTGAGATCGTCGAAACGAATCGCGACTTGAGTTGATCGAGTTCACGCAAACGCTCATTGACCGCAGTGAGTTCTTGCGTGCGGAGTTCGAGCCGCTTGCGGGCCTTACGGATCAAATCAGACGCTCGTTTTCGACCGGTCATCTCACGTTCGACATCGTCGAGAACGCGGTTGTACTGCTGAGCAACCATCCCTAGCTCGGTCTCCCCATCGCATTCAACGCGAGTGGATAGATCGCCGCCGCGGCGATGCCCATCCATTGCAGTAAGAAGATCCAGTAGCGCATTGCCGGCGCCGTGTTCGACAACATTCAACCCTGCCTCCTCGCCTTGCGCGGATACTCTCAGGGGCACGACGCACTCGATCGCACGAATCGTCGCCCAGCCAATCACGAGGGCCCAGGTGCCGCAGGCGACGACGCCGAGGAGCTGGACTCCGAGCTGTTCCCAGCGGCCGAGGCCGGTACCGTAGAGTGCCGGCGCAACGAACAAAGGGATGGCGAGTGTCCCCCAACAGCCCGCGAATCCATGGGCTGAAACGGCACCGACGGCGTCATCAATGCCGGCACGGATGAGCATGCGGTCGCCCAAGACTGCGATCGCTCCGCCTACCGCTCCGATCATGACGGACACACCGGGCGTCGTGAGATTGCATCCAGCGGTCACAGCTACGAGGCCGGCGACGATTCCGTTCAATACGTGGCCCGCTTGTGCAACGTTGGCGCTGGTCCGCATCGAGATGACCAAGGCGGTGCAGCCTCCGGCTGCACCCGCCAAGATCGTGTTGACCAGCGTCCTTGGAACTTGGTCGTTGAACTCCAGCCAGCTACCGCCGTTGAAACCCAGCCAGCCGAACCACAGAAGGACAACGCCCACCGTCGCCATTGGGAGGTCGTGTCCACCGATCACACGACCGTTCTCGCCGAACCGGCCGAGCCGCGGCCCGAGATGAACGAGAGCGCCCAAACCTACCGCTCCGCCGACGACGTGCACGACCGTCGAACCGGCGAAATCGAGGAAGCCTAGCTTTTGCAGCCACCCCTCATTGTGGCCGTCGAGGAGTCCTCCCCACGCCCAGTGACCGGCGACCGGGTATATGACTGCAGCGGTCACTAGTACGATCAGAATGTAAGAATGGAACCGCATTCTCTCGGCGGCAGCGCCCGACATGATGGTCGTCGCGGTGGCACAGAACACCGATTGAAAAAGAAAAAACGCCATCGTCGCGCCGTCGGCGTGGGCGAAGTCGAAATGGCCGCTGGTACCGACGAAGCCGCCAATGCTGTCGCCGTACATAAATCCGAACCCGACGACAAAGAACGTCAGCGTGGAGACACAGAAGTCGGTGATGTTCTTCACCGCCACGTTGATGCTGTTTTTCGCGCGGACCATGCCTGATTCGAGACAACAGAATCCGGCCTGCATGAGCATCACGGTCATCGCGCATAGCAAGATCCACAGGATGTCGGTTTGGGATGCAGCTGACATGGGCGTGGCGGACACGCGCGTACGTCTGCGGGCCGCGTCGGCGGAAAGCAGCTCGCAGTTGCGTAACGCGCCTATACTGCAGCTAGCATGCCACGGCGCATGACTGGGGTGTGTACTTACGGGTCAACCCGCGACACAGGCGACAAAGGGCGATTTCCGGTGCCGGCCGAGTGACCTCACGAGGCTCTGCGGATCGACCGGAGCCCGCCCGGGTCGCGCGTCGGCACAAAGTGCACGTACATGGCATGTCCATGCCTCGGGAAAAACCTTAGGTAGTTTACCAGCGGGCGTTTCGGCGATCCCTGCTCGTCGCCCGCGGTCGCCGCCACTGACTTTGCCGTTCATAAGTTCCCACACTCTTCCCACGCTCGTCTCCCCCACTGTGACTGGTCTCACTCACTCTCAACGCGAAACCCGAAAGCGCCCGGCTTTCACGCGCATGGCTTAGCGATAGCAACGACCGGCTGGAGAATACGCACCCTGATATCTGCGCGGGTAAACCAGTACATTCGTGTCGTCGCGCGATGCGCATCGCGCACGAAGCCAACCAGCTATCTCGCATCGAAAGTTTTAAAACCCTTTACACTCACGATCACCGCGTGTTAGCGGTACGCACGACTCGCGCCGTGCATGTTGCATGCTTCGCGAGCCCTAGCGATCGCGAAACTCCTACTCGCGGCGCAGGAGGGGACATGCCATGGGTCTCACACATCGACTCTGGGCGGGACTGATTCTAGTCGCGCTTTTTCTCGGTAACGCATCACTCGCCAACGCAGATCACTTTCGCGGGGGCTACATTGATTGGAAACTCATTGGCGGAAACACCGTCGAGTTTCGCGCCGTACAACTCTTCGACGCAGCCGATGTTGACACGCTACCGATCAATCCCGGCGTAAACGATTCGACGATCATCGGGCCTGAAGCGATCGTGTTCACCAGCGTAGATATTGCGGGAGAACCGTACTCTTTCGTCGAATACTCCGTCATCTACACATACCCCGGACCGACTGTGTTCCCTGTGACGGCGTTCTTCAGTCTCGACGACGAGCCTGTCAATTGCTGCCGACTCGGCTCACTCGTCAACGTCCCCGCGGACGGCTTTCGTGTAGCAACCGTGGTTGACCTTGATGGCGGTGCCAACGCCGGCTCTCCAACGAGTTCGATCCCGATGATCATTCAACTCGAAGACGACTCGCGTTGCGCAAATACCGTGGCGCTCGCGCCCTTGATCGCCGACGACGGAGCCTTCACTTGCGGGCTAACGACCGACGGTCCTGCAGGTGCCGGCACGACGGCCGGCGTCAATCCAGCATCACTCGCCATCACCCCCGGATGCTCCCTTTCGATGGACACGTCCGGAACTTCCGTCGGCGACAAGTTCGCCACGCAGGTGATCATCACTGAAACACCGACCGGCGCCAGCATGGCGATCGACCTGATCATCGAGATCAAAGACGGATTCTGCCCGGTGTGTGGCGACGATCTCACCGAGGGGTCGGAAATCTGCGACGGAACTGACGACGGGGCCTGCGTAGGCGGTTCTTGCCAGTCTAATTGCACCTGTTGCGGCGACGGCGTGGCCAACGCCGGTGAGATCTGCGACGGCGCCGACGACGCGGCCTGTGGAGCCGAGACCTGCACGGGCAGTTGCACGTGCACCGGCGGCGGTGGTCCGGGTGGTGGTGGCGGTTGTTCCGGCCCTTCGTGCAGCGAGGCGTTGCCGATTTGTTCGGGCGCCACCGGCCCCTTCACCCTAGAAGTCGGCGAGTCTTTCGAAACCGAGTTCCCAGCATCGGCAGTCTTCACAGGGATCGATCCGTGTGAGGATCTGATCGTCAACAATGTTCCGTGGGGCAGTCTGCCCACGGGCGCCGTGCTCGAGTCGCCTCCCGGCACTGCGATCCCGGAAGGCACCACACAAGCCGCCCCCTCCACGGGGCTCTGTACTCATGACGGCGCGACGGTGTGCTCCAACAACGCCGGTTGCCAACTCTGCTCTCACGACGGAACGACGATCTGCACGACCGATGCCCAGTGCGACGCGCTTTCCGCGGGCTCGGTTTGCGACTGCGGCGTATCGAGCTGCGTCATTCCCGACAACACGTTCCCGGTGACGTTTGATTGGACACCAGGCGCAGGCGATGCCGCGCAAACACATTTCGTGAAGGTCACGTTCACCGACCCGGACTTCACCGTGCCCGGACCGCTGGACTTCATCTGTGGCTTCGAGATTCGCGTACCCGGCTGCGGTGACGACCTTATAGACGCGGGCGAGGACTGTGACGGTGCCGCGGGCGGCGCTTGCCCGGGAGCTTGTCGTGCACCGGGGACGGCTAACGAATGCACCTGCCCGGTCTGCGGCGACGACGCACTCGATGCCGGCGAGCAGTGCGACGGAACCGACGACTCCGCCTGCCCCGGCGACTGTCTCGGCAGCTGCATCTGCGCATTCTGCGGAGACAGCAGCGTGAACGCGATCGGCGAGGAATGCGACGGCTCGGCCGACACGGCGTGCGCAACCCCCGGCGCCTGCTTCCCACCGGGTGATCCCGACCAATGCACGTGTGCCACTTGCGGCGACGATCGAGTGCATCCCGGCATCGGCGAAGAGTGCGACGGAACCGCCGACGCCGCCTGCCCGGGCCTGTGCCGCGCTCCTGGAGACCCCGATGAATGTACATGCCCCGTCTGCGGCGACGACGTAATAGATGGCGGCGAGGAGTGTGACGGCACATCCGACGCGGCGTGCCCGGGCGCCTGTCGGCCGGCGGGCGATCCCGACCAATGCGTTTGCGCATTGTGCGGCGACGATCGTATTGACGCCGGCGAACAGTGCGACGGAACGGGCGATGGAATATTCGGTCCCTGCCCCGGCGAATGCCAGCCTGCGGGAGGGCTCAACGAATGCGAGTGCCCGACCTGCGGCGACGACGACGTAAACCAACCCGGCGAACAGTGCGACGGGTCCGATGACTCGGCATGTCCGGGTGCGTGTCTGGGTTCTTGCGTGTGCGCGGTCTGTGGCGACGGAAGTGTTAACGCTGCCGGAGAACAGTGCGACGGTACCGACGACGCGGCATGTCCCGGCTCGTGCATCGCTACCGGTGATCCGAACGCCTGCCAATGCCCTGTCTGCGGCGACGGCGACGTCAACCAAGTGACCGAGAGTTGTGATGGCGCCGACGACTCGGCCTGTCCCGGCCTTTGTCGCGGCGACTGTTCCTGCGCGACCTGCGGGGACGGAATCACAGACGCTCCTGCAGAAGAATGCGACGGCGCCGATGATGCCGCGTGTCCCGGCCTCTGCTTGCCGTCAGGCGATGCAAACCAATGTCAGTGCCCGGTCTGCGGCGACGACGACGTCAACCAAGTCGGCGAGCAATGCGACGGAGCCGACGACACAGCGTGTCCGGGTTCATGTTCGCTGACTTGCACATGCAGCGTATGCGGCGATGGCGTCGCTGAATCGCCGGTGGAGATTTGCGATGGCACAGACGACGCAGCCTGCCCGGGGCTCTGCCTACCATCGGGGAACGCGAACGAATGTCTGTGCCCCGTGTGTGGCGACGGCGAGGTCAATCAGGTGGGCGAGGTCTGCGACGGCGCCGACGCAGGCGCGTGTCCGAGCGGCTTCTGCGCATCGGATTGTAGCTGCGCCGTCTGCGGCGACGACGAAGCGAATCAGCCCGGCACCGAAGAATGCGACGGCACCGATGCCACCGCATGCGACTCGGTCTGCCTACCGAGCTGTATTTGTGCAGTCTGCGGTGATGGAGATCTCAACCAAACCAGTGAGGTCTGCGATCCGCCTTCGGTCGAGATCTGCAACAACTTGGGCGATGACGACGGCGACAACCTGACGGATTGCTTCGATCCTGACTGTCCCACCGAGTGCCGACGACCGGACGGGACGACGTTCCCGCCGGCAGACGTCACCAAGTGCACGAAGCACCGCGACTGCAGAAAGGTCGACCCCGACTCCAGCTGCTTCGGTATTCAAACGTGCGGCGCCGACTGCGACCTGGTCTTCGGCTGCGAGCCTATCGGGCCTGATCCTTCGCAGATCAAGTTCAAAGAGAACGGCCTAGACATGTTCAAGATGCATGCACTGTTCACCGCGCAGACGGTGGTTCATGCCAAGGCCGAGGCCTTCTCGATCATGATCATGAACGACAACGGGATCGTATACAGCGCATCGCTGCTTCCCGGCGACCTAGTCGGACTAGCGAACAGCTCGAAGAAGCGGTTCCGCTTCGCCGACAAGGGAGCACGCCGCGGCGACGGGATTCGCGACGGAATCTCGAAAGTGCAGCTGCGCTTCAAGCAGCACGGCGGAGTTCCCGTCTGGTCGTTCAAGATTCGCGCCTATGCAGATCTGTCGGCGGCAACACTGCCGCTCATGATGACGCAGGTGACGATCGGCAACGACGGCACCGCGCTACAGATCGAATGGACCGATACGGGCAAGGGCTGGCGCATTCGACCCGCCGACCTGCGCTAACGAGAGGGGCGAATCATGATTACAACGAAACAACTTGTCGCCGCATCACTGACTCTCGGATTTCTCTGCTGTAGCGTTGGAGACGCGTGGGCGACGCACTTTCGCGGCGCGCACTTCTCCTGGGAACGCATCAGCGGAAACACCGTTCGATTCACATCGACACAGGAATGGGACGCGAGCGATGTCGACACGATGCCGATCAATCCCGGCGATGGCGATCCAACCATCATCGGATCGGTCGTCACGCTATTCACCGGCGTGGATACAGCCGGCGAATCGTATCGTATCGTTCGCTACACGGTGGACCATACGTACGCGGGTGAAGGGCCGTTCACTGCATTCTTGGGCAATCTGAGTTCGTCGCTCAACTGTTGTCGACTCAACAGTCTGATCAACGCCGGCGGCGACGACTATCGTATCGAAACCGTGGTCGACCTGCGCAACGGAAATCTCGGGTCGCCGGCATCAACGATACCGCCGGTCGCAACGACGCCGCAGATCCTACAGATGCCTGAAGGTACGATCGGTGTAACGCGTGATTTGGGCCCGGGAATCAGCGATCCCGACAGCACCTTCACGTGTGCCTTTGCCGCCACCGGCGGCGGTGCAGGCGCATCCGGCATCTCGGCAAACCCTGCCGGGCTCACGATCTCACCGGCCTGCGTCCTGTCATGGGATACGACCGCGACGACCGCCGGCGAGAAGTACATGGTTCAGGTCGAGATTCTCGAGGATCATTCGGGCAACACCGCTGTGATCGACTTGGATTTCATCATTGAAATCGTTGCCGCCTCCTGCGGTGACGGATCTGTGAACCAGGTTAGCGAAGTATGCGACGGCACCGACGACTCGGCTTGCCCGGGCGAATGCCTCGGTAGTTGTCAATGTCCGGTCTGCGGCGACAACTCGATCAACCAGCCAGCCGAACAATGCGACGGTACCGCCGGTGGTGTCTTAGGCCCCTGCCCCGGTGATTGTCGCGGCGCGGGTGCGACGGGCGAGTGCCTTTGCCCGATCTGCGGAGACGACATCATCGATCCCGCCTTCGGTGAACAGTGCGACGGCACCGATGACGCGGCCTGCCCGGGCGCATGCACGGGCAGTTGTGTGTGCGGGGTATGCGGCGACAACTCTACCAATGCACCGGGTGAAGAATGCGACGGCATTGACGACTCGGCCTGTCCCGGTGCGTGTCGCGCCGGCTGCGTCTGTGCGATCTGCGGCGACGACATCGTAGATGCCGGTGCCGGCGAGGTCTGTGACGGAACCGACGATGGCGCCTGCCCGGGCGAATGCTCCGGCTCGTGCACCTGCCCGACCTGCGGCAACAACGTGGCCGAAGGCTCGGAGACTTGTGACGGTCTCGACGCTGCGGCCTGCCCTGGGGCGTGTCGTCCTGCGGGCGATCCGAATGAATGCATGTGCCCATTCTGCGGCGACGGGTCGATCAATACCGGCGCAGAACAATGCGACGGGGGCGACGACGCCGCCTGCCCAGGCGACTGTCTCGCACCGGGTGATCCGAACGAATGTAGTTGCCCGGTTTGCGGCGATGGCGACGTAAATCAGATCTCTGAGGTCTGTGACGGCGCTGACGACAGCGCCTGCCCCGGCGACTGTCTGTCCGACTGTAGCTGCGCGATTTGCGGCGACGGCGTCGCCGAATCGCCTGTAGAACAATGCGACGGCATCGACGACGCCGCTTGCCCAGGCCTGTGCGGCGCGCCGGCGTCCGCCAACGCCTGCCAGTGCCCGACGTGTGGCGACGATGCCGTCAACGGTCCTGGTGAAGAGTGCGACGGAACCGACGACGCGGCATGCCCAGGCGAATGCCTTGGGAGCTGCGTCTGTCCCGTGTGCGGCGACGGATCTGTCAACCAAGGCAGCGAAGTATGCGACGGCGCCGATGACTCGGCCTGCCCGGGACTCTGCAAAGTCGACTGCAGTTGTACGGTATGCGGCGACAACCTCGCCGACGCGCCTGAGCAGTGCGACGGAACCGACGACGCAGCATGCCCTGGCGACTGCCTGCCGTCGGGCGATCCCAACGAGTGCTCGTGTCCGGTCTGCGGCGATGACGACGTGAACCAAGTCGGCGAGCAATGCGACGGCAGCGATGACGCTGCCTGCCCAGGCGCCTGCACGGGCTCATGCATCTGCGCGGTTTGCGGCGACGGCGTCGCCGAAGCGCCGGCAGAGACCTGCGATACCGGTGACGACGCCGCGTGTCCGGGCTTATGCCTGCCCTTGGGCGATCCGAATCAATGCAACTGCCCGATCTGTGGAGACGGCGATATCAACCAAGTCGGCGAGATATGCGACGACGGTCCGGCCAATAGTGATGTTGTCGCCGACGCCTGCCGTACCGACTGCACACTGCCGACCTGCGGCGACGGTGTAACCGACACCGGCGAAGAGTGTGACGGCGCGCCGATTATTGAAGTCTGCAACAACAGCATCGATGACGACGCAGACAACGCGATCGACTGCGACGACGCAGATTGTCAAACCACATGCATCGACGAATTCGGCGTACCGTTCGCGCCACCGAGCGTGCCGAAGTGCACGAAGCACGCGCACTGCCGCGTGCTGGACCCCGACTCACGATGCGTGGGCGTGCCTAGCTGCGACGCTACCTGTAACGAGGTGTTGGCCTGCGAACCACTGGGACCGGACCCGTCGATCATCAAACTGTACGACGACCGACCGGACCTCCTGAAGATGCACATGCTGTTCATTCCGCGCAGCGAACTGTTCCCGGTGACTGAAGGTTTCGCGCTGCTGGTCACGAATGCCAGCGGCGTGGTCTATCTCGGGCGCCTCCTCGAGAATGACCTCTTGCCTCGCGACAGTTCCGGCAAACGTTTCGCGTTCAAGGATCGTACCGCGAAAAACGGAACGGGCCTGCGCGACGGCCTCTACAAGGTCAACGTCAGGCTGCGGACGTACCAAGGAGATCCCGCTTACTCGTTCAAGATCCGCGCGTACGCGGATCTGTCGGCCGCCACGGTAGCCGACATGACCACGCAGATCGCGATCGGGAACGACACGACGTTCCTGCCGGCGACGTGGAGACAGTCGTCAACAGGCTGGAAACTGCGGCAGAAGGACCTGAAGTAGTGGACGCGGTGAGGGGCGAGGTCCTATGACGTCGCCCCCACCGTGCTCGCACAGGTGGAAACACCGGGCTTAGTACGCCACGAAGTCGGATTCGACGCCGGCGCAACGACCACCTGTACCGCCGCACGCTTTGGAGCTGCGCGTGTTCCCCCTACAGTGAGCGAACGGCGGCGCACTACCGGCGCCCTTCGTCCGATGCCGAACAACGTCAACCTAGAACCCGACGATCTTTTAGAACTGTCGGCCACCACCATCGGCCACTACGACAACTCCGCCCAATCCTTCTGGCAGGGCACCAAAGACCACGACGTCACACAGAACCGCAGCGCGTTGCTGCGACACATTGAACACAGTGAAACGGATCCGCCGTTTCAGATACTCGACCTAGGCTGCGGCCCTGGCCGCGACCTGATCGCTTTCCGCGACGCCGGGCACGAGCCCACCGGTGTGGACGGCGCGGCGAACTTCTGCGCGATGGCGCGCGAAGTTTCGGGCTGCCCGATCTTGCACCAGAACATGCTCGCCCTGGATCTCCCGGCCGAGTATTTTGACGGCGTCTTCGCCAACGCGGTGCTGTTTCATGTTCCTACGCAAGAACTCCCGCGGGTCCTTGGCAACCTACACGCATCGCTCAAGCCCGGCGGCGTTTTGTTTGCGTCCAATCCGCGCGGTGACGACCGCGAAGGCTGGAACGGCGATCGCTACGGCGCCTACCACAGCTACGAACGTTGGACGCACTTGGTAACGGCAGCGGGCTTCGAAGAACTCGAGCACTACTACCGCCCTCCCGGAAAACCACGAGAAGAACAGCCGTGGCTCGCAACGGTATATCGAAGGATCTAACTCAACGGTTGGTCGGCGCGCAGCCGAATCGAGTTGTGCGCCGGAGGTCTCGCCAATCGCCTTGCACCCAGGTCGGCAGGCGCGCATAGTTCGACCAGCCGTATGGAGGCACCTATGGGTGACAAATCACCGAAATCGAAGGATCGAGACAAGAAGCAGAAGAAAGCCGCCAAGGCGGAACAAACGACAGCTGCGCGGTCCAAGCAGGACGCCCACAACAGCTCTTCGCTGCTGACGCCGAAGGGAAAGAAGTAGAGACCGGGGGTTGCGCGGGTCGTCAAGGACCTAGCTCGGGAAAGTGATTCTGCCGTTCCGCCTCACTTGAGCGCATCCCTATAGACTCAAGAAGGCCGGGCCACTAGCGTGAACAATCGACCGACGCTGAGTGTGCTCTGCTTTTCGACCGCGTCCGGAGTGGTGAACCCTAGAACGCGTTGAGACCGACGGCCGCGAAGCACGTGCACTCAGCCACCTCGAGGAGGGGCTCATGCATCGCGTAGTCGTACTTTCACTTCTTTCACTCGTCATCTTTGCGGGTGACGTCAGCGCGCAGGTCGCGCTGACCGGCGGTCGCAAGGTCAAGTTTCAAGACAAGGCCAGTAGCGACGGCGACAAAGCGTCTTTCGTTTTCTCGAACGACCCAGCGCTGACCGTAACGAGTCCTTTGTGTCCTGCCGTGACGACACTACAGTTTTCATCATCCGCCGAAGTGAGCGCTCGGTACTCGCTCCCCTGCGAGAACTGGTTGGAGAGAGGCAAAGGCTACCAATA
The DNA here is from genome assembly GCA_029262375.1 of Deltaproteobacteria bacterium. Lineage (GTDB taxonomy): Bacteria > Desulfobacterota > Binatia > UBA1149 > SPBQ01 > JAJCZM01. The sequence goes on from JAJCZM010000038.1 coordinate 179,458, forward strand.
CCGCGACAAATTTGGTGTGACTGGCGGGCTGCAGAAGCTGACCTATCAGCCCGGCAAGCTGGTCGGCAAGCTGAAGAACGCCCTGACCCCGAAACTTCACGGGCCGGTTACGCATATAGCGGTACGCTTCTCCGTAGAGGCTGAGGCTTTCTGCGGACGTTTTGAAAACATCACCCGTAACGACGTCGACAAGCTCAGCGCTAAGAAGCCGTCCGTCGTGTGCGTCGAGGTTTGCGGCGACGGGATCGTCGATCCCGCGGAGCCCTGTGACGATGGAAACCTCATCGAAGGTGACGGCTGCGACACCAACTGCACGCTGTCGGCGTGCGGCAACGGCATTCTAAGCGCCGGAGAGGACTGCGATGATGGGAATTTCGACGCCGGCGACGGTTGTCGCGCGAACTGCACCATCGAAGCCTGCGGCGATGGTATTGTTGATCCCGGCGAGGACTGCGACGACGGGAACCTGGACGCCGGCGACTGCTGCGATGCCCTTTGTGTCGCGGAAGACGGCTCCCCCTGTTCCGACACCGACGCCTGCACGCTGAGCGACATCTGCGTCGGCTCCGTCTGCACCGGCGTACCGACACAGCCCTGGATCAACGAATACGACTACGATGACTTTACGCTCGGCGGGGTCACCGACATCGACGAGTTCATCGAGATCGCCGGACCCGCCGGCACTGACCTCAGCGGCTATCAGGTGATCGCCGTAGAGGGGAACAACACCTGTGTCGGAACCGTGTTCGTGGGCGTCGGCAACGGCGAAGCCAACTTCAGCGCCGTCATTCCACCAGGTAGCGTACTCGCAGACGATACCGGAACAGGCGTGGGGCTCTTCGTCGTATGCTTCACGAGCAGCTCCAGCAGCCACGAAGTCGCCGGAGAATGCGATGTAGTGCTGCCCGCCCCCTCGGTGGATTCGAACCTTCGCAACGGAGACTTGATCAACATCACGCCCGCCGACTGTCCCGACGGCATACTGCTACTCGATCCTGCCAACAACCTTGCCGATGCGATCAGCTACGAGGGCATCGTCCCGAACGTGGGCAACTACGGCCCCTACTTCCACGTGACCCCATACAACGGCGGCCAGGATCAAGGCTTCAAATCTCGGGTATCGTTCGAAAAGACGACGGGTGTCTTGCGAGCGACATCCGCATCCGAGTGGAGACTGACAGGCGGGTGCACGACGGCCTTCCTCGATGATGACGATTGCGTCCAGTTCTCCGATACCCCGGGACTGCCGAACGTAGATCAAATCCTAACCTGCAGTGAACTGTTCTGCGGCGACGGGCTAACCACTGGCGCAGAAGAATGCGACGAGGGCCTGGGCAACTCTGACGCCCCCGATGCGACCTGCCGCACGGACTGTACGGCTCAAGCTTGCGGCGACGGCATCCTCGATTCCGGATTGGGTGAGGAATGTGAGATCGACGCCGACTGCACACCGGGCGATCTCTGCGGCGGCGTCGGTGGCTGCGGCTGCGTCACACCGCAGACACTTGGTCCGCTGAGCTTCACCGTCGTACCAGGCCCCTCGGAGCTCGCGCCGGTTGATGACGGCGAGTCGAGTTGGCTACGCACATTCATTCTCGCCTCGATCATCAACGCGACCCAGGGAGACTTCAACGAAGGTCCGGCACTGCTCAGCGGCGGCACCACCGACGCGAACGGCATCGCCGATCTCACCTTGAGCGCGCCATTCTATATTGGTGCGCAAATCCCCGCCGCAGGCGGTACCGGGCGTGCGTGTTTCTATCTCGAACAGGACCCGAGCGAGACCGGCTTCATCGATTGCGACGGCGGGTCGGCAGCTGACGTCACAATGACGATGGACAGCCATGGCGCCGGGGCGAACGACCCTCCAGTCCTCTCAGTCGGACTCGGCAGCGACGCCGGGCCGGGAACCGCAGTAATCCGTGTATTGATCACCGGTGCGCTGACGACGGATCTCGTAACGCTGTGTCCGGATGCCGACTACTCAGGCTCGTCTCCGGTTCCCACGGCGTTCACGACCGCGGCCGCGTCGAGTACGATACTCAATCCACTGCAAGGCGGAACGGACACGAGCGTCGCGCTCGCCGGCCAGCCGTTCGACTGCGGCAACTGGACAACGGACTCCGGTGCCAGCATCGTGCTCCCGAACGTGAACCCGGACCTTGCGATTCCGATTCTCGGCCCACACGATCTGGCACAAGCGTTCAGGCTAAACGACGACTAGCACTTTTCCGATATCGCTCGAGGTTCCAGGAGCGACGAAGGGTTGCATCAATGGCAAAACGGCATACGTAGATTTGTCATGACACCTTTTCAGATGCTGCTCAGAACCCATCAATGGCTTTACGAGACCACGGACGGCCTAATTGGTCACAAACTCCTGGGCGTGCCGACGCTTCTGCTTCGCACGCTGGGCGCGAAGTCGGGCCAAGCGCGCACCTCTGCGCTGGTCTATCTGCGAGACGGCGAAGACTGGGTCGTGGTGGCTTCTAAGGGCGGCTCACCCACGGCACCCGCATGGTTGTTCAATCTTCGCGCGAATCCAGAGGTCGTCGTTCAAGTCGGTCGCCAGCGCGTGCCGGTCAGGGCAAGCGAACTGTCGAAGGACCACGCACGTTACGCCGATTTGTGGAAACGCATCAACGAGGCGAACGACGGTCGCTTCGACGGATACCAAGCCGGGACGAAGCGACCGATCCCGCTTGTGGTGCTGTCCACGCGTTCCTGAAGGCGAGGGCAACGGTACTTTGAAAGAATGGCGCGCCCGGCATGATTCGAACATGCGACCCCCAGATTCGTAGTCTGGTGCTCTATCCAACTGAGCTACGGGCGCGTACGGTGTGCTAACTGAGTCTACGGGCGTGGCGTCGGTGGCCGAGCCGGGCACCCGCGAGTGCGCGCACTATAGCCAGACCCTCGTGAGGCGGCAAGACACGTATCGGCACGCGCCCCATCCATATAAGAGCGGACTCGAGACGTTGATTCCCAGGTGCGGCGCGGTCCCGCGCGCGTCGGCAAATCCGCGCCGGCGCCCCACTCCCCGACCATCCCAGAGCTAGGCCAACCACCCGACAATCAGCGTCGCCGCACGGCGACTCGGCCGCGCAATCCGCCATGCGCACGCACTCGCCGGCGCGCACCGTCCACCGCTGACAGCGGCGTCTCAACGCCCGTCACCGTTCGAAAAGGTCCGCGCACGTACGCTAACGACCAGCGCCGCCCTGCCCCGCCTCAATAAAATCAAACACTTAGCGCCGCCCCAAGTTCGGCAAGGCATTTGCTTTGTCTACTGGTGAGCCCGCCCAACGGGCCATCCAATAGGAGCCACGACAAGCAATGTACGAATACGACGCCGACCTTGAGCAAGTTAAGACAGTCACCACTCCCGATCTGGCAGGAGACGCCGGTGGGGACCGCAGCGTTGAACGACGCCAAGGTATGGCCGCCGCCGAACCTGATCCGACTGCCGAAGGTCGTGAGATTCATTGGACGGCCGAGCACCAGCTACGCCTCGCGATCCTTCAGGACGCGATCGACTGCATTTGTTACAACCTGAAGCGCCCGCGACAGAACCCCGAGATTCTCGCGCGACAAGCTGAGTTCTGGCTGAGCCTCGACGATTGGAACTCGCCGTTCTCGTTCAACAACGTTTGTGAAGCGTTGGGACTGGATCCCGATGCCACGCGTGAGAACATCGGTCGGCAGCGCGATCGCGCTACCGTCACGCACTAAGCGACAGCAGCGAACTACTGCCACGAATGCCTTCTCGTGGGGTTGGGGGCGACGGGGGGGGGCAGGGTATTTAGACCCCACCGGGGAATTTAAAGTCAAAACCGGGGGGGGGGGGTGA
>JAJCZM010000039.1 GCA_029262375.1 Deltaproteobacteria bacterium
TCGGCCGCCTTGCCGGCGGCACTGGGCTCGGCCGCCTTGCCGGCGTCCGGCGAATCGGCCGTCTGGGTATTTTGGGCGGTTCGGGATGGATTGTCGGCGTCGTTCGGTGAGCTATCGGAAGACATGATTGTGGGTTGCGACGCCTGATCGAGGGCGACGACGCGAGGCGAAGAGTAACGCGCCCCCTATAGGCGGTCAACTTGGCCGTGCAGTCCCGAACACGTCAAAACTTGAATTGCTTCAGGGATTTACCTAGGTACGCGAAGTGCGCGAAGTGTTTGATGCTGTCGTCTTACGGCGCACGACCCGAGTCCTGCAAGCTCTCCTGATCGTCGCCGCTGCGTATGGCGGCGCCCTGGCCTTCAATTCAGGGCTCGCCCTATGGCTCGACGAGCCCGCCAAGGCGATCAAGACGAAGTCCTCGGCCGCACCCAAAACGGCGACTGCCTCTTCGCAGAATCCTCGTCGCGTAAGTTACGCACCAATCTTCGAACGAAACTTATTCGGATCTGAGCCCCTCGAAGCGCCCGCAGGTGCCGCTCCGGTGGCCGGCGCGAGCCACGGCGACCTAGTCCTCAAGGGCACGGCCGAAATGAACGGTCGAGGCTTCGCCGTGTTTGCCAACAAGAGTTCGGGTAAGCAAGACGTGTTCGCCGTCGGCGAGGAAGTATTCGACGGCCCGAAGCTCGTCGGCGTGCAGCCGTCCAAAGTCGTACTCCTGAGTGGTGGACGACGCATCACGCTGGAGATCTCGGATGAGCAGGCCGACAAGCCGTCAGGCTCGAAAGGCGACGCGAGCGCCGGCAGCGGCAGCATCAAGAAGACCGGGGAAGGAACCTACCTCGTCGATCGCCGCGAGGTGGACCACACGATAGAGAACCTCAGCACGGTCATCACGAAGATGCGCGCCGTACCCTACATCAAGGACGGTGAAAGCCTGGGCTTCAGAGTGTTCAACATTCGCCCAAGCTCGATCTTTGAGCGGATGGGCCTTAAGAACGGCGACGTGATACAAAACGTCAACGGCAACGAGTTGCGCGACCCTCAGAACGCGCTCTCACTGCTCGACTCGGTCGCATCAGCGGATCAGATCCGAATCGACCTACTGCGCAATCGCGAACCGACTACGCTAAGCTACACGATTCGATGAGAAAGCCGCGCAAACCTCTACAGCTCGCCGTCGTCGCCCTACTCGCGACCTGCGTCCTCGCCACGACCACTGCGACGGTCGGGGCCGAGGAAAAAACGCGCCGCACGGCGAACGCCGACGGGAACTTCACCATCCACTTCGAGAACGTGGAGTTGCCGGTATTCGTCAAGTTCATCAGCAAGGCCACGGGGCGCAACTTCGTGTTCACGGAGAAGGTCGGCGGCACCGTAACGGTGGTCTCACCGAATCCCGTGACTGCCGAGGAAGCGTTCACCGTATTCCAGTCGGTTCTGGCCGTGCGTGGCCTCACGATGATCGACGACGGCATCGTCACCCGCGTCGTTCCATTGAAGGAAGCCCGCACGGGCGGCTCCGGCGTAATCGACGGCGACGCCAGACACACCGGCTTCGCAACACGCCTGCTTCCGCTCACCAACGTTGCCGCCGCCGATGTCTCGCGGGTACTAGAACCGCTGGTTTCCAAGGAAGGCGCGCTCGTCGCATACGCCGCGACCAATACCCTGATCGCGACCGACACCGTCGCAAACCTCAACCGCATGAGCGGTATCGTCACCGCACTCGACGTACCTGGAAACCAGGAGTCGGTCGAAGTCATTGAACTCGAGCACGCCGATGCCGATACGGTGGCCGGGCACCTCAGGTCCATCCTGTCGGAGTCGCCGTCGCGCGCTGTGTCGTCCGGAAAGGACAAATCGGCCCCGTCGCCCTCGCCCAACGGAACGTCGTTTCGCGTCGTCGCCGACGCACGCACCAATGCGCTGATCGTGACGGCCACGACCATGGACCTGCGCAAGATCCGCGAACTTGCGCGAGACCTCGACCGCCCGCTCAAGGCCGGCGACGAACGAATTCACGTGTACTACGCTCGTTACGCCGATGCGGAAGATCTGGTCGCCGTTCTCGAGCAGACGCTCAACGTCCGAAAGCGAGCCCAAGGCCGCGGGCTGGACCAGGGCGGCAAAGGCGGAAACTCCTCGAACGACGGTGGACTGTCCTCGCTCGGGGACAATCTGAGCGTATCGGCGGATGCGGCAACGAATTCGGTGATCATCGCCGGTTCGAACCAGGACTACCAAACCGTTCTTTCACTGCTCGCGAGCCTCGACATCTCCAGACCCCAAGTATTCGTCGAAGCCATCGTTGCCGAGGTCTCTCTCGCCAGGGCGAGAGAACTCGGAATCGAACTGCAGGGCGGTATCGATACCGGCGACGGCACGTTGCTGCTTCGCTCGAACCTTGCAGTCCTAGGGGCCGCGTTCGGCGGCGGAGCTGCTGGTGTCGGTCTGCTGAACGCCCTCGGCGGAGCCGTGGCGGCCGCGACCAGCGATAAGACGATCGAGGGACCGGATGGCAAAGAAATCCCAGCCCAGGTCGGCCTGCTCCGCGCACTGTCTGAGGACGGCGACGTGGAGATTCTATCGGCGCCAACTCTGCTCACGCTGGACAATCAGGAAGCCGAGATATTGGTCGGCCAGAATGTTCCTTTCGTTACCGGTCAGGGGGTTGATCGTGCGGCCGTCGGCAACGTCTTCACCAGCGTCGATCGCCAGGACGTCGGTATCAAGCTCAAGATCAAGCCTCAGGTTTCAGAAGGCGACAACGTCATTCTCGAGGTGGAAGAAGAAGTATCGGCGCTCGTCGCCAACGCGCTACTCGATGCCAACCAAGTCGGCCCCACGACGACGATTCGGTCGGCGAAGACCACGGTCAGTGTCGCCGATGGCCAAACCGTCATCATCGGCGGACTGATCAGTGATTCGATCATGAAGCGCGATTCCAAGGTTCCCATTTTGGGCGACATCCCGTTCCTGGGACGCTTGTTCCGTGTCGACTCCGACGCACGCGAGAAGGTCAACCTGCTGGTCATCCTCACGCCTCACATCATTCGCAACAGCGAGGACCTACAGATCGTGTCCGAGCGAAAGCAACAGCGATTCGAGACCGGCATCCCCGCCGCCAACCTCGACGTCCCCAAGGTAAGCAGTCACACGAACCCTCCGCCGCGCGTCATTCGCGAAGAGCGCCTCGGCGATGCCCCCGTCGAGGCCGAGGACAAGGGCACGCGCTACCTTCTGCCCGCCGACGACTCCAAGAAAGGCTCTTGAGCAAGGACTGCTTCGGCCGATGTCCTCGCCAAACCTAAGCGATTCGATCGACAACCTGTTGTTGCGCGCCGGTCTGTCTCGCGAGGTGATCGCGCAGGCGCGCAGCAAGTCGGATGACAACGCCGAGTTCGGCGCCGAACTCGAAACCCTCGCAGGGCTGGGACAGGACAGATTTGCCGCCCTGGTGGCGGAGCGCCTCGGACTCCCCTTCTCGCCCGACATCATCGACGAAGCCGACCCAGAGATTCTCGAACGCGTGACGATGCAGTACTGTCGGCGCAACCGTCTGCTACCGCTGCGCATCGCGCACCGCAGACTGCGCGTAGCGACCGCCGACCCGGTTGCCATCGGACCGCTCGACGATCTGCGCGTCCTGTTCCAGTGCGAGGTCGATCCGATCGTCGTACCGGCCCCCGTCTTACTGCACGGAATCACGCAGGCTTTCGACCGCGCGTCGGCGATGTCGGATCGCATGATGGACGACTTCGAAGACGAGCACGCCATCGACATCACGGACGCCGACTTCGAGATCCCCGACCTTTTGGAAGCCGACGACGAAGCCCCGATCATTCGCCTCGTCAATACGATGATCTTCCAGGCAGCAAAGGAAGGTGCGAGCGACATCCACATCGAGCCGTTCGAGCGCAATTCTTCCGTCCGTTTCCGGGTCGACGGCATGCTCATCGACAAGCTTTCGCCGCCGCGGCGCCTGCACGCCGCGATCGCCTCGCGCATCAAGGTGATGGCCTCGATGAACATCGCCGAGAAACGATTGCCCCAAGACGGCGGCATTCGAACCCGCGTGGCGGGCCGGGACCTCGACGTACGTGTTTCGACGCTGCCGACTTCGTTCGGGGAGCGCGTCGTCATGCGTCTGCTCGACCGTGGCTCGACGTTGATGGGTCTGGAAGAGATCGGATTTCATGGCCGAAGCCTCACCGGGCTGCGAAAGCTCATACAACAGAGTCACGGCATCATTCTGGTAACCGGCCCGACCGGTAGCGGTAAGACGACGAGCCTGTACGCCGCCCTGTCCGAGATCAATTCGGTCGATAAGAACATCATCACGATCGAAGATCCGGTCGAGTATCAGATCCCGGGAATCGGCCAGATCCAGGTCAATCCCAAGATAGACCTGACGTTTGCTGCCGGGCTTCGCTCCATCCTGCGCCAGGATCCCGATGTCATCATGGTCGGTGAGATTCGAGATTCGGACACTGCGCGCATTGCCATTCAAGCCGCGCTCACGGGACACCTGGTGCTCAGCACTTTGCATACGAACGACTCGTTTGCGGCGATCACCCGTCTTCTCGACATGGGAATCGAGCCGTTCCTGGTCAGTTCGTCGGTCATTGGCGTCGTCGCGCAGCGTCTCGTACGCAAGCTCTGCCGGCAGTGCAGTCAGGCGGTATCACCGGCGGAAAGCGGCGTGGCGGAGCTCGGCCTGGGTTACCTTCTGGGCGATACCTCGGGGCTGCGAATCCCCGGCGAAGGCTGCGATAGCTGCCGCCAGACCGGCTACCAGGGCCGAACCGCCATCCATGAGATGCTCACGATCGACGATACGACGCGCTCCTACATCATGCAGAATAGCGATGCCGCGACGATGCGTGACATCGCCGTGGCGCGAGGAATGAGCACCATTCGCGACGATGGCGCGGAAAGAGTTCGTCAGGGCGTCACTTCGGTCTCAGAAGTGTTGCGAGTGACGACCGCCGACATAGACTAGTCGCTTCGTGCCAATCTACGCATACAGGGGCGTGTCGCTCGCGGGGCGCAACGTCACCGGCAACATCGAGGCGGATTCCCCCAAATCCGCCCGTGCCGAACTGCGCATCCAAGGCATCCTCGCTTCAGACCTGCGCGCCGGCGCGGCGACTCAGACCGGCGCACGCAGCCGGGTCTCCTTGCTCAGCCGTCGCGTCTCCGTGCGCGAACTATCGCGAACGGTTAGACAGCTGGCCACGCTGCTCTCGGCCGGAATCCCCCTGCTCGACGCGGTCACGTCGCTCGCCAAGCGGCCGCTCGCTCCGGCGATGACCGCCGCTTTGGGAAGCATTCGATCCGACCTCACCGAAGGCACGAGCTTCGAGGGCGCCGTCGCGAAGCACCCCGGTGTGTTCCCTCCGCTGTACAGCGGCATGATTCGCGCGGGAGAAGCCACCGGCGCGCTCGAGGCCGTGCTTCATCGGATAGCCGATCACGCGGAATCCACGGCGCGCCTGCAGGGGCAGCTGCGCGCCGCCATGACGTATCCGGTGATCATGATGGTCGTAGGCGGCGGCATCGTGACCTTCCTGCTCGCCTACGTGGTGCCGCAGGTAACGCGCGTCTTTATCGAGGCGAACCAAACGCTCCCCTTACCGACGCGCGTCATGATGGCATTCGGTGAATTCGCCGCCGCCTGGGGCCTGCAAGTCGCGTTGCTACTCGCGATCGGCCTACTCGGACTTCGCTACGCGTGGACCACCGAAACCGGAGGCCGACGCATGGAGCGCATTGCGTTTCGCCTACCATGGTTCGGCGAGGTCCTGCGAAATGTAGCCATGGCCAGGCTCTCACACACGCTCTCGACATTGGTTGCGGGCGGAATGCCGCTCGTGGAATCGCTGCGCGTTTCGCGCGACGTCACAGGATCACGGATGGTGGCCGATGTTCTCGGACGTTCGGCCGAAGCGGTCTCACAGGGCGAGCCGCTGTCGCCCAATCTCGCCAAGAGCAATCTGTTCAACCCCATGGTGGTCGACATGATCGCGGTCGGTGAACGCAGTGGTGATCTCGACAACATGCTGGCCCGCTCCGCCGAGGCCCTCGACGAAGAAGTGCGAGCCAATATCGAGACCATGACCGGATTGCTCGAACCGATCATGATACTGTTCATGGCCGGCGTGGTGCTGATGGTCATTCTCGCCGTACTACTGCCCGTTTTTGAGATGAATCAACTAGTACGCTAGGAGCGTACGTGAGCGATTGTACGGTAGGGATTGTAAGTTATGAACCAGCGCGGATTTACCCTGATTGAAATTCTCGTCGTCGTGATGATCCTCGGCCTACTGATCTCGCTGGCCGCGCCGCGTATCATCGGCCGCACCGACGATGCGCGTGTCACCAAAGCGATGGCCGACATCAAGGCGATCGAAGAAGCGCTCGCGCTCTACAAGCTCGACTCGAGTCGTTACCCGACCACCGAGCAGGGACTGCTCGCGCTGATCGAGCAGCCTACCACGGGCGACATTCCACGCCGTTGGCGTGAAGATGGCTATCTCGAGCGCGTTCCACTGGACCCCTGGGACAACGAGTTCATTTTCGCCAGCGACGCCCGGAGCTACATCCTGCGCAGCCTCGGTGCCGACGGCGCCGAGGGTGGCGAAGGTGTGGATGCAGATATCGACTCGCGAGACTTCTAGCGCCGGCTTCGTGCGCCGCGCGCGCAGCGAGCGAGGTTTCACGCTGATCGAACTGAGCCTTGTGCTCGTCATCATCGGGGTCTTGCTCACGCTGACCGTCCCGCGCCTGGGTCTGCTCGCGGAGTCTCGACTCGAAGCCGCCGCAAGCAAGCTGGCAGCCACATTGTCCTATCTACATGAAGAGGCCGCCTTGCGCGGACGCATCTACCGCGTGCGCTTCGACCTCGATCGCGAGTCATGGACAGTAGACGCGCAAGCCCCGTACGCGGACGGAGAGATCGCAGACGGTTTCGTCTCGACGTGGGACCCATTCGCCGAGCCGACCCAGTATGAAGACGGACTCGATCTTCGCTTCGTGAGCACGGCCAACGGTCGCTCGACCGTTGGAACTACCGACGTCTATTTCTTGCCGGAGGCCGGACCCGGCGGCATCACGGTGCGCTTGGCCGACGATGACCGAGCCGTCGAACTCGAACTAGACACGGTAACCGGTTACGTGCGCACGAAGCGGGTCGGTGACACACTGTGAGGCGCTCTCGCCGACGCGGCAGCGGTTTCACCCTGCTCGAGATCTTGGTGGCGGTGTCCGTACTTGGAATCGCGCTAGTCAGCCTACTCGGACTGCACGCACGCAACATCCGTCTCACCGCGCAGACCCAAGACATGACCACGGCGGCGATGCTCGCATCGCGACTCGTAGCGGTCACCAAGGCGGGAACGATGCCGCGCGAGGGCGTGGAAGAAGGTCGATTCATCGCAAGCGAGCGCGAGTCGGTAGGTGGCGACGAAGTCTACGGTGGCGAAGGCAGTGAGGATTTCGTCTGGCGCCGCGAGGTTGGACCGCCCGAGTTCCCGATGCCGAGCGAGGTCGAACCGCGGCTGATCCGAGTATCGGTCAGGCGCGAGGGTGAGACGCGACCGGCCGCCGAGCTCAGCTTCCTGATGGCTGACAAGCGCAAGCTGATCCAAGTGATGGCGGCCGCCGCGGCGTATCGAAAATCGCAGACGTCGAACGGTTCCAACGGCAGCGGCGAAAAATGATGGCCACGAGACACCCGACTTCGACGAACTCGATTCGAGGCGTGACGCTGCTCGAACTCCTCGTCTCAGTCGCCATCCTCGGTGCGGTAGCGAGCCTTCTCTGGGGCACGTTCTCTCGCACCTGGGCTGGCCGCGTGTATGCCGAGTCTCGCGCCGCGACGTTTGCCACCGCGCGCTCGGCGGTGTCCTGGCTCGAGCGCGATATCGCCGGCGGCGGCAGCGCAGGCAGCTACCCCGCCGGGCCCGCCCTTTTCGTCAGCAAAGGCGTCGAACAGCGCGAAAGCCAGGATCTGGACACCCCACTGCTGCACCTGACGACGGCGAGTGCGCTCGGAACGGCCGCCCTCGAGGTTGCGCTCGGCCGAGACGTTCCACTACCGGGACCTCAACGCGCTGAACAGGCTCGCGTGCTGTATCGACTGGAGCGCGCCGAGCAAGACGGTGGACCGCCACAGGAGCCGCTCGCACTGGTACGCTACGAGTGGCGGCCCGCGAGCGACGAAGAGCGCGAACTCGCATCCCGCGTCGTGCTGGCGCGAGACATCATTTCCATTCGCCTGCGCTTCAGCCTCAACGGCACCGATTGGAAAGAGGAGTGGGAGGCCGGAACCGGGCGATCGAACGTGCTGCCCAACATCGTCGAGACGCGACTCGTGTTGGCCGATGCGAGTGGCCAACCGGTCGAATTCGTCTCCGCGACGACAGTCATCGCCGGAGGGCAGCCGAGTGGGTAGACCAATTCACCGTCGGCCCAGCGAACGCGGGATTGCTCTGCTCATCGCGATCGTAACGGTGACGCTCGTGACGATTTCAGTCATGCAGTTCACCCACGGTCGCCAAGTAGACTATCGGCGAACGGCGCACTGGATCCAGGCGCGGCAGGCTCAGCTATACGCCGACGATGCCATCGAGATGGCACGCATCGTACTAGCGGCTGACCGCGCCGCCGACGCCATCGCCGGCGGTGGCGACGGACTCACCGAGGAATGGTCCACACGCTTTTGCGCGCCGCGCACGGCCGGTTCCTGTTCGTCGGTGGGACTGAGTTTCTGCCCCCTCCCGGCACTCGACGGCACCGACAATACCGTCGCGCTGCGCATCGAAGACATGTCGGGCCACTACAATCTCAATCGGCTGCGCCGACGCCACAATACGGAGATGGAACGCGAGGTCGCCATAGACCTGTTCTCCAGCGTCGACGTATCGCCCGATCTGATCGGCCCCCTGGTGGACTGGATCGACCGAGACGGCTCACTGTACAGATACGGGAACGGCGCCGAGCAACCACAGTATGGGGACACCAAGCCACCGTACGGGCCGCGCAACGATGAGTTCGCATCGTTTCGTGAACTCGCGCTCGTCAAGGGCTTCAAGCACGACGACCTGGTAAAACTGCGCCCGTTCGTGGACACCCTCCCCTCCGATGCCGTCGAATCAATCAATATCAATACGGCGCCCATTCCTGTACTACGCGCCCTGCGCGCGGTGGATCCGATCATGGCGGACGAGAGTCTGATCAACGCCATCGCCGCCGAGCGCTGTCTCAGCCCGTTCACGAGTACCAGCGACCTAGCCAACCGCGTCGACGGCTTCCCATCGCGGGTCAACAACGACCGCTGGCTGCGTTTCGAGAGCAGTTACTTCCGTGTGCTGGCCACTGCCCGCGTAGACGAGGTATACCAGTCGGTCGAGGCGCTACTTCATCGCACCGACCAGGGGATCCGTGTAGTGTACTATCTCGCTCGACGCGGCGCGGTGATCCCCGGAGTGGATCTCTCGCAAGAGTCGTCGACGCAAGGTTCCGATTTCTTGGGAACAAGGCGCATAGGGGCTTTCTAGGCGTGGCCAACCACATACTGGCCATACATCTGACCGCAGGACGACTGAGTGTAGCAGCCGCGGAATCGACGCTACGCTCGTTGCGAGTGACCACGCTCGCGGAAGTCCTGCCGGGCAGCGAGCAGGCGGCCGCCATCATCGGCGACCGCAAGTGGGATCGTGTAATCGCTTCCCTGCCGTCTGAAGCGGCGGTCTACCGAATGCTCGAGCTGCCATTCTCGGATCGCCGACGGCTCGCGCAGGCCGTCGGTCCAGCCCTGGAAGACTACGTCCCGTTCTCGCTCGACGAATCGATAAGCAGTTTCGATGCGACCTCTACCGCCCCCGACCGACCGCTGCTTGCGGTCATGGCCGGCCGCGCCGCACTGGATGCACAACGCGAATCTCTGATCGCGTACGGCTTGTCGCCCGAGCGCTTCATCTGGGCGCCCTCCGCAACCCTCGGTGCCTACCGACACGCCGTCGGCGAAGGGGTCGCGTTCACGGCGATCGACGTCTCCGAAGACGGCGCCATCGTCGGCTGTTTCGACGAGCACGGTCTCACCGGCCTACGTGTGGTCGACGGCGCCGACGAAACGACGCTAATTCGAAACCTCACCTGGTCGGTCCGCACACTCGACCCGTCTTCCGACCGTGTTGTCGTGGGCGGAACGCGCGTGCAGACGATCCACATCGGGTTGTCGGAGACGCTCTCGGGACTTCGTTTCGAAGCACTTCCGACTGCTTCGCCGGTAGAAATGCCGCACCACCTCGAGACCGGATGGCGCAACTCCGCGGTCGCGCTGGGCCTCGTGTTGGCTGCTGCCGGAGAACTAGGGAAGCCCAGCATCGAATTTTCGGCCTCCGGGCAAGATGCGTCGGGAGCCGGCGGGGAACTTCGCGACGCCGGACGCTCGCTGCTGCCCTGGGCCGTCGTTGCCGCTGCGTCCTTCGCATTGGCGGGCTCGCTCGAATACGCGCGGCTGTCAAAGACCGAAGCCGCGCTCGAACGACGTGCCGAGGCGATCTATCGCACTGCGATCCCATCGGGTTCCGGTGGAACGGCGCACAAAATGAAACTCGAGCTACGAGCGGGGCAACTCGAGCGCGAGCGTGCTGACTCTGCAAGCTCGCGTACGCACGCTGGACCGCTTTCGGTCCTGCTCGACATGTCGAAGCAGGTGCCGCGCGAAATCGCCGTCGAGTTCGACTCTTACGTGTACGATGCGCCGAGCATCCGACTGAGCGGCCACGGTGCCTCATTCGAAGTCGTTACCCGCTTGCAGCAGCTACTCGAGGAACGCGAGACATTCGCGAATGTCGAGGTCAGCGACGTCCACTCGGCGGTTTCGGGTGACGGCGTCGAGTTCGAAATGACGATCACTCTCGGGGGGAATGCGTGAAGCGCTACGTCGAAATGGCGCGTGAAGCGTTGACGGCAGCACTCGGTCGCCTCAATCCTCGAGAGCGGCGCCTCGTCGGCATCTTCAGCGCACTAGCCGCAGTAGCGTTCCTCTACGTCGGCATCATCGAACCCATCGTCGAGCAGCGCACACGCATGGAGCGTCGCATCGAGACCCTGTCGGGCGATCTGGCTCAGCTCCAAGCATTGGCGGGCCGAATCCGCCGGCTCGAGGGCGAACTCGGTCAGAAGACGGCACCGACCAATGCCAGCAAAGATTTCTCGCTGTTCTCGTTCATCGATAAGGCGACGTCCGCGTCGGTTGCTGCGGATGCCGTGGCATCGATGAATCCCACGCGACGCAGACTGCCGGAGGGCAACGAAGAACATTCGGTCGAACTACGGCTTCAGGATATTGCACTCGGTGAACTCGTAGGCCTGCTGCGCCAAATAGAGCTCGCCGACGAGCCCGTCTACATCAAGCGATTGGACCTGCAGCGTCGCTACGACGACCGCACGCGCTTCGACGCTACCATCATCGCCGGAGCCGTTGCCGCAACATGAAGCGGACTCTCGCCTTCGTGGCGTTACTGATCGCCTTTGTTTTCTGGACGTTCCCCCACAGGATGATCGTCGAGCGAGCGCTGTCGAATCGACTCGGTGGAACAGGCGTGGCGTATTCGATTGATGAGATCTCTTGGGCGTGGCCTGTCGGCTACCGGCTCGACGGCGTAACGCTCGGAACCGCGACCTACTCCACCAAGCTGGATTCGCTATGGATGGGGCTGGGAATCTTCTCACGCCGTTTGGACTTCGAAGCCGCAGGTTGCGGGGGGCAACTCGAAGGAAGTATTGACGGCGATCCGCAAGGGCGCCGGCTCTCCGTAGTTTTCTCCGACATCGATCCCTCTTCGTGTGCCCGACTCGACGCACTCGTGGTCGGTGGACGGATCGACGGAGCTCTCACGCTAGCGGGACTAGGCGGCGGCCAACGCACGGGCGTTCTCGGGCGCACCGCAGCGAGCGGAACCATAGAGGTCAACGCAAACGGCGGTACGGTCTCGGGGCACCTGCCGTCGCGTGCGCCGGCCAAAGCCGATGGCACACCTACGGGTCTTGCGATTGGCTCCTGGGAATTCAACGACGCGCACCTCAAAGCCCACGTCAACGATGGCAACGATCTCGTGGTCGACACGTTTACGGCACGGGCCGAGGGCGTCGAATGGCGCGTTGCTTCCGGCTCGCTCCTCGGCGGACAGGGCGGTCGCGTCGGCGTGAACGCATCGATGGAAGCGAGACGGCTCGACGAATCGGGACGATCGAAAGCAATCATCGGTTTGCTCCCAAAAGCCGGCGAGAACGATCAGGGGTGGCGACGCTATCGGCTCTCGGGAACGCTCGACGCACCGAAAATCATCGGACTGCGCTAACCGAGTTCCAACTGCTGGCTAAGCAAACGGACCAGCTCGACGTTCTGCCCATGCCCGGTCTTGCGCGCATGGACGCGGGCGCGCAACGGCCTTCCTAGCAGGTACAGATCGCCCAGCATGTCGAGGATCTTGTGACGCGCAAGCTCTTCCGGGAAGCGCAGCTCGGTATTCACGATCCCCTGCTCTCCGATGAGAATGAAGTTGCTGAGCTGACCGCCCTGGCCGAGCCCTGCCGTCTCGAGTGCACGGATCTCTTCGACGAAACCGAAGGTTCGAGCCGGCGCGATCTCCGCGCGAAACGCGTCGGCATCGCTCAGAACGAACGTATACGTCTGCTCGCCGACCGGATCTGGGTAAGACAACTCGTAGGTTACTTCGAGATGATCGCAAGGACTGACACGAAGAAATCGATCATCATCAAATTCGAGACCAAACTCGCGATCGGGTGCGGCGACCGGCATCGAAGCGTCTTGATCAACGACACCGACGGAGTCGATCAGCGCGCAGAACTCAGCGGCGGAGCCGTCTAAGATAGGCACCTCGCCCTCGACCTTCACCAAGAGATTGGTGATTCCGTACGCATGCAACGCCGACAATAGGTGCTCAACCGTGCGGACCGAGAAGCCATCCTTGTGTAGCGACGTCGCATATCCTGTTGAATCTACATTGGACACAACCGCAGCGATCGACTGCTCGCTCCCCACACGACCGAAACGAATACCGCTACCCGGCGGGAGCGGAAGCAGAATCAGCCCGGTACGCACGCCGCTGTGCAATCCGAGACCGCTGCCGACCACACTCTTCGCGATCGTGCGCTCGACAACACGCGGTGCGTCAGTAGGCGCGCGATCGGCGGCCGTCACTCCGGCTGGAGCCGACTTGACCGGACCACTCTCGCCCGCAGGATTCAGTGCACGTCCGACGCTGCTCAGCAGGCCGTCGATCGAGAACGGTTTCTCGATAAAATCGACCGCTCCGAGACGCGTCGCTTTCACCGCCATTTCGACGTTTCCATGCCCCGACAACACGATGACCGGGAGCGAGGCATGGCTCTGCTTGATGCGCGACAACACTTCGATGCCGTCCAGCCCCGGCATCCACACATCGAGAAGCACCAGGCCCGGATCGCAGGCGTCGACGCAGCCAAGCGCTTCCGTTCCGTCAGCCGCCGTGACGACCTCGTAGCCTTCGTCACGAAGCACACCGCCGATGGAATCACGTACGCGCGAATCGTCGTCTACTACAAGAATGGTCTCGCTCATGCGTCGGCCTCGGGCGCTCCGTCGGGGAACTCCAGCGCGAAGCGGATACCATGGGGCTCTACGTCGTGTAATCGCAAGTAAGCGTGATGATCGGCGGCAATCGACGCGACGATCGCAAGCCCGAGGCCCGTCCCTTCCGACTTGGTCGAGAAGTAAGGCTCGAAGACGCGGGCGCGGTACTCTACTGGAATACCCGGGCCGCGATCACTGACCTCGAGCACGACGCGAGAAAGAGCCGCTTCGTGTCGCGTACGCACCATGACATGCGGAGCGTCTCCGCCACCGTTCGCGCTCGCCCCTACCGACGCAACGGCATTGTCGATGAGGTTCACCAGAACGCGCTTGATGCTGTCTCGGTCCATCACCACACTCGGCAGATCGGCGGCAAGTTCGGCGACAATGCGTAAATCCGGGCGCGACTGCGTGTAGAGCGGCATGGTTTCTTCGACGAGCGCATTGAGATCGTGCGGTCGCTTCTCGGAGCTCGTTTGGCGCGCAAACGTCGAAAATTCATTGACGAGATTCTTCAAGCTATCGACCTCGTTGACGATCGTCGATGTACACTCGTCTAGCAGGGCGGCGTCATCGCCATCGAGGCGATCCTTGAGTCGGCGTTGCATTCGCTGGGCGGACAATTGGATTGGTGTGAGCGGATTCTTGATCTCATGCGCAATCCTGCGCGCGACTTCACGCCATGCTTCCATGCGCTGAACCTGAACGATCTGGGAAACGTTTTCTATGAACAGCACGTAGCCGGAACTCTCGCCAAGTTCGCCTTCCAGGCTGGTCACCGTCACCAACAGCGTGCGCGCCTCGTCCTCACGCTGGACGTTCAGCCGAGTCCCGGAAGGCACTTCGCCACGCTGAAGTTCACGCAGCAGCGACGCAACCTCCGGATAGCCCGATTCGTCGAGCACGGCCGCAGCGTCGCGACCAACCAGTGCATCGGCCGTCAGTCCCAGCAGCGATGTAACGGCGGCGTTCACTGTCGATACGTGCCCGTGCTCATCGACCGACAACACACCCGCATCGATATTATGGACGATATTCTCGATGTAGCGGCGGCGCTCTTCGAGCGTCGCATGGCTGGTCTTGAGCTCCGCCGTCATCGAATTAAAAGACTGCACGAGCGTTCCGATTTCGTCGCCGCCGACCTCTTCCAGCCGAACGTTCCAGTCGCCTTCGGCTACGCGTTTGGTCGCCGCCACAACATTAGCGAGCGGTTCAGTGATCCCCTTGGCTAGGTATAGCCCCAGCCAGGTAGCCGAGAAGATGACCACCAGCGAAGCCAGCGCCATCGTGAGAACATAGAGGTTCTTGAACGGCCGCTTGTTGAGTTTGAGCGAACGATAGTCCCGGAACGCTGCGAGGATTTCGTCACTCCAAAGCCGAGGACTGCGGTCGACCAGCAGATCGACCACCACCATGCCGATAATGTCGTCGCCGTTGGCTACAACCGGCGCGGCGCCACGAACGACATCGCTCTCGCCTAGCGACTCCACGCGGGTCGCGTCGTTGCCGTCGAGTATGAGTCCTAGAAGCTCGCGATCGGCGCCGAGCGGCACACCGGTCGGGGTCGACTCGCTGAATACCGTGACGAGTTCGCTCGAATCGCGCCTGATCACTTGGATGGTCCCTAGGCCGTACGCGGCCTGGTACGACGCGATCTTCGCCTTCAGTGCATCGTTCGCTGTCGCCGGCAGTGTTCCTTCGGCGGTGACGAGCTGGTCCGCCAACGCGCGCGCGTGAGCCAGCGAGTCGTCACCCGCTTGTTGATAGTACGTCTGTGCCAACTGCCAGGCTCCACGCAGCGCTCCCTCGACCTCGGTATCGAACCATCCGTCGATCGCGTTCGTGCTGAACTCCAGCGACAGCAACAACATCACGACAGCCGGAAAGGAAGCAATCGTCACGAACGCCATCACCATGCGGCTGCGGAGTTGCGCCCCCGGAAGCTTCAAGCGCCACTCGAAATACAGCTTCAGCAGATTGCGAACGACCAGAAAGACGAGCAGCAACAGCAGCACGACGTTCAAGTTCACGATGAGGAAAGAGAAGACGTTGCCGGCGGCGCCGTCAGCCGCCCCCGGACGACGAATCTCCCAAAGCGCGAAAACGAATACGGCAAGACCAGCCGCTACGATGAGCGCGGCTTCGCGGCGACGACGGGAGCGTTCCTCGTCGGTCATCGGCGTAAGGCCGCCGTCCGACTTCTTCTCGCTCTCGCTACTGCCTGCAGTGGCCACGGCGATCTAAGACTCGAACAGGCCCTGCTGATCGCGGTCGGGGCGATTCGGCTTGATGCCGAAATGGGAGTACGCGCCGGCGGTGGCCACTCGGCCTCGCGGCGTGCGTTGGATGAAACCGAGTCTCAACAGGTAGGGCTCGTAGACTTCTTCCAGTGTGCCGGCGTCTTCGCCCAGCGAGGCCGCGAGCGTATCGAGACCGACAGGACCACCGTCAAACTTCTCGAGGATCGCGAGCATGAGTTGGCGGTCCATTGCATCAAACCCCAGCGAATCGACGCCGAGCATCTCGAGCCCATCGGCAACAACCTTGGTGGTCACGACTCCGGTTGCTTTGACCTGCGCGTAGTCACGCAGGCGCCGTAGTAAGCGGTTCGCGACCCGCGGGGTACCGCGCGAGCGTCTCGCGATATCGTGCGAGGCAGGGGTGTCCACATCGACTTCCAGCAAACCGGCGGATCGTGTCAGGATCGCAGCGAGTTCGTCGTCCTCGTAGAACTCCAAGCGGAACGTGTACCCGAATCGAGATCGCAGCGGCGCGGTGAGCAATCCCGACCGTGTAGTAGCCGCGACCAAAGTGAACGGACTGAGTTCGAGCGAGATCGTTCGCGCAGCCGCGCCTTCGCCGACCACGAGATCGATACGTCCGTCTTCCATCGCTGGATACAAAATCTCTTCGATGGCCCGCCCCAGCCGATGAATCTCGTCGATGAAGAGCACGTCTCCGCTTTCGAGCGAGGTCAGGATTGCGGCCAAATCTCCCGCTTTCTCGATCACGGGGCCGCTGGTCTGATGAATTCGCACACCCATCTCGGCCGCAATGATGTGGGCCAGCGACGTCTTGCCGAGCCCGGGCGGACCGGCGAGCAGCACGTGGTCGAGTGTTTCCGAGCGTCCTCGCGCGGCCTGGATCGCAATATCGAGATTCTCGCGAACGCGGGTCTGCCCCACATATTCCTCGAGCCGCTTGGGACGTAGGCTGACTTCGCCCGCGATTTCTTCTTCGGCGGGTAGCGGACTCACCGCGTCTAGTGCGTCCATCACATCCATGGCGTCCATTCCATCTTCGGACTCGGTCTCGATCACGACAGTCGTACCAGTGAAGTTTTGATCAGTGTCTCGATACTCTCACCCGCGTCTTCCATACTTGCGCTCACCGCTTTGCGTGCCTGTGGTTCCTTGTACCCCAATGCCATGAGCGCCAACACCGCGTCGCTTTCGATTTGTGTGGATGCGCCTGCGCCTGAGGCGTCGGCTCCGGCAATCTCGACACGATCCTTGAGGTCTACAACGATCCGTTCCGCCGTTTTGCGTCCGACGCCCGGAATTGCCACCAGCCGATCCACGGCGCCGCTACCGACGGCTTCGACGAGCGCGGCCGGTTCGAGTCCCGAAAGCACCGCCAGCGCCAGACGCGGGCCGATGCCGGACACCGTCCGGAGCAGAGTGAAGAGCGTGCGTTCTCGACGATCGTGAAACGCGAACAACTCGAGCGCGTTGTCTCGAAGATTCGTGATGACGAAGAGGCTGACCTTTCCGCCTTCGTCTGGAAGTCTACAGAAGGTCGTGACCGAAACGGCGGCGCAGTAGCCCACTCCACCCACGTCTACGACGACCTCACCGGGCGATTTCTCGTCTAGAATTCCTTTTAGTTTCGCTATCACGGTCAGGTTCCGCCGCGCGGCTTGTCTCGTACGGCGCCGCGGCTCTTCTGCGCCGCGGTCTTGCGCAGCGCAGCCTTCTCCAGGGCGGCTTTCGCTACCGCCGCAAGGCCACCGCCACGACGTGCGCGCAGGGGCGTTTTCGCGCCGGGCCTACCGAGAGCGCTCGCGACTTTGCCATCATAGCCGCTTCGCAGCGCGTAGCACGCCGCGGCCGCAAGGGCGTCGGCTTCATCCTCACCGGGCATCTCCGTGAGATTGAGCAGTCGCACCACCGCCTCCTGCACGTCCAGCTTGCCGGCACGCCCGTGGCCGACCACGGCCTTCTTGATGGTGGCGGGAGAATATTCGGTGATCGGTACCGCACCGGCGGCGACCGCCGCCATGATCGCGCCGCGCGCTTCGCCCAACCTGAAGGCGCTTTGCACGTTGCGAGAGACGAAGTTGCGTTCGAGGCTGACCGCACTCGGGGCGTGCTGGGCTACGATCTCGACGATGTCTCGATGGATGTGCGCGAGGCGGCTCGCCAGCTCACCATTGCCGACCTTTAGTACGCCGGACGCCACGCGGACGAGCCGCTTACCCGAGATATCGATAATGCCCCAGCCGGTGAGCCGGGTTCCGGGATCGACGCCTAGAACGCGCAACCAGTCCTCCTTTCGCAACCGCCGTGCGGATGCTTACAGCCACTTCCGCTGCCGCCACGCGCATTGCGCAGCCGGCCCCGTCTCATGCTCGGCTCCTCGGCTACGACCCAGGCTCAGCCTGGATGAAATCCATACGTCCGTTCAGCCGAAGATCGCGCTGAGCTCGTCGTCGTCGATATCGAAATTCGCCGACACGCGCTGAACATCGTCGTGCTCTTCGAGTGCATCGAGCAACTTGAGAGCGGTGGAGGCATCGGAACCCGCCAACGAGACAGTACTCTTGGGTTCAAGCACCATCTCCGCACTCTCGATCTCGAATCCAGCCTGTTCGCATGCACGCCGCACATCTTCGAGCCGCTCGGTCGGTGTGACCACGAGGACCGCGCCGTCATCGTTTTGAACGTCGTCGGCACCAGCCTCAGCCGCTACTTCGAAGACGGCGTCTTCCGAAACGCCCTCACCACCGATGCGTACATGCCCAACACGATCAAACATGAAACCGACGCAGCCGTTCTCACCCAGGTTCCCATTGTATTTCGAAAACAGGTGACGAACATCTGCGACCGTTCGGTTCTTGTTGTCGGTCATGGCTTCGATCATGACCGCCATACCGCCGGGCCCGTAGCCCTCGTAGGTGAGTTCGAGAATCTCGGCCCCTTCGAGTTCGCCGGTTCCCTTCTTGATCGCCCTTTCGATGTTGTCGCCGGGCATGCTTTGCGACTTGGCAGTGCTCACCGCCGTTCGCAGCCTCGGATTGGCTTCGATGTCGCCGCCGCCCATACGCGCCGCAACGGTGATCTCCTTGATCAGCTTCGTAAAAAGTTTACCGCGCTTGGCATCCTTCGCCGCTTTCTTGTGCTTGATGGATGACCACTTGGAATGTCCCGACATGAATGCTCGCGTTTGGCCACAGGTTTGCGCTACTCTGTCTGCTCACTGACCACGCCGGGTGCAACTTGCTGCTGCACCCCCCACGGGCTCTCAGTGACACGCCGTTCACGCTCGGCCGAAAGTCCTTGTTACCACAGGGCTATCGGGAGGTAAACGGCGCTGCGAACGCATGTCGGAGGCGAGGATGTCGAGGCAGTGGTGGAGGATTCCGGCCACTCGGAACGCACAGGTTGACCGTGCGATCGCGTGTGCTCGGGCGCGGTCGCCCCACAATCAGCACTGCGGCACCCTGCAGCCGCCAAGGGGAACTCCCAGTCGGCGGTCCGCCGGCATCGTTTCAGTCGTCGGAACCTTGTTTTTCGCGGTATCGACGCTTTCGGCCTGTACGGCGACCGCCCAGCCTCCCACCGCGCTCGAAGACAGGGCCTACGGCCCGTCCATCCTGACCCCGCGCGCCACCGAGATGGGAATCGCCTCTTGGTACGGGCCGGGATTCCACGGCAAGCTCACGGCGAACGGCGAACGCTACGACCAGAACGGCATGACCGCCGCACATCGGACCTTGCCGCTGGGCACATGGGTGGAGGTTCGCGAGCTACGCACCAACAAGACTGTCAAAGTGCGCGTCAACGATCGCGGTCCCTACAAGCAAGGCCGCTCGATCGACCTGTCCTACGGCGCCGCGAAAGCGCTCGATATCGTGGATCGGGGCACCGCGCCGGTCGAAATCCGCTTGCTCGACAACGACTACACGGGCTGGCCCACCATCCTGCATAGTGTTCAGATCGGCGCGTTCAGCCGTCGTTTGGTTGCCGACCGGCTCGGCTACACAGCCGCCGATCACGGCTATCGCGCGTATCTCAAACTGGTAGGGACCGAAGCCCCGCTCTACGGCGTTCGCGTCGGTCCCTTTCGGGAACGCGCACAAGCGAAGAACGTTGCACGCGCGCTAAGACGCGACGGCTTCGACGTGCAGCTGGTCGACGAGGATCCGCGAACTGCAGGCTACCTCCTGGACCGCCCCCAGCGCGCCGACAGCTCGAGGCCGTCCAACAACCAGATGCACTCCAGCAAGCCGACCCACTCCAACAGACCAACGCAACCCAGATAGAAAGTTGCTAATTGCCGCCGGCGGCCTCAAGCAGCCAAGCGAGATAGCTGTCGGCAACAGCGGTCGGGTCGAGAACGACGAACTCCGGTACATCGTAGGAGTGCAGTTCCTGCACACGCTGTTCCAGCGCCGGCACACAATCATCCGACGTCTTCACGATGAGCAGAACCTCGTCGTCGCTGGTCACGTTGCCCTGCCACCGATACGTCGACGTGACAGGGACTCGACTGACACATGCCGCCAATCGTTCCTCTACCAAGGCCCGCGCAAGCGACTCGGCTTCGGTCGTAGCAGCCGAGATCAGCACGACGATCGGGCGACGCAGGCGCTCACTCATGCGATTGCGCCCCCTCCCCTGGCTCACGCCGGGGCACGATGTCCTCATCGGCCACGGCTTCGACGTATCGATCGGCTGCCGCGACCGCTTCGCCACGGACGGCGTCTTTACGCCCGCGGTACGACCACTGCCGCGCCAGCGCCACGTAGTCAGGCAATGCAGAGGCTCCACCGAGCGGTTCTGTCGGTTGACCCAACGTACGTCGCACGCCCGACGCACCACGGGCAAACCAACCGCCTCTCGCGACCGGAAGCATCATACCCGCGGCAACCAAGCGCCGACGCGCCGAACCGACGCGCCCGCGGCCTACCGTTCGGTGGGCATCGGCGGCCGCGAAGCTGGCAGCCAACTCTGACGGCGGTAGACCGATGTCTCGGGCTACGTCCACAACGCCGCCAACGTCGAGAAGACCCGCGCCGTAAAGGCGAAGCGCGCACTGAAAATAATCGTCGAACCACACCAGTCGTCGGCCGAACGCGCTCAGGGATTGTGCGGGCAACGGCCGCTGGCGCAGGATGAAAACACCGCCGACGCGAAAGCGCGGTAGCGGCTCCGCGAGTAGGCTTCGCACGGCACGAGAATGCTGACGATGCACGCCGGCAACATCGAGCACTTCGAGCGCGAGTTCGGGGCCGACGCGTCGGGCGACTATGTCGGCGTATAGCGAGTAGATGAACGGATCGGACTCCCAGTCGTCACCGAAGAGGTACTCGGTAGCGCCTGCCGGAACATCGCGGGCATGCTCGAGGAGCTTCTGTGTCTTGTAGCCGATCTGCTCCAGGAGTGCGTTGAAGCGGCCACGGACGAGGTTGCCTACCTGATTCTTGAACGTAATTCCGTCGTACTCGATCCCGTCCATCGCGAGTTTTTCGCGGATCGCGTTGCCGATCTGCGGCGGCGAAGCGGACAGGAAATGCAACGCGACGGGCTGTAGGCTTCGACGCCCCGTACGATGCAACCCCTTGATCAGCGGCACCGCGCCGGGAACGGCGATCTTGTCGGCACCCGACTCGAACGGCACGCGAAGCAGCCCACGCAGCGACTCGAAATGAGAAACAAGGTAGGTCTTGTCCAGGTCCCACAGGTAGATGGTGTTGTGATCTCGTGACACGGCGGCTCCAGTGCCTGGCATAGTAGCAGGACCACGCGCCACACGCTGATCGCGCCCCCGAATTCTCGCAGGTCAGCACAGACCGATTGACGCCAACGCAGAGCGCGTTCGAGCGAGGTCGTCCTTCGCGTCGCCGAGCTCCGCTCCTTCCGGTGCCATGCGCCGGACGAGGCGCTGCAGTGACGCGGCATCGTCTACGTCGTCCCACGGGTCGAGTTCTGCGTATTCGATACCCTCGGTTTCGAGCCGCTCGCGGCTCGCCGACAGCACGGCCTCGCTGCTCCATGGAATATCCGAGCCCAGTATTGCCGTCGGCACGATCCGTGCGGCGAGCAGGTAGTAGCCTCCATCGCGCGCGGGGCCCAGGCACACGTCTACGTCTCGAAGTGCCTCGACCGACTGCGCTATCCGATCCAACGGAAGATCCGGCGAATCGGCCCCGATGACGACCACGCGCGGGCACTCGGCGAGTTCACTAGCGATGGCAGCTTGCATGCGCGCCCCGAGATGCCCCTGCACCTGCGCGACCAGGCGTGCCCCCGCCTCACTACAGATACGCCCCAAATGCCCGTCCTCGAGCGTTTCGAGCATCCTCCTTGCCTCCAGTGCCTCCGGCGTCTCGCAGGTGCCGTGAACGACGACCTCGGAACCCGTCCCGACCGCGCGCTCGACGGTATCTGCAAGAAAGGCATGGTAGAGCTGGGCTGCCTGCCGGGGGGTCAGAGGCGGGCAAAGACGCGTCTTGACCGTCCCCGCCCTTGGCTCTTTCGCCATGATGATGATTCGGTGGGACGCCACGCAGCGACTGTGCCACGCCGCATCGCGCCACGCGAAACGCCGTGTTGACTTCAAATGCCGTGCGGGCCAAACTTCCCTGCTTTCGAGGAGCCCAAACATGGCGTACGCAGTCATCAGAACCGGCGGTAAACAGTATCGCGTGAACGAAGGAATGACCCTGGCAGTCGAGAAACTCGACGGTAGCCCGGGCGATGCGGTGGAATTCGCCGATGTCCTGCTACGCAACAACGGCTCGGAAACGACGGTCGGTTCGCCCATCGTTGACGGAGCGAAGGTCACAGGCGTCATCGTCCGCCAGGACCGCGGCGAGCGCATCCTCGTATACAAGAAGAAGCGCCGTAAGAACTACCGTCGTCGCCAAGGGCACAGGCAGTTCGAAACCACCGTTCGCGTAACCGCGATCAGCTAGCCGCCAGAATCTTCGGACAGTAATCAGACCGGCAGCAATTGGGCCGACAGGAATTGGGCCGCACAGGAATTCGGATAGATGGCACACAAAAAAGGCCAAGGAAGTAGCCGCAACGGGCGCGATACCGAAGGTAAGCGCCGCGGCGTTAAGATCTACGACGGCCAGGCCGTGGTCGCAGGCAACATCCTGGTGCGTCAGCTCGGCACCCGCATTCATCCCGGCACGAACGTCGGAATGGGACGCGACTTCACCCTGTTTGCGAAGATCGAAGGCAAAGTGAAATACGAACGTGTCGGTCGCGATAAGAAGAAAGTCTCAATCTACCCGGCCTAGCGGTTCCGCCGGGCAGTATCTCCCTTGAAGTTCATAGATGAAGCCCGCATCCGAGTGGCTGCGGGCGACGGCGGCGACGGCTGCGTTGCATTCCTACGTGAAAAGTACCGACCGATGGGCGGTCCGTCGGGCGGCGACGGCGGCAACGGCGGCAGCGTCATCGCGGTCGCTGATCGTGGCGAGAATACGCTGTTCGCGTATCGCAATCGCAAACTCCTCAAAGCCGAGCGCGGCGAAAACGGTCGCGGCAAGAGTCAGCACGGACGCTGTGCCGACGATCTCTACATTCGTGTCCCACCCGGGACGATCATCTGTGAGCTAGACAGCGGTAAGGTCCTGGCCGACTTGGCGGACCACGGTGACGAGGCGGTCATCGCACGCGGCGGCCACGGCGGTGCGGGGAATGCGAGATTCGCCACTTCGACACATCAGGCGCCGCGTCGCGCCGACGCAGGTAAAGCCGGCCAGCAACTCGAGCTGACATTGGAGCTGCGCCTGCTGGCAGACGCCGGGCTCATTGGACTTCCGAACGCCGGCAAATCGAGTCTGCTTGCACGGGTATCCGCCGCCCGGCCCAAGATCGCGGATTATCCGTTCACGACCCTCACGCCGGTGCTCGGCGTGGTGACGGTCGGCATGGACGCGACGTTCGTCATTGCCGATATTCCCGGTCTCATCGAAGGAGCCCACGACGGGAAAGGCCTAGGGACCACCTTCCTGCGCCACGTAGAGCGCACTTCCGTACTTCTGCACTTGGTGGATGCATCCGAGCATGATGACGAGGCGGTGCTCCGAGATTTCGACCTGATCAACGCAGAGTTGGCGGCACATTCGGCTGAACTCGCACAGCGGCCGCAGCTCGTGGTCGTGACGAAAATAGACCTTCCCGATACTCAGGCTCGTCTCGAAGCCTTGCGCCACGAATTCGGCAAGCGCAACATCGAACTACATACGATTTCATCCGCCACCAGCGAGGGCTGCCAGAAATTGATGGACGCCACGCTCGCAGCGGTACTCGAGGCGCGGCGGGCAAACCAAGCCGAAGACTGAATCAAGAATCTCAACGATGCAGAGCGAGTCGAAGAAAACGATCATCCCCGCAGTTCGCCGGCTGGTGGTGAAACTTGGCAGCTCGATCGTCACGACATCGTCGGGGATGAATCGCGAACGCGTCGGCGAGCTAGCTGCTCAGATGGCACGGCTACGACGCGATGGTCTGGAAGTCGTCATCGTTACATCCGGGGCACGCGCCGCCGGTCTGTCACGACTCGGTCTCGATAGAATTCCTTCCTCGATCCCCGAACAGCAGGCCGCCGCTGCCATCGGGCAGATCCGCCTGATGCATCTGTACGAGCAGCTGTTCACCGACATGAACCTTCACGTTGGACAGGTGCTACTCACTGCGTCGGATCTCGGCGATCGAACACGCTACCTCAACGCTCAACGGACAATCGATCACCTACTCGCGCACGGCATCATTCCTATCGTCAACGAAAACGACTCGGTGGCGGTCGACGAGCTGAAGTTCGGTGACAACGACCGGCTCTCCGCACTCGTAGCCGGGCTCGTCGGCGCCGACCTACTCGTACTGCTGACCGACGTGGACGGCGTATTCGCCAGTGACCCGCGCATTGGCGACGCCGAACTCATCTCGACAATCGCGAACGTGGACAAAGCAGTATTGAGCGCAGCCGGATCCGCCGGTGCTCTCGGTACCGGAGGCATGGCAAGCAAACTCGAAGCGGCGCGCACTGCCGCGCATCGCGGAATCCCGACGATCATCGCCAACGGGACCAAAGAAGGAATCCTCGCCAGCGTGATGAACGCGAACACGGACTGCGGCACTCTCGTCTCGGCTTCACAGTCGCCGATCTCAAACCGAAAGCATTGGATCGCATACGGCATGCCCGCACGTGGAACGCTCGTACTCGATGCAGGAGCAGTAAAGGCGCTCTCGCAGCGCGGCGGGAGTCTGCTGCCCTCGGGAATCACCGACGTACGTGGCGAGTTCACAGCCGGCGAATGCGTGCGCTTGGCGGGTCCGAACAACACCGAATTCGCGCGCGGCTTGGTGGTCTACGACTCTGCCGACTGCAAGCGCATTCAGGGACGCGCCAGTACCGAGATCGAATCGGCACTCGGTTACCACATGGGCGACGAGGTGGTACACCGCAACGACCTGGTCATGCTCGACGACGTCGACCTGGAGAACGACACACGATGAACGCCGTAAGCCCCGAAGCGCTCGAATACGCGCGCGAGATCTGCCGAGGGGCACGAGAAGCGTCGCACACTCTCGCATTGCTCGACGATGGCACGCGCAGCGCCGCACTACGCGCCGGCGCCGAGCGGCTGCGAAAAGAGCGAAGTCGCATCGAAGAAGAGAACGCCAAGGACTTGGCAGCCGGCCGGAGCTGCGGGCTCAGCGCCGCCCTGCTCGATCGTCTCACACTCACGCCGGAGCGCATCGAGGGGATGGCCGAGGGCTTGGAGATCGTCGCCGGCCTGCCGGATCCGTTGGCCGACTCTATCGCCGACTGGGAAGCGCCGTCGGGAATCCACATCAATCAGGTGCGCATTCCGATCGGCGTCATCGCGATCATTTACGAATCACGCCCGAACGTCACCGCAGACGTCGCCGCCCTGTGCATCAAGGCCGGAAACGCGGCCATTCTCAAAGGCGGAAAGGAAGCGTTTCACTCGAACTCAGTCATCGCGGATCTCTTGGGCGAAGAATTCCAACGCGCCGGTATTCCTGCGGCCGCACTCTCGCTCGTGCGTCGCACGGATCGCGAAGTAACCACCGCACTGCTCGCACAGGAAGACGGCCTCGACGTCATCATTCCGCGCGGCGGCCCGAGCCTCGTTCGTGCGATTGCACAGCACTCGCGCGTGCCGGTCATCAAGCACTACGAAGGTGTATGTAACACCTATGTCGACGCCGAAGCGGACCTCGCCATAGCCGCCGAGATCGCGATGAATGCCAAGGTGCAGCGTCCCGGCGTCTGCAACGCGATGGAGAACCTCGTCGTGCACGCAGACGTCGCGCGCACCTTCCTACCCGAGATCGGCTCTCGTTTGGCTGACGCAGGCGTCGAGCTGCGCGCGGACGACCGTGCGCTCGGCCTGCTGCCGCAGGCGACGCCGGCAACCGAGGAGGATTGGTCGACCGAGTACCTGGACCTCGTCCTCGCCGTCAAGATAGTTGACGGAGTCGATGACGCGGTGTCGTTCATCAACACGCACGGGTCAGGGCATTCCGACGCCATCGTCACACGCAACGAGACCACCGCCGATCGATTTCTTCAGGGCGTCGACTCGGCAGTCGTCTATGCAAACGCATCCACGAGGTTCACCGATGGTTTCGCGTTCGGATTCGGCGCCGAGGTAGGCATCTCAACCAACCGTATCCATGCGCGTGGCCCCATGGGACTGCGAGAGTTGACGACGTACAAGTACGTGGTGCGCGGCAACGGGCAGATCCGCTAGCAGGATGGGCAAACGCCTCGGCATCTTGGGGGGCACCTTCGACCCGGTTCATCTGGGCCACCTGCAGGCTGCACGCGATACCGCCGCAGCCTGTGATCTCGACGAAGTACTGCTCGTGCTATCCGCGCGCCCTCCGCACAAGCCGCAAGCCGAGCCCGCGCCGATCGCCGATAGGCTGCAGATGCTGGAACTGGCCACCGCGGGGGACCCCCTGTTCGAGGTGTCCGACATAGAGGCTCGGCGCTCCGGCCCCTCATACATGATGGATACGCTGAGCGCCCTGGCCGAGCAGCACAGCGATACCCGACTCGCCCTGATCATGGGCTACGATGCCTATACCGACATCGACACCTGGTACCGAGCCGGTGATCTGCTCGAACTGGCGGACGTCATCGTCACCTCTCGGCCCGACCATGCGCGCAGGGCGCCCACGACGCCCCTGAAACCGCCAATTGCTGCGCGAAATGCTTGTTGTTATGATCCCGACATCGGTCGCTACATCCACAGCAGCGGGCATTCGCTCCGCTACCATCAACTGACGACAGGACTTTCGATCTCTGCCTCGGCCGTTCGAGCACAACGAGCCGCGAAGCAAGACATCACCGACTTGGTAGGCTCGCGAGTGGCCGACTACATCGAGAAACGGCAACTCTACGTTACAACCCTATGACCAAAGTCACGGATCTCCCCAAAACCATTCTGAAGAACGTGCCCGCGCAGGCGCTCGAGGACATGAAGGCCAAGACGCCGGCAGCCGCTCTAGCCAAGTCGGCCGCCCATCTGGTATCCGACCGCAAGGCGAGCGACATCCTGGTCATCGACCTCAGTGAGCGCTCCTCCATCACCGACTACTTCGTTTTGTGCACAGGCCGCTCAGATGTACAGGTCCAGGCCATCTGCCATTGCGTCGCGGAGGGCCTCCAGGAGCAAGGGATCCGTCCGTTCTCTTCCGAGGGGCTGGAGAACGGTCAGTGGGCACTCATGGACTACGGTGACGTAGTAGTCCACGTTTTCCAGAAGGCCACGAGAGAACTCTACGACCTCGAGAAGCTCTGGGTCGACGCACCACGTTGGACCTATGATGCAGGCTCTGCAATATCGGTCGAACCTAGCTAAACCGCATCGACAACGATCAAACGAGAAGACGGTACCGTAAATGCTTCGCAGAATTGCAACAGTCATAGCCGCAGTAGCCCTGATCGGTGCAGTCTGCACGCAGGTTTACTTCAACGCCCAGGAAGCAACGTTCAGGCTAACGCCGGACCACACGTTCACCCTTCCGCTCGGCGTACTCATGCTGGCCTCGCTAGTCGCGGGCGCTCTGTTCATGTTCCTGATCACCCTCGCTCGTGAAGGTCGCCACGCACTGAGCGATTGGCAGGTCCAGCGCGAGAAGCGTGTCGAGGAACGCAATATCGAACACCGCCGACAGGCCCGATCGCTGTCGCTGGCCGGCGACTATCAGCGTGCGCGTACGCTGTTCGCCAAGGCCGCAAAGCGCCGCGCCCCCGATGTCCTCGACGTCATCGACTATGCAGGGACCTATCTAGTGGAGGGTCGGGCCGATGAGGCACGGCGCATGCTCGAAGAAGGTCAGAAAGACTTCGGCAACGACCCGCTTCTGCTCGCTGCGCTCGCGCGCGCTTGCTCGGGGTGTGGAGACACGGCCGCTGCAATCAGTGCACTCGAACGCGCGCTGGCCGTCTATCCGGCGAGCGTAGAGATCCTCAAGTCACTGCGGGACCTTTTGTTCGACTCTGAGTCGTGGGCTCGTGCCGTCGAGGTCCAACAACGCATCGTAGAACTGACGAGCCAAGACGAAACCGAGCGGCGTCGCTTCGCCGGCGCCAAGTTCGAAGCCGCCATGCGTCTGGAAGGCAGCGAGCGCGAAGCAGCGCTGCGCGCGCTGAGCGGTACCGACCCCGACTTTGTCCCGGCGATCATCGAGCGATCGCGCGCTCTCGCCGCCGCCGACGATGGCAAGCAGGCTTTCAAGGTCCTCGAGAAGGCGGCGAAACGACGTCCCCACACGGCCATACTCGACGGACTGGAGGCGCTCAGCGGATCTGATCAGGTCGCGCGCATGACCAAGCTCTATTCGAAGCTGGTCGTGGCCTTTCCCGAAGACCAGCCACTACGCCTACGATCCGCCGCGTATCTGTTGTCGGCCGATCGCGCCGAGGACGCCGCCAAGCTCCTCGATGGAACGCCGGGCGACGGCGCTGCTAAGTATGCGCATCACGCGCTGACTGCGAAGGTCCATGCCGCTCGAGCAGAACCCGATATGGAGCAAGCATCCTATCGTGACGCCGTTGTTTCGAATCCGCCCGGTGCGAACGATCTGCGTTGTGGCGATTGCGGGCGGCGTGCGATGGACTGGACCGCACGTTGCGGGCACTGCGGTAGCTGGAACTCGATCGACACTGCGGCGTAAGCGTCTGCTCGCTCAACCGTGAGAGATCCGCTCGGCAACCTTCGCTAAATCCACCAGCTCGTGAACGTCGTGCCCGAACTCGGGCACCGCGACGCGCGCAACGTCGTCCGGCAGTCCGGCCTCGAACGACTCTCGTCGCAAATCCTCCGCGTCCGCGATTCGCTCGCCATCGCGGAAGGTACGGATCAGCCAGTCCGCTAGTTCAGCGCTGCCTCCCTCCTCGATGATCGCCCTGCGTATGTGCTCATCTCCGGTGAGCACGAACTCGCCGTCCGGCTCTTCGTCGCGCTCGCCCTGCTTTCGCAACGACTCGTCGGTATGCACGCGGTTCATCACAACGCCTCTGAGCGAGACACCCAAGTCCTGCATGCGTTGCGCGAAGGCCTCCGATTCGCCCAATATCTGTTCGTCGGGACCGGCAACCAGAACGAACGCCGTGTCGTCACCTTCGAGCAGCGTGCGAACCCGTTGCCCGCGCTCATTGATTCCATCGAACAACTGCTCCATCGCCACGAAGAAATCGGAGATCTGCGCGAGAGCCTGCAGACCGGTGGCGTCCTCGATACGGTCGAATAGAAAGCGCACGGTCCGACTGGCGGTTTTCCAGGCGCGCCATCCCACCGATGCAGAGGGCCTGACGAACCAGCCCACCACACTCTTGTCGAGGAAGTCCTCGAGCCTGCGCGGCGCTTCCAGAAAATCGAGCGCGTGACGCGTCGGAGGTGTATCGAGCACGATCAGGTCGTAGCGGCCGGACTCATGGATCCGACACAACTCCTCGATGGCCATGTACTCGGCCGAGCCCGCAAACGACTGCGAAAGATGCTGGTAGAATTCGTTGCGGAGTATCGTGTCTCGGGTTTCTTCATTCGGCGCATGCCGCGAGATGAAATCATCCCATGCACTTTTCTGATCGAGCATGCCCGCCCCTAGGCTGCCGATCCCCGTCGTCCCCGGACGCGCAGCCTCGAGCTTCGCGGCGTCGATCTCTTGAATCCCAGGATGTAGGGAAACAAGCCCCAACGACTGCGCGAGACGTTTCGCAGGGTCTATCGTAAGCACCATCGAGCGGCGGCCAGACAGCGCACCTTCCAACGCGATGGCCGCCGCGGTCGTGGTCTTTCCAACCCCACCGCTACCGACGCAGACGATCAAGCGATGTTCGGCGATGACGTCGCGCAGGCTCACTGCCGATGCTCCGCAGGATCTGCAATGAGCGAAGCGAGTTCCAGTACTTCACGCCGACCGAATTCCTCAACTCTCATCAGCGGCAGTCGTTCGGGCTCGATACCGGTCGATGCGACGAATTCGGCGATCGACTCGGCCTGAACTTGCAGCCAGCCCAGTTCTCGTTGCCCTGCGGCTGCGACACGCGCGAGGCCGGCGTCGGCGCCGTCCATCGGCTTCGAGAGGAGCTTCGAGAGCACCGCTGCCGCTCCATCGGGCGCAGCAGCGCGCGCTCGATTGACGAAGATACGACCTATCGGGAGTTCGAGATCACCGCGAAGTTGCTCGACGATCTCCGCAGCCTCGACCATCGGCATCGACTCCGGCGTCGCCACGACATGAACCGCGGTTCGTTTAGCGTCACGCAGAAGGTCCAGGATGCGTTGCGATTCTCGATGCACCAGACCGGAGTTGAACGTCTTCGCGGCCGCCGCCGGCATGCGTAGATACTGAAGACTGTGACCGGAGGCTCCGGCATCGACGACGATCCGATCCCAGACCGGTTGACCGTCGGACTCGCGGTCGTGCTCATACCAGAGCTTGCCTACCGTCATGAGTTCTTTGAGGCCCGGTGCTGCGGCCACGAAGTAACGATAGATCCGGCTATCCAGAACGGTGGCAAGGACTCGTCGCACCGGAAGGATCAGCGCGAGATACTCGGCAAGTGCGTTCTCGCCGTCGATACACGCGTAAGACAGGCCCGGGGCAACCTCTCGCGGTTCGGCCAGCGCTCCCTGAGACACGTCGCGAACACCCAGCGCACGGGCCAGGCCTGCGGGAGCGGCCAACTCGACGGCCAGCGTACGATGCCGCGCACGTGCGTATTGGGTCGCCAACGCCGCCGCGACGGTGGATTTGCCCACCCCGCCCTTACCGACGACCACTTCGAAAGGTTTACCTGCCACCGCTCGCGTCCTTACTTCGGTCCACGCCGCGGTTCAACCTGATACGCCGATTGGCCGATTGTCCGCTAGGCGCGACGGCGAATACGCAGCGCGCCGATGGACGCCGGCTCAAGTCGCGGCTACATTGTTGGCTTGGCTGGTTTGGCCCGCTGTTGATTCGACGCGCCAGGCGCCCAGATCACTGCACGACTCCGCCTTCCACACAGCACACTAAGCACACGATGCAGAAGACGCAGACGAAGCAGACGAAGCAGACCAATCTCATGCGGCGATTCAGTGCCTTGAGTGCGACGCTACTCATAGTTTGCCTCGCGGCGAGCGGCTGCGGCGCCCCACCCCCAATGGGCGAAGTGGAACTTTTCGAGGAAGCCAACCGCGAGTTCGAAGCCGAGCAATTCACGCTATCCTCGCAGCACTACGAAGAACTGCTGGAGCAGCACCCCTTCTCCGACTTGGCCGAGATCGCACGCATCCGAATCGCGCACTCGTACTACCTCAACGGCAACTACGACAGAGCGGTCGCCGCGTTCAACGACTTCGAGCGCCTTCACCCGGCAAGCCCACTGATGGGGTTCGTGGAATATACCATCGGCATGTCCTATCTCGACCAGATACGTCCGGCCGATCGCGACAAGTCGTCGGCTAACAACGCGATGCGCCAGTTCGAGCGCGTCCAGAATCGATACCGCGGTACGCTCTACGGAGAGCTGGCGGGGTTCCGAATTACAGAGTGCCGCGAGATACTCGCCGGCCACGAACTGGTCGTCGGCGACTACTACCGACGTGTGGGCAAGACCGCGGCTAGCATGCGGCGCTATGGGTTCCTCGTAAAGACCTACCCGGATACCGATGCAGCCGTGCTCGGGCGCAAGCGCCTCGGCGAGACCGGTACGCTAGGCGACGTCCTCAACAAAGTAACGCCGTAGTTGCGCGACGGCCGAGCCGTCAAACCCGATGTCCTCTAGATAACCCTCGACGCTCCCCCATCGTTCACGAAGCTTGGCAAGCGTGTACCGCATGCGCTGCGGCGGGCTCGAGATGAGATAGTCGATCGCGTCCGAATCGAGGCCCGCTTCGCGCATCTGCTCACGATACCCCTCGATCACTTGCGCGATGTTTCCTTGTGAGCGCGCGTAGTCGGTAACGATGGCGTCCTCGTCCACGCCCACGGCACAGAGCAAGACCGCCGCGAGTACCCCGGTACGGTCCTTGCCCGCACTGCAATGGAAGAGCACCGCACCGGGACCGGGGGCAGCGATCGCTTCGAGCACGGCACGAACTGCGTCGCGTCCCTCATCGAGCATGGCGACGTAGCGCTCCTCGAGATCGATACCGCGCCAGTCGACGCTATCGTCGTAGGGATTGAGTGTGACGGCCATCATCGGCGTATGCCGGTGCGCTACTCGGCTCCCCACATACGCACCGAGGCCGTCGCTATCGAGTTCCGCCCCACTGCGCAGGTCGAAGACCACGCGTAACTCGAGGGCCTCGAGAAGCGCCGCGTCGCCGTCATCGACCCGATGGAGTCCATCCGAGCGAATCGCCCTCCCGTAGCGGGTGGTCCCACCAGCACGGGTCGGGAATCCTCCCAAATCACGTATGTTATACGCGGTCTTCAGCTCTATCGGGCGACCATGCATGCGCGGTTTCATAGCCGTAGCCGGCCGGCCGCGCGAGCCCCGGCGATTTCTTTGACTGGTCCTGTGCGCTTCTGTACTCTGTGAATTGCTTTATCGAGAGTGGTGGAGGGAGTAGGCCCTGCGAAACCACAGCAACCGGCCCGTCGTACCTGGGGCGCTGGTGCTAAATCCTACGCCTGAGGAAACAGCGGGCGAGAGATGAGGCAAGGTACAGAGACGCACTCCAGCCTCTTCCTTGCCCTTCTTGGGTCCCGCAGGAAGAGGTTTTTTTGTACCCGCTTTCTGCAAACCACGGTTTGAAACCAGCGCTCATCGAGCGAGCACGCGTGCTCGTGATCGGCATGGGTGCGCTCGGCTGCCCGGCCGCCAGTTCTCTGGTCACTTCACTCGGCGCATCGAGCCAACTGACGGTGATCGATCCCGATCAGATCGAACTCTCGAACCTACAACGACAGCCGCTATTCGACGACGCGGACATAGGCGCGCAAAAGGCGGCGGTCGCGGTGGAAAAACTGGCGGTAGACACTGTCTGTACGCTTACGCCGATCTACGCACGTTTCGATGCGAACAATGCCGACGAACTCGTCGCGCGCCATGACTACGTAATCGACGCGACCGACGATCCCACGACCAAGTTTCTGATCAACGACGTATGTGTACGCCTCAGCGTCCCCTTCTCTTACGCCGGCGTCGTACGAACGGGCGGCCAGGCGATGGCAGTCGTCCCCGGCACGACTGCCTGCCTGCGATGCGTGTTCCCCGACGGGCCGGATTCGGCCGAAGACGATCGCGGTTCGTGCAGCAATCAGGGAATCCTCGCACCAGTGGCGGGTGTCATTGGCGCACTGGCGGCCGTCCACGCGATCGAACATCTCTGCGGCGCAGGTCGCGACCGCGCGACGATGACGATCTACGAATTACGCGGTACGCGATTTCGCCGCGTCACCTTCGATCGGCGTCACGATTGCTGCGCCTGCACGTCCACCGCGACCAGCGAGACCAAAAATGTTTCCCACGCCCCGGGAGAGCCGGGGCTATCGAACGCCCCGAACGAGTCGGGGCTATCCACACCGAGATCCTGCGAGGAATCGGACGCATCCGTAGTTGTCGGAGCGGATCTCAGGAGCACATCAACATGTCATTCGTAACCGGTCTGAAATGCCGCGAGTGCGGCGAGTCTTACGAAATAGCGGCCCTTAACGTCTGTGAGTATTGCTTCGGCCCGCTCGAAGTCCAGTACGATTACGCGGGAATCAAAGCCGCCGTCAGTCGTGAGACGATCGAGGCGCGGCCGCAAAACCTCTGGAGATACCGCGAACTGCTTCCCATCGAGACGGAGCCGCGCATCGGTCTGTATTCGGGCTACACCCCGCTGGTAAAAGCCGAACGCTTGGCTGCGGAACTTGGAGTCGACGAACTCTACGTGAAGGACGATTCGGTCAATCACCCAACGTTCTCGTACAAGGATCGCGTGGTTTCAGTCGCGATCACGAAAGCAATCGAGCTCGGTTTCGATACGGTCTCCTGCGCGTCGACCGGCAACCTCGCGAACTCGGTGTCGGCACATGCGGCGCGCGCCGGTCTGCGTTGTTTCATCTTCATTCCTGACAACCTCGAGCAAGGAAAGGTCATCGGGTCGGGCATCTACAAGCCGACGACCGTCGCAATCTCGGGCAACTACGACGATGTGAATCGGCTCTGCACCGAGATTGCCGACAAGTACAAGTGGGCCTTCGTCAACATCAACCTACGACCGTTCTACACCGAAGGTGCGAAGACCTACGGCTTCGAAGTGGCAGAGCAACTAGGTTGGAAGCTTCCGCAGCACATGGTCATCCCGACCGCAGGCGGAACCATTTTGCCCAAGGTCGCAAAGGCATTCGAGGAACTGATAGATGTCGGTTTGGTAGACGCCGCCCCATCACGAATCTACTCAGCACAGGCCGGCGGCTGCGCCCCCGTCGTCAACGCCATCCACAGAAAGAGCGACCTGATCGAACCGGTCAAACCGAACACGATCGCCAAATCGATCGCCATCGGGAATCCGGCGGACGGTTACTACGTTATCAAGGCCGTCGAGAAGAGTGGTGGCTGGGGCGAGTCCGTAACCGACGATGAGATCATCGCCGGCATTCACCTTCTCGCGCGCACCGAAGGCATCTTCACGGAGCCGGCCGGTGGCACGACGGTCGCCGTCACGAAGAAGCTCATCGAGCAGGGACGCATTCCGCGTGACGAATCGATAGTGATCAGCGTGACCGGCAACGGCTACAAGACGATCGAAGCGGTGGCGCCCGGCATCCCCAAACCACAAGTCATTCCGGCAAAGCTGTCGGATTTCGACGCCTTGTACGAGGCCGCGGGAGAGCCGCCCCTTTCGGACAAGGCCGTGAACGGTTGAGTTGCGCGGCGCCCTCGCCTCGACAATAAGAGAGTCTCTCAAGGAGGAATCCAATGGCAGTGCAGGTTCGCATACCCACCCCGCTTCGCAAGTTTACAGATGGACGCGACACCGTAGAGATCGACGGCGATTCAGTCAGCGCGATCATCGCCAACCTAGACGTCAAGTACCCGGGGCTTAAGGACCGTATCTGTGACGAAGACGGATCCGTGCGTCGCTTCGTGAATTTGTACGTCAACGGTGACGATATTCGCTTCCTCGACAATCTGACATCGGCTGTGAAAGAGGGCGACGAGATTTCGATCGTTCCTGCGATCGCCGGCGGTCGCTAGCGCGAGCGCGCATCTGCGCATGCCATCACCCGAGCCACAGAACTCCGGCCCGGTGTACCCCACGCTCACGGATCTGATCGGCAATACACCGCTGGTCGAAATTCGAAAGCTGCGCGGGGACATCAGTCCGGGCGTCACGATCTACGCCAAGCTCGAGGGCTTCAACCCTGCGGGCTCGGTCAAGGATCGCGCAGCATGGAATATGCTGCGCAGGGGTATGGAATCGGGCGCACTCAGCCCCGGCAAGACCATCTTGGACTCGACATCCGGGAACACGGGGATCGCGCTTGCAATGCTTGGCGCGGTGCTCGGCTACCCCGTTACGCTCGTCATGCCGGGCAACGTCTCGGACGAACGAAAACGCATCGTCGCCGCCTACGGCGCAAGGCCCATATTTTCAGACTCGCTGGAAGGCTCGGACGGCGCGTTGCTGCTGTGTCGCCAGATGTACGATGATGACCCCGAGAAGTACTTCAAGCCGGACCAATATTTCAACGATGCAAACCCGGAGGCCCACGTACTGACGACCGGTCCCGAGATCTGGGCGCAGACTGAGCAGAAGATCACGCACTTTGTCGCTTCGATTGGAACCAGCGGCACGGTAATGGGAACCGGCCGCTACTTGAAGAGTGTAAACGACACGATCGAGGTCATCGCCGTCGAGCCGGAAGATGCGTTCCACGGAATCGAAGGTCTCAAGCACATGGCAAGCTCGATCGTTCCCGGGATCTACGAAGAAACACAGCTCGACCAGAAGCTCGGCGTGTCTACCGAGGACGCGTATGCCATGGTGCATCGCCTCGCTGCCGAGGAAGGTTTGCTGGTAGGTCAATCCAGCGGTGCGGCCCTCGTGGGCACGCTGCGTGTAGCATCGGAGCTGACCGAAGGCGTCATCGTCACTATTTTCCCGGACTTCGGTGACCGATACCTCTCAACCAACCTCTGGTTGGCCGAGTCCTAACGCGGAGGGCCACATGGCTATTCATCGCTTCTATCTCACCTACAGTCAGGAACAGATCAAAGAACCCGTCATCTACCAGGTCGCGCGTAAGTACGACGTGATTACGAATATTCGCGGCGCGTCCATATCCGACCATATAGGCATCGTCGCACTCGAACTCGAAGGCGAAGAAGATGTGATAGATGAAGCAGTTGCTTGGATCGCCGAGCAGGGCATCAAGGTGGAGCCCATCCAGAAGAACGTCATCGAGTAACGACGGCGGTAGGCTGCGGCAATCAGCAATGAGTCTCGACGATCGCCAACTCGAGCGCTACGCGCGTCAGGTAATCATCCCCGGCGTTGGCGCAAGAGGACAACAACTCCTTCTAGCTAGCCGCGTCCTCGTCATGGGACGCGATGATGGAAGGGAGATCGCAGCGGACTATCTCTCCAGAGCAGGCGTCGGCCTCGCAAGTCCGGATGACGAGACGATTGATTGTGCAATCGTCTGCGACCTCGAATCGCTCACGCACGCGCAACTTAGCGAACTAGCCGCATGCACGTACCCGGTCGTGTGCTACACACTCGCAGCAACGACAATCCACGCAGGAACGTACATCCGCGGAGAAGACGAAGCGCCCCACCCCTTTCATCGCCATCCCCCGCTGCCTCGACCTGACACGGAGACAAGCGGCAGCATGCCCGCCGTCGTACGTTTTGCCGCCTGCGATGCAGCGGCGTCCGCGATCGCCGTCCTTCTCGAATGGACGAACGAGTCGAACACGCGGGAGTTTGATCTTGCGTAGTCCGGTTCACCTCAAGCTCGACCTAGCCGTGTACGGAGTGAGGCTTGGCGAAGAACTCGCCAAAGAGCGAATATTTTCAGCGCCCGCGTCTGCCCGCGATTTCGCGAGCCGTGACGTCGAACTAATCCTCCCAGAGGATATCGTCGCACGATGCCCAGTTGGAACCCGATCGGCGTCCAAGTCACCGTACCTGTTACGCAACGTAGACGACCAGTTCGTCATAGAAGATGACTCAGGCGAACGAACGCCGGTCGGCGTGGTTCCACCGCCCCGCTTCTACAATGAAGCGACAACAGCAGGCACGCCGATGTGGCAGGTCGGTACCGTGCACGCAGGCTACCTCTCGATCGATCCGGCAACGACGTGTGGTTTCGCGGCCAAGGGTGCAGCGTGCCAATTTTGCACGATGCAGAACGATACCTCCGCCACCGGAGCGGCTCCACGAACGGTAGAGGAAGTCCTGGAGGTGGTACGCGCAGCCTTCGACGAAGGCGCGGCCGAGTTTGTGTACTTCAATACGGGCTACTTCGATTCCGACGACGGCGGCTTTGCCTTCCTGCAACCTTACGTCGAAGCGATCAAGAAACACTTCGACACGCTCGTCGCACTGCAAATCCACCCACCGAAGGACAATCAATGGATCGATCGCACGTATGCCGCAGGCGTGGATGCACTGAGCTACGCCATCGAGATCCACGACCCGGTTGCGCTCGCTAAGTTTTGCCGGGGCCGCTCGGAGTTCATCGGCCGGCAGCGCTACTATGATGCGTTGGAGCACGCTGCGACCATATTCCCCAGCGGAACGGTCTGGAGCGACCTCATCGTTGGTTTGGAGTCTCTCGAGTCAACGAAGGAAGGTATTAGCGCACTGACTGACATGGGCGTACTCCCGATCCTGAGCCTGTTCCGGCCGCTCGATGAGACCGAGCTGCGAGAACATGCGCCGCCGGCCCCGGAAAGTGTCGCGCCTGTCTACGCGCACCTATATCAAGCCGTCCGCGACGCGCGTATCAACGTGCAGTTCATGCGAGATCTCGGCTACGCCATCACTCCCATAGAGGCTCGCTTTTTCGCGGGCGAGGATGCTAAATTGGACGTGGCCGTGAGCAGCTTTTACCGATCGAAGATCGGCTCACGGGCGGTTCGCGGCCTGTCGAAGTTGCGGCGTCGACTTCGCGTGAAAACAGTCAGCGACTCGTTCGACTCCTCTCGACTCTGAACGCGATCGTGGACTCGCCGCGGTCAAGAACACACAACCCATGGATGTCGTAGTCGATACCAGACCTCTTTGGGTAATCCTCCTTTCGCGTTCGACCCGCTTCCTGAAGATCGCACTCGGCCTGTTCGTCTACTGGGCCATCCTCGCGATGGACCGGCCGCCGGACCTCCCGCCTGAAGGGCAACGCGCATTGGCGGTCTTCGGACTCTGCGTCATCTTCTGGGCGCTGAACGTCATCCCTTTGATGATCACCAGCCTGTTGGCGATCATTCTGATCTCATGGACCGGCGTGATGAGTCACGAAGAGGCCTTCGCCCTCTTCGGTAACTCGGCGGTCTTCTTCATTCTGGGCGCCTTCATCCTCGCCGCATGCATGATGAAGTCGGGCCTGTCGACGCGAATGAGTCTCGTATTTCTCCAGCGCTTCGGTCACTCACCTCGCACGTTACTGATCGCGATCTTCTTGCTGAACGCGTTCATGTCCTTCTTCATGTCGGAGCACGCGGTCGCCGCGATGAACTTCCCCATCATCGCAGAGATCGTCGCCGTACTCCGGCTTCGTCCTTTCCGAGGAAACTACGCCAAGGCATTGTTCATCGCGCTAGCCTGGGGCTCGACAATCGGAGGCGTGGCCACACTGCTCGGAGGCGGCCGTGCACCGCTGGCGCTCGCCGTACTCGAGCAGGTCACGGATGAAACGCCGTACACGTTCCTCTCATGGATGCTGCACACGCTGCCGG
This sequence comes from Deltaproteobacteria bacterium, assembly GCA_029262375.1. Classification (GTDB taxonomy): domain Bacteria; phylum Desulfobacterota; class Binatia; order UBA1149; family SPBQ01; genus JAJCZM01. The sequence goes on from JAJCZM010000039.1 coordinate 39,314, forward strand.
TGGTGCTCACGATGCTCTTCGTGGGCTATTTGGTGATCACACGCTGGTTCCCAGTGGACGTCGCGAGCGTGAAGGATGCGGAGGTAGCGCTCGCGCAGAAGGTTCACGACCTCGGCCGCACGACGCTCGAACAGCGCGCCATCGGTCTCGTCATGATCGCAACCATCGGCGTGTGGATTGTCGCCGGCCACGAACTGGGCCTTGCTAACGTCGCGCTCGCCGCCGTCGTGCTGCTCTTCCTTCTACGCTTGGTCGAGTGGCGCGACGTCGAGGAGTACGTCAATTGGGGCATCATCTTGATGTATGGCGGAGCGATTTGTCTCGGGAAGGCTCTGGCCGCGTCGGGAGGCGCGTTGTGGCTGGCGGAAAGCACCGTCGGAGCTTGGGCGGGCAGTCCGACGTCGGTCGTGGCCGCGCTCTCGTTGGCAACGTGGCTACTGACGGAAGCAATGAGTAACTCAGCGGTCGTTGCGCTGATGATGCCCGTCGGGTTGGCAATTGCAGAAAACGTCGGCCTCGCTCAGTCGCTGATCGCGCCGATCATCGCAGTACCGGCCGGCTTGGCGTTCGCGTTTCCCATCGGCACACCGGCCAACGCTATTGCCTATTCGTCGGGCTATCTCCGACTTCGCGACCTGATCTTCCCAGGAATGTTGATGGGTTTCGTTGCGTGGATCGTGTTCAATCTCGCGGCCAATTTCTACTGGCCGTTGCTCGGATCCGCGCTTGCCGGCTGAAACGCCGCTGCGTCCTAAGCCGCCGGCGGAACCGCGAGATCGAACTCGTAGCCAAACACTTCGACGAGAACGAGGCAGATGGCGAGAATACCGGCGAGCGTGACTGCCATCGCACCGATCACGAGGCCGGTCAGCAGCAGCACGCTGATGACGCCCGCGATGCTCACCAGTGGCGCGAGAATAGCGCTGCGGTTGAACGGATCTACCGGCGCAACAAACGCTGCCAAACCACCGCTGCGTGCTTCCTCTGAAACGTCGTTGAACACGCCGCGAACCTGCTGCGCCACCTGCTCGAACATTTCTTCAAATCCCCAGGCCATATTGTTCTATACCTTCGCTCTCCGCGCTCTCCGCGCTCTCTGCGACATCAGCGCCGCTTGCTCTACTCGCGCGGTTACGGGGCCGGCGACGTCTTGATACTGATTAGCACGGTGCCGGCCTCGCAGCGATTGCTCTTGATCAAGATACCGGCGTTGCGATTCAGTTTCAGATCGACGTTCACCACCGGACGGTTGGCCTGATTCAGTATGAGTCGCAGCTTGAGGTGAGTTGCCGTGCTCTCGGTAGTCGTCACCTGCAGAAAGCCGTTGGCGGGCACGTTCATGCCGCACTGATCCCCGCTGGAGACGGCGCATGTTTGCATTGCGAGTAAGGCGTAGCTGCGGAACGGCAAGGATCGCAGATCGGCTCGCATCGCTTCCAAGCGAGGATCAAAGCTACCGCGCTCTTTGGTTGCGAGTACGGCGACAATTTTGAGGATCGAGCTCTCTTCCTCCGCGCCCGCCTCAGAGGTCCCGAACAAAAACGTCATGGCGGGCACGACGAAGCAGAGGCCAAGAAGACCTGCGGATGTGATGTGGGCTATCCGGCGCATGAGTTAGCGGTCCAGGCTTAATGTATTGACGCCGAAGCCCTCTGCGTCATTCGAATCTCCGACCCAAATGACACGAGTTTTTGTCTTGGGCCGCATCCAAGTAGTCACATTGTGACCCGCCGCGACCTCCATCGAATCGATGCGCACGGGGCGAACACGAGTACGCGCAGCAGAAGCGGTCATGAAGCCGGCAGAAGCCGCCGAAGAAGGAAGATTGGAAACCGCGGAAGCCGTCGCACCCGGCGCCGGCCCCACTCGCGGTGCCTCTCGATCACCGCCTTGAAACGAGACCATGAGAGCCACCGCGGCTGCGGCCGCCGCTAGGGCACCGGCGCGGGCCGGGATCCATGCCCCGTCCCCTACCAGCGTCCCCAGCCAGTCGCCAAAGCGACGGCCGATCGCCGGCCTATTATTGCCCGTGTTGCCCGCGGCGGGTTGAAACATCGGCGCAAGCCCGGGGTCTCTATCGAGTTCAGCCTCGATCGATTTCCACAGCCCTGAAACATCAACGGCCGTAACCCTGTCGGTTACGGCCGTTGTCAAAAGTGCATTGAGTTGCTGGCTGCTCGTTACTAGCGAATCGCACGACGTACACGCTGTTGCATGATCCGCAGCACTACGCATGTCTGCAGTTGAGAGCTCACCGTCCACATAACGGTCGAGATTTGCCTGGAATTCGTTACAGTTCACGCTACTAATTACTTAGACGGCTGTCACAGTAACTCCTTCAGACGAGTTTGAAGCTTCTTTCGTGCATAGTGGAGTCTGCTCATCACCGTCCCCAACGAGCAATCGAGCGCTTCGCTGATCTCTTCGTAGGAAAGGCCTTCGATTTCGCGCAAAAGTATGACCGCCCTATGATCGGGCGTCAAACCTTCGATCGCTTCGAAGATCTTCCTACCGAGCTCTCGATTGCGTACGGCATCGAAGGGATTCTCACCGCCTGCTTTGCCTCCGAGTCCGAGTGGCTCAAATACCGCGCCTTCGACCGAAACGGACTCGTCGAACTCGACGGAAGACCGTTTCGACTCGCGCCGCTGCAGATCGATCGCCTGGTTGACCGCAATTCGGTAGAGCCAGGTGTAAAACGACGAATCCCCTTTGAAGCCGTCCAGATTGCGGAACGCCCGCACGAAGGTCTCTTGGACAACCTCTCGCGCATCGTCGGGATTGCGAACCATTCCGATGACGACGCCCAACACACGTCGCTGATACCGCTCGACGAGCTGACGCGCAGCATCACGGTCGCCTGCCCTTGCCAGGTCGACAAGCTCGGAATCGGTTTGGTCCACTTCTGACGCTCCATGCCAACTACCATAGACGGGTCCACTTCAAGGTTATTCGAGAACCCACTGACAAAAGTTCTTTTTTCCTCAGTGGGCGCGGCCCCAGTCGGGTCCGCTCCCGATGTCGACGACCATCGGTACAACAAGCTCTGCAGCACCCTCCATGGCGTCCCGAACCAGCGTAACTACTTGATCCAGTTCGGAATCCGGGCATTCCACTAGCAACTCATCATGAATCTGTAAAACGAGCACCGCCTCGAGCTCGGTTTTCGCCAGAGCCCGGTCGAGGCGAACCATCGCATTCTTGATGATATCGGCGGCGCTCCCCTGAATGGGCGTATTGGTGGCCACACGCTCGGCCACTTGGCGCAGGCCGCCGTTTTCGCTCGTTAGGTCGGGCAGGTAGCGCCTTCGCCCCATCAACGTGGCCACATAGCCTCTCTCACGGGCCGAGGCGAGCGATTTGTCGTAGAACGTCCGCACGCCTGCGTATCGCTCGAAGTAGCGCTCTATGTGAGCAGAGGCGTCACTGCGGGAGATCCCCAGCTCTCGGGACATTCGAACCGGCCCCATACCGTAGATGACTCCGTAGTTGATCACCTTCGCCGTGCGGCGCATGTCGGGGGTGACGTCGCTTGGGTCCAGCTCGAAAATCTCCGCTGCGGTGGCGCTGTGGATGTCGAGCCCCTCTTCGAAGGCCGCAATAAGCGCCTTGTCCTTGGCCAAATCCGCAAGTACACGCAGTTCGATCTGATTGTAGTCTGCGGAGACCAGCAGGCGGTCCTTTCCTGCAACGAAGGCGCCGCGAATCTTGCGCCCGTCTTCCGTTCGAATCGGGATGTTTTGAAGGTTGGGGTCCTTCGAACTCAGACGTCCGGTCGCCGCCACCGTTTGGTTCAGGCGGGTGTGAATCCGCGAGCGATCGTCGACGAGTCGCGGAAGACTATCCACGTAAGTGGATTTGAGCTTGGCCAACGCACGATACTCCAGCACAAGCGCCGGAAGCGGATGCTTGTCGGCCAGGGCCATCAGAGAATCGCTATCTGTGGAGGCTCCGGTCTTCGTCTTCTTGATGCCCTTCGTCGGCAACCCCAGTTTGACGAAGAGGATCTCACGCAGCTGTACCGGCGAAAGGATGTTGAACTCCTGTCCGGCTGCTTCGTAAACCGTCCCCACGAGTTTCTTCATGCGCTGATCGAAGTCCTTCGACAGGCCGGCCAGCAGTTCGGTGTCGAGCGCGATTCCGTAGGCTTCCAGCCGGCCGAGTATTCCGACGAGCGGCAATTCGATGTCGTCGTAGAGTTTTTGTTGACGATGCTTCGTCAGTGCACGACGCATGATCGGCACGAGGCGTTCCAGCTGTTCGAGTCCGGCATCGATCGCCACCGCCGACGGAGCCGCGGTCGCAACCGCCTCCTCGAGGAATCGTTCAACGACATCGGCCGGCCCGTGATCTCCGGCCGACGGATCGTATAGGTACGAGCACACGCCCAGGTCCAGTGACTGCGGGCCGAGCGTCACGCCGTACTCTCGGCAGATCCGCTTGAGGTCATAGCCGCAGGGAGACAACTCGGCGGCCTCGAGCCCTTTCAATGCGTCGCGGACTTCCGCTTCGCCAACTACGAGTACGCGAACCCCCGCTCGGGAAAGCCCGAGCATGGGCGGCTGATCCTCATCTACGTCTGCAAACAGCACCTCGTACTCGCGCTGCTTCGCTGCGCCCTTGGCGTTGACGATTTCGTTCCAGTCGCTCCCCATGTCGATGTCAACGGCGGCGCTCGCGTCGTCGTCATGCGGATCATCGAGGCTCAGTTGGTCGTCGCGAGCCGCGGCTTTTTTCTTCTTCTTCGGCGGCCCGGCATCCGCGACGCCGTCGTCGACACCCAACAGCGAGCGCAGACGCTCGGCCGTCCGCTGCATCTCCAGCTCCTCGGCCAATGCCAACAACTCAGTGGTGTGGGGAGATACGAACGCCAGATCGTCGAACTGTTGATCGATGGGGACGTCTTCGCGAACCGTAGCAAGGACCCTGGAGAGCCGGGCTGCCTCCGCCCCGGCTTCGATCTTCTTGCGGACACCGGCTGCCCCTCGAATCTTCAGCGTTTCAATTTCCTCCGTAGACGCGAGCATTTTCTCGATGGAGCCGAAATGCTGAATGAGTGCAGCAGCCGTCTTCGGGCCTACGCCTTTCACGCCGGGAATATTGTCGGTCGAGTCGCCCATCAGTCCCTGCACGTCGATCACCGACTCAGGCCCGACGCCGAACTTCTCCTCGACCTGCGGCGCCTTCACGCGCTTGCCTTTGACAGGATCGAACAACCAGACGCGATCATTCACACACTGCATCATGTCTTTGTCGCCCGACACGATGACGACCTCATGCCCCTGTTTGGAGAAACGGGCGGCCAGCGTGGCAAGAATATCGTCGGCCTCGAAGCCGGGCACGGTGATACACTCGATCGCCATCGCCGAGATCAGTCGGCGCACCAACGGGAATTGTTGGCGCAGCTCTTCGTCCGGCTCGGGACGATTGGCCTTGTATTCGGCATAGAGGTCCGACCGGAAGGTCTTCTCCGGACCGTCGAACGCAGCCGCTAGATGTGTGGGCTTCTCATCTCTGATCAATCGTTCGAGCATCGAGGCCACGCCGTGAATCGCGTTCGTGGGCACGCCCCCGGACGTACTGAGGGGCGGCAGCGCGTAGTAAGCGCGGAATGTAAAGAAGCTGACGTCGAGGACGTAGAGTCTGGATGGTTTTGCGGCGGACACCGGCCAACGTTCCGCGATCAAGAAGTCTGATGCAAGAGTGCGGCTGCGCAATCTTGACTCCCTGACAGGCCGTCGCTAGATATCGATTCGAGGCGCGGCCTTCCAGCCCTACCAGGCGCCACTCCGGACACATGATCGAGGTCAAGTCCCTCACAAAGGCTTACGGTTCGTTCGCGGCCGTGAAGGATATCTCATTCACCGTCGCCACCGGGCAAGCGTGTGGATTTCTCGGGCCGAACGGCGCCGGGAAGACAACGACGATGCGCGTCATCACCGGCTACATGCCGGCGACGAGCGGTACGGTCGCCGTGGATGACTTCGACGTCTTCGAACAATCGTTCGAGGTCCGCCGCAGGATCGGCTATTTGCCCGAGACCCCCCCGTTATACCTCGAAATGCGGGTCGACAAGTATCTGAGCCACGTTGCCAAGCTCAAAGGCGTGGCCCGCAGCGCGCTCGCGGGCGCACGAGAGCGCGTCATCGAGGCCTGCGGACTCGACGAAGTGGCGACCAGGCTCTGCGGGCATCTTTCGAAGGGCTACCGCCAGCGTGTCGGGCTCGCACAGGCGCTCATCCACGACCCTGCTGTCCTCGTCCTTGACGAGCCGACGGTCGGACTCGACCCTGCGCAGATCATCGAGATCCGCGAACTGATTCGCGGGCTTGCCACGGAGCGTACCGTCGTCCTGTCAACCCACATCCTGCCCGAAGTCGCTGAGATCTGTCAGAAGGTAGTCATCATCAATACGGGCCGCATCGTACTGGAAAGCGACATCGAGTCGCTGACCGCCGCGGGCTCGCTGGAAGACGAGTATCTCAAGGCCGTCAGCGGCGAACAGCCATCTCGTTCGGTTGATGCCCACACGACTGTCCCTGTGAGGTCAACCGATGCGTAACGTGTTGGCTATCGCCTGGCGCGACATTCGATCGGTCTTCGTTTCGCCGATTGCGTACGTGGTCCTGACGGGCTTCGTGCTGCTCGGCGGATGGTTTTTCTTCAACATGCTCGGTCAATTCAATCGTACGCTGGCGATGTACTCGGGGATTCAGGGCTACGACACGACGTGGATGAACCTCAACGACGCGGTCGTATCACCGCTGCTCCACAATCTGTCGATCGTACTACTGATTGTCGTCCCGATGACAACCATGCGCAGCTTCGCCGAGGAGCGCAGTAACACGACGTACGAGTTGCTGTTCACGTCCCCGGTCCGAGTCACCGAGATCGTTCTCGGTAAGTTTCTCGCCGGAGTCACCCTCGTCACGATGATGATCGGCATGACGCTCATCTTTCCCGGCATCCTCTGGGTCTACGGGAATCCCGAAATGGGTCTGATCGTGAGCGGCTACTTGGGGCTCTACTTGTTGGCGATCGCGTATGTATCGGTCGGCAACTTTACGTCGGCACTAACGAGCAATCAGATCATTGCCGCGATGAGTTCGCTGGTCATCCTTCTACTGCTCCTCGTGATCAGTTGGCCGGCCGAGAGTGCCGGCCCCACGGTCAAAGCAGTGCTCGTGCATCTGTCGGCGGTGGATCACTTCAACACCATGGCACGCGGCGTCATCGATACCCGCGATCTCGTATACTTCGCGACGTTCACCGCGACCTTCCTCTTCCTGACCCACCGTGCAGTAGAATCAGCGAGGTGGAAGTAACGGTGGCTCCTCGCGCTCCTATTCTAGGCATTATCGGCCTCGTACTGATCGCGTTCGGCCTGCTCGCTCACTGGATGACGTACGACCCGGCCGAGTCGTTCTTTTCATTCGGCTGGGTTGCGATGGCGCACGTCGTGGCCGGCGCGATCGCTTCGGCCGCATACCTGGCCATGGGATCCGGATCACTCTTCGATTTCGTACGACGTCGCTCAACGCGGTACGGGGTCAACGCAGCGACCTACTCGGTACTGTTCATCGCCATGATCTTCATGGCGAACTTCCTCGGAACCCGCTATCACAGCCGCTTCGATCTCAGCACCGAACGGGTCAACAGCCTGTCCGACCAGTCTGTTGCCGTAGTCGATACCCTTGAAGCAGACCTGACGATCGACGCGTTCGTCGACGGCGGCGGCGACCCCGTTCTCGAGGAATTGCTTTCAGCCTATCGCTACGCGAGCGACCGGATCTCATACCGCATCATCGATCCCCAAGTCAGCCCGACGCTCGCGCAAGCCGCCGGCGTATCGCAGGTCCCAACACTCAAGCTGACGCTGGACGGAAAGAGCACTCTCGTCACCAACACAGACGAGCAGGACGTCACGAACGGCATTCATCGCATCTCGAGCGGCGTCACGAAACGAATCTACTTCATCGACGGACACGGTGAACCGGATACCACGGACAAGCGTTCGCCGGGCGGCCTGGGATTGTTCGCCGAGGCCCTACGCAATCAGAACTATGACGTAGAGACGTTATTTCTACCGGACCTTGCCGCGATCCCCGACGACGCCGCAGTCGTGATCTCGGTATCGGCGCCGAAAGAGTACTTCCCACATGAACTGGAAGTACTCTCGCGCTACATGCGAAACGGTGGACGCGTGATGTACCTGCTCGAGCCACGCAGGAACGTCGAACTCGCGAAGTTCCTCGCCGGTTGGGGAGTGCTTGTAGGTGACGATGTCATCATCGATCGACAGGTACGCTTGTTCGAAGGCATGTCGTTGGGGCTCGATCCGGTTGTCTCCGACTACAGCGATCACCCCGCCGTGGCAGCGCTCAATGATCGCACTCTGTTCTCGCTCGCGCGTTCCGTCATCCCGGTGCAGTACCCGCCCGAGGGCCTCTTTCCCAAAGCGCTGCTGCTGACCGCGAAGACCACGTGGGCGGAGCGAGACCTCGACCTACTCTTTGACGAGGGGGAGGCCGAGCGATCGGACAACGAGATTGCAGGTCCGCTGCCGCTCGCGACGGCTGTCAGCGCCTTTGCCAACAAGATCGGCGGCGAGGGGGATGGCGAGTTCGAGATGGTAGTGTTCGGCGACGCAACGTTCGTCAGCAATCGCTTCCTACGCCAGCTCTTCAACGACGCACTCGCACTCTCGGCGGTCGGCTGGCTTGCCGGACAAGAAGAGCTGATCTCTATCGTTCCTCGCGCGGTGCGAGCGTCACGCGCGCACCTGTCGGCAGACGAAGGTCGCACAGTGTTCTACCTGTCGGTACTTGTTCTGCCCGAGTTAGTTCTGCTGTGCGGTATCGCCGTTTGGTGGAGGCGCTCCTCTTCGTGAAATGGTGGCGAACGCTACTGGCGGCGGCTCTGGCGGCGGCCATGGCGGCCTACATATTCTGGGTCGAGAATCCCCGCATCGAATCGGAACAAGCTGCGCTACAGCTCGCCGTCTTCGATCCTGAGCGCGTCGACAGGATTGAGCTACGCTACCCGAGAGATCCGACACTCGTCGTCGAGCGCGAAGGCGCACGGTGGCAGCTCCGTGAGCCACTCGTCGCCGCCGCTGACGAAGCGACCGTCCGCCTGCTGATCGACGCAATTCGCAACGTAGAAGTAGAACGCGGAATCCCCATCGCCGATGCAGAGGGCCTCGAGATCTACGGCCTGGCCGGAGAAGGAACCCGCGCGCACGTAGCGCTTCGGCTCGACGACGGAACCGATCTTCCTGCGATCATCGTGGGCGACACCGCTCCGGTGGGGTATCAAACGTTCGTACGCGTGGAGGGAAGAGACGAGCTGCTGGTCACCCCCCTGCTCTTCCACGGCGGCGTCAAGAAGACGGCGTTCGATCTGCGATCGAAGACGATCTTCGCGATCGACCCCGGCGAAATTGACGAGTTCTCCATCGAATCGCCAGCCGGCCGGTATTCGCTCCAGCGCAAGGAAGGCAAGTGGTGGTTGCGCGCCCCCATCGCAGCGCGCGCTGACGACAAGACCGTCTCGGGGATTCTGGCGTCGCTTCCCGCCGTGACTGCCCTGGCATACTTTGATCAGGACGACCCGGATCGCGCGAAGTTCGGAATCGACGAGACAGCCCTACAGATCCAGCTGCAATTGTCGGGCGGCCGCAACGAAGGCCTACGTATCGGCCAACCAACCGAGGACCCGCCCGCCGGATTCTACAGCGAGCGCAGAAGCGACGGCCAGCTCTTCAAAGGACCGGACTGGCTGATCGCCCGCTACGGCGTCGACCTGTCCACGCTGAAGGACAAGCATTTGTTTTCGTGCGCCCTCGACGAGGTGCAGCGCATCGAGATCGCACGAGAAGACGGACGCAACTTCGTGCTGCAGCGAAACGGCGACAGCGGCTGGACAGCGCCATCCCATCCCGACGCCGCGCTCAATGCGCGCCGGGTCGAGCGAACCGCAAAGGGCCTGTTGGATCTGGCGGGCGAGTCGTTCGTCGCGGGCGCGACGAGCGCGAGTCATGGACTGGACACGCCCACGGTTACAGCAACCGTCAGCGGGCGCGGCGGCAAAGAATGCGGTACTGCCGTAGCAACACGTGCTCCGGGCGATGCGGGATTCTACGTGGCGAACGCAGAGACGGACACCGTCATGTCCATCCCCGAGTACCTATACTCGCGTCTTGATGTGCTAGTCGACGATTTGGTGAGCGAGCCCTGACAAGGATTAGTCGAGCATTGCCCCGAGGAACGCGTCCATGTCTTCGTCGGTTCCGACCGTGACGCGAACGCCTGAGCGCAGCACGGGCGTATCGAAGAACCTGACCAGAATGCCTCGATCGCGTAGGCGGCGCGACACGACGTCACCGCCGTCGTCGCCACAGTCGAGCCAGAAGAAATTCGCGCGCGAGTCTTCGATGCGATACCCGCGTGCGCGAAGTGTCTCGATCACACGGTCGCGCGTGCGCGCAACCTTCTGCACAGATCCCGTCATCCATTCGTAATCGTTGAGCGCCGCAACGCCACCGGCAATCGCCAGCCGCGAGACATTGTACGAGTCCTTCACCTTCGCCAGCTCAGCGATCAAAGCAGCACTCGCGAACGCTAGACCGAGACGTAGGCCGGCCAGGGAGAACGATTTAGAGAAGCTGCGCAGAACCAGCAGATTAGGATGGTCGACGAGCAACTCGAGCGCGCTCTCGCCTCCGAAATCCACATAAGCTTCATCGGCAACTACCAACCCCGGCGCGCGTTCGGCCGCGCGCGCGATCTCGTTCAACCTGATCGGCGTGCCATACGGCGAATTCGGAGAGCAGAGGAAAATGACGTCTGCACCCGACATCAGCAGAGCCTCTGGTAGATCGGCTCCCGGCTCCATCGGCACTTCGATAGCGCGTGCGCCTTCAATCGAGGCCAACGTCGCGTACAGCGAATAGGTCGGAACGGGATACGCAACAGACCCGCCGTCGCAGGCACACGCTCGCAGACAGATCGCCAGCAACTCGTCTGATCCGTTGCCCACGAGCACTTGCTCGGGATCGACCCCGTAGCGCGCGGCGGCGGCCTCACGTAACGGGTCCGCCAACGGTGCGGGGTACAGCGCTAATCGCGAGGCTGCGTCTGCAACCGCCGTAGCAACTCGAGGCGACGGCGGATACGGGTTCTCGTTCGTGTTCAGCTTGATGACGCGCTCGGCGTCCGATGGCTGCTCCCCAGGAACATAGCCGTGTAGAGCGGCAATACGCGGTGCTACGACGTTCTTCACGGAACGAGCCGGCCCGGACGCGGCAGCCCGGGATGGCGCGGTGGTCCCGCGTTGGCCTTCTCGAACTCCTCGATCTTCTTGGCGAGTTCTTCGCGCAACGGGCTGTCGGTCGGCAGGTTTGCATCGGCGCGCTTGTAGTAGCGCAGCGACTGCTCAACGTCTCCGTAGAAATCTGAGGACCGGCCGAACCAATAGTAGCCCTCACCGGTCTGACTGTTCTTGTCCAGAGCGCGCCCGAGTTGCTGAAGCAGCGAAGGGCGATACGGATAGATGTCTACCGCCTTCTGAAAATAGGTAACCGCGTTCTCGTACTCGCCACGTAGGTAGTGGGCTTCTCCCATATCGGCCAGCGCATTCCAGTCTTGATCGTCACGCTCGACCGCTCTAGCCAAACGAACCAACGCCTTGTCGATTTCATTCTTACGCATGTAGGCTCGACCCAGCTCGCGGTCTACCTGCCTGCCCAACTGTTCAGCTTCCTCGAGATACTGGATCGCGAGATGGAAGTCGTCACCGTGGGCCATCAGAATACCGAGCAGCTCGAGTGCTTCTGGTCGATCCGCCTTCGAGGCCGCTGCCAGCCGTCGCTCGAAGGGAGGCACGGCTTGCTCGCGTGTCTGCGCGTAGCCACGAACGATCGCCTGCGCGCGCAAGAACTTCCAGCTCGGCTTAGGCTCGCCCATCTCCCATTCGTTCTTCTTCAGAACGGACTCGATATTCGCCAAGCGCTCGCCACTGAGAGGGTGCGACAGAAAGTAGGGAGGGATCAGAGTCGGGTTGATCTTCTGCTCTTGGTAAGTTTTGCGTAGCAGAGCAAGCATTCCCGCCGGATCGTACCCGGCATCAGCCGCGTACCGGATTCCCAGGTAGTCGGCCTCACGCTCAAAATCGCGCTGATATTTCAGCTGCTGACTCATGCCCGCCGCGATTGCCGCCTGGCCAAGCACCGGGTTGAGCGCAGTCAGGAATATTCCGAGAATCGTCGCGTAATTGACCGCCGCCGCTTTCGCTTGCTGACGTACCGAGTGATGCGCTGCTGCGTGGCCGATCTCGTGCCCCAGAACTCCGGCGATCTCCTGCTCGCTCTCTGCACGAGAGATGAGACCCGCGTGAACGAAGATTTTGCCGCCGGGGACAGCAAAGGCGTTGATCGTGTCTTCGGCGACGACAAAAAATTCGTAGTCAAACGGCTGATCACCAAGCGTCTTGACCAACCGGTTGCCGATGTCGCTGACGAACGTGTTGATCTCGTGGTCGTGAATCAGCGGCAGCCCTACCCGCGCCTGCTCGAGGAATTCCTCCCCCATACGCCGTTCCTCAGTGATGGGCATGGCCGACGCCGATGCCGTCGCACCGGCCCCGAGGATCGCTACGACTACGAACGCGACGGCCGAGAGGGCCGCCACCGTTCTACGCAGAACTGGCAACGTCAACCGCATAATAAGTGATGATCATGTCCGCGCCCGCGCGCTTGATCGAGGTGAGGGACTCAGCGACGGCGCGCTCTTCGTCGATCCAGCCGTTCGCCGATGCCGCTTTGATCATGGAGTACTCGCCACTGACCTGATACGCGGCCACCGGGCACTCGAACTCGGCCTTCACACGCTGTACCACGTCGAGATAAGGAAGCGCCGGTTTCACGATAACGATGTCGGCGCCCTCCTCGAGATCGAGCGCAACCTCTCGCAATGCCTCGAGTCCGTTCGCCGGATCCATCTGATACGTACGCCTGTCGCCGAACTGCGGTGTAGACTCAGCGGCCTCACGAAACGGACCGTAGAACGCGGAACAGAACTTGGCAGCGTACGACATGATCGGAAGATCGCTGAAGTCCGCTTCATCGAGTGCGCTGCGAATCGCGCCCACTCGACCATCCATCATGTCGGAAGGAGCGACGATGTCGGCGCCCGCTCTCGCGTGAGACAGCGCTTCTTTGACGAGTAAACCGCAGGTCGGGTCGTTCGCGACGTCGCCGTCGTGAATCACACCGCAGTGTCCGTGGTCGGTGTACTCGCACAGACACACGTCTGTGATGACCATGACCTGGTCGCCCTGCGCTTCCTTGATGGCACGCACCGCCTGCTGGACGACGCCGTCATCGTCCCACGCATGGCTGCCTGTGGGGTCCTTCGCCTCGGGGATTCCGAAGAGCAGCACGGCGGGAATGCCCACGTCGGCTGCACGGGCCACGGAGTCGACGATCGCGTCGACCGACTCTTGGAAGACACCCGGCATCGCCCCGACCTCGTTGCGCACGCCCCGACCCGGCACGACGAACAGAGGAAGGATGAGGTCGTCAACGCCGACGGTCGTTTCACGCAACATGCGCCGCAGCGTCTCGTTCGAGCGCAGTCGGCGAAGTCTTTGCGACGGAAATCCCACGAAAAGATGCTACGGAAGCCCCTGCCTATTTGCAAAGTAGTCGATGATCTCGTCCGCCAAACACGCAGTCGTGTACTGTGAGGCGACGATTTTGGGAGTGATGCCGGTATCGCTGAGCGTCTCGGCAGTGATGGGCCCGATCGCCGCAACGACCACATCGCGAAGCAACGGCTCGCCGCCATCACCCATGATCGTCATGAAATTCGTCACGGTACTCGAACTGGTGAACGTCACGGCATCGACATCGTCGAGAAGCGCAGGATCGGCACTCGGTTGCGGGAGCCGCGTCTCATAGATCGCAACGACGTCCACGTCGGCGCCCTTCGCGCGCAACGCATCGGGAAGAACGTCGCGGGCGACCGCGGCTCTCGCGACTAAGAACCGCTTGCCTGCGGGGTCGCCCAATGCGTCCACGAGCGCCTCCGCACGGAACTCGCTGGGCTGCGCGGCGACCCTGACCCCTCGGCGTTCGATAGCGGCAGCCGTTGCCGGCCCTATCGCCGCGATGGAGACGCCGGCCAGATCTCGGATGTCGTGCCCAGCCTTCAAGTAGCCCTTGAAGAATAGCTCGGCACCGTTGGGGCTGGTGAGAACCAGCCAGTCGTAGCTTCCTGCCTCGACATACGCTCGCTCGACTCGCGCCCGATCCGGAGCGGGACAGATCTCGATCGTCGGAAACTCGATGACCTGCGCACCGGCGCGCTCGAGTAGCGTCGCCAGCGATGCCGCCTGATGTCGCGCACGGGTCACGACGATACGGCGACCGAACAGCGGCAAGGATTCGTACCAGGCGATGTGTTCGCCGATTCCAGCCACGCCGCCGACGACAATCACGCCGGGAGGTCGCAGCCCTCGCGCCTCGATGGCCTCGGCCAAATGACCGAGCGTCGTGCGCACCGTTCTTTGCTGCGGAAGCGTTCCCCACTGAACGGCGGCCGCAGGAGTATCGGGGAGCATGCCCGCCTGCGCCAATCCACTGCTGATCTCTTCTGCACGCAGCATTCCCATGAGAAACACCAACGTTCCGCCCGTGGCAGCCAGCGGCTTCCAGCGCGGCGCGAGGTCTACAGATTCTTCTCCGGCGCGGGCAGTCACGAAGGTAACCGACGAGGTGTGTTCTCGGTGCGTAAGCGGGATCCCCGCATAGGCCGGCACGGCTACCGCCGAAGTCACGCCCGGGACGACCTCGAAAGGAACACCGGCGCGCGCACACGCCTCGGCCTCCTCGCCACCACGCCCGAAGATGAATGGATCGCCCCCCTTGAGGCGCACAACCACTTTCCCCTCGCCTGCGGCTTGGACCAGCGCAGTTTCGATGTCCGCTTGCGACACACTCGTGCGCCCTTGGCGCTTGCCGACCAAGCGAAGATCGGCATGTCCCGGAGCAAGTTCGAGAAGCTTGGGATTCGCCAACGCGTCGTACAGGACTACGTCGGCGCGCGAGAGCGCATCCGCCCCACGCAATGTGATCAGACCTGGGTCGCCGGGACCTGCGCCTACCAAATAGACGCGCCCGCTCATCGAGCCGCCTCCTCGACGTCGGCAATGATCTCCTTACCGCCGCCGGCCAGGAGTTCTCGACCGACTTTCTCGCCGATGGTCTCAGCCGCATCGATCGGCCCGCGCGCATGCCGCCTCACACAACGCGTACCGTCGGGAGACGCGACCAGTGCGACAACGACGACTTCATCCGAATGACATTCGGCGTAGGCGCCGACCGGAAGATGACAACTACCGCCGAGCATACGCGCAGCCGCGCGCTCAGCAGTGACCGCCGCGCGCGACGCGTGATCATCGACTCGCACCAAAACCGACAGGACATCAGCAGCGTCGTCTCGCGTAGTCATGCATAGTGCGCCCTGACCGGGTGACGGAATGAACTCGAACGGATCCAGCTCCAACCGTACCAAGGGCGCAGTAGAGATACCGAGCCGTTCTAGTCCAGCAGCCGCCAAGAAAGTGGCATCGAAGTCCCCCTTGATCAGGCGCGCAAGCCGCGTATCGATATTGCCCCGCAGCATCTGCACCTGCAGCGACGGATTGAGCGCTTTCGCCTGCGCTTCGCGGCGAAGACTGGTCGTGCCGATGACTGCATCCTCGCGCATCTGCGCGAGCGTGCCCCCGGACATCGAGAGTAGGACGTCGCGCGGATCGGCGCGTTCAGGTACGCAGCCTATGCGAATCCCTTCCGGTAGCTGCGTCGGCACGTCCTTGAGCGAGTGAACGGCAAAATCGACGTCGCCCGCCAGCAACGCGTCGTCGAGTTCCTTGACGAACAGCCCCTTGCCGCCGGCCTCGCGCAGAGGCCGATCCGCAACTTGATCTCCTGTCGTAAGAACCTCGACGAGTTCGCACTCGAGGCCGTCTACTGCTTGCTCGAGTGTCCGACAGATCTGGCCGCACTGGGCCAACGCGAGCTTGGATCGTCGTGTTCCGACGCGCAGCTTCAAGATTTCTTCCCCAAGCCAAACAGCTCACGCACGCTGCTGATCAGCGCGAGGCCTTCCTTCTCGGGACGATCCTGCTTCAACGAACGCGTCGGTTCGTGAAGCAGCTTGTTGACGATCGCACGCGTCATTTGATCGATGCGCTCGCGATCTTTGTCGGGCAGATCCGGCATCCGGGCCAGAGTCTTCGTCAGTTCTTCGGCGCGAACCGTCTCTGCGTGATCGCGCAGTGCCACGATCGTCGGCACGACCTCGAGCTGTTCGAGCCACTGCCAGAACCGGTCGACCTCCTCCTCAACGATGGCTTCACCGGAAACGGCTTCGCGCTTGCGCTCCCCCACATTGTCTTGCACGACCGTCGATAGATCGTCTACGTCGTAGAGATACGCGTTGTCGATGGAATTGATCGCGGGGTCGAAATTGCGCGGAACCGCAAGATCGATGAAGAACACGGGTTTGTTGCGTCGCTCCTTCATGAGCGCGTCCACGGCGTCCGCGCTAAGAATCTCGCCCCCGCCCGAGGAACCGACCACCAGGTCGGCGAGCGGAAGATAGCTATGCATGCGTTCGAACGGCACGGGTGTACCGTTGAATCCCCGCGCGAGCTCGACCGCGTTCTCGTAGGTTCGGTTCGCAACCATCACTCTGGCCACGCCGGCACTCACCAGGTGTTGCGCAGCGGCTTCCGCGATCTCACCGGCACCGACGATCATGACGGACGCTCCTTCTAGCGTTTCGAAGATTCGCTGTGCCAAGTCGACGGCGACCGACGCGACAGAAACCGAACGTGAGGCGATATCCGTCTCCGTACGGACTCGCTTCGCCACAGCGAAACTCTTGTGGAAGACACGGTGAAGAATCGGGCCGGCCGCATCCGCATCGGCGCTCAGCGCAAACTGCTCCTTGAGCTGTCCAAGGATCTGCGGCTCGCCGACCACCATAGAGTCCAAACTGGAAGCAACCCGGAACACGTGCCGGACCGCCTCGCGTCCATGAAGTTCGAAGAGGTGCTTGCCGCAGAGGTCCGCAGTGAGTTCGGTCGAATCGAACAGGCCCGTGCGCAGCGCAACGGCCGATTCCTCTCCCGGCTCACAGCACGCTACGAGTTCTACGCGGTTGCACGTCGAGAGCGCTACAGCCTCGTGGATGCCCGGCAGTCCAAGCAATCTCGGCAGCACGGAATCGAGGCGACCGTTAGCGAGAGCTGCTTTCTCGCGCACCTCCACCGGTGCGGTGTGGTGGTTGAGCCCGACGATGAGAAGTTCAGTAGCCACGCTACAGATGCCCCTCAGGAACCGAACGTCCCGCCGTGTTTGCCGGCAAGAGGCAGTAGGTTGACGGAGAGATACGAAACGACGACGAGGCTAAAGCCGATAATCGTCAACGACGCCGCACGCCGGCCGCGCAACCCCGACGTCAGACGATAGAGCAACAGGCCGCCGTAGATCGACCAAGTCAGCAAAGAGAGCACTTCTCTCGGCTCCCAGGACCAGAATCGGCCCCACGCGTTCACCGCCCAGATGCCGCCACTCAGCATGCCGAGCGTTAGCAGCGGGAAGCCCCACGCCAGGCAGCTGTAGTTGAGTCGATCGAGTTGCTCGAGTGAAGGAAGGCGCGTGATCATCCAGCTGCGGCGACGACTCTTGAGTAGATTCTCTTGAACGAGGTAGACGACGCTAACAGCGAACGCGACGGCAAAAACGGCATTGCCGAGAAATGCGAGCGTGACGTGCACCGGCAGCCAGGGGCTTCTCAGCGCAGCCGGCACGACAGCGCCACCGTCGTAGAGCATGACGCCGGCCAGGCTCAACCCGAAGGCCAGCGCCGAAACGACAGCCCCGAGGACCGTAAGGCGATAGCGCCCGCTAATGCCGATGAAGATCCCGACGATCAGCCAGGAGAAGAATGACAGGCCCTCGCCGAAGGTCGTAACCGGGAGCAGACCCAGTTCATAGAGGCGGGCGAGAATGCCGCCGGTGTGCAGCACGAAGCCGATTCCAAGTGCGCCTGCACCGAACGCCCCCCAGCGACCTACAGGCCGCGCGACGTGAGCCGCGAACGCCATGGAGGCGATCAGGTAGGCAAGCGAGCTAATTTCTAGGAGTCCGAGTTCCACTGGGCCTCACTCCCGCGCTCGAGGCGCGTGGGGATTGCCCCAATTTAGCACTGGACGGCGGATATCCGAACGCCGGTCTCCGCTCAGACGAGACCCCGCCAACCGGGCCTACATCGGAACCTTGAGAACCTGCCCCTGCCGCAATCTGCTCGGATCGCGAATCCCGTTGTGAGTCTGCAAGACTCGGACCGAGGTCTGGTAGAGCTTCGCGATGTGCGAGAGGGTCTGGCCGCGAGCCACCTGATGGGTGCGGTACTGGGCCACCGCTCCCGACGGAATCTTGACGACCTGTCCCACCACGACGCGGTTTGCATCCTTGATACTGTTGTAGCGCTGCAGGGTCGTCATCGACAGGCCATAGCGCTTTGCGACGTGAGAAAGCGTCTCTCCGCGGGCCACTCGATGCGTGGCCGGACGCGCATTCGCCGCGACGACGGCCGCAAACGCCCCACCACCCGAAACGGGAACCTTGAGCACTGCGCCGTATCGAAGATGGCGCGGATCGCGAATGCTGTTGTGGTACTGAAGCGCAGTTACCGTCGTGCGATATTTCTTTGCGATCCCCGACAACGTCTCGCCTCGGCCAACTCGGTGACTGGCGTAGTACGAGGCCTGTTCCCGATACCGTATGGCGGTCGGCAGCTTCGCGTAGGATGCCACGAACTGTGTTTCCACGGACGCCGGCACCTTCAGCCGATACCCCTTCGGAACGCGCAGTCGCCCCTTACCGACATCTGTAGCCAGTGAAGGGTTCAGCTCCATTAGCGTAGCCGACGTAACCCCAGCGGCCTTCGCCAAGTCGCCAAGCGGCACGTACGCGTCCACGACATGGTCGGCAGGAGCAACATATTCGACGTCCGACACCGGGCAGGACGCCAATGCCTTCGTCATCACGTCGTTCGCTGCAAGGAACTCCGAGTAGAAGTTTCGAGACGCAAATCCGAAATAGCGGCTGCGGTATTTGTCGACGATGGTCGCGAGATTCTTCGTCTGAAGCTTGCGCACCGCGTACGCGATGCCGTTCGCTCCGTGATTGTATGCTGTGATGGCGAGCGGCCAGCTACCGAGCCGTTCGTAGTTCTCTCGCAGATATTTGGCCGCAGCCTCGGTCGCGAGCAAGGGATCTCGACGCTCGTCGACCACGTGATCGATGTGCAGGAATCGTCGGCCGGTACCGCGGGTAAACTGCCACATGCCTACGGCACTGGCGTGCGAGAATGCTCCAACGCGATAGCCCGACTCGACCAACGGGAGCGATGCGAGTTCTTGCGGCACACCGTGCTTGGCGAGAAGCTCGCGTATCGCTGGAAGATAGGGGCGCGCTCGATCGACCGAGCCGCACAGTTCATCGCCCAGTCCACGCTGTCCGCGGATACGCCCGGCGAGCACCGTCGCCGACGGAGCATCCGGTCCGGCTTTGCCAAGCAGTGCGGCGATGCGTTTCTCTTCCGAGGTCTTGGGTGTAGAGCGCTCGACCTTCTTGATGACAGTCCCGAGGCGCTTCCCTTCTTCCTCTATGAAGTCGCGAATGGCGCGCGCCGTGGCAACATCGCTCTGGCCGCCGTCAACGATGCCGCCGATATCGGCAACCGACCAAACGAGTCCCATGTGATAGGGGTCGTGAAAAACGATCTGTCGGCGCGTATGCTTGCCGAAGACGTCGGTCCAGAACTGGACGTTGTCTTCGAGCTCGGGGTAACGAATGAGCCCTGCGGAATCTTCGAGGCCCTTCGCGGCCTGCGCCTCCTGCGGATAGACTGCAGGGGCGACAGAAACGGTGAGAGTTAGTAGCGCTAAAATGAATGCTCGCGTCATAGTCTTCCGGTGGTTCCAAGTCGGGCGAGTGTTCGATTCTACCACCCGAATGCGCGGCTTACTATTCCTTGCGCTTTGTTGTGTCGTTCTGCATGGCATCAGTGGCTGCGCCCGACCCGCGCCCTTGGAAGACGCGCCTTTTGTCATAGCCTTCGAGTCGGCACCGGGGACTCTCGACCCCCGTTTCGGTGTGGACGCATACTCCTCGCGAGTACGGAGCCTGGTCTTTTCCTCGCTCTTGGAACTCGCCGGTGACGGCAACTACAGGCCTTACGCCGCGCGCGAATGGCACTGCGACTTCCTGAAACTCGAGTGTCGCTTCTCACTACGTCGCGGCCTGACGTTCCACGACGGTTCCGTACTCGACGCTCACGATGTGGCCGCGACCTACGCCGCCATCCTCGCCCCCGGCAGTGGATCGCCGAAGAAGGCACAGCTCGAAGGCATCACGCGGGTCGAGGCGGTAGACGACGAAACCGTCCGCTTCTCATTGAGTCACGCGTCGCCCACCATCCCCGAAGCGGCCACGCTGGGTCTACTTCCGGCCGAGCTTGCGGCGCGCCCACGTCTGTCACTCGATGAAATCGTCGGGTCGGGGCCATACGCGATAGACGGATACGACAGCGAGGAACGTATTCGCTTACGCGCCTTTCCCGAGTTTCATCGCGGCGCGCCAAGCATCAACTCTCTCGAAGTACGTGTAGTCCCCGATGCACTGATGAGAGCGATGGAGTTGCGGCATGGGACCGTAGATCTCGTACAGAACGCGATAGACCCGGACACCGTCGAGTGGCTCGAAGAGAACGCGCCGGAGCTCCAGGTCATTCGCGCGCCGTCGAGTAACTTCCAATACCTCGGCATGAATTTCGACAATCGCGTGCTAGCCGATGTCCGAGTACGACGAGCGATCGCCCACGCTCTCGACCTCGAGATCATCGCCGACCACTTACTCGGCCGTGCGGCCAAGCGCGCCAGCGGTCTCCTTCCGCCCGAGCATTGGGCCTACTATGGGAACATCGCGCGCTACGACTACGATCCGCAACGTGCTATCGCGCTCCTCGAGGAGGCCGGCTATCACGATCCAGACGGCGACGGGCCACGACCGCGACTACGCTTCAGTTACAAGACCACTACCCACGAGCTCCGACGCCGAATCGCAGAAGCGCTAAAGGATCAACTCGGCGCCGTCGGAATCGAACTGGATGTGCGGACCTACGAGTGGGGAACTTTCTTCGCCGACGTACGCAGCGGCAACTTTGATCTCTACACGCTCGAATGGGTAGGCATCGTCGACCCGGACATCTACAGACAGATCTTTCATTCGGCGATGATTCCGCCCGCCGGTAACAACCGTGGTCGCTACCGTGATGACGTGATGGACCGCCTGACGGATGCCGGACTTGCCGAGCTGCAGCCCACCCGGCGCTCCGCGATCTATGCCGAAGTGCAGCAGAGAGCAGCCGAGCAGCTACCGTACGTACCGCTGTGGTGGCCGGAACGTGTCGTGGTTGCAGCGCGCGATCTCGAGGGCTTCGTGCCCCACCCTTCTGGAACCCTACTCGGACTGGCGGCTGCACATCAGCGCAAGCGCTGACGCTGGACGAATGATCAACGCAGATACGCGAGCGTGCGCTCGGCTATTGCACCAGATCGGCGAGCGTACGCTCGGCTATTGCACCAGATCGGCGAGCGTACGCTCGCCGATGCGCGTGTCGCGGGCGTCGGTTAGGTCGCGTAGGAGGGCTCGGACGTGGTCATCATCCCCGTCATCGTGGGCGAGTTCCAGCATCTCCGCGCGGCCGCCGCGTAGGAGGTCGAGCACGCGTGAGAGACCGATCTTACCGGGGCTGAGCGAGAGATAGCATCGCTCGGGGGTCTCATCACTGAGATGAACCAGTCCATCCGCCGACAACGCAGTGAGAATTTCGCGAATCACCCGTTGCGGAACGTCCATGTGGCTCGCAAGATCTTCGATCGTAGGCGCATCGCGCTTGCCGGCCGCTGCCATTGCCAACTCGGCGGCGATGGACAACCCGGCTCTTTCGCGCAGCGCGTGGCCCTTCACGCTGGATCGTCGGCGCTCGCGGCTGTACGACATGACGTTCTGAACCGCGAAAGAGATCTCGGCCCCAAACAGCACGATCACCCAGCTCACGAACACCCAAGCCATCAACAGCGGCAGCTGCGCCATCGCGCCGTAGATGGCGTTGTAGTTCCCCACACCGAACTGGAACTGGATGTAGGTCCACTGCGTTAGATGCCAGATAGACCCCGCGATGATTCCTCCGGTAAGTGCCGGAACGAGTCGAACGCGTGTATTCGGGATCGCCATGTACAGGAACGCGAACAGCAGCCACATGACGCCGTACGCCGCATACGCGAG
This sequence comes from Deltaproteobacteria bacterium, assembly GCA_029262375.1. Taxonomy (GTDB): domain Bacteria; phylum Desulfobacterota; class Binatia; order UBA1149; family SPBQ01; genus JAJCZM01. The sequence goes on from JAJCZM010000039.1 coordinate 61,740, forward strand.
CAGCATCTCGGTAGCCGCCCCAACGCCGTAATACATCGCTATTGCTTCCATGCCGCGGCTACTGCGAACGGCCGCGGTGAGGCTGGTCGCGACCACAAGCAAGATTGGCGCGACGAGTAAGACGCTGAAGTAGTCGGTAATGCGTCGCGCGAACGTTCGCGGCGACGCATCGTCCCAAATCGCGTTGAAGGAGCCCTCGATGTTCGTCATGACCGACACGAAGGTCATGAATAGGATCGAGCCACCAATGACGCCGAGGCCGGCGAAGCTGGTATTGTCGATGTAGGACACGATCAGTTCGATCGCGTCCGGCGATAGCAACGTAGCCCGCGAGAGGATCAGCTCTTCGAGGCGATCGCCGCGCCAGCCCAGTCCACGCAAAACCGCGAAGGCCAACGCCAGCGTCGGCACGAGGGCCATTAGCGAGGCGAAGGTCAGCGCCGAGGCCCGAACCAGGCAGAGGTCCTGAAAGAAGCCCTCTATCGTGATGAAGCCGACCCGCACGGCCGAGACGAGTACCCGGGTGAAACGGGAAGCGCCTTCCGTTCCTATCGTCCACAGCTCGACGAGGAGAAAGCGACCGGCCCTTTCGACGGCCCTGAGTGGAGATGCCTGGCTCATTGGTCCCGCAGTTCTGCCTTTCGGCGGAGGCAGCCCCAGCGCACGTACTGCGCGATGGGCTCGCTGACCACCGAGTGTAGCATGTATTGTGCAGTGTCAGCGTGGCCGAATCGAGGGCACAAAGAACGCCGCATGCTCGCATACACCGTCAGACGAATACTCGCCGCCATCCCTACCGCGCTCGGGGTGGCCACCGTCGTTTTTCTGCTGCTGCATGCGATTCCGGGCGACCCGGTCGATGTGATGCTCGGCGAGACGGCGGCTCGGGCCGATCGCGCCGAATTGCGTGCGCATCTCGGCTTGGATCGGCCGATCCTCGTACAGTACGTCGGCTTCATGACGGGTCTGGCTCGCGGAGACATGGGCGAGAGCATCCACAGCCGCCGCCCGGTAGTCGAGCTGGTCACGGAGCGGTTTCCGGCGACGTTGGCGCTCGCGGCGGCGGCAGCCCTAGCAGCTATATGCATCGCGCTGCCGCTCGGACTGCTATCGGCAGCCCGCCCGGGAAGCATGCTCGACCGCGGCTCGCTCACCGCCAGTCTTCTCGGAACCGCGCTACCGAATTTCTGGCTCGGACCGCTTCTCATTCTGTTCTTTGCGGTACACCTCGGCTGGCTCCCCGTCTCCGGCAACGACGGTCCCCGCCATTTGATCCTGCCGGCAATCACCTTGGGACTCTCATTGGCAGGTATCCTGACGCGCATGACACGTAGCACGGTACTAGAGGCGCTACACGAGGATTACATTCGCACGGCTCGCGCGAAGGGCGTCAGCGAAACCAAGACCGTCGCGAAGCATGCCCTGGCAAACGCAGTAACACCGATACTCTCGGTCTTGGGCCTGCAACTGGGCTCCTTGCTGGCGGGCTCGGTAATCACAGAAACGATCTTCGCCTGGCCGGGGCTCGGTCGTCTCACCGTTCAAGCGATCTCAACACGCGACTATCCCGTCGTCCAAGGCTGCGTGCTCATGATTGCCGGCAGCTATGTCCTCGTGAACCTCGCGACCGACCTCGCGTATGCCTGGGCAAACCCACGCGTGCGCTACGGCGAAGATGAATAGCACGACGCAAGTGCAGGCCCTCATGGGATCGCGTTGGCAAGGTTCGCTGATCGCCGGCTTCGTGTGCCTCGCCCTGCTAGTGGTAGCAGCTTTGTTCGCGCCGCAACTATCGCCCCACGACCCGCTCGAACAGAATCTCATCGCCGACCTGGCCGAACCGAGCGCCGCCCATCTGCTCGGAACCGACAAGCTCGGTCGCGATCAGCTGAGCCGTCTGATCTACGGCGCGCGCGTCTCGCTCTATGTGGGTATCACGACAGTTACGATCTCACTGTTGATCGGCGTTCTGCTCGGCGCCTTGGCCGGCTTTTCAGGCGGCGCCATCGACTATTGGATCATGCGCCTGGTGGATATCCTGCTAGCCTTTCCGGGAATTCTCCTCGCCGTTGCAATGAGCGCCGTCATGGGACCGAGCCTGACGAACGTCATCGTAGCGTTGAGCCTACTGGGTTGGACGGGCTACGCACGCCTGGTGCGCGCAGAGGTGCTCGGGATCCGGCGCCGTGAGCACGTCGAAGCAGCGACGGCACTCGGCGTACCGAGCGTTCGCATCGTGCTGCGGCACATCCTGCCACTGCTCGGCGCTCCGCTCGCCGTGCAGGCGACCTTTGGAATGGCCGGAGCAATCGTAGCGGAGGCCAGTCTCAGCTTTCTCGGGCTCGGCGTTCAGCCGCCGACACCGTCGTGGGGGGCGATGATCAACGAAGGTCGACACTTCCTTCTCGTCGCCCCGCACATGACGCTGTACCCGGGCCTGGCGATTCTGCTCACAGTGCTGGGTCTCAACTTTCTGGGCGACGGCTTACGCGACCGGCTCGACGTCAGGGCACGCTGACGGCTCGGACGGTTCGACTGGCGCAGCGGCGCAGGCGGGCTCACCGCTGGCAGGTAGGGCAATAGAACGAAGAACGCTGGCCCACGACGATGACTTTGATCGTGCTGCCGCACGCGGCGCAGGACTCACCTTCGCGACCGTACACACGTCGGCGCCACTGATACCCGCCCATACGCCCGACGCCGTCGAGGAAATCAGAGATTGACGAACCGCGGTGCTCGATCGCCTCGGAGATGATTGTACGCACCGACTGCGCTAGGCGTTCGCAATCGTCTCGTGTCAGTCGCCGCAGAGCCCGACGGGGTCTCAGGCCTGCCAGGAACAGCGCCTCGTTGACGTAGATATTGCCCAACCCGGCAACGACGCGTTGGTCCATCAACACATCCTTCAGCACGCGCGAGGTGCGCTTTCCGTGCGCGAACAGGTACTCGCCGTTGAACCCGACCTCGTCGAGCGGCTCAGGACCAACGCCTTCGAACAACTGCGCGTCGTCTCCCTCGTGGATCGACATCGACCCGAAGCGACGCGGATCATTGAACACGAGTTGCCCTCCCGCAGCGAGGTCGACAACAACATGGTCGTGCTTGTCGAATCGCTCGCGCCGGCTCTCATGGAACAACAGCGTCCCACTCATTCCAAAATGAACGACCCAGGTGGCGTCGTCGTCGAGGCGTATAAGCAGGTATTTGGCGCGTCGCTCGAGCGCACGAATCGATCGGCCCCGCAGCCGCTCTTCGAACTCATCGACTATCGGCCAGCGCAGATCACGCCTGCGGACGTCGACGGCTTCGATGCGATGCCCGGTGATACGCGGCTCTAGCGAGCGTCGTACCGTCTCGACCTCCGGTAGCTCAGGCAACGGGTTCGAGCTCCGCATGTAGCGATGCCGAAAGCCGCGCAAACGTTTCCAGATCCACCGTCTCGGGTCTCTGATCAGGATCGATACCGACGGCGCCGAACAGATCGGCCGCACGACCTGCGCCGAGCGATTCATCGATCCAACGCCCTAACGAGTTGCGAACCATCTTGCGCCGCTGCGTAAACGCGGTCGAAACAACCTTCTCGAACACCGGCATCGACCCGATTGCGTATCTCGGAGCGTCAAGTGGGACGATACGCACGACCTGCGAACTGACTTTCGGTGCAGGCCTGAAACAGCTGGCGGGAACGATTCGGCCCGGCTCCACATCGGCAACCAATTGCGTATGGATCGCCAACACTCCGTACGCCTTACTGCCCGGTGCTGCCATGAGTCGGCCGCAGACCTCGCGTTGTAGCATGACGATGGCGGCACTCATGCGTTGGGGGCAGGCCAGCAGCCTTCGAACGATCGCCGTCCCGGTCTCGTACGGCAGGTTTGAAACGACGCGCACCGGGCCTGACGACAGAACCGACAGGTCGATGTCGAGCGCATCAGCGTGATGTACGGCGACACGCTCGTCGTCGTTGAAGTGCTCGCGCCAATATTCGGCTAGTGCGGGGTCGATCTCGACGAGCGTGAGACGACGCGCTCGTTCCGCCAGTAAAGTCGTCAGCGCGCCCCTGCCGGGGCCGATCTCAACGACGTCGTGCCCTTCCACTTCCGCCCATGAAACGATCTGTCGGCAGATATTGCGGTCGACCAGAAAATTCTGTCCCCATCGAACTCGGGCGCCGCGAGCCACTACGCGCCCTGCCAGCGAGGTCCCAGTGGCAAACGCGATGTCGCGACGAGTTCGTCACCCGTCAGACCATGCTCCGCTCGTAGAATCGCGGTCCGCGCGATCATCGCGGCGTTGTCGGTGCACAACGAAAACGGCGGCACGAACAGCTCACCGCCGACGGCGTCCATCGCCTCTGCCGCTCGCTCTCGAAGCCGAGAGTTCGCCGACACCCCGCCTACGATCGCCAGGCGCCTGACGCCGGTGGCGACCATCGCCTTTTCAGCCCGATCGATGAGCACATCGACGATCGCTTCCTGGAATGAAGCACAGATATCTTCGACGCGTATCTCTTTCTCGCGCGTACGGAGGAAGTCCCACAGCGAAGTCTTCAGCCCCGAGAAACTCAACGCCAAAGGATCACTTTTCACGCGCCCGCGCGGAAACCGCACCGCAGCGCGATCCCCCTTGCGAGCCAGTTCGTCGATGACTTTGCCGCCCGGGTAGCCAAGCCCGAGCATCTTCGCCGCCTTGTCGAACGCCTCTCCGGCGGAGTCGTCGCGTGTCGAAGCGACCTCGACGTAAGAACCAATATCGCGAGCAAGATAGAGCGCCGAGTGTCCGCCGGAGACAAGAAGCGCGAGAAACGGCGTCTGGATATTGCTCTCGAGCGTCACGGACAAGACATGCCCCTCGAGGTGATTCACGCCGACGAGCGGAAGCTTCGTACGCAGTGCCAGTCCTTGCGCGGCAGACAGTCCGACGAGAAGCGACCCAACCAAACCGGGGCCACGCGTCACCGCGAGGCTATCGAGGTCACCGTACTCGAGACCAGCTTGCTGCATTGCAAGGCCAACGACCGGCGCGACAGATTCGAGATGTCGGCGCGCGGCGAGTTCGGGAACGATGCCGCCGTACTTCGCGTGGATATCGTCTTGGGACGACACGACATTCGAAAGCACGACATCTCCATCGACAACGGCCGCGGACGTATCGTCGCAAGACGTCTCGAGCGCAAGCACTTTCACCGGATCATTCCCGACGCGTCGATCGGAGCCGACATCGCGCTGAGCCGTCGCAGCTCGTCGCGCAGAGCTGGGTCGGGCGGCAACAGACGTCGCGCCTGTTGGAGGAACCCGATCGAGCGTTCGAAGTCGCCTCGACGTGTGTAAACGTGTCCGAGATAAAGGTAAGCGAACCCTTCACTGCCGTCGACGGCAATCGCCCGCTCCAACAGATCGAGCGCCCGCTCGGTATTCCCCTCAGCGAGAGCGTTTCGCGCGGCGGCGGTCATTCGCAGGTGCGTCAGCTGGGTGGCAGGCGCGCCCTCGTATTCGGCCCGAGAGATCGCAGCGCTGAGCACCAGGTCCGCACGCTGCAGAACAACCGGGCCTTCCGGCCGCGCTTGTTCATCGATCCACGCGGACCAGTCTCGTGCTTCGCGGTGCTCGCGCTTCGTGCGACGCTCCTCGCGTTCTTCGCGCGCGTACTGCTCACGCCGAGCCTGTTTCGCTTGCTCATACTGTGCGTCGGAAATGTACGGGCCCGTGGCGCATCCAGCGCCGAGCGCCACGGCGAAAATCAACAGCATGGCGCAGACGACGCCGCACCGATGCATCGAGGGAGCAGCCTGTGCCGCTGGGTCTGTATATCGATGGCTCGGGCTCGGCATGGTCGGGGCGAGAGGAACAGGCGCGACTAGCACCACGCCGGTCCGGTCGACGCTCTTCAGTGCTCGCGACAGCGCGTCGAGACCTCTTCGCCTTCCAGGAATGCCTCGCGCACTGTGTCGCGGCAACCCCACCCCGCGAGCATGCCGGTGAAGCGGTCAACGTCCTCGAACACGATCCCGTCCGGCACCTCGAAAGCGCGCGGCGCGGTCGCGCCAACCGCCCTCTTCATGAACTCGGCCCAGATCGGCAACGCGGCGGTCGAGCCGGTCAGTCCCAGTTTCGCACCGCGGTCGAAACCGACCCAGACCACGGCCAGCACGTCTCGGGTGTAGCCCGCGAACCAGGCATCGTTGTAGTCATTCGTCGTGCCCGTCTTCCCGGCGGCCGGGTGGGTAAACCCTAGGCGCGCTAGCCCGCGCGCCGTGCCGCGTTGCACGACGCCTTCTAGAAGATTGGTCACCAGATAGGCGTCGGCCGGTGAGATCTCGCTACGTATCGCAACGCGATTGCCTTCCACCACGAGCCCTTCTCGCGAGACGACTTTCTGGATCGTGATCGGGGTCGTTGCCAACCCTCCGGACGCGAACACGCCGTACACGCGCGCAATCTCGAGCGGACTGACCTCCCACCCACCGAGCGCGATCGCGGGCAGAGCGGGAATACTCGCGTCGATACCGAGGCGAACCGCCATGTCGCGCACGACATCGATTCCCACATCGCGCGCGATGCTAGCCGTTGCCGCATTGAGAGAGTGCTCGAGCGCGTGGCGCAGCGTCACCGGACCGAAGTATTCGTCGTCGTAGTTGTTAGGAGCCCACTGCTTCCCGTCATATTCCCAGACGAAAGGCTCATCTTGAACAATCGTAGTCGGCAAATAGTGCACCCCACCGGGCGCCTCCGAGGACAACGCAGCCAAGTAGACGATCGGTTTGAAGACGGAGCCGGGTTGGCGACGCGCATCGGTAACGCGATTGAACTGCGAGCGCCGGTAGTCGCGCCCCCCCACCATCGCGATGATCGCGCCGGTACGCGGATTGATCGCGACGAGAGCCGCCTGCAGGTCACCGCTATCTGGATTGGCCGGATTGGCCGCATTGGATAGATGCGGGAAGTCCTGCTCCAGACGTTTGAGCCCGTCCGAAACCGCGCGCTCGGCAGCATCCTGCAGCTCGGGATCCAACGTGGTGAAAACGCTGTAGCCTTCGCTGGTGAGCACTTCATCGGGGAACGTCTCGGCCAGTTCGCGGCGCAAGTTGTCCACGAAGTACGGCGATCCCTGTGTTGCCGGCGGCGGCGCGACCACAGCGAGCGGCTCGGCTAGTGCAGCGTGATAGGTACGCTCATCGATTTCGCCGGTGCGGAGCAATGCCCGCAACACCACGTTGCGCCGTTCAAGCGCGCGATCCGGATGCGTATGCGGAGAGTAATAGTTCGGCGCGCGCACCAGGCCGGCGATCAGCGCGATCTGGCCCATGCCGAGCTCGCGCGGCTCACACCCGAAATAGAACTTCGCCGCCTCCCAGACGCCGTGCACGCCCACCGGGCCCTTCTGCCCGAGGTAGATCTCATTGAGGTAGCTTTCGAGAATCTCTTCTTTGCTGAAATTCTTCTCGGCCACCACCGCCATGACGGCTTCCTTCAGTTTCCGAACGACCGTCCGATCGTCGGTGAGGAAGAAGTTCTTCATGAGTTGCTGGGTGAGAGTCGAGCCGCCCTGGCGCACTCCACCGGCACGTAGATTGACGACCACCGCACGCGCGAGGCCTCGTAGGTCCAGACCGAAATGCTCAAAGAAGCGGCGATCCTCAACCGTGACGATCGCGCGAACGAGCGGAACGGGAATTTCGGCGAGCTGCATCTCGCGCCGGTCTTCTTGAATGTCGCCGTGCAGGCCGGTGATCACGGCCGGTTCCAACGATACGTCGAACAGGACTTCGTTGCTGTCCATGTCGCTGATCGCCGAGACAAGCCCCTCACGGCTTGTCTCGATGCGCACGCCGCGACCCCGCTCGCGATAGCTCGGGTACTGAAACGCTTTGAGACGAATCTCAACGGCGGGCGGGAACGCTACGACCCGATACTCGCCCCTGGTCGTCGGGAAGGATGGCACGCGCCGATAACCGAGTCGGCTTAGCCGGTGGACCAACGACTCGCGATCCAACGAGGCACCGACATAGATCGGATAGTCGTCTGAATAGATCTTGGTGGGGAAATCCCAGCGACGCCCCTCGAACTTGCTGGCCAGCGTTCGTTCGACGTCGCCATAGTAGACCCACCCGGCTGTCAGCAAGGCGGCGAGCAGCGGTGGAATGACGAGTAATGAGAGCGTGAGAAATGGGAAGCGCCGCTTCGGCGGCGGCGCTTCCCACTCGTAACTCACTCCTCGGCCGGCTTGATCACCCGGAACAGAGTCTGGTCGCCTCTGCGTACGAGAACGAGAACGCTCTCGCCATCTTGGCGAGCGGAGAGCCGCTTACGGAAGTCTGCCACATTCTCGACCGGTGCGTTGCCCACCATCTCGATCACGTCACCGGGTTGCAGCCCTGCTTCCTCCGCCGGAGACCCGCGTGTCACCGACGACACGACCACTCCGGTGGCGCCTTTGTCCAAGCCCAACTCTGAGACGATGTCGGGAGTAAGATCCTGCACCGCCATCCCGAACTCTTCGGCCTTGACGGGCTTGGCCTCCGCGGCAGCATCTTCGAGCTTGCCAACCTCGATCTTGATCTTCTTACGCTTGCCCTTGCGGATGACGATCACTTCGACCTTCTTGCCGACCGGCGTCTCCGCCACGATCGTGGGCAAATCGTCTGACTCTGGAACAACCGTTCCACCGAACTCGATGATCACGTCGCCTACCTCGATGCCTCCGTCGGCGGCCGGGCTGTCGGGATAGACCTTCGCGACCAGCGCACCGCTCTCAGCAGGAAGATCCAAGGAGGACGCGATATCTTCATCGACCGGTTGGATCAGAACGCCGAGCCAGCCGCGCGTGACGAAACCACTCTCTTTGAGCTGCGGCACGATATTGCGCGCCATATCGATCGGGATGGCGAAACCGATCCCAATGTTGCCGCCGGACCGGGAAAATATGGCACTGTTGATGCCCACGACTTGGCCGGACAGATTGACAAGCGGACCACCCGAGTTACCGGGATTGATCGCTGCGTCGGTCTGGATGAAATCGTCGTACGGGCTCTTGTCGGGACGATTAATGCGCCGGCCTTTCGCGGAAACGATCCCTGCCGTCACCGTGTGATCGAGGCCGAACGGGTTACCGATTGCCAAGACCCACGCTCCGACCTTCAGATCACTGGATCGTCCGAGCGGAAGCGGTCGTAAGTCTTTGACGCCATCGATCTTGATGACCGCGATATCGGTCTTTGCGTCACTGCCGATGATCTCGGCCTCGTGCTCTTCCTCATTGTAGAGCTTGACGATGATCTTCGTAGCTTCGTCCACCACATGGTGATTTGTGATGATGAAACCCTCAGCATCCAGAATGAATCCCGAACCGAGACTTCGACGAGGCCCGGGGCGACGGAAGAAATGATCGAAAGGATCTTGTCCACGTCCGCCGGTTTGCTCTTCGGGCGCTTCGGAAACCGTCGCGATGTTCACGATCGAGGGTCGCAACCCCGCGACGAGTTTCGTGAAGTCGGGGAGCAGCACTCCGCCGCTCCCGACAGCCGCTACCGGGAGAGCCATGGCCGAACTGCTGACGGGGGTGACCTCTTGATCTGCCGGAGCGCAACTCTGTCGGTTAAGCGAAGCGGTAATGCCGATGCCGATGATGGCACCCGCCATGAGTGTCGCGGTTAGAACCGAACGGCCCGTATTCATCAAGTCGTCTCCTTTGGCGCGGAGTGTCCGCGGGTCTCGCGAACAAACTGCATGCGAAGCTCGTAGAGCATCTCTTCCATCATGCGCGCGTCGTCTTCGTCCAAGTTGCCGCGCGTCTTCTCTTGGAGCATCGCCAGGATATCAATGAGCCCCTTGGCTTGGGCCACGTCCTTCTGGATCGCTCCGGATGCTGGATCGGGCGCTAGCCCCAGGAGCATGAGCGCCTGGCTGGCCAATCCGAAGGCGAAGCTCGAAAAAGTAATGTCGCCCGGCTCATGTGCTTGCGTATCGCGCTCAGACGCCCCTACGTGCTCACTGCGTTCAATCGAGTCTTGCGGGTCTTGTTGGCGCGGTGCGTCGGCCTCCGGTTCCGAGGACTCGCTCTGGTCGGATCGCTCGTCCCCGGTCTCGGAGAAGCGACGGCGATCCTTCACCGTGAACCCCTCGTCGGGCTCTCTCGATTCGTCTTCGGCCATACCGTTTGTACCTCCGGCGGAGTTTGCGTCGTTGTAACACGCACCGGCGCATATGGAAGCTCACTCCCAACCACGATGGCACTCCGGACGCCTATTGCATGGACGCTCCGGACACGGATTTATTCGGTGCCGCGACTCCGCGACCTCGTTGACTTCAGCCTGAGCCGTCCTTATAGTTTCGCTGTTTCCTCGCTCCGAACAGTACCGCCATCATGCCTTCTCCCGGTCAAGTAGCGGCGTCTCCGCTTGAGCTGATCGGCAATACCCCGATCGTCGGACTCACCCGAGTCGTGCCGCGTGGTGCAGCCCGCGTCGTCGCCAAACTCGAGTCGCTCAATCCGGGCGGCAGTGTAAAAGATCGCATCTGTAAGGCCATGATAGAAGCCGCCGAGGCTGACGGCAGTCTCGGCCCGGGCGATACGATCATCGAGCCAACGAGCGGCAATACGGGCATAGGCTTGGCACTGGTGGCAGCCGCGCGCGGGTATCGACTCGTACTCACGATGCCCGACACCATGAGCGAAGAACGGCGCGGCTTGCTCAGAGCCTACGGCGCGGAGCTGGTGCTGACCGAGGACTCCAAGGGCATGCACGAAGCGATTCGTGCGGCCGAAGAAATCCTCGAGGAACACCCCGGTTACTTCATGCCCGGCCAGTTCTCCAACCCGGCAAACGCGCAGGCGCATCGAGACACCACCGCCATGGAACTGCTGGAGCAATGTGCCGAGATTCACGCGTTCGTAGCGGGGGTAGGCACCGGCGGAACGATCAGCGGCGTGGGCAGCGTGCTCAAGGCCGCACGCCCGGGCGTCGAGGTGGTCGCGGTCGAACCGGCCCGCTCTCCGGTATTGTCAGGCGGCGAGCCAGGTTTTCACGACATTCAGGGAATCGGCGCGGGCTTCGTCCCTGATGCGCTCGACGAGGATGTCATCGATCGCGTGCTCACGGTCAGTGATGAAGAGGCGATCACGATGACGCGCCGACTTGCGCGCGAAGAAGGCCTGCTCGTCGGAATATCCTCCGGCGCTGCATGCGTGGCTGCGATCCGCATCGCGGCGGAACTCGGAGACGGAGCCACGGTCGTGACGATCTTCGCCGACAGCGGTCAGCGTTACCTGACCACCGAGGTATTCGCCGAGGCAACTGAGGCATGAGCACGACGGCGCAGGACAAACTCGTTCGCCTCAAGGCTATCCTCACTGAAATGCGCTCGATGGTCGTCGCGTTCTCGGGCGGCGTAGACTCGACCTTCTTACTACGAGTTGCCATGGACGTGGAAGGCCTCGAGGTACTCGCCGTCACGACCGACTCACCGACCAATACCGATGAGGAGATGCGCGAGGCCGCAATGCTGGCCGAACAGTTCGGCGCTCGACACCACGTCGAACAGGTCAACGAACTCGACACACCAGGATACGCCGCGAACCCCTCGAATCGCTGCTACCTGTGCAAGCAGACGCTCTATCCACTCTGCCGAGAGCTGGCCGAGCGCTCGGGGCTCGAGTGGGTCATAGATGGCGTCAACTGTGACGACCTCGGCGACTACCGCCCGGGCTTGCTGGCCGCCGAGGAATTGCAGATTCGCCACCCTCTGGTTGAGGCGGAGCTGACCAAGCACGAGATTCGCGAGCTGTCGAGCGCCTACGGACTATCGACCGCTGAGAAACCGGCATCGCCGTGTCTCTCTTCTCGATTCCCGTACGGCACGGCCATCAGCAAGGAACGATTGGATCAGGTCGCTCGCGCCGAAGCCTACATGCGCGAACTGGGCTTCGTAGAACTCCGCGTTCGCCACCTTGGTGCCGACGCCCGCGTCGAGGTCTCAGCAGCAGAAGTCGCCAGACTTGGCGACTCGGCACTCTGTGCTCGTATCGGTGAACGACTACGGGCACTCGGGTTCGGCCAGGTCGAGATCTCAACCACGCCGTTGCGTTCGGGAAGCCTGAACAACGTACTCACTATCCCTGAACGGCCTCGATAATTCCGCGCACCACCTCCAAGTCTTCCGGCTTGGTGATCTTCAGATTCAACGCATCGCTCTCGACCACCGTCACCTTCGCGCCTGCACACTGCTCAGCCAGCGTTGCGTCGTCGGTGGCTGTGAAGCGTGTCGCCTGCGCGTGTGCGTGCGCCTTGCGAATCACTTCGTAGCGAAACGCTTGCGGGGTCTCCACCAACCAAGCCTTGTCACGATCGAGCGGCTCCGTAGCCCCGTCGGCCGTGTCCACCCGCAGGCTGTCCGCGGGACGCGACGCCGCCGTCGCGGCGCCGCCCTCAGCGGCCGCCGCCAATACGCGCAGAACCGTCGACTCGGTAACCAGTGGTCGCGCCGCGTCGTGAACACATACGAGCGAGACGTCGGCATCGATGGTCTCGATGCCGTTGCGAACGGAGTCTTGCCGCGTCTCTCCACCGGCAACGACCCGCAGCGCGCAGGTGGGCCAATCGACCCCCTTGAGAGCTTCTTGGATCTCGGGCATCGCTCCCTGCGGCGCAACGACGATCGCCTCGACGATGTGTTCGATGCGCCGGAACGGCTCCAGAGCCAGCCTCACGAGCGCCTGGCCGCCTATCTCAACGAGTGCTTTATGTCTGCCGGCGCCAAGTCTGACGCCCGAACCGGCGGCGGGAATGATAAGTGCGGTTTTCACGCGCCTATGCTGCCAAAGCGCAACAAGGAAAAAAAGAGCGGGAGGTACCTTCCGGCGCCTCCCGCTCTTAATTGCCCCAAAGAAGGGGCAGATGCTCTGCTGTTTTGAGCTCAGTGGCCGAAGATGGTCTTGAGCTCATCCATGATCTTCTCTTCGCTATGCGCTTTTGCGATCGCGAGTTCCTTCACGAGGAGGTTGCGAGCAGTATCGAGCATCTTTCGTTCGCCGAACGAGAGCTCTTTGTCGCCTTTGAGCATGAAAAGATCGCGAAGAACTGCGGCGATTTCGAGAACCGATCCGGTCTTGATCTTCTCGGTGTACTCCCGATAGCGCCGATTCCACGTTGCTTGATCTACCCGTACGCGCTTCTCGCGCAGCACCTTGTAGACCTTCGTGACCATGTCCTTGCCGATAACGCGCCGCAGGCCCACGGATTCAGCCTTTCCGGTCGGAATCATGATCTTCATATCGGAATCGAGAATTCGTAGTGTGTAGAACTTCATGTCCTCGCCGGACATCTTCCGCGACATGACATCCTCGATCACACCGACACCATGCGCGGGATAGACGACCTTCTCGCCGATTTTGAACTGCTTCAAGGGGACCTCCTTTTCCTAGGTAGAGAGCGGGAACCGATTACTTTAGCGAGTCTTCGCCGCTTAGTCAACGCAGCGCGGCTTCCCGTTGCTCGACGTGCTAGACGCCGCGCAACCCGCCAACGATGGCGTGTACGGACGTCTCCCCCATGCGCGTCAGTGTTCCTGCAATTTCATTCGCAATGCGCGCGGGCGCTGCAGGGTCGAACAACGATGCCGTTCCGACATGCACTGCGGAGGCCCCCGCGAGCAAGAACTCGACCGCGTCGTCTCCGCTAACGATGCCGCCACCGCCAACGATGGGAATCGACACCGCGCGGGCGGTCTCGAACACCATGCACAGTGCCACCGGTTTGATCGCAGGCCCCGACAATCCGCCCGTAATGTTACTCAACACCGGCGCCCGCGCATCGACGTCGATGGCCATACCCTTGAGCGTATTAATCAAGTTGAGCGCATCTGCGCCGGACTCTTCGGCCGCCCGAGCGACCACGGTGATATCGGTGACGTTGGGAGTCAGCTTCACCCACAGTGGCTTCGTCGTCAGCCGTCGAGTTGCGGCCACGAGTTCGCCGGTGACTTTAGCATCCGCAGACGGCGGTGGGTTCCATTCGGGCTTGTTTGGGCAGGCAAGGTTCAGCTCGATAGCATCGACCGCATCAACGCCGTCGAGACGGCGAACGACCTCTTCATACTCACCCGGCGTCGTCCCCCAACAGTTCGCGATCACGAGGGGACCCAGTTGCGCCAGCTTGGGAAGTTTCTCTGCAACGAACGCGTCGATTCCGACGTTTTGCAGGCCGATGGCATTGAGCATGCCGCCCGCAGTCTCGACCATCCGGGGGGCCGGATGCCCTTTGCTGGCATGAACCGACAAGCCCTTGACCGAGACGGCGCCCACACGAGACCAGTCCACCAGCCCGTCGTACTCGATGCCGTACCCGTAAGTGCCCGATGCCGCGACAACCGGGGTTTTCAGTGCAAGGGCGCCTACGCGAGTCGATAAGTCGACCACGAGCTACCAGCGATACAGGGCGGCGCCCCAGGTGAAGCCGGCACCAAATGCGGCGAAACAGACGAGGTCGCCTCGCGACACACGCCCCGCAGCCGCGGTTTCGGTGAGGAGCAGCGGTAGCGTCGCGGCCGTCGTGTTGCCGTAACGCTCGATATTGTTGCTGACCTGACGTTCCTCCAGTTCGAGTTGTAAGGCGACGAACTGATTGATCCTCAGATTGGCCTGGTGCGGCAATACCATGTCGATATCGCTGACCTGGAATCCGGCCTCGTCGACGACAGCGCGGATTACTGAAGTCATCCCTTCGACGGCGTGCTTGAAGACGAACCGCCCCTCCATCGTGGGATAGAAGTACGGATCTTCCGGCGGCATGCGTTCGGGCTTGATTCTCGGCTTGTCGCGCCCCGAAGGACCGAACACCGCCAGCTTATCCGCATAGGCTCCTTCGGCATGGAGCTTGAAGGATAGCAGCCCATGCTCATCGTCCGGACTCGGCCCGACCACAGTGGCACCGGCTCCGTCGCCGAACAGAACGGTGACGTCGCGGCCACGCGCTCCGTTGAAATCCAAGCCGGTCGAATGAACCTCGCTACCGACCACGAGCACATGGCGCGCACCGCCGGTGCGTACGAACTGATCAGCCGTCGCTAAAGCGTAAAGGAAACCGGAACACTGATTTCGAACGTCGAATGCGATTCGCGGGCTAATGCCGAGACGATCGTGCAACAGGGACGCGTTCCCGGGGAAGTCGATGTCCGGGCTCAGCGTGCAGCAGATGATCGCATCCACATCGGAGGGCTCGAGGCCCGCCATCTCAATCGCGTCGGCAGCGGCTTTCGCTCCCATAACGACACTCCCGTCGGCGTGATCGACGTAGCGCCGTTCCTTGATCCCCGTGCGTTTTTGAATCCAGGCGTCGCTGGTCTCGACCACTTCGGAGAGATCGTCGTTCGTGACGATGAGGTCGGGAACAGATGCTCCCCAACCAAGAACTCTGCTTCGCTTCGGTAGACTCATGGCGACACCTCTACGAGATTTTGTCGTGCTCGACGGCCGATCCGTCGGAAACCGTCCGGGTCAGGCGACGAGAACGGCAGCACCCCACGTTGCACCGGCACCAGCGGTAATCAGCGCCACCGTTTCACCGGGCGCGAGCGCTCCTGAGCATCGCGCACGCTCGAAAGCCAGCGGCAAAGCGGTACCCATGGAATATAGCAGGTCATCCTCAACAATCCGCCCTGCCTTGCGTAACGCGATCGACGCAAGCCCAGCGCGGGCCTGCCCGTCCACGTGAGCGACGATCGCCGCATCGACACGGTTGAGCCCAGCCTCGGCCAGAGCACGATCCAAAAGCGTCGGCATCTCTCTCACGGCAGACGCTCTCAGGCCCTCGAGATTCGCACGCGGATAGACGAGCCCGTCATCCAACATCGCCCGGGTCATGCGGTGACCGCGACGAATGTCATTGCTCTGGATGTAACGGCTCGCCGGAGCCTCGCACCAGTAATCTTTGTGCAGCGTACCGTCGGTCAGCGACACTGCCGAGAGTACCTGTCCGGCCCCTTCCCCTTTCTCTAGTACGAACGCGACCGCCGCATCACACATGCCGGCCGCAAGCGCGAGTTCCTCCCCGTCCATACGATTGTGGTGCGAGGGAACTTCGGCAACGGCAACGAGGATTCGATCGTAGGCACCGGTCTGAATGAAACGAGAGGACACATCGAGAGAGACTATGAAGTTCGAACATTGCGCGCGCAGATCCAGGCAGCCGACCGTTGGTGCTTCGAGCATAGCCTGCAGCAGACAAGCCGAGCCGGGAAAGAAATAGTCGGCCGTATTGGTAGCGAGGACGATGAAATCAAGATCTGCGACTACGAGCCCGTGCGCGCTCAGTGCGGACTGTGAAGCACGCAGCGCGAGGTGAGACGGCCCCTCACCGTCCGGTGCGCTGTAGCGCAGTCGCCCGCCCGAAATGCGTTCCACATCGGCCGGTTCGCAGTCGAGCTCGCCCGCCAGTTGGGCGTCGGAGACGACGGCTCCCGGCAGATCGTAGCGCAGCGTTGCGATACGGACAGGGTTCAAGCTCAGGCCCCGTCTTTCAGGATCGCGATCTCGAGTAGCTTGTCTTCATAGCGGTATTGAAAGCCACCGGCAGCGCCCGACAGTTCGATCTCCGTCTTGAAGTCGGCGGGAAACGCGGGCGACACGCCGCAGATCTTGCGCAACTCGATGTCGGAAACGCTGCCGGACACCGTCACCGTGTCGGCCTCGACCGCTAGCCGCAGGTCGTAATCGGGCATCTCGTCGGCAAAGCCGAGTTCTTCTTTGGCGGCCGAAGGCGGAATCTCGCGCGGCAGCTCCATACGGATGTAATAGCCGTGCTCGAAATCGGCGACATTGTAGACTTCGCCATAGCGCTTCTCGCGCTCACGCTTGGACTCGAACACACGGTCGTAGAAGCCCTCGACGGGGACCCATCCGCTGCGACGGCCACGCATGAAGCGCGCGACTATCGGATTCAGCACGATCCCCAAGGGCGCACCGTAGAAGCTTCCGCCGTAGTTCATCTGCGTGGCCGGCTTGTAGCCGAACACGCCCTCGCGCAGGCGCCATGCAGTCTCAGCGATCGCGATGAACAAACCCAGCGTAATCGCGCCGCGATCGCCTTCGGTGAACATCGTGAATCGGCCGGTCATGATGGCGGCAACGATGAAGAGAACCGGATAGAGAATGAAGTTCTGAACAATGTTCAGAACCGTGGCGAGCTGCGAGGAAAAGAAACGGCCGTCGCCATAGGCATCCTCGATGGCCGCCTTCGTCTTGTGCGGAAGCGCTCCGAGTAATGGGCTTAGTGCGAGTAGCGCAAGACCGACGATTCGGGACGCGCCGGAAACATCACGCCGCTTAACGTGGCCAAGCACCTCATCGAACGGAGTGTCCAGTTCGAGGCTGCGCGTGAGTTCGATTTCGCCGCCCTTCGGCGATCTCGTAGGCCGGATGACGGGCTTCTCAACGCGGCCGGTTACGCCGGCTACGGGCGCCGCGACCATTTGCATGCCGGCAGCGGCACCAGCCGCTGCTGCTCCGCCGGCATCCGCCGCGGCCACCGGCGTCGGATTGAAGCGTGAAGGCGGGCTATCTCCGAAATCGGTATCCGGATGCAGTTCCTTCGCGCGCTCCACGAGCACTTCTTCGCTCTCGGGACGATCCGGATCCGTCACGCAGCAGTCGACGGGACAAACCGCGGCGCAGGCCTCGTAGTCGAAGAAGCCGACACACTCAGTGCACTTCTCGGGAACGATGAAGAAGATCTCTTCGCTAAGCGCAGCCTGTTTGGCTCCGCCCAAATCAAACTCCACACCGCCCTGAAATATCGCGGTGTTGGGACACTCCGGCTCGCATGCGCCGCAGTTGATGCACTCTTCGGTGATGATCGTCGCCATCTGTAGGAGTCCCTCTCAGTCTCTTCGCCGGGAAGCTAGAAATAGCCCGTGGCGGTCCTGGATAGCGCCGCAAAGTCAGGCGCCGCAGCAACCTTAACTAGCGATTCTGGCTGAAAAATCCAAATTGGAGCGCACGTCTCGCAGCGGTCGGGTCGGGCGCGACGGCCGAGCGCACGTCAGCCGACTCCAACTAGATGACCGGCTTCTGAAGGATGACCGTGTGGTTGCCCTTCTTCAGCTCGCTGCCGTCGAGATCGAGTTCCTGCAGGACCGCATCTACTCGGGCCTTGAACTGATTGGTCACCGCCCGGGCCTCGTTGGCGTCTCGGATCACGTAGGGTGTGATCAGAACGATCAGCTCGGTGCGATCCGTGCTCGAGCTCTTCGAACGGAAAGCCTGGCCCAGCACGGGGATATCCATCAAGAACGGAACGCCCCCCTGAGACTCATTGACAACCTCTCTGATGATGCCGCCGATCACGATGGTCTCGCCCGACTGAACGATGACGGTCGTCTCCGCCTCGCGAGTGGTGAAACTCGGCGAGACGATGCCCGAGACATCGCCGGGGGCGTCGGCACCGATGATCTCGCTGACTTCCTGCGAGACCACCATGTTGACCAGGCCTTCCGAGTTCACTTGAGGGGTAACACTAACCACCACGCCGGTATCGCGGTACTGAATGTTCTGAAGAATATTCGACGTGCCGTTGTTCTGTTGATTGGTGTCGGACTGGCTCGTCACGATCGGAACTTCCTGCCCGACGAGAATCCGTGCCTCTTGGTTGTCGGCCGCCATGATATGCGGACGCGAAAGAATCTTGGCGTTCTTAAGCCCGGAAATCGCCGTCAGAGACGTCCTCAGATCACCGTCGAACAGGCTCACCGTGCCGCTGATTCCCGACGAACCGATGGAACCGTCGAAGCGATTGCTCTTGCCGTTATCGAAGAGAAGGCTCGCCGCCGCGGAGGGCGAGATCGCCGCGAGACCGGCACGCGCGAGCGCACTCGTGGGGTTCGAGTCCGTCGACCCGGTCTCTGTCGAGTCTGAGTTCGAGGCCGCACCGGCCCCGATGGAGGTGTCCAGCCCGAGAGAGAAGTCATCGTCGAGCGTAATCTCCGCAATGATCATCTCGACCAGCACCTGACGAGGAACGATGTCGAGTTCGTGCAGGACACCCTTGATCGTCTGGAAGTCGCGCGGTGTGGCCAAAATCACGAGCGCGTTCGTGATTTCATCTGCGACGATTCGGATCTCTTGCTCGAAAAGTGCGCTACCGGCGCCGTCTTCCGCGTTGCCGGCGAGCGTCAACTGCGCGCGCGTTTGGCGCTGCCCCTGCTGATTCCGATTGTTCTGTTGATTGCGGCGAGCTTGGTCGAGGCCGCCGGCAAGTCCGACACCACGCTCAGCCAATGCACTGGAGCGACCACGTCGGTCACCTTCAGCTTCATCGGCAAGTCCCGAGTACACCTCGTTGAGAACTTCAGCCAGATCGACCGCTTTCGAGTTCTCCACTGTGTAGACAAACACTCGGCGCTCGGTTCCGCCCGACCCCGGCACATCGAGAACTCCCAACCAGTACTCCACTGCAGCAAAGACGGCCGGGTCAAATCCGATCACGGCAATCGAGTTCAAACGAATGAGCGGGATCAAATGCACCGCCGAGCCGCTCTCCGCCGCCTGATAGCCCTCGAGAATCGTCTGAATCTCGGCGGCGATATCCTCAACACCAGCGTGCTCGATCTTATAGACGCGGCCGGTCATGTCGGAGAACGTATCGTTATCGAACGTGCGAACGAGCTCGCGAAGACGCTGGGCGTTCGAGGCCAGGTCCGTGATCACCACGAGGTTGTTGCGTGGATAGGCGACGACATCGCCGCCCGGTGACACGAAGGGATTCAGTAGTTCGAGAATCTTGTCCGCAGCCACATGCGTGACCTTCACGAGATCGACGACGAAGCGCTCCTCGCCGTGAGCGCTTCCGAGTCTGGCCTTCGTCTTCCCGTCCTCAGCCGGGACGATCATGTAGAGGTCGCCCTGCTTGACGGCGGCGAAACCATTGCTGCGAAGAATCTGAAGGAATACGGGAAACAGGTCGTCGATAAAGATGGGACCGAAAGAACGAGCAGTCACTTGGCCCTGTACGCGCGGGTCAAGCCAATAGTTCACTTCTAGAGCCGCCGCGAAGGTATAGATGACCTCGCGAATGTCGGCACTCTCGAAGTTCAACAAGATCGCATCCTGGTCTTGCTCAAGCGCGCCCGCGGCCGCGGCGTCGTCCTGCGCGAACGCAGATCCGGCGGACAGCGAGACCAGTGCGGCGAAAACGAGAGCGGTAGCCACAGCGGGCAAACCGCCGAAGCAGCCGAGAACCTTCTTTAGAGCGCGTAGGTGTCGCAACGGTTTCACCTCGACGCAGCCGCTTCGCGCAATCTCTTGAGCGCTTCCAAGCGGGCCTGTGTCGCATCCTTCTGGGCCGGTGCGGGTGCGTCTTTCGCTGCACCACCGGCCTTTGTATTTGCCGCCTTCTGGCGTGCCTGCTGAGCGCGCTGCTGGGCCGCACGCTGGGCGGCCGCACGTGCTTGGGCCGCACGCTGAGCGGGGGTCTGATTCGCCGAAGCCGGCGTCGCTGCAGAACTTCGTGATGCGGCTGGGCGCGGAGTCGGTCTGACCGGCGCCTGCGCGCCCTTTTTGATATCCAGTTCCACAGAAAATTGCTGTCCGCCGCGCCCAAGCAACGTGACGCGGGTATCGGTGATCGTACCGACCTGGTAGTCCCCGACGTTGTCTCCGATCCCCAAGGTCAATTGCTTATTCCCCGAACTGGTATCAGTCATGATCACCATCGGACGTCCACCGGGCTGAAAAAACACGCCGTTCAGTAGCACGTTCGTCGGCGGCGGCAATGGTTCATCCGACACGTCACCCTCTACCGCATCGTCGACTTCTACATAGCCTCGTTCGGTTTCAAACAAATTGCCACCGACGATGCCATCGATAACGACCTTCCCGCCGCTGGGGCTACGCGGCGCCGGGGGCAATGGTTCAGAAATGGCCAACTGCGGTGGATCCTCGAACTCCGGCGGCGCAACCGAAAGCGCCTGTGTCAGTCTCCAGCCCAACCCTACGGCGAGCGCGGCCAACAAGGCCGATACGAGCTGCAACAGCCGCTTCACAGGCTCTCCCGCATGTACGTCTTCACTTCCATCGTCGCCGTCAACGGCGATGTCACCGCCGGTGCGGACGATGACGATCGCGTGCTCGGGCGTCTACTGGCCCCAAGCTTACGATTGATCTCCAATAGCGTGACCGCGAGGTCCGATGGACCCGACTCTACCGCCGACAAAAGCTTGGTAACCCCGTCCAGTGTACCACTGAGAGTCAGACGCACGCCGACTCTTCGAAAGCCCTCGTGGGCTTCCTCGCGCAGAATCTGCGAGCTCAGGACGTTGAGCCCCGCATCCGCCGACATGGAGCTCAAACGGCCTTGAAGCTCTGCGCCGACCTGCGTCGGCGTCTCACCCGCAATGAGTCTGCCTTGCGCGGCCGCATAGCGGGCCTCAAGTTGCTGACCGCGCGACTTCGCGGCATCGGCTCGAGCAACGACCTTCTGATAGTTCTTGATCTTCTGGAGTTGCACCCAGCGATCGTCCTCGCCCCCGAAAGAAATCATCGACAGGCTCGGCAACGGCGCAAACCGTACGATCGCCACGATCGCCACGACAACGGCGGCAAGAATAAGATAGCGCTCTCGCGGCGAAAACGCCGCCCAGCGTTCGCGGAGCGTCATTTCTCCAGCCCCATACGCAGTGAGAATCGCTCTTGGCTTTGCAGATACTTCGTGGTCGGCGCTGTGAACTCGACGTCCTTGAAATACTGCGATCGCTCGAGAAGCGAGATGAGACCGGACGCGTTGTCGGCGATGCCGTCAACCTCGAGACGATCCCCTTTGAAGCGAAAGGTCGTGAGATACGCGGTCTTCGGCACACTATTCGTCATGTCGCGCAGATAGACCAAGACACTGCGGCCGCGCTGCTTCTCCAGCGTAGTGATTCGTTCGAGCGCGCTGCGATTCGACTCTTCCCGCGCATTGACGGTCGAGACGGCCGGCTTCAGTCGGTCCACCTCCCCCGCGACGGCGCTGCCGATGCTGAGGTTCTTCAATCCGATAGCGGCCGCCAGTGTGCCGGCCAGTACGACGACCAGGCCGGACAGCGCCATCTCGCGCAATCCGACGCCTTCCTCGCCGCGAACGAGATCCGGCGGCAGCAGGTTCACCTTGGTAGCGGACTCGCCGAGTTCCGCCAGCGCCGCTCCGATCGCAACCGAGTCCTGCCACCCCGGCCGCTGCCGCGACTCGAGAACGCCATCGGGGATGATTCCTCCGAGCGTGCGCAGGCCTTCCTCGTTGTCATCGGTCGCGTAGATACAATCGAGTTCTGCGGTCGCACTATCCGGAAGCGAGTTCTCGATCTCGCGCCGCATTCGCTCTTCGGGGCGCTCGCGACCCGAGTCAAAGCGAGAAGCCGCCACCATGCGACCGTCCTGGACCAACGTCATGGAGCAGCGGTCACCCTCTTGATGGAAGATGCCGGCAGTGCGCGCGTGCTCCGGGATATCGCCCGTACAAAAATGGTAGTAGTTCGCGAGCGCGACCGGCTGCGGCATGATCGCACTCGGTGCGAAACCGGCCATCGCCAGTTCCTGTTGCACCTCGTCGATGCGCGACCTGACGCCGCCGAGGACGGTAATCCCGATACGCTCACCGACGGTTCCCATCGGGCGCGCATAGTGCGCGAGATAGAGCTGTTCTGCCGGCACCGGGATGACGCGGTCTATTTCGTATCCGACGACGGCATCGAGATTCTCCGCAGCGGCCGCTGGAAGCTGAAGTTGCCCGATGAGCACGTCGCGTCGATCGACCGCGACCCCGACCCTGGCCCCCTCGATCTCGTACTCTTCGACGAACTCGCGGATGAAATCCACGATCATCGCCCAACGTCCTTCCGGCGGCACATGCACCGGACGCGAGGCACAGGCCATCACCGTGACGTTATTAAATCGCTTGCGAACGTGCGCGAGGCCTACGTCGGACTCTCCGAGAGAGATCCCGATGGCATCTGCGAAGTCGGCTTTCGCAAGCCGCGATAGAAACTGTCCGGCGTCCATCGGTCAAGAACCCTCATCGTCGTCGAAAACGGCATCATACCACTGGTAGGTTTGGAAGCCATCTCCCTTGAACCGCACCGTGGCTGCGATGTGGCTGACGGTTCGCCCGGCGTCGTTCTTCACGCGCACCTCTACGCGCGCCGTCGTGAGGTTCGGCTTCCCATCCCTATCGCTACTACGAGCCCGCAAGCCGACGTTCTCGATACAGGTCTTGAGGTCCTCGATAGTCTCTCCGTCGCCCGCTCCGAGCCGGTCATCGTCGTCGTCTTCGCCTTGATCTTCCAGGATACCGCACAGCGCCTGCTCGACTTCGAAAGAAATCGCGTTTTGCGTGATATTGCCACGAGTGGACAGCACCGAGAAAATATCGACGAATCCGGGGACTTCGTCGGTGCCATAGAACATCTCGTGGGTAACATCCTTGACCAGGAGCAACTCTTCGACCGCGTCGAACGGTGCATTCTTGGCCCGGTACGGCGGATCGAGCCCCTCGTAGTAGTCCGTCTCGGCACCGTTGTTGCGGCGTAGATCGTCTTCGTCGCGCCAATCAAGAATTGCTGCAGCGAGATCTCCTGCCAACGCTTCGTCGTACTCCAGGTTCTCGAGGATGGCGAAGAGGGAGTCTTCCTTCAGATCGGACGCGTTCAGCGGGATCAGGCCGGTCTCGTCATAGACGCGGACCTCGTACGGCTGACTATTGAAGGACGACTCGACCCAATCGCCCCGCCCTTCGATCAACTGACGAATCGTCTGCAGCCGATCGTCCTCCTCTTCTTCGTCGGCCTTGTTCTTGTTCCTGTTCTTCTTATGATTACCGCCGTTGTTGTCGCTATCATCATCGTCGTCATCATTGCGATCGTCGTCGCCATCGCCGAGGATGTCGTCGTCGCTGTCGATCTCGATCTCTCCGTTGTAGGTCATCAGCGCGAGGATGGCCTCGTTCATTCCGGCGATAGCCGTGTATTGACCGACTACCTTTTCTTTGAAGTTGATGACCGATTGCGCTTCCTGACGCATCGCACGCGCGAACTCCGCTGCAAGCACCGACAAGACGGCGAACGTCCACAGCACGAGGATCAACGCCACGCCTTTCTCGCGCGACCGTTGCGCTAGCGAACGACGCGTGCGAGCCGTATGGATTTCTTCCACCATGGCGCGCTCAGCGCCTCTCCCCGCGGAAGTCCTGCTCACCGGTTACTTCATTGAATACCCCGACGAAGATCGGAATCTCATGATACCAAGCCGTCCCATCGGGCCCGTCCGGCTTCAGCGAGATCGCTACAGCCGCCGGCAGCGTCTCGTCATCCACGGCGTCCCATTTGTCCGACCAGTTCTCGGTGTCGAAATCCGAACGACGATACTCGAACTGCACCGCACGAATGTCGTACAGCAGCGCGGTCTCATAGACGAGATGGTCGAGCGACGAGTCGAACATGTCGCCCGAGAACGCTGCGAAGTACGGAAGCTCCGACATCATCAGCACGCCGTCGTCGATCCAGTAGTCGACGACGGCCAGCCCTGAAGAATTGGGCGACTGCGGCGCCGCCGTAACGAACGACATACGTTCGCTCTCACCGATAAAGTACGGTTGGGCCTCGTCTTCCTTGTCGTCAACGACGTGCAACGGCGCCGCGCTACGCAACTGGCGGACCATGAGATCGGTAGCGATGCGATACCTCCGAGCCTGTTCGGACTTACGCTCCCCAATCGACGCCGACCGAGCTCCAAGACTCACGGTGCCGTACAGAGACAGCGACAGCAGGGACATGATCGTCAGTGCAATCATCAACTCGACGAGCGTGAATCCACGCGATTGGTTCGGCGACGGCATGTCGGTCAGAACTGCTCCATCAGCCGCACAGAGCTGAGTTGGAGACCACGCGCGACACCGCCTGGAGTTTCCCAGTCCACACTGACGAGGATCTCCTTTAACTCGTAGTCCTCGGACTCGTTCTCCAACTCCATCTCTTGGTCCACGGTACCGCCGAGTTGCGGCTGATACTCGTAAATCTCGATGCGCCAGCGGTACTTGCCGCTCTCCCCGGAGGATTCATCGCTCGCGTCCAGATCGGACTGCCACAGCGCAGCGTCCATGATGGAGCGAGCTACGATGACCGCCTCGGTCTGCTCCGCCGATGCCCCGACGAGGCGCGTACTTCCCGAAAAAAGTTCGAGCAGGGATACGATTCCGATCGCGGAGATCGCCGTAGCGATCATCACCTCTAGCAGTGTAAATCCGGCCGCGCCGCGTCGCCCCGCTTGCCCGGACCGCAACGGCCTCACGAGCCGTCCTCCATCGTAATACTGCTGATCAACGGATTGATCTTGAGCATATAGCTCTGTCGAGAACGATCGTCCTCGAATACGAGTTCGATGTCACCGCCGCTCGAGCTACCGGTTGGGAAGAAATCGAACGAAATCGTTCCGAGTTCCTCGAGATCCGTTCGCCGCCCGCCGACGATTTCGCCAAAGCTCGCGTGCTCCGGCAACTTCACACGCTTGACGTCGTCGGTCTCTGCATCGTCAGCGATCCCGGCACGGTCGTCCACGAACTCGAGTTCGCCATCGGGGCCGTACGATTTCTTTTTTGGCTTAACGAGTCCGTATTCGCCATCATCAGGCCAAACTCGCAGTTCGACGCGCCGTCGCTCGAAAACCGACCGGCTGGATGCCTCACGAACGGCTGACACAAAGTGCTGCAGAGTTGTTCGAACCTCGCGTTGGCGCCGTCCGGCCCCGACGCTGGGAAGCACGACGGCCGCCGCGATCGCCATCACGACCATGACGAAGACGAGTTCAAGCAACGTGAAACCACGCTGCCTGAACCGAATTCGCCTAGTCGTTCGTGGATATGTCGGCGTCGTTTTCGTCACCGCCTCTTCGTCCATCCGCCCCCAAACACACGATCTCATAGTCGCCACCGCCGCCGTCACCGGGACCGGCGTACTCAAACTGAGCACCCCAAGGATCCTTCGGCAGCTTGCCGCCCTTGATGTACGGACCATCCCACATATCGAGACCGGACGGCTGGTCGACAAGCGCCTGCAGCCCCTCCGACGTCGACGGATATCGCCCGGTGTCGAGCGCGTAGGAATCCAGTGCCGTGCCGAGTGCGCTCATCTGCGTCTTCGCGATACCGATTCGTGCTTTGTTCGAAGTACCGAAGAAGTTCGGCAAAACCATCGAAGCCAGCAAGCCGAGGATCACCATCACAACCAGCAGCTCAACCAGCGTGAACCCTCGCTGTCGTGTGCGCCTATCTACTCGCCTCATAACTACAAATTCCTCCTGAAACATTTCATAACGAGACCCGTTAGAACGTCATCTCGTTGACACTGAACACGGCTGACATCATCGAGATCACGATGAAGCCCGCCACCAAGCCCATTATCAGCAGCATCGCCGGTTCGAGCAGGTTCATGAGCCTGCGTAGTAAATTCGACACGTCCTGATCGTAATGTTCGGCAACGATGAGCAGCATGTCATCGAGACGCCCGGTGTCTTCACCCACGGCAACCATCTGAAGCGACAGAGCCGGAAATACGCCGGTCCTTTCGAGCGGCCCCGAAAGCCCTTTCCCCTCACTGACGTCCCTCTGCGCAGCGGAGACCGCGGTAGAGATGAGAGTGTTGCTCAGTACGGCACGTACGATGTCGAGCGACTGCAGAAGGGGGACCCCGCTCTTGAGCATCGTCCCCAACGTGCGCGCGAACCGCGCGACTTCGACTTTTCTAATGAGATCCCCGAACAGCGGCATCTTGAGCTGCGCTCGGTGATAGTTGAGCAAGCCGGCCGAGTTCGATGTGTAGCGTTTGAACGCGAGCCGCGCGGCGACCAGCAGCAACCCCACGATCCACCAATACGTCTTCAGCCCATCGCTCACCGTCATCACGAATTGGGTCGAAGCGGGAAGTGCCGCCCCGACGTCGGCGAAGATCACGGTGAACTTCGGAAGAACGTACGTGAGCAAGATGGTGATGGAGCCGCCCCCCACAATGCCGAGGATCAGCGGGTACGTCATAGCTGACTTCAGCTCGTCTCTGACCTTCTCGGAGTTCTCCAAATACTCAGCCAAGCGTTCGAGCACCGATTCGATCACGCCGCCGGCTTCACCGGCGCGAATCATATTCACGTATATTGGTGGAAAAACAGTGTCGTGCAGGGCCAACGCGTCCGAGAGCGATTTACCTTCTTGAACGTTCGTAAGAACGTTGCCGACAATATCTTTGAGCGCCTCGTTCTCTGTAAGCGTGGACAGACTCTGCAGACTGCGGTCCAGAGGCATGCCCGCTTGCAGGAGCGTCGCGAGTTCGCGCGTGAAGATCATCAGATCGCGAGAGCGAACCTTCTTGCGCCGCAGACTGATGGACCCCAGTGACGAAAGATCAAACGAGAAACCTTTCCCGCCGGCCCCGGCCGAGCCGGCCTTGACCGACAGCGGGATATATCCCTGGCTTCGCAGGTTCGAGATCACCGCTGCTTCGCCGTCAGCCTCCATGACGCCTTCGACGATTCGGCCTTCAGATGTGGTCGCTCGATAACTAAACGGAGGCATATTCTCGCAGTTCCAACAGCCGGCCGGGTCTTGGCCGCATGCGCTGCCGACTTGTCCGGTCCATTTTGACAATCCCGGCTAGTCCGGGCGCCGTGGCCAATTTCTCTATCTTATCATGCAGCCCGGTAATGCCCACGGCGCATATGATGGACGAAGGCTTGAGTGGAGCTCGCACGCCTTAGTAAGACGCCCGAGGGGGGCCAACTTATTCACCGTGGATGGCAGACTCACAGGCCACCGCCAGGGGCTCCACGGCATTTGCCACGGCAGTCGCCACCGATTCCGACGATTGCCGCGACGCGTCGGCGCCGGGTGCTCTTGCCAGCGCGACCGACAAGGCGCGTGAAAGCGGATCCACCTCCCCCGCCTCGACGAGCACCCCGCCTGCACGACGGGCCTGGTCTCCCAAGCCGCCGGTGTCGCTGGCAATGACCGCTACCCCGGCAGCGACCGCCGTACTGAGGAGTCCACTCTGCGACGCATGCAGGTACGGCAGCACTAGGACATCTGCGGCGACGATCCAGGCGGCCAGCTCTTCGTCGTCCTGGTATCGATCGACAACCCTTACGCACGACGAGCGCCGACGGCGGGCCACGGCATCCTGCAATCGCCCCTGCCCTAGATAACTCTCTCCCACGATAGCGAGTGCCGCGAGGTTAGGGAGCACCGCTCGATCCCAGGCGTCGAGCAGAATCTCGATGCCCTTGTAGCGCCGCGCGTGGCCGGCGAACAGAGCCAATCGCGCACCGGTGCGAAGCCCCAGCCGTCGGCGCGCCTCGGCACGATTCATCTTCGCGATAGCCGGCAGCAGAACCGGCATCGCTACAATTCGGCGGTGCGAGTTGGGCAGCAGTGCGCCGAGCTCATCTGCGACCGGTTGCGAGTGACATACCAATAGATCGGCCTCGCCGAGTGCGCGCCGCGTTGCACGCTTCCACCCCGGGTACCCCTCATGCGGCCGCGCGTTGTGACACACGGCAATCACCGGCACGTCGACATGGCGAACGAGCGTTGCAATCAGACGCGAGAAGAACGGGTGCCACCACTGAAAGACGACTCGATCGCAGCGCTCGCCACGCAACGCCCGACGCGCCGACAACCACGAGAACGGATTGAGCGCGTCGATCAAGATCACCTCGGTAGCCGGTATACCAGAGATAGAAACCGGCACCGTCTCGCTCTTGCCCGGAAACAGTCCCGGTGGATACAGTCGAGAAAACCCGACGCGTACGAGTTCGTGCCCGCGCGCGACAAGGGCGGACTCGAGCGCAGCAGTATGTGCGGAGATACCACCCCGAAGCGGCAGTCGCGGTGCAATGACAGCGATACGCATGTCAATCGGAGCGCTCGAGACCTTCGGAAAGATAGGAAGCCAGAAGCGCAGTCGCATCGGGGTCGGACGGGACCAATCTCATAAACCCCTCGAGCAATTCCACGGCGTCCTTGCGCATGCCGTCTTCGTCGAGCATGCGAGCCCGCTCGAGATAGCCCCAACTCCGGTAGCGGTCCATCGCAATCGCTCGATCGAGAAACACACGCGCGTAGCCGCGTGCGCCGAGCCGTTTCGCGGCGTTCGCGAGTATCGTATACGCGTCGGAATAGTCGTCATCGAGGCGTAGCGCTTGCCACGCGTGCCAGATGGCCTGCGGGTAGGCTTTCCGGCGCAACTCAGCCCACGCCAAGCATCCGCGGGCCCACGCGCTGTTCGAATCGCTCTCGACCGCGGTTTCGTACGCGACGAGCGCCCCTACAAACTCCCCCTGCGAATCTTGAATGAGCCCGTACTCGATCCACGGCACCGGCTCCGCGTCCAACATCGAAACAGCATAGCGCAGCACGGCGCGCGCGTCGCCGCTGCGACCGACATCATCGAGCATTTCCGCGAGCGCTACGGTACTCGCGCCCCTCAGCGGATACTCGCGCACCAGTTGCATCGCCGACCCGAGGGAGCGCTGCGCCTGTGGCCACTGCGGCTCGGCGAGACTGTCCCATCCATCGTCGCACGACTGCGGATCGGCGCGCACACGCACATCGGACAGCCCGAAAGAAACGCCGACCATCGAGCGCACGCGCATGAATACGGTGCTGCGCCTTCCTGCCGAGAGCGGCACGACCAACGGCTTCTTGTGGCGAGCCACCAGTCGGTGGTGCACGTCGTCCACCACAACCTCAAACACTTCACGTCGCCCCGTCGGCAGATACGGCACGATCTCGAGGATCTCGAGATCACAGCGCGCGGCGAGGTTAAGCACAACCCGCACTTCCGTCGCGGCATCCTCCCACAACTCTCCGCCGCCGGTCCAAACGGGGAACGATGTCGACCCTAATGCCACCGGCACCGGTGCAACCGCGACGCGCGCGCCGGGATAGCGAACAGCACTGCCGACTACCGCGAGCCCCTCGCGCCGCTTCGCCGGCGAAGTGACATCGAAGACGTCGGCCCAGAAAGCCGCCCCTTCGCCGCTCGAAGGACCGTCGGCGGAGCGCGCTTCCATGTCCTGCTCGGAGCGCGCAAGCGCAGCCACGAAGAAGTCGTCATTCGCGAATACGAACTGCGACCCTTCCGGCAGTGCCGCCAACAGCACGTCTGCATCGAAGTGCGGTGTACGGCGATCAGGCGTCGTCGACAATAGCGCGAACCCTGCCCCGGCCGATCCGCGCAACCAACGCGCCTCGCTACCGGCGGTGATCCAGCTACGGCGGAAGACCGCATGCGTGAGACCGTACTCGCCCGCCAAACGGCCGCGGCGCTCCGGACCGGCATCTGCGGCATAGAAATCAGAGCGCGCGCGCAATCTCTTGTAGGCAGACGCTTCATCCTTGGAGAATACCAGCGTCGAGCGCTCAGCCATTGCCAGCGTCGAGTGCCCGGTAAATGCCGGTATGAGACGCGAGATGCCCGTTTCGCCGACGACACGGCTGCCACGCGGCAACGTCGCAAGAAAGTCATACAGATGCTTCGTCGTGCCGCGTGGTCCACCCTCTCGCGAGGCCGGGTGCTCGCGCATGTCGCGGCGCAGGCGATCTGCCGCCACCGGCACCACTGCTACGAGAGCGAGAAGAAACACGACGGCGAGACGGGCAGCGCTCGCCAGTGTAAATCTAGCGTTCGTCATAGTGTCAAACGCAGCCGCCAGGAGTAGCGGCACGGGAACCAACCAACCGACACGATACACCATCCAGGGAACCATCACGCTACCCACCGCACTCGCGACGCCGGGCAAGAAGATCAGCGCGCACGGCATCAGAGTCAGCACAAAAACGACACGGAATGCGTGCTCTCGCCGGCGCATCCAACATACGATGAAACCAACGACGGCAATCGCCGCAATCGGACCGAAGACCGCACCGGGATGGACGATGTACCACTCGCTGAGCGGACGAACCAGGCGCTCCAAGCTCAGATGCGCAATCACCACCGGGTTGTCGCTGTACGCTAGAGAAATGTGTTGCGCATCGAACCGCGCACTCAGCACCATCGCCTGACCGATCGGATAGAGCAGTGGCGGCGCGGCCGTGGAAACCACAGCGAGCGCGCGGCCGACGCCGATCGCACCGGAGAAAAGCTCTGCAAGCACCAGCGTACCGACGCCGATCATGCCGACGCCGTACACCAAGCTGTGCGTGCTGCAGACCGCCACCGAGGCAAGCAGGATCAACACGCCGACGAGCGGTCGCATTCCCACGCGTAGTCCGAACAGCACCGCCGACAGCAACACCGGAACGAGGACCAATCCGGCAACGAATTTGTCCTGATGAAGGCGCGTGAAGAACGGCAGCGCCTCGGTGCCGTACAGCCACAAGGGCACAGCGAGTACGGCGAATCGGCGCACGATCGCGGGCTGATCGGCGAACACCGTCCGAGCCAACAAGGCGGACGCTGAAACGACCATGACGCAGACGAAAGCCGCCAGCGGCCCCGACTGCATGGCCACCGCCTCGCCCACGCGACCTTCCAGAACGAGCGACTGCACGATGTACCAGCTGTTCCACAAGAATCGCGGATGCGGCTGCGCGCTACCGAGCAGTGGTTCTGCGAACGTAAGCCTTGGGCTCTCAAGATAGGAGCGGACGAACGACAGATCCCACCAGTCGTCCACCGTCGCTCCCGCATGCATCGACACGACAGGAAGCAGGACCGCGACCGCGCAGGCGAACGCGCCCCAGTCCCACGCTGTCGGCGACGGCCGCGCATGCGCGGGGGGCTCGCTCTCGCGTAACGAGCGTACAAGTGCGATCAGTCCGATGAGTGCAAGGACGGCAGCATAAAACGTGCGTGCCGCCGAGAACGCCGTCTCAGCCAAGAAGAACGGCAGGATGCAAGGCGCGATCGTCGCAACCGAGATCGCGAACGCGAACGCCGGTGTACCGGGGCCGCGAACGATCGCATCCAAAGGGCTTTCATCAGCGCCATCGTCGGCACTTTCCACAACGCCGCCCAGTATCGTTGCGCCGGGAAGCCAGGCCACGCCGGCAAGCACCAGCCACATCGGCACGCTCGGCCATAGCCCTGCAAGTCCGGCCATGCCGAATCCGACCAACGCCACCGAGCGGACTGCCTGAATGTTCACGGCTTAGTTCATGTAACCGAGGTCGCGAAGTCGATCCATGATCTCTTCCTCTTCCTCGGCGTCGTACTCGCGGCGATCAACGGAACTCGACGAGGTCGCGTCGCCGCCGATGTGCACGGCATGTGATCCTACGTGGTCGGCGGTCATGATGTCTACGAGCGGGGATCCGTCCATGTCCTCGGGGATCTGCAGGCCCAACCAGTACAGCACGGTCGGCGCAATGTCGGTCAACGACGCGTTATCGAAGCGACGCCCTTTCTCGATGCCGGGACCGGCTGCGATCAACAGACCGTCGGGGCGATGCATACCCGAGTATCGATAGGTACGGTCCCAGATACGGCTCGAGCCGAAGTCAGACAGGCCATAGAAGATATCGCTCGGATCGCGCGGTGTAAGAATAAGATCCGGCGCTTCCTCGAAGCGTTCTCCCGAGTACACGTCCTCGCGGCGGATACAGTCGCCAACGATGGGTCGACCCAGTTCCGGATCAACATAGCCGGACACCGCCTCGATGAGTTCTTCACGAACTCGCTCGTAGTCCTCGGGCCGAACGGCCCCCTGCGGCTCCCGCCCCTTCATGTTCAGATATATCGAGCCATAGTGTCGTCCGAACGAGTACGCTTGCGTGCGACGCCAATCAACGTTCATGAACGAAAGGAAAAACTTCTTCAGTAGCGCATCGAACGAATAGACGTTCTTATACTCGGCGTGTTTTGCCAACCCGAGGCGATCGGCCAAACGATGTACGTTGCGAAGCGTGAAGCCACGTCGGAAAGCGAAGGCCTTGAGCCGGGTCGCAAGATCGTCGCTCAACACGATGTAGCCAAGGCGTAGCAATAGATTGTTGAGAACGACGAACCGGCTGGCGCGCCCCATGCCGTGGTCGGAGACGATCGCCACACGCGCGTCGTCCCCGAACGCTTCGATCAACTGACCGATATCGCGATCGAGCCGGCTGAAGTAGCGGATGACTTCCCCTGCCCGATCCTCGCCGTGCGTACTGCCCTCGTTCCAGGGATGCTCGGGATCGATGTAGTGCCACAGCTGATGGAGGACACGATCGGTATCGAAGTACACCGGCATGAAGAAGTCGTGATCGTCACGCTGCATCAGATACATGTTCGCTTTCGTGAGCATGTCGAGCAGACCATCGCACGCCCCGAAGAACGCATCGCGCCGCGACTCCGCGAACGTTTCTGCGGGATAGATTCGGTAGTCACCGACGTGCTCATCTAGTTCGCGCGCGATCTCGCGCGGCCACGTAAAATCCTTGGCGTAGTACGGTGTCATCCAGCCGCTCACCAAAACCCCGTTGACCTCTTCTACCGGATAAGAGATCGGGAGATTGACGATTCCCACTTTGCGGCCTGCCTCGCCGATGAGCGACCAGAGAGTCTTGCCGCTACGCATCGTCGTGTTGACGGGCGGGAATACGTACGACCCCGCACGGCGATAGAGGAAATCGTAGATACCTGTCTTCCCCGGATTCTTTCCGGTCGACAGCGACGTCCATGCGGGACCGGAGGTAGGTGGCATCGTCGATGCCAGTGGACCGGAGACACCACGCTCCATCAGACGCGCGAGGTTCGGCAGGTGGCCGGCATCCGCCCAACGACGAATGAGGTCGTAGGGAACCCCATCGAGGCCGATGACCATTACTCGCTCGCGGTCTTGCATGGAAAAGGCACCTCGTCGTGAGGCGCAGCCGGATACTAGTGTGCGGGTCTCAGGTTCTCAACTGACGGGCGGCGCTCTGCTCGAACGGGCTTCGCCCTAGTCGAACGGGCGGCGCCTGAATCGTCGCCACAGCCAACGCACGCCGCGCCGGACCAGCTCCGCCGAGCCCAATTCGTCGACGTACGCCTCGAGCAGCGCCACCATGGTCTTCGGTTGCGAAACCATGCCTATGCGAACGACCGGCTGCGTATCAGCGTCTCCTGCGCGAACGGGTGCGGTAGCCCACCGAATGAGCGCTTCGGCCGTCTCGGCGAAGTCGCGCTGCCTGCGAACGTACTCGACTCCTGCCGCCGAAAGACGGCACAAGGCTTCCGGATCGCTCTGAAGTCGCACCAAAGTGGTCGCGAGCTCGACCTGGTCCCCGATGGGCACGACTTCGACCACTCGCGCCGCTTCAAGCTCGGCTCCCTGCTCGCTCTGTGCAGTGGTAACGACGGGCACGCCCGCCGCCAGCCATTCGATGACGCGATTCTCGCTCCCAAAACGTCGTTCGTAACACGAGCGCTCAACACACACCGCAACATCAGCCAGCTGGTAGTACAAGGGGAGCTGAGACGCATGCACCCAGCCTACGAGATGGAATCGCTGCGCGTGGCGGGAGTCGGTGACCAGCTGCTGCAGTCGCTCAAACGTGCGATCGTCATGGCCGTTGACCGCGCCGCCGGTGGCCACGAAATGCAACGCCGCGCACCCGTCCATCGCCTCGGCCAACCCGGCGTAGAGTGTGTCGACGTCGCACCACGTGTTGAAGCTTCCGCTCCATAGCACGATGAACGCACCTTCAAGTCCGAGCCCCTCGCGCAGCCGCGCGACATCGACGTCGGCAACGGATTCGCCGACGCGCGCTGAGCACGGAACGACTTCGACAAGGCACTGTGAAGCGGTGTGCTTGGATAGGCGCCCGGCGAGTCCGAGCTGTCCGACCAAAGAATCTGCTTGTCGGCGCGAGACGACGGAAAATCGATCGGCACGCGCCAACACACGCAGAAGTAGCCCGGCGAATCGCGCAAGTGACGCATCGTTGTCGTACACAACCGCCTTCGCCTGTGCTTCGGCCATGATGTCGCCGAATACGTCGGCCCAAAGCGGAGCATCGCCGGCGAGGTCACATGCGATCGATGCTCCCATCACGCTGACTCCAACGAAGCCATCGGGCTCGAACTGCGCAATCGTTCGCGCAACTCTCGCCCCTACGACATCTGCTTCGGTGGTTTCAACGAACTCGACCTCCCTCCCGCCAATGCTAACGCTGGCGGGCAAGCGACTGCATCCGAACTCATCGTCAGAGACGACGACGACGACGAGTACATCGATTTCCGCCTC
Organism: Deltaproteobacteria bacterium; assembly: GCA_029262375.1. Taxonomy (GTDB): domain Bacteria; phylum Desulfobacterota; class Binatia; order UBA1149; family SPBQ01; genus JAJCZM01. Next base: position 96,948 of record JAJCZM010000039.1, read on the forward strand.
GAGAAGCGCAGTGATGAAGTGAGTGCTACGAAGCCCCGGACCGTGATGCGTACAGGCGTCGACAAGAGAGGGAAGACCGGTAGAGACGACGCAGATGCGACTCATTTGCCACGCCGCCAGCCACGGATGAGATCTCCTGCGAGTCCCGAGTACGCGCGCGCCAGTGGACCGACCTGCCTGCGCCCCGGCCCTTTCAGCAGCCAGCGAAGCTCGAACGCGACCGCACTCCGGCGAGCGTCACCACGCAGCAGATGACGAGCGACAAATCGCATCCGGTTGCGGTGATACGCTGTCAGCTGTGCATTGGAACCACGCCCGAGCGTACTGCTCTCGTCGTGACTCGCTTCACTCTCAGGCACGTAGACGACCCTCAACCCCGCAGCTCGCGCTCGTACACAGAAATCCGCCTCTTCGAAGTAAGCGGGAAAGAACGAGTCATCGAGCGGGCCGAGCCGGTCCCAAGCCTGAGCACGGAACGCACACAGCGCGCCGGTTACGTAGTCAACGTCGGCTCGTTGACGAAACGCGTCGTCGTCGGTGCAGCCTCGCCCTATGTGATCGGTCAGACCGTTGGCATGTATGACACCGCCGGCATGCTGCAGCGTCACCCCGTCGGGCTCGTAGATCCGAGCGCCCACGATCGCCGCACTCGGCTCGGCGACCAAAGTCGTCACGAGCGGACCCAGCCACCCGGGCCTGACGAAGCAGTCCTGATTGATGAGCGCGTAGATATCGGCACGTCTATCGCGCTCGAAGATCCAGCGCATTCCGAAGTTCACGCCGCCGGCGAAGCCGAGATTGCGGGGCGCGTGAATGACATCGATGAACTGCGAGAGCCCGGCAATGTCGGTGAAGGACGTTGGGTCTGAACTTCCGTTCTCAACCACGAGGATATCAAGCGGACGATATCTCGTCGCCGCCAACGCGCGGACGCACTCAACGAGTTCACGCCCACCCTCATACGCGACCACCACGGCCTGCACTCGAAGCCGGCTCACGCGAGCGATTCCTCCCGATAGGCGCAAGTCACGGAACGCGCGTCGGCAAACGCGACCTGACGGCCCCTTTCCAGACGCAACGCCCGATCGGCCCAGCGATCGACCAGCGGCAGATCGTGCGTGACGAGCACGACGGCTGTTCCCTCGCTTCGCAGCTTTGAGATCCTCTCGAAGCAACGTGCACGAAACGCTTCGTCGCCAACGGCAATGACTTCGTCGATCAGCAACACGTCCGGCCGTACGGTCGTAGCAATTGCGAACCCGAGCCTGGCGATCATTCCTGAAGAATAGCTCTTCACCGCGATGTCGCGTGCGCCGTCCAAGCCCGAGAACTCGAAAACCTCTTCACGACGCTGCTTCACCTCGCTACGCGTCATACCGAGGATCGAACCGTAGAGCGAGAGATTTTCCTCGCCGGTGAGTTCGGGATCGAAGCCGGCGCCCAGATCGATGAGCGGGGCAATCCTCCCGCTAATCCGCACGCTCCCAGTGCGAGGTGGAACGATACCGGCAAGCACGCGCAGCAGAGTGGTTTTGCCGGCACCATTCGGGCCCACCACGCCGAGCAACTCTCCGGCGTTCACCTCAAAATCGATACCATCGAGCACGTCGAATAGAACAGCGCGCTCCCGGCGACGTGTCGCCGTCTGAACGAACCATTCGCGCAGCGAGCGAGAAGGACGCCGTTCATGACGCAGTTGCGCGCTCATGTCACCGACCGCGATCATTGGTGTCGAGGAATCCGCCATTACAGGTACAGGTAAAAACGCTTCTCCAGGCGCGAGAAGACAGACCAACCGAATGCCAGCGAAGCCAGTGCCGCAACTGTCGCGGCCGTAACCGCCGTCGTCGAGGGGGCTGCCCCCTCGTAAAGAGCCGCGCGAAGAACAGCGACCAGCCAGTGCAACGGATTGAGCCAGACGAGAGCGGCGTACTGCTTCGGTATCACCTCGGCCGGATAGACGATCGGAGTCGCGTAAAACCAGATCAATAGACCGGCGTCGAAGAAATAGCGGACGTCCTGGAAAAACAGATTCGCGGCCGCCAGGCCGAGAGAAAGACCGGCCGTGAACGTTGCGAGCAGCACGAGCCCAACAAAGAGCCAGCCAAAATGAACGACAGGTGGTGCACCGATCAACCACGCGATCAGAGGGAGCAATGCGATCGATAGCAACAGGTTCACGAAGTTCGCCGCAACGGCTGCCAGAGGGAACACCGCCGCGGGTACGTAGACCTTCCGCATCACCGACGCACCGCCGATCAGCGCGTCCATCGCTTGCACACAGCTGAGCGAAAAGAACCCCCACGCAAGAAAGCCCACGATCGCGTAGAGCGGATAGAAACGAAGCTCCGTGAACACGCGCGAAAAGACCGCCGTCAGCACGATCATGGCGGTCAGCGGATAGAGCAGACTCCAAGCGACTCCGAGGACCGAGCGGCGGTAGCGCACCTTGATCGCGCGCGCGGCTAGGACGGATAGGCAATCGCGATACGCAAGCACCCGCGCGAGCGGCTGCAGGCGACTTACGCCGCCTTGGTAACCAGACGCGGCGCGAGCGCCCATAGAGATCTCAGCACTTGGAAATAGTTGCGCGCGGTACTTCTGCGAGCGAGGAGCGTCGCGGCGAGAATTTTCACCGCAAGCGCGATCGAGATACTCAGACGATACGGCGCGACCGCACCGCGCCCGAGACGTCTACGAACAAAGCGTAACTGACCGGCGTACAGCGCGCGCGTGGGCCAGTCGTCTACGCGCTTCGCGAGTTTCGTGCTGGCGCCGCCGACATCGGGCACCGTGACGTTCTCAGCGACCGCGCTACGATACCCTCTGCGAGCGAGCCGCCAACAGAGATCTTCATCTTCCTCGTAGAAGAAAAACCCTTCGTCGAAACCTCCGACCGCAGCAAAAGCATCCCGGCGTACGAGCATCGTCGACGCCCGCACCCACGGAACCACGCGCGGTGCGTGTGCGGCGGCCTCGTCGGCTTGCTCGGTGTGCTCACCTTGCTCGGCGTGCTCAGTCTGCGCGGTCAATTCACGCCGGCGCCGAAGGCCGAGCAGGCCAAGCGCGTGATTGAAGGGCGTGAGAAATCGCAGCCCCGGATAGTGGCGCGTACGGTCTTCACATTCAGCACACGCGGCGACTGCCGCCAGGCGCGAGTCGGAGGCGAGCGCCGTCAATAACTTCGACCCCGAACGAGGAGACAATCGAACGTCGGAGTTCAGGAAGAGAATGGATCTGCCACGAGCAATGCTCGCCCCTCGATTGGCCGCAGCAGCGAATCCACGATTCTCACCGAGGTGTACGAGCTGCAGTCCGGGACCAGGCCAAACGGTGGGAGCCGCGGTTCCCGTGGAACCGTTGTCGACCACGATGACTTCATTTTCGATGCCGCGCAGTCCATCGCGTAGAGAGAGAACGCAGGATCGCAGCAGGTCGGGCGTGTTCCAGTGGACGATAACGACGCTGAGGTCAGGCTGCGGACCTGCGGGCCCGCGCCGAATCCTCGCCCGGCGATGCTGCTCGCGCGCGTGCGGCGTAGCCGTCGTATCCGTTGTATCCGGCGTATCCGTCGTGTTCGTCATGCCCGTCAGAGAGTGCACGGCGTTCTGCACTTGTCCCGTTTCGCCACGCCTCCCGGGAGAACCCGAACGTCCACGCGGCTAAGCCTCCAAGGTACAGGGGCAAATGCAGAATGAAAACAGGTACGGAAATGGACCGGTAACGCGACAACCAAAGCAGCCCGCGCAAGGACCGCGCGAAGAACAACGCTGGAGCGAGCCAGGGCCTGCGTACGAACACGGTTCCGGGCATCGGCACCCGCCGTCGCGCGCACGCCGAAGTACGGCCCAGACGCATCTGGTGGCGCAGAAGTTCGAGTGCGGACGCTGGATGGTCGTGTCGGACCACCACATCCGTGCTACGCACGACCCTAAAGCCCCCCAGGCTGAGCGCTCGACAGTAAACGAGATCCTCGCCGGGCCACATGTCGGGGAACCCGCCGACACTCTCGAAGGCGGCACGCGAGCACAGCATGGTCGCAGAGGGAGTCATCCACTCGGTCGGCGACCTAGCACCCGGCTCGCAGTCCTTGAACTCCAAGAGATGCCGCACAGTGCTGACGGCGTCATCTCGACTCGGAAGAATCGATGCACCGACGCAGTCGGCGTCGCCCGCGCGAACGCGGGTCAATAGGTGGTGAACACCTCCGACCGGCAGAGTACAGTCGGCATCGACGAACAGGAGATGCGAGGTCAGCCCACCGTAGCGCGCGCCCAGGTTGCGGGCGGCCCCCGCCGTGACGCGTGCGCGCGAAACAATGATCGAGACGTTTTCGTACTGCTCGGCGATTCGCAACTGCTCGACGTCGTAGACCGGTGAACAAACGACGATCACTCGATCGACACACTCCGCGTTGTCGCGCAGCAACGAATCCAGCGTACGAGCCAGAGTGCGCGACGAGGCGTACGCCGGCACGATCGCGAGTACCGAGAGGCCGGAGCCTACTCCTCCTGCGTCACGCGAAGGACTTCGGCAACCGTCGAGTTGCCTTCTCTCACCTTGCGCCATCCGTCGTCCCTAAGCGTGCGCATCCCCTGCTCGACGGCCATGGCCTTGAGCTGATCGGCGGACGCGCGTGTGAGAATCTTCTTGCGTAGTTCCTCTTCGATTTCTAGAAGTTCGTAGATACCACGTCGCCCGCGGTAACCTGTCGATGCGCACTCGACGCAACCGACCGCCTCAAAGACCGTCGGAACCGGCGCGCCCGGATCGGACACGTGATCTCCCATGACCTCGGGGCCGGCAGGGACAGACCGCTTACAGTGCACACAAAGGTTCCGAACGAGCCGCTGTGCGAGCACGCCCAACAGCGATGAAGCGAGAAGATAGTCCTCGACGCCCATATCAAGCAGCCGGGAAATAGCGCCGGGCGCGTCGTTGGTATGCAGCGTCGCGAGTACGAGGTGACCGGTAAGCGCCGCTTGAATCGCGATCTCAGCGGTCTCTGCGTCTCGAATCTCACCGACCATGATGACGTCGGGATCCTGACGTACGATCGAACGCAGCCCACTCGCGAACGTCAGACCGATTTGCGCCCGGACGTGGATCTGATTGACGCCGCGTAGCTGATACTCGACCGGATCTTCGATCGTGATGATCTTCTTGTCAGGCGAATTGATCTTATCGAGGGCACCGTAGAGCGTTGTCGTCTTGCCGGAGCCGGTCGGCCCGGTGACCAGTAACAATCCATGCGGCTGAGAGACCAAGTGGATGAACGCATCGAGCGTGTCCTCGGGCATTCCCATCGTGGTCAAGTCGACCGAGATACTCGATCGGTCAAGAATACGCATGACGACGCTCTCGCCGTACAGCGTCGGCAAGCTCGACACACGAAGATCGATCTCGCGACCGACCAAACGGATCTTGATACGCCCGTCCTGCGGCAGTCGACGCTCGGCTATATTGAGCTTCGCCATCAACTTGATACGCGAGATGACGGCGGCCGTCATCGCGCGCGGCGGCGCATCCATGTCGTGAAGTACACCGTCGATGCGATAGCGAATCCGAAGCTCATTCTCGTACGGCTCTACATGAATATCCGAAGCGCGCTGCTCAACAGCGCGAGACAGCATCTGATTCACCAGACGGATGACGGGCGCTTCGCTCGCCATGTCGCGAAGATGCTCGACGTCGGCTTCATCGTCGTTTAGGAACTCGATGCCGCTGTCGTCGCCCGCCTCGCCGGGTTCGGCACCTCCGAAAATCCCCTCGAAGCGCTCGGCTAGCTCACGCGGCCGCACCAGCACCGGAGTAACGCGTAGTCCGGTCACGAGTTCTACGTTCTCAATGATCGTTGCGTCGCCGGGATCAGCCATTGCCAAAACGACGATACCGTTCTCGTTCTTGATCGGGAGTATGCGCGCCGCGCGCATGTAGTCGACACCGAGGCGATCGATATTGGGAGGCGAATCGGGAATGTCATCCGCAGCGAGCAGCTCAACGCCGTGAAACTCGGCGAGCACCGGTAGAAGGTCGTCTTCCGACATGAAGCCGAGATCGACAAGCATGCGGTCCATGCGCTCGCCCTTCTCCATCGAGAAGCGACGAATCTTACGCAGATCCTCGACCGAAACTTTGCCGGAGGCGAGTACCGCCTGTTCGAAGCGGTTCACCTCACGCGGCGCATCCCCCTGACGGGGTTGTGCTGCGTCGAAAGCTTCTCGTACGTCGTCTGTTCCGGTCGTCGTCACGTCTCAATCCGCCAGGCAGCGTTGCAGCCGTCGTTCGATGCGAGCGCGAGACTTTTCCAAGTCTCGCCCAATGAATACGGCCTGAGTCGGCCCTGCCGCCTCACCCAACTTTATCCAATTCAACTCGTAGCGCCCACAGGTAAAGTTAAAAAGACAGCTCCATTCGTTGTCTGCCACTCTCGCAAAGCCTTTCGCACGGTACACAGTTCGCGGTAAATCCTCCAGGAAGCGCTCGAATCGTGCCACATCGAGCGGCCGCTGCTCCCGAATGACAAAGGACTGAATTCCGTCCTCATGCAGGTGATTCTGTCGCGTTTCCTGCTGAGCTTCCTGCTGAGCTTTCGGCCGAGCTTCCTGTCGTGATTGCCGCCCGGCCTGCTGCTCTGACGCACTGCGATCAGCCATTGCGCGCCGTCTCATGCGGGCCGCCGAAGTGCCGAGTATCAGGTCAGAGTCGAGTTTGCCTGCATCTGAACGAAGCGTCACCGCCCTACCATTGATGCGGGCCAAGCGCCGCTCAACGGCATCCGCCCGCGCAGGATCGACGAGATCGGTCTTGCTGAGCACGACGAAGTCGGCGGCTTCGATCTGCCTCTTGTTCACTGCGGACGCATCAAGATGCGTCTGAAAATTCGCGGCATCGACCACGGTGATCACGGCATCGTTCGCCAGGCCGGCCTGCTGAACGCGCTCACGCACCGGCGCCGGGTCGGCCAGGCCGGTACACTCGATCAGAATAAGATTGGGGTCTGCTCGCTCGACCAGCTCCGCGACTCCGAGGTCGAATCTGTAGTCGTCGATCGTACAGCAGATACATCCGCTGTTGAGTTCGACAACATCCTCGACGAACTCCATGCCCGTCACAACACGGGCATCGATCCCGATCTCCCCGATCTCGTTCATGATCACGGCAACCCGTTCATCGGCCAAAGGACCTGCCAGCAAATTCGAGAGAAGCGTCGTCTTCCCACTGCCGAGAAATCCGGCCAGGATGTCGACAGCTACCGGGCGCATGGTAGCACGAGTAGTCGTCGATTAGCCGTGTGCACCAGCCCGATCGCGCGACAGTTCGCCGCGCCAACCGGCGAGCAACTCGCCGAGAGTATCGCGCAACGCGATGCGCGGTTCCCAGCCAACCGCGCTCTGAATCTTCTCGTAGCTTCCGTATGCACGACTGACTTCACCCGGGCGAAGGCGCTCCTGTTGGACCGCGACTTCTACCGGCACGGTTGCCTGCTCGACGAGCAGCCCGAGCACATCTTGTATCGGTGTCGGTTTGCCGGAACAGACGTTGTACACCTCACCGGCTTCGCCCGCGTCGAGCAAGTCTACGTACGCGCGGACGACGTCGCGCACGTCCGAAAAGTCGCGCTCTGCGCGCAGATCACCGACTTCGATGCGCGGTTCGCGAAGACCCGCCTCAGCCTTCGCCAACTGCAATGCGAAATCACTGCAAACGTACTGCGAAGCCTGTCCTGGACCGGTGTGATTGAAGGGCCGAACGCGCACGATGTCTTGTACACCGGCGCGATCGATACATTCCTGCTCGGCGGCCACTTTAGACTTGCCGTAGGAGTCGGAAGCGCCCAGCGGCTGCGTCTCTAGGATCGGCTGCTGCTCGCGAGGAACGGGCCCGTAGGCCGCTCCGGAGCTCACGAACAACATCCGCGCTCCAACCTCTCTGGCTCCGTCGAGTACGTTGATGGTGCCGCCCCGGTTGACGGCATCGGCCAAGCCGGGGTCCGCGTTCGCGTCGGGAACATAGGCAACCGCCGCCAGATGAACGACGGTGTCGGGCTGCGAGTCGCGGAACGCGGCGATGACGGCGTCTCGATCACGGATGTCGATATTCAGCGCATCGGTACTACCTTGCGACACCGCGATCATCTCGATCCCGCGTGACTCCAGGAGTCTCGCTAGATGCCTACCGACAAAGCCTGTCGCACCTGTGACCAGCATTCGCATCTCTCGACGCTCCTACTGCCCTGCTCGTCCGTAGCGGTCTTCGAGCCGGACGACGTCTTCGAGTTCGGGGGTGGAGACCTCCAACAACTCAACTTCGACTTTCGCTTCGAATCGATGCCGCAAGCCCGGCGTAACGTGGAATACTTCCCCTTCGGACAACTCGAGTACACGCGGCTCGTCATCACCGCGTGCGACGTGAAGCGTCAACGTCCCTTTCAAAACGTAAATCGTCTCGTCTTTGACCTCGTGGTACTGGAAGCTCAGCGCTTCGCCGGCGTTGATGTGCAACAACTTACCGACGTAGCGCTCTGCCTTCGCCCAGATAAGCTCGAAGCCCCACGGTTTGTCGACCCTAGCGACGGTCGCCTTTTCGAGGGGCTCCTGACTCACGTGTGCACTCCCTGCCCGCTTGGCTGAGGGTCCGAGTCGGCAAGCCTCTGCGCATACATGCGATCATAGTAGTTCATGTACTCGCCGCTCTTGATGCGCTCCCACCACTGCGTGTTGTCACGATAGAAGTCGATAGTGCCCTGCATGCCTGCATCAAAGCGGACCTGTGGCTCCCAGCCCAGCTCTGTACGCAGCAACGTTGCGTCGAGCGCGTACCGCCGGTCGTGGCCGGGGCGATCGTCGACGAAGCGAACGAGGTCCCACGGCTTGCCGAGAATCTCGAGAATCCGTTCGCAGATCTGCCTGTTATTGAGCTCGCCGCCGGCACTCACGTTGTAGGCCTTTCCGGTTTCGCCCTTCTCGAGCACCGTGCGAATCGCACGGGCGTGGTCCTCTACGTGAATCCAGTCGCGAACGTTCAAGCCGTCACCGTACAGCGGAAGCTCGCGCCCCTCGAGTGCGTTGGTGATGAACAGCGGAATCAGTTTCTCGGGAAACTGGTAGGGTCCGTAGTTGTTACCGCAACGCGTGATGACCGCATCGAGTCCGAACGTCGTGATATAGGCACCGACGAGTAAGTCCGCAGACGCCTTAGAGGCCGCGTACGGGCTCGAAGGATCCAACGGCGTCGTTTCGTAGAAGTACCCGTCAGGCCCCAAGCTACCGTACACCTCATCGGTGGACACCTGTAGGTAACGTAGCTTGCGCGTTTGCGCGGCGCTCATGAGTACCCGTGGACCTTGAACGTTGGTCTCGACGAAAATTCCCGGATCGGTGATGCTGCGATCGACGTGCGTTTCCGCAGCAAAGTTGAGAACCGCGTCGCATCCCTCGATGGCCTCTTCGACGGCCTCGGGGTCGCAGATCGATCCGCGAACGAACTTGAACCTGCCGCTCTCTTCGAGGCCGGCGAGGTTCTCCAAATTTCCTGCGTACGTCAGCGAATCCAGAACGACGACCTCGTCGTTCGTGTCTGCAATCGTTTGACGAACAAAACATGCACCGATGAATCCGGCACCACCTGTCACTAAAAGCTTCACCAGCCCGACCTCCAATAGCCCGTCTCCCCTTTTTCGAGACCTGCCAACCCGGGGCTGCGGAACTGTAAAGGCGACGTGCCTACATTTCCGAGTCCGGCCAGCTCGATTCTCAGACGCACCTGCGTCTCGTCGGGGTTTACGCGGCTAGTAACTCCGAGTTCAATCGCCCAGCAATCGCATGCCGACTCTAGTCGAATGCCGCCACCTTGCTCAACCGCACTTCCGGTCACTGCGTCATAGCGGCCGTTGAAGCCGACGCTGACCCTGTCAGTCAAGCCCAAAATCACCCTTCCCTCGATCGATTCCAGATCGTCGAGGTCGGGATCCGTCGTACCGCCTACGGCTTCGGCTCTTACGAACCGGTAGACGGCCTCGATCCGCGACTCCGTTGCTCCTTCGTAGGGAAGCTTGAAATCACGGAACGAGACGGCACTGGTGGCGCCGCTGAGTTCTCTCGCTCCTACATTATAGGATGCCAGACCAGTCACGGAGAAACCGCGAATAGGTCGAAATGCGGCCAAAAAGTCGACGTCCGAGAAATGGTCCTCGAGCACGTCGTCGTCGAAATTGTAGCTCTGGCTTATGGAAAAGCGAGCCGCCTCGCTCTGCCCGGACGCACTATCGTCACGCAAATGAAGCCTCGAGAGCATGCCGTACGTCGCCGTAGTACGCCCGTCGATGCGGTCCACACCGTCATATAACGGCATATCGTCCTCGCTGGAGCCGCTCGTATAGCGGAGCGCGGCAAAGGGTTCGATCACGTGATCGATGACCAGTTCCTCCCCCACAGCCTCATCTGCCACAGCAACTGCACTATTGCCGCCACCGAATCGGTAGCTGCGAGCCAGCGTCGTGTGGGCATCGAGTCCGGCTTCGACGACCCCGCGCGCCGACGTACCTTCGAGTTCGTCGATGATAGCCCCACGATCGTCGAGGACGGACTCTTCCTGCATGTGGTACGCGGTCAGTCGTCCGCTGACCCAAGCGTCGGCGCGAATCGGGAACTCCCCGGTGAGATGGCGCGATAGCGAAGCAGTGGTATCGAAGCGTTGACCGTCCGCTCCCTTGCGACGAATGAAGGAACTCAACGTGCCGTCGATACCGTACGCGAATCCGGCACGCTCGCCGTCAGCGACGCCCCACAATTCCAAGGGGCGCTGCAGAGTAAGGCTATCGGCACGCGTGAGCGTATCGACATCGAGGTTCGTGATATCGAGATCCTGGTATGTGGTACTGCGCGCCCCCAGATTCATGTTGCCGCGATCGTACAGTGCCCCGAAACGGTTGCGCGTGTAGCGCTGAGTGCGCCTCAAGTTCGAATCGCTGAAGTGGCGATCGCTGGATTCGATCTCGCGCAGGAAGAGCTCATCGCTCACCAGCAGCGCGTCACCATAGATGCGCATATTCGTTCCCAGCCTCTGCCGGTGACGTAGACCAATGCTCGCTCGATTCTCAGGAATGTCGTAGTCGGTCAACGCTGCCTGCTTGTCGGCCGCGACCTGTACGTCGGTCGCATCGCTGCCGCGGATACGCTCGTTGTAGTACAGCACGCTGAGCGACCCTTCTATGTCTTGGCTGGGTCGATAGCGATACTCCGTGTCGAGCCCCACACGGGCGCTGGTCTCGAGATCAGCCGACAGCGTCAGGTCGCGGTGTTTGCTGATGCCCCAGAAGAACGGCTGCGAGAAGAGGAACCCACGATCATCCGACAAGCCGACGTTCGGGAGCAGCAGCCCGGTCTTGCGGCGATCGATCGTGGGAAAGACCGCGTACGGGATGTAGAGGATGGGAACGCCCTTCACGCGAAACGTGCCGCCGCGAAGCGTTCCGTAGGCATCGAGTTCGATCTCGACCTCTTCACCGGCAAGGTCCCATTCGGGACTCTCGCCGTCGATCGTCTCGCAAGTCGTGTAGTAGCCGTCCTTTAGCGAGTACTGACGACCGAGGTGTTTCTCGATACGCTCGCCGCCGAACCCGCCCGCGCGATTTTTGAAGTCGATGCTGACGTCTTCGAGGATTCCGGTCTCGGTGTCGTAGAAGATCTCGCAGCGCTCCGCACGTAAACGCAGCTCGGGGGTATCCAGCACGAGGGCGCCCTCGGAGATCACTCGAGATTTCGTTTGATCGACCGTCACCGCGTCGGCAGAGAGGACATTGTCTTCCCATTTTATGCGAACATTTTCGCTGGCCTTGAGTACGTTGCCGTCTTCCGTGTACGAGAGCGTGCCGGCTTCCACGGCGATACTGCCTCCCGCATCGGCCGCTGTCGCGAACAACACGCCGACGAGAAGTAAGAGGATGCTAGTGCTCGATCGCAACATCAGTGAACTCGGTCTCCGGCGAGTAGCTTTCGAGGACCTCGCCGACCAGGAAGATAGATCCCGTTACGACAACAGTGCCTTCCTTCCCGGCCAACCTCAGTGCTGTATTCAATCCCTCCTCGACCGATGCCGCAACAACCGCCTTCGTTCGCGGCCGCAAATAATCGATCGCTTCTCCCGGATCGAGCGCACGTGACTGGCCGACCGGAACGCACACGATGTGCGCGAAGCCATCTCGCAGGATATCGAGCATCTCGTGCCAGTTCTTGTCGGCCATGACACCGAAAACGGCAACGCACGGCTCCGGCGCCGGGATCTCTTCGAGCGCGCGCACGAGCGCCGTCATCGCATGGGAGTTGTGGCCGCCGTCGACAACCAAGAACGGGTCGCGTTCGAGAACCTCAAAGCGGCCGGGCCAGCGAACTCGCGCAAAGCCATCTCGAATCTGGCGCTCCGTCACCGGGAACTCGTCGTCTATCGCCGCCAGAAGCGCGCGCGCAACTGCGGCGTTCTCGAGTTGGTGAGGTCCGCCGAGCGCGAGGCTTCGCACCGGCTCCGCAGAAAAATCCCGGCCGCAAACGCGCACCGGCGCGTCTAGTTCGTCCGCTCGACGCTCGATCACCGCCAGGGCTGCGGGCGGCAAAGGCCCCGTCACTAGCGGAACGTCCTCTTTAATGATGCCGGCCTTCTCTGCGGCGACCTCCTCGATCGTGTCGCCCAAGAACCCAGCGTGATCCAGACCGATCGACGTGATGGCTACACCGATACTGTTCACAATGTTGGTCGCGTCGAGGCGACCGCCGAGCCCGACCTCGATGACCGCAAGATCGACTCCCTGCTCGCGGAATTCCAAAAACGCGACAAGCGTCGCAATCTCGAAGTAGGTAAGCGCGACATTCTCGGCGTCGGCCGCTTCTCGCACGAGCTGAACATGCGCGACGACGGCGTGCTCGTCGATATCAAGATTCCCAACGCGAATACGCTCGCGGAAACTCACCAGGTGCGGAGAGGTGTAGAGTCCGGTCGTATAACCGGCCTGCTCGAGAACACACTGCAGGATCGCCGAGGTAGAGCCTTTCCCGTTCGTACCGCCGACATGAAGGCTCGGGAATGCTTTCTCGGGATGCTCGAGTCGATCCAGTACGGGGCCGAGCCGCTCGAGACGGAAGTCCATCCCGAGTTTGCCCTCCAGCGAGAAGAGCCAGGAAATTGTCTCGTCGTAGGTCACGCGGCGTCGAGTCCACGCCGCAGTTCGGCAACGAAGCGTCGCGCGGCGTCCTCTGCCCCATCGCTTCCCGCCTCGTGCATGATGCGAACGAGGGCGGAACCGACCACAACGAGGTCCGCATACTTGCCAACCTCAGCCGCCTGCTCGGCCGACGAGATTCCGAACCCCACACCCACGGGCAGCCCCACTCCTTCACGCACGCGTGCCACCAACGCATCGATCCCCTCGGGCGCGCTCACCCGAGCTCCGGTCACTCCCGTGACCGACACGAAATAGACAAAGCCGCTCGCAATTTTCTTCACCGCGGCAATGCGCGCATCGTCGCTCGTAGGTGCCAGCAGGTAGATCCGCTCGATATCGGCCGCTTTGCATGCGCGCGCCATGTCTTTGCCTTCCTCCGGCGGCAGATCCACGCACAGGATTGCGTCGACACCAGCGACCTTCGCGTCCGCGGCCAATCGATCATGCCCGTAGCGAAAGAAGGGATTGTAGTAGCCGAACAATACGAAAGGGACGTCTGTGTCCTTCCGTAGCGCCGAGACCAACTCGAGCACTCTCGGCAGCGAGGAGCCCGCAGCGAGTGCACGCTGGCTTGATCCCTGGATCACCGTCCCGTCGGCGATCGGGTCCGAGAAAGGAATGCCCAACTCGATGATATCGGCACCGGCTTCGGCGATGGCAAGCACGGCACGGCGGCTGGTTTCCATGTCCGGGTCGCCTACCGTCAGATACGGAACGAGCCCCGTTCGCCCGTCTTTCGCCAGTTTCGCGAGCGTCTTCTTCAGTCGATTGCGCGCCACGTCAGAGCTCCACACCAAGATAGTCGGCGACGCTGGGCATGTCTTTGTCACCCCGACCCGAAAGATTGACGACGATGATCGAATCCTTGCTCATGTCGCGCGCGACACGCGCGGCTTCGGCGACCGCGTGCGAACTCTCAAGTGCGCACACGATCCCTTCGGTTCTCGCAAGCAACTGCAATGCCTCGATGGCCTGCTCGTCGGTAATCGCGCGATACTCGGCCCGTCCGGTGTCGTGCAGCCAAGCATGCTCGGGACCAACGCCCGGGTAGTCCAGACCCGGCGCAATCGAATGAGCCTCACGGATCTGGCCAAGTTCGTCCTGGAGTAGGTACGTCTTCTTACCGTGCAGGACGCCGACTTCGCCTTTGCTGATCGACGCTGAATGCCTGCCACCGTCGAGCCCGCCGCCGGCCGCTTCCACGCCGATCATTCGCACGTTGGTGTCGCGCAAGAACGGATGGAACAAGCCCATCGCGTTGCTTCCTCCACCGACACACGCGATCAGAACGTCAGGTAGCCGGTCTTCGACTTTCAATATTTGCTTGCGCGCTTCTTTGCCGATGACGGATTGGAAGTCGCGCACGATCAACGGGTATGGATGCGGCCCCATCGTCGATCCGACGAGGTAGTACGTCGTGGCGATGTTGGTCACCCAGTCGCGCATCGCCTCATTGATCGCGTCCTTGAGTGTCCGGCTTCCCGATTCGACGGCGGAAACGTTCGCGCCGAGAAGCTTCATGCGAAACACGTTCAGAGACTGACGCTGCACATCATCGACGCCCATGTAGACGTCGCAGGTCATGTCCATGAGTGCAGTCATGGTCGCCGTCGCTACGCCGTGCTGACCGGCACCGGTCTCGGCGATGATGCGTTTTTTGCCCATGCGTTTGGCCAGCAGCCCCTGCCCCAACGCATTGTTGATCTTGTGTGCTCCGGTGTGACACAGATCCTCACGCTTCAGATATATCTTGGCGCCACCGACGTGTTCACTCAGCCGGCGCGCGTGGTAGAGCAGCGTAGGGCGCCCTGTATACTCGCGGTGCAGACCATCGAGCTCTTTCTTGAACTCCGCGTCACGGCTCCATCTCTTGTACTCGCGTTCTAGTTCTCCCACGGCCGGCATGAGTGTCTCCGGCACGAACTGGCCACCGAATTCGCCGAAGCGGCCTTTGCGATCAGGCAGAGCTGACATTGTCGATAAACTCCTTCATCAGACCGAGATCCTTGATCCCCGGGCGAGATTCCACGCCGCTCGCCGTATCCACACCGAACGGCCGCAAGCGCGTCGCGACCTCGGCCACATTGGCCGGCCCGAGCCCACCGGCAACGATCATCTGCGAGAGGTCGAGCGAGCCGACCTCTTCATCATCGAAACGGGTACCGCTGCCTCCGCCTCGCGGGCTATCGAGCAGGATCCGCACGTCGGCGTCTGCGCCGATTCGTCGCAGCAACACGGCCGCGTCTTCGACCTGCGCACGGCGTCGCACCGGCACCGCTCTGATCAAAGGCATCGACCATCCGGTACACAGTTCGAGATCTTCCGTCCCGTGCAGCTGAACACCGCTGATGCCGGTCTGATCGACCACGCGAGCGATCGCCTTTCGCGACAGATCCACAAATATCCCGTACACCACCGCGCGTGCGCCGACGGCATCGGTAATGTCTCGCGCTTCGCTGAGACTGCAGGCCCTGGGACTCTTGGGGAAGAAGTTCACGCCGATCGCATCCGCGCCCGCATCGAGCGCCGCCACGGCATCAACAACACGAGTGATTCCGCAGATCTTGGTCCAAATTCTCATGCGCTTATTAAAGAAGCCAGCGTGGCCCCGGGCCGTTCGGACTTCATGAAGGTCTCGCCGATCAGGAAGCCCGCAACGCCGATTCGCTCAAGATCGGCAAGCTCAGCCGGGTCTCCGAGTCCACTCTCCGAGATCACGGTCGCGTCGTCCGGCATCAACGCCATGAGTCGGCGCGTCACGTCGATCGAGGTCTCAAAGGTCTTGAGGTTGCGATTGTTCACGCCGATGAGACGGGCGCCGATGCGATCGGCTATCTCGAGTTCGGCCTCGTCATGCACCTCGACCAGAACGTCCATGGACTCTTCGTGAGCAGCCGCATTGAGGTCCCCCAGCAGCGACTCGTCCAGTGCAGCCACGATCAGAAGAACGGCATCGGCACCGGCCTCTCGCGCCTGCGTGATCTGGTAGTCATCGATGACGAAATCTTTGCGTAACAACGGGCAAACACATGCCGCGCGCGCCGCACGCAGGTCGTCAAGACTTCCCTGAAAGAACGGACCATCGGTGAGCACAGATATACACGCCGCCCCGCCCGCTGCGTAGTCACGTGCGAGTTCGGCCGGATCGAAGAGTTCGCGAATCACGCCCTTCGACGGCGACGCCCGCTTGATCTCCGCGATGATACGGCGCCCGCCCGTCTGCCGAAGCCTTGCCGCAAAGCCCTTCCTGGCCGACGCGTAACTCGCAGACGCGCGGAGCGAACTCTGCGGAACGCTCGCACGCGCGGACGCGACTTCGTCACGCTTCGCTTCCAAAATACGATCGAGGATCACCGCCGCACCCCGCGTGAGAACGCAACGAACGCATCGAGCACCGCAAGCGCACGACCGTCGGCCATCAGCGCACGAGCCGATTCGACTCCGCCGGCCATCGACGGTGCGATTCCCGCGACATACACCGCGGCACCGGCATTGAGCACTACCGCATCCGCCTTCGGCCCCGGTGTACCTCCGAGCACTGCACGGATCGCAGCTGCGCTTTCGTCGGCATCTCCGCTATCGAGTTCCGTCGGATTACACGGCGTAACGCCGAACTCGTGCGGATCGATCGTCCAGCGCCGAATGCCGCCGTTGCGCAGTTCGGCAACTTCTGTCGATCCGACGGGCGTGATCTCGTCGCTACCATCACTACCGTGGACGACCATGGCATGCTCAGCGCCAAGCTCCGCGAGAGCCTGTGCAACGGGCTCGAGCCAGTGCTCAGAAAATATTCCCAGCACTTGCCGCGTTGCTGCGGCCGGGTTCGCCAACGGACCGGTAAGATTAAAAAGCGTGCGAAACCCGAGCTCGCGGCGCGGCCCAACGACGTGGCGAACCGCCGGGTGGTAGAGCGGTGCGAACAGAAATGCGATTCCCACCTCGTCGATAGCCCGGACTGCGTCAGACGGTGAGAGCTCGATATTCGCGCCCAGAGCTTCGAGAACATCGGCGGCACCGACCTTACCCGAGGCGGCGCGATTGCCATGTTTCGCAACGCGCGCACCGGCGGCGGCCGCTACGAAGGCGGATGCTGTCGAGATGTTGAAATAACCGAGACCATCTCCGCCCGTGCCGCAGGTATCGACGAGCGGCCCTGCGGCGTCCACGCGAACGCCACGCGAGCGCATGATCCGGACGGCTGCAACGAGTTCGCCGACGGTCTCGCCTTTTACACGAAGCGCGGTCAGAAAAGATCCGATCTGTGCCGGTGTTGCTTCACCGTCCATGATCAGCGCAACCGCGCGCTCGACTTCTGCGGTGTCCAGGTCCTTACCATCGGCGAGTTTTGCGAGAACCTGCTTCACGGTTTCTCGATCTCGACGGCACGCTCGAGTGCGAGCAAAATACCGCGCGCCTTCTGTTCACATTCCGCCTGCTCCTGCGCCGGGTCGGAGTCGGCGACAATGCCCGCACCGGCTTGGAGATAAACCGTGTCGTTTTTGACGACGACGGTGCGAATAGCGATACACGTGTCCAAATTGCCGGAGAAGTCGACATACCCGACCGCACCGCCGTACACCCCGCGGCGGGTGATCTCGAGTTCCTCGATGATTTCCATGGCACGCACCTTGGGTGCCCCGCTCAACGTCCCGGCTGGGAACGTTGCACGGAATGCGTCGAAACAGTTGGCGTCTTCGCGAAGCTGTCCGACCACGTGGGAGACGATGTGGTTCACGTGGCTGTACTTCTCGATAGTCATTTGTTCGGCGACACGCACCGAGCCGACCTCCGCAACGCGGCCGATATCGTTACGCCCGAGATCTAGAAGCATGATGTGCTCCGCCTGCTCTTTGGGGTCCGCGAGCATCTTCTCGACCAGCTCGCGATCTTCGTCGGGGGTGGCTCCGCGTCGAATCGTTCCTGCGATCGGCCGCACACAGACTTCCCGTCCTTCGACTTTCACCATCACTTCGGGCGATGCGCCGACGACGATCTCGGTCTCTAGATCGAGATAGAACATGTACGGCGACGGATTGATCGTTCGCAGCGCGCGATAGATCGAGAAGGGGTGGCTGGCCAGCGGCTGGCTGAATCGCTGTGAAAGAACCACCTGAATGATGTCGCCGGCACGGATGTACTCACGTGCCGCCTCGACCGAGGCGGCGTACTCAGCGGGAGTGAGATTGGACTTCGGCGCTTCGAAGCTCGCCGCCGCCGCTCGCGGCGCTTTCGGCGCTGCTTCCGCCAAGCGCATTGAGGTCGCGGCAACACGCTCACTCGCAGCCTCGTACGCGGCCTTCGGATCGTCGCCCGGCTCGAGATGGGCCAGGCTCACGACCTTCATCGTATGCGACACGTTGTCGAAGAGAATGAAATTGTCAGCGATGACGCCGGCGATGTCCGCGACTTCAAGATCGTCTTCGGTGTCTACCGGCAACCGCTCTACGTAGCGCACGACATCGTAGGCCAGATACCCGACGAAACCTCCCGCGAAACGCGACAGGCCATCGACCTGCGCTTGTTTGAAGGGTTCGAGGACTTTCTCGAGCGCCGCGAGCGGATCTCCCTCGATGACGTCGACCAAGCCGCCGCGATGGGTCACCTCGAGCCGCCCACCTCGTCCACGCAACACCATCAACGGATCGGTACCGAGCACGCTGTAGCGTCCCCAGCGATCGCCGCCCTCAACGCTCTCGAGCAAGAATCCTTGCCCACCCTGATGTAGCTTCAGAAACGCTGAGACCGGCGTATCCAAGTCGGCGGCGATTTCCCGATATACGGGAATGGTGTTGGCCGACTCGGCCAGGCGAGAGAACTCTTGGAGTGAGGGATTCATTGTGCGCGCACCCGTGACCGGTTCGACCGCGGGGCGGGCTCGTCAGCGATAGCGGCTGACGTAGGCCTGCTGAAGACCCAGTTTTCTCAAGCGAGTCTCCATCACCTGGGCCGATTCCAGGTCGTCATATATGCCAATTCGCACACGATACCAGCTACCACTGGTATCCTCGACCTCGGAGACGAAGGCGCCGATGCGCTGCTTCTTCAGCCCGTGGGCGAGATCCTCGGCCTCGGTCTTGTTGCGTGTCGCCAGCACCTGGACTGTGTAGGGCACCGCCGGTACCGCCGGAGTTACAACTTCGGCGCCTTGGCCGCCTTGAGCACCTAGGGCCTCCGGGGCCGGCTCTACAGGGCCGAGATTCGCGGCGGCAACGACATCATCCTCGCGACGCAGTGCGGGCTGTACTACCGGTTTGGCCGGTACACGCTCAGGCTTGGCCGCAGCCGCCGCTAGCGATGCCGCAACGGTCGCGTCCATGGTACTGGCGGCGCTGGGAGTCTCGGCCGCAGGAATGCCGGGCGCCGCGGCCGGGCCCGGAACCGGCGAAATGGCGGCCATCGGGCCGCGCGCCACGGCAACCAGCTTCGGAGGTTCGGCGACGGGAATTCTCGCCACTTGGTCGTTTATACCGGCGTGATGCGCAGGAAGGCCGCGTCCGACGTAGATCCCGAAGAGAAAGATCGAGGCGGTTGCCCCGAGAGCACAGGCAGCGACAAGCCCAAGCTGGACTGCGGTAAACTCAATCGTCGCTCTTTGTCGACGCGCCATCGCTCGCTCAATCTACATGCGGTCCGGCGCACTCACACCGACCAACCGTAGCGCCCGGCCGATTACCTGTTTCACAGCCTGCACCAGCAGCAGCCGGCCGGCAGTGAGATCAGCATCGTCGGTCACACACTTGTGACGAGTATAGAACCGGTGGAACTCGCCCGCGAGCCTCTGGACATAAAATACCACACGATGCGGCTCGTATGCGGCCGCGGCCCCCTCGACGACCTCTGGGAATTCGTTGAGTGTGCGGATTAGAGCAATCTCGTCCTCGTTGCCGAGAGCCGCGGCGACACCGAGCGAAGGCTCCAGCAGTACGACACCCTTCGCCTCTGCCTGGCGAAAGATTCCTGCGATACGGGTATGTGCGTACTGGACGTAGAACACGGGGTTCTCTGCGGTCTGTCTTCGCGCCAATTCTAGGTCGAACTCCAGCTGTGCGTCGGCCTTGCGCATGAGGAAGAAAAAGCGCGCGAGGTCGGGTCCGACTTCGTCTACGACTTGGCGTAATTCCACAAACTCGCCGGTTCGCTTGCCCATCCGCACGGGCTCGCCGTCGCGAGTGAGGTTCACGATCTGGACGAGTAGAACGCGGAAACGTTTCGAGTCCAGCCCAAGTGCTTCGAGTGCGGCCCCGACGCGTTTCACGTAGCCGTGATGGTCGGCGCCCCAGACATCGATGATTTCGTCATAGCCGCGCGTGAATTTGCTGCGGTGATACGCGATGTCGCTGGCGAAGTAAGTGAGATCTCCGTTGCTCTTTACGACGGTTCTATCCTTATCGTCGCCAAAACCGGTCGAGCGAAACCAGAGCGCCCCCTCGTGCTCGTACAGATGCTGCGTCTTCTTCAGCTCTTCGGTCGCAGCCGAGACCGTGCCGTCCTCGCGCAGAGCCTTCTCGCTGGTGAAACAGTCGAACTCAATCCCAAACTCTGCGAGGTCAACGCGAATGCGCTCGAGCAGGAGATCGCCGCCGAAAGATCGTGCGGCGTCTACGGCCTCTCCTTCCGGCGCGTCGGCCCATTTGTCTCCGTCACGCTCGCGTAACGCCTTCGCCACGTCGATGACGTAGTCGCCGGGATAGCCCTCATCGGGGAACTCCGATGCGCGCCCACACAGCTCCAGGTAGCGCGCATAGACGGACTGGCCGAGCATCTCCATCTGTCGGCCGGCGTCGTTGACGTAGTACTCTCGGTCGACATCGTACCCCGACGCCGCGAGCACGCGGGCCAGCGCATCGCCGACTACTGCACCTCGCCCGTGACCGATGTGCAACGGCCCGGTCGGGTTGGCGGACACGAACTCCACCTGTACTCGTCGTCCTTCACCGACGCGGGACGACCCGAAATCGTCGCCGGCCGAAATGATCTCCAGCAGACGTCCACGCCACGCGTCATCGCTGAACGAAAAATTGATGAAGCCCGGACCTGCAATCTCGACATCGCGCAGCAGGTCCGTTGAACGGTCAAGACGCTCACAAATCACCTCGGCTATTGCACGAGGGGCCATCTTGGCGGGCTTTGCGAGCGACATCGCAATGTTGCTCGCAAGATCGCCGTGGGTGGGGTCGCGTGGAACTTCTAGGTGTGCAACAGGAACTCTCTCCAGACTAAGCACGCCGTCAGCGCACGCCTTCTCGAGAGCCTGAGAAATGAGATCTCTAAGAGCGTCCTTCATTACGGTGCATGACCGCACATGACGGCGCATGACCGCGATGACGGCGCTCGATGGCGTTCCGGCATCACGGCCGCGAGCGCGGCGGTCGGCAGCGCTCGGGTGACTTCGCTACTCCGTCGCAGCCTCGGCCGCATCACCACCAGCCTGGGCCGGTAGTTCGGTCAGTTCGATGATCGACATGGGAGCATTGTCTCCACGCCGATTACCAACCTTGATGATGCGCGTGTACCCGCCCGGCCGATTCGCGAATCTCGGTGCGACCTCTTCAAACAGATGAGCCAACGCCTTGTCGGTCTGGATGAACCTGCGCGCCCGTCTGCGGGCAGCCACGGTCCGTCGCTTGCCGAGCGTTATCATCTTGTCGGCAACGCGACGGAGCTCTTTCGCTTTGGCGTCGGTCGTCTGGATGCGACCGTTTTCGATCAACGAGGTCACCATATTGCGCAACATCGCACGTCGGTGCGAGGCATTACGCGAGAGCTGGCGACCCGACTTGAGATGTCGCATGGCCTAGTACTTCTCCTGCTCCAGACGCATTCGATCGAGAGTCTCGCGGTCGGGGAAGCTGGTGAGCTTCATACCCAGACCGAGGCCCATCTCCGAAAGCAACTCCTTGATTTCAAGCAGGGACTTACGGCCGAAGTTCTTCGTCTTGAGCATCTCGGCTTCGCTGCGCTGAACGAGCTCGCCGATATACTTGATGTCGGCGTTCTGTAGACAGTTCGCCGAGCGCACGGAAAGTTCCAACTCGTCGACGCAACGAAAGAGGTTTTCGTTTAGCGGTTCCGCCTCCGGCTCCGCGATCGCTTCCTGCGACTCGATCTCATCGACATCGAAGTTGATCAGCACCGACAGCTGGTCCTGCAAGACGCGCGCAGCGATGCCGAGCGCGTCATCCGGACGTAAGCTACCGTCGGTCCAAATCTCCATCGTCAGGCGATCATAGTCGGTTCGCTGGCCGACACGCGCGCTGGTGACGTTGAAGTTCACCTTCGTGACCGGAGAAAACACGGCGTCCATGGCAACCATGCCGACCGGCGCGTCTTCATCGCGGTTGCGATCTGCTGCGACGTAGCCGCTGCCGCGCTTCGCGACAACTTCCATTCTGAGCGTCGCACCGGGCAACAACGTCGCGATCGGGCGTTCGGGATTCAGGACCTCAACATTGGGTCCGAACTGAATGTCGCCCGCTTTGACCACTCCGTCGCGACTCACTTCGACAATGCCGGTGTGGCGCTGCCCTTCGTGAATCTTGAGGCGCACCTCTTTCAGGTTGAGGATGATGTCGGTCACATCCTCGGTCACACCGTCGATCGTCGAGAACTCGTGCAACACGCCGTCGATCTTGCAGGCGGTGACCGCCGCACCCTTCAGCGACGAGAGCAGTACGCGACGAAGCGCGTTGCCGATCGTGGTGCCATAGCCGCGCTCGAACGCCTCCAGATCGAAGCGACCATACGCTTCCTCTAGTGCGCGAATCTCCAGTTTGGGACGAATGAGATCCTTCCAATTATCCAACACTTGCATGTATCGCTCGCTCCATCCTCGCGGGCGCCGCCGCCCGCATCACTTGTCGCCTACTTCGAATACAACTCGACAACGAGTCGCTCGTTAACCGGAATTGCGAGATCGTCTCGCTCAGGCAACTTCACGATTTTGCCGGTGAACTTGTCGGCATCCATCTCAAGCCAATCCGGCAGACCGCGACGACCCGCGAACTCGATGGATTGCTTGAAGACGTCCTTCTGACGGCTCTTCTCTACAATGGTCACCTCGTCGCCGGGGCGCGTGAGATAGGATGGGATGTTCACACGCTTCCCGTTCACCATGAAGTGACGATGTCGCACTAACTGCCGAGCTTCAGCACGTGAACGTGCCAAGCCCAGTCGATAGACCATGTTGTCCAAACGACTTTCGAGCAGTGTCAGCAACGCTGGGCCGGTGACTTCGCGCGACCGCTCAGCCATGTCGAAGTACTTCCGGAACTGCTTCTCGAGCAAACCGTACATTCGTTTGAGGCGCTGCTTCTCACGAAGCTGCATCGCGTACTCGGACGCTTTGCGGCGTCGCCCCTGGCCGTGCTGACCGGGAGCGTAGTTGCGACGCTCGATCGCACACTTGTCCGTGTAACAACGATCGCCCTTGAGGAAGAGTTTGAGGCCCTCTCTTCGGCACAAGCGGCAGACCGGATCGGTGTATCTTGCCATCTATCGATATCCTCGTTCAGTCCAGCAGTAGCCGAGACTCATACGCGCCGCTTCTTCGGCGGGCGGCAACCGTTATGCGGGATGGGAGTGACGTCGCGAATCGCCGACACCTGAAAACCCGCTGCTCCGAGAGCGCGCACCGCCGATTCGCGGCCTGCACCCGGGCCTTTCACCAATACAGTGATGTTGCGCATCCCCATATCGATCGCGACACGGGCGGCTCGCTCTGCGGCCATCTGCGCCGCAAAGGGCGTGCCCTTTCGCGACCCTTTGAAGCCGGCAGAGCCGGCACTATTCCACGACACCACATTCCCCTTCGTATCGGTGATTGTGATCTTCGTATTGTTGAAGGTCGCCCGGATATGGGCGATGCCTTCAGCGCCTACCCGTTTACCCTTTCTACGCCGCGCAGCGGCCGATGCTTGTTGTCTTGTCGCCATTTAAACGTCCAATTTCATCCCGCTAGCGCTTCGGCGCCTGCTTCTTGCCCGCGATGGCCTTACGCGGCCCCTTACGTGTACGAGCGTTTGTGTGCGTACGCTGGCCCTTCACCGGCAGACTGCGCCGATGCCGGAGGCCGCGGTAGCAACCGAGATCCATGTAGCGCTTGATGTTCGTTGCGATTTCACGCCGCAGATCACCCTCGACCTTATGGTTCTCGTCGATGATCTTACGGATCGCGTTCACGTCCGCGTCATCGAGCTCGTCGGAATTCTTACCGACATCGATATTCGCTTCCGTGAGGATCTTTTGCGCACTGGTCCGACCGATGCCGTAGATATACGTCAGCGCAATTTCCATGCGCTTATTTCTAGGCAGGTCTACTCCCGCTATTCGTGCCATACGTGTCGCCTCTTCTCTACTTGGCTCTGCTAGCCCTGCCGCTGCTTGTGGCGCGGGTTCTTACACATGACGCGAATCACGCCCTTGCGTTTTATGATCTTGCAATCACGGCAAATCTTTTTGACAGATGCTCTGACTTTCATTGTCTCTCTCGGGCGCCCTTACACCTTCGTCAGTATTTCAGGGCCATCATCGGTGATGGCGATCGTATGCTCGAAATGCGCAGCGCGACGTCCGTCTGCGGTAACCGCGGTCCAGCCGTCATCGAGGACGCGTACTGCGGCCGTACCTTGGTTGACCATTGGCTCGACTGCGAGCACCATGCCTGCGCGCAACCCGCGCCCCTTTCCACGACTTCCGTAGTTAGGCACCTGCGGTTCCTCGTGCAATGCACGGCCGATGCCGTGCCCGACAAAGTCCCGCACGACGGAAAAGCCTTCCGCTTCGGCCACTTCTTGGACAGCGGCGCCTATATCCCCCAACCGGTTGCCCGGACGCATCTGTTCAATGCCGGCATACAGGCTACGCTCGGTGACCTCCAGCAGTCGCTGGTTCTCTTCGTCAATCTCCCCGACAGCCAGCGTGACCGCCGAATCCCCATAGAAGCCATCGATCTCGACGCCGAAATCCAAGCTCAGGATATCGCCCTCGACAACCTCTCGCTCCGAGGGAATTCCGTGAACGATCTCTTCGTTGATCGACGTACATAACACTGCGGGGAAAACATTCGGCCCGACTTTATAGTTCTTGAAAGCGGACCGTGCGCCGGCCTCGCCGATGCGCTTTTCAGCGACACGATCGAGTTCCGCCGTGGTGATTCCCGGCCTGACCAACGTACGTAGCTCTGCGAGAATGCTGCCGACGATCTGTGCGGGTCTGCGCATCTTCTCAATCTCAGCTGCGGTCTTGAGCTCGATCATACGACCTCCAACGCAGCCGCGATTCGGCCGGAGATATCCGCTTGCACGCCGACACCGTCTATCTCAGCAAGTAGACCGATATTGCGGTAGTAGTCGAGGAGCGGCGCCGTCTGCTCTTCGTAGACCTCGAGACGCTGGCGAATCGTCTCTTCGCGATCGTCGTCACGGATCACCAGGTCGGCGTTACACGCGTCGCACTTGCCCGCCACTGCGGGAGGATCGAACGTGACGTGGTAGAGCTTGCCGCACTTGCCGCAGCTACGCCGCCCGCCAAGACGCACGACGATCTCTTCTCTCGCTACGACTAGCGCAACGACGCTATCGAGCGGAGCGTGTTTCGCATCGAGCATCGCGCCGAGCACCTCGGCTTGCGCAACCGTGCGCGGGAATCCATCGAGTAGGAACCCTGCTGCGCAATCAGGCTGTTCGAAACGCTCTTTCATCATTCCCAAAACGAGCTTGTCCGG
Organism: Deltaproteobacteria bacterium; assembly: GCA_029262375.1. Taxonomy (GTDB): domain Bacteria; phylum Desulfobacterota; class Binatia; order UBA1149; family SPBQ01; genus JAJCZM01. The sequence continues at coordinate 122,885 of JAJCZM010000039.1, forward strand.
CACCAGCCGGCCACTGCTCATAAATTCCTTGGCTTGCATGCCAAGCTCCGTCTCGCGACTCACCGCATCTCGCAGCAAATCACCGGACGAAATGTGCGGAATCGCGTAACGGTCACGCAAATTCGCACTCTGTGTGCCCTTGCCCGAGCCGGGCGGTCCAATCAGCGCCACGCGCATTGGTCCTACCTACCTACGCCCCCGGATCTTCCCCTTCTTCATGAAGCCCTCGTAGTTGCGCTGGATCAGATGCGCCTGCATCTGGGCCACAGTGTCGATCGCGACACTGACCACGATCAACAACGCGGTACCGCCGAAGAAGAAGGGAACGTTGAACTGCGCAATCAAAACCGTCGGAAGCACACAAATCAGTGCCACGTACAGCGCGCCCCCCAGGGTCAACCTGGTCAAGATGCGATCGATGTACTCCGCGGTGCGCTTTCCCGGACGAATTCCCGGGATAAAACCACCGAACTTCTGCAGGTTCTCGGCCACGTCTTGCGGATTGAAAACGATAGCCGTGTAGAAGTAGCAGAAAAAGATAATGCCAATGACGTAGACGATGTTGTACGACAGCCCGCCCGGATTGAGGTAGTCGGCAATATTTTGCACGAACGGAACCGGAGCGAACTGCGCGATGGTCGCAGGGAAGATCAGCAGCGACGATGCAAAAATCGGCGGAATCACGCCCGCGGTGTTCACTTTCAACGGAAGATGCGTAGCTTGCCCGCCGTACATCTTTCTACCGACGACCCGCTTGGCGTATTGAATCGGGATGCGACGCTGGCCTCGCTCAATGAAGATGATGGCGGCAATCGTGAGGGCCATGAGAACGGCCAGCACCAGCAACTGCAGTGGACCAAGTTCCCCCTGCCGAACATAGCTGAAGGTGGTGACCAGTGCCGAGGGCAACGAGGCCACGATGCCCGCGAAGATGATCAAGCTGATACCGTTGCCGACACCACGTTCGCTGATCTGCTCGCCTATCCACATGATGAAGGACGTACCGGCAGTGAGCGTCAGCATCGTCATCAGACGGAAGGGCCAACCACCAACCGCTACGACCAAGCCGCCGTTGGGCGTCTGGATCTGTTCCAGGCCCAGCGAGATGAACAGGCCCTGGATCAGCGCCAGAATAACGGTGCCATAGCGCGTGTACTGTGTGATCTTCTTCTGGCCCTGTTCGCCTTCCTTCTTAAGCTGTTCGAGGTACGGCACCACGAGGGTCATCAGCTGCAGAATGATGGATGCCGAGATGTACGGCATGATCCCCAGCGCAAAGATCGAGAAACGCTCAAGCGCGCCCCCCGAGAACAAGTTGACCATATCGAGGGCAGTACCACTCGCCGCAGCGAAGTAGTCACTCATCGCCTGACCGTTGACCCCCGGCGTGGGGATAGCGACGCCTATCCGATAGACGGCGAGCATCATCAACGTAAATCCTAGGCGACGGCGCAACTCCGGAATACGCGGAACGTTCTGTATCCCCTCGAACACTTACTGCTACTCCGCTTCCGGCTGAGCCGGCGCCGCCTTCAGCGCCAACTGGTCACAGGTTCCGCCGGCCGCTTCGATGGCCGCCTTCGCGGACTTCGAGAACGCATGCGCACGCACGGTCAGTGCCTGCGAGATCGCGCCGTTCCCGAGAATCTTCACGGGCATGCGCCGCTTCGCGAGACCGGTGACGGTGAACGTATCCAGATCGACGACCGCCCCCGCTTCGAACTCGGCCAGCGCCGACAAGTTCACCACCTGATACTCCACGCGGTGGATGTTGTGGAACCCGCGCTTTGGCAATCGGCGAGCCATCGGCATCTGTCCACCTTCGAAACCAGGCGTAGATTTGCTGCCGGATCGGGCGCCTGCGCCCTTGTGTCCACGTCCTGCCGTCTTGCCGGTGCCGGAGCCCGGCCCTCTGCCTACTCGCTTACGCGGTTTGCGAGAGCCGCGCGGCGGCTTCATCGAATCAAGTTGCATCGACTACTCCTCAACCTTCACGAGATGGGCAACTTTGCGGATCATACCGCGAACCGGAGCCGTGCCGTGTACGACCACACAACGACCGCGTCGCTTCAGGCCGAGCCCACGAAGTGTGGCACGCTGACGCTCTGTACAGCCTGAATAGCTGCCGGTCATGGTTACTCGGATCATTCCTTCGGCGGTGCTCATGTTGCTCCCGTCTCCCTCAAAACACTCTCCGCTATCCGCGGATTTCGGCCAGTTCCTTACCGCGGAGCGCAGCGATCTCTTCGGGCAGTGCCAGCTGCGACAGCGCGTCCATCGTCGCCTTGACGACGTTCTGGTGATTGTTCGTTCCGATGCACTTCGTCAGCACATTCTCGACACCGGCAAGCTCCACAACGGCGCGAACGCCACCGCCTGCAATGACGCCGGTACCTTCACTCGCCGGCTTGAGCAGGACGAGCCCTGCTCCGAAGTGCCCCTTCACGAGATACGGAATGGTTCCGGCAAGAAGCGGTACTTCGAGCATCGCCTTGCGGGCCTTCTCTGCGCCTTTGCGAATCGCTTCCGGAACTTCCTTTGCCTTACCGATACCGTAGCCTACGTGCCCAGCACCGTCGCCGACGACGACGAGCGCACTAAAGCTGAAACGTCTGCCGCCTTTAACGACCTTGGCAACTCGATTGATATGCACGACCCTCTCTTTGAGGTCTGCTGCATCGAGCTGGAATGACTGTGTCTGACGTCGTGCCAACTTCTCGCTCCTACCTCAGAACTTGAGGCCTGCTTCACGCGCGGCATCGGCAAGGGCCTTCACGCGACCGTGGTACTTGTATCCGCTGCGATCAAAATAGACGCCCTCGATACCGAGGCCCGTGCACTTCTCCGCAATCTGCTTTCCTAGTTCCTTCGCTTTCTCGACCGTCGCACCGCCACCCAAATCCTTGAACGAAGAAGCTGACGCCAACGTGCGCCCACTTTCGTCGGAAATGACCTGCACGTACAGGTGTCGGTTCGAACGGAATACGGCGAGACGCGGCGTCGTATCTGTGCCGCTGAGCCTCTTTCGAATACGCGCCCTGCGACGCGTTCGTGCAATCTTTCTCTGTCGCGATGGATCCATCGAGATCTTCCTCAGCCTCCGGCGGCGCCGCCTTTGCCGGCCTTACGCCGAACGTACTCGCCCTGATAGCGAATACCTTTTCCTTTGTACGGTTCCGGCGGACGCAACTTGCGGATACCCGCTGCTACCTCGCCGACCAATTGCTTGTCCACGCCGGAGATCGTGATGACGTTCTGCTTGTCGACCTCCGCCTTGATGCCTTCGGGCAGCGTGTAAACGATCGGATGAGAAAAACCCAAGCTCAGATGAACTTCGTTTTTCTTCGCTTCCGCTCGATAACCAACGCCTTCCATCTCTAGGACTTTGCTAAAGCCTTCACTCACGCCGTGCAGCACGTTGGATACCAGGCTGCGGATCAGACCTTGGTTGGCACGCTGTTGCGACGAGTCATCGGTGCGATTCACGAGCACGCCGGCATCGCTGAGGTCCAGACTGATACCGTCGACCATGAACACGCCGAGCTTGCCCTTGGGTCCCTCAACGGCCAACGAGGTACCGTCGAGAGAGATCTTCACCCCACTGGGAACGGCAACCGGATATTTACCTAGACGAGACACCTCACCACACCTCGCAAAGAATCTCGCCGCCGATATTGCGCTTGCGCGCATCGCGATCGGAAAGCAGGCCTACCGGCGTCGACACGATCGACACGCCCAAACCACCTCGAACCGACGGAGCTTCGGCCGCCGAGGTATACACGCGCATGCCGGGCTTACTAACGCGCTGGATGTCAGTGATCGCAGATTCGCCGGTATCGGCATAACGCAATCGAACGGTGAGCGTACGCTTGGCAACCTCGCCGCTAACGGAGACGTCACGAACGTAGCCTTGCTCGCACAACACGCGACCAACTTCTTCCTTCAGACGCGACCACGGCATCTGCACCTGCTCGTGCCTAGCACGCGAGCCGTTGCGAATGCGGGTAAGCATGTCAGCAATGGGATCAGTCATACTCATCGGTTCACCAACCCCCTACCAACTGGCCTTGACCAGACCGGGAATGAGGCCTTCTCGAGCCATCATCCGGAGGCAGATGCGGCAGAGCTTGAATCGACGATAAACGCTACGCGGACGACCACACTGCATGCAGCGGGTATAACCGCGAACCCTGAATTTCGGCTTGCGCTCAGCCTTTACTATCAAGCACTTCTTAGCCATGGAAAATCTCCGATCGGCTCCTTAGGCGGTCTTCGCGGTGCTGCGCAGCGGCATTCCGAGCTGCACGAGCAAGGCACGGCCTTGTTCATCATTTACGGCGGTCGTAACGAGGGTGACGCTCATTCCCACGACGTGCTCGAGGTTGTCGAGGTCGATCTCAGGGAAGATGGTCTGCTCACGGACGCCCATCGTGTAGTTGCCCTTTCCGTCGAATCCACGGTCGGGCAGACCACGGAAGTCACGCACGCGCGGTAGCGCTACGCTGATCAAACGGTCGAGGAATTCGTACATTCGATCGCGGCGAAGCGTCACCGACACGCCAATCGGCATGCCTTCGCGTAGCTTGAAGTTCGCGATCGATTTGCGTGCCTTCTGAATGACCGGCCGCTGTCCGGAGATTCGTCCGAGGTCGACCACGGCCTGGTCGATCATCTTCGGATTCTGCACCGCGGCGCCGAGCCCCATGTTCAGCACGATTTTCTCGAGCTTCGGCACGGCCATAGTGGAACTCAACCCGAGCGACTCTTGAAGCGCGGGGCGAATCTCGTTCGTGTAACGAGCCTGAAGCTGTGGTCCTGCGTAATCAGACATGGTCCTAGCTCTTATCGACTACCTCGCCGCAATTGCGGCAGACTCGCACGTGCGAGCCGCTGTCCAATACCTTTCGACCTACGCGCGTTGGTTTGTCGCAGGATGCGCAGAGCAACATCACGTTGGACAGATTCAACGCGGCTTCCTTCTCGATAATTCCGCCAGGGCTCTGCGGACCCGCCGGTTTCTGGTGGCGCTTGATCATGTTGATGCGCTCGACCAGCACGAGGCCACGTTCCCGAAGTACGCGCACCACTTTCCCCGACTTGCCGCGCTCTCTGCCGGCAACGACCAGGACTGTGTCGTCTTTTTTAAGTTTCGCTTTCATTACAACATTCAACCGTCTCACCCGGCTTGCGGGTCAGAGCACCTCCGGAGCGAGCGAAACGATCTTCATGAACTGTTTCGCACGAAGTTCGCGGGCAACGGGTCCGAAGATACGTGTCCCGACCGGCTCGCCCTGCGCGTCGATAATCACCGCAGAGTTCGTATCAAAACGAATGTAGGAACCGTCGGCTCGCCGCGTCTCCTTCGAGGTGCGGACGATGACGGCTTTAACCACCTCGCCCTTCTTCACTTTGCCGCCGGGAATCGCTTCCTTCACGGCAGCCACGACGATGTCGCCGATGCGCGCATATCGGCGCCGGCTACCGCCAAGCACCTTGATGCAGAGCACCCGGCGCGCGCCAGAATTGTCGGCGACATCAAGCTGGGATTCGACCGCGATCATTCTGTGTCACTCGCCTCCGGAATCGCAGAGACCACAGCCACGTCGGGAGAATCTTGTACCGCACGCTCGAGAATCGTACGTAGCCGCCAACGCTTGGCGCGACTCAGCGGTCGAGATTCTGCGATGATGACGCGATCGCCGACGGCAGCGGTATTTTCTTCGTCATGCGCCATGAAACGCTTGTTCACATTCACGAACTTGTTGTAACGCGGATGACGGATCTTGCGTCGCACACTGACCACGATGGACTTGTTCATCGCACTCGTAACGACGGTGCCCTCTTGTGTACGAGTGCGCGGTCTTTCGTTGTCAGCCATCAGCCGGCTCCCTGTTCCTCGCCGCGTTCCTTTTCACCGAGGATGGTGAGAACGCGGGCCAAATTTTTCTTAGCGGCACCGAGGTCCGACGTCCGATCGAGACGGCGGGCGTGCCGTTCCATCCCGAGACGTGCCAAATCCTCGCGTTGCTCGGCAACCTTGTCGCGTAGCTGCTCCGCGGAGAGGTTGCGCAATTCGCTACTCTTCATGCTCTGCCCCCTCACGGATACAGATTCGCGTCGAGCAGGGAAGCTTGTGCGACGCGCGCAGCAAAGCCTCTTTCGCGAGCTCAACACCCACACCTTCCATCTCGAACAGCATTCGTCCCGGCTTGACCGGAGCGCACCAACCTTCGGGCGAGCCCTTGCCTTTACCCATTCGAACTTCAGCAGGCTTCTTCGAGTACGACAGGTCGGGGAAGACACGAATCCAGACGCGTCCGCCACGTTTGACGTGACGGGTGATCGCGATTCGAGCCGCTTCGATCTGGCGAGACGTGAGCCGTGCCGGACTAGTCGCCATCAAACCGTAGTCACCGAACGCGAGTTTGTTGCCGGTGTGAGCAACGCCACGGGTACGGCCCGGCTGCTTGTGCATCTTGCGATACTTAGTCTTCTTAGGCGCGAGCATGGCTCAGACTCCGACTCCCTGACCGCGCTCTTCGTGAAGACGCCCGGTCGTTTCGCCTCGATACACCCAGACCTTCACACCGATGATGCCGAAGGTCGTCTTCGCCTCGGCTAGACCGTACTGGACGTCGGCACGCAGGGTGTGCAGCGGTACACGACCTTCGCGGTACCACTCAGTTCGAGCGATCTCGTGACCACCGAGACGACCGCCGCACTGAACACGAATCCCCTGCGCGCCCATGCGCATGGCACGAGCAACGGATTCCTTCATTGCGCGACGAAACATGATACGGCGCACCAGCTGCATCGCGATGTTCTCGGCGACGAGCTGCGCATCGAGGTCAGGACGGCGAATCTCATGAATCTCGAGGAAGCTGTCCTGGCCTGCGATCTGCTGGACTTCCTTCTTGAGCTTCTCAATCTCCACGCCTTTCTTGCCGATGACGATACCGGGCCGAGCGGTGTGGATATTTACTTTCACCTTGTTGGCGGCGCGCTCGATCTCAACCTTGGGAACACCAGCGTGCGATAAGCGCTTCTTGAGGAAGTTGCGAATCTTGATGTCCTGCTGCAAATTATCGGCGTACTCACGCTTGGCGAACCAGCGCGAGTCCCATGTTTCGGTAATACCGAGGCGAAAGCCTTTAGGGTGTGTTTTCTGTCCCATCTCTGAGCCTACTGATCGCGGTTAGCGAATTACTCCTGCTCGTCGAGGACGACCGTGATGTGGCTCGTCCTCTTTAGAATCATTGACGCGCGACCTTGCGCACGTGCTCGCCATCGCCCCATCGTCGCTCCCTCGTCGACGAAAGCGCGCTTGATATAAAGTTTGTCGACGTCGACATTCTGCGTGTCTTCCGCGTTTGCCACGGCCGACCGAACGGTCTTCGCAATGATCTCACCCGCCTTCTTGCGGCTCGTGTCCAGAATGCTCAGTGCATCATCGACCGACTTACCGCGCACGAGATCGATGACCAGTCTGGCCTTCTGCGGGGAGATCCTGATGTGTCGTGCTATCGCTCTGCTTTCCATCGTTCTTGACCGTGCTCTGTCGCGCTACTTTTTGACGTCGCCCTTGCGAGCGCCGGCGTGGCCGTGGTAGGTGCGTGTCGGGGCGAACTCCCCCAACTTGTGACCAACCATGTTTTCGTTCACGGCAACAGGAATGAAGCGACGACCATTGTGAATGGCGAGCGTGTAGCCGACCATCTCAGGGAGAACGGTCGAGCGACGCGACCACGTCCGAATGGGACGACGGTCATCAACGCTTTGCGCGCCCACCTTCTTCAAGAGGTGGTCATCGACGAACGGACCTTTTTTAACTGACCTAGGCAACGATCCTGCTCCCTATCCTTTAGCGACGCTTCTTGCGTCGGGCAACGATGTACTTGTCGCTCTGGCTGTTGCTGCGCGTCCGATACCCTTTGGTAGGCTTACCCCAGGGCGTGGTCGGGTGGTTCCCCTTCGAACGTCCCTCACCACCACCGTGCGGATGGTCGACCGGGTTCATGGCGACGCCACGCACGGCCGGACGCTTGCCCTTCCAGCGCGAACGCCCCGCCTTACCTATTCGAACGTTCTCGTGCTGCTGATTGCCGACCGTACCGATCGTCGCGCGACACTCTTTGCGTACGTTACGGAGTTCCCCCGAAGGTAGCCGGAGAAGCGCATAGTTGCCTTCCTTCGCCACCAGCTGGGCTCCGGTGCCGGCACCGCGGGCCATCTTCGCTCCCGCACCGGCCTTTAGTTCAATATTGTGTACGACGGTACCAACGGGGATGTTCGCCAATTCGAGCGCGTTCCCCGGCTTGATGTCCGCCGCAGGGCCGGCCTCGATCACGGTGCCGACGGTAACGCCCTCGGGCGCAATGATGTAGCGCTTCTCGCCATCGGCGTAAACGATCAACGCAATGTTCGCCGAGCGATTGGGATCGTACTCTACCGAGACGACTCGCCCCGGTACGCCTTCCTTCGTACGACGGAAATCGATCAAGCGATATCGCCGTTTGTGACCGCCGCCACGATGGCGACTCGTAATTCGGCCCAGTGCATTGCGACCACCACTCTTCTTGAGCGGACGCAGCAGTGAGCGCTCCGGTCCCGTGCGCGTCACTTCGGCAAAATCCGAAGCGGACTGGTTGCGCCTGCCGGGTGAGGTCGGTTTATACTTCTTGATCGCCATCGGTCAGTCCTTACGCTTGATCCAAGAGATCGATCGTCTCGCCTTCCGCCAACGAGACATAGGCTTTCTTCCAGTGCGCGCGCTGCCCCAGCTTCTTACCGAAACGAGTGCGCGCTTTACCGAGGTAGTTGACGGTACGAACTGCCTCGACCTTTACATCGAACAACTTCTCAACGGCCGCACGAATCTCATGCTTCGTCGCACGACGGTCGACCTTGAAAACAACCTGCCCCGAAGTCTCGGCGACCAAGGTGCCCTTCTCAGTGATCACAGGAGCCTGAATAATTTGGACGCCAGCCTTCATGCCAACCTCTCCTCGATGACTGCGAGAGCATCCTGAGACACCAGGAGAATCTCGTGCTTGAGCAGATCGTAAACGTTCAAGCCGGCAACCGGCAGCGCGGTAACGTTCGGCAGATTGCGTGCAGACAATACGATGTTGGTATCTGCTTGCGCGGTCACGATGAGAGCAGACTGGATTCCCAGTTTGGCCAGGGTCTCGCGCATCTGCTTCGTCTTCGGCTGCTCGAATGAAAGACGGTCGATCACGCGCACCTGGCCGTCTCTCGCCTTCTGAGTCAGCGCGCTACGCAGAGCCGCTTTACGTGCAGTTCTGGGCAAGCGGTACGCGTAAGACCTCGGCTGTGGACCGTGAATCTGACCGCCGCCACGCCAAATCGGGGATCGGTTACTGCCCGCTCGTGCGCGACCGGTGCCCTTCTGCTTCCAAGGCTTCTTACCGCCACCACGAACTTCAGCGCGCGTTTTTACTTTCGCGGTACCACTTCGACGGCTGGCCAGTTGGGCCAACACTTGGTCGAACAGTGCGCCTTCGCTTACGCGCGCGGCGAATGCAGCGGGCAGCGCGACCTTTCCCTTCTCGGAATTGGCGGCGTCCACGACGACTACTTCGATGGCTGTGTTCTCCGGCATCACTAATTACTCGCTCGAACTACTCGCCGGCCGCACTTTGCGCTGAGCCTTCACCGCAGGACGGATCACGACTTCCCCGCCACGTGGGCCCGGTACCGCTCCGCGAATGAGAACAATATTGTCGTCCTCACGAATCGCGACGATTACTAGGTTCTGGACCGTACGACGCTTGTTGCCCATCTGGCCGGGCATCTTCTGCCCCTTCCAAATGCGTCCCGGGTAGGCGCAGGCACCGACAGCACCAGGCCCGCGGAAGGACTCGTGCGTACCGTGGGTAGCCGATTGCCCTTGGAAATTATAACGACGCATGACGCCCGAGAAGCCGCGCCCTCGCGTGGTACCCGTAACGTCGACGACATCACCCGCGACAACGACGTCGCTCGCCTTGATCTCCTGCCCAACCTTGAAAGCCGCGGTGTCGCCGACACGAAACTCGGCCAACGTCGCAATGTTCAGCTTGCCGGCCTTTCCGAGATGACCGCGCGTCGCCTTGTTGATCAGTTTGTCTTGCTTCACGCCGAAGCCGACTTGTACGGCTTCGTAGCCGTCGGCCTCGGCAGTACGGAGCTGCGTAACCGTACACGGTCCGGCTTCGACAACAGTCACCGGGATGAGCTCACCGCCCTCCCCGAAGATCTGGGTCATACCGACCTTTGTTCCTATCAAACCTACCATCGACATATCCTCGTTTGCCTTACTGGAGCTTGATCTCCACTTCGACACCGGCAGGAAGATCCAACTTGCCGAGGGAGTCGATGGTCTGTTGAGTCGGCTCCACAATATCCAGCAAGCGTTTGTGCGTGCGAATTTCGAACTGCTCGCGCGACTTCTTGTCTACGTGCGGCGAGCGGTTGACCGTGAAGCGCTCGATGCGCGTCGGCATCGGAACCGGGCCGGCCACTCGACCGCCGGTACGCTTGACCGCATCGACTATCTCGCGCACCGACTGGTCGAGCACACGATGATCGTATGCTCTCAGCCGAATGCGTATCCTTTCACTCATCATCTCGGAACAGCCTCTCGCTCGTCGCCTTGGTTCGCCTACTCGTGAATCTTGGTTACGACACCCGCACCCACTGTGCGACCGCCTTCACGAATCGCGAAACGAAGTCCTTCGTCCATCGCGATCGGTGTAATCAAGTCCACCTTCATGTTCACCGTGTCACCGGGCATCACCATCTC
>JAJCZM010000040.1 GCA_029262375.1 Deltaproteobacteria bacterium
GCCGCCCATCGCCTTGCTCTGGACCAAAGTGATCGCCGCTGTCAACGTCGTCTTGCCATGGTCTACGTGACCAATCGTTCCTACGTTTACGTGCGGCTTCGTTCGCTCAAATTTCTCCTTTGCCATCCCTTACTCTCCTGACGTCCTTCTCGTGCTGGATCGTGCGCAACCGATGTTGCGCCTTCTCTCCACTAGTACCGCTGCTGGCCTCAGCTTACGGCTCTCGCCGTAAGCTCTTCCGATACCGACTGTGGTACCGGCTCGTAATGTCCGAACTGCATTGTAAACGTTGCGCGCCCCTGTGTTCGCGACCGGAGGTCGGTTGCGTAACCGAACATCGATGCGAGGGGAACGAACGCCTTTACGACCTGCGCGCTTCCACGCGCTGTCATGCTCTCGACCTTGCCTCGGCGACCGTTGAGGTCACCGATCACGTCGCCCATGTAATCTTCCGGCGTAACCACTTCTACGCCCATGATGGGTTCGAGCAGAATCGGATTGGCACGACGGCATGCTTCTTTGAACGCCATCGATCCACAGATCTTAAACGCCAATTCCGACGAATCGACTTCGTGGAACTGACCATCCAGCAATGTCACTTGGCAATCGAGCATCGGGTAGCCGGCTAGCGGTCCGACGGTCATCGCCTCTTCTACGCCCTTCCCTACCGCGGGAATGTACTCGCGCGGAATAGCGCCGCCCTTGATCTTGCTCTCAAAGACGAAGCCGCTACCGTGCTCGAGCGGCTCGACGAGGATCTTCACCTGCGCGAACTGGCCGCGGCCACCCGACTGCTTGGCGAAACGCGTGTCCTGCTCGACGCTCTTCCGAATCGTTTCTTTGTACGCAACCTGCGGCTTACCGATACTCGCATCGACCTTGAACTCACGCGTGAGACGATCGACGATAATCTCGAGGTGAAGTTCACCCATGCCGGAGATCAGCGTCTGGCCGGTGTCCTCATCGTTGTGAACACGGAACGACGGGTCCTCGGTCGCGATCTTCTGCAGCGCTTCCGAAACCTTCTCTCGATCGGCCTTCGTCTTGGGTTCGATCGCAATCGAAATAACCGGATCGGGGAAATTGATGCTCTCGAGCACGATCGGCGCGTCGACCGCACAAAGCGTGTCTCCTGTCGTGAGCGTCTTCGCTCCAACGACAGCGGCGATATCGCCGGCATATAGCTCTTTACAATCTTCTCGATTGTTCGCGTGCATCATCAGAAGACGCCCGACGCGTTCCTTCTTGCCTCGCGACGCGTTGTAGACCGTATCGCCGACCTTCACCGTACCAGAGTAGACACGGACAAATGCCAGCGTCCCGACGAAGGGATCGGTCATGATCTTGAAAGACAGTGCGGAGAACTTCTCGTCGTCGGCGGGTCGGCGCGTGAGTTCGGTCTCTCCATCTTCGGCAAGACCCATCATCGGCGGAACGTCGAGCGGCGACGGCATGAAGTCCACCACCGCATCGAGCATCGTCTGCACGCCCTTGTTCTTGAATGCCGTGCCGCAGATCACGGGCACGATGCGCATTTCGAGAGTACCGGCACGTACGGCAGGAAGGATTTCCGCCGGTGAGATCTCTTCACCTTCGAGAAACTTCTCAAGTAGGCCCTCGTCGACGTCGGCAAGCGCCTCGATCATGGCTTCGCGAGCGGCCTCGGCCTCGGCCATCATCTCGGCTGGAATCTCTTCCTCTACCATATCGGCGCCGATCGTCTCATCGAGCCAGACGATGGCTTTCATCTTGATGAGATCGACTACGCCGCGGAAGTGTTCTTCCGCACCGATCGGAAGTTGAATCGGCACCGCAGGTGCTTGCAGGCGACCACGCAGTTGCTCGACGACTGCGGCGAAATCGGCACCAACACGATCCATCTTGTTGACGAACGCAATGCGCGGAACGCGGTACTTATCCGCCTGCCGCCATACTGTCTCAGACTGCGGCTCTACACCGCCGACTGCGCAAAACACGGCGACCGCACCATCGAGCACACGCAGCGAGCGCTCGACTTCGATCGTGAAGTCGACGTGCCCGGGGGTATCGATGATGTTGATGCGATGCTTGCGCCATTCACAGGTGGTCGCAGCCGACGTGATCGTGATGCCGCGCTCCTGCTCCTGGACCATCCAGTCCATGGTCGCAGCCCCGTCGTGAACCTCTCCAACCTTATGGCTGATCCCGGTGTAATAGAGGATACGCTCAGTAGTCGTCGTCTTACCGGCATCGATGTGCGCCATGATTCCGATGTTTCGGACGCGATCTAGTGCTGCACTACGAGCCACGTTACTCAGTCTCCTCTAGTTCCACGATTCCGGTCCTACCGACTACCAGCGGTAGTGAGCGAACGCCTTGTTCGCTTCCGCCATACGATGCGTGTCTTCGCGCTTCTTGACCGACGAGCCGCGATTGGACGCCGCGTCCATCAGCTCACCGGCAAGCCGGTCGCGCATGGTCTTCTCGGCGCGCGCACGCGCTTGAACGATCAGCCAGCGAATCGCTAGTGCGGTCTGGCGCGAGGCGCGCACCTCGACCGGAACCTGATACGTTGCACCGCCAACGCGCCGCGATCGAACTTCGACGGCCGGGCGGACATTATCGAGCGCTTTCTTGAACGTGCCGAGGCCGTCTTCTTTCGTGCGTTCTTCGACGAGGTCGAGCGCTCCGTAGAAAATCGTCTCCGCCGTACTCTTCTTACCGTCAAACTGCAGCGAGTTGATGAACTTCGTCACCACCTCTTCGCCGTACTTCGGATCGGGTAGTACTTCCCGCTTCTTTGATGGGCCCTTTCTCGCCATGTCGCTCTCTCTAGCTCCTACCCACCGTCACTACTTGGGCCGCTTTGCGCCGTACTTCGATCGAGCCTGACGACGTTCGCCAACACCGACCGCATCCAACGTGCCGCGTACAATGTGGTAGCGAACGCCCGGCAAATCTTTCACACGGCCGCCGCGAATCAGCACGACCGAGTGCTCTTGGAGATTGTGTCCGACGCCTGGAATGTAGGCGGTAACTTCAATCCCATTCGTGAGTCGAACACGTGCAACTTTCCGGAGCGCGGAGTTCGGCTTCTTCGGGGTCGTCGTGTACACGCGCGTGCACACACCACGCCGCTGTGGCGAGGCGCCAAGCGCTGGCGCGTCTGTCTTGCGGGCAATTCTACGCCGCCCCTTGCGAACAAGTTGGTTGATCGTCGGCACGTTGTCTCCTTAGCCATCCCGGTCGCCCGACAGTGCTGTCGGCATGGGAAGCCCCCGGGAAAACAGGGAATCCCACAACCTACTTACGCACTGCATAACAGTCAAACCGGATTGCATTCTCAGCCCACGTTACGCCTGCAGAGCCTGGCTGAGATCGTCCTCAGCCTGCTCTCCAAGCCCTGGAACATCGACGTCGATGCTCTCGTACCAAGCCATCCCGGTACCGGCGGGAACCAGCCGGCCCATGATGACGTTCTCTTTCAGTCCGCGCAGCTTGTCGGTAGTCCCGGTCACTGCGGCCTCGGTCAGCACTTTGGTCGTTTCCTGGAACGATGCGGCCGAGATGAAGCTCTCGGTCGCCAGGCTCGCTTTCGTGATGCCCAGTAGCAGCGGCTCCGCCGTGGCGGGGCGCTTGCCCTCGTCCAGGAGCGCCATGTTGACGTCCAGGAAGCGCTGCTTTTCGACCTGGTCACCGCCCAGTAGATCGGAATCACCCGACTCGACGATCCGTACGCGACGTAGCATTTGGCGCACGATCACTTCGATGTGCTTATCGTTGATTCGCACGCCCTGGAGTCGGTAAATTTCCTGAATCTCATCTACCAGATACGCGGCCAGCTCTTTCTCGCCCTTCACGGTGAGAATGTCGTGCGGGTTGGAAGACCCGGCATGCAACTGCTGACCGGCGACGATGCGATCACCTTCCTGGACCAAGATGTGTTTGCCCTTCGGCACGAGGTACTCACGCATGTCACCAACTTCGGGAGTCACGGTGACTTTGCGCTTGCCCTTCGTATCGCCGCCGAAGCCGACCATGCCGTCGATCTCAGAGATGATCGCGAACTCCTTCGGGCGACGCGCCTCGAACAATTCCGCAACGCGCGGCAGTCCGCCTGTGATGTCCTTGGTCTTCGTCGTTTCGCGCGGGATCCTTGCCAGAACATCGCCCGGCTCGACCTGCTGCCCTTCTTCGACCGCGAGATACGCGCCTTCCGGAAGTTGATAACGAGCGGCGCCGCCACGCTTACGTAAAACGGTCTCGCCCTTGTCGTCTTTCAGCGAAAGTCGCGGACGACGATCGTTGGCACCCTTGATCGATTTGATCACCTTCGTCGACATTCCTGTCGTCGAATCGACCTGTTCCTTCATCGTTTCGCCGTCAACGATGTCGCCGAACTTAATGACGCCACCGACCTCGGTGATGATCGGCGTCATGAACGGATCCCATTCCGCGACGACGGTCCCGGCCTTAACGGCCTCACCATCTTTCTTCAGCAACTTCGCGCCGTGTACGAGCGGGTAACGTTCACGCTCGCGGAACTGACCGTCTTCCAGCTCATCGACGATCGACACTTCCGCGCTGCGGTTCATAACAACCGTTTGCCCCGCGCGGTCGGTAACGAACTCGACGTCGTTGTACTTAACGATGCCATCGTGGCGCGGCTCGAGCGTCGTCTGCTCTGCGCGCCGACTCGCCGTACCACCAATATGGAAGGTACGCATTGTGAGCTGAGTGCCCGGCTCACCGATCGATTGTGCCGCAATGACGCCGATCGCCTCGCCTACGTTCACGATGTGACCGCGCGACAGATCGCGACCGTAGCAAAGCGCGCAAACACCGCGCGGTGCTTGGCAGGTGAGTACGGAACGAATTTTGACCCGCTCCACACCCGTTCCTTCGACCAGTTCTACGTTCTCTTCGTCGATCTCTGCGTTTGCGGCAACCAGCACATCCCCCGAGAACGGGTCCGTAATGTCTTCCAGAGCCACGCGACCGAGTACTCGATCCCCGAGGCGCTCGATGATCTCGCCACCTTCGATCAATGGAGTGATCTCGATGCCGTCGAGAGTGCCGCAGTCGCGATCAATGATGACGGTGTCCTGGGCGACGTCGACGAGACGCCGTGTCAGATAACCGGAGTTCGCTGTCTTCAACGCGGTATCGGCCAAGCCCTTACGAGCACCGTGCGTCGAGATGAAGTACTGCAACACCGTCAGGCCCTCACGGAAGTTCGCCGTGATGGGTGTTTCGATGATCTCGCCCGACGGTTTCGCCATCAAGCCACGCATTCCAGCGAGCTGACGCATCTGCTGCGCACTGCCACGAGCTCCTGAGTCGGCCATCATGAAAATGGAGTTGAAGCTCTGAGTCTGTAACTGCTTACCGTCGTCCTGCAGCTTCTCGGTGGCCATACCGGCCATCATGTTGTCCGCAATGCGATCGGTGACGCTGGCCCAAATGTCGACCACCTTGTTGTAGCGCTCGCCGTTCGTAATGTGTCCCGACTCGTACTGATGTTGAATCTTGGAGACTTCGTTGCCCGCGTTGTCGAGAAGTTCCGCCTTGGCGGCCGGGATCTTCATGTCCTTGATCCCGATCGAGATGCCGGCGCGAGTAGCCATCGCGAAGCCGAGATCTTTCAAGCGGTCGGCGAGCAGTACGCAGCTCTTGTCTCCGCAAATGCGGTACGTGACGTCCACGAGATCCCCGAGCGCACGCTTGGTCATGACCTGATTGACGTTGGAGAACTCTACTTCATCCGGAACGATCTCGTAGAGCAGGCAGCGACCAACAGTAGTATCGAGTCGCTCACCGTTTGATCGCACCATGATCGATGCATGCAACTCGACGTCCATCTGGTCGTACGCAATACGAACTTCATCCATGTTGGAGAAGCGTCGCCCCTCCCCGCGTGCGCCCCTGCGCTGCCGCGTCATGTAGTAGAGCCCCAGCACAATATCTTGCGTAGGCACGATGATCGGCTTGCCGTTCGCGGGCGACAGGATGTTGTTGGTCGACATCATCAACACGCGGGCTTCGACCTGAGCTTCAACGGAAAGCGGTACGTGGACGGCCATCTGATCGCCGTCGAAATCTGCGTTGAACGCGGCGCAAACGAGCGGGTGCAGCTGAATCGCCTTGCCCTCGATCAACACCGGTTCAAACGCCTGAACTCCCAATCGGTGAAGGGTCGGTGCTCGGTTAAGCAGCACCGGATGCTCGCGAATCACCTCATCGAGGATATCCCAAACTTCCGAGCGCTCTTTCTCTACCATCTTCTTGGCGCTCTTGATCGTCGTAACAAGCCCTTTCTCTTCCAGGCGGCCGTAGATGAACGGCTTGAAGAGTTCGAGTGCCATCTTCTTAGGAAGTCCGCACTGGTGCAGACGCAGGTCCGGACCGACTACGATCACCGAACGACCGGAGTAGTCGACGCGCTTACCGAGGAGGTTCTGCCTGAAGCGACCGGTCTTGCCTTTGAGCATGTCGCTCAGTGACTTAAGCGGACGCTTGTTCGCGCCGGTGATCGGCCGGCCACGGCGGCCGTTGTCGAACAGCGCATCGACCGCTTCCTGCAACATACGCTTCTCGTTGCGTACGATGATGTCAGGAGCGTTGAGTTCCATGAGGCGCTTCAATCGATTGTTTCGATTGATTACGCGGCGATAGAGATCGTTCAGATCCGACGTTGCGAATCGGCCGCCGTCCAAGGGCACGAGCGGTCGCAGATCCGGAGGAATGACGGGGATGACTTCAAGAATCATCCATGCCGGACGAGCGGTGGAATTTAGGAAAGCCTGCGCGACCTTCAGGCGTTTGATGTACTTCTTGCGCTTGGCCTCACTGCCCGTGTCCGTGATCAGGATACGGAGCTCTTCGGTGAGGTCCTCGATGTCCATGTCTTCGAGGATGCGACGGATGGACTCCGCGCCCATGCCGGCCACGAACGAGCCAGGACCGAACTCCTGCACCTTCGTGCGGTGGTCGGCTTCCGACAATAGCGTGTTCTCTTCGAGGTCTGTCTCGCCCGCGTCGACGACGACATAGCTCTCGTAGTACAGAACCTTCTCGAGTTCCTTGAGTGTCAGGTCGAGAAGCGTCGCGATGCGACTCGGTAAGCTCTTCGTGAACCAGATATGTGCAATCGGAGTGGCCAACTCGATGTGGCCCATGCGCTCGCGACGTACCTTAGACTGGATGACCTCGACCCCGCACTTTTCACAGACCACACCACGGTGACGCATGCGCTTGTACTTGCCGCAGTTGCACTCGTAGTCCTTCGTCGGACCGAAGATCTTGGCGCAGAACAGACCATCGCGCTCGGGTTTGAAAGTACGGTAGTTGATCGTCTCAGGCTTGCGTACTTCGCCGTGCGACCACGAACGAATCTTCTCGGGCGAGGCAAGGCCGATGCGAATTGCGGTAAAGCTGCGAGGGTCCTTGGGCTTGTCGAATAACTGGGTAAGTAGATCTTCCATTAGGCCGCTTCCTCCTCGTCGTTCTCTTCAAGCAGCTCGACATCCAGTGCCAACGACTGGAGTTCCTTCACCATCACATTGAAGGATTCCGGGAGACCCGGTTCGAGCTGATGTTCATTCTTCACTATCGCTTCGTACATGCGCGTTCGGCCCGCTACGTCGTCGGACTTGACGGTGAGCATCTCCTGCAGCGTGTACGCCGCGCCGTATGCTTCGAGCGCCCACACTTCCATCTCACCCAAGCGCTGGCCGCCGAATTGGGCCTTACCGCCGAGCGGCTGCTGCGTGACCAGAGAGTACGGGCCGGTGGAACGAGCATGGATCTTGTCGTCGACCAAGTGGTGCAACTTCAACATGTACATCACGCCAACGGTGACGGGCATGTCGAACGGGTCACCTGAGCGACCGTCGCGCAATCGTGTTTGGCCGGTCTCGCTGAGCTGAGCCGTCTCGAGAAGCGAGAACACCTCATCCTCGCTCGCGCCGTCGAAGACCGGAGTCGCAACGTGGATTCCGCGAGAAGCCTTACGTGCCAGCTTGACCATGTCGTCGGCCGCCAGGCCGTCGATGAAATTCTCAGTGCCCGATCCCGGATAAGCCAGTTTGAGTTTTGCGCGTAAGCCCTCGACGTCAGAGCGATCGGCAAGATCCTCGAGCTGCATGCCGAGTTCTCTCGCTCCCCAACCGAGATGGACTTCCAAGATCTGACCGACGTTCATTCGTGACGGAACGCCGAGCGGATTGAGGCAGAAGTCGACCGGCTGGCCGTTCTCCATGATCGGCATGTCCTCGACCGGGACGATGCGAGACACAACACCTTTGTTACCGTGGCGACCGGCCATCTTGTCTCCGACCTGGAGACGCCGCTTGATCGCGACGAAGACCTTCACCATCTTGATGACGCCCGGCGCGAGTTCATCGCCCTGCGAGAGTCGCTCGATCTTCGCATCGAACTGCGTGTTGATCGCGTTGCTCCGCGAGTTCATCGCGTCAACGATTCGCGAAATTTCTTCTTCGGAAGTCGCGTCTCCGACCTTGATCTCTCCCCAGTAGCTGGGCGGGATCGCGGTGAGCATCTCGGCAGTAATGGTGTCGCCCTTGGCGATCAGCACGTTACGCTCATCGTCGGTCAGGCGGGTACCCGTTTCCTTGCCGGCGACCAAGGCGATGATCTGGGCAAGCGCGCTCGACTTCAGGATTCGCAGCTCGTCCGCTCGATCCTTCTCCAACCGACGACGCTCTTCCTCTTCGATGCGCATCGCGCGATCGTCCTTGGCGACGCCCTTACGCGAGAATACGCGGGCATCGATGACCGTGCCTTCGGTTCCGGGAGGCATGCGCAGGGAGGTGTCTCGCACCTCACCGGCCTTTTCGCCGAAGATGGCGCGCAGCAGCTTTTCCTCGGGCGAGAGCTGCGTCTCACCCTTCGGCGTGATCTTACCTACGAGAATCGATCCAGGCGCGACCTCCGCTCCAACACGGATGATGCCGCTCTCATCGAGATCCTTGAGCGCTTCTTCGCCAACGTTGGGGATGTCTCGCGTGATCTCTTCCGGTCCGAGTTTCGTATCGCGGGCAACACATTCGAACTCTTCGATATGAATCGAAGTGAAGAAGTCCTCGCGAACGAGGCGCTCCGAGACGAGGATCGAATCCTCGAAGTTGTAGCCATTCCACGGCATGAACGCGACGACGACGTTGCGACCAAGTGCCAATTCGCCGGTTTCAGTGGAAGGCCCATCAGCGATGACGTCGCCTAGGTTCACGTGCTCACCAACGACGACAATCGGCTTCTGATTGATGCACGTATTCTGATTGGACCGCTGGTACTTCGTAAGGTTGTAGATATCGACGCCGGGATCGCGCGGGCCCGAAGGGCGATCCGCCTTTACAACAATACGTCGTGAATCGACGCTCTCGATAACACCCGGACGGCGCGCCACGACCGTGACACCGGAGTCGCGGGCGACGGTCGCTTCGAGACCAGTGCCAACGAGCGGCGCTTCCGTTCGCAGTAGCGGAACGGCCTGCCGTTGCATGTTCGAGCCCATCAGGGCGCGGTTCGCGTCATCGTGCTCGAGGAACGGAATCAATCCGGCAGCAACGCTGACCAGCTGATTCGGCGACACGTCCATCAGCGTAACCTGCTCCGGCGGGACCATCGTCGAGTCCATTGTCTGATCGCCGGTCGGCGAGATGCCTTTCTTACGAGCGGCGATCTGGTCGCTGGTGAACCGACCTTCCGCATCGAGCGTGGCGTTCGCCTGCGCGATCGTATGCTCTTCCTCTTCGAGAGCGGTGAGGTACATGACTTCGTCGCTCACGTGGCCGGCGCCGACCTTACGGTACGGCGTCTCGACGAAACCGAACTCGTTGATGCGCGCGTACGTGCTCAAGCTGGAGATCAGGCCGATGTTCGGGCCTTCAGGAGTCTCAATCGGACACACGCGACCGTAGTGCGTTGGATGCACGTCGCGAACATCGAAACCGGCGCGCTCGCGCGTGAGACCGCCCGGTCCCAAAGCAGACAGACGTCGCTTATGAGTAACCTCGGAGAGCGGATTCGTTTGATCCATGAACTGGCTGAGCTGACTGGAGCCGAAGAACTCCTTCACTACGGCCGATACCGGCTTGTAGTTGATCAGTTCCTGCGGCATCAGCGTTTCGAGATCCTGCAAGCTCATTCGCTCGCGGATCGCGCGCTCCATGCGCAGCAAGCCGACGCGATACTGATTCTCGACCAACTCGCCTACCGTGCGAACACGTCGGTTGCCGAGGTGATCGATGTCGTCGATCGTGCCGTTGCCGTTCTTGAGAAGGATTAGGTACTCGACTACCGCGATGATGTCTTCGCGGCGCAGCGTGCCCTGCTCGAGCGGTATCTCTGTGCCCAACTTGTGGTTGAGTTTCAGACGACCGACCGGCGAGAGGTCGTACTTGTCCGGATTGAAGAAGAGATCGTTGAAGAACTGCGTCGCGGTCTCCAGCGTAGGAGGATCGCCGGGACGAAGGCGACGATAGATGTCTATGATTGCTTCTTCAGGGCTATCGATTTTGTCGAGAACGAGTGTGTTGCGCAGCGAGGGACCACGGTTGAGATCGTCTATATAGAGAAGATCCAACTCGTCGATACCGCGTTCGCGGATCACATCGAAAAGCTCGGCCGTGACTGTGCCGTTGCACTCGACCAAGACTTCACCGCTCTTCGGATCGATCACGTCATGAGCCGGAACGCGCCCGATGATGTCGTCGAGCGCGATCGGGATCTCCGTCACGCCGGCTTCTTCCATCTGACGCACGTGGCGCTGATTGATCTTGCGGCCTTCCTTGACGATCACCTCGTCGCCGGAGGCGTCGCGAATCTCACGAGTCGCGCGCTGACCTACGAGATACTCGGCACTGAACGTCTTGAACGCCTTCTTGCCGTCAAACCTGATGTGATCTGACGGATAGAAATAGTTCAGCAGTTCCTCGGCCGACATTCCCAATGCACGCAGCAAGACCGTCGCCGGGAATTTGCGGCGACGATCGATACGTACGTAGAGAATGTCTTTCGCGTCGAACTCAAAGTCGAGCCACGAACCGCGATACGGGATGACGCGTGCACTGAACAAAAGTCGCCCGCCTGCTGACGTGCGGCCTTTGTCGTGATCGAAGAACACACCGGGGGAACGATGCAGCTGCGACACGATGACGCGCTCGGTGCCATTCACCATGAACGTACCGTTGTCGGTCATCATGGGAATCTCGCCGAAGTAGACCTCTTGCTCCTTAATGTCCTTGAGCGTTTTGGCCTGCGTGTCTTCGTCGACGTCGTAGGTGATCAGCTGGACGGTAACCTTGAGCGGCGCCGAGAAGGTCATGCCACGCTGATGACATTCCTCGACGTCGTACTTCGGTTCACCGATGACGTAGCTGACGAATGCCAGCTCCGCCGTCCCGCTGAAGTCCTTGATGGGAAATACCGATCTGAATACCCCCTGCGCGCCGGTGTCCGTCCTCTCTTCTGAGGATATGTCGGCCTGCAGAAATTTCTCGTAAGAGCGCCTCTGGATTTCGATGAGGTTTGGTACATCCAAAACCCTACGAATCTTTCCAAAGTTCCTTCTCAACCTGAGATTTTGGGTAACGATCGATGCCATGCCATCTCCTGCGGTAACGTCCGTGCAACCGTCGGGGACAATCCCCGACAACATCTACGAGTCCCCGCAATGGGGACTCCCGGTCTGAACCGCTTTCCTACTTCAGCTCTACGGATCCGCCGGCCTCTTCGATCTTGGCCTGCGCTGCCGCTGCGTCTTCTTTGCTTACGCCTTCTTTGACGGCCTTCGGCGCACTCTCTACGAGGTCCTTGGCTTCCTTCAGACCCAAACCGGTAAGCTCGCGCACCGCTTTGATGACCTGAATCTTCTTCTCGCCGATGCTCGTAAGCACGACGTCAAATTCATCCTTGGCTTCTACCGCACCAGCGTCACCGCCAGCGGCAGGCCCTGCAGCAACGGCAACCGGTGCAGCAGCGCTTACGCCCCACTTGTCTTCGAGCTCCTTAACGAGCTCAGCTATCTCGAGGACGCTGGCAGCCGACAGCTTCTCGATGATGTCCTGCCTTTCCTCTGTACTAAGAGCCATTGTTTCCTCCTGTCGATGCGGCGTATTAGCCGCTCACCTGTCTAGATATTCAACAATCCGCACCGCGACGGTTCGCCGCGATACATCATCTTCACGCTCGCGTCAGCCTTCTTCCTGCTGACTACGCGCGGTAAGCACTTGCACAACCTGCTGAGCCGGTGCCGATAGCACACGGACCAGCTGCGTTGCCGGGGTCATGAGCAACGCGAGCAATTGCGCGCGGAGCTCGTCCTTGCCGGGCATCTTCGCGAGTTGCTTGAGCTGGCCGGCGTCGAGCGCCTCACCGTCAAGCACTCCGCCCTTAATCTCGAGAGCCTCGTTGTCTTTCGCGAACTCGTCGACCGCCTTGGCTATGGCCACGGCATCGCCGTAGCCGTACGCGACGCCGATCGGGCCGCTGAGCCATTCGTTGATCGCGGCACTCTCGGTGTCGGCGATCGCAATGCGCGTGAGTGTATTCTTCGCGATCAGGTACTCACCTTCGGCATCACGAATCTTGCGGCGCAGCTCGGTAATCTGTGCGACGTTCAATCCACGGTAGTCCGTGACGACTGCGATCGGCGACCTGCCGAAACGTTCGCTCAACTCTTCAATAGCTTGGGTTTTCTGTGCTCGATTCATTGTTGCGCTCTAGTTTGAAATCTACGCTACGACCTTCAGGTCAGCGGCGTCGACACTGATGCCGGGCCCCATCGTCGAAGAGACGTTCACGGACTGCATGTACTGGCCTTTCGCGCTCGCCGGCTTCGCCTTCATCAGGCTGGCGATCAGCGACCGTGCGTTGTCGATTAGCTTCTCAGCACCGAACGAGACCTTGCCAATCGCGACGTGGACGATGCCCGTCTTGTCGACGCGAAACTCGACCTGTCCGGCCTTCAATTCGGCGACGATCTTGCCGACGTCCATGGTCACCGTACCGGTCTTGGGATTCGGCATGAGACCACGCGGGCCCAGGATCTTTCCGATCTTGCCAACACCGCCCATCATGTCGGGTGTCGCAACGGCGCGGTCGAAGTCGAGAAAACCCTCGTCCTTCACCTTAGCTACGAGGTCATCGCCACCGACGAAATCCGCACCTGCGTCTTCCGCCTCTTTGACTTTGTCACCTTTGGCGAACACCGCTACTCGCACTTCTTTGCCGGTGCCGTGCGGGAGAGAGACCGTGCCACGCACGTTCTGATCGGCGTGGCGCGGATCCACACCCAAGCGAATCGCCATCTCGACGGACTCATCGAATTTGGTGCCGCCGCCCTTAGCTGCGAACGCCATCGCCTCAGCAAGTGAGTACGCCGTGTCCGGCTCGATTCCTTCAGCAGCCTTCTTGTATCGTTTTCCTTGCCTGGCCATGTCTATCCCTCGACCGTAATGCCCATGCTGCGGGCCGTGCCTTCGATGATCTTCATCGCGGCGTCAACGTCGTTCGCGTTCAGGTCGGGCATCTTCGTTTCGGCGATCTCTTGAACTTGAGCGCGCGACAGAGACCCGACCTTGTTCTTGTTCGGTTCCGGCGAGCCCTTCGCAAGCTTCGCGGCCTTCATGATCAACATCGACGCCGGCGGCGTCTTGGTGATGAACGAAAACGAGCGGTCGGCGTATATGGTGATCACAACCGGGATGATCACGTCGCCTAGTTGCTGCGTCTTCGCGTTGAACGCCTTGCAGAACTCCATGATGTTCACGCCGCGCTGGCCGAGCGCCGGGCCCACAGGGGGACTCGGATTCGCCTTACCGGCGGGAATCTGAAGCTTGAGTGAATCGACGGCCTTCTTTGCCATTTTCGCCTACACCTTTTCGACCTGAACGAGTTCCATCTCGACCGACGTAGCACGTCCGAAAATCGATATGGAGACCTTCAGGGTGCCCTTTTCGGGCCGGATCTCTTCTACGACACCATTGAATTCCGAGAACGGCCCGTCGATGACCTTGACCTGCTCTCCGACCTCGAAAGCGACCTTCGCTTTCGGTCGCGTTGCGCCCTCTTCTATCTGTTTGGCAATCGCGCGAACTTCTTCTTCCGATATTGGCGGCGGATTCGTTCCGCCACCGACAAAGCCGGTGACTTTCGGCGTATCATTGATGATGTGCCAAGTGTCGTCCGTCAGCTCCATCTGCACGAGGATGTAACCGGGGAAGAGGTTCCGAGTCGCCTCGCGCTTCTTCCCTTTCACCAACTCGATGACACGCTCGGCGGGCACCAAGACCTCACCGAACTGCGACTCGCGACCAGCCAGGCGCACTCGCTCTTCGAGTTGACGTTTAACGGCCGACTCGTAGCCGGAGTACGTGTGCACGACGTACCACTCCTTGTGCGGCTCGCCGTCGACCGGGGTCTCCTCGCCTTGCGGAGCAGCGGTCGTGTCGTTGTCTTCAGACATCTGCCATCGCTCCTTAAAAGAGGAAGCTCAGAAGCCGCGACAGTACGAAGTCGACGATCCCCAGGTATGCGGCCACAAAAGAAACAACCACGAGCACCACACCGGTGAAGGCAATGGTCTCACTTCGCGGAGGCCAGTAGACCTTACTCAGCTCGGTGCTGACGTCGCCCATGAAAGTGCGACCTTGGGTTATGTATTCGCTCACGCTCGGCATCTTTCGTTCGCCTCTGTCGATTGCCATGCGCGCTCTTCGCGCGCCCTCTCTTCTCTCCGCCCCTGTGAACTGCGCCAGTGGCGGGGCGATCGTGTCTTCACGCTTCTCGCACCGGTTGCCTTAAACGGCACCGCTCACGATTGCGGAACTGGCGGGTCAGCCAGGATTCGAACCTGGAGCCCTCGGATTTGGAGTCCGATGCTCTGCCAATTAGAGCTACTGACCCGAACGCACTCAGACTTTGCCTTCCTTGTGTAGGGTGTGAACCCTGCACGAAGGACAAAACTTCTTCCGCTCGAGCTTCTCCGTCGAGAGCTTCTTGTTGCGACTGGCGCGGTAGTTCTTTCGCTTGCACTGGTCGCAGGCCAGGACGATCTCGTCACGCATTGCCCGTTCCTCCGCCCGCTACTCGTGAATCTTGGTTACGACACCCGCACCCACTGTGCGACCGCCTTCACGAATCGCGAAACGAAGTCCTTCGTCCATCGCGATCGGTGTAATCAAGTCCACCTTCATGTTCACCGTGTCACCGGGCATCACCATCTC
>JAJCZM010000041.1 GCA_029262375.1 Deltaproteobacteria bacterium
GAGGGCGCAGTGGTCGTGCGTGCCGCGCCACCGCAATCCGATTCACGAGCGCGACGGTTGGCGCTGCCGTGTTCCCGGCTGCAGCTCGCGCCGCAACTTACAGGAACATCACGTGCTCTTCCGTTCCCGTGGCGGCGGCAACCAGCGTGGCAATCGCATTTCGATCTGCGCGTGGCATCACCTGCGCGGGATTCACGCTGGGCTGGTCCGCGCACACGGCAACGCCGAAACCGGCATCCATTGGCAACTCGGCAATGGGCTGCGGTTGATTGACGACGCGTATCTTTAAGAACGGCGCCGCTGGCGCCGAAAGAACGGCGCCGCTGGCGCCGAGAGAACGGCGCCGCGCAAAGACCGACGTCACTTGGAAACGATGTTCCCGGTTAGGACCCTTCTGAAAATGGAGCGGGTGATGGGATTCGAACCCACGACCTTCTGCATGGCAAGCAGATGCTCTAGCCAACTGAGCTACACCCGCGCTAGGTGAACGTCCCCGGTGGGGGCGTGCAGGGATTATCTAACCGATCCAGCCTCGTTTGCAAGCTGTTGGGCCGTCGTGAGCGCCTTACTAACCAGCTTGGCGCCCTCGCCCGCTCAATTCTCGAAAGACCGTCATGTGGTACTCCACAGCAGACCACAGGCCGACGACCGTGGACGCGAGCAGCGTGATGAGGCCGACCAGATGGAAGTTCACGCCCAAGTAGCTGTAGTGCAGGATCAGCGCGTGGATACCGATGCTCTGCAGGATCATCTTCAGCTTGCCCGTGGCCTCAGCGCCGAGCACGATCCCTTCGGTCGCTGCAATGCTGCGCAGACCCGTAACTGCCAATTCACGACCGATGATCGTCACGAGAAGCCAATCGGGAATCGAAGGCTGTCGATCCATCAGCGCGAGCATGACCAGCGCTGAGATCACCAAGAGCTTGTCTGCAAGGGGGTCGAGCAGCTGTCCCATCGCGGTCGTCTGGCCGTATTTGCGTGCTATGTAGCCGTCCAGGAAGTCGGTGACGGTGGCAACCAGGAAGACGCCGAAGGTCACGAAGGCGGTCTTGCCGGAGGGATCTCGCAGTAGCCAGACGATCAGAGGCACGGCCGCTATACGCCCGAGCGTCAAGATATTTGGTAGGTTCAGCATCTCCGCCAGGCCCCCCGCGCCGCCGCCTCATTCGCACCACAGGCTACATGTTGACGGCGCGCCCGCCAATGTCCCGAGTGCATACTGAGCCGCCCTTTGGATGACGGCGCGGCCTGTTTGCGGGCGACGCCGCGGCCGCTAAGATGGCGCCGGTCCTGTAAATGCCTAGCTTCGATTATCTCGTCATTGGAAGTGGGATCGCCGGACTCACGTTCGCGATCAAAGCAGCCGAGAAAGGTACGGTCGCCGTCGTCACCAAGCGTGAGTTGGCCGAGTCCAATACCGCTTGGGCGCAGGGCGGCATCGCAGCCGTATGGAGCGACGACGATACTGTTGAGAGCCATGTCGCCGACACTCTCGAGGCCGGCGCGGGGCTGTGCGAAGAGGACGTCGTACGCGGCGTCTGTGAGGACGGCCCGGCCTGTGTCGAACAACTGATCGCCCTCGGCGCGCAGTTCTCAGCGCGCGACGGCGGCAGCGGCTACGACTTGGCACTGGAGGGCGGCCACACCCATCGACGCGTTCTCCACTCAGCCGACCGCACCGGCGAAGAGATATCGAGGGCCTTGATCGCGGCCACCCGTCGACACAGCAATGTCCACGTGTTCGAGAACCATCTGGCCGTCGATCTTCTCGTCGATCAGAAGTTCGGTATGGCGCGCACTCATCCGCAGTGTTGGGGCGCCTACGTGCTCGATACACGCAGCGGCGAAGTGGAGACCTTCACCGCACGATCGACGCTGCTGGCAACCGGCGGAACGGGAAAGGTCTACTTGTATACGTCGAACCCCGACGTCGCTTCGGGCGACGGATTGGCGATGGCGTACCGTGCGGGCTGCCGCGCGTCGGATCTGGAGTTCATCCAATTTCATCCAACCTGCCTCTATCACCCGGACGCGCGTACGTTTCTCATCACCGAAGCCGCTCGCGGCGAAGGTGCGATTCTGCGGCGCCCCGATGGCAGCGCCTTTATGTTGGACTACGATCCACGCGCCGACCTCGCTTCTCGCGACATCGTGGCTCGTGCGATCGATCAGGAGATGAAACGCAGCGGTTGGGACAACGTGGTTCTGGACATGACCGGGTTGGGCGCCGACTTCATCCGCCAACGCTTCCCAAAGATTTCTGAGCGTTGTGCGAGTTACGGGCTCGACATTACCCAGACACCGATTCCCGTCGTGCCTGCCGCTCACTACATGTGTGGCGGCGTCGTCACCGACGTGCATGGCGAGACGGCTGTCGGTCGCTTGTATGCCGCCGGTGAGGTCGCGATGACCGGCATGCACGGCGCCAATCGGCTCGCATCCAATTCGTTGCTCGAGGGGCTCGTGTTCGCGCATCGTGCGGTCGAGCATGCCAACATGGTCATCGCCGACTCCGACGGCGATGTGCCGCACTTCCCCGACTGGACGGCGGGCGACGCCGTCGACATCGATGAATCCGTCGTCATCGCCCACAATTGGGACGAGATCCGGCGGCTAATGTGGAACTACGTGGGAATCGTGCGCAGCGACCGGCGTCTCGCACGGGCGGCCGCACGTATTGCCATGCTGCGCGACGAGATCCGCCAGTACTATTGGGACTTCACGCTGACGCGCGATCTCGTTGAACTTCGAAACCTAGCCTTGGCTGCCGAGCTGATCATCCGCTCGGCCCGCAGCCGCCGCGAGAGCCGCGGATTGCACTTCAATGCCGACTGCCCGGATCGTGACGACGAGAACTGGCGACGGCATACCGCCGTCTAGTCTGCTTCCGCCTAATTGGCTATTTGCCTGCGCGCGCTCGCTTGGGTGCGAGTTCCAACGCTTCGAATAGGCGCATCTGGCGTTCGTCAGCCAGATCCATCGGTGTGACGGGATAGTTCCCCGTGAAGCAGGCGTCGCAGAACCCGGCCTCCTTGCCTTTGCCGCCTGCGAACGAGTAGAGGCCTTCGTGCGAGAGGTAGGCCAGCGAGTCCGCAAGTATGTAGTCCTGCAACTCGCTCATGTTCTTCTGGTTGGCTACCAGTTCTTCGGAGGTCGGGGTGTCGACCCCGTAGTAGCACGACCTGATGGTCGGTGGAGCCGAGACGCGGAAGTGTACTTCTTTGGCACCTGCCGCCCGAATCATGCCGACGATCTTGCGGCTGGTCGTGCCGCGTACGATCGAGTCGTCCACCACGATCACGCGCTTGCCGGCGAGAATGTCGCGCTGAGCGTTGAGCTTTACCTTTACGCCGAAGTGGCGAATCGAATCGGTGGGCTCGATGAACGTACGACCCACATAGTGGTTGCGGATGAGGCCCATTTCGAAGGGGATCTTCGCTTCACGGGAGTAGCCCAACGCAGCCGGCACGCCCGAATCCGGTACCGGAATAACGATGTCGGCATCTACGTGTGATTCTCGTGCGAGTTGCCGACCCATCTCTTTGCGAATCTCGTAGACGTTGCTGTCGTAGACGACGCTGTCAGGGCGAGAGAAATAGACATACTCGAAGATACAGGCGTGTCGCGGTACGCTGGCGAACGGGCGAATCGAGACAAGCTCTCCGTCTCGGAAGTGAAGCACTTCGCCCGGATCTACTTCGCGGACGTACTCCGCTTCCATCAAATCGAGCGCGCAGGTCTCGGACGCGACGACATACCCGCCGCCTTCTTTGAACTTCCCAAGTACGAGCGGCCGGAATCCGTGCGGATCGCGCGCAGCGATCATCTCACTCTCGGACATGAATAGGACCGAGAATGCGCCTTCGACCTGGCTCATCGCATCGATGGCGCGATCGAGGAGCGTCGCGCCCTTCGAACATGCGATCAGGTGTACCAGGACCTCGGTGTCGACGGTCGATTGGAAGATCGACCCGGTCGATTCCAGCCGCCTGCGCACCGCACCGGCGTTGACGAAGTTTCCATTGTGCGCCACCGCGAGGCTGCCTTCGGCGTATTCGACGACGAACGGCTGTGTATTGCGCAGTAACGTTTGGCCCGCGGTCGAGTAACGATTATGTCCGATCGCGCTGTTGCCGTTCAGACGGCGGATGACGTCTTCATCGAACACGTCGGCGACCAGTCCGAGACCGCGATGGTTGATCAGCGATTCACCGTCGGTCGAGGCGATGCCGGCGCCCTCTTGGCCGCGATGCTGGAGCGCGTACAGGCCCAGATAGGCCAGGTTGGCGGCTTCCGGGCGATCAACGACACCGACCACCCCACACTCTTCGTGGAATTTGTCGTCGAGTTCGGAGCTGTCGACGCCGTCTGCGCTGCCTGCACAGTTCGTGCAGTGTGCGTTCGTCTGGCCCCTGTGGCTGGCGTCTGCGCGCGCGAGTGCCCGCGCGATTGGATGGTCGGCTGGTTGATCGTTCGTTTGATCGTGTCGGGCCAATTGATCAGCTCGGCGCTAGCCGACCTCCCCTAGATATAGATACGAAAGATATGTGTCTCTTAACACGGGAGCGCCGACTACACACATGAACGTACGCACGTCGTCGCCTCCCGGCCTGCCTTTTGCCCGTCAGGCGCCCGCAGCAATCTTCGGCAAAGCGGTGCTCCATGCTTCGTGCAGGTCGTTTACGGCTGCATCCACGAGCATGGCACCTTGTGCGGCAATTCTGAGACGAGTGCCGCCCGTACTACCCAATCGAGTCATCGCGACGCCGAGCTCGGCGGCTTCGGTTTCCACGGAATCGATGCCGTCGGCATCGATGGCCATGAGTACGCGGGCCCCGCTTTCGCCGAAGAGAGCGGTATCGAACCGGTCGGCAACTGTGATGTCGATGTCGCAGCCAATACCGGGACCGGCGATGCACATCTCAGCAATCGCGATCGCAAGCCCACCGTCGGCAAGATCGTGAGCGGTCGATACATGACCGCGTTCGATCACGCGCGCACAAAGCTCCGCGAGCTGGCGCTCCGCTTCGAGGTCGAGCGCGGGCGGACGATCCCCTGTGCAGCCGTGGACGACGCTGAGGTATTCGCTGGCGTTTAGTTCCGGCTCGCCTGAGCCGAGCAGGACGACGATCTGGTCGGGTTTCTCGATCGCGATCGTGGCGGTCGTACGAGCGTCTTTCACGAGGCCCACCATCGCGATCACGGGCGTGGGAGGGATCGATGCACCGAGAGTATCGTTGTAGAAGCTCACATTACCGGAGACGACCGGTGTGCCGAAAAAATTACAGGCCTCCGACATGCCGTCGATGGCTCGGGAGAACTGCCACATGACCTCGGGCTTCTCGGGGTTGCCGAAATTGAGGCAGTCGCTCATCGCAGCTGCGCGGCCACCGGTTACCGCGATGTTACGCACGGCTTCCGCCATCGCATGCTGGGCTCCGATGTAAGGATCCAACTCGACGTAGCGTGAGTTGCAGTCGGTGGTCATGGCGAGCCCGCCACCGGTTTCTCTAACCCGCACGACGGCAGCATCACCGCCCGGGCGAACCAGCGTGTTGGCTCCGACGTAGCAGTCATACTGCTCGTGGATCCAGGCGCGGCTGCAGAGGTTAGGCGAAGCAAGCAGTCGTGTAAGCGTTGCGGTGAGATCGGTCGGTTCCTTGATCGCACCGAGGTCAAGTGCCTCGCCGGCGGGTTTGTCCGGCGCAGCGATGGGGCGATTGTAGGCCGGCGCAGCGTCGGTGAGTGCATCGACGGGGATCGATGCGACTTCCTCTCCGCGATAGGTGGCGCGGAAGCGTCCGTCGTCGGTCACGATGCCGACGGGGACGCAGTCGAGTCCCCAACGTTCGAAGATCTCGCGAAGATTGTCTTCGCGCCCCTGTTTGGCCACCACGACCATGCGTTCTTGCGATTCAGACAGCAGCATCTCGTAGGGAGTGACGCTCTCGTCTCGCAGCGGAATCTTGTCGAGGTCCAGACAAATGCCAACGCCGCCGCGCGAGGCCATCTCGACGCTCGAACTCGTCAGGCCGGCGGCCCCCATGTCTTGGATCGCAACGATGTCGTCGCCTGCCATCGCCTCGAGGCAAGCCTCGATCAGAAGGTTCTCCGTGAACGGGTCGCCGACCTGGACGGTCGGCTTCATTTGCTCGGACTCTTCCTTGAACTCCGACGACGCGAGCAGGCTGGCACCGTGGATGCCGTCACGCCCGGTTTTCGATCCCACGTACAGAATCGGATTGCCGATACCTGCTGCGCTGGCACGGAAGATCTTGTCGTGCGCGACAATGCCCAGTGTGAAGGCGTTTACGAGAATGTTGCCGTCGTAACCGGCGTCGAAGTGGGCTTCACCGCCTACCGTCGCGACGCCTACCGAGTTGCCGTAGCCACCGACACCGGCGACGACACCGCCCAATAAGAACGGCGTTTTTTCGTGATCTGCGCGACCGAACCGTAGGCTGTTCATGTTGGCAATCGGACGAGCGCCCATCGTGAATACGTCGCGCAGGATGCCGCCGACGCCGGTCGCGGCACCCTGGTACGGCTCAATATAGGACGGGTGGTTGTGGCTCTCTATTTTGAAGATCGCGGCCATGCCGCCGCCGATATCAATGCCGCCCGCATTCTCGCCCGGACCCTGCAGAACGCGCGGGCCGGTGGTCGGAAAGCGGCCGAGGTGAACACGCGAACTCTTGTAGCTGCAGTGCTCGGACCACATGACTGAAAAGACGCCCAGTTCTTCGAACGTCGGCGTACGGCCGAGGTGTTCGACGACGCGATCGTATTCTCCGTCGGTCAGCCCGTGTTCCAAGCCTAGCGCGCGTGTGACTTCCGGCGCCACACGATAGTTGGTTGCCTTCGTGACTGGGGCTCCCATCAGGCTGCCTGCTTCCACTGGTCGACGGATCGAAACAGCGGCTGGCCGTCGGTGACGCCGGTGAGCGGGTCGACCGCGTGTTCCGGGTGCGGCATCAAGCCGACCACGTTGCCTTCGCGGTTGCAGACGCCGGCGATGTCGTCGATCGAACCGTTGGGATTGCTCGTGTAGCGAAACACGATCTGCCCGTGGTCTTGGATCTCGGCGAGCGTACTCTGGTCCGCGACGTAACAGCCTTCGCCGTGTTTGATCGGGATCACCGCCTGCGCACCGTCCTCATACCCTAGCGTGAACGCCGTGGTGTTGTTCTCGACCGTCAGTGTGGCCGGTACGCAGCGAAATTTGAGCCCGCGGTTCTGCACGAGCGCTCCGGGCAGTAGTCCCGCTTCGCACAACACCTGAAAGCCGTTGCAGATCCCAAGCACCGGGCCGCCTGATTTCGCAAAGTCGGCGACGGCTTCCATGACCGGCGAGAATCGAGCCAGTGCGCCGCAGCGCAGATAGTCGCCGTAACTGAATCCGCCCGGGAGCACGATCGCATCGCAGTCGGCAAGATTACGGTCTCCGTGCCAAAGGAGTCGCGCGTGATAGCCGAGTACCGATTCGAGCGCGTAAATCGTATCGCGCTCGTCGTTAGACCCGGGAAAATGCAGAACACCCCATTTCACGGTCAGGCCGTCTCCACGTCGAACCGGTAGTCCTCGATGACCTCGTTGGCCAGGAGGCGTCGACACATTTCTTCTACGCGAGCCTCGACGCCGGCAGCGCCGTCGCCCGAGAGTTTGACCTCGATGTACTTACCGAGCCGAACATCGCCCACTTCCTCGTAACCCAGGGAATGGAGCGAGGTTTCCACGGCCTTTCCTTGCGGATCGAGAATGGCCGGCTTAGGAACGACATAGACGCGCGCTACGAAATCCACTTCGGTATTACTCCGCGCCTACGCGCTCGGCGATCTCATGGTATGCATCTTCGACTTCGCCGAGATCTTGGCGGAATCGATCTTTGTCGAGTTTCTTGCGGGTCTTTGCGTCCCAGAACCGGCAGGTATCGGGGCAGATTTCGTCGGCCAGAAGGATCGTGCCGTCGCTCGTACGGCCGAACTCCAACTTGAAATCGACGAGAATGATGCCGCGTTCGAGCATGAAAGGTCGCAGCACATCGTTGACCGCGAGCGCTTGTCGTCGCAATTCGTCGAGCTCTTCTTGTGTCGCCCAGCCAAAGACCACCGCGTGATCATCGGTGATCAACGGGTCGCCGAGGGCATCGTCCTTGTAATAGAACTCGACGAGCGGCCGGGAGATCTCTTCTCCGTCGGGTCGCCCAAGTCGTTTTGCGAGGCTCCCGGTCACGATGTTTCGCACGACGGTCTCACAAGGAATGATCTCGACCTTGCGCACCAGCATCTCGCGATCGCTCAGCGTCTCGAGATAGTGACTCGAGATGTCTTTCTCCTTGAGAAGCTTGAAGAAGCGAGCCGAGATTCGGTTATTGAGGATTCCCTTCGAGTTGATGCTTCCTTTCTTCTGCGCGTTGAACGCAGTGGCATCGTCCTTGAAGTAGAAAATGACCTTGTCTGCGTCCGACGTGGCGTAGATCTTTTTGGCTTTCCCTTCGTTCAGAA
This sequence comes from Deltaproteobacteria bacterium, assembly GCA_029262375.1. GTDB lineage: Bacteria > Desulfobacterota > Binatia > UBA1149 > SPBQ01 > JAJCZM01. The sequence continues at coordinate 8,505 of JAJCZM010000041.1, forward strand.
GTTCGCCGCGCGTCAACTCACTCATGGTGTGTCCTCCAGCGCACGATCGATGATCGTGTCGATATGTGTCAGTGCGTGTTTCTCGTCGAAGCAGTCATCGAGTTCAGCCGGGCTGAGCCTCTTCGAAATGTCGGCGTCCGCGCGAACGGCTGCGCGGAAGTCGCCCTCCGCCAGCGCGCAACGCTGCACCCAGCGGTAGCCCTCTTCCCGAGCGATGTCTTTGTCCACTAGCGCCAGCAAGATGCGCTCAGATGAAAGTCGGCCGCCGGTGATGTCGAGGTTGCGGCGCATGGCATCGGGGCGAACGTCGAGGTCGGCTATGAGGCGAGTCATACGGCCGAGCATGAAATCCAATATGATCGTGGCGTCAGGGCCGATGACGCGCTCGACCGAGGAATGACTGATGTCGCGTTCGTGCCACAGCGCGATGTTCTCGAACGCCGCGGCGGAATAGGATCGCAATAGTCGCGCGAGTCCACTGAGATTCTCGGTGAGAATGGGATTGCGCTTGTGAGGCATCGCGGACGAGCCCTTTTGGCCTTTTCCGAAAGGCTCGAGGGCTTCCAAAAGTTCGGTGCGTTGCATGTGCCGAATCTCGGTGGCGAATCGCTCGAGGCCGCCGCCGATGGTTGCCAGCGTTGCGAAGTACATCGCATGCCGGTCGCGTGGCACGACCTGCGTCGAGACGGGCTCGACGACCAGTCCGAGCGAGTCGAGAACCTCTGCTTCGATATCAGGACCGTTCATCGCGTAGGTTCCGACCGCGCCGGAAAGCTTTCCGTGCGAGATCTCCGCACGAGCAGCACGCAATCGATGCAGCGCACGCATCAGCTCAGCGTACCAACCTGCGAGCTTCAGCCCGAACGTGATCGGCTCTGCGTGAATCCCGTGGGTGCGGCCCGCCATGACGGTCGCGCGGTGGGACTCGACCTGCTTTCTGACCGCTGCGATCAGCTCGAGTAACGCCTTCTCGAGCGCGTCAGTCGCTTCGACCAGCTGCAACGCGAATGCTGTGTCGAGCACGTCGGAAGAGGTCATCCCGAAATGTAGGAAGCGGCCCTCGGGGCCGATGCTTTCTGCGGCAGCCGTGACGAACGCGATGACGTCGTGGTGTACCTCGGCCTCGATCTCGGCGACGCGCGCGGCGTCAACCGACGCCTTCTTACGCATCACTTTCGTGGCTTCGGTGGGGATGATGCCGCGTTTCGCGAGCGACTCGCAGACGCGGATCTCAACCTCGAGCATGACCGCATAGCGGTGCTCGTCGGACCAGATCTTTCCTAGATGGGGACGGGTATAGCGTTCAATCACCGCGTAGCTCTTTGTGCCCTTGTCGCTCGAGAGTGCTCTGTGGCGCCTTCGAGTAAGATCGTTGCGTCAATCGCACGGGCGGTGGGTACACTGCGCGTTAACTGAGTCTCACGCTGTGTGGCCGAATCCGCCTTCGCCCCGGTTCGTCTCATCGAGATCGTCTACCTCGACCAGGTCTGCCTGGACGACGGGACTAAACACGAGCTGCGCGATGCGCTGGTGCGGCTCGATCGTGATGGGTTTGCGACCCAGGTTGATCAAGATGACGCCCACCTCGCCGCGATAATCCGAATCGATCGTGCCCGGAGCATTCGGAATGCTCAGGCCGTGCTTAAGGGCGAGCCCGCTTCGCGGACGCACTTGGCCCTCGTACCCCCGAGGTATGGCGATCGCAAACCCGCAAGGCACAAGGGTTGTGGCGCCGGGAGCGAGGGAGATCTCAGTCTCGAGCGCCGCATGCAGGTCCATGCCGGCGGCGCCGTCCGTCATGTAGCGAGGTAGCTGCGTTGCGACGTTTCCGACCCGTTTCACTGCGATCTGGAAGTTGGCGTCGTCCATTGGTCAGTTTGCAGGAAGTGTCAGCAGATCGTCGTCCGCGTCGCCTACCAGCGCGACGGCGAGGCGCTCGAATGCGAATAGCTCTTCGGCCAATGCTTGGATGTCGTCGTTCGTGACCGACGAGATGGCCTCGGTGATTTCGTCCAACGAGATGTGACGGCCGAACTCCATCTGGTTGCGCGCGATCCTGAACATCCGTGCTTCCGTCGACTCCAGCGCCAGCGGGATACTTCCGATCAACTGTGCCTTCGTCCTTTCGAGTTCTTCGGACGTGATGCCGTGTGCCGCGATCGACGCGATGTCTTTCGTGATCAACTCCATCACTTCTTCCGCATGGTCGCGCACCGTCGCGGCATACACACCGGAGTACCCGATATGCTGGAACGGACTCTGGAAGGAGTAGATCGAATACACGAGGCCTTTCTCTTCGCGCACACGCTGGAATAGTCGCGAACTCATGCCGCCGCCCAACGCAGAGAAGAGCACTTCGGCCACGTCGCGCCGCTCATCGACTACCGAGACGCCCGGAAGACCGAGAACGATGTGGACCTGCTCGAGGTCACGAGGCGTGACGAACAGGCCCGGATTGAAATCAGGCATATCGGTGACCGGCGGTTCGTAGCTGCCGGTCATGCCGAGGAAGCGCTCGCGGCATGCGTCGACGAATGCGTCGTGATCGAGGTTGCCCGCTGCCGCTACGACGACGCGATCCGGACGATACCTGTCGTTCACATAGTCGAGGACGTCATCGCGTTTGATGTTGGCGACGGAGTCCACTGTTCCCGTGACGTTCCATCCAAGCGGATGCCCCGGCCAGTAGCTTTGCAGGAAGTAGTCGTGAACGAACTCTTCGGGGGAGTCCTCGACATCGAGGATCTCTTGCACGATGACTTCGCGTTCTACTTCGATGTCCTCTGCGAGGAATGTCGAGTTCAGGAAGATGTCGCCCAACACGTCGAGCACCGTATGGCAGTGCTCGCCCAGCGCGCGGGCGTGATAGCAGGTGTGTTCTTTGCTAGTGAAGGCGTTGATTGAGCCGCCGAGGCGCTCGATCTCTTCGACAACCTGGAACGCGGTGCGGTCGTGCGTTCCCTTGAAGACCAGGTGTTCGATGAAGTGAGATATTCCGTTGAGCCGCTCGGTCTCGTGACACGAGCCGTTCTCGACCCAGATACCGACGGTCGCCGACGCGACGTCGGCGACCGGTTCGGTAACTATGCGGAGCCCGTTCTCGAGCCTCGTGGCTCTACAGGTATCACTCAAATCAGGTTCCCGACTGCTGTTCTAGATCCCGTCGTGCCTCTTTGAGGCTCAATCGGATCTTGCCCTGCCGATCCACTTCCAGAACCTTGACGGGGATCTCGTCGCCCTCTTTCACCACATCGGTGACGCTCTGGACGCGTTCCTCGGCAAGCTGCGAGATGTGAAGCAGGCCATCGGTGCCGGGGAGAATTTCGACGAAAGCGCCGAAGTCCACCACCTTGCGGACCTTACCGTCGTAGATACGTCCGACTTCCGGCGAGGCCGTGAGGCCGCCGACGATGTCGATCGCTTTCCTGAGGGACGCAGCGTCTGCCGAAGCAATCGAAACGGTACCGTCGTCCTCGACGTCGATCTTGCAACCGGTCTCGGCGACGATGCTGCGGATGACCTTGCCGCCCGGTCCGATGATGTCGCGAATCTTGTCGGGGTCGACCTTGAGGACTTCGATGCGCGGAGCATGTTCGGAAACGTCTTCGCGCGGTGCCTCCAGCGCCTTGCCCATCTCTCCGAGAATGTGCATCCGGTTGTCGCGAGCCTGGTAGAGCGCGTCGCGCATGATCTCGCGCGATATGCCCGATATTTTGATGTCCATCTGTACGGCGGTGATTCCGTCGGGGGTGCCGGCGACCTTGAAGTCCATGTCGCCGAGATGATCTTCGTCGCCCAGAATGTCGGACAGGACCGCGACCGAGTCGCCTTCCTTGATCAGCCCCATGGCAACACCGGCGACCGGTGCTTTGAGCGGAACGCCTGCGTCCATCATCGAAAGAGCTCCACCGCATACGGAGGCCATCGAAGACGAGCCGTTCGACTCGGTGATCTCCGAGACGATGCGCAGCGTGTACGGGAAGTCCTCTTTCGACGGCAGAACCGGCAGCAGAGCACGCTCGGCCAGTGCACCGTGTCCGATTTCGCGACGCCCCGGGGAGCCGAAACGACGTGCCTCGCCGACGCTGTAAGGCGGGAAGTTGTAATGGAGCATGAAGCGCTTCCAGACGTCGCCGTTGAGCGAGTCAATACGCTGCTCGTCGGCGGAGGTGCCGAGCGTCGTGACGACGATCGCCTGGGTCTCACCGCGCGTGAACAGTGCGCTACCATGCGTGCGGGCCAGCGTGCCGGTTTCGATCGTGATCGGTCGAACCGTTTTCAGGTCACGACCGTCGAGGCGGACGCCCTTGCCCACGATGTCGCCGCGAACGATCTCTTTCTTGACCGCCGACAGCGCTTCCATGACCTCGCCTTTGCGCTCTATCTGCTCTTCGCTCAAGCCGGCTACGAAGTCCGCTTTGAACTTGTCGAGTGCAGCGTAACGCTCGAGTTTCTCTTTGACGTTGTAGGCTTCTCGTAGGCCCGGCGTCGCGATCTCGCGAACCTGCTTCAAAAGGCCCTGGTCCATCTGAGGGGCAATGAACTCGCGTTTGGGACGACCGGCAGCCTTCTGCAGTTCCACCTGTGCATCGAGAATCGGCAGGATCGCGTCGTGCGCGAAGTACAGTGCTTCGAGGATCTCGTCCTCAGGCACGACGTTTGCGCCGCCTTCGACCATGACGATGGCTTCACGGCTGGCTGCGACCAGAATGTTGACGTCGCCCTCTTCGGTCTGCTCAGGCGTTGGGTTGACGATGAGCTTGCCGTCCATACGGCCAACGCGGATTGCGCCGATGGGACCGTCGAACGGAATATCGGAGATCGTGAAGGCGGCGGACGCTCCGCAAAGACTCAGAACATCGGGACAACCCGCCGGGTCTGCCGACATGACTGTTGCGATGACCTGCGTCTCGAAGCGATAACCTTCAGGAAACAGCGGGCGAATCGGGCGGTCGATGACGCGGCAGGTGAGGATCTCATGCCCCGCCGGTCGACCTTCACGTTTGAAGAAGCCACCCGGAATTTTGCCGGCGGCGTAGGATTTCTCCTGGTACTCGACGGTGAGTGGGAAAAAGTCCAAGCCCTCACGGGCGGACTTGGCGGATACTGCCGTGACCAACACGGATGTATCGCTGTATGTCATCATGACGGCGCCGTCAGCCTGCTTGGCGACTTTGCCCGTCTCCATCAGGAGGCGACGGCCTCCGACTTCAAGTTCTACTTGGTGAGCCATTAATTAAACCTCTGCCAATCCGAAGATTCGCGATTCGGAGAGGATAGTTCGAACTGAACGAGCGCTGTTACTTACGCAGGCCAAGACGCTCGATGACCGTGAGGTATCGTGCGTGTTCGGTCCGCTTTAGGTAGTCCAGCAATCGGCGCCGCTTGCTAACGAGTTTGAGCAGTCCGCGCCGAGAGTGGTGATCCTTCTTGTGGATCTTGAAGTGCTCCGTAAGGTGGACGATCCGTCCGGTCAGGAGCGCAATCTGGACTTCTGGAGAGCCCGTGTCGGTACCGTGAGCCCGGTAGGCCTCGATGATGGCCTCTTTCGGCTCTGTTCCCTGTGCTTGCATGTCGTCTTAAGCGGACTTCCCGCTGCGTCGCTCGAAATCCGATCCCTCGTCATAGATGACTTGGGGGCTGACCTCACCACGGGCGCGTCGCGTCGTTCCTATCTTCCTCTACTTTTTCTATTGATTAGACGGCTGCTTCTAACAGTTACGGGTTAGGCGTGCAAGACAGCCGGGCGGGTCAGCAGGCTACCGCAAAGACCCTTTCGAAGTCCCATCCCACGGGGGTTGCACGCACCACCGCTACCAAGTCGTCGGCGGGTGCCATGATACGCCGCAGTTCCCCCTGGGCGGCGGCTTTGGGGAGGCTCAAGAGGACTTTCTGTCGCCCCTGCCGCAGGTCGTCCGCCGTTGCTCGATCCACGCTGAACTGCGGCATATGCCCGATTGCCTGCGCCATTCCCACCATTTCCGGGTCTGCGTCGGCCTCGACCTGTTCGAGCGAAATCGCCGATTCGAGGCGGAAATCGCCGAACGTCGTCCGCACCAACTCGACCAGAGTGGCGCCGCAGCCGATCGCATCGCCGAGATCTCGCGCGAGACTTCGCACGTAAGTGCCCTTGGAGCAGGCCACTTCGAGCGCGATTCGGTCCGGTCCGAGCGCGCGAAGCTCGAGCAGGTCAATTCGGACAGGGCGCGGCTCGAGCTGTGGGGCGCGGCCCTCGCGGGCCAGCTTGTACATTGGCACCCCGCCCTTCTTGATCGCCGAGTACGCCGGCGGGACCTGCTGTTGCTCTCCTGTGAACTGCTGTGCCAGCGTCGAGAGGTCGAGACCGGCGGCATCGGGAATTTGTTTGGCGCGCTCGAGGACTTCGCCGGTTCCATCAAGCGTATCGGTGCGAATTCCCAGCTCGAGGACGCCGCGATACCCCTTGTCGGCCGTATTGAGGAAAGGAGCGATCTTGGTCGCTTCGCCGACGCATAGGGGCAGCAGACCGGACGCGAAGGGATCCAGCGTCCCGAGATGGCCTACCTTCGGTTTCCCGATCGCGTTGCGGACTATGGCAACCGCCTTCGCCGAGGTGACGCCGGTCGGTTTGTCGAGAAGCAGGATTCCGGATCGGCGCGCAGGATTATTCTTCATCGTCGCAGTCGGTCGGTGGGTCGGCACCTGACGCGGGCTGATCGACCAGTTGGCCGATGCGGTCGGCGAGATCCGCGGAGTCGTCGGGTGAGAATCGCAGCTCGGGCACGTGCCGGAGCTTTAGTCGCCGAGCCAGTTCGCGGCGAATGAATCCGCTGGCCTTGCCCAACGCCGTGGCGGCTTCGTCACGGGCTTCGACGCCGTCCAAACTGGAAAAGTACACACGCGCTTGGCGTAGATCGGGCGTCATCTTCGTGTCGGTAAACGTGACGAGATTCAGACGTGGATCGCGGACTTCCGATTCGACGATCTTCGAGACTTCTTGGAGGATCTGCCGTCCTACCCGTTCCGCGCGTTGCGATGCCATATCTATTCAGTGACCCGCAGCGTCGCCCGCTGCTTCAGTAGTTGTCGAAGTCATAATGTTCCTCGCCCGCTTCGGCCAATCCTAGGCCACAAATGAAAGAAGAAACTTCGCGTAGCGAGCGATCCACGTGATCGCGCTCGTTGCCTACCTGCGCGATCCCTAACGTAATCTTCTGCCAGTTGTCGAGGTCGTCCGTCTCGGCGATGGAGACGTTGAACTTCGAAGACACGCGCGCTTTGACCGCGCGAACGACGGAACGCTTCCCTTTCAAGGAGTGATTGTCCGGCAAGTACAAGAGGAGCGTGAGAACGCCTACTACCATCTCGCAGCCGCTCTCTCAGAGCACGCCGCGCTTCAGGACGGCGTTTCCGCCGGCTCCGGTTCCGGCTCCGGTTCGTGCTGCTTGGCGTCGCTCAGCGAACGCTTCACTTCGTCGAGTCGGAAGCTCTCGATGACGTCGCCCGGTTTCAGGTCGTTGTAACGATCGATGCCGATACCGCACTCGTAACCGGCCTGCACTTCGCGCGCGTCGTCTTTGAAGCGACGAAGGCTGCCTATCGTGCCGGTGTGCACCACAACGTTGTCTCGCAACAAGCGGCACTGGCTATTGCGCGTCATTTTGCCTTCCGTGATGTAACAACCGGCGATCGTCACGCCGCCAGGAACGTTGAACGTATCTCGGACCTCTGCGCGCCCCTCGCCAATTTCTTTGAAGTCTGGTGCGAGCAGCCCTTCGAGGCCTGCTGTCACTTCATCGATGACCTCGTAAATCACCGTGTGTAGGCGCACGTCCACGCCTTCTGTGGCCGCCAGTTTGCGTGCCTTGCCTTCGGGCCTGACGTGGAAGCCTACGATGATCGCCTTCGATGCCATTGCGAGCTGCACGTCCGATTCGTTGATCGCACCTACGCCCAGATGGATAACGTTCAGCGCGACTTCGCTATTGCTGAGTTTTTCGAGAGCTTGCTTGAGCGCTTCGGCCGAGCCGTGCACATCTGCCTTGATGACGACCTTGAGTTCGCTGACATCGCCCGCGGCAACCTGACGTTGCAGGTCTTCCAACGACATACGCGCGGATGCTGCGGCTTGTGCATTGCGGACCGTGTCTTTGCGATGGTCGGCGACTTGCTGTGCGCGACCGAGATCTTCGACTGCATCGAATGCATCGCCGGCTTCCGGTACGCCGTCGAGACCGATGATTTCGACCGCTTGCGACGGTCCTGCTTCGGTCAATTGGCGACCCGTGTGGTCGCTCATGGCGCGAACTCGACCGGTTGTTTCGCCGACTACGAAGTAGTCGCCCCGGCTGAGATTGCCGCGCTGAATGAGCACCGTGGCGACCGGGCCCCTGCCCTTGTCCAGTCGAGACTCGATGACCGTACCACGCGCCGCGCCTTCGTTGGGAGCCTGCAGTTCCAGCATCTGGGAAGCAAGGCTGATGGACTCTAGAAGTTCGGAGATTCCTTCCTGCTTCAGGGCCGAGACCGGCACGAACTGAGTGTCGCCGCCCCAGTCTTCCGGCTGGAGACCATACTCGCTGAGTTGTTGTTTCACGCGATCAGGGTTCGCGTCCGGCTTGTCCATCTTGTTGACGGCTACAACGACGGGGATCGCAGCTGCCTTCGCATGGTTCACGCCTTCGATGGTCTGCGGCATCACACCGTCATCGGCCGCTGTAACGAGGACGACAATGTCGGTGACGCTGGCTCCGCGAGCACGCATGGCGGTAAACGCCGCGTGGCCCGGTGTGTCGAGGAAGCAGATCTCCCCATGCGGTGTCGTCACGGTGTACGCACCGATGTGCTGCGTGATTCCGCCGGCTTCGCCGTCGACTACATTGGATTTGCGGATGACGTCGAGCAGCGATGTTTTGCCGTGATCGACATGCCCCATGATCGTGACCACCGGCGGGCGCGGTTTCGCTTCGAACTCCTCGGTATCCTCGGCACCGGCGACCGATAGGAGCTCATCGACGTTTACAGCAGTATTCGCGATTCGATAGTCGAACTCGTCTGCCACCAACGTTGCGGTATCGAAATCGATCGGGTCGTTGATGCTCTTCATCACTCCGAGCCGCATCAGTACCCCGAGGACTTCGCCGGCCTTGATACCCAGCGCCTTCGCCAGTTCACCCGCGGTGCTGACTTCGTTGATCTTGATGACGCGCTTACTGGCCTTCGGCACGGTGACTTCGGTCTTTGAGATCTTTTGTCCGGGGGCGACTCGTCGCTTCATCGGCCGACGGCCGCGCGACTGGAATGACCGTTCGAGCGCATCGAACATGTCTTCTTTACGAACGACCTTGCGCTTCTTGCGACGGCCGGCTTTGTCTTCGGTGGCCGGTTCGCCCGGTTTCTTTTCTTCGGTGGAGGCCGCTCCCGGCGGTAACACGGGCTTCGCTTGCTTGCTGAGATCGATACGACCCAGCACGCGCGAGACCGGAGCGGGAGCTTCCGCTTCCTTGGCCGCTTCGGGCGCAGCGGCTTCCACCGCGGCGTCTACCGCTGGCTCTGCGGTGGAAGCCACCGGCTCCGCGGCGACTTCGGTTTTCTCGCCCTCGCCCTCGCCCTTCGCCTCTATCTTGCTCTCGGTCTCGACTACAGGCGCCGTCGCGCTCTCTGCTTCCTGCTGCGCGGTCGTGGCGGCTGCAGCCGCTGCCTCGGCTTCGGCCTTCGCTCGAGCGACGGCCGCCGCTGCTTCTGCGGCTGCGTTCTCTTCCTCGACCGCAAGCGCTGCGGCTCGACTCAGCATCTCTTCTGCGAGCTTGTCCGCATCGTCGATAGGAGCGTCGATCGGCTCTTCATCGGCAGTGGTTTCGGCCGCTCCCTCGATGGAGCCGGCGCCGTTCACACGCGGTTGTCCCGCGCCCGATAGTCCGCCCTCCACGCCTGGTGGAACCGTTGCCAGTGCGGCCGAGCCGAAGGCACGTGCCGACGCGGAAAAGTCTCCGGGGACGAATGAGGTCAGGGCCTCGGGGGTCAAATCGACGGCTGTGGGAGCACTGATGCGCGCATCCGGCATTCGCAGCACGGGGACGGCTTCTTCGGTGGAACCACCGGGGACCACTTGCGTACGCTTCTTACGTCGCAGTAGTACGCCGCGCTTTACTCGCGTCTCGGTAATCTCGTCGTAGCCGGCCGCCGTCCCTTCACCGGGGCGGCGTACTTCGACCTTGCGGCGCGTAACGACCGGGCGGTCCTCGACCGCCCGCGAAGCGAGATTCATCTCGTTTTCGACTCGACTCGCCTCCGCATCAGTCAGGCTGCTCTGAGCTTTCTTGCCCGTGATGCCCACCTTGCCGAGGTGGTCGAGAATATCGCGGGACTTTACGCCCCATTCGTTCGCAAGCTCGTGTATTCGCCGATTCGCCATCTATATCTACGCTCCGGCCTTTGTGAGGCCGCCTAACGGGGCAGTTTGCAGTCGGGCCGTATGCGCTTCGTGCGCCAGGGCGACCTGCGTCTTGTGATCGTCCGTAATTGCTCGTCGCAGTGACTTGGCGAGCAGCCGGCTCTTGCGGAGTCGGGATCGGCACGACGCATCGGGGTGTACATAGGCGCTGCGTCCGCGCCCGGCCATGGCCACGATCTGAAGACGGGCGTCCGCGTCGAACTGCACGCGTAGTAGATTGGACTGCCTGTCGCGTCGGCCGCAGCCAACGCAGGTGCGCACGGGGGCGTTCATATCGTGAGCCTCATGTACCACTTCAGGTATTGCTCTCCGTCGTAGGCGTTTCGTCAGCAGCCGGTGCGTCGGCGTCGGGCTGCGCATCGGCGGAGTCCTCGGAGGATTCCGTGGACGCTTCCATCGTCGATTCGCCGTCAGTCTCTCCGTCGTCGCCGGGTTCTACAGGCGCCGGGCGAAGCGCGAATGCGGCTTCGCTCACGCCGGCCGCGATCCGTAAGACCATATTCTCGACACGCTCGACCTCGGAGGCGTTTGCTGCGGCTGCGATGTAAGCGAGCGAAGTCGCGTTATCGACGTCAAGGACTTCGCTGATCACCTCCGGCGCCGTCTCCGACAGCTCGGCGGCCGATTTGTAGCCGTCCGCTAGCAGCAGTTCTGCGTAGACGTCGCCCATGCCGTCGATGCGCTGCAGCGATCGCCGAGACTCGCGCTGGCGTTTCTCGTATTCCTGCTCGCTGTGGACGTCTAGTTTCCAGCCGCTGATCTTACCGGCGAGACGCACGTTCTGTCCCTTACGACCAATCGCCAACGATAACTGGTCATCCGGAACGATGACTTCCATCGAATGCGCGTCCTCGTCGATGACGATTCGCGACACTTTCGCAGGCGAGAGAGCGCGACAGACGAAGTCGGTTTCGTCGGGCGTCCACGGAACGATGTCGATGCGTTCGCCGCGAAGCTCCTGAACAACGGCCTGTACTCGGCTGCCGCGCATGCCTACGCAAGCGCCGACAGGGTCTACGTCGCTGTCGTTCGAAACCACCGCGATCTTGGCGCGACCACCCGGTTCCCGCACGACATTCTTGATCTCGACGATGCCTTCGTAGACTTCCGGTACTTCCTGTTCGAACAGCTTCTTCACCAGAGCGGGAGACGTACGCGACAGGATGATCTGCGGACCACGCGTGGTCTCGCTCACGTCGGTAATCAACGCGCGCAATCGGTCGCCTTGGCGGTAGCGCTCGCGTGGGATCTGTTCACGCTCGGGAAGAACCGCGTCAACGTTCGGCCGAACCTGAACGATGATGTTACGACGCTCGAAGCGCATCACGATGCCCGAGTGGATCGTGTCCTTCAGTTCCTTGAATTCGTTGTAGATCATCGCGCGCTCGTAGTCGCGCACCTTCTGTACGATGTTTTGTTTCGCCGCCTGTGCAGCGATTCGGCCGAAAGGAACCGTGTCCAGCTCTATCAGGATCTCATCGCCGATCTCGGCCTCTGGGTCCATGTCAGCACGAGCCTGCTCGACTGAGACCTCGTTGATGGGGTCGAGGATTTCGGCGACTACCGTCTGAATCTTGTAGACGTCCACACCGCCGGTTTCGGGGTCGAACTTGGCTTCCAGGTTCAGAGTCGCACCGTAGGTCTTGCGGGCGGCCGACTTCATCGCATCTTCGACGGCCTCGACAACGAGCTCACGCTCGAGCCCCTTCTCCTTGCTGACCTGTTCAATGACGCGCCCTAGTTCCTTTTGCATGAATTCGTCCTTCCCTATCCCGTACCGCGTACGTTGGTATGCCTAGGGCCGTTGCCTTGCCTTGCCCGGCTTCTCTGCTTGCTCGAATTCGAATTCGAAGTTCGCGCGATGGACCTCTTCGAGAGAGAAGCGCTCGGTGCTCCCCTCGTCGGTCATCATCTCAACCACGTCTTCATCGAGAGCAACCAGGCGACCCAGGAGCGTACGCTTCTTGCCACCGGGCAGCGCCAGCTTCGCCCGGATTCGTCCGCCGACCACTCGCTCGAAGTGCGCGCGCTTCCTCAGCGGTCGGTTGACGCCCGGCGACGAGACCTCGAGCATGTAACGCCCGGCCACCGTATCGTGGGCATCCAGTACATCGCCCATCTGCCGGCTGACCTTCTCGCAGTCGGCGATAGAAACCGTGCCGTCCGTCTCCAGACTATCCAGGTAGATACGCAACAGGCGGCTGGAGGATCCGCCGCCGAGTTCGATCTCGAGTACTTCGAGTCCGAGTTCCGCGGCGATCGGCTCGGCCAGTGACCATATTTGCGCTGTCTTCGACTCCAATCGGATTCGCCCCGGCAGCCGTGAACAGTCTCCGGCCAGGCACCCCTGCAATAAGGCCAAAAAAAAGGCGGGCCGAGGCCCACCCAGAGACGATCCCCAGATGTTGCGTCTTCGTACCACACGGGTACCCCGACATCAAGGAAGCTGGGAGCGAGACGCTTCGCGTCAGTCGCGACGAACGATGCTCAGGATTTACCCAGAATCACGTGAATTGTGGTCAGGCCGAGCAGCTCGTAGGTGCGCTTGCCTTTGGGGGTGTTCACGCTGATCTCGTCACCCACCTGGCGCCCGAGGAAGGCCTGCCCGAATGGGGAGTTCATCGACACCTGCCCCTTGTCGGGATCGGCCTCTTCCGAGAACGCCAGCTCGTAGGTCAGCTCGTCGCCCGAATCGATATCTTCGACCACCAGACGGCTGCCGTACCCCGCCCTATCGGTCGGAATCGACGCCAGGCTGTACATCGCCAACTCGCCCAGGCGCTGCTCGATCGTGCCGATACGCGCGTTGAGCATTCCCTGCCGCTCCTTGGCGGCGTGGTACTCAGCGTTCTCCTTGAGGTCGCCGTGTGCGCGCGCTTCCTCGATCTGCTTAGGCAGCTCGTGGTGCATTTCGTGGCGCAACTCGGTCAGTTCCTTGTTGAGCCTGGCGACGATGGGAAGATCAGAATCCATGAGGAAGAGGATTCTAGAAGCCGTAACTCAGGCTGTCAATTGAGCACTCTCGCTACGACTTTGCTCGCCAACTTGCCGTCGTAACCGCCCGCGTGACGTTGGCCCAACTCTTTCATCACGGGTCCGATCGAATCAGCACCGGTCTCGGCCACAATGGCTTTAATCGCCGTCTCCAACTCGTCCTCTGACAGCTGTTTGGGCAAGTACCCCTCGAGTACGGCAAGTACGTCGACGTGATCGGCCGCCATTTCATCGCGTCCCGCGTCGCGCGCTGCGTCGAGTGTTTCCCGGCACTGCTTCGTCTCGCGCTTGAGGATCGCGAGCAGGTCGGACTCGGAGATCGACTCGGCACCCGTCTCGATATTCTTGTTCTTGATCGCAGCCAGCAGGTTGCGTACGACACGCGTGCGCAGCTGGTCTTTGGCGCGCATCGCGGTCTTGAGCTCGTCTCTGAGCGAGGCTTCGGTGACAGCCATTATGAGGAATCCTCCGTGAGTTGTTGGGGCTCTCGCGCGACGGCGGCATGCTCCGGTGCAGGTTTTTCGGGGTGTCGAATTCGGTCGATGTAGGCCGCAGTTGTCGCGTAGTTGGGCCCACGGCTGAACTGTTTGTCTCTGCCACCACGCCCGGTGGTCGCCGTCGTGATGAGCCCGAGCTCTCGCGAGCGGCTCAGGACGTTTTTCAACAGTAGGACGTTACCGCACTCGGGTTTTGAGACCTCCCCGAGCAACTGTGCGGTTTTGACGTTCTTGCGGAACTCGTCGGTCAGTGTCTTTTCGCTGATCGCCTCGTCGCCGACGTTCTCGTAGATCGTTTGCAAACTGAGCCAGTAGGCCTGTCTGAAACATTCGAGTAGCGACGCCAGCGCTCGTACGAGCGCGTGCGTCTGGTCGAGCTCTCCGCTCGAGTCCAGCGCGCCCTTGGTTTCCAAGTAAGCCGTTGCGGTGGCAACGAGCTCCGGCAGCTCTGCCCTCGCGGGCAGTGCGAACTCGAAACGGAATATCTCGAGCCACCACCACACATCGTCCACGAGCGCCTCGTTGCGTCGACCTGTAGCCAGCCCGGTCGCGACCAACGACGGGATGAGGAATACGTGGATCAGGTTGTTCTTGTAGAAATCGAGCGACAGGCGGCGATTGTCGGACACAATGAGAATCTCGTCGTCACCGCGCTTGAGCGTTTCGATATGACCGCTCTGACTCAGGAAACCGAGACTCTCGCGGAAGTTGCCCACGTTGCGCTCCAGCGAGGCGGTCGGACGCACGTTGGCTGCGATGACGTACTCGGCAAGGGCGTTCGCCTGCGCTGCGTAGTCTTCGTAGCGCATGCCTGCATGCGGGGCACCGAGGAGGACGGTCGCCGATATCGACGTCGCGCCGGCTACCGAGCAGTCGTTGACGTCTCTAAGTATCTTGAAGCCGAGACGTTGAATGAAGCGACGCTTCTCCTCTTCGATCGCCTCCGCACCCGCGCCTTCGGTAAAGCGCTGTCGATCTTCGCCGAGAAGCTCCTTGAGCGAGATCGGTTCGGCGAACGACATATAGACGGTTCCGTAGTTCTTCTGGAGGAATCTTCGAGCACGTAGCAACGCACCGAAACTCTCTGCCTCCTTCTCCCCACCCGACAACTCGTACTCGTACGCGTCTTCTTCGACGATGCGTCCGTAGTGGATCGACACCGGACACAGATAGAGGTCGCGGCGAATGCCGCTCAGGTACGCGTTGATGATGGCTGACAGCATGCCCAGCTTGGGCGTCAGGATTTTCCCGGTGCGGCTGCGCCCGCCTTCGATGAAGAACTCCTGGGTGTACCCCTCGCGGATGAGGAACTTCAGGTAGTGCTTGAAGACCATCTTGTAGACTTCATTGTCGGCGAAGCTTCGCCTGATGAAGTATGCCCCCGACGCACGCAGCAGAGGTGCCATCGGCCAGAACGCCATGTTGATGCCGGCGGCAATGTGCGGGGGACTGACGAAGTTCAGGTGAAACAGGTACGTCATGATCAGGTAGTCGAGATGACTACGGTGACAGGGAACGAGCACGATCGGGTTGTGGCGCACTTTCTCGACGACTTCGTCGAAGCCAATCGGGGTGATGCCGGTGAACATACGCCCCCATATCTTCTTGAACACGTACGCGACGACGCCGAAGAGGATGCCGTTGAAGTCGGCTGCCATCTCGTCGAAGTAGCCTTCTGCTTCTTTGCGCAGCTTGGCGATCGGCTGGCCGCTGGATCGCGCGATCGATTCGAGTTCGTCCTGGAGTTCTTCGGAGCGCATCACAAAGGACCGCACCTGGCGACGATTCAGTAGCGCGGGCCCCTGAACGACACGCTCCTCTCGGCTCAAGAATATCTGGATGGCACGCGTAAGTCGGCGTATGAGTCGGTCTTCGGTGTCTTCACCGTAGCGTTCCATGAACTCGGTGATCGCAACTTCTTTGCCGACCGTGATGAACAACGCCCGTCTGTTCCACCAGTAGGCCGCCAGTTTGCGCGCGTCACTCGGTACGTCTTGCACCGAGTAGATGAGCGTCGACAGCGGCGTCTCGCGCTTGTGGACACTGTGCCCACGGAAAAGGGCCATCGGCACGATGAAGTGTTCGCGGCCCGCGATTCGATGCACGTGCACGAGTTCGCGCAGGTAGTCACTGCCCACGCGAGATTGGCCGGGACGACGCAGCCATCGGCCGAACACCCCTGCGCGCCTTCGGCCACGCATGAAGACCAACACCGGTCTGCCTTCGCGTAGCGCTTGCGCGCAGTAGTCGTGGGACTCCGGATCCGCACCACGACTACCCGGCACCAGCAGTTCACGCAGCCGGATCCTGGTGCGGTGCAAGATGTGGCGTAGCGGCGCAAGCGGCGTGGCCGAGATTCCGTTTGCGAAGACCGGCAGAGGCAGGCCCTCGCGCCGGAGCACGTAGTTCACCAGGAAGTAGTCAACGAAGGATCGATGTCGGAGCGCGTAAACGACCGTGCCCGCTTCGCACAGCGCGCGGATTTTACGAACGGCCGCTTCGTTCATGACGACCGAGAAGAAGAGATGGTCGGCAATCTTCTCGATGAACCAGCCGAACCGCTGGCGCATCGCGGAACGATGCGTCGGCGCTGCGGTTGCCGCGCCGTCGGTCTGGGTCTCAGAGATGGGGATCGTCGAACTCATGCTCTCGTGCAGCCTCTGTCGCAGGCCGCTTCGTTTTTACCATTGCCGCTTCTTCTAGGACAGCTTCCCCAGGCCCGCTGGGCCGAGCGCAGCGACTACACGCCGCACATCTTGGGCGCGCTCTCGCGGGCAGATCAGCAACGCATCGCCGGCGTCGACCACGGCCAACCCATCTACACCAACGAGTGCTACCGGCTTTCCGTTAGTCGCTACCACATTCCCGTGTGCATCGATGGCAATGAGTGGGTCGCGCGTGCGATTGCCGTGCTCGTCGCCCGGCCACATGTCACCGACAGCGTTCCAGTCGCCGATATCGCTCCAATCGAAGTCGGCGGGCAGCATGGCCACCCGCTTACTCTTCTCCATTACCCCGTGGTCTACGGAGATGGACGGCAGCTTCGGGTAGATCCGATCGACATCTTTCTGGGCAATGCGGCCGCGTTTGCGCGTCGCCTCCAGCTTGCGTAGCCCGCGTGAAAGATCCGGGAGATGCGCTGCGATTTCGCCGAGAATGGTATCGGCGCGCCAAGCGAACATACCGCTGTTCCAGTAGTATTTGCCGGTCTTGAGATAACGCTTCGCGGTCTTCTCATCCGGCTTCTCGACAAATGCCTCTACAGCCAGCGCCGGCCCCTTGTCCTTCGCGCTCCCCTTCTTGACCGTGGCCGCTTTGATATAGCCGTAACCAGTGGCCGGGTCGGTCGGCTTGATGCCGAAGGTGACGAGCTGTTCGTTGTCCGCGGCGACCTTGAAAGCGGAGAGCATCGATTTCTCGAACTTCTTCGGCGGTCCGACCACGTGGTCGGACGGCAGTACGATCATCACGCCTTCAGGGTCTCGCGCTGCTACCTCGAGGGCGGCCCAGCCCACGCATGGCGCGGTGTTGCGCCCGGTGGGTTCACACAGAATCCCCGATGTCGGCAACCACGGGATCGCCTTCGCGACGCCACGCCGCAGTTTGCTGCCCGTGACGACGAAGATGTTCTCCTTCGGCACGATCGTACGGATTCGTGTCACAGTGTCGGCGAGCATGCTCTCGTCGCTCGCGAGAGCGAGCAATTGCTTGGGCATCGCCGAGCGGCTCCAGGGCCAAAATCGCGATCCGATGCCACCGGCCATCACGATCGCGTAGCGCCTGCGGTAAGGGACGTCGGAAGATTTGCGGCTTTTCTTAGATGCCATCGTTCCGATCATCGAGTTCCGACTGGAAAAAATCAACCAGGTTACGCGCCTGAACGCTTCTCATTGCCTTGCTCCGTTGCCGTCGCTACCTACCTGAACCGTGGGATCCCTGATCTTGACCCTGTTGTTGGCGATCGTCGTCGTCTCCGGACTCTTCGAAGCCGTGACCTATCTGCTGTGGCTTTATGAGAAGCGCCGCGGCGGTGCCTTCTCGGCTACGGAAGACCGGCTTCGCCTGTGGTCGGCCGGAATCGGCGAGTGGCTCGCGATGATAGCCGTCTGCGTCATGTGGCCGTTCGGGGTGTTCGGGCGCCCGAATGTTCGGGCCGCTTCCGGCAAGCGACCGGTCGTGCTCGTGCATGGTTGGAGTCTCAATCGATCCTCCCTCGCAATGATCGCCGCCAGACTGCGCAAAGACGGGCGCGATACCTATACGATCAACTATCCGAGCCTTCTGTCGGACACTGATGCAAAAGCGCAGCATGTAGCGCGCGCGTTGATCGATATCGCGCATCGGGCAGGTGCAGATCGCGTCGACGTAGTAGGACACAGTCTCGGCGGCGTCCTGGTGCGCGCCGCCGCCCGTTTTCACGGTGCCGAACAGGTAATCGGCAACGTCGTCACGCTTGGGTCCCCTCATCGCGGCACCGCATTGGCCATCCTCTTTCGTTCCTTCGGTTTGGTACAACTGCGTCCCGAGTCACGATTCCTCTCGCGCCTGCTCGAGGCCGAAGAAGAGAACGATCCTGCCCAAGCGCCCCTTGCCCTCACGTCAATCGCGTCGAACTTTGACGCGGTCGTCTTCCCATTCGAGTTGAGCTTCCCTCCTGGCGCTTTCTGCATCACGCTCGACCGGGAAGGACACCACGGCCTTCTGTTCTCGCAGCGCGTTTACGAGTTGGTGAAAGAGAACCTCGACGCCGAGCCCAGACAGGCCGAAGCCTCGCAAGACTCCAAGAACTCTGACGATTCCGAGGAAGGTTGTTGATGGCCGGCGGGCAAGTCGACGGGTCCCAAGGGAGCGAAGAGACCGACGTGCTTACGGTCACGAGGGCGGGCGTCCGACTGGACAAGTTCTTGGCGGACGCGACCCCCTATGGCCGGCGAGCCGCTCGAGATCTGATTCGTCACGGCCGCGTACTCGTGGATGGGCGACGCGGCGCGGCCAGCGTGAGATTGTCGGTTGGCCAGGTCGTGGAGATCGACAGGGGATCGGACGCGGCAGAATCGGGTGAGCGCGGGGATGACGTCGGGCATCGGGCTGAACTCGAGATCCTCGTGGAGACGCAAGAGTATGTCGCGGTCGCGAAACCCGCCGGGATGCATTCGGTTGCCGGGCGCTCAGGGAACAGCGTCGCCGACGCATTGAGAACACGATATCCGGAGTTCGCATCGGCCGGTGATTCGCCGACCGATGGCGGGCTTGTGCACCGGCTGGATCGCGACACCTCCGGGGTCCTGCTCGCGGCACGCAGCCGCCCGACGTGGATCGAGATGCGGGCCGCCTTCAGCGAGCACCATCTGACGAAGCACTATCTCGCCCTCGTCTCGGGCGAACTACGCGCGGCTGTCGAGGTCGATCAGGCGTTGGCTCGACGCCGAGCGAGCGTGCGGCGACCGCGCCCCGGAGAGCGGTCGTTTGAAGCCGCTACCAGTTTCCATCCGCTCGAAGTGTCGCGACACTGGTCTTTGGTATTGGCTTCGATGCGTACAGGGGTGACGCATCAGATTCGTGCGCACGCGGCGATCGCGGGCTTCCCCATCATCGGCGACATGAAATACGGAAGCGTCGCGAGTCCACCGGGTTGCCGCGATGGACACCTGCTGCACGCATTGCGGCTTTGCATCCCCGAGGTGCTGGACGTGACGGCGCCGGTACCCGAGGATTTCCGAACCGCCCTGGAGAGGCTCAGGAGGGAGTGAGCGCCGTGAGGCTCTGGTTACTTCTTCTTGGTTGCCTTCTTGGTTGCCTTCTTAGTGGCTTTTTTTGCGGGAGCCTTGGCTGGAGCTTTGGCCGCAGACTTGGCTGAGCTTTTTGCCGCTTTCTTGGCGGCAGCTTTCTTTGCGGCAGGCTTCGCGGCGGCTTTGGCCACCTTGGCGACTTTGGCCGTCGCTTTTGCGGCTTTCTTGGCTGCGGCTTTCGTAATCGGCTTCGCAGCGGCTTTGGCCGCTTTGGCTATCTTTTTCGCAGCGGAACTTGGCGAAGATGCAGTACCGGTCTGTCGAACCGGCACCTTTCTCTTGGGCCGTTCGGGCGGTAGTTCGATTGCCTTGATGGGAGCGGCAGGCAGTTTCGAACAAGGGAGACACAGGTTCTCCTCGTTGTTCTCGTCTTCGACGAGACCCTCATCGAGATTGTGGCAAACCTTCTCGCAGCGCACGCAGATGAAGTAGATCCCTTCTAGGGTCTTGTTGATGCGCTCGCGATTGAGTATTCGACCTCGCAACTTCTGCATGCGAATGCCGAGAAGATCGTAGTACTGGCTCTTTATCTTCTGACGGCCGACTTCGTCTTTCGGTAATTCCTCATCGTCCGCAACCTCACTTACCGTGAGATCGTCGAACAGTTGGAACCCCGAGCCGTCTGAGCTGGAGGATGATTTTTTGGCTTTTTTTGCCACTGACTATCCGGCCGGAGTACGCTGCACCACGCCGATTACCGGGTGCGCAGCATGTAGCCGCAGGTCTTATCGCAGACCCAAAACAGTCCTTTGGGGCCGAAGCCGGTATAGCGGACCACGCGGATTTCCGCGCCACAGTCCGGGCACGTCGGTTTTTCGGCGACGCCGCCTTTGATTGCAGTCTTTGCTTTCTTCGTTGCCACTTGGATTCTCGCCCGTCTTTCTGAGGTAGCCCTCGAATAGGGGCCTAAGTCGGCGGAGTCTACGGACGATGGGCTTGGCAGTCAAGAAAATGCGGCGCGGAACCGCCACCGTTGTTGCAATCCGTGACGAATTTGTAGACGGTCTGCCGCCATGTCCTACGGACCTCTACGCGCCGCCGAGGCAGTCTTTTTCGTCGATGAACGCGGCCGCAAGTACCTGAAAGAGCTACGCGCGGGCCACCGCGTCACGATTCGAGGCACCGCCATCCGCAATGATGACCTGATCGGCCAGCCGGAGGGCTCCACGACAGATCCCGACCAGCCTGAGACATTCGCCGTTTTCCGGCCCTCCTATGCAGAACTCGCGACCGTCATCGAGCGGGCAGCGGAGCCGGTCTTCGCGAAGGACGCCGGTGCCATCATCATCCACGCCGACATACGCGCAGGTGACCGCGTCGTCGAAGTCGGAGTCGGCGCCGGGTTGCTCACCATCGCGCTACTTCGCGCGGTTGGTATCGCCGGTGAACTGACGAGCTACGAGTTGCGCGAGGACTTCGCCGGTAACGCCGCAGCGGCGGTTGCCCGGTACCACGGAGACGCCGGCAACTGGAAGGTCAAGATCCGCGACGGCAATGATGGCTTCGACGAAGACGGCGTCGATCGGGTCGTCTCTGACATCCCCGAGCCGCATCGTCTACTCGATGCCGTCGCACGTTCGCTTCGCCCCGGCGGTAGCTACGCCGCCTATGTGCCGACGGTTCTGCAGTTCGAAGCGCTGCGTAAGGCGATCGATTCCGACCCACGCTTCGTCATGCCGGAAACGATCGAAGTTCTGGAACGCAGCTGGCATGTCGAGGACCGCAGCGTTCGTCCAGACCATCGGATGGTCGCGCACACCGGCTTCCTCACGTTCTGCCGTCGAAGCGCAGTGGCCGCCGCCTAAGCGAATCCGAGTGATTGCAGCACGCTAGGGAGTTCCGTGACGTCCTCGATGACTGCGACCGCCGGACCGGAGTCCTCGTCCTTCTTTCCCACCCAGATTGGTGTGAGTCCCGCGGCCGCGGCGCCCTCAACGTCCGCACACAGCGAATCGCCGACGAACAGCGCCTCGTGCGGAGCGACGCCCATGCGCTCGCAAGACAGTGCGAAGATCTCAGCCGACGGCTTGCAGTAACCGACGTCGTCCGAGACCACGCGCACGTCGAACCAGCGGTCGAGTTCGAGGCGCTCGAGCACGGCGTGTGCGGTCGGCCCATGGTCGAAGTTCGACAATAACCCGAGCCGGAAGCGTTGCTGTAGCGACTCCAGGAGCGGATGTCGGTCCTGCGGGCAGTACACGGCGCCGGACAGCGAACGCATGTGTGCAGCTACGAGCCCGTCCGCCACGGCTTCGAGGCTGGCGCTGCGTGCCGAGCCCGACCCCTGTGTCGCGCGTTGCAGTGCGCGACGGAAACGCTCACCACTACTGATCTCACGCCCGCTTGCACGCTTTTCGGCGCTGATCTCCCGGCTGAGCGCTTCGATGGTCTTGAGGAAGTGGAGCGGATCGAGTTCAGGATCGTATTCGGCTAGTCGTCCCTCGAGATTCTCGATCGTACTCGGCCGCTGCTTTCCGCCGATTTCGATGCGAGGAAGTTTCGAGCCGTCAAAAAAGACCAGAGTCTGGAACAGATCGAAAATGATCGCCCGTGGCGTTGTGTTAGCGCCTTTCGAAGAGCCAGCCACTACAGGCAACCAATCCTATCCCGCCTAGCAGGACGACTCCGTTGAGGCGTACCGATCGCTTGTGCAGGGTATCGAATCGCGGCTGGGCGTCTTCGATGCCTCTTATCGCATCAATCTCGGGGTGCAGCACAAGCGTCGAATAGAGCTGGCACGCCAACATGACCGCGACCACGGCGGAGGCGGCTTTCCAGGCTCCACCCGATTGCCCTGCCGATTGCCCTGCCGATTGCCCTGCGATGTAGACGGTTGACCCGAGCAGCAGTACGCCCGCCACAGCGCCAAGTCGGAAGTACGGCGCGAACAGCAGTGCCGCGACGGCCCCTGCATTCGCCCGCTCCAGGTTCATGAACAGCGTCGGCAAGACGACAAGGGAAAAGAATATTGCTGCGCCGATCCAGACGACCAAACTGCAGACGAACAGCGAGCTAATGGTGCGTTGCATCACGCGGCGAGCCTAACTTTCTTGTCTCCAAGTGTCGAACGTGCGAAGCAAAACGTATGGATGACGACAATCCTCTCTCCCCGGACGGGCCAGACGAAATAGAGGAACTCATCGACGAGTCGATGGGTGATGAGCAGGCGCGGTGGTACGGCTTCGAAGAGGAAGTTGAGGACGTACTCGTCCCCGACGAACTGCCGATCTTGCCGCTACGCGGTGTCGTGGTCTTTCCAGCGGCCATCGTGCCACTGCTGATCTCACGAGAGTCCTCACTTGAACTGGTGGAACAGGCGCTGGTCGGCGATCGGATCGTCGGGCTCATCGCACAGAGATCGCCGGAACAAGAACTGCCGGGGATCGAAGATCTCTACGATCGTGGTTCTGCTGCGCGCGTGTTGAAGATGCTCAAGTACCCGGATGGCAGCATCCGGATACTGGTGCAGGGGCTGTGCCGCATCGAGGCGACCGAATACGTCGAAACCGAACCGTACTTCAAGGCACGGTGCCTTCAGCTGTCCGACTCTCACGACGAAGGCATGAATGTCGCGGCGCTCAAGACTCAGACCGTTCAGAATTTTTCGCGCTTCGTCGAGCTCACGCCGCATCTGCCTAATGAGCTGCAGGTCGTCGTCATCAACTTGAAGAAGCCCGGCAAGGTCGCGGATCTCATCGCCTCGAATCTGAGCCTTCAACTCTCTGAGAAACAAGAGCTGCTCGAAGCGCTCGAGGTCGACTCGCGCTTGGCGCAGGTCAACACCATCCTGCGGCGCGAGATAGAACTTCTCGAGTTGGGCCACAAGATCCAAGGGCAGGTCCAGACCGAGCTCACTAAGAATCAGAAAGAGTTTTACTTACGCCAACAGCTGAAGGCGATTCAGAACGAGCTCGGCGAAGGCGAAGGCCGTGCCAATGAGATAGAAGTGCTGCGGCAGCGAATCGCGGCGGCGAAGCTTCCTGAAGAAGCGATGAAGGCCGCGGACAGCGAGCTGGATCGGTTGGCACTGATCCCGCCGGAATCCGCCGAGCATTCGGTGGTGCGCACCTATCTCGAATGGCTCGCAGACCTTCCCTGGGCGGTCGAGACTGAGGACAATCTCGATACGATCCACGCGCGCGAGGTGCTGAACGAGGACCACTTCGATCTCGAGAAGATCAAAGAACGCATCATCGAGTTCCTTGCGGTGCGCCAGTTGCGCAACAATCCTCGCGGACCGATTCTGTGTCTCGTCGGACCTCCCGGCGTTGGCAAAACATCGCTGGGACGATCGATCGCACGTGCGATGGGGCGCGCGTTCTACCGTCTTTCGCTGGGCGGAGTGCGCGATGAGTCCGAAATTCGCGGCCACCGACGCACCTACGTCGGTTCGATGCCGGGCCGTATCATCCAAGGCCTGAAGTCGGCGGGTTCGAACAATCCTATATTCATGCTCGACGAGATCGATAAGCTGGGCAGCGACGTGCGCGGCGACCCGTCTTCAGCACTACTCGAGGTGCTGGACCCCGAGCAGAATTCGACCTTCCGCGATCACTACCTCGATGTTCCGTTCGATCTCTCGCACGTCATGTTCCTCACGACCGCGAACTACCTGGATCCGATACCTCCGGCGCTCAGAGATCGCATGGAAGTGCTGGAGCTGTCCGGGTACAGCGAAGAAGAAAAGCGCGAGATCGCCGTCCGCCACCTGATCCCGAAACAGATCAAGGAGAACGGTCTTAGCGAGAACTTCATCCAGTTTGCCGAATCCGGTGTGGTCTCTGTGGTGCGCGACTACACGAAGGAAGCCGGGCTGCGCAATCTCGAGCGCGAGATCGGCGCGATCTGTCGCAAGGTCGCCCGCGAAGTCGCGGAAGGCCGTACCGATCCGATCGAGATCGATGCGGATGTCGTGCGTGGCTACTTGGGACCTGAGAAGTTCACGTCGGAACTCGCGGATCGCGCGCATCAACCGGGTGTCGCTATCGGCCTGGCCTGGACGCCTTACGGCGGCGAAGTGCTCTTCATCGAAGCCGCGCTCATGCGCGGAGCAAAGTCCTTGACGCTCACGGGACAGCTTGGCGATGTGATGAAGGAATCGGCACAGGCCGCCCTCACCTATCTACGAAGTTCCGAGACGACCCTCGGGATCGACGTCGCGCGGATAGAGAAGAGTGATATCCACGTGCACGTTCCAGCCGGCGCTATTCCGAAAGACGGACCGTCGGCTGGGGTGACCATGCTGGTGGCGCTCGCATCGGCGCTCACGCAGCGCCCCCTGCGCGAGCGTGTGGCGATGACGGGCGAGATTACGTTGCGCGGCACGGTATTGCCGGTGGGCGGAATCAAAGAAAAGATCCTCGCGGCCCGACGCGCAAACATTGGCGAGATCTACGTGCCGGCTCGCAATCGCAACGATGTTGAAGAGATCGATGCGGTTCTACGCGAGTCCATCGTGTTCCACTATGTCGAGCACGTCGACGAGGTGCTTCGCGATATCCTCGAACCCGACGTGGTCGGTGAGCTTCCTACGTGGCTATCCGATGATACGGCCGCGGGTTCCAAGAGCTCCGCGCTTTCCGTCGAGGAGCCGAGCGGCGAGAGCGAAGGGAAAGGCGCTTCGTTCGGCGTGTCGGGCTAGGCCAGTAGGCGCAGCAATTCGTCGCAGCCCTCGTCGAGGCCACCGTCGCTGCGCGGATGCGGGCGTTCGCGTGCAAGCAACGCCTCCGCATCGTCGATCCAGTTGCCCTCAGCGAGTCGCTGCGCATCGATAGGCGCCGATACGGTTTGGTCGGCGAGCCAGCGTTCCAAGTAAGGATCTTCCGGAAATCCTACTCGGCTCGGATACAACATCGGGGTTCCTGCTACGGCGCAGTCGCCGATGATTCCATAGCCGGGCTTGGCTACCACCAAATCAGCGGCAGCCAGTAGATCCACGAACGTGAATGTCGCCGGGGCGTCTACGATGTCGGCCCTCTCGATCGGGTTCCCTGGAATCACGTAGCGTAGCGCCAACTCGGGATCCGGCAGTGAGACGATGCGAGGATCGAGACTGCGAAAACCCGGCATGATCAGTCTCTCTTCGGGGGCAATGCCAAGGCGCTTTCTGATTGCGTGCCTGTTGTTTGCACTGCGGCGGCCGATCACGCCGATATTCTTGCGCGCGCCAAATGCCGGCATGGGACAGCCCGGCTCCAGTTCCAGCAGCAACTCGGCGTGCGCGTAAGCACTTGCAGCGCGATCGGCTTCCTCGCAGTAGCCGAGTTCCCGATAGATCCAATCCCAAGTGAAATTGGCCATCGCGACGGCGCGAAGACCGAGACGATCCGCTACGTCGAAAGCGAGAGGTGCGACGTCCGAGAAGATCAGTGACGCGTCGTCATCGTCGCGATGCCTCGCACATTCGCGCTCGACTTCTTTGTCGTAGCCGGCACGCCACTGCGCAAGCGCCGCTTTCGTGGCGGCGCGGTCGACTTTGAGATCGCCCGACTGCACCACGCCGGCATCGCAGGGCAACTCCAACCAGCTGAGAGTGCGCTGTTCGAGTATCGGCGGCCAGAGCCAGCGCGGACAACTGGCGCGCACACGAAATTTCACGTCGACGCGCGCTGCCAAGCGCTCGAGGAGCGCGGTCGTACGCGTCGCGTGGCCGTAGCCGTGGCTGGATATGTAGACGCTGACTATGGGATAGGGAGAACTCAGCGGGCCGGCTATTCCGTAGAGAAGGAAGTCCCGCACCCACACGTGTGAACGGCTTGCGGGTTCGTGAACTTCAAGCCACCGCCGTACAGACCGTCGACATAGTCGAGTACCGTGCCTGCGAGCTTGTCGACGCTGGTGCCCTCGACGAAGACGCTAAGGCCGTCGATCTCGAGAACGATGTCGCTGGTTTCCGGTTGCTCGCAAAACGAGAGTGCATACTCGTAGCCGGAACACCCGCCGGTCACGACGGCGACGCGCAGTCCTTGGCCCCCTGTGCCGTCGCGGTCCATTGTTTTCAGGACGTGGGCGGCTGCGCGCGGCGTGAGATTGAATGCGGTAGTGTCTTGCGTCGTGGGTTCCATGATCGTGTGTTTGGGCGACGAGCGGACGTAAATGCCCGTCAATGCTCTTGATTTAGTTATAGGCTCGCCTGCTCTACAGTCAACCTGGATCTTCGTTCCAACCGTGTCCGACCATAGGAAAGAGCAAATACGTCTAGAAGCCCATGCCAAAGGCTTCGTGGGATGCGGGTTTTCCGGCGCCGCCCGTCTTCCCGATGAGCCCCGTTTGAGGGATTGGCTCCAGCGCGGACGCCACGGCGACATGAGTTACTTGGCTCGCGATCTCGATCGTCGTGTCGAGCCAACGCTGTTCCTCGAAGGCGCGCGTACGGTGATCGTCGTCGCGTGGCCGTACGCAGCACCGGCGCGCCCTTCCGATGAGGACTGGCGTGTGAATCTGACCGGACGCATCGCCGCATATGCGCGTGGCATCGACTACCACGACGCACTTGCTACAAAGGTCGAGGAACTGGCTGTCCTCGTCTCTCAGCTATACGGGGGCAGCGCACGCGCTCATGTAGACGCCGGCCCCTTGGTGGAGAAATCACTTGCGCGCAGAGCAGGGCTCGGCTGGTTCGGGCGCAACACGAATATCCTTCTGCCTGACCGTGGCTCGTACGTCTTGCTCGCCTGCTTGCTGACGACTGCGTCTATCGAGCCGGATGACGAGTATACATCGGACCATTGCGGAGCTTGTAGCTCCTGCATCCCTGCTTGCCCCACGGGTGCGATTGGCGAGGACGCTACGATCGATGCGCCACGTTGTCTTTCGTATTTGACTATCGAGCATCGTGGTCCCATATCGCACAGCCTGCGTCCGCAACTCGGCAACTGGATTTTCGGCTGCGACGACTGCCAGACGTCGTGCCCCTGGAACGACCCTGATGAGCATGCCGACAACTGGCTGAATCCGTCGCTCGCTGGGGTGCTGTCGATCTCGCCCGAGGAGTTCCGCGAGACGTACCGTCATACGGCCGTCTCGCGCACGAAACGTCGAGGACTCGCGCGCAACGCCGCGATCGCCCTCGGCAATAGCGGAAACGAGGCGGCTACGGACCCACTGTCTCGTGCGGTGCTCGAACACGACGAGGCACTCGTTCGCGCGCACGCGGCTTGGGCACTCGGGGCACTTGGCGGCTCGTCGGTCGGTGATGTCCTGCGTCGATCGCTCGAGCTCGAACGGGTGCCGCCCGTGAGAACCGAGATCGAACAGGCACTGCACCTGTTGCGCGACAGGCCTGCCTAAAATGAGCCGAACGGCGTACAATGATTGCTGGACTACGCACACGGCCGACTGCGGGCGTGTCCCCACTGAGCGTACCACTTGGGTCGATGACTGAGCATTCCAACAACGGGCAAGAAGCGCGCACTTCGGTCACCGACGCCAAGAACGCGCGCCGCCAGTCTTGGGTGCTGCGTAGATTCATCGGCGAAGACGTAGGCGGGATCCTGTCGGACGATGCGTTGGATCGCAGCGAACGGGTCATCGCAGTCGGGCGACTCGTGCTCTCGTTCGCCGCTCTGGCAATCATCACCGTCGATCCGAGAGAGCCCATGTACAGCATGTCGATGCTGTACAGCGTCCTGATCGCATACATCGCCTACAGCGCCGTGCTCTTCTGGGTGTTCAGCAACAGGCGCGTCGGTTTGCGAGCAACATCCAAACCCATTCTCGTTGCGGATATCGGTTGGTTCACGCTCATCGTGATCCTGAGCGAGGGCAGCACGAGCCCGTTCTTCCTCCTCTACCTGTTCGGTGTTTGTACCGCGGCGATTCGATGGGGCGTTCGTACGACCGTGCGCGTGGCGGCGTGGTCCGGTGCTCTTTATCTCGTGAGCATCCTGGTTGTACGACGTGCCCTGCTCGGTCCCGATTTCAAGATCCACACTGCGCACCTGATGCGACCGATTTACCTGGTCGTGCTGGGCTACCTGGTCGGTTTCATCGGTGAGCACGAGTTGTCCGCCAAGCGCCGTTTGCTCGAGATGATTTCCATTCAGCGCGAGGTTGGAAGAAGCCGGTCGCAGCTCATCACGTTGGTACGGCTTCTGCGGCACATCGATCACTTCTTCGGCGCGGACTACATTCTGATTCAGGTACGCTCCAACGAAG
Organism: Deltaproteobacteria bacterium; assembly: GCA_029262375.1. GTDB lineage: Bacteria > Desulfobacterota > Binatia > UBA1149 > SPBQ01 > JAJCZM01. Next base: position 37,373 of record JAJCZM010000041.1, read on the forward strand.
GCGAGCGTCTGGAGTGGGAAGGCCGGCGCTCTCCGGGGCGTCGGATGCGGTTGCATGACATCAGCCCCGGCAGTTGGACTGCCGCCGCCGCAGGCCCCGCTTGCTACCGTGTCGTGCACGCGGTCGGGAATTGGGGGCGGCGTGTCGAGTGTTACGAGCCTGGCGACGCCCGTGCGCGCGGCCTTTCCGAAACCGAGGAGCCCGGCTTCCTAGCACGCTCTAGCGTGCGGTCGCTGATCTCGGTGCCGATCTTTGCGTCGGGCGGAGTCGATGGCCGACTGATCGTCGGACGTATCCGTCGGAACTTCTCGAAGGAAGATTTGAGTTTTTGCCAAACGCTGGTCGCGCAAGCGGCCGTCATTTTGGACAACGTGATCTTACAGGAAAAGGCCGAAGATCTGGCGGTTGCAGAAGAGCGCGGACGCATCGCGCGCGACGTGCACGATGGCTTTGTTCAGTCGCTGGCGTCGATCGACGTCGGCATCGAGGTATGCCGGCGTATCGAAGAGAAGAACCCTGCTGCGCTCGACGACGAACTGCTCGCTCTCCAGCAAACCGTCAAACACGGCTATCGAGAGGCACGGAGCTACCTCGACCGGCTTCGCCACGGTGCTTCGAAGGGGCCTGACGTAGATGAGGCGGCGCGGGCACTGGTATCGGAGTTTCGCGAGCGAACCGATCTCGACATCGTCTTTTCGTCGAGTGCGGCCGGGATTCCGGCACGCCACGGCGTCGGCTTCGAATTGTTGCAGATCGTTAGAGAGGGACTCACCAACATTCTCCGACACGCGAATGCCAGCCGTGCGACGGTCAGTGTTACCGCCGCTAATGGAGATATCGAGGTATGCATCCGCGACGATGGTCGCGGTTTCCCCACGGTGGAGGACCATGGTGGGGGCCGATTGCCCAGTAGCGCCGCCCCTTGGTCGATCCGTGAACGTGTAGAAGCGCTCAGCGGCACACTCCGCGTGTCCAGCCGGGCTGGCAGCGGTTCCGAGATCCGTATAACGTTACCTTCAGAAGCACCGTAGCGAGGAATAACTAGAAGTGATCCGCGTAGCTATCGTCGACGACCACACCATGCTCCGCGAAGGCCTGCGTAAGGTTCTCGCAATGGAGGACGATCTCGAAGTCATCGCTGACACCGACGATGCACGCGAGGCCGCCCGTATTGCCAAAGAGAACACTCCCGATGTCCTGCTCCTCGATCTGCGCATGCCGGGAACCGGCGGCCTCGAAGTCATCGGTCCCATTCACGAAGCCAGCCCCACAACGAAGGTTCTGATCCTTACGGCGTCGGATGATCGTCGGGATCACGTTGCTGCGCTCACCCAGGGCGCGCGCGGTATCATCATGAAGGACTCGGCGGCCGAGACGCTCGTCACGGCCATTCGCGCCGTACACAGCGGCCAGGCTTGGGTCGACCGCGATATCACCGGAACCCTACTCGAAGAACTGGCGCACCGTGGTGGGCCTGAGCAAGGCGCCAGTGACAAGCCACTGCTCACGGCGCGGGAATCCGAGATCGTCGATTTGGTGATCTCCGGCTGTCGCAACCGTGAGATCTCTGAGCGTCTGACTATCAGTGAGAAGACGGTCAAAGCGCACCTCAGTAACATATTTGCCAAACTAGGTGTGCGTGATCGCCTCGAACTCGCGATCTACGCACTGAATCGCAAAGTCTAGTTTGCCTGCCACACGGGTCGCTTGACCCTGTCTGCTTCCACAATCACGATGCTTGGCGGTGCTCAATGCACCGGTTTTACAGCTCGTGGAAGAACAAGAACTTAAAAGCGCCGACGAATTGCTCGCGCGTTTCGGTGCGCTCGATCAGCCGGAGACCTATACCCCGCAGGAGTGCGCGCGCATTGAAGCACTGGTCGCTGAGATTGAAGAGCTCAAAGAGCGCGAGGACGCGATCATCCTTGCGCACAACTATCAGCGACCGGAGATCTTCGAGGTCGCCGACTTTATCGGCGATTCACTGGAACTAGCAAAAAAAGGCCGCGACGTCTCGCAGTCCACCATCGTATTCTGCGGTGTACACTTCATGGCCGAAACGGCGAAGATTCTGGCCCCCGAGAAGCGCGTCATCATTCCCGATAGCAATGCCGGCTGCTCCCTCGCTGAGAGCGCCGATGCAGACGAACTCGTCGCTCGTCGCGACGAACTTCGCGAGATCTATCCCGACATCAAGATCGTGTCCTACGTGAACACTACCGCCGAGGTGAAGGCGGTTACCGACGTCTGCTGCACTTCATCTAATGCACTCGACATCGTCGAGAAGATCGACAGCCAAAACATTCTCTTCGTGCCCGATGAAAATCTTGCGTCTTGGGTTTCGAAGAACACCGATAAACACATCATCGCGTGGAACGGCAACTGTTACGTCCACCATCAGATTCGTCCCGAAGAGATCCGTCGCATGCGCGATGCGCGGCCAAACCTGAAAGTGGTTGCGCACCCGGAATGTCGCGACGATGTGCTGCAAGAGGCGGACGAAGTGCTCAGCACGAGCGGGATGATCCGCTACGCACATGAATCGGACTCTCAAGAGTTCCTGATCGTGACGGAATGTGGACTCTCCGATCGACTGATCATGGAAGTTCCAGAAAAGACTTTCTACAAGGCGTGCCAGCTCTGCAAGTTCATGAAGATGATTACGCTCGAGGGCACGCGCGATGCGCTTCTCACCGGGCGCGATGAGATCGAACTCTCAATAGAAATCTGCGATGCCGCGCGCGGTTCGCTCGAGCGAATGTTCGAGCTGAGCTGGTCGTCCGGGCCTGGGCCGGACTCATCGACGCCGCGGTAGGAAAGGCACGGAAGGGGAAGTGATGGGAGGCCTGCTGGTAGCCGTGCTCTTGCCGATGGCCGCAGCCGCTGGGTTGCGGTTCGCGGTCGGTGCACGTTCGCGCGCCGCCGGGGTGGCCGCAAGCACCGTCACGCTGATCTGCTTCGGATTAGTGCTGGCCGCCGCCGCCGAGCATCTGCACGCGCCATCCTCGGTCTCTTATCCGTGGATCCCACAGTTGGGGCTCAATCTGACTCTGGTCGCTGACGGCTTGAGCCTACTATTCGCGCTTCTCATTACCGGTGTCGGTTCCATCGTCTTCACGTTCGCGACCGCCTACCTTGGGCCGGACGAGAATTGCCGACGTTTCTTCTCGTATTTGCTCTTGTTCATGAGCGCGATGCTGGGTGTCGTCCTTTCCGGCAATCTCATTGTGTTGTTCGTTTTCTGGGAACTCACCTCTGTCTCGTCCTTTCTTCTGATCGGCTTCTGGCATCAACGCGAGGCCTCTCGAAACGGAGCGCTCAAAGCGTTGGTTGTCACCTCGACCGGCGGCCTTGCCATGCTCGTGGGGTTCGTGATGATCGGGATCGTGTGCGGGTCGTTCGAACTCGCGCACGTCGTCGAGCATCGAGAACTGTTGTACGCCAGCCCGTGGGCCGGGCCGGCCGCGTTCCTGGTCCTGATAGGAGCGATGACGAAATCGGCGCAGCTCCCGTTTCATCTATGGTTGCCAAGCGCGATGGAAGCACCGACTCCCGTGAGCGCCTTCCTGCATGCGGCTACGATGGTAAAGGCCGGGCTCTTTCTCGTGGCACGCATGGGACCGCTCATGGCGGGTGTGGCGATTTGGACTCCGATGGCAGCCGGCGTCGGTCTGGCAACGATGGTCTGGGGGAGCTGGCTTGCGCTGCGGCAGACCGATCTGAAGGGCCTGCTCGCGTTTTCCACCGTGAGCCAGCTCGGCCTGATCATGAGCCTGCTGTCGCAGGCATCCCCAGCGGCTACATCCGCCGGGCTGCTGCACCTGCTCAACCACGGCCTTTTCAAAGGCGCCCTGTTTCTCCTCGTCGGTGTCATCGAGCACGAGGCGCACACGCGCGACATCACGCGTCTGGGACCGCTGCCCGCACGTATGCCGCGCGTGCACACCCTCCTGGCGATCGCGGCTCTGTCGATGGCGGGTGTGCCGCCGCTCGGAGGCTTCGTCTCAAAGGAGCTGTTCCTTGAATGGCAACTGAATCTCGGCCTCTTCACGGCCGTGGTGGCTGTAGTGGGATCCGTCTTGACGGCGGCTTACTGTTTTGCGCTGGCGATTGGCCTCGCCCGCGGCCGCGGCGCACCGGTAGGCGAAGCTGCCGCCGCGCATGATCCCGGGATGTCGTTGCTCTGGGGGCCGGCCGTGCTGGTCACGGCTGCCGTCGGTCTCGGATTCGCGCCTCAGGCTATGGTCGGGAGTCTCGTCGAGAGTGCGACCGCGGCCGCCGTGCTCGACGCGCCCCTGCATCTGCATCTCGCACTTTGGCATGGCTGGTCTACCACCTTGGCCGCGAGCGGTGTCGCGATCACCGGCGGGTACATCCTCTACACGTTCTGGTGGCAACAGAGCAGCATCGTCCCTGCGACGTTGATCACGGATCGACTCTACAGCGGCTTCCTCGTCGGCCTGGAGAAAGGCGCGCGGGCGATCACCGACTCGTACATGAGCGGCTACCTCTGGCGTTATTTGGTACTCATTCTATCGGTCGGCGTTACGGCTATGGTTGCAGCCGTCGTTGGTTCCGGTTTCGACTCGCCTGTCGTCTGGAACGCGCGCACGACACGCGCGCACGAACTGCTCATCATCGTGGGGGCGCTCGCGGCTGCCGTTGCCGCGGCGCGCGCGCCTACGCGCCTTGCGGCCATTCTCGCGCTGGGAGCAAACGGCTATAGCCTGGCCCTACTGTTCAGCCTGCTCGGTGCACCCGATCTCGCGCTGACTCAGGTCATGGTGGAAACCGCGTCGGTGGCTCTGTTTTTGGCAGTTTTCGTCTACCTGCCGCCGTACCGGCCGATGCGCAACAAGCGTTTTCGTCCTGGACACATGGCAGTCGCGGCACTGTTCGGATTCGGTGTTGCCGGTCTCGTCTATGTAGTGCGCGGAATGCGAGTGGCTCCGACGATCGCTGGGCATTTCATCGCAAAGAGCGTCCCTGAGGCGGGCGGGCACAACATCGTCAACGTCATCCTCGTGGACTTCCGAGGTCTGGATACGCTCGGCGAGATCACCGTGCTCTCAGTGGCGGCGCTTGCGGCCTATTCGATCGTACGGGGTCTACGAGAACGTCGAGCCGATGGAGACATCTCGTGAAGCGCGACAGTCTTATCTTCATGACGGTCGTTCCTTGGGTGGTTCCGGTTCTTCTTGCCGCATCGCTCATGCTGTTTCTCAAAGGACACAACGCACCGGGCGGCGGATTCATCGCGGGCCTGCTGACCGCCGTGGCGCTGGTTCTACGACTGCTTGCATACGGCAGCGAGTCCGTTCGTGGGAAGGAATCGCTGTACATCAATCTGATCATCGGTGGTCTCGCGATTGCGGCAACGACCGCGATCGTTCCGACACTTCTCGGGTATCCGTTTTTCACGCACACGTTCGGGCACGTACATGTCGCGTTACTCGGAGATATCGAGCTGGCAAGCGCGGCATTGTTCGACCTCGGCGTATATCTCGTGGTCGTTGGAAACGTAGTGACTGTCATCGTCGCGTTGACGCTCTCTGACGAGCCGCCGTCCGATCGCGATGCGCAAGCAAATGGCGCCGAGGGTACAGGAGCACAGGATGGGCATTGAAATCCCGATCCTTCTGCTCGTAGGCGCGCTGCTTACTACAGGCGTCTATCTGGTTCTCGATCGCACTCTCTTGCGTGTGGTCATCGGCTTGGGGCTGCTCTCCAACGGAACCCACCTGCTGTTGCTCTCGACGGGCGGCCTCGAGGAAGGCGCAGCGCCGGTGTTGGCCCACGGTGTCTCGACGGTGGTCGATCCCCTCCCCCAGGCGCTGATATTGACAGCCATCGTCATTTCGTTCGGGGTCACGGCGCTGCTGCTGACGATTTCCTACGGCGTTTACGAGCGCTACCGCAGCGACGATCTGCGCGAACTGCACGGAAGGCTCGACGATGAGTAACCTTCCGATCATCCCTGTCGCGCTGCCGCTCGTGGCGGGCATTGTCTTGGCGCTGATTCGGGAGCGAACCGTCGCGTCACGCGCGGTCTCCTTGCTCGTCAACTGTGTGGGCCTCGGCGTGGCGTGGTCGCTCATGATGAAGGTTCAGAGCGAGGGAATACAGACGCTGGGGTTCGGCGGCTGGGCGGCGCCGTACGGGATTTTCTTCGCCGTCGACATGCTCAGCGCGCTCATGGTCCTCGTGACGATGGTCGTTTCGACCGCCACACTCCTGTTCGCGTGCTTCTCGCTAGACGAGTTTCGCGAGCGCAGGTTCTTCTACGCATTCTTTCAGTTCTTGCTCGTAGGCGTTAACGGCTCGTTCCTTACCGGGGATCTCTTCAACCTCTTCGTATGGTTCGAAGTACTTCTCATCAGTTCGTACGCCCTGATGGTCCTCGGCAGCGAGGGGTACCAGCTGCAAGAGACGTTCAAGTATCTCGTGATCAACGCGGTTTCCTCGATGCTCTTCCTTATCGGCGTCGCGGTAATCTATAGCCTCACGGGAACGCTCAACATGGCCGATCTGTCGGTCAAACTCGCGCTCGTTGAGGACCAGGGGGCGGTGGCTGCGGTAGCCGTGATCTTCATGATGGTCTTCGGCCTCAAGGGAGGACTATTCCCGCTCTACATGTGGCTCCCGCGCGCGTACTTCGCGCCGCCTACTGTGATCAGCGCCCTGTTCGGTGGATTGCTCACGAAGGTCGGCGTCTATGCTCTGTTCCGGACGACGTCGCTCATGTTCGTGGACAACGTGCCGTTTACGCTGCCAGTGTTGATCGTTGTGTCGGCCGGCACGATGTTTTTCGGCGTGCTCGGCGCTCTGGCACAGTGGGACTTCAAGCGCGTTCTCAGTTACCACATCGTCAGCCAGATCGGCTATATGATCATGGGATTGGCGATCTACACGCCCTTGGCACTGGCCGGTGCTATTTTCTACATCGTCCATCACATTCTCGTGAAGACCGCACTTTTTCTCATCGCGGCCGCAGTTGAGAAGTTGCGGGGTACTACCAATCTCGCGCGTCTCGGCGGCGTGATGGAGAGTCGACCCGCACTGGCGGTCCTCTTCATGATCGCCGGGCTGTCGCTCGCCGGCGTACCGCCTCTGAGCGGCTTTGTGGCGAAGCTGATGCTCATTCGCGGCGGCCTGGAGGAACAGTCTTACTTCATCGTCGTCGTCAGCGTGCTGGTCAGTTTCCTCACGCTGTTCTCGATGATGAAGATCTTCCGCTACGGATTCTGGCGTTCCAGTGAGAGTGCCGATCTGGATGAGACGGGCGCGGGGATGCGGATCGTGGCGACGAGCGTTCTCGTCGGCGCCGGGATAGTCCTCGGCCTCGGCGCGGTCTGGGTACTACCGTATGCTGAGCTGGCAGCCGAGCAGATGCTGGACACGCAGGGCTATATCGATGCCGTTCTCGGCCCGGGAGCTTCGAACTGATGTTCAGCGCGCGCAAGATCTTCGCAGCGCTGGGACTGCTAGTTAGTTTCGTACTCGAACTGATTGCGGCGAACTGGGCCGTGCTGCGCATCGTCATGCGCCCACGCCTGGCGCTGCGTCCAGGCATTCTAGCGTACCGGACCGAGTTGCGATCGGACCTGGCCAAGACCTGGCTGGCGAACCTGATAACCCTCACGCCCGGTACGCTCACCCTGTTCGTTTCCGACGACCGCACGACGCTGTATATCCATACGCTCGATATCGACGACACCTCGAAGATTTCAGACTCGATCCGCCGAGCGTTCGAGTCGAAGCTGCTGGAGCTGGAGAAATGATCGTTGCCGTCGCGAACGTCTGTCTGCTCGTACTCGGTGTCGCGACGCTGGCGGCCCTTTACCGTGTGTTTTTCGGTCCCAGTGTTGCCGATCGCGTCGCGGCCACCGATCTCCTCACGACCTGCGTGATGGCGATCGTCGTGACCGCCGGAATGACCACCGGCGACCGCAACCACATTGACCTCGTGGTGGCGCTGGGAGTCCTTGGCTTCTTCGGAACGGTGGCTCTGGCGAAGTACCTACGTGGAGGGCGTGCGATTGATTGATTGGATCGTCGTCGCCCTGCTGGTGCTCGGCACGTTCTTCGTCGCTCTCGGCGCCGTAGGCCTGCTGCGCCTACCAGACGTCTATTCACGCATGCATGCCGTGACCAAGGCGACGACGCTCGGTATGGGCGGTTTGTTGGGTGCCTCGGCGATCTTCTTCCTCAGTCATGGGCACTACGTCTGGGGAGAGTTGCTGACGCTCTGGCTGGTGTTCCTCACGAATCCGGTCGGCGGCCACATGATCGCCAAGAGTGCTTACCTGATCGGCGTCCCGATGGCCGATGTCTCCATTCTCGACGAGTTCGGCGAATCCGGCTCCTTGGCCGATAGCGATCACGACACCGACTAGGATCAGGTCCCCCTGTAGAACTGCATGGCAGCGCGGTGATATCCTGTCACCGCGGAGCTTGCTTCGCGGTGGTGCAGTGGTGTTGGTGCGGAATTGGATAGTCGGCCTCGGCGAGTTCTTCTTGTTGCTACAACGGGCAGCCGTTGCGGCGGTCGTCGATCGTCCGCGCCCCCGAGTTCTGCTCGACCAGCTGCACGAGATCGGCGTCCGCTCGCTCTCGATCGTCAATTTGACCGCGGTCTTCACAGGCATGGTCATGGCGCTTCAGCTTGGCTACTTCCTCTCTAAATTCGGCGCCAAGATCTTCGTAAGCCGCGTGGTCGGCCTCGCGATCATCTCCGAGCTCGGGCCGGTTCTCACGGCGCTGATGATCGGTGGGCGTGTAGGTGCCGGCATGGCGGCTGAACTCGGGACCATGAAGGTCACCGAGCAGATAGACGCGTTGCGCGCGCTCGGGACCGACCCGATCAGTTACCTGGTTGTTCCTCGGCTGGTCGCGATCGCCATCATGCTGCCGCTGCTCACCGGCATGGCCGATGTCGTCGCGTTGGTTGGTGGCAGTATCGTGGCGTACGGCGAACTCGGTGTAACCCCCGACTTCTACTTCACGAGCCTGATGCAGTTCTTGACGCTCGGCGATATCGCTCGCAGTCTCATCAAGGGCGCGGTCTTCGCACTGATCATCGGCGGCATCGCCTGCATGAACGGTATGGAGGCCAGCGGCGGCGCTGACGGCGTGGGACGAGCAACGACGCGTACGGTGGTAGGAGCGTCCATCTCGGTACTCATCGCGGACTTTTTCTTGACGAAGCTGATGCTGGTCTTATGAGCGATAACGCCCTCATACAGGTCAGAGGCCTGAAGAAAGCGTTCGGGTCGCAGCAAGTACTCTCGGGGATAGACCTCGACATCCTTGCAGGTGAGACGCTTGTCGTGCTCGGTCACTCGGGCACGGGCAAGAGCGTGTTGCTAAAGCACATCAACGTTCTCCTGCGTCCCGACGAAGGCGAGGTCCTCATCGACGGGCAGGCCGTACACGAGCTAACGGAGAAGGAACTCGTACCCGTGCGGCGGCGTGTAGGCATGCTTTTTCAAAGCGGAGCGCTGTTCGACTCGCTTACGATCGCCGAGAACGTCGCCTTCCCCCTTGACGAGCACGACATCTGTGCTGGCGACGAACGTACTGCACGGGTGACGGAGCTCCTCGACATGGTCGCGCTCGACGGCACACAAGAGAAGATGCCGTCAGAACTCAGTGGCGGAATGCGCAAGCGCGCTGCTCTGGCCCGAACTCTCGCGCTCGAGCCGGAGGTCATCCTATACGACGAGCCGACCACCGGTTTGGACCCCGTCACGGGGCAGCAAATCAACGAATTGATTAGTGGTCTCCAGGAGCGATTGGGTCTCACTTCTATCGTCGTTACGCACGATATTGCGAGCGCCAACTATGTCGCAGACCGCATGGCATTCTTGTATGATGGCAAGGTTCTTCGGGTCGATACTGCCGATGAGATGCGCGCTAGCGACGATCCGATGATTTCGGCGTTTCTGTCGGGAGGCCTCTCCGGTGCATGAGGCCGGTAGGTTGGTTGAAGGAGTTGCGCCGGCGCAGTTGACGCACGGCGGGATGTGGTGAGCGCTCAAGGATCCAAGGCGTTTAGCGTCGGCCTCGTTGTCATTGTCGCCCTGTTGATGATCGGCATCGGCATATTCCTCGTTGGCAGTGAGCAGCGTTTCTGGGAAGGCCGCGCTGATTACCGGCTCCACTTCACACGAACCAACGGCCTACAGGAAGGCGCTCCCGTTGCGCTCGACGGAGTCAACATCGGCAAGGTTACGCGCATGCGTTTCCCACGCGATCCTCGCGCGCAGTACGTCGAAGTTCAGATCCGCGTTTCCAGCAGCGTCATCTCGCGTATTCGCCACGATACGACGGCCAAGATCGGTACGCTCGGAATGTTGGGCGACAAGTACATCGAACTGCACAGCGGGACTTTGGACTCCGAGCCGGTCGAAGGCGGTGGCCTGATTCGCTCGATCGATCCTGTGGACTACGAGGATCTGCTAGGGCAAAGCGGTGATATCGTGACCAACGCCATCGAGGTGACTGCGCTTCTCAAGCAGACACTGACCGATATCAATAGTGGCGAAGGTTTGGTCGGCCGCATCATCAGCGACCAAGATTTCGGCCGCCAGTTCGCAGACGACCTCAGCCTGACGATTGCTAACATCGAATCCGCAACGCGACGTCTCGATGACACCGTCGCCGGTGTGCAGCGCGGAGAAGGTGCGATTGGCGCGCTCCTGAAACGCGAGGAAGAAGTCGTCGCAATCATCACAAACATGCAGGTTGCCTCCAAGGGCATGGCCGATCTCACGACGCAGCTCAACGAAGGCGACGGCACCATTGGCCGCCTGATTCACGACGAAGACTACGCCGATCAAACACTCGGATCGCTCGCCGATGCGACGTCGAGCATCAACGAGATCGCTTCCCAGATCCGTTCAGGACAGGGAACGGTCGGCAAGCTGGTCTATGACGATCAACTTTATGACGACGCGAGTAGCCTCGTTGGAGGCGGCTCAGGTGGGTTCTGGAAGTTGGTTGGTCGCGGTCTGTTGTTTTTCTGGCCCTTCGATCACGGCACCGACACAGCACACGCAGAACCATAGGCGTTGCTGCGTCGCGTTGACGTGGCGCGTAATGCAAAAGTGATTGGCAGGCTGCCGCTCGGTCGCTTACACTTGAATCCTAGGCGCACTGAGAATGTCTGCTGACGCGAAAAGTTTGGTTCAGGAACCGGCCGAGGCTGCGTTCCGAGAATTTGTACGTGATGCACTCGATGCACGTTCTCTGCGTACGAGTGAGTGGACTGAGTTTTATCTCGTACGACTGCTACGCGGTCTTGTTGAAGCATCCCCTACCCGTCTCTCGCGCGCACTCGGTCCGGAACTCCTGCGCGCGCAGGAACTTCCTCCCGAACAGCGATTCTCCCACCTGAAGGATCTCGCAGATACGGCCCTGGTGCTTAGTGGCGTTTTCATCGACTACGTCGAGGAAGCCCTGCCGACCACGGATTATTTCTTCGCGATAGGCAGTTCGGCGTATCGACATCTCGGCGAATTCGACGATCCGCGATTAGTGGGCGTTGACGGATTTGCAGAGACGTTCGTCGAACTTGGGGAGCGATTTGAGGATTTCGCCGGCGTGCTGGCGTGGATCGCAGATCGTGAGCTGTTCGCCAGCAGCGACCACACAATGAACGTCTATCGAAGATGGCTCGTTGGCCGTGGACATCGCGATGAGTCGCGACTCGTATCGATAGGCATGATTCCGGCGGCAGACGAGCCGGACAAGGTCCACTGAACCAGAAATTACTTGCGGGCTTCGACTACCGTGAATAGAGACCACGGTGAAGTCTTGTAGCGGTTCTCCAGACTTAGCGGAGCTCCGTTGATGCAGTCGTCGAGGCTGAGCTTCGTACTCCACCCCAACTTTCGCGTGATCGGGTCAACCAGGTTGACGACCTTACGAATTGCCGGACGTGGGCTGCTGAAGTGGTTGATGATCACCACCTGCCCGTCCGGCTTGCACACTCGAGTCATCTCCTCGATCAGCTTGGCGGGCTGCGGCACGACCGTGACAACATGGAATGCGGTCACGAAGTCGAAATAATCGGCCGGGAAATCCATATCGAGCCCATCCATCTGACGAAGCTTGATATGGGCGTGTCGTTTTGGGTCACGCTTGGAGTCAGCGCGATCGAGCATTTCTTGAGAGAGGTCGATACCGGTGACCCGAGCGTGCGCCGGATATGCATCCAGCGACAGCCCAGTCCCTATTCCAACTTCTAGTACGCGGGCACCTGGCGGAATCTTCAGCCCTTGAACGACTCGTTCAATGCGACGGCTGAAGACGTGTGTAAACACATGATCGTAAAATCCGGATAGATCGGAGTAAATCCGACTCCGATGCGGGAGCTCGTGTTTCTGCACTTGAGTGGGTCTCATGTGGTTGTGTTCTGTTTTGTGCGGCTGTGCCAGGGACGATCAATTCCAGTATGCACAGCGACGACTCAAGCGGGCACGATTATTACCACAAAGCCAAGTAAGTCAACGCCCGCCCTCGGTCGACTCAGTCCGACGCTTCTCGTGCGCCCCAGAACTCTACCACCGGACTGGCAATGAAAACCGACGAATAGGTGCCTGCGGTAAGGCCAACGATGAGTGTGAATGCGAAGCTGTGGATGACGCCGCCGCCGATCGAGAACAGTACAAACAAGACCATGAGTGACGTGCCTGTCGTAAGAAGTGTCCGCGACAACGTCTCATTGATGCTCGAGTTGATCAGTCCCGCCAGATTCGACTTCTGATCACGATGCATGTTCTCTCGGATGCGGTCGGAAACTACGACAGTGTCGTTGACCGAATAGCCGACGACCGTGAGCAATGCGGCAACCACCGACAGGTTCACTTCGACGTTGTACAGCGACAGAGCGCCGATCGTTATCAGCACATCGTGGAGCAGCGCGACGCCCGCACCGATTCCGAAACGCAGCTCGAAACGGATCGCGATGTAGAGGCCCATTACCAGCGTCGCGAACAAGACGGAGAGGATGCCTCGTCGGCGCAGATCCTTCCCGACACGCGGTCCGACAATCTCGGTACGTAGTTCGTCGAACCCTCTTTCGCCGAAACGTTCACGAAGCCTATTTTTTATCAGTGCGGGGACGCCTCCGCCGACGGTCTCGTCGATGGTCGGCACGCGCAACATATACTCCCCTTCCTGGGCCTCGAACTGCTGGACCGCGATGTCGCCGACACCGAGATCGGCGATGGCATCGCGAATGTCGGTCGTCGTCACGTCAGCGTCGACGCCGATGTGGAGCATCAGGCCGCCGGAGAAGTCGATGCCGTAGTTCGGTCCGCCGCGAGCGATGAGCGAGCCGATGCCCCCCAAAATCAGCGCCGCGGAGAACACCAGAGCGATCTTGCGAAGGCGGATGAAATCGATGTTGACGTCGGGACTTACAATTTGAAACACGTCAATACCCCTCAGATGCTCAAAGTGTGGCTTTTCGACCGATGCGCCAGGAGGTCGTGCATGACCCTACTTGCGAACACGGCACTGAAGATCGTGCTGCCGATACCGACGCAAAGAGTGAGCGCGAACCCTTTGATCGGTCCCGAGCCAAACTGAAAAAGGACCAATCCGGCGAGGAAGGTAGTTAAATTGGAGTCGAGAATCGCTGGGAGCGCTCGACTATAACCGCTCTCGAGCGCGGGCCTTGCGGTCTGTCCGCCACGTAGCTCCTCACGAATACGCTCGTTGATCAGCACGTTGGCGTCGACCGCCATACCCAATGTCAGCACGATGCCCGCGATGCCGGGTAATGTGAGCGTGGCTTGGAAGGCTGAGAGAATACCCATGAGCACCAGTACGTTCATGAGTAGACCGAGATCGGCCACGAGTCCGGCGACCCGGTAGTAGAGGATCATGAAGATGGCGACGAGAACGCCGCCGATCGTGAAGGACCGAAGGCCTGCGTCGATCGAGTCTTGTCCGAGCGACGGACCGACGGTTCGCTCTTCCGCAATCGTCACAGGCGCGGGCAACGCGCCGGCTCTGAGCACGATCGCGAGGTCGCGTGCTTCATCAAGCGTGAAGCCACCTTCGATGATTCCGCGGCCGCCACCGATACGCTCACGGATGACCGGCGCGCTCTGCACCCGACCATCGAGTACGATGGCCAGTTGGCGACCGACCGCTTCGCCCGTGACACGCTCGAAGATTCGCGCACCGCGACTGTCGAGTACGAACTCGACGTAGGGCGAATCCCCGAATTGCCCCGGTCGATGTCGTGCGTCGGAAATCACTTCACCGGTCATCAGGACGGTCGGCTCGACTGAATAGCTGATCGCGGCCGACAAGCCCGTGGCTGGGTCGGTGCTCTCACCCGGCAATACGATGGCACCCGGCGCCGAATCGCTCGCCGCGAGCAGCCGTAGCTCCAGCTGTGCGGTCTTACCGATGAGGCGCTTCGCTCGTTCAGGGTCCTGTACGCCGGGCAACTGAACGAGAATTCCGTTGGTGCCCGTGCGTTGGATCGTGGGTTCCGCGACGCCGAATTCATCGACGCGATTTCGAATAGTCTCGAGCGCCTGATCGATCGCGAACTGGCGGATGTTCTCGCGCTGTAGCTCGATCACCGTGTAGCGGTAGTTTCGTCCGTCCTTCGAGACTCGCTCTATCTCGGGCAAGTAGTCGGCGATATAGGTTTCCAGGTCCTCGGCGCGCGTTTGGCTCACCAGTTCGAACGAGATGTCGCCCTGCCCGTCTCGCTTCCAGGATCGGGTGGCGATCTCCTCTTCGCGTAGGTCGCGGCGAAGCTGTTCTGCCATCACATCGGTCGAGTTCTCGACGGCCTTGTCGGTATCGACCTCGAGCACCATGTGGATACCGCCCTGTAGGTCGAGTCCTAGATTGATAGGATCGGATGGAAGCACGCTAGCCCACCAATCGGGCAGATCGTCGTTAAAATTGGGGACCAGAAAGAGTGCGCACATCGTGATGACGGCGAGCACCGTTCCGAGGCGCCATGCAAGATTGGTGTTCAAGATGCGCTCTCCTTCTTCTTGTCGCCCTGAATGCTACTGATCTGTTCGCGGTCATAGGTGACGGTGGTATTCGATGCTATTTCGAGCGTAAGCGTCGTTTCGGCGAGATCTAGGATACGTCCATGCAATCCCGAAGCGGTAACGACTTTGTCGTTCTTCTTCAGGTTCTCGACGAACTCTTGATGCTCCTTCGCTCGCTTCTGCTGCGGGCGAATCAGCAGAAAGTAGAACACCGCCAATATGAGTATCAGCGGCAGGAACTGCTGTAGTCCGCCGGGGGGACCGGCGACCTGCGCCAGGACGAGAGTGGTCGTTGCCATCGCGACTATTCCTCAGGCTCCGAGCAGAACTCCGCTAGGAATTCGCTGCTCATTGTCTCGTAGCGATCCTCGGCCAATGCGCCTCGGATCTCGTTCATCAGATCTTGATAGAAGCTTACGTTGTGAATGCTGCCAAGCGTGGCAGCCAGCATTTCGCCGCGTTTCGCCAGATGGTGTAGATAGCCGCGCGAATGATTTTCGCAGGTGAAGCAGTTGCAGCGCTCGTCTACCGGGCTAGTATCTTCGGCGTGGCGCGAGTTCCGGATCGAGATCCGCCCGCGGCGTGTGAAGAGCGTACCGTTGCGGGCGTTACGCGTCGGCATCACGCAGTCGAACATATCGTAACCCCAGCCGGATAACCGAATGAGGTCTTGCGGCGTGCCCATGCCCATCATGTAGCGGGGCTTGTTTTCCGGGAGTAATCGCACGGAGGTCTCTGCGGTGCTCATCGTCTTGTCGGGATCTTCACCAACCGAGAGACCGCCGACCGCGTAACCGGGGAAATCCAGTTCGATCAGTGCTTGCGCGTTCTCGGCGCGCAAGTCGTCAAAGAGGCCGCCCTGCATGATCGCAAACATCGAAGTCTGATCGCTTACCGGCACGTGTTCACAGGTTCGCTTAGCCCACCGTACGGTGCGCGCGGCCGCAGAAGCCGCCTCTTCCCGATCATCGGGAAGCCCTGTGAGCGCGTCGAACACCATCCCGATATCCACTCCAAGAAGCCTCTGAATCTCCGCTGCGCGTTCCGGGGTCAGTTCGAATGGTGAGCCGTCGTAGTGCGACCGGAATACTGCTCCGTTCTCGTCGATCCGCACCTGGTCCGAAAGGCTGAAGAGCTGGTAGCCGCCGCTGTCGGTCAGAATGGGCCGCCGCCACCCCATGAATCGATGTAGCCCCCCGAGTTTATTAATGGTTTCGGCGCCCGGCCGCAACGCGAGGTGGTAGGAGTTGGCGAGCAGTATGTCGGCTCCACAGGTCTCGATCTGGTCTGAAGTGAGTCCTCGAACCGTGCCGTACGTGCCTACCGGCATGAACGCCGGCGTTCGAATCTCGCCATGTGGGGTTCGCAGTATGCCAGTGCGGCCGCCGGCGGCCGTCCGCGCGCTGATCTCGAGGCTAATCATTCGGAGGGGGGTACTCGCTTCGCGGGCCCGACGAGCCGGCCCCTTACACAATCAGCATCGCGTCCCCGTAGCTATAGAAACGGTACTTTTCGGCGATGGCGAGGGCATAGGCCTCGCGGATGAGGTCTTCGCCGGTGAAGGCCATGACGAGACAAAGCAGCGTGGATCCCGGAAGGTGGAAGTTGGTGATCAGCGCGTCCACGGCGTGAAAGGCGTGACCGGGACGGATGAACAGGTCCGTGGGGCCGCGGTGGGGGGGCCCTGTGCCGCCCCCCCCCGCCCAAACCAACCAGCCCACCCGCGGCGTCCCAAAGGCGAACGATAG
>JAJCZM010000042.1 GCA_029262375.1 Deltaproteobacteria bacterium
ACTCCCCCTTCGCGGTGATGTAGTCGAACGTCGTTGCCGTGCCGAAATCGACAACGACGGTGGTGTCTTGCGTGCGGCTGTAGGCCGCGACCGCGTTGACGATGCGATCGGCACCAACCTCACGCGGATTCTCGTACAGGATCGGCATACCGGATTTCACTCCGGGTCCCACCACCAGCGGATTCACGTTGAAGTAGCTGCGGCAGAGTTCCTCGACAACGCTGATCATCGGTGGGACGACGCACGATACGATGATCCCGCGCACTTCCGGCACTTGCATGCCGGCGGCGTGGTACAGGCTCCACATCAGCATGCCGTACTCGTCGGACGTCCGTTCGGGCTCGGTCACGATACGCCAGTGACGCACGAGCTTCTCACCGTCGTATAGACCGATGACGGTATGCGTGTTGCCGACATCGATGGCCATCAAAGGCCCGCTGTCGCTATTCTTGCCGTGACTGCCCGAACCGGTGGGGCCGCTCTCGCTACTCATCGGTCGTATCCTCCAACCAACGTTACATCGCCGGCGATCACCCGCCGGACCTCGTCGCCATCCCCCTTGAGTAACAATGCGCCGTCGGAGTCAATTCCGATGCAGATGCCCTGCGCGCTGGCGGATGCAGCGGCAACCTCGACCGGTTTGCCGATGAGCACCGAACGGCGTTCCCAATCACCTTTGAGTTCTGCGAATCCGTGCTCGCGCCAACGCTCATAGGCCAGCTCGAAGCACTCGAGTAACGTCGCCGCGAAGCTCGCGCGATCGACCATTCGGCCGGTCGCCATGCGGATCGAGGTCGCCCGGTCGTGCAATTCTTCGGGAAAGTCTCCGATTACGCTATTGAGGTTGACGCCGACACCGACGACCACCGAGCCGACCATGTCGGCCTCGGCTTCGATCTCCGTAAGCACGCCACAGACTTTACGCCCATCGATCAGAACATCGTTCGGCCACTTGATGCCCGCTTCGATGCCCTCGCGCTCGAGTGCGTCGGCGACAGCCACACCGGCGACCAGCGACAATTGCGGTGCATCCGCCGGAGCGATTGCCGGGCGCAGCAGGAGCGAAGCGTACAAGTTAAGCCGCGGACGCGAGACCCAATCACGACCAAGACGACCGCGGCCGGCCGTTTGCGCGTCGGCAAGCACAACGGTCCCTTCGACGGCACCCTCGCGCGCCAAGCGGCCGGCATCGTCATTCGTCGAACCGGTGATGTCGTGACAGATCAGATTGCGGCCAAGCCATTTCGTCGCGAGATGGGCGCCGACGGCGTCCGGAGTCAACGAGTCGGGCGCCGACATCAGTCGATACCCGCGTGCGTGCGTACTCTCGATCACGTAGCCGCGTTCCCGTAGTGCTTCGATGTGCTTCCAAACGGCGTTGCGCGAAATGCCGAGGGCGTCGGCGAGATCATGACCGGACACCGGCGTCTCTCCGGCCGCTGCAAGCGCTTCGATGATCTTCGCGCGCGTGCTCACGCGAGCTGTAGAGGAAGTTCCAGGCTCACATCGACCGAAACAGCCGAGTGCGTGAGGCGCCCAACACTGACGTCGTCGATACCCGCTTGCGCGTAGGCGGCAATGGTCTTCAGGTCGATACCACCCGACACTTCCAGGCGCGCACGACCGGCCACGAAGGTAACCGCCTCACGTGCCTGTGCCGGCGTAAAGTTGTCGAGAAGAATCGCGCGCGCACCGGCATCGATCGCCTCACCGACCTGCTCGAGTGTGTCGCACTCGCATTCGATGTCTACGCCGTCCGGAGCGTGTTCGATTGCCGCGCGAACGGCGGCCGCAATGCCGCCCGCCGCTGCCACGTGATTGTCTTTGATCAGCACTGCGTCGAACAGTCCCATGCGATGATTAGAACCGCCCCCGCACGCCACCGCATACTTCTCCAACACCCGGTGCCCCGGAGTGGTCTTTCGCGTATCGAGGACACGCGTCTTCGCGCCGGTTTCCCAGACCGTCGCCACGTAGCGTTCGGTGAGAGTCGAGATACCGGACAGCCGACCGACGAAATTGAGAATCGTTCGCTCGAGCGTAAGCAACGAGCGCGCCTCGCCGTGTAGCGTACAGGCAACCGAACCGGCTTCTAGATGAGTGCCGTCACCAACGTTGTCTTTGATCTCGATCGCGACGGTCTCCGAACGCTTCGCATACAGGCGCGCCAACGGTTCCAACAAGACGAGCCCCGAAACCAAGCAGGTTTCACGCACCACGAGCTTCGCGGTCGTGTGCCGTCCGGCAGGAATCGTCGCCAGCGTGGTCAGGTCGCCGGCGCCCACGTCCTCATCGAGCGCCAACTCGATGAGCGTTTCGATGGAGGAGAGATCGGTTGGCAGATGCGGATTCAGCGTGAACTCCCGAGTGCCTCGATTCGTTCGAGGCTCGCTTGTAACGTCTCGCGTTCTTGACGCGACGACTCGAGCCGTGCTCGATCTTTCGCGACTACTTCGGCCGGCGCACGCTCTATGAAGCTTTCGTTCGAGAGCTTCTTGTCGAGGCCGCCGATTTCCTTATCGATTCGGGCGAGCTCTTTACCGAGCCGTGCCACCTCCGCCGCGACGTCGACGTGTTCGGCGATCGGCACCGAGACTTCCGCACCAGCGGCCAGTGCCGTCGATGAACCTTCCGGCGCCGCGTCGCCGTAGTGCACGACACCGACACGCGCGAGGCGCTGAATGAGCGCTTCGTGCGCGCGTAACAGATCGGCGGTGTCCCCGGCCGAGAGGTAGACATCGAGCTCGACCTTGGGCGCGATATTCATCTCGGATCGAATGTTCCGCACTGCGCGTACGACTTCGATCAACGCGCCGATCTCGCAGTCCGCCGCCTCATCGACCCAGCCGCTCTCGTCCGGATAAGACGCCTGCATGATGCTTCCCGAAGCACGCCCGCTCGTGGGGAGCCCCTGCCAAACCTCCTCGGTAACGAACGGCATCACCGGATGCATGAGCCGTAACAACTGTTCGAGGACAGCGGTGAGCATCTGGCGAGTTTCGACGCCTGCCGCACTGTCCTCATCTGAGTACACCTTCGCGAGTTCGATGTACCAGTCGCAGAATTCGTTCCATGTGAACTGATACAGACGCGTGGCTACGTCGTTGAACCGATACGCATCGAGCGCCGTGCGGACGTCGCGCGCGCAGGCGGCAAACCGCGACCGAATCCAACGACTCGTCGCGAGTTCCAGTTTCTCGGGCATCTCACACGTCACCGCCTCATCGCGCTTCATCTCGACGAAGCGAGAAGCGTTCCACAGCTTGTTGACGAAGTTGCGATACCCCTCGATTCGCTTTTCGCTCAGGCGGACGTCGCGCCCCATGGCCGCAAACGCCGCGAGCGTGAATCGAAAAGCGTCGGCACCGAACTCGTCGACGATCACCAGCGGATCGATGACGTTGCCTTTGGACTTCGACATCTTCTGGCCGTTTTCGTCGCGGACCAACGCGTGGATATAGACATCCTTGAACGGGACATCGCCCATGAACCGCAGGCCCATCATCATCATGCGGGCAACCCAGAAAAAGATGATATCGAAGCCGGTCACCAACGTACTGGTCGGGTAAAACCGTTCGAGCAGTTCCGTCTTCTCCGGCCACCCCATGGTCGAGAACGGCCAAAGCGCCGAGGAGAACCAGGTATCGAGAACGTCCTCGTCTTGGCGAAGCGGCTTCGCGCAGTTCTCACACGTTGTAAGATCTTCGCGGCTGACGAAAGTTGCCTCGCAGTCGTCGCAGTACCACGCAGGGATTCGATGTCCCCACCACAGCTGTCGCGAGATGCACCAGGGCCGGATGTTCTCCATCCAGGTGCGGTACGTCTTCTCCCAGTGCGCCGGAACGAATCGCGTACGACCATCGTCGATGGCCTTGAGCGTTTCGTCGGCCATTCCTTTGACCTCGACGAACCATTGTACTGAGAGAAGCGGCTCTACGACGTTGTGACAGCGATAGCAGGTACCGACCGAGTGTTTGTGTGCTTCCGTTCGCTCGAGCGTTCCGTCCTGCTCGAAACGCGCGACCAACGCGGCCCTGCAATCCTCGATGGTCATGCCGTCGTACTTGCCCGCTTCCGCCGACATCGTACCGTTTTCGTTCATGACGGAAATCATCGGCAGCGAGTGACGAAGCCCCATCTCGTAATCGTTCGGGTCGTGCCCCGGCGTAATCTTGACCGCTCCGGAACCGAACTCGGCATCGACGTACGCATCGGCGATCACTGGAATCGGCCGATCCATGACGGGCAGCATGACGTTCTTGCCGACGATGTCCTTGTAACGCGCATCGTCCGGATGCACGGCGACTGCGGTATCTCCAAGCATCGTCTCGGGGCGCGTAGTCGCCACACTGATCGTGCCGCTACCGTCTTCGAGCGGATACACCAGATGCCACAGGTGCCCATCCCGATCTTCATGTTCTACTTCAATATCGGAGAGCGCCGTCTCACAGCGCGGGCACCAGTTGATCAGATACCGATCGCGACTGAGCAGGCCGTCCTCGTAGAGCGTAACGAAGACCTCGCGAACGGCGCGCGACAGCCCGTCGTCCATCGTGAAGCGCTCCATCGACCAGTCACAAGAGACGCCGAGGCGCCGTAGCTGCTCGACAATGGTGCCGCCCGACTCATCGCGCCACGACCACACGCGCTCAATGAACTTCTCGCGCCCGAGATCGTTGCGGTCGATACCTTCAGCCAACAACTGACGCTCAACCACGTTCTGCGTCGCAATGCCCGCATGATCGGTGCCGGGCACCCACAGAGCCGCCGGATCGAGCATGCGCCGATAGCGCGTCAGTATGTCCTGCAGCGCATTGTTAAGCGCGTGCCCCATATGAAGTGAGCCGGTAATGTTCGGCGGCGGAATGACCATCGAGAACGGGACCTCCCCCTCTCGACGCGGACCGGGCGAAAACAGCCCCTTCGCGGTCCACTCCGCATACCACTTCTCTTCAAATTCTTTAGGATCGTAACCAGCCACGAAGCCCGCGACTATAACACGACACCCCGAACGCTCCAGGCCCGCAGCCCCACCCGCCACCGCACGACGAGATCGCCGTCTCAACGCCAAACGACGCGAGTGAAAGGAGAGAGGCGCCCCTGCGAAGAGGGTAAAGGCGACCGGTAGGGAGCGCGCAGTGACGGCAAGTAAGCACCATGCAACCTCTGAACCACCGCAGCCCCCCTCGGCGACGAATCCGGAGCGAGCACTCGAAGCAGGGGCGGGGGGCGACGTGGACCCCCCCCCCCACCGCCCCCAAAACCCGACCCCCCCGCGACCTCCCCCGAACATGCCGAACGACGCGAGTGAAAGGAGAGAGGCGCCCCTGCGAAGAGGGTAAAGGCGACCGGAAGGGAGCGCGCAGTGACGGCAGGTAAGCACCCCCCGCCCCCCCCGCCCCCGCCGCCCCCCCCCGCGCCGCGCCCGGCG
>JAJCZM010000043.1 GCA_029262375.1 Deltaproteobacteria bacterium
CGCGGTGGGCGGCCAGTGTGCCGCCCACCGCGGCCGACTCCAACGTCCGCACCGTCGTCGTCCCTACGGCGATCGTTCGGCCGCCTCCGACGCGCCGTTCGGCGATGCGCGCGACGGTCAGCTCGTCCACGGCACAGTATTCGGCGTCCATCCGATGTTCGGCGATGGAGTCTCGTACGGGCGCAAAAGTTCCGGGCCCGACATGCAGCGTGACGCGCTCGAAGCCGACTCCGCGCTCTGCGAGTGACGAGAGAAGTTCCGGTGTGAAGTGCAGACCTGCCGTCGGCGCGGCAACCGAGCCATCGTGGCGCGAGTAGACGGTTTGGTAGCGCGAGAGATCTTCCGAGGTCGGGCCGTTCGGTCGCTCGATATACGGAGGTAAGGGGATCTCCCCCTGCGCGTGCAGGGTCTCGAGTGCATCGGCCGATCCGAAGTCGAGCGCGACCCGGCCCGCGTCATGAACGCTTGCCACACGCACGCTGCCGCCGCCGTCGAGTGTGAGTTCGAGGTTTTCGACCAGTCGCTTAGACGACCGCGCCATCGCGGCCACCGGGGCACGCGGCGCACCTGTGGGGGCCTCGAGAACCAGGAACTCGACTCGCCCTCCAGTCGGCTTTGTCGCGAAGATTCTCGCCGGTATGACGCGGGAGTCATTTGCCACGAGCACATCGCGATCATCGACGAACTCAGCCACGTCTCCGAAGCGTCTGTGCTGAATCGTGCCGGTGGCGCGATCCAGCACCATCAGTCGAGAACGATCGCGATGCGCAGCCGGTTGCTGCGCTATTAACTCACGCGGTAACTCATAGTCGATATCGCCCTTCCACACCGCGTCCGGGTGAAAGGGCCCAAGAGCCTCGGTCATTCTCCGCTGGACTCGTCCTTCGCGATCTTGTTCCGTGTGAGATCCATGAGCGGAGTCAGTAGATCTACCGGGATAGGAAGCACGACGGTTGAGCTGCGATCGGACGCAATTTCGGTAAGCGACTGAAGGAATCGCAGCTGCAACGCGATCGGCTGACGCGACATTTTCTCGCCGGCTTCCGCCAAGCGCTCCGATGCCTGGAATTCGCCCTCGGCGCTGATGACCTTCGCGCGCCTCTCACGCTCGGCCTCCGCCTGCTTCGCCATTGCACGCTGCATCTCTTGCGGAAGGTCGATGTGCTTGACCTCCACGGAGACGACCTTGATTCCCCACGGATCGGTCTGATCGTCGAGGATTTCTTGGATCTTCTGATTGATGCGATCGCGCTCGGCCAGAAGTTGATCGAGTTCGGCTTGTCCGCAGACGCTACGGAGCGTCGTCTGCGCGAGCTGCGATGTCGCGTATAGATAGTTCTCGACTTCGATGACGGCTTTGTTTGGTTCGACCACGCGGAAATACAGAACCGCGTTCACTTTCACCGAGACGTTGTCGAGTGTGATCACGTCCTGCGAAGGCACGTCCATCGTGATGGTTCGCATGTCAATACGAACGATTTTTTCGAGCCCGGGGATCACATAGATGATGCCCGGCCCCCGATGCGCGACGATACGACCGAGACGCAGGATCACGGCTCGCTCGTATTCCCGCATGATCTTGATTCCGCTGAACAGCGCTGCGGCGAGGCCCGCTAAAATATAGACTCCCAACATCTGACTACTCCTGTTGTGGAACGACCGTTATCGTCAGGCCGTCGACCGTTTCAACCCGTACGTGGGCTTTGTCTGCGATCCGTTGCTCGGATCGCGCGTTCCAATACTCGCCGTGCACGCGCACGCGGCCGGTTCCGTCTATCTCACCAACCGCGACACCGATCTCACCAACCAGTCCCTCAGCGCCGGTACTTGCTGCGCGACGGCGATCTCGCACCACGAATGCGAGGATGAGGATGAGGACGGCGCCGAAGAGGACCACCGTGCCCGCAATGAGCGAGCGGTCGACGACGAGTTGAGACTCCGGCGTGTAGAGAAACAGCGAGCCCAGCGTCAGAGCGAGCAATCCCCCGAACCCGAATACTCCGAAGCTCGGCAGTAACAGCTCGGCGAGTAGGAAGGCCATGCCCAGGATCAGCAGCATGATCCCCGTCAGATTGATCGGCAGAACCTGGCTCGCCTGTAGTGCGAGCAACAGACAGATCGCGCCTGCGACACCGGGGAAAATCGTTCCGGGATTCGAGAACTCCATGTAGAGCCCGAGCATTCCGGCCATCATCAGCAGGTAGGCGATGTTCGGGTCTGTGATGACGTTGAGCACGCGCTGGCGCAGCGTCATCTCTTGATCGACGACAATGACGCCACCGGCCGCGGTACGCGCCGACGAAAGTTCGATGGTCTGCTCAGTGCCGCCGACGTTGACGGTCCTACCGTCGACGAGGTCGAGCAGCTCGTCGAGATTCGCAGCGATGAGGTCGACAACGTTTTGCTCGACCGCCTCCGTTTCCGTGATCGAGACACTCTCGCGCACGGCCGACTCCGCCCACTCGACGTTGCGCCCGCGTTGCCGAGCAATGGAGCCCACGAACGAGACGGCAAAGTTTTCGACCTTCTTGCCCATGTCTCCTTCGATGTCCGCACCGCCGCCACTGACCGGATGGGCGGCGCCGATGGTGGTGCCGGGTGCCATTGCGGCGATATGTCCGGACAGGGTGATGAATACGCCGGCCGACGTCGCGCTCGCTCCGCCCGGCGCAACATAGACGACGACCGGCAACGGAGCGCTGAGGATGTCCTGGACGATCGTCTGCGTAGACTGTAGTAGCCCACCGGGCGTATCGAGTTGCACGACGAGTAGCGGTGCGCCGGACTCCACGGCCGTCTCTATCGCCGATGAGATGAAATCGTCGGTCGCCGGACTGATCGGACCATCGATGACGATTCGGTGAACACTTCGGCCACCCGCAGCCTCGCCGCTCGCTGACAGCATGACGGCTGCCGTGAGCATCATGAGAGCAATGCCCGCCATCCGCACGACGGACTCACTGACGAGATTCGAACGAGTTCGTTTCGCGATCATTCCTTGGCAGCCGGTTTGGGAATCCCGAGGCGATTCATGACCAGCTGAATATCCGCCCATACGATCCGCTTGTCCGATGGGTTTCGCAAGAGATAGGCCGGATGAAAGGTCGGCATCACCGGTACGCCTCGATAGTCGAGCCAATTGCCCCGCAGCTTCGAGATGGGCCTAGTTTCGCGCAAGAGCGCCTGGGTCGCGAACTTGCCGAGCGTGACGATTACACGCGGTCTCACGATGGCAATCTGGCGATGCAGGAACGGTTCGCAGGCAACGATCTCATCGGGCTCCGGATTACGGTTGCCGGGAGGACGACATTTGATCACGTTCGCGATGTATACGTCGTCGCGAGTCAGCCCCATGCCGCCTGTGATAATCCTGGTCAGCAGCTGACCCGCGCGCCCAACGAACGGGATGCCCTGCTCGTCCTCGTCAGCGCCGGGCCCCTCGCCGACGAACATCAGTTCCGCGTCGGGATTGCCGACGCCGAATACGATATTTGTGCGCGCGTCGCACAGCTTGCAGCGGTCGCACTCGCCGAGGACTTCCCGCAGTGCGGGGAGGCTCTCAGCCGTGCGGATCGCGGGCTCGACAAGTTGATCGGGAAGCTCGCGTGCCATGGGGCGCTCGCCCGGTCGCTCGCTGCTCGCACCGATCGAACTCACGGAAGGAGAAACCGATGTCGGCGTCGCTAGGTCGATGATGGGGGCGGCCTTGATCGTTGGCTCGGTGGCCTTCGGGACTACCGGAACTACGAACGTCGGCTCACTAACGTTACGGACGGGGGCAGTATCGAGCCCCATGTCCATCTCGCGCTTCAGGTAAGCTCTAGCTTTTTCAATAACTTCGGGAGACGGACCTGAAGCCGTTCCAGATTGTGACTTGGTACCGCTCACTGTAATCTCAATTAAGTATGCTCGGGCTATTCATCGCCGCCATCGCCACCATCACTGGCCTAGTCGTCCTATGCCCCACCGACGCCTTCGCGTGGGGGCCGATCTCTCATATCGTCCACGGCAGCACGATTCTAGGTGATCTCTCCGCGTTGCCGGCCGCCGTTCGAAACGTCCTGGCCGGCTACCCGGACCACTACCTGTACGGCTGTGTAGGTGCTGACATCATACAGGCCAAGGCCTATACACGCAGCGTTGCAACGCACTGCCATCGCTGGCCTGTCGCTTGGACCCTCGTCGATGGTGCGCAGTCGCCCGAGCAGGAGGCTTTTGCCTGGGGCTACATGACGCATCTGGGCGCCGATATCATCTCGCACAACCATTTTGTCCCGTCGCAGTTGGTTCGCAGCTTCGATTCTCGATCCGCCGGACACGCGTACTGGGAAGCACGTGCAGACGCTCTGCAACGCGTTCGCTACTCGCGCAAGCTGCGCGAAGTGCTCGAGGGGACTTACCAAGAGTGTGACGAACTGGTCGAGAAAGTGATTAGCGATACACTATTCTCGTTCAAGACGAACAAGAAAATCTTCGACTCTCTGATGGCGCTGAGCAAGTTCAACCGTTGGCAAGCGTTCATGACGACGGTGAATCGCCGATCGCGTCATTCGCTCACGCGTGTGCAGGTTGACCGCTTCACGCAAGCGGCGACCGCGTCGGCGCATGATCTGTTGGCATACGGTCGCCAATCGGGCACGCAGCAGCGTGATCCAACCGGCGCCGAGGTATTGGATCAAGCGATCGCGTTGCGGCGTAAGCTTCGGGTTCTGAAGAAGAACAGCCGATTGCCCGGAGGCTTGGAACACGAGATGGCCGCGGAAATGCTGCCTGCCGAATGGGCCGAGCTAGCTAGCTAGCTCGTTATTTGGCTTCGCGGATCGCGCCGCGGCGATCCGAGCGGAGGGCGACTACCCGATCCAGGATCTTGTCGGCTAGATCATGCTTGGAGACAAGCCCGGTTTCGGTCTCCCCCCCCTCACGGTCGATCAGTGTCGCTGAGTTCGTCGCGACGTCGAAGCCCGCTCCGTCAGCCGACACATCGTTCGCAACGATGAGGTCGAGTTGCTTGCGTTGCAGCTTGGATTTCGCGTTCGCAACGACATTGTCGGTCTCGGCAGCGAAGCCGACCAGTATGCGCTCGCCGCGTGCCGCGCGCAGTCCCGCGAGAATGTCCTCGGTCTTCTCCAGGCGCAGGACGAACTCGTCGTCGTTCTTTTTTATCTTGGAGTTTTTCGGTGACACCGGCCGATAGTCTGCCACGGCTGCCACCATTACGACCACGTCCGAGGCGATGACGTGATCACGAATTGCCGTCTGCATCTCAGCCGCGGTTTCAACGGGAATCGTCCGGCAGTGACGCGGCGAGGCCAAGTTCGTCGGTCCACTGACGAGTATTACGTTCGCGCCGCGCCGGGCGGCGCATTCCGCAACTGCGTAGCCCATGCGGCCGCTCGATCGGTTGGTCAGCACCCGAACCGGATCAACCGGTTCTCGGGTTGGACCGGCGGAAACCAGGACCGTCGTCCCTGTAAGGTCCTGCGGCGTCAATGCGGCGGTGAGCTCTGCGATCAGGACGTCGGCGTCCGGCATTCGTCCCTCGCCTTCGTGGCCACAGGCCAGCTCTCCACGATCCGGTGCCACGATCCGGTGCCCGTACGAGCGCAGTGTATCAACGTTGGCGGTCACGGCGGGATGGGCCCACATGTTGGAGTTCATGGCGGGCGACACGACGACCGGTGCTCGTGATGCGAGAAGTGCTGCGGTCACGATGTCGTCGGCGCGTCCTTGCGCCATTCGTGCGATGAGATCGGCGGTCGCCGGAGCAACTATGATGACGTCGGCACGGTCGGCGAGATCGATGTGACCGATCGTTGCGTCCTCGCCGGGATCGAGCAGGTCGCTTGCGACCGGTCGACGCGACACCGCCTGTAGCGTCAACGGCGTGATAAACGCCTGTGCGGCCTTGGTCATTGCGACCTGCACGAGGGCGCCAACGTCCAGCAGTCGCCTTACGAGCTCCGGTGCTTTGTATGCGGCAATGCCGCCACCGACACAGATGAGAACGTTCTTTTCTTTGAGGGCGTGCATCGGGCGACGGGCGATCTAGAGGTCAGCTGGGCGGGTCGTCCTCGCCCAGATGCCCCAGCTCTCCCAAGCTTAGCCCCTCGCGCAGGAGGTAGACAAGCCCGAGCAGAACCTGTGTGGCGAACTGCGCAGCATGTGTCACAAGTGCAAAACCGACCGCGCGCGCCCCAGGGACAGCAAAAATCTGCTCTAGCGCGAGCTTGCAGCCGTATTCGAACTGACCCACAAAGCCCGGCGCACCAGGCACGGAAACCACGAGAGCCACGATGGTGGCCGTCGTGATGCCGCCGCGCATGAAAGGCACGTCGAGGCCCACCGCTGGAATCCCCAGTGCGAATCCGACGGCAATCAGCAGCCAGATGTAAAGCGACCAAGTCGCCGCTTTGATGAAAACCAGCGGGTTCGCAAGAACGGCCATACCGTCGAGAAACTCGTGCTCGAGGCGAATGAGGGTCCCACCAATTTTGCCGGGGAGGCGTATCCAGACCTTGTCCAGCAACGGGAGAACTCTATCGCGCTGCCACTCGGCGACGAGAATCCCGAGCAAGGCCACGACCATCAATACTGCCGCAATTTGCGTGAGGTTGCGGACGACGTCGGGGACCTCGGAGGTCATCAACACCCAAAGCCCCAGAGCCACGAGTGCAAAAAGATCGAGTACGCGCTCGACGACGGCCGTCGCCAACGACGTAGAGAGTGCAACCCCGGTCGCGCGACTAGCGAGGTAGGGTCTGACGAACTCGCCGATGCGCAGCGGGAGTACCATGTTGGCCATAAAGCCGATGGCGCAAGCGCCGAAGATGCCGTGTAGCGATTGAGATTCGTTCGTTGCGGTATCGAGCAATAGCTTCCAACGCTGTGCTCTCACGAAGAGCGCGTACACACCGAGTGCTCCCATCGCGAGGAGGTACTCGTAACGAGCGTTTTCGAGACCGCGCGCAATCTCTCCCCAGTCCTCGCCTCGCAGCGCAAGCCATAGGAAAACGGCAGACGCAGCTAGGCTGATCGCCAGCTGGAGCGAACGACTAGAAGCTCGGTTTGCCACTTAGGCGCCGAGTCTCATTCAGGTTCTGAATCGCGAGGGTGGCGGATCGGGGATTTCCGTGTCCGGATGAAGCAGTTTCGCACGATCAAGCAGGACGCCCTCGGCTTCCTCGTTATCCGGGTCGGGAATGCAGCAGTCTACGGGGCATACCGCGGCGCATTGCTCCTGGTCGAAGAAGCCTACGCACTCCGTGCACTTCTCGGGCACGATGTAGTAGATGTCTTCCGACAGGGCATCTTTCATGTCACCGTTCATCTCCCACTCGATCCCGCCTTCATAGATGGCGGTGTTGGGACACTCCGGTTCACAGGCGCCGCAGTTGATACACTCTTCCGTGATAATAGTAGCCATGAAACTGCTCCTTGAGCGCGCCAGCGTGCCACACGCGGGGTTCCCAGTAAAGCCTGGTCTCCTTGACTTGTCGCCCGGTTTCCAAGCAACCTCAGCCTGATTGGCGGCTACGAGATCGGCTGATTGTCGAGCACGTAACCGAGCATGCGATGGGCATGTGGGAGGTCTGATCAAGACGCCGCCAACGGATCTACGAGCACGTGAGCACGACGCTGGCAGCGAAAATCGGGGGCGGCGACAACACCGGGCTCGACCTCGTAAACGACGACCTAGCGCTCGTCGAAAAGCGTATCACCGAGGTCATCACCGCGCGTGAAGACCGTCTCACCGAGATAGCAGACTACCTCATCAACGCCGGCGGCAAGCGAATTCGTCCTGCTGTAGCGTTGCTTGTTTTCCGCGCGTGCGGCGGCACCGATGTGACCGACATGGTCGACTTGTCGGTGTCTCTTGAACTCATCCACACCGCCACGCTGCTGCACGACGACATCATCGACTCCAACGATGTGCGGCGCGGCAAAGACGCGGCGCCGCTTCGCTTCGGAATTGCCGATACTTTGGTCACCGGCGACTTCCTGTTTTCTCGTGCGTTCGAAGTGTGTGGGCGCTTTGAACCGAAGATCGTGTCCTGGGCGGCATCTGCATGCATTCAATTGACCGAAGGCGAGATCATGCAGGGGCGCTATCGCAGGAATCCGGACGTCACCGAGTCTGACTACTACGAGATCATTGATCGCAAGACGGCATCTCTCTTCACTGCAGGCACTCGCATTGCGGCGTACCTCGGCGGTCAAGACGAATCGAGTGTCGAGCGCATGGCAGACTGCGGACGTGAGATCGGGTTGGCCTTCCAGATGATCGACGATGTACTCGACATCGAGGGCGACCCCGCCAAGACCGGCAAACGTGTGGGGACCGACCTACTCGACGGGAATCCGTCTCTGCCGGTTGTCTGGGGCCTGACTCTCGGTGAGGTGCGGGAGGCTTTCGAGGCTGAAGCGTGCAGCGCTTCGCAGGTTGACGCGGCCATCGAGGCCTTCGAGCGCGATAGAATGTCTGCAAAGGTGCGGGAGGCCGCAGTAGAGCATGCGCGTCGTGCACATGAACTCCTTCTGGCGCTGCCCGAGAGCCCATATCGCGATGCGCTGGCCGGATTGATCTCGGATCTGGTCGATCGCGAACTCTAGATCGAGACCCGCGCAAGCGCTGGGCGACACCTCCTGCTAGACTACGCGTTTGATCGCAGGATCCCCCAGTCTCACAATCGCGTAGCCCACCCCGTTTCCGATCAATGGCGGAATCAATCCAATCAATGCCGCTCTCCGCAGTCGCGATCCTCATCGTCGTGATGCTGTATTTCCTCGTGCGCGCAGCCGATGTGTTGGTCGAAGGTGCCACCGGGCTTGCGTATCGCTTCGGCGTCCCGAAGGTCATCGTCGGCGCGACCATCGTTTCGCTCGGCACGACGAGCCCTGAAGCAGCGGTCTCTGTGATGGCCGCCTGGGCCGGCAAGCCTGGGTTGGCGCTCGGCAACGCGGTCGGTTCGGTAATCGCCGACACCGCATTGATCTTCGGACTGTGCTCTATGCTCACGGTTGTCCGGGCCGATCGTTTCATCTTGGCCAGACAGGGTCGTTTGCAGTTCGGGTCGGGTATTCTGCTCGCTGCGCTCTGCTACTGGGCATGGTACACGCAGGGCGACGCAGCCAGCTTGGGACGTCCCGTCGGGGCGCTTCTGCTCGTGTTGCTGGTCGTCTACATGGTCGTATCGATACGCTGGAGTCGGCAGTACGCCGCAGTCTCTACGCACGACGACGGAAGCGACGGCGGCGATACGCGCTCAGTACTCATGACCGCCGCGATGCTCATCGGCGGTCTGCTCGTGGTAGTCGCCTCGAGTCACGTTCTGATCGAAGCGGTCTCGGAGTTTGCGGTTCGTCTTGGACTTCCGAGCGTGGTGATCGCGGCAACACTCGTCGCGTTCGGTACGTCGCTACCCGAGCTAATGGTGGGGCTGTCAGCCGTGCGTCAGGGCCATGGCGACCTACTCGTCGGGAACGTCATCGGAGCGGATATTCTGAATGTCCTGTTCGTGATCGGCGCATCCGCGATAGCAGCGCCGCTGCCGATCCTCGATTTCGGATCGGCCATCCCGGATCTATTCCTCGTACTGCACCTGCCGGCGATGTTGCTGGTGTTGGGGATGTTCCGAATCTTTGTCGCGCAAGCAACGCGTGTTGGTACGTTCTCGCGCTGGATGGGCGCACCGCTGTTGGCGACGTACGTTGCCTATTCGGTGATCCAGTTCGTCGTCGGACGGGGCTGACTGCCCCATCCGACGCGACTGAAACTTTAGAGTTTGAAGGAACGAAGGTATCCGCAGGCTTGTGCAGGCCCGTGGATGCGTCGGCGTGCGGCCGTCAGCGTCCGAGAATGGTGTTCGCACCCACCCAAACGCCGAGGATAGCGAGAGAGAGTAGTATCGTTCCGGAAGCCATGTGCTCAGGAAGGAAGCTCTTTTTCTTGCCGGTTTGCTTCCCAAACCGCTCGCAGAATGCGCTCTAGAACGATGAACTCTTCGTTCATGGCGACCAGAGCCTCTACCGCATCGGTAAGGCCTTGCTTGCGAAGGTCCCCTTCGTTGTCGGGGTCACAGAGCACGGCCATCTGGCGCGCTGCTCCGAGCAGTCCGTCGGAAGCACGTCGGATGTGCAGGGCAATCTGGGTAAAGGTTTCGTCGTCGATGATCATAGGGTCGGGGTGTCCTCCTGGCAGTGACTAGCGCCTCTAGACAAGGCAAGTTGGGTGCCAATCTCTCCAGGAATTCGTGATGCAATGCCGTTTGCCATGCTCCTCGTGCGGCCGCTCGAATTCGTACGCGAATACTCTGCGTTTCCATTGCGCGGCGATTCTGCAACGCACGAACCGTGCGAACGCGATCACTGCAAACGCCAACGCGTATGAAGTTAGTTCGCGCAGCGTGCGCACCTCCGTGTCCGTGCGCGCCTGCCTCTCGTGCGCAGTACCGTGCGCGCGTGCGTCAATCCGGCCCTACTCGGCCACTCGTCATCAGTCACGACTCAAGCACTGCAGTCCGTATTTCTCTATCTTTCGATAAAGCGTCGTACGCCCGATACCGAGCACTCGTGCAGTTTCCGACAGGTTCCCGCTGCAGGTTCGCAGTGCCGCAGCGAGGTGGCGCCGTTCAACGGCTCGGAGCGGAAGCAAGTGTCCATCGTCGCCGAACGCTCCGTCCGCTTCGTCTGATGTATGTTCGGCTGAGAAGAACGGCAGTAGAGACGTGCGGTCTATCTCGCGACCGTCACTCTCGATAAATGCGTTGCGAAGTACGTTCTCGAGCTCCCGGACGTTGCCGGGCCAGCTATAGCCGAGCAAGAGGTCGAGCGCGGCATCATCCAGGCCCGGCTCCGACCGACCGTACTGGCGCGCGATCGCGGCAAGGAAAGACTGAGCTAGAGCGGGGATGTCTTCACGCCGCTCGCGCAGAGGCGGCACGGTCAGAGTAAAGCCGCCGAGTCGGTAAAAGAGATCCGCGCGAAAGCGCCCGGCAGCTACTCCGGCGGCAAGGTCAGTGTTCGTGGCGGTGACGAAACGCACCGCAGAATCGTCGTCGTCGCGGTGTAGCTCGGACTCCAGGTACCCGATCATTCGTACCTGCACTTCAGGATCCATGTCGCAGATGCTGTCGAGGAACAATGTCCCGCCGCGTGCTGCCGAGATTCGTCCGCCGACCGTGCCAGTTGACGACGGTTCGCCGAACAATTCTGTGGCGAGTCGTGCACCACTGAGCATCGCGCAGTTGACTTCTACGAACGGGCGATCGGCGTGAGTTCCGTTCTCATGTAACGCATGTGCGACGAGTTCCTTGCCCGTGCCGGTCTCTCCGACGACGAGTACAGGTACTGTGTCGTTCGCAAGTTTCCGGATCGCGTCGGACAAGCAGCGGATCCGTGTGGAACAACCGACGAGTTCGGACGCGGGAGTCTCTCGCTGCAATGCGGACTCGAGTTCGTTTACGCGGTGACCGAGCTGGGAAATGCGAAGGATGTTGCGCACCGTTGCGAGCAGTCGCTCGGGTAAAAATGGCTTTGTTATGAAATCCTCGGCTCCGTGGCGCATGGCGTCCACTGCTGAGTCGACGGTGTCGTCGCCGCTGATTACGACGACCGGCGTCTGAGGTAGCCCCGCTTTGATCGCGTCGAGAACCTCCAGACCAGCCATGTCGGGCAGACCGAGATCGAGTAGGACGGCGGCTGGGCGCTTCTCGAGTGCGGTGGCTATCCCTTCTGCGCCCGAGCCTGCTTCCACGACGTCGGATGTCAGTCGACGTACGACCAGGCGAATCGAACGGCGGACATCGCCGTCGTCGTCGATCAAGAGGAGACGCTCGCGAGAATTTGGACTGTCTGCCATGCTTCGGCGGCCGAACCGGATTCGGCGCGTGATTTACTGTGCAAACGACATGCCCGAATGCGGGAGCGTTAGTTCTCGATCTGCGCACCTGCGGGCGTTATTTTTTCAACGCCCTACTGCCTGAGCGTACAGTCCTGAACCGGGAGAGCGCTGCGGCTTGCCCGGAGGAGATTTTCCAGATGCTGCGATTCGACACCGCCATTTCACCCTCGTAGATCGAGGACATCCGGCACGCCGCAACCACCGCGGAGTCCACTGCGGTTCGACGGAGTCATCACTGCTGAGACGGCGCACGATCCGTATTCGCCTTGGGTGTTGGCAGCCGAACACACTGAGAGCATCGAGCTGATGACGAGTATCGCGGTGGCATTCCCGCGAAGCCCGATGATCCCCGCGTATATCGCCCAGCCGGTGAATCTCGCGATGGGTTCCAGGTCCACCCGTTGCACAGCGCCAAGTACATCAACGAACTGGGGAAGCCGCTCTTCGCTCAGGGCGCAATGGCCCACCTGGTGACCGATTACATGCTGGCGCAGTTCACTATCATCGCGCGTCGCGAGGACGTGGGAGCCAAGCTGTGCGAGAAGTGCAGGGGTCTACTGGACCGGATCGGCCTCTACCTCCCGTTCAATCCGGGCGAGGATGACGATTGGCTGCGCGATGCAATCGCGGCGGTACGAGCGCCGACGCTCTCGAAGTTGGCCGTCTGGCTAGTACCATGCGATCTGCGTCGTGCGCGTTATGCACGTCCTCGGCGTGTATGCGACTACAGCTATTTGCCGACCGAGCGAACGTAGGTCTTGTATCCGCTCTGCTCGAGTGCTGCCGCCCTTCCCTTCGCGTCGTTCATATCGGTAAACGTACC
The DNA here is from genome assembly GCA_029262375.1 of Deltaproteobacteria bacterium. Classification (GTDB taxonomy): domain Bacteria; phylum Desulfobacterota; class Binatia; order UBA1149; family SPBQ01; genus JAJCZM01. The sequence continues at coordinate 12,723 of JAJCZM010000043.1, forward strand.
GCTGACGACGCGGAAGACGGGCTTACCCGTGTCGTTGGTTGCGAGAATTCGGCCATCGTCGAACTTCGTGCGAAGCTTGGCGAGAAGCGTCTCGGCATTCGCACGACTCCCGAACGCCCCGAGTTGGACGGTGAAGTACTTGCGCGGCAGCGTGTTCTCAACGCGAGCCGGCTTCGGCGCAGCAGCAATCTGGGTCGGTGCGCCAGCAGGCGTGCGGGCAACGGGTTTCGCTGGAGCAGCGTTGGGAGTCGCCGGCTTTGGAGCCATCGCTTTTGGCGCGGCTACCACCGGCGCGATGGGAGGTCTGGGTGTCGGGTTTGCCGTCGAAGGCGCCGGCTTCGTAGGTCGAGACGCTACTTGAATCGGCGGGCTGCCGGGCTTCCTGCTCGCAGCGGCCGTGGCTGACGGCGCAGGAGCGCGGGTGGCCGCCGCGGCGCCCGGCTCTACCTTCGGCGAAGGCGAGTACTGCGGGCTCTGGACACGGGGTCGGGCCGAGGCGACTTGTGTAGGCGCAGCGGCAGCGTTCTTCGCCGCACGCTTGGCGTTGTCGATCTGCGCGTTACGTGAAGTCGCACGCGCATTGGCGCCACTTGCCGCTGCCGCCGGTGCCGTACCCTCAGCTATCTTTGGGCTAGCGTGCACGGGCGCGGTGGCCCGACGCGGCGTTGCGTTCTGCTGCAGATTTTCGAGGATCTGCTTCTTCTTGGCGGCTGTACGCTCAGCTGCCGCCGAGGCACCGGCGCCGGCGTTCGCTGCCACCTGGGCCGCGCCCTGGGCCGCTGACTGTTTGGCTTTAGCGGCGCCCGCCTTAAGACCGGTGGATTTGCCGGCGTCGGACTTACTGAGACTCAGTTTCGGGGCGGCGACCGGCTCCGCCGCGACGCTTCGACCATTCTTGAGCTTGTCTTCGGGTACGAGCGCGGCAATCTGATCGCCACCTCCGCCCGATCCGACGCCGCCGAGTCCGTCGCCCGCTCCCGAGCCGGTATCGTTCGTGCCGCTCATCGTGGCCGCAAACAGGCCCACCACGCCGATCAAGCCGATGGCCCAGACGGCGAGTCGCCTGCGCCCGCCGGGGGCAGCGGTTTCGCTGGAGGCTGTCGCGGTACCCGCGCCGGCTTTCGCTCTCAACTGATCGATGCTGTCTTGGCTGCGGCCTTGGCTGCCTTGCGCGGATGTCGACATGATTTCGTCTTCGATCGTGCCGACCGCGGCGATCTCGTCGTCTTCGTTCTCATCGGCGAGGAAGTAACTCGCGGTACCCGGGGCGACCGCATCGTCGATCGCGAACCCCGAAACGCCCGAGCACGCGCTATCAACGGCATCCATTCCCACGCTCGCGTCGCCACGGCCCTCGGCAAAATCGAGCGACGCAGTGCAAATGGCGTCGATGCGAGCCGGAAAACCATTCGCACGTTTTACGATGAGATGTAGAGCGTCTTCAGTGAAAAGAGAGTCAACGACACCGCCGACTTTGGAAATGCGGTCAGCGATGTAGCGGAATGATTCCTCAGGACCGATTGGATCCATCCGACACACCTGAACCAGATGTTTCAAGATCGAGCGGTCGTTCGCTGCGTTCATACGATCGAGGAGTTCACCGCGACCAACCAGTATGATGTGCAGCATCGAGGGCTCAGCGGGATCGTCGCCGAACAGTTTGCCGAGACGTTCAATCGTCTTCGCCGGCAACTCGTGTGCGTCGTCGAGCACGATCAGTGTGAGCCTGTCATGCTCCGCCCTAGCTCGAGCCAGGCGCGTCAACTCGTCGAGCAACGCCTGTTCCTCGGTCGCCGCGCTCTCTGTGCCGCCTAGTTGCTCAATGATCTCGGTGAGCAGATGGCGCAGACCGGGGCCGGTGGTCGGCAGATATGCAACCGTCGCGCTGTCGGCGAGCTCAGCGGCGAAGCTTCGTGCGAGGGTCGTCTTGCCCGACCCTTCGTCACCTATGAGAAGCGTGATCCCGTGCGGCGCCTTGAGACCGGCATGCAGTTCTGCCAACAGCGCCCCATGGGCGTCGGACAGAAAGGCGTCGCCTTCCTCGGTCGCACGATCAAAGGGATGCCCTTCAAGGCCAAAAAACGAAGGATTCATCCGCGCCTCCTACGCACTCGTCCACCCGCATCGACGCAAATGGGCGTCATCGTGAGCGAAACGTAGTCCTCCAATATTCACAGGTGCGATTCCTCCGGCCAACGATTGCGTGAATCCAGCGTAAATCCAGGCGGAATCCGCTCCAACGCGCGACAACCTATCACAGGGTTACCGGTTTTCAAGGAAATCACGGCCCTGTCACGCCGCCGCCGCACAGGCCTGGGCCAGGAAGCTCGATAGCAGGTCTTCGGGACGACCGCGTGAGCTCTTCAGCGCGATATCGATAGAGAGGAGTTTTCGGTGCAGATCTATCAGTTCGCGGCCCCGATAAGCCGCTGCGCCCTTGAGCAGGAAGTACGCTCGCATGGGTTGGCGGTAGCGGGCCCGGAAATCGGGCGATAGTTGCTCGTAGTCGCCCTTGTCCAGCCCGCGACCGGCCAGCGCGCCACGCGGTAGGTTGCGCAGCTCGCGATGCGCCTCAGTCAGTGAGGCGAAGTGGGTACCCAGTACGGCGAGCAACCGTAGGATGGGCTCGCCTTGGCGTGTCAGCTGATCGAGCAACTGCTGGGCGGACGCCAGATCGCGGCCGCTCAGTGCATCGGTCAGTGCGAACACCCAGACTTCGCCCAGATCTCGCATCGTCGAACGAACCAAGGCTGCATCCGGCACACCGTCACCAGCCGCCAAGCAGAGCTTATCGATCTCCTGCGCGATCTCGCCAACATCGCTCCCGGCGCGCTCGACGATTGCCGCTACCAGTGCCGTAGCGGGTTTTGCGACGCCGTTCGATCTGAGACGTGAGCCGACGAAGGCTGAGACTGCAGAGTCGAGTAAGCGCCCGCTTCGGTCTTTCTCCAAGCGACAATCTACAACGGCGTCGTTCGATTTGAACAGCTTGAAAAGCCGACTGCGCTGATCAAGGGAATCCGCTGTTGCGACAAGAACGTTGTCAGGCGGCAAGCCGTTGGAAAGCAAGTCCATGAGGTCATCGACTTCGCTCGCCGGCTCATTGCGAAGGCCGCGAATCCAAACCGCGCGTGAGGTAGAAAACAAGCCCATCTGCGAAACGGCTGCGCGGATGCTCGTCAACGAGTCCGTCGGCGGTCGTACCAGCATGATGTCAACGCCACGGGCTTGCTGCGCGATGAAGCTGCGTGCCGCGTCGTCGACGAGAACCGGGTCGCCCAAAAACAGCCGAACGGGTGCGGAACTATTTTTCGCTGGGCGCGGCAGCTGCTCTCTCCTGTCGCACCATTGACCAGTCGCCCTCAGCCGACGCGAGTACACGCCCGCGTTCATCCGCCACGCTCGCCTTCAGTCGGACGCTGCGGCCGTCACGCGCGACGATCTCGCCACGCACCAGGATCGTTCGATCGAGGCTTACAGGGCGACGGTAGGTCACGTTCAAGTTGCGGGTGACCCCATAATTTCCAGTCGACTCCAACAACGCCCACCCCATGGCTTCATCGAGCAACGTCGCAACGACCCCGCCGTGCGCGAATTCCCGATAGCCCGCATAGTGGCTGCTCAACCGGGTTCTGGCGACGACGACGTTGCTATCGCCCTCGGCCTCGAACACCAACTTCATGCTGATCGGATTGTCGCCACCACAGCCGAAGCAGCCGTTGAAGATAGGCTGGTTGGCGTCTTGTGCCTTCGAGTCGGCCATGCGGCCCAGATATCCGCTGGCGCGGCTGCGTTCAAGCCAACTACGCCGGAGCAGCCATTTTCCGCCGATTCAGAAGACTCGGGTCTCGCCGACTGCAAAGACCCAGTCGCGGTCGGGGCCGCGTCCGGCAGCGGTGGAAGCCGCAGTAAATCTATCGGGCGGCTCGTGGATGAGTTCGTCGGTGAGGTCGAAGGTCCCGAAGTGCATCGCGACACTATTGAGCGCCTGCAGGGCTATGACCGCGTCGATCGCCTCCTCCGGCGTCAGGTGCGACGGTTCCATCATGGCGCGAGGCTCGTAGGCGCCAATGGGGATCGCTGCGAGATCGATCGGTCCGAGTCTTCGAGCAATTTCCTCGAATCCTGGGAACATGCCGGTATCTCCGGCGAAGTATACCGCCTGCGTCTGCGTGCGCACGACCCAACCACTCCAAAGCGCGCGATCCATGTCGGTCACAGCCCGGCGGCTCCAGTGCCGCGCGGGCACGCAGTGTATGCGCGCCTCGCCGATGGTAATGGAGTCCCACCAATCGAGTTCGACAACGGGACCGATTCTGTGACGCTCGAGCGTTTCGCGATTCGCTAGTGGAACCAGAAAGCGAGTATGCCCGTTACTCAGCCGCTTGAGCGTATCGACGTCTAGGTGGTCGTAGTGATTGTGCGAGATCACAACGAAATCGATTCGTCCGAGATCGTCGATCTCCAAGCCGGGGTCGACGTAGCGACGCGGGCCGAAGGAAACTGGACTGGCTGTATTCGACCAGGTCGGGTCGGTCAGAAAGCGCACGCCGGCCATCTGGAACAAGAACGTCGAGTGCCCTACCCACGTGACGGAGTTTCCCCGTGCGGCGTTCACTTCCTGAATCAGCGCCAGGTCAGGCTCGACCCGGCGCGGAGGACGGCCGTGGTTCCCGCCCAAACTGGATGCCACGCGGCGCACAAAGAATGGAAGGGTAACCCCCAGTGGCGCATCGTCGTGGCGTGGGAGACCCCAGGGATTGCGGAACCCCCCATCCGTGTGGTGGGCCGGGCGTAACGCCGCGGTGACTGCCGTGGCCGCCAGGGCTGCTTGCGCGTTCACGATGGCGCCGCTCGCTACGAAGATCCCGCACAACCAGACCGCCGGGGCCACACAGGGGGCTGCAGTACGTAATAGTTGGGCGAGGACCGGCATGACGAAATGGCGATATCGGAGCGCGCGGACCATACGAAGACGCCCGGCGCCGGTCAAGGAACGGCTTGGCGTCGGACGGTGAAACGTGTTTCAATCGGGGCCGTGGACGAGCGAGCCCGCAGAATCGTCGAAACCGCCATCGATTTGGCGGAAAAAGGCGGCTTTGAAGCCGTCCGCCTGCGTGATGTGGCGTCATCGTCCGGCGTTGCACTCGGCACGCTCTATCGGCACTTCAGCAGCAAGGAGGATCTCCTCATTGCCGCAATGGCTCAGCAGGTCGAACTGCTGGCCGGCAGGATGACGGCAAGACCCGCCGTCGGCGATACCCCACTCGAGCGTGTGAACGATTTTTTCGCGGTTGCGACGGCCGGATTCTGTGGTCGGCCCATGTTGGCGCGCGCCATACTCCGTTCCATGGCCTCGGCGCAGCCCGATCTCATGGAGAAAGTCGGTTCGTTCCACGGTTCCGTCACGCAACTCATCAATACGGCGGAGCGCGGCAATACGGGCGTGGCCAGCGGCGCACCGGCATCAGATGCGGCGGCTGTACTCGAGCATGTTTGGTTCGCGTATCTCGTCGGGTGGGCTGCAGGCCTGCACCAAGAGGCCGATGTGATCAGCTACGTCGCACGCGCAGCAGAACTGATCTTGCAAGGCGCCGCCGCCGCGTGACCGCGGCGGCTATCGCGTCCCGGCGATCTCAGGCTTGGACTTGCGACGACGTCCCCTCGCCTTCGCCATGAGGTCGTCCGTAGTACCGGCGGCATCGAGCAACTCGCGAAACGATTCATCGAGCGCAGCCACGAGGTCGTGAAGGTCGGGCAGCAGATCCCAATCCGCATTGACACCGAAGCAAAGAGAGCCGTTGTAACTGAAGAGTGCGATTCCCAACGCTTGATTCAGGAACAGTGGAACCAGCGGGAAGGCTTCGGTCATTTTGGCGCCCAACAAGTAAAGCGGAAGCTGCGGACCCGGCACGTTGGTGACGATCGTGTTGTAGGCTCGTGCGCGCACGGCAAGGCGCGCTCCAAGCCCGAGCAGCGTCGGCGTCGTCCATTCGCTGACGGCGGTGAGCATCTCGGCACCGAGCGCCTGGTTCACCTCCTTCAGTTCGCGCGTCGTCTCGGTGATTGATGCCAGTCGAATACCGGCGTCTCGCTCAGCGATCGGCAATTCCACGATCATGCCCGATACCCGATTGCCGAGTCGGCCGCGGTCGCTCGCCGGGCGTACGCTCACCGGACAAAACGCACGAAATCGCATCTGCTCCAGCTCGGATCGAGACACGCCGCGCAGTTCGAGGAACTTGCCAATTGCACCGGCAACCGTCGCAAGGACGACATCGTTGACCGTTCCACCGAGCTTGTTCTTCACGCGCTTGACGTCGGCGATATCGAAAGTCGTCCAGTCGAAACGGCGGTACGCGCCTACCGGTCTGTTGAGCGGCGTGTCCGCAGATCCCTGCAGCCCCATGCTCAAGGCATGAACGACGGTTGATGCGATGTCGGTAGCCTGGTGATACCAGCTGACCGGGTCGGCCATCACCTTCGCGGCGGAACCGAAGAACGTCAGCGGAAGCGTCGCGCGTCGAAAACACTCGTCACGCATGAGTTCTAAACGGCTGGGCACTGGAGACGGAGACCATTCGGGAGGCTCGACGATCTCGGTTTCAGGTGCCGCGTTCAGCAGGACCGTCATCAGGTCGACGCCGGAGACGCCATCCACCATGCAGTGATGTGTCTTCGTAATGAGTGCGAAGCGGTCGTCCTCGAGCCCTTCGACCACCCACATCTCCCACAGCGGCTTCCCGCGATAGAGCTGCTGCGACATGATCCGAGCAGCCAACCTCTTCAACTGGCGCACATCGCCGGGACGCGGAAGACTCGTGTGGCGGACGTGGTAGCGCAGATTCATGTGATCGTCGTCGACCCAGACCGGGTGTTGTTCGATCGGCACGAAGGCAAGACGTTGGCGGTAGCGCGGAATGAGATGGAGTCGCGAACCGATGTACTCGCGAATTCGCGCGACATCGATGCCTCCGTGCTCGGTTCGCAGCGGCGCTGCGTCAAAGAGCATCGTCGCCGCGATATGCATCGGCGTATCGTGACTCTCCATGTCGATGAAGAAGCGGTCGAGTACGCCTAGTCGTTCGTATCGTGACATGGAGGTTCCAAGAGCAGCTCCACCCCAGGGAGCCTATCGCAACGTCAAGGCTACGTTACCATACCGGGTCCAACAACCGACGCTCAGTTCATCAGTCCGGCTCTGCGCGCACCCGCGAGTGCGTCGATGGCATCGACGCGCCGAACGGCACGCCTGATTTCACGCGCGAAGGCCTTACGCGCGTCGGCATCGGCCAGACGGCCTTCCTTTACGACGCCGCGATTGCGCGCGAGCCGAAGGGCAGTCTGAAAGAATACCTTCGACACGGACTCGGCGTTGCGGATCTTGTGCTGGAGCGAGTACTGCTTGCCCGTTCCTAGACAGCTCTTGAGGAACGCGGCTTCGTCGATGGTCTCTGAGTCGGTGCAGGCCTCGAGGCTGTCGCCGACGACCCGATACGCTTCGAGGAAAGGCCTCAGCACGAGATGCGCCACGAACGGTCGCAAGCGCTCGAGCATCCTCATCACTCCCTCGCGACCGCCATGCAGCGCGCGGTCCCAGTCGTGCTCTTTTTCGGCGCGGGCATTGAGTGTCGCGACGATCTCATCGCGAAATACGTCCTTACCCGAGAAGAAGAACTCGAACTTCAAGAGGTCGCGCAGGCGGTAGGTCTCATCCCAGAACTCGGCGTGAGGGTCGCCCACTCCAGGCTCCGCGGCGCGAACCAGCGCAAGCTCCACGATTGCCGCGTTCACGAAGAAGTGAATGATCGTGTTGCGATAGTAAGCGGCTGTCAGATGCTGTTTGGCTCCGATCGCGTACACGGCCTCTGCGCCTTCGTCGAAGTAGGAAACGACGCCGTTCTCGCGCAGTCCGTCTAGGGTCAGTTTCACGGCGGCCGTATCGCCGAGACGCATTTCCCGAGGAAACGGCAAAGCCAGGCGCGTTGCGAAGGAGATGAACTCGTCGACTGCTTCGCAGGTCTCGGCAAGCGTCATCGCACGGCCGTGCGCTCCGAGAAGCGCCATCGCCACCAGCGAGGTGGGCGTGATAGGCGTCACGCGGTTGATGCGTGCGGACACTTCGAACGCAATCTTCTGTAGATCTACGCTTCGGTCATCGGCGTTAGGTGCGGCATTCGGATCATTCACGCCGACCGTCTCACGCAGTGAAACCGGCTCTCCGAACGATAGATAAATACCTCCATATCGCTTGCGCAGCGACCGGAAGACTTTGATGAACCAACCGAAGCTCTCGGTTTCCTTCGCCCCACCCTGCTGCTCGGCAACGTAGGAACCTACGTCTTGAATCTGATCGTACGCGATTGAGACCGGAAGCAGATACACGTCTTCGCTCTTTGCACGACGATAAGAGTCGACGACGTAGGCGAGTAAGCCGAAACGAGGAGGGAGCAGTTTGCCCGATCGAGAACGTCCGCCCTCGATATACCACTCGAGCGGAAACCGTTTCTCGATCAGGTAGTCGATGTACTGGCCGAGGACGAATTTGTAGACCTCGGCATCCTTGAACGTTCGCCGAATGAAGAATACGCCGCTGCGTCTCATGAGCGGTCCGACCGGCATGAAATTCATGTTGATGCCGCCCGCCGTGTGGTTCGGCGGGTGCCCGTTCTCGTGAAGCACCTGCAGCAGTACCAGGTGGTCGAGGTTCGACTTGTGGCTCGGCAGGAATACTACGGGGTGTCGTTGCGCTAGCGCGTAGATCCCTTCTAGCTTTTCGCGATCGTAGTGAACATTCTCGCCGTAGCCGCGCCGATACAGCACGCGGCAGAGCTGTGCCGTCAGGTCGATGATGTAGGGGCTATGCGTCGCCGCGATTTCGCGCAGGCAGGCGCGTGCTTCCGCACCGATCTCCGACACATGGCGACTCAGCTCCCAGGCTCTGCGCCCAAGCCCCCCCTGGAACGAAGGACGCGAGAGGATCGCTTCATGGACGAAGCGCGGAACCTTGTAGCGCATTCCTCGAACAACGCGCTCGCCGCGTTCCAGCGTGATAGTCGCCTGCCTTGCGACGAACTCGCTCAGACCGCTCGTCTCAGTGCGGTCCACTCCAGCGTATGCGTGCCATCGCGCTCGCAGGTCGCCTAGCGGTGCCGGCTCTCCTACGATCACGCGACAGCGTTCGGGGCGAAACGTGGTGATGTACCACTGTCGTAGTGCGCCGGGCTCGTACGGATCTCCAAACAAGATCGAGACCAAGAGCCGGCGTATGCTGGGGCTTCGGCGCTCATCGTCGCGCGGCAGCCAGGCAACACGCAGAGGCGCGAGCATGGGATCGTCGTCGACACTGAGCCGCGCCTCGAGTGCAGCCATCATATCGGCCAGGTTGCGCTTGGATCCACCGCTACGGGGGCTCGGGATATGCAGCTGCTCTATCTCCGGCGCTTCGGCGCCCGGCTTATTGTCGTCAATCCAGGTGCGCAGCACGGCCTGCTCTCGCGGCCCGGTGGATTCGAGCAAGAAGAGCAGCCTGCGACCACCTGCCTCCGGCCACGCTCGTTCCTCTTCACTCATGACTGGATTGCCCGCGGGCTGTGCCATCTGAGATCTCAGCGCTCCACTTCCACTCCGCGCCAGAAAGCGACGTAGTCCTTGATGTTCGCGGCGGCGTCGAGTGGCGCGGCGTAATACCAAGCCGCGTCCTCATTGACTGCATCGTCTACGACGATGTCGTAGTACGAGGCATCTCCCTTCCACGAACAATGCGTAGTCCTGGCGCTGCTACGCAGAAAGTTTCGGTTCACAGAGCCGGCCGGAAAGTACACGTTGCCTTCTACTACTTCGTACTCCGTGCTCTCGGCGATCACTGCGCCATTCCAGGTTGCTGTTGCCATCGTGCTGCCCCCGTCAGGGTGGGTTCGAGGCCGAATGTGGCCGCGCCATCGCAACTCATACTCGCATTGCCAGCGTTACCTCAAGCGCGAGAGGTTCCTCGATGCCTGTCGGCAACCGTATAATGGCGCAATGGCCTCGCTCCACGTGACCACAAGAGAGATCGACGACGGTCCGCAGGGCGCTCACATCGCGGCGTTCTTCGATCTGGATCGCACGATTATCGCCGGCTTCTCCGCCGTGGCGTTTCTGGGCCAGTGGATACTGAGCGGTCGCATGTCGGCGGCCGATCTCGCGAAGACTCTGGCCGTGGCCACGCAGTTCGAGATGGGACAGATCGGTTTCTCGGCCTTCGTTACCGGAACCGCGGACGTTCTGCGTAGCTTCTCCGAAGAGGAATACCGCGAGATGGCCGCCGGTGTGTTCACCGGTTGGCTCGCAGGTGACATCTATCCGGAAGCGCGCGCGCTGGTGCGAGCGCATCAGCGCAAAGGACACACGGTCGCGGTGTGCTCATCGGCGACGCGCTACCAAATCGAACCGATTGCCGCCGATCTAGGCATCGAGCACATTCTGTGTACGGACCTGGAGGTCGTCGAAGGGCGTTTCACCGGCGAGGTGCTGCACCCGACCTGTTTTCGCGAAGGCAAAGCCATTCACGCCCGCCGACTCGCTGAAGAGCACGGCCTGCTGTTCGAGGAAAGCTACTTCTATACCGACAGTCGCGACGACCTGTCCTTGCTCAACATCGTCGGCAAGCCACGTCCGATCAATCCCGATAACGCGCTGGCTAAGATCGCGGCCAAGCGAGGATGGCCTGTTCGCGACTTCCACAGCCGCGGTCGTCCGTCGATCATCGATATCCTGCGAACGGCCATGACATTCGGGAGCCTCGGCGCGTCTCTCGCATTGGCTGTGCCGGCTGCCGTGCTCGATCGCGACTGGCGCGGTGCTATAAATCTCGCGGCGACCACCTGGGGCGAGCTTGGTACAGCGCTAGCGGGAGTCAACGTACGAGTCGAAGGAGAAGCGAACCTGTGGCGCAATCGCCCGGCTGTCTTCATCTTCAATCACCAGAGCGCTCTGGACATTCTGCTGCTGTGCAAGCTCCTGAGGCGTGACTTCGTCGGGATAGGGAAACAGGAGATACGTAGCTACCCATTTCTCGGGCCCGCTTTGGCCGCCGCCGGTACCGTGTTCATCGATCGCTACAATCATGCGCAGGCGGTCGACGGACTCACACCGGCGGTCGACGCGCTGCACGAAGGTCTTTCCGTCGCGATCGCGCCCGAGGGCACGCGTAGCCCTAGTCCTCGGCTCGGCGCCTTTAAGAAAGGAGCGTTTCGATTGGCGATCGAAGCGGGAGTTCCGGTCGTGCCGATCGTCTTTCTGAACGCGCTCGATGCCCTGCCGAAACACGGGCTTGTGATTCGCCCGACGACTGTGGACGCAGTAGTTCTCGATCCGATAGATGTGTCGTCGTGGGATGTCGCATCGCTCGACGAGCCGATCGAGCGAGTCCGTCAGTCCTACATCGACATACTCGAATCCGAAGACCGCTAGTTACGAGACGCGACCGCCTTAGGAAGGATCTGTGCCCGCAGCTCGTCGGTCACCGTGACCGCCTGTCGTCGTTGATCGCTGGTCATGCGTAGGTCGACCGAGCGATGATACTCCTCGGCGGCTATGTCGCCCGCTTCTAAAGCGAGAGAGAGCCAAGCAAACGCGGTTACGCTGTCGCGCAACACCCCCTGACCGTTGACGTACATCAGACCGATGCGAGTGAGTGCCGGTGCCGAGCCTTTTCCCGCCGCATCGCGAAGCCATGTCAACGCGCGCGCGTAACTCTGTTCGACGCCCTCGCCGTAATAGTGCATCAACCCGAGGATGAGCGCCGAGTCCGCCAAGCCCGCCTCGGCTGCCTGCTTGAACCACTCGACGGCTTTCGCGCTATCCTTCGCGATTCCAACACCGCTTCGGTACATCGCGCCCACGTTGTGGATTGCATCGGGCTGTCCCTGCTCTGCTGCACGAAGCAGCCATTTCAGGATTTCAGTGTAGTCGGGCGGCCCGGCTTTCCCGCGAAGATAAAGCGTCGCCAGGCGATACTGTGCCTCGGCTCGTCCCTGATCGGCGGCTTTTCGGTACCAGTGCGCCGCTTCACCGAAGTTGCGCTCGACGCTACCACCGCTCTCATAGAGGTAGCCCAGCTGTTCCTGTGCCTCGCTCAGGCCCTGGTCCGCCGCGGTGTGGAACAACTGCAGGGCGCGCTCTGCGTCGGACTCAACGCCGATACCGCTCGAGTACAACACGCCGAGATCGAATTGTGCGCGGCTATGCGCCTTCGCGGCCGCACGCTCGAGCCATGCTGCTCCGGCCGCTTCATCCTTGGTGACACCGGTACCCCAGACGTACATCAGCCCGACCGCGTAGACTGCGTCCAACTCGCCTTGCTCCGCGGCCGTGCGCATCCACGCGAACGACGTCGGGAAACTCTTGAGGACCCCAGTGCCGCGATAGTGCATGAGGGCGAGGTTGTAGCTCGCAGTCGACTGGCCCTGCTGCGCTGCATCACGGAAGAGCCCGATCGCACGAGCGTAGTCTCGCTCTACTCCGTCACCAGCCGCGTAAATCGTGGCCAGATAGGCTTTCGCGTCGGCGCTCTGGGCGTCTGCCGAACGCGTCAGCCATTTGAGGGCTAGCGTGTTGTCGCGCGGCATTCCTTCGCCGCGATGATACATACGACCCAGGCGATATTGCGCGGCCGCGTCGCCATGTTCGGCGCGCGTGACGAGATCCAGTTCCGTGTTGGAATCACCGGGCCGACCCGCGTCCGCATCGACGGGAGAAGAAAGAAACAGAAGCAAAGCACACGCGACCGCCGCAACGGTGATCGAGACGCTCGAACTTCGCGAGACCCGCAAGCGCTGAGAGATGTTCGACCTGTTTGATTCGCAGAGCATGTCCCACATACCGGTGACACCGGTGATGCCGGTCGTGCCTGGCATACGACTTTCGCCACCGTGATTGGCGCTCGCGATGCCCGCAAACGAACCAGTGCTAGGCTGATGAAAGCGCTGCCGCCCCATCCACATCATCCTCAACCTCCTCAACCCAAGCCGCGTGTGCAAACTGCACAAGCGCTTCGCGCGCCTACGTTCCATTTTGTGCTGCCCCTGCGCTGTGCCCGTTGGCTACCCGCGGCGGGAATCTGTTCGCTTCGTAGGCGAGATCTCTCGCCTTTTCGAAATAGCGAAGCACGTGGACGCAGCGTGCTATTCAAAATTGTCCACCGAGAGGGCCTGAAGTCAACTAGTTAAGGCACGACGAACCGACTAGCCTCGACCGCCGTGGAGAAGGTTAGACAGTCTCTATTGGACTTCTGGTCGCAGCACGCGCGAGATTTGCCGTGGAGACGCACGACCGAGCCCTACCGAATCTGGGTCTCAGAAATCATGCTGCAGCAGACCCAGGTTGCGACCGTCCGCGTGCGCTACGAAGAGTTTCTCGAACGCTTTCCTGATGTTTTCCAACTAGCGCAGGCCAGTGTCGATCAGGTCTGTGAGCAGTGGGCGGGCATGGGCTACTACAGTCGAGCGAAAAACATGCACGCGGCCGCCTGTCGCATCGTCGATGAGTATGATGGTCAATTACCGAGCGATACTAAGCTTCTGCGTGCGTTGCCCGGAGTCGGCCGATACACGGCTGGAGCCGTCGCATCGATCGCGCACGGTCTCCCGGTACCGGCCGTTGATGCGAACGCCGAGCGTGTATTGTCGCGGCTGTTCGCCATCGACGACCCGCCTGGTGCCGCAAGAAGCAATCGCCTCTGGTCACTGGCAGCCCAACTCGTTGCGCAAGGCAACGCCGCCACGCTCAACCAAGCTCTCATGGATATCGGTGCCGGCCTCTGCCGCACCCAATCGCCCCTGTGCGCGCAGTGCCCGCTGCTGAGCGCGTGCACTGCGGCGTCTGAGGGTCGGCCCACCGCCTATCCCACACGCAAGCAGAAGGCGCAGCGACGGCAACTGGCCGTGGCAATGCTCTGGATCACGCGTGAGAACGGTGACGTGCTGATCGAACAGCGCACTGCGTCGGGAATGTGGGCCGGCCAGTGGCAACTGCCCAGCGAAGAAAGCGACAATGCGGACGACGCGCTAGCTCGGCTCGTGGAGCGCCTCGGCTGCGTAGCGGAACACTGCGACGTACATGTTCGTCACCTGTTGACCCATCGCGAAGTGGTTGCGCAGCTATATCGGGCAGTTGATTATTTTCATGAAAACGGCGAGCGGACCCAATGGGTGTCGATGCCTCGCTCAGCCCCTGTGAATGCGCTTTCTCGAAAGGCAATTGCGCTGATGCTGGCATAAGTACGCGTTCTGTATCAGAAAAAGCGCGCGCCAAGTCTTGTGTGCTCAACTCGCGCTATGCTAAACAGATGCCCTCCCGAGCACCCTAACCTATTGATTCTGGGACATTCATGAACGTTCGGCAGGGGCTGTCGCAGGCGGCATCGATATGCGCCCGACAGTGTGACATCGCGAGAGCGCGCAAGATGGTCGAAGTAGCGGAGACCCTACGGATTGCCGGCTTCCCGGTGGCACTCGTCGCATGGTGCTACTGCGTATACTGCTGCAACGCGATCGAGCGAGGTCGCGGGCACAACTCGGCCCCTTTACCTCTGGCGCTCTGGCTCTTCGGCGAACTGCCGATGGATCTCGCGAAGTATCGTCGACGCTTCTTCGTTTCAGTCGTAGTCTTCGTTTGGGCGCTGGTGTTGTCACGCGCCGTGACCGTTGCGGCCGGCCTCGAGTAGTCTGCTCGCTGGCCTCGGTATCGCGACGGCCGACCTCCGCGCCCGCACGACAGCAGCACCGCAAGGCAACCAGCCATGAAGACAATCGCCCTATACCTACTCGCAATCGCCTTCGTCGCAGCCGGTGCCAACCATTTCGTCGCGCCTGACTTCTACATGCCCATGATGCCTCCATACCTGCCCCTGCATCTCGAATTGGTCTACCTAAGCGGTGTCGGGGAGATTCTGTTCGGCCTGGGGGTACTGGTGCCGCGCTGGCGCCGTCTGTCCGGCTACGGCCTGATCGCCGTTCTCATCGGCGTCTTTCCGGCCAACGTTCACATGGCGCTCGAGGGTATATCTCCTCCCGGCATGGACGCCTCCCAGACCATGCTCTGGGCCCGGCTCCCGCTGCAGGCGGTGTTCATCGCATGGGCCTGGTGGGCCACGCGGCCCGAGACGGCCTAGTCAGTCCCCGCCCTTCTGTCCCCGTTGGCGTTGTGACGACCTGCCGACACGACTAGCATTTCCCTTGAGGCTCGAGGCCTCGGCGGAGGTGCCATGGAAACTCTGAATCTCTCACGCGACTGCGAGGCGGTACGGATCCCGGCCGGCGATGTGATTACGTTGCCGTCGGGTACCGAGGTCTTCATTTCGCAAGCGCTCGGAGGCTCGTTCACCGTGCAGTCGCCGTCGTATGGCGGCTTGTTCCGAATCGCCGGGCAGGACGCGGATGCTCTAGGCAAGGAAATTCCTGAAGAAGCCAGAATCGCAGCCGACCCCTCGGCGCCGCTCGACCAGCGCGTGTCGGCAGCGTTACGCACCTGCTTCGATCCGGAGATCCCGGTCAACATTGTGGACCTCGGGCTTGTGTACGACACGGCGATCGAAACAAGCGCCGACGGACTCAGCGCGGTCGACATCAAGATGACCCTGACCGCCCAAGGTTGCGGCATGGGCGCTGCTATAGCTGCCGACGCTGCGAGTAAGATTCGCAGACTCGACGGCGTGAGCGACGCTCGGGTGGACATTGTCTGGGACCCGCCATGGGGCCCGCAGATGATATCGGAAGAAGGTCGAAAGAAACTTGGCTTCGAATAGAAAGCTCCCACTCGCAGCCGGACTCGTACTGGTAGTTACGCTGATCGCTATCGGCTGCGCAACGTCGCCACTCGGACGAAGGCAGTTGGTACTGTTCCCCGACGCCGACATGGCGGTCATGGGTGCTCAGGCATTCGATCAGATGAAGACCCAGGTGCCACTGTCTGAGAACGCGTCGACAAATGCGTACGTAGACTGCGTTGCACAGGCGGTCACCGCTGCTCTCGACGGTCCTCGCAGCAATCGTGCCTGGGAAGTACTCGTGTTCGACGACGAGTCCGCAAATGCGTTTGCGCTGCCAGGCTCGAAAATCGGTGTACATACCGGCCTGCTCGAGGTCGCAGTCGACCAAAACCAACTCGCAACCGTCATCGGACACGAAGTCGCGCACGTGTTGTCGCGCCATTCCAACGAGCGCGTATCGACAGGCACCGCTGCGCAACTTGGGATGGTCGCCGTGCAGGAAGCGCTATCCGCGAACGTTCCGTCGGCGGCCGCGCAGCAGACGATGGCTCTGCTCGGACTGGGTGCACAAGTGGGGATCATCCTCCCCTTCTCACGAACGCAGGAGAGCGAGGCCGACCTGGTAGGACTCGATTTGATGGCTCGCGCCGGCTTCGACCCGCAGGCAAGCGTACAGTTGTGGCGCAACATGGCCCGCCACGCACAGGCCAAGCAAAGCGAGGCAGGCGGCGCACCGCCGGAGTTCATGTCGACTCACCCATCACACGGGACTCGTATTGCGAATCTGGAAAAGCGCGTGCCGGAGGCGCGCAAGTTGTATGAAGCGGCCCGAGCCCAAGGGCGTCGACCGCGCTGTTCGCCCTGAAATCACCAACGCTCTCGCATAGGAGTGAACTGATGGATCGCCTGAGAAGCTGGCTTCGTGACCACCTTGCGCGCCGTCCCGGTTGGATGAATGCGGTGATGTTCTTTTGCATCTTCGCGACCGTGATCTACGTCCCCTGGGACTTCTTCCTCAAACCTGTCGCTGACGACCATGAAGCCTGGTTCGGCGTGCTGCTCACCGGCTACTGGGCGAAAGCGACCGAGCCACTTCATTGGGCGATTTACGCCGCCGGCTGGTACGGCTTTTGGCGTATGCGGTCATGGATGTGGCCGTGGGCTGCCGTCTACGCAGCACAGCTAGTCATCGGCATGTTCGTCTGGGGTGTCTTCTACGTCGGGGGCGTTTCCGGTTTTGTCACCGGAATGATTTGTGCGGCGCCTTTCGCATTGATGACACGAGCACTATGGGACGCACGCGCGCTATTCGAAGGACCCGCTATCGCGCTAGCCGAGCGATACCCGGGATGGGCGATCATCACCGGCGCATCGGCTGGGATCGGCGCCGAGTACGCGCGCGCGTTGGCACGAGAAGGCCTCAACTGCGTGCTCATCGCCCGACGGCGCGAACGTTTGGCCGCCCTGGCGGAAGAACTCGAACAGAGTTGGAAGGTCGAAACCAGAATCGTAGTCGCCGATCTGGCCAGTCCGAGCGCCGCGCAAGAGGTCGCCGCTGCGGTCTCGGACTTGGATATAGGCATGTTGATCAACAACGCCGGCGTCGGCTACGCAGGTGCGTTCGAAAAGCAGGACTGTGATCGACTCGAGCAGATGGTCCGGCTGAACTGTGTGGCTCCCGTCGCACTTACACACCGCCTGCTTCCTAAGCTCGTCGACCGAAACAGAACCGCCGTCATCATCGTGGCCTCGCTGGCGGGTCGCCAGCCACTGCCCTTCATGGCTGTCTACAGTGCGACAAAGTCTTTCGATCTCTTGTTCGGTGAAGGTCTGTGGGTGGAGCTGTATTCACGCGGCGTCGACGTGCAGGTCGTGCAACCCGGACCGGTTGCAACCGAGTTCGAGGAAGCCTCCGGCGAATCACGATCCGACCCGGAACTCGATCAATCGGCGTACGACGTAGTCAAGGTTTCGTTGGAGACCCTCGGGCTTGCGCCGTCGATCACTACGAGCTGGCGTGTGCACGCTGTGGCCACTATCTCGCGATTCGTTCCGCGAACGCTCATGGCATTTATTTCGGGCTCCATGATGGAACGCCAGACGCCGCCTGACATGCGTTAGGCGGCGTCCGTTGCGCTCCAAAGCGTAGCCCTAGAATTCAGCTTTGCGGTAGATCGATACGACAGCCGCGCCACCGAGCCCCAGGTTGTGTTGCAGCGCGACCTTGGCGCCTTCCACTTGGCGTTTGTCGGCTTGACCGCGTAGCTGCCAGTTTAGTTCCGCGCATTGCGCTAGGCCCGTAGCGCCGAGCGGATGCCCCTTCGAGATCAGTCCGCCCGAAGGATTCACGACGGTCTTGCCGCCGTAGGTAGCCGCACCGGAGCCGACGAACTCGCCGCCCTTGCCTTCCGCGCACAGACCGAGGCCCTCGTAAGTCACCAGCTCGTTGGCGGAGAAACAGTCATGTAGCTCGACGACATCGAGGTCTTCGGGTCCGAAACCACTCTGCTCGTATACCTTCTCGGCGGCAGCGCGGGTCATGTCTTGGCCGACCAGCTTGATGCAACTGTCGCCGAACGAACTTTCGAAGTCCGTCGTCATAGCCGAGCCGGCGATCTCAACGGCGTTGGCCTCCAGACCGTGGGCACGGACGAACTCCTCTGTTGCGACAATCGCGGCACCGGCACCGTCGGAAGTAGGGCAGCACTGCAACTTGGTGAGCGGATCGTAGACCATCGGGGCAGCCAGTATGTCTTCGAGAGAGTACTCGTCACGGAACTGCGAGTATGGATTGTTGACGGAGTGCTTGTGGTTCTTGTGGCCGATCATCGCGAAGTGCTCGGCCGTGGTTCCGTAGCGTTCCATGTGCTCGCGCCCGGCGTTGCCGAAGAACTGCGCGGCAGCGGGCGCGGGTGCGAACTCGCGCATCGAGATCATCGTGTTGAAGTGTCGATCCATCGGCATCGTTCGGTCGTCGTACTTCATACCGAGCGAACCACGCTCCATCTTCTCGAAGCCGAGCGCCATCGCGCACTCGGCCAGACCGCCTTCAACAAACTGCTTGGCCATAAAGAGCGCCGTCGATCCGGTCGAGCAATTGTTGTTGACGTTGTACATAGGCACGCCCGTGAGGCCGAGCTCATAGGCGGCACGCTGACCGCAGGTCGAGTCGCCGTAGCAGTACCCGATCGCGACCTGCTCGATCTTGTCATACGAGATGCCGGCGTCTTCGAGTGCTTTCGTGCCGGCCTCTCGCGCCATGTCGGGATAATCCCAATCTTTCGATCCGGGCTTCTCGAACTTCGTCATACCGACGCCGACTACGTAAACCTTCTTGCCCATCCGATCCTGTCTCCTTTGATAGTGGTTTCGCACGTGCCGAACCGCTCCGGCACGCGTCCGCGATTCATCCCGATAACCAGTTTTGCACGCCTTTGCAATTAGGCCGGGTCAGGCACTCGCGATGTCACGTCTGAGTTGCGCGAGCCGTCGTGAGTTCCTTCCGACTCGGCTTCGTCGGCTGCGAACCAAGACTCGAACAGAGAAGGTGTCTCGTCCGTCAATGTTGCGCAGATAGAGTCCCAAGTGCATCGCGTCTACCTCAACGAGCGATAGTGCACTACGCGCTCACTGGGACAACCTGATCATGGCATGCTACGACGTACGTCGGGGACGACGTACTCCCGTATTGCGACCTACAGACATGAGCGCCGATTCGTCACGAGCGGCGATTGGAGAAAGTAGTGACGAGATCCATGAACTTCCATGCGGTAGCCCTAGCGCTATCGATGCTTGCCCTGTCGCTAGCGACGCCCGCGCGCGCTGAAACGCTCTGCGGCGAGGGCGCCGACGTCGCCCCCGGCACAGTCGTCGTCGTCGGTCTTGCGACGGGCGATACACTCGTAGTCACGTTCGCGGGTTGTAGCGACACCGTCGCCGTCGTCGATCACGAACTGCTCGGGCGGATCAACCTACCCCCCGATGCAATTGCCGAGGTCGTCGCGGGAAAACCGGGAGAGGATCTCATCATCGACGTCCAAGTATTCACGGACGGACAGGCGCCGCCGGCGATGACGCCAGCTCCCGTTGACGCTGCGCCTGCGGCAGCGCCGGACGCCGCACCCGGCGAAGAAAGGATTTGGGCGACGCAGGCCGAGTTCGGACTGAACGGCTCGCAGGGGAATTCGGAGCGACTCAGCCTTCGTCTGGGCGCGAGATCGAAGCGCTCGACCGAGAAACACGAGACATCGTTGGGTGCAGCGTACACGCGCTCGGACGAGGCCAGAGACGGCAACGCTAGTGAGACGACCGAGAACAAAGCGCTCGCCAACGCAAATAACGATTGGCTATTCCCAGGCTCACCGTGGCGATATTTCCTCAGTGGGGCGGTCGAAGTCGATGAGTTCCAAGCCTACGATCTGCGACTCGGTGCATCGACGGGTCCGGCGTACGCCTTCATCGACAATGACACGACCGTTCTGATCGGTCGCGCGGGTCTATCCACGACTTCCAAGATCGGTGGCGAAGACGCAGACACGTTCTTCGAACTGGTGTTCGGCTACGATTTCGAGCACGCCTTCACCGAACATCAGAAGATCGTCTCGGCGGCACGAATCTTCCCGAATATGACAGAAACGGGTGAGTACCGCGCGACGGCACTTCTTGCGTACGACCTGAAGCTTTCTGTGCCTGCTGCGGTGACCCTGCGACTGGGCATCGAGGATCGATATGACAGCACGGTAGAGGACACCGTGACCGAAGAGTTCGAAGCCAACGACTTCGACTACTACGCCACGCTGATCTGGGACTTCTAGCGGGCGCCCTACCGTCGCAGTTCTCGAATCGCGCCGACGCTCGACAACGTCGAGACACAGTAGGGAACCATTGCCGTCAGGATCATCTTCGAGATTCGTGCGGGCGTGATGTCGCCCTCGAGGATGGCATCGCCATGGTTGATTGCGATTAGGACGCTACCGACGACAGCGGCGTATTTCAGGGCACGCACGACGACCGACTTCTCGCGTGCGATTCGTATCCAATCGGTCGCCTCGCTGGTCTCGCTCTTCTCGGTGTTAGCACTCATCGCGCGGAATCCCCCAGCACGTGCGGCGCTCTCTTCAGCTGCGTCGCAGGCTAGGACAAACCAGAGGCGTGTGCGCTAGTCGAACGGCCTGATCAGGCTCAGCCCGACCGAGGGGTGGTTTTGCCCGCTGCCGGTGAAAACAGGTTCCTCATCCATGCTGACCGCCAGCCGTAGAAAGACCTCGCGCGCGAAGCGCTGATGGATTGCCAGTTTCCCGTTGTGCACCGTCGTCCCATAAGACGGAGGTGTCAGGGTGCGCGCCTTTCCCCACGTTGCCGATTCGTTGTCGCTGCGTATGGGCGATGTTGCGCGCTGAGTTAGCGCGCTCGTCCAACGACCGAGCGTCGTAACTTTCTCGATCGCGTCGCGCCCGCCGAGGATCACGTTGACGGTGAATTCCTGGGCTTTCTCCTGCACTTCGTCGACGACCACCTTGGCGCCTTCGATGGCCTTCCTACCGGTTGTTCCCAGCGTCTGCCCCGCATGCGCGTGCCCGGCCCCTACAGATGTCATTGCAAATGCGATGACAAAGATTTGGGCTGACAGCTTGTCCAGTCGGCCTCTCGTATTCTTGTAACGGCACATTCTCGTCAGCTGCTCCCTCGACTACGCCGAAACCGCCGCCACACCTCACCACTACCGCGCGTTCGCACGCCATGATTGTGCAAGGGGCGGGCCGACGTCGGCCCTCGTTCGCAGCTATGTGCGGTTACGCAAAGGGGGAGCCCAGAGCAGGCCGGCCTCATGAAGTGCGCGATGGACGAAGTCGCCTATCTCCGTCTGCCAGGTGAAGGAGAGATGACTGCCTTCGTACCAGTGAGTCTTCGGGCTGTCCCAGTGGCGCCAGAGTCGCCGCACGTGGTCGATCGGTACCAGTCGGTCCCCTGTGCCGGAGAACATGTAGCGCCGCTCTTTCGGTACCAGTGGCGGCATATGCATCGGCGATACGACGGACATAACCCGGCGTCCGTCCTCCCAATCGAGGCTAGCGCGCTCGACCGAGCGGAGCATCTGACCGGGGGCGTGCATTTCGAGCAAAGAAGGAAGACAGACTGCCGGCATGCCGGCGATCGCACAGCTGAGATCGCCATCGAGCCCGGCCAGTAGCGCGGTGTTGTAGCCGCCGAGCGACACGCCGTAGACACCGATGTCATCGCTTCCTTGTCCGCGAATCCACGCGAGTAGTCGACGCAGATCCCACATTGCCTGCGCTTCGGCGTGCACGGTGTCGAGCACCTCAGCCGACAGGAACCCATCGCCGCTGCGATGACCGGCCTTTCGCTGCCCGTGAAGCGGCAGTACGGGGATGACGACGTTCAGACCGAGCGCTCCGTGCAACCAGGCGGCTCGGAACGCGGTGAGATCAGCCATCGGCCAGCCCATGCGAAACCCGTGGATACAGACCAGCCACGGTCGCGGTCGCCCCCTGTGCCTCAGAACCCAAGCGTGGGAGGTTCGGTTGTTCTCGTATCCGAGCCAGCGATCGCGACCGGCTTCGCCCTCGTGCGGCTCATAGCCGCTCTCGAAACGTAGATGATTGTAGTCGGATCCGAGGAAGCTAACGGTCTTCCATCGCGCATCGGCCTCTTCAAGGGGGGGCGGCGCGGTGTGGAAATCGGTAGGCCGCTCCAGCCAGCCCTTCGACTCGTATAGCGCCAGATTCGTGCTGACTTCCTCGCGAATACGCTCGAGGTCGGCGCGTGTCGGTGCGTGTGCGAGCGCCTGCATGAGGGTGCGGAACCCTTCGTCGATTCCAACCTTCACTGCCATCCCTAGTCCACCGGCAACACTGCCAGGCCCGGTGTCCCGCCAACTCTCCGCCAGGAATGACGCAGTACGTAGCGTAGGACCGGCGAGCGCGAGATCGGTAGCGACCGAAATTAGGCCGGGGAGACGACGGCGCAGCGCGAAAGGGCTTTCCGGGGTGACTGCCAAACTAGTAAGGCGATCCACGCAGGCGCAGACCACACGTGGAACGATAGCATGTGCGCAGGCGCTATGCGCGATCGCGGCCCCCCGTTGGGGTAGCCTAAACTTCGCGTCCGAGCATACGCGCCGCGGCCTGACGCAGGAACAATTTCTGGCGGTCCAGTGCCTCCGGTGAACGGGGATCCTGACCCAGCATGCGCTCGAGGAACGGCGCCATCGAGAAGTAGCCGAGTACCATGTTGTGCATGCCGCAGATGAGCAGTGGCAAGTCTTCATCCTGCCAGCTCGCCACGCCTGGACTGCGCCGAATCGCACCGAGCGCCTGCTCGTAGATGGGCGCAAGCCACCGTCCCGCCAAGCGAGTAATGCTCTCGCCGCCGGCGAGCGTTTCGTGCTGCAACAGCGTGGCCCACTCGGGGCGGCGTGCGAAGTGATCCACGATTCGGTCGATGATCATCAGATCCGTCTCGCCTTCACCGGCCTCGGCGATCTCTCGAACAATCTCCGCCACTGGTGCAAGTGCACGGTCGAGCACTGCTTCGTACAGTTCCTGCTTGCCGGGAAAATGGTTGTAAAGACTTGCCGGATTCAACCCGACATCGGCCGCAATGTCGCGTATCGCAGTGCCGGCGAAACCCTTCTCAGCGAAGAGCCTTTCAGACGACAAGAGGATGCGCTCTCGAGTGCTCAGCGCGGAATCATCGGTCTTCTTGCCGGCACGCGCCATTCGCCTATTCACCTGAGTCCTTGGGTTGCGACTGCTCACCAACGAGAGACCTAAACCGTTCACGATCAATGACGATGAAGACCCCCTCCCCCTCCGCACAAAGTTTGTCGCCACAGGTCAGCGTTCCAACCGCGATAGTCTTGCGCGCCTCGAGACGTTCGACCCATGCTTCGAAACGCAAAGGCTGATTGAGTGGCGTGGGAGATCGGTAACGAACCTGCAGTGTTCCTGTCATGCCCGGCTGTCCCGTCATGCACTGGACGAAACCTAGCACCTCGTCGAACGCTGCAGCGACCAGACCGCCGTGGACGTGCCCCGGAGGCCCTTCATATGCACGACCGAACGTAACTCGTCCTATAACGCGATCGGCTTCGAGCTCGAAATCGATCGGAGGCGACAAGGGGTTCGATAAGCCCATCAGCGGGCTCATGTCGAACATGGCGTTCGTGTCGCCGGCAGTCGCGCTCTCGGCGAAGCCCTCGAGCCAGGACCGCACGGGTAAGCCGTCGAGCGTTTCGGCAAAACGCTCCAACTCGTCGGCCGCGCGCTGCAACTCGTCGATTGGGGCGTCCGTGGCCACGAGGCGGTCGATTACACGTCGCATGGCAGCCGCGAGTCGTCGTTTCTCGGCCCATGTTCCGGTCGCGGGTGCCTTAGCGGCCGCATAAAACGGCCAATGTTTCGTCGCGTCGATGTTGCTCATATTGTGCGGCTCCCGACCGCCGCTCGCCGCGCACTATACGCACGACGAAGGAATAATAGAACGCGACAGCCGCCGGGCGCAGACTTGACGTTGCGTGGTTTTTCTACGATCAACATGACTGAGCATGCTCGTCTGACCGCGCGAACAGCGCCCTCAGAGCGGGCGCAATCGCGACGTTGTGCAGCGCCTCCAAGGTGTTCGCAACGCTGGTTGCAAGGGTGTTCGCAAACGAGAAGGAGCCGGAGGCCATCATGAAAATTATCGTCGACTACGACCTATGCGAGGCGAACGCGAAGTGCATGCAGGTATGCCCTGAAGTGTTCGAGGTTGATGATGACGACAACCTGATCCTTCACAAAGAAACAATCGACGATTCGCTCAAGGCCAAAGTCGAGGAAGCCATCCGCATTTGCCCTCGTCAGGCTCTCGCCCTCTCGAAGGACTAACGCCGCGAACGCGCCTTAGTCGTCGAGGCTCGGCGCATCCGTCGAGTCGAGCCAGTACGTGCGGTACTCTTCGAGCGTCGCAAGTTTCGTCATGTCGCGCATGCGATCGATGAACAACACTCCGTCCAGGTGATCGAGTTCGTGCTGAAGCACGGTTGCCAAGAAGCCTTCCGCCACGATCGAGCGAGAGTCTCCGTCTAGCGCTAGATAGTCGACCTGTACTTTACGCGGCCTCGGGACGAGCCCTCGCAGATCCGGCACCGAGAGACATCCCTCCCAATACTCCTGCTCTTGTTCGTCGAGAATCGTGATACTGGGGTTGATGAAGACCTCGAGTTCAAAGGGTTCCGAATCAGGATACCGCGCGGAGTCGACCGGGATCTCAATGACGGCCAGCGAAATGGACCGGCTGACCTGCGGTGCAGCGATTCCGATCCCGCCCTCCGCATCCATCGTTGCGATCATTTCGTCAACCAACTGCGCAAGATCATCGCCGCCGATCGAACGGGGATCGACGAGGTCCGCCTTTTGGCGAAGAACCGGGTTGCCGATCCGCGCGACTTCCAGTGGCTGTGCCTTCTTGCGAAACAGTCCCATCGGTCCCTCCCTTAGGCCAGTGTGAGTTCGGGCGCGAACCATTCGAGAATCGGCGCGTTCTCTTCGCGAGGATAAGTATGGGAGAGATCCTCGATCTCGCGGTAGACGAGCTTCGCGCCCGCCTTCTCCAATTGCTCCGCGGCGAATCGAGCCGTTTGCACGGGGAACATCCAATCGAGCGCCCCGTGCACGAGATAAACTGGAACGTCCTTGGCCCTGCTCAGGTTTCCGTTCGTCTCATTCTCTGGATGCATCACACCGGAGATCGGTGCGAGGTGTGTAAAGGGCGCATCCTCGCATAGCCCGCCGAGCAATGTGTAGGTAGCTCCATCGGAGAGTCCGGTCATCAGGATCTTCTGTGAGTCCACACGATAGTTACCGGATACGTAGTCGATCATCTGTCGCAGCGAAGCGATGTCTTCATTCGCTCCCATCAATGCCCAGGTGGGCCCCACCGATGTAGGCGCAAGTAAGATAAATCCTCGCGACCGCGCCTCGCGCAACCAAGACCATACGAACTCGCGTCCGGTACCGGAACCGCCGTGCAGCGCGACGACGAGCGGAAGCTCGTGCTCGGCGTCGTAGGTTTCAGGGACGTACAGTGCGAACTGTCCCCGTCCCGCCGGATTGTCGGGCCCACCGCTCATCTGTAGGCCAACCGGAGTGTCGATCGTCGGTTCGCCCGCGTATCGCGCGAAGTTCGCCCGCGCCGGCTCTTCCAGGAAGTACTGCGACAGCGGAGGAAACCGAATCAGTCCGTAGAAAGTTTCGAGTGCTCGGCTGAACGACTTCATGCTCACGAGTACCCGCATGATCGCCTCTTCGGCCGGGGCCGGGCGAACAAACTGGTCGATCGCTTTGTGCGCGCGCTCGGCGCCTTCGACGAAAGTCGCGTGAAAGCCGGCGAGCTGCTCCGGGATGTCGCCGTCGCGGAACTCTGCCAACGATTGCGCTAGTTGATCGCGCGCAGGCGTCAGACGCTCCTTCAGCTGCGCGATCAGCGGCGGATGCAGACGGCGTTGGGCCGCCTCGAGCGCGGACAAGACTCCGAGGGCCCTGACACCGATCGGTGTCAGGCTCTCTATATACGCATCTACGGACGGGTCGCCCATGCGACCTTTATGGCTTATCGGCGCCGACGATCCACATGGAGTAGAACTGAGAGGCACCGCCGTAGGCATGGCCGAGTGCCAGCCGGGCACCATCAACCTGGTGTTCACCCGCCTGTGCACGCACTTGCATGGCCGACTCCGCGAATCGCAACATCCCCGATGCACCGATTGGATTGGAACAGAGCACGCCTCCGGAGCAGTTGACCGGCAGATCTCCGGTCATCGACGTGGCGCCCTCTTCGGTCATCTTCCAGCCCGCGCCCTCGTCGGCGAAGTGTAGATTTTCCATCCACATCGGCTCGAACCAGCTAAAGGGAACGTAGATCTCTGCACAATCGATCTCTTTGCGTGGATTCGTGATCCCCGCCTGTTTGTAGACGTCGGAGGAACAATCTTGCCCTCCACGGGGATTGACCTGATCGCGGCCGGCGAAGAACCCGGGTTCGCTGCGCATCGCCGTGCCGTGGACCCAGGCCGGCTGTTTCGAATGCGCATCGGCAGTCTTCTCGCCCACCAACACCATCGCACAAGCGCCATCGGAGGACGGGCAAGTCTCTGCATATCGGATCGGGTCCCAGAGCATCATCGACTCTTGAATCGACTCGAGTGTGATGTCCGGCTCGTGCAGATGCGCATACGGGTTCTTCAATCCGTTTTGGCGATCCTTGAGCGCAACCAGGGAACCGATGTGCGACGGCGCTTTCGATCGCGCCATGTAGCTTCGAATGTAAGGAGCGAAGTATCCGCCCGCGCCGGCAACGAGCGGCGGCTGGAACGGGATCGGCAAAGATAGCGCCCACATCGCTTCGCTCTCTGATTGCTTCTCGAAAGCAACGGTGAGGACGCGCTCGTGAATGCCGCCCTGAACGAGGCTCGACGCCACGATCGCCGTCGAACCGCCGACACTACCCGCCGTGTGCACGCGCAGCATGGGTTTACCCGTCGCCCCGAGCGCTTCCGCCAGATAGAGCTCCGGCATCATGACGCCTTCGAAGAAGTCCGGTGCCTTGCCGATCACGACGGCGTCGATGTCGCTCCAGGTCATGCCTGCGTCTTCGAGCGCTCGTGATGCGGCTTCGCGGACCAAGCCCGCCAGCGAGACATCGTTGCGCGCGGAATCATGTTTCGTTTGGCCGATACCGACCACCGCCACGCGATGCTTACCTTTCGTAGCCACGGTCACTCTCCCTCCAGTACGCATACGAGATTCTGTTGCATGCACGCGCCTTGAGTCGCCGTTGCAACGGCTCTGTCTCCCTCGCCTGCCATGATTCGATCGGCCGCTTCGCCAATCCGAACGAGTCCGGCGGCCATCATCGGATTGGCCGCGAGTGCGCCGCCGGAAGGATTGATCTGCACATCCGCGCCGAGTCCGAGCGCGCGCTTCGCAAGCACTTCCTGATACGTAAACGGCGCGTGTAGTTCCGCGAAGTCGATTTTCCCAGTCGACACGCCGGCCGCGCTGCCGGCTAACTGAAGCGACTTGACGTTGACCAGGTCGCGGACGCCGAGCGACTGAGCATCTATGCGGTGTTCGAGGCCTCGTATCCATGCCGGCCGTTTGCTGAGCTCGCGCGCCGTGTCGTCTGCCGCGAGAATTATCGCCGCAGCACCGTCCGTGATCGGCGGACAGTCGTGCTTGCGCAGCGGCGCCACCAAATACTCGTCGGCGAGAATGACATCCGGGTCGAAGTCTCCCTTGAGCTGCGCATTTGGATTGTTCTTCGCAGACGCACGGCTACGAGACGCGATCTCCGCCCACTCACGTTCGGACGTCGATCCGGTGTCGAGTAGCGCCTGAGCCTGCAGCGCAGCGAGACTCACCGAGTCCGGCCACAGCGGTGCGTAGCAGTACGGATCCAGCTGCCGAGTAAGTACGTCGGGTAAATCACCGGGCGAGGTCTTGCTGTAGCCGTACACCATCGCGACGTCGATCTCGCCCATCTGTAACTTGACCCACGCTTCGTAGAGCGCCCAGGCGGCGTCCATCTCGACGTGCGATTCGGAGATCGGGGGCCACGCACCAATCCCATCGAGTGTCATGACGAAGGAGAACGCTTGGCCGGCGAGATAGTCGGTGCTGCCGGAGCAGGTGAATCCGACACGACTCTTATCAAGGCCGATCTGATCACGGACTTGCCCTATCACGGGCATGAGCATTTCGACTTCGTTGACGCCCGGGAGCGCACGCGCGTGTTCGGACTGCGCAAAGGATACGACCGCTACATCCCGCATCACACGTGCTCCTTGTAGGTCTCGAGAGGAGCATCCTCTTGGCCGGTTGGCCTGAAGTACTTTATGTTTTCCAGCGTCGTGCTGAGTTCGTTGTCGTCTACCCAGACGGCTTCGACGCGCAGGCCTGGGTGTACGTCTTCGTAAGGCATCTCTTGGATCAAACCGAACATGGCTACATCCGCGCCGTCGAGCAGTACGAGGGCGCAGACATATGGACACTCCATCGCTTGCCCATAGAACTTTACGTTGACCACGCAAAAACTGGTGACCGTGCCACAGTCGGCAACCTCGACCTGTTCGTCGGTAGGCACACCGGCGACCGGATCGGCGCCGCGCGGTGGAATATAAACCTTGCCGGTCGCGGCGCTGCGCTCACCGAGCAACTTCTTCTTTTCCAATCCCTTGAGGAATCTCGATGTCGCTCGCCCCGCGGTGAACGTGTAGTCGAGCCGAGCGGGTGCATCGATCATCGTTACCGGTTCGACGCCTTCTAATGCTTGAATCTTAGCCATGAATCTCCGATCTGCGGGCTCAGCCTTCGGGTACGAAACACTTGATGTCGTTGATGTGTCCGACACGTTCGTCCGCCCATTGCAGCGCGACGCGCATGCCGGTCTTCATCCGATCCTTGCTGCCGGCGTCGACGATGTGCAGCATTGCGGTATCGGCACCGTCGAGTTGGATGAGTGCCCAGGCGAACGGACGGTCGAGCGGATGCTTCTCGCGCGGCTTCACCACCCACGCCCAGGTCGTGACCTTACCGGCCTGACCGACTTCGACGAGATCGTCGAGGGCCTCGGCCGTGTCCGGATCGTACTCCGACGGAGGCACGAGCACGCTGCCATCGCTACGCTTTACGCCAACGACAACGCCCTCGCGCAGCCCGGTGAAGAATGCGCCCAGTATCGGACCGGTGCTTCGACGAAACGGATATTCGATAGTGAGTGGAGCACTGAGCACCTCACCGTCGCTTGAATTGGTATTGGCCATGCGTTGTCTCGGCTGGCCGCCGGTCTCAGAGCCGGCGGCGTCGAAGTTCGGGTTTCGGGTTGACGTCTCCTGGAATTAGGAAACTTCGCCACTAGGCGCCAGAATTTGAAACGTGTTCTAGTATAAGTCAATCGCACGATATCGAAGTGCACGTGCGCAGCTACGTCGAGAAAGGCGCACCTCGACTTAAGTTGCAGCGCCCCCGCGCCGGCGCATCTGCGCCTCGGCCAGTGCCGCCTGCACGCGGAGGCCGTCAGACAGGGCGGCCACATCGTGCGTTCGCAGGTAGTTTGCACCGCTGCGGGCCGCAGCCAGCTCCGCGGCGAGCGTCGCGGCTGCGCGTGCATCGACATCACGCCCGGTAACGGCTCCGAGGAAGGACTTGCGCGATACCGAGATCAGAACGGGTAACCCGAGCGTGCGCTTGAGGGACGCGGTCCCTGCGAGAACGTCGAAGGAGTCTTCCGGCACCGGGCCGAGAAAGAAGCCCATGCCCGGATCGACAATCAGACGCTCTTTGTCGATACCCGCCTCGGACAGTACTCCGACGCGTCCGTGTAGGTATGCGCAGGCGCGCTCGTCCATGGTCTGAGTATTCGCGGCGGCGCCTGAGCGAGTGGCTTTCCCGCGCTGCACCGAGTGCATGACGACCAAATTGCAGCCTGCCTGCGCAAGCCGCGAATGGAGCTGCGTTTCTTCGAACCCAGAGATGTCGTTGATGAAGGCGACGTCGCGATCGATGCAGTAGCGCTGGACGTCCGGTTTCCAGGTATCGACGCCAACGCGTTCGATGACGTCCTCGAGGCGAACGAGAACCTGCTCGAGTGCCTCGATCTCCTGACTCGGTGCGATGTCGGCCGCGTCGGGATGACTCGACGCCGCCCCGAGTTCTATCCAGTGCGCCCCGTCTGCCAGAAGATCTCGAGCGTGCCTGGCCGCACGGTCGGGATCGCCGTAGCGCCCACCGTCGGAGAAAGAATCCTCACTCAGGTTGACGATACCGACGATGCGCGGCATCGCGTCGCGATCTTGGTCGTCCACAGTCCCGCCTTAGCACTGGGATCGGTAGGAGGCACACTGTCCGTGCTGCTTGCGAACGGTTGGCGTCAGGCGGCCCTGAGCCAATCTACCGCATTCTCGATGTCCGGGAATGTCGCCAACTGGAATCCGCCCAACTCGTTGAGCCGCTCTACCCGCCCGAGGCGCGGCTCCAGGGAGCCCTCCGGCAGCACCAGCGCGACTTTTCGTTTGGCGATCGCGCCCTCTTGTTCCAGCGTCCACGCGAGTACGCGAAGTTCGCCGAGCGATGCCGGGAACTCCGCCATTTCTCTGAGATCTACGACCAGATCGTGGTCGACGTTGAAGCTTGGTTGCCGAACCAGGTCCCCCAGAGCGCGAACGCTGGCGCGCAAATCAACTGGTCCGCTTACGGTGATGGTGGTAACGCGTTCTTGATCGTTGACGTCAAACCTGAATGACACCCTGTTTATCCCCCGGCGATGGTACTCGATCCTTTAGTCGCAACCGTGTGCCCGATTGTCCCCTTCGTATACCACGAAAGACCTAGGCTGGCGACGAGTAAACCAGGTGTCGACACGCATAAATCGATGACCAACTCAGTGAATACCCTGACCCTAAACGGGTATTTCGTCGCTCGACGGCCCGCACGCGAACAAAAACGAACCCTCGGTGGTCAGGCTTGCAGCAGCGACGCGCGCACGCGCGTCACCGGAACTCGCGTTGCATCATCACACGTTGTTCCACCGGAAGACCTGCGCGCTGCTCGAGTTCGCGAAGATTCGCGAGTGCATGGGACAATTCCGACTGCTCCAGAATTCGAAACCCGCGCCGCAGGTAGAAAGGAGCGTTCCACGGGACTTCGAGCAGCGTTGACAACGTCAAGGCTCGCGAGCCTCGCTCCCAGGCCCATTTGCACACGACGTCGATGAGCTCGGTGCCGAGACCTCGCCGACCGTGCTCGGGCATCACGTGCAGGTCGTCGAGATGCGCGACACCTTCTTGTATCGACGCTGTGGCGAAACCGACCGGAAGATCGCCGCCTTCGGTCGCAACCCAAATGCGCCCCTGGCTCTGCCTACGCTCGAGCGTCTCGTTCGAAGGCGGAACGCCTGCGAGAAGCGCGTCGTAGCCGAACTGTGAGAAGCGGCGTGCAGCGACGCGCTCTACCTGCGGAAGCAGATGTACGTCGGCGCGCTTGGCGAGCCGGACCTGATACGGGCCACCGGGTGCGGGCTTTCGTCGTAACTTGGGGGCACGAAGCATCATCACGTTATTGCGTCATCGCCAGAAGGAGGTTTCGAACGGGCAATTGGCGCAGTCGTCCCAGATGTCAGTGCAATATCGAGCGCGATTTGGCAAGCCGGATCGGCGTGAACTACCTGTGGGCCGAGTCTGAAACCATCGCCTCGTCGGCAAGGAGTGCCTCAAGCCGCTCGTCCTTCTCCTCCCAGAGGCCGTGCACCCACTGCTGGGCGGTCTCACGCACTATCTCGTCACTGGCGTAGTCGCCGGTGACGAGCTCCTTGGGAAGTGGCTTGCGCCTGATATCGACAATCACGCGCTCGCACCGTCCGGAGACGAACTGCCAGATCGTTGGACGTCCGGAGGGGTACGCGATCGTCACGTCGAGCAGTGCTTCGAGCTGGTCTCCGATCGCGTTCATGACGAACGCAGCACCTCCCGCCTTCGGCTTTAGCAGACGCCGGTAGGGCGACTCCTGTCGGGCATGCTTGGAGGGGCTGAAGCGCGTGCCTTCGAGGAAACTCATGATCGCAACCGGCTGGCCGCGTAGCGTGGAGCACAATGCCCTGGTGGCTTCGAGATCCTTCCCTCGCATTTCGGGATGTTGCTGCAGATACTCTCGCGAAAACCGCTGCATGAACGGGAAATCCAACCCCTTCCAGGCGAGCCCGAGAATGGGCAGCCAAACCAGCTCCTTCTTGATGAAGAACATGAGGAACGGAACGCGACGTCCGAGCGCTTTCTGCAGAACGACCACGTCGGCCCACGACTGATGATTCGCATTGACGAAGTAACTGCCGTCGCGCTTGAGTTCGTCGATGCCTCTGATGTCCCAGACCGTCGTGCCCATGATCGCAAAGTTGAAATTGTTACAAGCGACCCAACACTCCGCAGCGCCAACCCCGAGATCGCGCAGACCACGCTTCAGGCGGCCGCGCGGCAGGCACAGTTTTACGAGCGACAGAATGTAGATCGGTACAGCCCAGAAGAACGTGTTGACAAAAATCAGGGCGGTGCTGAGCACACCTACGACGGCGCTGGGCAGGAAGCGACTCAACTACTTCGACGGCTCGTCGGGAGGCAGGACTCGCGCAATCTTGAATTCGATCGTCAGGTCCTTCCCGGCCAGCGGGTGATTGAGATCGAGGACTACCGTTTCACCGCGCACTTCTCGGACGGTTACCCGGCTGTGCTCGCCAGTGTCGTCCTCAGCGAGCACCACCGTTCCGACCACCGCGGCCTCCTCAGGAAGCAAATCCCTGGCTACGACGCGCAGGGCGTCTTCGTTGCGGGCGCCGTAGGCTTGCTCGGCGGTCAAACGAACGCTGCCCTGTTCGCCGACGGAAAGCCCTGTCAGCGCCTGTTCCAGCGCGGGAAACACGTCGTTGTTGCCGATCGTCATCAATAATGTGGACAGGTCCGAGCCACCTGCGACCTCGGAACCGTCACTGAGCCGCATCGTGTATTCGAGCTCGAGCCGCGCCCCGGGCGCGCTAACGGCAGGTGCACTGTCGAGCAGCTCGTCCGACGGCGTACATGCTGCTGATAAGACGATCAGGATCAAGCACAGCGTGAGCTTCGTCAATAGGAGAGTGTTGCGCTTGTTTACGACGGCAGACGACATGATCAGTCGGGCGCGTACACTCGCGCCACCGCGGATGCGGGGGGAATTTAGCACGACTGCCGGATTCGAGTAAACGTCTCGCGCCTATACCCAGCCACCGTTGAGCAGCGCGCGCATCTCGCGATAGCGCTCGTTAATGAGTTCGAGCTGCCGGTGTGTATGTTCGTACAGCGGCATACCAGGCCTGTACGCTTCGCCGGCTTCGAGCATGCGCTCACCAACGCCGATCGCCGCGCGCAACAGTGTCGCAGCGATTGCCACCTCGCCGCGTTCCGCCTCCACCTGGGCCAAGCCATCGAGACAGGTCATCGCGATGAAGTTTGCACGGTACCCGGACTCGACCCGCTGGCGCGCGAGTGCCGAGCGATACGCAGCTTCTGCATCGCCTAGGCGCCCCATCTGTCGATAGGTATCTGCGAGATTGACGAGCAGCACCGGCCCCGCGTTCGCACGCCCCGCCGCCTCGCTCTGCAGCGCAAGTTCGTTGGCACGTTCCATCAGTGCGACCGCTTCTGCGTGTCGATCGCGCGCAACGAGGACCGACGCCAAATTGTTGAGCAAGATCCCGAGATGAGTGTCGTGCGGCTCCAGAACCGGTTCTAGCAAGGACAGTGCGCGACGGTGAAAGTACTCTGCTTCCGGTAGTCTCGTGGTGGCCTGATAGAGCGGACCCAAATCGGATGCGATCCAGCCTGCGCGCGGATCATCTTTGCCGAACCCACGTTCAACCACGTCGAGGGCTTCGAGAAGCAACGACTCGGCCTCACGATGATTTCCTGCACCGTGCTCGAGCCGAGCGAGAAGCCGGAGCACCGCGGCCCTGTCCGCCAACGTGGCCCCCTCGCCTTGCGCACCATCGAGCAGCTCCCGAAATGCGCGACGCGCAACCTCAACTTCGCCACGAGCGGCGGCAGCGCTCGCTGCATCGAGCTTGGAAATTCTTGATGCAGGATGCATGGCCGGTGCGTGCACACAACCTGCGCAGAGCAGCGCGGCGCCGAGAAACAGCGTCAACGCGTGAGGACTACGAGTCTTCATTGCCCTCGACCTTCAACGTGACGATCGTCGCGCCCCACTGCCCTCGCTGATCTCCTCCGCTACGAAACGATGCCACTAGCGGAAGTTGTTCCAGCAGCCGTTGCACCCCGTGGCGCAGTACGCCCTTACCCTTGCCATGAACGATCCGCACCTCGGTCAATCCCTGCGCCGCGGCTGCAATCAGGTATTCACGAACAACGCTCGACATCTCATTCGGGTGGAACGTGTGTAAATCAAGCGTTCCGTCAATGGGGATTTCTACGATCGCTTCGTCGGCGACACCGGCCGGTCCGTCTTGTTCACTTTGGCCTTTGTGGTGGTCGCGTCGTTCGTCGTCGGATACGTGCATGAGAGGTCGCCTCGCTGCCGCTGCCCACGCTAACACGACGCCTGAGTAGCGAGAACCGCGCGCCCTTGTGTGGAGCTTGGAACGACGCGTCTGCTATGGCGGACGCGTCAGGGGGTACGGGGAAACGGCTACTGTCGCCGCACATGGACGGGGCGAACCGTCGGTGTAAACGCCACCCCCGTTGCGGGGCTACCCCACCCTATTGACTCAGCGGACCGCGAAGATCGTGATTCCAGTAGCGAGCGCTGCGTCCGCCGGCCTGGTCGCTCGGGTCATCAGGCGAGACTCTTCGACAGCGTGTTCGGAGATCAGCAACTGTTTGATTGCGTCCGCGCGTGCGGACGCGAGCGCTTCAATGTGCTCGCGACTCTCGATCGTGAGTTTCAGTGCGGGCTGATCGCCAAGTAGTTCGGCAACAACGCGAAGCAGTTGATCTGCGCTGTCGAGCGGGACGGTCTTCTTTCCCAGGTAGCGTATGCCGTCGAGTGCTACGCCGTCTTCGACCGCAAGACTTTCAACGAGTGCGCTCTTCGTAGGAAATGCACGATCGGTAGCTTGCGTATCGATGTCTATCAGATCGACCTGCACGCGAGTGTCGCCCATTCGCCTCGGACTGATCAGCACTGTCACAGCGCGATGTTGATCACCATCGTGTTTTTCGGCGACGAGATATCGCCGCCGTGTCTTGTCGAGAGTGCCGGAGAGCTCGGTGACGATCTCGGTTGGAAGATTCCCGTACACGCGCAGCGCCCACGACGTCCCCCCCGGTGACATCGCCTTGTCGCCCACCGCATCGAGCCGTATGACGTAACCGGCGCCCGCGAGCCACTTGGAGTAGTGCGTATGGATTTCCGCAGATGAAGCCGTATCGACGACTCTGTATTGGCGCCGCAGCAGTCTCCCTATGTACCCATGCGTATCGACCACCTTGTGAGACGACATCCCTACGACGACTTCTCGTTTCACGATGGGCCCACGGGCTATCTCGAAAAACGTCGCCTCCGCGTCCACCGCATAGACGATCTCGGCGTTCTCGACCGCCGGCGGCAGCATGGCGTCGTCGGCGCCGGCGAGCCCGACGTGACACACGATCTGCATCGCAGCCACCATCAGCGCGAGACCGCCGCGATGGCCCATCGAAAGCAGCATAGAACTCATGAGCATGGTGATCGCGGATCCGTCCTCAGACGGCAGCCTGCACGACGACGGGGATCCCGTTCAGCACCGCGTTCCCGCTCGGTGCGTCCATCAAAGCCGAGTCCGTGAGTACGTTGGAGTTCACGCCCGCGTGCTCGCGCGCCACACTCATTCGGATGTCATCGACATCATGCCCCCACCCATGAGGAAGGCTCACGACACCCGGCATCAGCTCATCGGTGACTTCCATCGGCGCGACGACCGAGCCGACACGGCTCGTCACTTGTACGTCATCTCCGGTGCGCAGGCCGAATCGATCGGCATCCGTCGGGTTCATCATCAGCGTGCAACGGTCTCGTCCTTTCACGAGCGGCTCTATGTTGTGACACCAAGAGTTGTTCGACCTCAGGTGGCGTCGGCCGATCAGTACGAGGTCGTTGGGGGCGCGGTCGAGCGCATCGCGCAGTCGCGGTAAGTCCGCGAGTACCAGTGCCGGACTCATTTCGATCTTGGCCGAAGGGGTCTCGAGAACCTGAGGAAGCTGCGGCATGAGTGGCCCGAGATCGATACCGTGAGGATGCTCCTTCAGTTTCGCGAGCGAAAGACCCTCCGGGTCGGCACCGAAGCGATCGCCATAGGGCCCGGTGCGAAGCATGAGATCGAGTGCCCGATGAGGACCGCGCACTGTGCCCAATTCGTCAACGACTTCTTCGCGCGACTTGCCATTCGACTTAGCCCCATCCTCGGGAATCAGACTGTCGACCAACTGATTGAGTACGAAGTCATCGACATCGTCGGCACTCATGTCGCCGAAACCCATCAAATGCGCGGAGAGCCGGGCGAGAATCTGCCAGTCATGAAGCGCCCCTTCGGGCGGCTCGAATACGGCGGGCGAGAACTTGGCGATGTTGCGGATCGAGAGTCGGTAGAACGCCAGATCGTAATGCTCGTGTTCGAGCGCACTCGTGGGAGGAAGAATGATATCGGCGTGTCTCGTAGTCTCGTTGAGATAAATATCGACCGACACCATGAAATCGAGAGATCCGAGCGCTCGTTCCAATCGCTCGGTGTCAGGCGTCGAACGTGCGGGATTTCCTGCGATCGTGAGTAAGCCGCGGATTTGCCCCTCTCCGGGCGTGTCCATTTCCTCCGCCATGGCGGCAACGGGAATCTCACCGAAAACTTCAGGATAGTCGGAGACACGCGAATTCCAGCGGTGCAGACGCACGCCCGTACCTCCCGGCTCATCGCTGGAACCAGCGGCCGCAGCGGCCTTGGTAAACAGCACGCCGCCCGGTCGGTCCAGATTGCCGGTCACGATGTTCAGGACGTCAACAGCCCAGCTCGCGAGCGTTCCGAACTCTTGGCAGGTCGTGCCGATTCGTCCGTAGCAAGCGGCGCTCGGAGCAGCGGCGAACTCGCGTGCGATGCGGCGAATCGACTGGGCATCAATACCGGTACGCTGGGCGACTCGCTCCGCCGTGATGCCGGCAACCGCGTCACGTACGCCGTCGAGCCCGGCGACGTGTTCGGCCGAGTCTGCGAGATCGACCAACTGTTCTTCGAACAGCGTGTTGACGATCGCCAGTAAGAAGTAAGTGTCGGATCCGGGCCGGATGAAGAGGTGCTCGTCGGCAACGTCTGCAGTTTCGCTACGTCTCGGATCGACGACGACGACTTTCCCTCCGCGACCCCGAATATCGCGGATCCGCCCCTTCACGTTGGGGGCCGTCATCAGGCTGCCGTTCGACGCCAGTGGGTTGGCGCCGAGAATGAGGAGGTAGTCC
Source organism: Deltaproteobacteria bacterium (assembly GCA_029262375.1). GTDB lineage: Bacteria > Desulfobacterota > Binatia > UBA1149 > SPBQ01 > JAJCZM01. The sequence goes on from JAJCZM010000043.1 coordinate 50,493, forward strand.
GTGCGATCGAGATCGGGAATGGGGATCGTCAGATTCTCGCCGAACATCAGCCCCGCCGTGACCATCTTTGGGAACTGATCGGCCGTGCTGGCGCTGAATCGCTGCTTACTCGCGAGCGCCCTATTGATTACCGGCGTGTACATGGTCGCATGAAGATTGTGGACGGTGGGATTCCCGATGTAGCTCGCCAGGGCTTCGCCACCGGATTTCTTGCGCACATCGAGAAGTCCCTTGGCCGCGTAACGGATGGCTTCGTCCCACTCCATTTCTTCCCAAGTACCGTCATCACGCTTGCGGATCGGCTTGCGCAGCCTGTCTGGATCTTCGTGAAGTCCCTTCATGGCCGTCGCCTTCGGGCAGATGTATCCCTGCGAAAACGGATCGTCGGGGTCGCCCTTGATCGATACGACGCGCTCGTCACGAACTTCGACGGCTATTCCGCAAGTGGCCTCGCACAGTGTGCAGACGCGGTACGTGGTGGTGGTCTCTGACATCTTCGGTACCTCGCCGAGGACGTTACCATGGTCGGCGCCATGACTGAACATGTCGCTGTCGCCCGACCGACGTACTTCACGCCTTCGAATTGGCCCCAAGACGTTGCGGTACCGATTTACGGGCGCGGTCGCGGCGGTCCGACCTGCTCTTCGGCTCCATCGGCAATCGTCGGACTTGTCCGATCGTCCTGTGAATCTGCAATGGGATCCGGCCGGGGATCTGCGCGGGGATCTACGGAGGACGCAGGTTGGCCGGGAATCACGCGGCGGCGGCGCGGCTTGCCGAAGTCAGCCGACACCATTTGCGCCGCGCGCAGCTCTACCGAGCATTCTCGAGAGCGGCCATGACACCCGCCGTTCCATCCGCGAAACTCCATCCCTTTGAGCGGTGTCGCGTACAGCGTCACCATCGTGCCGTGCGCGAATGTGTGCCAGCAATGTTCGCCGCAATCGACGCCGGCCGGAAAACTCGTCACGACGCCGTTGCCGGTCTTCTCAACGATGAGCTGTACCGGCGGCGCCGAGGGCGCTTTACGCGTGAAGTTCGCCGCCACCGTGGACGCGGCAGACATCACGATCACACACTCCGCCGCACCCGTACACGCGCCGGACCAGCCTTCGAACTGCGAGCCTCGTGATGCCTCTGCCGTCAAGCGCACGCGTGTTCCGGAAGGAAGTTCTACTCTACAATCGCTGTCACAAAGCATGCGACGACCGAGGACGACTCCACTACCCGAGCCACGTCGATGTACGCTCAGATTCACCATGCACGAGCCGTCCCTACAGACGCCCCCCAGGCACGGTCGTCCACTGGGAGCGTGCCACGCGACATTGCTGTGGTTGGGATCGCATACGCGACATGCGTTCCCCTTCAACGTCGCGTCTTCTTGGTGGCACTGCTCGTCGATCAAGCAGTACCCGGAAGCAATGAAGTGCCGGCAGCCGCCGGCCCCGTCGCACAGATCGTTCGTGCAGTCGAGGTCGTCATGACAGCTGTACGCTTCTCCGGTGCAGGCGCCGTCGATGAGTCGATCATTCGCAGTACAACGCCGACCGTCGTCGCAGACATCTGTTTGCTTTTCATTGACCTGGGCCTGAACCTGGACCTGGACCTCGATCTGGCCTTGGGCGCCGGTAGACAGGGTCAGCGCTGCCATCACGATGAACACGAGCGCCGGGAGCAGCGCGCGAAGACCGATACGCGGACGGCGCACGCGGACGGCTCTGTCTTTCGCACCGGTGGCCGGATGCCTGAGTCGTAGTGGCTTCTCCACGCGAATCCTCGAGAATATTCGATGTGCGACGCCGACCAGCGGAGGGATCAGACGCCGGCTCGCAGCGCCTGACCATACACGAGGCGAACGCACGACGCAGCCGCCTCGCTATCTCCGTCGCGCCGGTCGGTCTATATTGCTCCGCGACCTGGCGGGAGGAGCGTTCATGCGTTTGGGCGGGCAAGATCAGCAGCTAATTGAGGGCGTCATAGGCGCGATTGTGGAGCGCTACGGGACACGCCTGAGCGCCGTAGCGCTGTGTGGCGATAGCGCCGGGCCTACCTATCAACCCGGCAATACCCGCCTCGAACTGGCGGTCGTCATAGATGCGATTGACGCCGACGTCCTGGCCGGCCTCTCGCAGGTACGCGGATTCCGGGCGAGACGCCGCGTCGCGCCGTTTCTCCTTTTCGACCACGACTACATGCAATCCTCACTCGACGTCTTCCCTTTGGAGTTTCTCGACCTCTCGGATCGTCACGTTCTACTGCACGGAGACGTCGATCCGTTCGTCGGACTCTCATTTGAACGTGAGCACATGAGGCTGCAGGTGGAGCAACAGCTGCGCGGCAAGCTCTTACATCTCTGGGAGGCGTATTTGGTCGCGCGCGGATCGAGATCCACCGTGCGACGAATGCTCATCCAAACACCGACGGCGTTTGAGGTCATCGCGCGCGGCATTCTCTATCTGCTGGATGCCGATCGGCCCGTAGAGCCTTTTGCGCTCATCGCCGGCGTGGAGCGCGCGTTCGACGTGCCGCTGCCAACGCTCCAACTTCTCGAACGCGTCCGTGCGGGCACGGACTCGCTCTCGAGAAAGGACGTCGAAGAAACATTCAGCAACTACCTGGCGGAGATACGCTTGCTCGTCGAGGGCGCCGACAAGCTGTGATCCACACCCGCATCCTCGTGCCGTTAGCGCTGCTGCTATTGGTGGCTACCACGCCCGTCGCTCACGCGGCGACGGATACGTCTCCCGCCATTCCGAAACTCTCCGGACCGGTCGTCGATACCGTGGGAGTCGTCAATGCGACGCACCGACAGGCGATCGACCGACTCGCTCGAGAACTCGAAAGCAAGACGAAGGCGGAAATTGCAGTCCTCGTCGTTCGCTCGACAGCCCCGCTCACCGACTTCGACTACGGTCTTCGCGTCGCCGACGACTGGAAACTTGGTAAAGCCGACGCGGACAACGGCCTGCTGCTGCTCGTCGCCGTGGAAGATCGCAAGGTACGCTTCTTCAGCGGATATGGACTCGAGGGCATCCTGCCGGACGGTCGTTTGGGCGCCATCATCGACGACTACACACTGCCGGCGCTGCGCAGCGGCGACTTCGGCGGCGGAATCTACGCCGGGCTTGCAGCCGCGTCGCTAGTAATCGCGGACGACGCCGGCGTGAAACTGACGGGCGTAGTGGGCCCATCGCGCGGTGGTCGCACGAGTAACCGCAACGCAGAACTTGTCCGCTTACTCTTCATCCTGATGTTTTTCATCGGGCCGGCGATCCTGAACGCGCGCAGAGGCCGCGGCCGCCGCTATCACCCCATCTTCTGGGGCGGTGGTTTCGGTGGCGGAATGCGAGGCGGCGGGTTCGGCGGCGGTATGGGTGGAGGCGGATTTGGCGGTGGATTCGGCGGCGGTGGTGGTTTTGGTGGCGGTGGTGCCGGTCGTGGCTGGTAGTCACGGCCGTAGTTTTGACCAAAGCGCTAGACGCCGGGTTGCCTGTTGGCCGAATCTCGTAGAAATGGAGTGATGCGAATGAAGATCGAGACAACGCTTTCCGCAGCCGTGCTGGCTGTGTTGCTGATGGTACTACCGGGCTGCGGATACAACACGCTAGTCACTGAGGAAGAAGCCGTAGATGCGTCCTGGAGCGAGGTAGAGAACCAGTTGCAGCGCAGAAACGATCTCGTACCCAACCTCGTGAAGACCGTCCAAGGTTACGCTGCGCACGAAAAAGAAGTGCTCACCGAGGTGACCGATGCGCGAAGCCGTGTCGCGGGTGCAGGCACGCCTGCCGAAACGATCGCCGCGTCCAATCAATTGAGCGGAGCGCTCTCGCGTCTTCTCGTTACGGTCGAGCGCTATCCAGACCTCAAGGCGAACCAGAACTTCATACGGCTTCAGGACGAACTCGCGGGCACAGAGAACCGCATTGCCGTGGCCCGTATGCGTTACAACGAGAGCGTTCGCGGCTTCAACACGACAGCAAAGAAATTTCCGACCAACTTGTATGCGGGAACTATGGGATTCGAAGCGCGCCCGTACTTCGAAGCGCCGGAAGAAGCCAAAGCGGTTCCAGAAGTTCAGTTCTAATCAACGGCCGGCCGCGTGACCGTCCTTGCGGGGCTCTGATGCGGCGAGGTAGCCGTTGGCCATGCGGTAGCACGCCTGCGCTCCGCCGAACGTAATCGGGCCCTCGACACGAATGCGGTGTCCGCGACGTTCGAGCTGTTCACGGACGCTTCCGGGGAAAGCCTGCTCGACGGCCACGTCTAGTCCGCCCATCGCCTGCCAACGCGGTGCATCGATCGCGGCTTGCGGATTCTGCCCGTACTCGGCGATACGCAGCGCAACCTGCAGGTGTCCCTGCGGCTGCATCGGCCCGCCCATCACACCAAAGCTCATGACGGGCTTGCCCTCGTGCGAAAGGAAACCAGGAATGATCGTATGGAACGGGCGTTTGCGCGGCTCGAGCCGGTTTGCATGGCCCGGCTCGAGGGTGAAACCGGAGCCTCGGTTCTGCAAGCTGATTCCGGTACCAGGGACAACGATCCCCGAACCGAACGCGAAGTAATTCGATTGAATGTAGGAGACCATCATGCCGCTTCGGTCGGCGGTGGTGAGGTAAACAGTATCACCGCGATCCGGCGCGGATTCGCCTGAAACTGCCGCCTGGCTCTTATCGATGCCGGCGGCCAGACGCGACAGATGCTGGTCGCTGAGCAGATCGGCGAGATCGACCGAAACGTAATCAGGGTCGGCGACGCATTTTTCGGCAACCGTCACACCGAGCTTCATCGCCTCGATCTGCAGATGAATGGAGTCGGCGCCGTCCACTGGATATTCGCCGAGGGGCAGTCGCGCGAGAACGCCGAGAGCGACTAAGGCGGCGATGCCCTGCCCGTTCGGCGGGAGTTCGTGCAGAGTCCAACTCTTGTAGTCGATGGAGATGGGATCGACCCAATCGGCCCGGTGATCGTCGAGATCCCTCATCGAGAGATAGCCCCCGGTGCCCGACGCGTGCGACACGACCGCGGCAGCCAACTCGCCGCGATAGAGATCCTCTCCACCCGTCGTTGCGATGCGTTCGAGCGTTCGGCTGAGTCCCTCGATGACGAACAATTGCCCCACTTCCGGCGCTCTCCCCGCCGGCAAGAAGGTCCGGCAGAAGTCGGGCATGTCGCGATAAAGATCCGCGACCAGCCTCCATTGTTCGGCGACCATGGGGGCTGCCATGCAGCCGTCACGCGCGTAGCCAATCGCCGGCTCGAAGAGTTCGCCAAACGACAACCCACCGAAGCGGTCCGAGAGACTCTTCCACGCCGATACGGCGCCGGGGACCGTGACCGTTTCCCATCCGAGCAGCGGCATGGCGTCACGGCCCGATAGACATGACGGATCGAGTGCGGCCGGCGATCGACCGGAGGCGTTCAGTCCTATCAGCTCGTCGCCCTGGCACACGATGGCGAACGCATCGCTTCCTATCCCGTTGTTGGTCGGCTCAACGACAACCAGTGCGATCGCTGCGGCAACCGCCGCATCGACGGCATTGCCGCCGCGCTCGAACATGCGCATGCCGGCCTGTACGGCCAACGGATGCGAGGTCGCGACCACCTCGCGCGCGAGTACGGGCGTCCGCTGCGACGCGTAAGGCAGGTCCCAGGAGAACGGTGCGTGCTGGTTGCCCGACACTACTCGGCTACGGCTGCGGCGTCGTCGAGCTTTTGATCGAGCAGGTCGGTCTGATGTCCGCGCAATCCACCGGTTGGCGCCGCTACCCGATGGAAGTGGCCATGGTCGGCATCCCAGACCATGCCGGGCTGCACTTCGGTCTCAGTGCCATCGGGCAAAATCGCGTGCCAGTGGGAGTGCTCCGCCGACCACACCCGATCTAGTCCATCGTCTCCGACGTTCCCGCCGCGCAGGCTCCCGATTGCCACTGCGACACCGAGAGCGATGGCCAGTGGACCGAAGATAAGAAAGACCCCTTTGAACAGCGAGTCCTGCATTCGCTCTCGCTTGTCAGCCTTGAGCGCGCAGCAATGCTTGTACTTCTTTCCGCTGCCACACGAGCAGGGGTCGTTGCGACCGATCTTTGATTCCGCCATCTCTGCGTGTCTCCGCACTAGCTATAATAGATTCACTTGATGAGTCAGGACAATACCGCTTGCGAATCGAAGGTCCATTCGCCCTGGCGCGTGGGCTTCTCCATCGCGGCGGCCAGCGCGCTCAAGAAGTCGGCGCGCGGCCACTGCGTCGCGCCGATGCGCGCGAAATGGGGCGTATGTGTTTGGCAATCGACGAGATCGATCCCCCAGCGCTCCAGCTGCGAAACCAGCGCGACCAATGCCGCTTGCGAAGCACCCGTCACCTCGAAGAACATCGACTCACCCGAGAATGTTGCGCCCAGGGATACGCCGTACGCACCGCCGACGAGCCGACCGCCAAGCCAAGCCTCGGCTGAATGGGCGTATCCGAGTTCGTGCAGGCGAATGTAGGCATCGATCATATCCGCGGTAATCCAGGTGCCGTCCTGGTCGGGGCGAGGCGAGACAGCGCAGCGACGAATGACTTCCTCGAACGCGGTGTCCAAGCGCAGCTCGAATGGCTGAGATCTGATATTGCGCCGCACACTGCGTGGCACCCGCATCTCGCCGGCGCGCAGTACCATACGTGGGTCCGGAGAGAACCAGAGGATCGGTTCCCCTTCGTTGTACCAAGGGAAGATCCCGTTTCGGTAGGCCGCCAGCAATCGGTCCGGAGACAGATCGCCCTCCACCGCCAACAGTCCGCTGGGCTCAGCATGCGCGGCCGGCGGGAAAGCGGGAGAGTCGGCGAGACGATAAACGGGCATATGTAGCTCAACCTAGCGGTCTCGGTAGGTCGCGCAAGTGCACGCTTCTGAGACCGCCCTCGGCTGAGTGGATACCACCGGGTCAGGGCAAGGGAGACGTTACGTCGTCGGCCACAAGTACCGGAGCGCTCGTGCCTTCCGTCGTGACGACAAGCTGGTAACCGCCACCGGAGCAGCCGGCGAGGGTCGCTGCTTCAACTTGCAAGTAGAACGTCCCGCTGAACGGGAAGCGGCGTTTAAACATAGGGCAGTCTTGTCCGCATGTATTCGGCGTCGAGCACGGCACGCTAATCACGTTCGTGTTGGCGACCGCTGTCGTTCCGTCGTTACTCACATAGGTCAACACGGGATTGAGTGTGGATTGAGCGCCGAGATCCTTGCCCGTCCTCACCCTGACTCTGATTTCATCGTCGGCCGTGCCGTCGATCGACCAGATGTCGACCTTCCCTGCGGTCAACGTCTCTTTCATCTTGTACGTGCGTGGGATGCCGCCAAAGGTTCCTATGTTCGCTGCCTTCAGGGCCTCGCCCGCGCGCGGCCCGAGCAATCCGCCGATCTTCTCTGCGAGGTCCTGCTCCAACGGACCTCCGACGCAATCGAGCATGTTCAACAGGTTGCAGGTGTAGCCTGGAATCAGATCTTCGCAGCCGGCGTTCATGGTCACGAAGTTCAGCCCGGGCGTGTCGGCACCGCAAAGTTGCTCGTCCGAGAGGTCCTCGCAGCCGTCGAAGATCGAGTCGCGTTTGCGCAGCTCGGCCGAATTGATCTTGCCGTCCTCTTTGGCGCAGACGGCATCCGCGTCGTCCATGCATTCCTCGAACGCCGAGTTCGAGAAGCGATCGTCGGAGTCGCAGCACGGCGGTGGATTATCGATACACGATGGGCCGTAGACTCCTTCGTCGCAGTTCACCTGACACTCGACGATCTCACTCGTGCACTTGAGCGTGCTCTTTATGACTTTGGTCGCGAATCGCGCGCCTTGCTGTGCGATTCGCTTCTGACAGCGCAGGAGCGGTTTGATCTCCGAGATATCGGAACTTGCGGATTGCGGCATGGCGCCAAGCGCAACAACGCTGAGCGCGACCATGAGTACCCCTGTGCGTACGATCATAACTCCCCCATCGGGCGGGCTGTAGCCCGCCGGTAACGTAAAATGTCACTGGCCCGATGAGGGAATGCTTCCACAGGGCTGGAAGCATTGGCAAGGCTGAAACTTCAGCCGGTGATCGTCACTAGAACAACTCGTCGCAGGGGCAGTTGAGTTCCTGCTCGATCCCGACCGAGACACGCAAGCAGATCAGCGCATCGGTGGCGGTTGTCGGCAGCGAGCCCTTCGGGGCGCAGACACAGGAATCCTCGCACGGCTCCAAGCCAACGGCTGCTCTGAGCAGATACAGGCAGTCGCTCGCAGTCGGAACCGCGCCCATCGAGAGCGGCTGCCCACAGCGCGGGAATTCCAAAGTGGTCGAGGTCGTGCTGCTCGTCGTGACCGTAGTACTCGTCGTGGTCGTCGGCGGACCGCAGGTCGGATCTGCGCCCGGCGTCGGCAGATGCTCGCAAACGCCGGATCCATCACAGACATCGGCCGTGCAGATATCTCCGTCGTCGCTACAGCCCGTGCCCGCCGGATTGTCGCAGCTGTCGGCCTGTTCGTCGCAGCTGTCGGAGCACTCGATACCACCTGCACAGGGGTCGCCATCATGTGACACGCAGCTACCACCGGAGCAAGTGTCGGCGCCGTTGCAGAATGCACCATCGTCGCACACGGCCATGTTCGCAGCATGGACGCACCCGAGGTCCAGATCGCAACTGTCATCGGTGCAAACGTTGTCATCGTCACAATCGGGGGCCGTTCCCTGCTGACAGCCGGACGCGGCATCGCAGGTCTCGGTACCGTTGCAGACGTTCCCGTCGTCGCAAACTACAGCAGGATGAACACAGTTGCCGAGGCCATCGCAGACGTCGGCAGTGCAAGCATCAGCGTCGTCCCCACAAGGCGCCATCAGCGGTTCGAGGCACGAATCACCGGGCTCGTCGCAAGTATCGGCGCAGTCGCTCCCGCCCGCACAAGGATCGCCGCTGTGTGCAGAACAGGCCCCCGCGGCACACGTATCCGCGCCGTTACAGTAGAGACCATCATCGCATGGATCGGTATTATTCGTATTCAGACAGCCGGTAGCGCCGTCGCAGCTGTCGTCGGTGCATTCGTTGCCATCGTCGCAGTTCGGCGTTGTGCCCGCCACACAACCGATCGCGCTGTCGCAGGTCTCGACGCCGTTGCAGGCATCGCCATCGTCGCAGGTTACGGACTCGTGAACGCACGCGCCCGACGCGTCACATCGATCCAGCGTGCATGCGTTGCCGTCGTCCGCGCACGGTGCACCTGCTGGGGCCTGACACGAATCGGTTCCTTCGTCGCAGTCGTCCATGCAGTCGGCACCGCCGGTGCAAGGATCGCCGACGTGCGCACCACAGGTGCCGCCTTCGCAAGTATCGGAACCGTTACAGAACAAGCCATCGTCACAGGGCGCGGTATTCGCGGCGAACACGCAACCGGCCCCTGAGTCGCAGGAATCGTCGGTGCATTCGTTTGCATCGTCACAGGTCGGCGCCGTACCGGCTTGGCAGCCTCCCCCGGAGTCGCAGGTTTCGATTCCATTACAGGCATCGCCATCATCGCAGCTCACGGAAGGGTGAGAGCAAGAGCCGGCGCCATCGCACACGTTCTCGGTGCACAGGTCTCCGTCATCGCTACACGCCACACCCGCACTCTCGAAACAGCTCCCCGCCGCTTCGTTACAACTATCGGCGCATTCGCCTCCACCGCTACAGGGATCGCCGTCATGCACGGAACAGCTGCCGGCGGAACACGTATCGGCGCCGTTACAGAACAATCCATCATCGCAAGCCGCGACGTTGGGTGTATTGAGGCAGCCGGAGAGTTCGTCGCAGGTGTCGTCTGTGCAGGGATTGCCGTCGTCGCAGTCGATCGCGCCGCCCGACTGACAGCCGACACCGGCGTCACAGGTTTCAACACCGTTGCAGGCATTGCCGTCATCGCAAGAAATCGCACTGTGGGTGCACGCGCCGGCGCCATCGCACACGTCTTGCGTACACAGGCTGCCGTCGTCGCTACAAGCGGCCCCCGCAGCTTCTAGGCAGCTATCGGCTGCTTCGTCGCAAGTGTCTGCGCAGTCACCGCCACCGCTGCACGGGTCGCCCGAGTGGCTCGAACAACTTCCGGACGCGCAGGTATCGGCGCCGTTGCAGAAGAGGCCGTCGTCACAAGAATCCGCATTGTTGATCGCGACGCACCCAACAATGGCGTTGCAAGCGTCGTCAGTGCACGGATTGCCGTCATCACAGTTCGGTGCCGTCCCCGCTTGGCAGCCCAGCTGTGAGTCACAGGTCTCCAGTCCGTTGCACGCGTTCCCATCGCTACACGAAGCGGAAATATCTTCGTTCGAACAGGTCCCTTCGGTGCAGGTGTCCGCGGTGCACGCGTTGCCGTCGTCGCAGTCCGGGTCGGTGGTACAACCGGACGGCAGCGTGGTGGTGGTCGTCGTGCTTGTTGTCGTTGTCGTAGTACTGGTCGTCGTCGTTGTAGAGACGCCGCCGGAAGCGCGCAAGATTTCGATCGCTTTGACACCCGGGTTGTTCTCGACGTGCGCGAACGCAATCTGCAGTCCGTTGCCGTCCGCGACGTTAACTAGGAAGGATCGCACGATGGCCTTCGAGCTGGCAGCGGCGTCGCCGCCTGCCGCTACGACCTGATCGAAGTCGTCGAGGACCAACGCGCCCTCTATCGTCACGTCGTAAAGACGATCCGTCGTAATTTGCGTATTGTCGGAGGTGTTACCGAGAAAAAGATTGACGAGATAGTTGTCGTCGGCGAGATCGAAGCTGTAGTCCAACTCCGGCGCAGGCGCCTTGTCACTGTGTTCGCATTGAAAGAGGTCTTCCGTGGACTCGTCCTCGCAACCGAACAACTCGATCAATCCACCGATGACGCAGCCTTCGCCACCGCCGCCCAAATCACATGACGATGCATATGCTGCGACGTTGTAGCCGAAGTCAGCGTACCAAACGTCGCCGTTGCAATCGGTCTTCTGTCCGGAGCACTCATCGGAGGATACGTTCGCGTTGATGCGAACCGGTGTCGATGTGCTTTGGTCCACCGCTACCGTGCCGAAGCACAAGTTGCGTGGATCGAGCGGGCACGGATCCGAAGCCTCGAGTCCATCGTTGTCGGGGTCGGGGCACTCGGCGGTGACAGTACCGATGTTCGTATGTTCGCAGTGGTTCGAGACACCGCATGTATCGGTCGTGCAAGGATTTCCGTCGTCGCAACCGCTGTCGGCGGAGCAGACATCGTAGGAGAAGACCTCGTTGAAGTCCGTCTTACCGCCGCCCTCTTGGCGCGCACCGGCGAGAAGATAGATCTTTGGGTGGATTCCGTCTGCAGCCACGGACAGCGGCCCGCCCATTCCGTGACGCGGAGACGGCATACGCTCGAGAGAACGCCAGCTATCGCGCGCGGGATCGTACTCCTCCACGGCGCCGTATGTGCCTGAGAAAGGTCCATTGCCTTCTCCACCGAAGTAGAGAACGCGTCCCTGAAAGACCACCGAAACGTACCCACCGCGCGCGGTCGGGATCGGCGCACCGGCCGACCAGACACCGGTGGCGAGATCGTAGATGTCGGTGTTGTTGTAGAGGTTCGCAACCAACGTATCGCGACCGGCGACGGCATAGAACTTCCCATCAACGATTTGGGCAAGCGTATGATCGCGCGGGCGTGGCATCGACGGCAGTGTGTCCCATTCATCGGTGATCGTGTTGTAGACTTCGAACACGTCTACGGCGACGTCGCCGTAGTCGCTCGATACGCCTCCGGCGCAATAGATGAGGACTCCGTCGGCGGCGCAGCCCAGTGCTCCGCGCGACGTGGGCATCGGCGTCAGGATCTGCCATCCCGCACCGAGATTGCCCGGATCCAGGCGCCAGACGTTGTCGGCGCTCGGCGCCGGCGTCGTGCCCGTCTTCAGGCCGCCGATTGCGTAGATCTTTCCTTGCACCACGAGCGGCTGCATGTGGTGGCGTTTCTCAGGAACATCGGGGCCTGCGGTCCATGTATCCGCGATCGGATCGTAGATCTCGACGGTCGTCGTCTGCTGACCGCCAATGAGATAGATGATGCCGTCTACAGCGACCGCGGCAGAGTTGCTGCGTTCGGTTGCGTGCGGAGTGCCTTTCGCCCAAAAGCCATCGCCGAGACAGGCGTCTTCGTCCGTGTCGGCGTCGTTCGGGCAGAGATCGCAGGCATCGCCACGGCCATCGCTATCCGAGTCGGTTTGAGCGGCGTTCGCATGGTTGGGGCAATTGTCCGCGTCGCCGGTCTTAGGTGCCAGGAACCCAACGCGTGCGCAGATGCCGTCGCCATCCAGATCATTGAGACCATCGCTCGTGCAGACGTCCACGTCGTCGCAGATCTGATCGCCATCGGCATCGGCGCAAAGCACGCCGGCGTCCGACACGGTCGGCATCGTCAGCATGGTTGCGAGTAGTGAAAGCAACGCGCCGGCAATGGCCGCGCGACGGAGGGTATTAAGCCAGTTGGGGGTGTCCACGTGCGTACACATTAGCTACGCATCGAGAAGGCATCAATTGGTGTAAGTAGAGAAAGTGATGGAAATAGCGACGCAATCTGCGCATCCGCATGACGTCGCTCACGGCAGATGTGTAGATCGACGCAAAATCTGGAGCGCACGGGGGCGAACACCCACCGCTTGGGGGGCACAATACCGGAAAAGGGGCGGAGCGCTTACCACTCCGTCCCCTCTTCTTAGCCCTTCGCACGGACCGGTCGTTTCATATGCCTGAGTCGCAGCGTCAGGGGATCGACGTCACGCTGATGAACCCGGTACCGCGACGTTCGATGACGCCCGGTCCTGGGAAACCGGAACTCGCATTGACCGCGGCGCTGTTGGTACCGATGAAACACCAACGTCCGACCTGCGACACGTTGGTCGAGTCGCCCATCCCGTTGAGTGTCGTTCCGCCCTCGATCATGACCGGGTCGGGTTGGCAGTTGGTAGCAAAGCGACCGCACTCACCGGCGCCCGGCTTGTCATCAACGCTGCCGAGAATACCGTCGCCACCCGCTTCGCAGTTCGTGCGTGCGTTGCAACTACCGCTGCAGATCTCGCCGAGAGGACAGTCTTCCAGGCTGCCGCAGGGCGTACCGCTCGTGCTGCAGGTTGCGGCGCAATCGCCGAGGAGCGCCGCGTCGGCGTCGGCTTGAACACAGGTGATGCCGGTCTGACCGGTGCAGTGATAGTAGTCGCTACGACTGTCGATCGAGCATATGCCGTCGTCCAGGTCTCCGGGACGCGGCGTGCATAGCGGAATACAGCGACCGCCCGGGCACGCATCGCCGCAGGTACCTGCGCCACAATCACCATTCGTCGTGCAGGTCTGACCGTTGAGCGAGTTGCAACGTTCACCCGCGAGCGGGCAATCGCTGTCGACGATGCATGGTCCACCGCTGGCGAAGCAGGTGGAACTGTCGTCGCTGCACGCGAGAGGATTGGCGCTACAAGCGCTTCCTGGACAATCGACATCTTCGTCACAAGCGGCGCCGGCGTTCGGACCGCCCGCACAGATCGTACCGATACCTCCGCAAAGGCGGCCATAGTTGGCGCCCGCGTCGCAGGTAGGATTGCAGTTATTGGGTTTCGACGGTTGGCCGGCACCGCCTGGACAGTGGCAATCGAATAGTTCGAAGCCGGCGGATGTGCAGGGCTCGGCCGCAGCCCACACGATCGGAGCCGAGGTAGCGCCCGGGACGTAATCGATCGGGAAGCCGAGACCGGTAATGTTCTTCGCCGGATCCGCCGGACACTGCGTCGATAGCGCTCCCAGCTGAGGATCGACGAAGAAGATCTCACACGCGGTGTTGTCGGCCACCGACGGCGTATTCGGCAGCCCCATACAGACCTGCGCAAGCGCGCACAGCCCCTCGCGGCAATCCGGAGAGACCGAGCTGCAGCTCTCATCGGGTGCCGCACAATCAGTATCGAAACGGCACGACGTCAGGCTACCGGCGCCGCCCGCATTGCGGCATCGTCCAGTGCAAGCCTTGTTCTGATCGAGACCGGAGTCACACATGCCGCCGCACACGGGGCAAGGTCGTGACAGGCTTTCACCGAGATGCTGGACCGAATAGCTTGATGTCGTGAGGCTATGCTCGCCGGTGACGAGATTGAGCGTTCCGCTGATGTTGTCGCGGTACGCGGTCTGCGAGCACACGGCCGCGTTCGCAGCGACGACGGGGAACGGCGAGCCGTCGATCGTGATGATGCATTGTCGTTTATTGTCACAGCGGCCGAGGCAGACCTCGCCTGCGCCGCAATCGGATTGAAAGTTACAACCGCCGGTCGGAACACCGCCCCCGGACGGAAAACACTGCGATCCACAGTCCGAATCTGTGTTGCAGGACGAGCCGGTATTGGTCGAGTTGGCATCACAAATTGCACAGTCGGCGTCCTTGTTGACCAAGTCGGGACTGACCGCTCGTGCGTCGCAAGATGGCGTCACGACACATGTACCGGTGCCGCAGTCCCCACTCGTTGCGCACGGATCGTTCTCCGTCGAGACATCGCCTTCACAGTGCGCTCCGGCAGCCGGTTCCCAGTCACAGTAGGGACGCTGCGTTCCGACCGCGTCGCAGACCGGATCTACGGATGTTCCCGTGCAGGAAGCCCCCGTGAGCGCGTCGCAGTCGCAGTTGATCAGTGTGACCGTGTAGCCTGCGCGGTCGCCGACCTTTTGGTCCATGGCCGGCCCGGTCCAGCCCGCATCGGAATCGGTCATGAGAGCGTCGGCCTCAAAGCGCCATCGGACGCGATCTCCGCAGGTACACTCGAAGATGTCGCCGGGAGGCAGACAGGCGCCAGGACACTCGCTATCGTCGCTGCCGTCGCACTCCTCGCCGAGGGGCTGAGCGTTGGTAGGGCCGGCGTTCACGAGATTGTCGCCGCAAGCCGGCGCCGGCGGCATCGCCGCTTCGATGATGGTTACCGCAGCCGCAGTTCGATCGACGGATGGCTCGTTGCTGTTGCCGACTTCATGCGCTGCTGCGAGCAAGCAGGTCTGCGCAGCTCCGACGTTAGTCGTCGCCCCCACGCCATTGCCGCAGATATCGAGCTCGGAGATTTCAGTATCATCGCAGGCGCTAGCGATCGCGTCGAAAAGCTTGGTTTCCGCTTTCGCGATCTTCAATGAGGTCTTCACGTCGGCCTCACACTCAACGGGGTCAATGTTCAGTTTACCTTTGTTGATGCTGTCGCGACATTTCAGAATTCCTTTCGCGACGGTCGCGGTCAGCTTCTGCGCGTTCTTGCTGATCGTTGACAAACAAGACGCCGCATCGGCACTGATGCCCGAGGCACTCGTGATGGAACCGTAGATCGCCGAAATCAGATCCACACCAGCCTGCTCAGCGAGACCGGATGTGCAGCTGCCCATATCGGTCGGAGAACTGACGCTAGGAATACCGACTGACGCGCAGTACGGACCAGGGAAGTTGATGCGGTCGATGTCGAAAAGAATTCCCTTTGCGCCGGCGGTACAACCGCCCGAAGGTGGTGGGCAGCCGTAGTCGGTGACACATTGCACGGTCAGGTCCGTCGAGCAGGTGCTGAAGCAACTCTTCTCGGCCGACAAAACCACCTTTGCGGCCGCCTTGGAATTCTTGTCTAGGTTCTTCGCATTTGGGCACGCACCGACGGTCTTGCCACTGATGTCAGCATCGAGGCACTTGCCCGTTCCTTTTGCGTAGGTTGTCGCCAGCTTCACGGCCGACTTGCCGAGCTTGCTCAGGCATTTCTGCTCTTGCTTCTCCACGGCGGCTTCGACGCTCGTGGTCGACAGCGCAAGGAAGAGTGTCGCTACGATGACTGCGAACGTTCGATTGGCGATACGTGACATCCCTGGACTATTCATGTTGCGGCTCTCCCCTTAATCCGACGGTAACTAGACCCATGCGCTCCGCGCACACGCTTACGGACCACAGCTCCAGGCTCCGAACACGCCGCGCGAATATACTCTGCTGAGGTAGACCGTTAGGCCCTGAGGTTTCCAGGCCTACTTCAGCCTTGACGGTAGAGGATAGGGCGAGAACTTGTCAATGGGGTTCACGGGCAACCCGCACGACGCAGCGCGACTTAACCGGAGCGAATATGGCATCCGCGCAGGCAGATGGTTGTTCGCCCCCTCTGAGCGCTATCCGGCGAGCGCGAGAGGCGTGTGGACCGAAGCCACCCAGTCGGAGGAGTGTCTTTCCATTGTGAAGTTGGCGCGGCCGGCAAGATTCGAACTTGCGACCTACGGGTTCGAAGCCCGGTGCTCTATCCAGCTGAGCTACGGCCGCGCGATTTGGAGGATGCTTCGAACCGGCCCGCAGTCTACGTGCGTGCGCGCCGGCTGCAACCGCTTTGAGCCCGCCCGAGACCGGCGCTATGTCCGCCCGCGCTTGACGGCTTTCGGACCGAACTTCGCAACAATCTCGTCGAGCGCGCTATTGAGCCGATCCGCGCGCGGGTCTTCTTGCTCCGCCTGGAAGAGCCCTAGCTGTACCGGCCGCTCGCCGTCGAGTCCGGTGACCTGTACGCCGAGCAAGCGCAGCGCAATCCCTTCGGGCTCAGCGTCCCACAGGCGCATCGCCGTGGCCGCGATCAATGCGCCGTCGTTCGTCGGTCTGGTAAGCGTCTTCGAGCGGGTCACCAATGTGAACTGCGCGTTGGGCCCCGAGGGACGATACTTGAGCGTCACGGTGCGAGCCTCTACCCCATCGTGGCGCAACCGTGAAGCGACCGTCTCGGCGTGTGCGATCACGGTCGCCTCGATTGTCTCTCGATCGGTCGCATCCTCGCCGAACGTGTTTTCCTCGCCGTACGATTTGCGCCCGCGATCACATTCAACCGTGCGTAGGTCTTCGCCATTCGCAAGAGAGTGCAGCAACGGGCCCCAGGTACCGAGCGCACGCTCGAGAACGACTACGTCATGGTCGGCCAGTTGACCGATGGTAGCGATGCCGAGGCCGTGCAGTTTCCGCTCCGTGACGCGCCCTACCCCCCATATCTCGGAGACGGGCAGCGGGCGGAGGAAGTCCAAAGTCTGTGAATCCGGCACGATGCAGATGCCGTCGGGTTTCGCCTTCTTCGATGCGATCTTGGCAACGAGTTTCCCTGCGCCGCCTCCGACCGAGACGGGCAACTGCAGTTCCTCTCGCACGTCGTGCCGGATCGCTTGCGCAATCTTCTCGACGGGGCCGAACAGTCTCAGCGAACCAGCCACATCGAGATAGGCCTCGTCGAGCGAGAGCGGCTCTACCACCGGCGTGTAGCGATAGAAGATCTCTCGTACCTTCGCGCTGATCTCCGCGTACAGCTTCATTCGACCGGGAAGGAAGACGAGGTCAGGGCAAAGCCGCTTCGCCTGCGAAGACGGCATCGCCGAGCGAACGCCGAACTTGCGTGCCTCGTACGAGGCCGCCGCAACCACGCCGCGTTTTCCGTCACCGCCGACGACGACCGGCAGTCCCGCGAGAGCGGGATTCTCACGCTGTTCGACGGAGGCGTAGAACGCGTCCATATCGGCATGCAGAATCAGAGCCACAACAAGAGGCTAGCGCGATGCAACGCCGCTGCAAGAGAAAAGTGTCGTCAGGGGTCAGCTTCGCAGGCGTAGCAATCGATCGGCGCGCACAAGCTTGTTGCGGATGGGGATGCTCTGAGGGCAGGCTCCCTCGCACGGCGCGCTACAACCGACACAAACCTCGGCACCGTGGCCCTGCTCATCGATCATGCGATCGTACAGACGAATGGCCTCGCGCTGCTGCCCGTACGTGTCGTAGTACATCGTGTAGCGCAGCACGTCGTTGACGGCGACGTCGTGCGGGCACGAATCCAAACACTCGCCGCAGCCCGGTCGACAGTACTCAGATGAGGCCAGCTGCTCGTACTTCTCGAGAAGCGCGAGATCATCGGCGTCGGCCGCCTTGCCGGACGCGTACAAGTACTCGTCAATCTGAGCCGGTTGCGTGATCGTGACGACCAAACCGGCCACGCCGGGGTTGCCGTTCACCCACTTGAAGGCCGCCTGCGGAAAACTACCGCGCTCAGAGGGATCGAAGCCGCGAAGCGTCGTGTGATAGGCGCCCTTGAGAGTTTTCATCGCGACGAAGCCGACATTCTTGCTCTTGGCCTTGTCGATGATGTTGTCGAGATCCGGCCAATTCTTGAAGTTGTACGCCACCATGATGACGTCGAACCGATCAGAATCCACAGCATGGTTCATTACGGTTTCGAGTTCCGGCGTATGGCTCGAGACCCCGAGAAAGCGAACCTTCCCCTGCTCCTTCAAGCGATCGAACGCCTCGTGAAACGTCGGCGCCATCAGTCGGTCCAACGAATTCACGGCGTGGATGTGGCAGAGATCCAGATAGTCGGTCTTCAGGCGACCGAGGCTGCCCTCCACCGCTTCAATGATCTTCGCAACAGGCGTGTCTTTGTCGAGATGGCCGTCGGGCGAGCAGAACTTCGAGGCGATAAAGAGTTTATCGCGTTTGCCGGTAATCGCCTCGCCGACCGCGCGCTCCGATTCGCTATCGGAGTAATCAGGCGAGGTATCGATGTAATTGATGCCGCGATCGATCGCGAGACGCACGACGTCCGCATCGCGCAACCCGCCGGCACCGAAGGAGATGTCGGACATCTTCCAACCGGTACGTCCTAGTTGGTTGTAGCCCGCAACGGTCGCTCCCTTCCAGGCCGCATCCGGCTTATCGGAAAGCGTCGGCGGCTTGTCGGGGCTGACCAGGAACCATTGGGTACTGTACTTGAAGATCGAACCAACGCCGGCCACTCCGGCCAGCGCTCCGGCTCGCTTTAGGAATCCGCGTCGATCGGTTTCAGAACCCACGCCGCCGCCGTCAGGTCTCGGGCTTGTCGGGCGCAGGAGCCGGCGCTTCAGGTGCGGCTTCCGCCGGCGCTGCCTGTTCAGCAGGAGCCGGCTCTTCGGCTTTATTACATGCACCCACCGACAGTCCGAGAATCGCGACCATCGTCGCCACGAGCAGAGATCTAAACATTGAAACTAACCCCTTATTGATGCGCCCGCGGTTAGCCACCGGCACACGAAAGTCGTCCGTTGTTTCTAGCACGATGGGCCGCCAACGAAAATCATTCATGATTCTCAGATTCGCGACCCGCCTGCTCCGCCTTCGCAGCCAATTCGGCCGCCTCGGCATGCATCGCCCGGACCCTCGCCAGCAGAGGGCCATCCTCGACCCACATATGGCAAGAATTGATCTGGGCCATGGAACCGCCCGCCCCCGGCGGCATATGCGCTCCGACCCGATTGAGCTGCGCCAGCGCGGCCTGCGTCGTGATGGGGATCATCATGCTGAGCAGTTCAAGCAGCGTTCGGCCGGTCTCGCAGGCGCCGAGCCGGCGACGGGCATCGGCAAATACACCCGCCCCTAGCACGAGGCCTTCGAGATCGCCCGCAACGGTGTGGGCATCCGCATCCGCCGCTTCGGGGCCCCGGATGGCTGCCCCGAGGCTATGGTAGGTAAAATCCGTAACCTCGAAGGAAAACTCCAGCTCGACCTCCCGCGTCACATCCCCCATTGGGGCCGGCGTCTCCAGCGGTCCGGCAAGTGAGACGGCGTCCTGCATACGGCCAACCAGCGTCACGCCGGCCTCTCCATAGCGATAGCCGTCCACGAAGATGTAACGGCCTTGGCGGGTGCGTTGCGCCCCGTCCGGACCCGCGCCCGCCCGCTGGGCGGTCTGCGTGATGACCGGCCCCGCGCCGATTGCGAGGGCCAATCCGTGAAAACAGCCCTTCGCGCCGCCGATGCGCCCGTTCACCTGTCTTACGTAAGTATCGTCGACGGTGATGCCGCGCAGAACGTCGAAGGCGGGTTCGATGTCGCGGCAGGCCATACCGGCAGCCTGCTCGCGGTCGGAAAACGGAACCGTGTACATATTGAAGCCGCTCTCGGCCACAACCCGATTCGCATCAGTAGCCAAGGTCAGCTCGACATCGTGGACGACGCCCGGGCGCATCACCCGTCCGCCGACGCTGCTCATGAAACGAATGCGGCGCAGATCGCAAAGTTTTGCGTCGAGACGCACCGAGCCGTCAATCTCGGCAACGGCGTCGAAATCGATCGTGCGCGTGTGGACGTGCTCTCGATCCATCGTGTGTTTGGTCCGGCTGGCGGCTCAGTCGGCCAGCTTCCAGGTCGTGCGACCGGCAGCGTCTTCGAGAACGACGCCGCGCTCGGCGAGCGTGTCACGAATCTCGTCCGCGCGCGCGAAGTCCTTCGACTTGCGTGCCTCGGCGCGCTCCACGATCAGTGCTTCTATCTCGTCGGGATCTACGCCACTGCGTCCAACCGTGCGCGTACGATGGTAGTCGAGGAATTCGCTCGCCTGTCGCAGGAACAGGCCCGTCGCAGCACCGGCCGCACGGATCATTCCCACGGCCGCGCCAGCCTCGCTCGCCTTGCCGGCGTCAAGCAAGCGATTGAGCTCCCTCACCGACTCGAAGCAAATCCCCATCGTCTTCGCCGAATTGAAGTCATCATCCATCGCCTCGACGATCGGTGCGGCCTCCGGCGATTCGAAAGTGTAGCCCGGATCCTCGACGCCGGCTTCTTCGGCTCGCGCGAGCGTCTCGTACGCACGCACCAAGGCGCGCGTCGAGTCTGCGATTCCGTCTGCGCTGAAGTCCAGAGGACTTCGGTAGTGCGTCTGGAGAAGATGCAGACGCAGTCCCTCGGCTTCGACCTGCTTGAGCACATCCTGAATGGAAAAGACGTTGCCCAGGGACTTCGACATCTTCTCGCGATCAATTCGGACGAACGCGTGATGGAGCCAGTAGCGCACGAACGGTTTGCCGGTAGCGCCGCACGACTGCGCCATCTCATTCTCGTGATGCGGGAAGATGAGATCTTCGCCGCCTCCGTGAATATCGAACGGCTGTCCGAGATACTTGGTGCTCATCGCCGAGCACTCCAGGTGCCATCCCGGACGGCCGTCGCCCCACGGACTCGGCCAGCTAGGCTCGCCCGGCTTCACACTCTTCCAGAGTGCAAAATCCATCGGGCTCTTCTTGCGTTCGTCAACGTCAACGCGTGCACCGGCGACGAGATCATCGAGGTCACGACCCGATAGCGCTCCGTACTCTTTGTAGTCGCCAACAGAAAAATAGACGTCGCCGTCGCCGACTTTATACGCTAGGCCTTTCTTCTCGAGCTCACCGATAAGAGCCACCATTTCGTCGATGTGCTCGGTGGCTTTCGGCTCGACATCGGGCAACAGACACCCGAGCGCACGAGCGTCCTTTCGCATTTCTTCGGTGAAGTGGGCCGCCAGCTCATCCCATTCCCGCCCTTCTTCTCGAGCGCGATTGATGATCTTGTCCTCTATGTCGGTGACGTTACGCACGAAGTCGACTTGATAGCCGCGCCATCGCAGATACCGCACGACCGTATCGAAGTAGATCAATGAACGAGCGTGTCCGACGTGACAGTGATCGTAGACGGTAATCCCGCATACATACATGCGGATCTTGCCGGGCTCACCGGGTTCGAACAGTTCTTTCTTGCGAGTACGGGTGTTGTAGAACGCTAATGCCACGTCTTCTATCTTAGCCTATTCGCCGCCTGCGGCGTTCAGTCTTCGTCTCGCAACTTCGCGAGCACGGAGTAATCCTCGAGGGTCGTCGTATCGCCGGCGGACTCATTGCCCGACGCAATGTCTCGCAAGAGACGACGCATGATCTTGCCGCTGCGCGTCTTCGGCAGCGAGTCCGTGAAACGCAGATCGTCAGGCTTCGCGAAGGCGCCGATCTCCGAACCAACGTGGGCCCTGAGCTCTGCGCGCAGCGCATCGCTGTCGACCTGCCCCGGCCCCAGCGTCACAAACGCCGCGATGGCCTGCCCCTTGAGGTCGTCGGGGCGTCCAACCACCGCCGCCTCGGTGACGGCCGGATGACTCACCAGCGCGCTCTCGACTTCCATGGTGCCGATACGATGCCCCGAGACGTTCATAACGTCGTCGATGCGGCCCATTACCCAGAAATAGCCGTCCTCGTCACGACGCGCGCCGTCGCCGGCGAAGTACATGCCCGGCATGCGCGACCAATACTCGGCTTTGTAGCGCTCAGGATCGCGATACACCGTGCGCAACATACCCGGCCACGGTTGACGGATGACAAGCAGCCCTCCCTCGTTCGCACCCACGGGATTGCCATCAGGATCAACCACTTCGAGGTCCTGACCAGGGAACGGCAGTGTTGCCGAACCGGGTTTCGTCGCGATGGCGCCCGGAATCGGTGTGAGCATGATTCCACCGGTCTCGGTCTGCCACCACGTATCGACAATCGGGCATCGATCTCCACCGATGACGCGTCGATACCACATCCACGCTTCCGGGTTGATGGGTTCACCGACCGTTCCGAGGAGTCGCAGGCTCGAGAGGTCGTGTTTCTCGGGATGTTCGTCGCCCCATTTCATGAACGTACGAATCGCAGTGGGGGCGGTATAGAGAATCGAGACTTTGTAGTCCTCGACGATCTTCCAGAAGCGATCGAAGTCCGGCGTATTCGGCGTACCTTCGTACATGACTACGGTTGCGCCGTTGAGTAGCGGGCCATAGGCCAGATACGTGTGGCCCGTCACCCAACCGATATCGGCAGTGCACCAGTAGATATCGTCGTCGCGTAGATCGAACACCCACTTGGCGGTGATGTACGCCTGCGTCATGTAGCCGCCGGTGGTGTGTACTACCCCTTTCGGCTTCCCGGTCGTGCCTGAAGTGTAGAGGATGAAGAGCGGATGCTCAGAGTCGAGCTGCGCCGCTTCAACTACCGGTGAGGTGCCTTTGATTGCATCGTCCCACCAGATGTCGCGCTGCTCGTCCCACGAGATTTTGACGTCATCGCCCAATCGTTTCACGACGACGACCCGCTCGATGGATGGACACTGGGCAACGGCGTCGTCAACGATCGCCTTCAACTCGAGCGGTGCGCCGCGCCGCCAGCCGCCGTCAGCGGTGATGCAAAGCTTTGCCTCGGCGTCGTTGATGCGATCACGCAACGCATCGGCGGAGAATCCACCGAAGACGATGGAGTGCATGGCGCCGATGCGGGCGCACGCGAGCATCGCGATCGGCAGTTCGACGACCATGGGCATGTACAACGCGACACGATCGCCCGCCTCCACGCCGAGTCCGACCAACGCCCCCGCGAACTCGCAAACCTTTTCGTGCAGCTCAGCGTACGTCAGCGATAGCTTGTCGCCCGGTTCGCCTTCCCACAAAATCGCGGTCTTGTCGCGCCGTTCCGACGTGAGATGGCGATCAAGGCAGTTGTAACTCAGGTTCGTGGTGCCGCCGACGAACCACTCGGCGAAGGGCTCGTTCCACTCGAGTACTTTGTCCCAGCGTTTGAACCAGTGGAGCTCGGCGGCGATCTCCGACCAGAACCCTTCGCGGTCGTCGCGTGCTCGTTCGCAGATAGCGTCGTACTGCGCGCGGCTCTTGATGTGCGCACGCGCGGCGAACTCCGCCGGCGGCTCGAAGAGCCGATTCTCGTGCAATTGCGATTCAATATTTTCTTCTGACATGACAACTCACCTGCTGCGCGCGCCGGCCGCGTTCACCAGCCATCAAACCATGGTCAGGCCGCCCGAGACGCTAATCGTCTGCCCCGTGATGTAGTCGGCATCCGGTGACATGAAAAACGCGATGGCACCGGCGATATCGGAAGGCCGGCCGATTCGGCCGAGCGGAATGGATTTCTCGACCGCGTTCATGATCTTGTCGCCGCGAGGCGCCGAGCGTACCTCGGCGAGGAGTGCTGTATCGGTGGGCCCGGGGCAGATAGCGTTTGCCTTGATCCCGAATCGCGCCGTCTCGCGCGCCAGCGACTTCGCAAAGCCGATAATGCCGGCCTTTGCCGAGGCGTATACCGCCTCGCCCGTTGAGCCGACGCGCCCTGCGTCGGAACTCACGAACACCAAGCGGCCATCGCCCGCCTCGATCATTCCGTCGAGCAAGCGCCTCGTCACGTTGAGCGGGCCCATGAGGTTCACGTCCACGATCGCTCGCCAATCGGCCGGCCGAGAATCCTTGAACATGCCGAAGCGATCGATACCGGCGTTGTTGACCAAGCCCCAGGGACGACCGCTCTCGGCCTGCGTACGATCGGCGGCGGCACAGACCGAGTCGTAGTCGGCGATATCGCAGGTAACCCCCAGTGCACCGAGTTCGTCGGCCGTAGTCATCACAGCGCGCTCGTCCAGGTCCCAAACGGCAACACTGAAACCGTCGGCGACAAGCCTGCGGGCGACCTCCTTGCCGATACCGCGAGCTCCTCCCGTAACAACCACGATCTTCGAACTCACCGTCATCACAGCTCTAACAGACGGGCGACGCGCTCGCGCATCTCGGTCGCGTCACCGAACGTGACTTCGTCAGCTTTCATGCGCTTGAAGTAGAGCTGGAGATCGTGCTCCCAGGTAAAACCGATACCACCGTGCAGTTGGATCGCGTCGGCGACGACCTTCATGCATGCATCGCTCACGTAAGCCTTGAGCATGGCTGCAGGCATGTCGGTGCTCTGCTGCGGATCGTCAAAACACCAGGCGGCAAAGTACGCGAGCGAGCGGGAATTCTCGACGGCGACCTTCATATCGGCGGCCTTGTGCTGCAAGGCCTGGAACGTAGCGATCGCTCGACCGAATTGCTCGCGCAGGCCCAAGTATTCGACAGTCATGTCGAGGGAGCGGCTAGCGCCGCCGCACATCTCGGCGGACAACATCGTTGATGCGAGATCGATCAGGCCGTCGAACGTCGATGTGCTCGTAGCGCAGCCGCCGAGCAGGCGCTCGGGCGCTACCCGAAGTTCGTCACAGGTCACGCAGGCAAGCGGACGGGTACGGTCGACGGTGTGCATGGCAGAGCGAGTGAGCGCATTATCGTTGGCATCGTTAGCATCGTCGGCATCAACCACGAAGATGCCGATGCCGTCATCGAGACGCGCAGCAATCAGCACGATGTCACTGGTTTGCCCGTCAGGCACGAAGAGCTTCGTTCCGCTCAGTATGTAGTCATCTGAAGTCGAGGCTGAGGTCGACGCTGAGCCGGAGCTTCGCCGTGCCTGCATTGCGATGTCGGCAGCGCGCCATCCGGCACGCTCCTCGGCAACAGCGAGTGTGCCGCGGCAACTCCCATCCACGATGCCGGGCAACCAGCGTGCTTTCTGATCCGTCGATGCGCAGGCGAGCAGAGCGGGAATCGCAAGACAGGTCGTGGACATGAAGGGGCCGGGGAATACGACTTCGCCCATCGCTTCCATGACGATGGAAAGCTCTAGCCAGCCGAGACCAATGCCACCGAACTCCTCTGGGACACACAGACCGAGCCAGCCCATCTCAGCCAGAGACTTCCAGCCTTCGCCCGTGATCCCCTCGCCGGTTTCGCCCATTCGGCGCGCGAACGATACCGGCATCTCCGCAGCGAGATAGTCACGAACGGTACGCTGCAACTGTTGCTGTTCGGAGCTGAAACCGAAATCCATGCCCGTTGCCCTACAGCCCCTGAGACCGATCTAGTTCTTCGAACAGCAATTGCACGTAGTACCGTGCGGCCAGCCCCAGCAGATAGATCCGCTCGTCGCCCGACGTGGACGCGTATACGGCAGTCCGGGTGGGGTTGTGACTACCGAGCAACAGTTCGATCTGTTTCCCGTCGCCCCCCACACGCAGGCGTGCGGTCGGCTGCGCGAGCCCGTACTCATCTGCGTTGGCGTTGCCTTCTTCCATGATTTCGATCGGCGAGATCGTCGATAGCGTCTCGAGGATCGCCGTCACCAGGTCGCTGGTCACTTCGGCACCAATAGGGGCCACGACGGTCCAGCGCGTTCCGTCGCGTTTGAGTTGCACGGCGCTATCGCCCCAGCTCATCGCCACGTCTGTGACGCGGGTCGCGAGAATTGGAAGAATGGGGTCGGGAGCTACAACAGCGATAGGGACTTCGCTACCGCGCGTTCGCTCGACGGCGTACGTGTATAGCCCGAACGCGAGCGCGAGCGCATAAGTGATTGCGATACGGCGCCAGCTCATGAGCTCCACCGCCTCCACAAGAACACGACGATGCCGATTGTGAGGAAGATGCCCGGCTGAATCAGCACCGCCGATCGGAACATCTCATGCTGTTGCTCCGATGTGACGAAGAATACGTTGACCCCGGGTGTCTTCTCTTTGGCGCGCGGCGCGATGAGTTGATCTTCTTTCGCCAGCCAATCAACCGTGTTGATCAATAGATCTCGATTGCCCAGATAGTCCAGATAGCGATTGCTGACGAAATCCGAATCACCGTAGACGATGATGCGCCCCTCACCTCGGTCGTCGTCGAACTCTTTCACGAACTCGATACCGACGGTGAGCGGCCCATTGACGTCGCGACCGGCCACGAATTGCGCGCGCTTGCCTCGCAGCAC
Source organism: Deltaproteobacteria bacterium (assembly GCA_029262375.1). Classification (GTDB taxonomy): domain Bacteria; phylum Desulfobacterota; class Binatia; order UBA1149; family SPBQ01; genus JAJCZM01. The sequence goes on from JAJCZM010000043.1 coordinate 76,916, forward strand.
GTCCGGGTCGTGGCTCCCCCAGCTGTTGTCGCCACTTCGTAACAGCCACTCGGTTCGCTCGTCGTCCGCACCGCTTTCGCGTGTCGTGACGGAGCGATAACTCGAAAACATCGGAAGCGCATCGAGACCGTAGGTTACCAGGTGACGTTCGTTTCGCTGCGCGATGGCGGAAGTAAACACTTCGCCTCCGCCGAGTCGGTTATCCGGGTCGAGCACGACATCGTCGCCCAGATCTATCCCTCGGTCCGCGAGCATCGCGACGACGCGAGGCGCGGAGAACGGATCCAACAAGAGCAGCAGATCGCCGCCATTCGCGAGATAGTCCTCCAGTGTGGCGATCTCGTCCGCGGTGAGGTCTCTATCAGGACCCGCCACGATCACGACATCGGCATCGTCAGGAACACCGCTGCCATCGAGTAGATTCAGTTCCGATACGCGGTAGAGTTCGCGCGAAAGCGCCACGCGCATCAGTGAACAACCGTGCCGACGATCGGTGCTAGCGGTGTCGCACTCGCCGTGACCGGTAAGCGTGTAGACCTGTTTCGCCGGGCGGGTGACGTGAACAATCGCCGAGATGAGCGATTGCTCGTTCGGCATCGAGAATTCACTTCGCCGCACCCCACTCTCGACGACGCTGGAGCCGTACGCGCCGACACCCATCTTCTTCGCCAGTGTCGGGTTGCGGTTCACGTCGACGACCGAGTACGTGATCATGTCGGTCTCGCGCGAAGCCTGCCAAAGCAGGTCCTTGAGCACGATGTTGCGCGCATCCTGCGTACGGATGAAGCCGGTGATCTTGATTGGCTGATCGAGATCACGCAGCACGCCGAGCGCGTGATCCGACAGAGTGAACCGACTTCCGGGGCTCAAGTCCCAGCGAATGTTGTGGACGTACGCGACCGACGTGATCGCGACCAACAGCAGTGCCGTCCCGATACAGGCTACGATGAGCTGGAACCAGCGGGCCGCTAAACCGCGCACTACCGACGCCCCCGCCATTCACGCGACTCCATGGAGCGCATCGTGAGGTATCCCATGAAAACGCTGAGGGAGACGAAGTACGCAACGTGCCGCATATCGACCACGCCGCGGGCGAAAGGCTCGAAGTGGTCGAAGGCACACAGCTGAGCGACTATTCCGCCCCAGCTGTCCGGAATAGCCGCCTCATTCCAGTTGAGGTTCCACAACAGAAGTATTGCTCCGTAGGTGAACATCGCGGCAATTAGTTGTGCCTCCGTGAGGGAGGAAATGAAGATCCCCACCATCACCATGGCGCTCAACAGTAGGAATCCGCCGAGATACACCGACCACAACTGCGAGTAGTCGAACGGCGACACACGATAGATCAGGTAGGGATACAGCGCCGTGGAACCCGCGATCATGGCGAACACCGTCATGCATGCGAGATACTTCGAAAGCAGGATCTCGATGTCGCGCACCGGCGCCGTGTACAGAAGCTCGATCGTGCCGAGACTCTTTTCCTCGGCGTAGACTCTCATCGTAATCAACGGAACGACCGTGATCAGGATACGGACGATATCGTTGTAGAGTCGCTGCCAAAGATGATCGACGATGCTCTCACCGAAACCGAACGTGATCAGCGCGTCGAGGTCGGTATAGAAATACCAACCTGACAGCGCGAGAAAGACTGCTGAAACGATGTAGACGAGCGGCGACGCGAAAAACGTTCGAAGCTCCTTGAGGAAGAGCGCCAGAAACCGCATCAGAATGTCACTCCGGCTGATTCTTCGAGTATGCGGACGAACAGGTCCTCGAGGCTCATCGTGTTCTGTGTCAGCTCTTGGAGCGACCAGCCCTGATCGACGACCAGCTTAGCGATCGAAGCGCGAACATCGCGATCGGCTGCCGTCGTAACGTGATACACCGAGGCACCGGAAGGATCGCGATCGGCGACCTCAGCCCCGGTGACACCGTCGACGGCCGTGAGTAACGACAAGACCCGCTCTTCCGGTCCTACCAGGCGAAGCAGCAGCTCACCGTGGCCCACCGTCCGCTGCGTCAGTCCCTGCGCGGTATCTTCCGCGACCAGACGTCCTTGATCTATGATCAACACCCGTCGGCAGGTGATGCTGACCTCGGGCAAAATGTGGGTCGACAGCAAAACGGTAGTGCGGCCGGCCAATTCTTTGATCAGCGCACGAATCTCTACGATCTGACGCGGATCGAGCCCAACGGTCGGCTCATCGAGAATCAACACATCCGGGCTATGAACGACCGCCTGCGCAATGCCGACGCGCTGTCGGTAGCCCTTTGAAAGTTTGCCGATGTGGCGTTTGGCCATCTCGGTCAACCCGGTGAGTTCCATCGTCTCATCGACACGAGATGCAATGCCGCGACCAACGCCGTGCACGCGAGCAACGAACTTGAGGTAGTGCCGAACGGTCATGTCCGGATATAGAGCAACCCGCTCGGGCAGGTAGCCGATGTGTCGGCGCGCCTCGCGTGGATCCGTCTGTACATCGACGCCGGCGATCGAGCACGCACCCGACGTGGGCGCGAAGAAACCGGTGAGCATGCGCATGATCGTCGTCTTGCCCGAGCCATTCGGTCCGAGCAGGCCGACGATGTCGCCTTTATCGACCTTGAACGAGACGCCTTTGACCGCGCGATTGCGCCCGTAGTCTTTTATTAGTCCCTTGGCTTCGATCATCGAGTGTATGCGCTAACGCTCCGCCGTGCGGACCGCGGGATCAAGTCCTGTCGTCGCCGTGATGCGCGAAGGGCCGGACCACGTGCGTAGCCCGGCCCCCCGGTTCGTCGAATAGTTGGCTACTCGCTATGCATCGATCGCGGGACGACGCTGAATGAACTTCGGTTTCGTCACTGCCAGCACAACCGGCAGTAGCGTGAGCGAAGCCGCCCAGCTGATGGTCATCCAGATCGCGAGAAGCAGCCCCATCTCAGCACAGAAGCGGATATTCGTAATTAGCGGCCACGCCATCGTCGAGAAGACCATGGTAATGGACACGAACGTCACGTTCTTACCGGCGGTCGTTACCGCAAGATAGACGGCCTCGGAAACACGCTCGTCGTTCTGATCATCCGAATACTTCCCTTCGAGCTCGAAGTACGACTCGATAGCCCTACTGACGATATAGAGTCCGTAATCGATACCGAATCCGACGCCCACCGTGATCACCGGCAACGTATTGATGTTGATGCCCATGTTTTGGTAGCCCATGTACGCGTTGATCACGAAATTCGACACGATCAACGGCAGCAGCATGATCAGACCCGACACGAACGAACGGTAGGTAAACAACAGAACGATATAGATCGTTCCGAAGCCCAACGCGTTCATCATCACGTCGTTGCGCAGCAGTTCTTGGTTGGCTGCCGCGAGCACACCGATCAAGCCGCCGGCAAGACGGAACGCCGCCTTGTCCATCGGGTTGGCCTCGATGTACTCCTCGGAGCGCGCGATGATTCGTTCGATGTTCGAGCCCTTGTGGTCTCGACAGAAAAACGTCACGTGCGCCGTCTGATAGTCGGTCGTTACATACTTCGCGGTTTCAGTCGGCGGTGACCCCGAGAAGAAGATGAAGAACAATCCACCGATATCAACCCAGTTGTTGGGGATGACACCCCACTTCGGCTCGAGTTCGTGGAACACGCTGTTCACGGCCCGAATGATGTCGGTCAGCGAGAAGCTGTAGCCCACTCCCGGGTCGCGCTCGAGGAAACGCTGGAAGCCTTCCATCGTCTTGAGCGCTTGCGGGTCTTTCATCGCGTTCTTGTCTTCGCCTTCTGCGACGATGATCAGCGGCTCAACGCCACCGAACTTGCCCTGAATCTTCGTATGCGACTCGTTGTAGGGCGAGTCGATGAAGAGCAAGGGCGACGCTGCGGATGGATCGCCGATCGTGAGGTTCGTCCACTGCGTGGCGCAGAAGCCGGAAACTCCGATCCAGAACACCAAGGTGAACACCTTCCCCGCCCTGCTGAGCGTGACATCGGCGAAACGCCGGATGGCCTGCTTGAACCAACCCTCACTACGCTTCGTCACGATCTCCGGATCGGGAGCCTGTAGCAGATCGTAGATGATCGGGTTGAGCAGTAACTCGGAGATCGTAATCGCCAAGATCCAGAAAGACGCGGTGATCGCCAGTTTCTGGAGCATGGTGATCGGCACCAAAATGATCACCAATACGCCGAGCGCGTCCGTGATGATTCCCGACAATGTGGGAACGAATAGTTCGGCAAACGACGCGATGATCGCCTCGTGCTTGTTGAACTCGCAACGCCGGAACTCTTCGTAGTACCGGTCGTGCATCTGCACTGAGTGACTGACCGCGCGGGCCGTAATGAAGAACGGAACGACCAAACCCAGTGGATCCAGCGCGAAGCCGATCATTTCGATGAAGCCCAATCCCCAGACCGCAGCCAGAACGCCGGTGATCGTGGGCCGCAGTGCGCCGCGCCAATCGTGGAAGTAGATCCACAGTACAATCCAAATGAAGAGTGTCGCGGCGATGAAGACCTCAAAGATCTCCATCGAATAGTGATAGATCCAGCCGTACAGTCGTGGCTCGCCTGCGGCCCACAGTCTCGCGTCGGATCCGAATTGCGTGATCGTGGCCGTGCCTTCGGTGCCGTCACGCTTGTACTTCACGGTTGCGCCAGCCCCTTCGGAGCCGGCCAGCGCATGCGCAATCTCCCATCGCGCCTTCACTACTTTTCCGTTGAGATGCGTAATGACATCGCCGGCTTCCAGGCCGGCAGCCTCGGCGCCGCTATTAGGAAAGAGGCGTTTGACCACCACGCCCGTGCCCTCTTCAACGCCATAGGCCTTTGCGCGATCAGGATCTACATCGACGTACTGAGCGCCACTCCACCCCTTGATGTGGGGCAAGATGACACGCTCTTCCATCTCTTCGAATATTCGCTTGTAGTCCAGTCTTCCTTCGATGAAATTCGCGCGAATAACGGCGGCCTTGTCGTCGAGTGAGACGAGAATGCCGTACACGTTCTCCGAGTTGTGAACGATACGCCGAATATCGTGCGCATCAGCATCGGTCCTGGGTAAGCCGATCATGATCGGCTCGGACCTGAGCGTACCACCGGCCGCAACTTTCAAGTGTCGCGTAGTACGGTGACCTATCGATTCGATCTGGTTGTGGTTTACGCCGTAGACCTTATCGATTTCCTCGGTGATCAAGAAGATCTGCGCGAGGCGCTCGACCGAGAACACGTTCCCGTCATCGACCTCGTACATCATCATGATGTTGTTGGCACCGCCGAAGTCTTTTGAATACGTGTTGTGAATCTTGATGAACGGATGCGACTGCGGGAGCAGGTCGCCAAAACTCGTGATGAGCTCGAGACGCGATGCGTACCAACCGAAGATCGCGGTGGTCAAAACGACCGTGATCGAGATCGGAACGCGGAAGCGAATCAGCTGCTCTCCGAGCAGATAAAGGGCTGGCTTGTCCTGTCTTGACATCTAAGTAGTGCTCCCTATCCGAATCTGCGGAACCAAGTCTCGCCGCCGTCCTCGGTTACCATCACGAAACCGAAACCGCCGACGATCCAGCCGACGGTGTTGTCCAGGAACCGCACGCGACGCATCCAGTTGTTGACCTGGGTGCCGAGATCACCTTTGGCGAACTCAGCGCCCGCCACGGCACTTACGACTTGCCCGGAGGCTCCTACGACCCATCGCGTGCCGTTCGGAAGAATCGTCGCGCTGTAGAAGGGGTCGATGTAGTCGGAGACGTTGTTGGGAACGAAATTCCAATCCTTTCCGCCGTCTGTCGTCATTGCGATCCGACCGTCCAAGCCGGCGACGATGCCGGTCTTGTCGTCGAGGAACTCGATGTCGAAGAAGGTCGGCAAGTCGAGAATGTCGAGAACGGAGGAGTCCATGACGCTAGCCTGCTGTTCCTGCCAGCTCTTGCCGCCATCGATCGTCTGGAAGATCTTTCCGAACTCGCCGACGATGTAGCCCGTGGTCGCATTCAGGAAAGTGAGGTCGTAGAGAACCGGATCCTCAACCGCGAGGAGCAGGTCTTCAGAGATTCCCTCAGTGGGGACAGCGACAGTCTCGGTATTCCAAGTTTTGCCGCCGTCGGTCGTGCGCGTGTAGATCGATTTGTCGCCGACCGCATGCGCGGTGTTCTCGTCGAGAACATCGAGCGCGAAGAGGTACGCGTACTGACACGGGTCCTCGTTGAGTTCCCGATAGGAGCGCTCATCGTCGTCGGCGCATTCCGGATCGAGCCAGATCTCGTTCGTCTGTACCGTCCAGCTCGCGCCGCCGTCGGTGGTCTTGAGAATGAGGCCTTCCTCGCCGACGACCCAGCCGACCTTGTTGCCTTCGGCGAAGTCGATACTGTAGAGCGCCTTCTCGGTGCCGGTGTCCACCCGCGTCCAGCTGAAGCCGGCGTCGGTTGTGTGGAGCATCTTGCCCCCGTAACCGATGATCAGGGCCTCTTTCGGCGCCTTCACATACACATCGAAGTAACGGTCACTGACGTAGATCTTCTGCTCCGTCATCGGCTCAAATTCGCCGGTACGGTGACAGCCGGCAGTCGCCAACAACGCGGCCACCATTACCAGCGCGCAGAAGCGGGCCGTAAGGTCTCTCACGATCATCCTGTTCTCCTTTAAGAAGTGCGGACGGAGCGACTAATTGGACCGACTCACGACCATACGTGGACCGGCACTAATACTCCGCGCAGCGAAGGGCTGATCTAACGGGCAGGTACTTACAAGTCAAGAACTTGCGAGGACTGCAAGCTCTTGCGATAGCCGATTCTTCAGGCTCAGGGGCTACTCTTCGGGGAAGAATTCGCGTCTCTCGGCACCTTCGACCAACGTCTGCTGATCGACCTTCCACTTCCCTTCTTCCTTAACCAGGTCGTACACTTCGTGCTCATCGAGGCCGAGTTGGTTGAGATACTTGTCTTGAGACTTGAGCACGTTCGGCACGCGTGCCTTGCCGTCCACCATGACAGCATCGAATACCTGGAAGCCAAATATCTTCACTTCCCCCATTTGGACGATGTATTGCTGCTCTTTCGCCCATTCTTCCTGGCCCAGGCTACGACTCATGCTCGACGATACGTATTGGTAGGCATCAGAGAACCGATTTTCCTGCATGGCTTTCAAGTAGCTGCGCAGGGTGTCTTCCGGCGACGTTTCGGCCTGCGCCGCCGACGGCGAGCAGACGAGAAAGGCAACGATCACGAAGGATTTCAGCACACGTTGGTACATCACGCGGGTATGGTAGCAACCGGCTACCCGAAGGCAACCGCCTACGGAGACTGTGCCGAAACCGGCCTGAGGAGAAGATGCCGGCGGTTTCGAGCCACCGTCTCGAACTCCACTCCGGGCGCGATCTGAGCGAGCGGTTCCAAGCGTTTCTCCTTGGTCAATATCAGTGTAAATACGGCCGCTTCCGCATCGACCCCGTCTTCGATCGCATGGCGATACTCCTCGTCGCTCACTTTGTAGACCCCTGTCCACCCGGTGTAGTACAGGAACGAGAAGGGCCGGACGCGGTATATGACCATTCGATCCGGACGGCCCATCGCGCGAGCGAGCTCGGCCAGGTCGCGGTCACTCGTTAGACGCTCCGCGGCAATCCCCCCGAAGGCACTGACAAGCACAGAGGTCGCCAGGCAGCCACTCGCAACGGCGATGCTGACGTCAGCACCACTCGAGAAGAACCGACGGCGCACAAGTACGGCTGCCGCCACTCCCGAGGCCGGAACAAAGCAGGACGCCGCCCACGCGACGCTCGGGTCGACGATGACGGCTGCAATCAACGCTGCCGGTGCGAGCAACGCAACGACGCCGGCGCCCGCCAGAGCCGCGCTGAGTCCTCGAGAGCCTGGCTCGCTCAAGCGCCCCCAAGCCCACCATGCCGTCAAGACGGCCAGTGGTGGGAACGACGGCACCACATAGGTGGCCAACTTCCCGCTCGACAGCGAGAAGAACGCAATCACCGCGAGCGCATAAACCGCCAAGTAGAATTCCGAGTCACGACAGCGCAGTGCTCGTACGACGGCCAACGGGATGAGCGGAGACCAAGGCAGCAGCGCCGCAAACGTGATCGGAATGAAGAAGAGAGCCGGCTCGGGATGAAATTTCTCGACGTCTCCGAAGTAGCGCTGCAGGTTATGCAGCCATACGAAGTCTCTGAGATAGTCCGGATGCGCGAGCCAAACTGGGAGCGCCCAGGCGCTGACGATGCAGACCACCACAACGACGCCTATCGCGATGCGCCGCCAATCCAGCTCGCGGCGAGCCGCCGCGAAGCACGCCGGGACCGCAAGTAACACGAGGGCCACGGGCCCTTTGATCAACGTTGCGAGCGCTGCCAGGACAAAGGCGAGATAGGGAATGCGCCAACGCCCCGAGTCCCGGGCTACCCTCTTCTCGGCGGCCAACGTGCTGAATAGCGCGATCGTCAGTGCCGCGGTAAAGACGCCGTCTAGATTCGTGAAGCGGCCCAAGTGAACGAAGAAAAGCGAGGACGCCAGGAAATATGCCGCCAATAGCCCCGCCGGCACACTGCGCCGCGAGCCGAACCAGTATGTCGCGACCAGCGTAGTCCAGGCCGACAACGCTGGTACCAGACGCGCTGCGGCCTCGGAGACGCCGAAGGCGCGATAGCAGGCGCCGACCAAAATATAGAAGAGCGAGGGCTTGTGGTGATAGGCGGTGCCGTTGAGAACAGGCTCGAGCCATTGGCCCGCCTCCATCGTATTCTTCGCAATCAGCGCGTGTTTCGCCTCATTCGGGTCGAGAAGCGCGAACCCGCCGAGGCCAGGGAAAATCAGTGCCGTCGCCGCCAGCACAACCAGCGCGAGGCCGCCGGAACGTTCGAGCCGAAAACCACCCCAACGACCGACCCAACTATTCAAAACTGCGCCCCCTGCCTTGTCAGCGCGCGCCGACGGTTGCTCACAGCGCCGGAGCGGCCTAAAAGAACCATCGTCATGGAACAGACCCCAGAAGTCGAAGAAATCGTCGCAGTAGACAAGGCCGCCAGAATAGAAGAGATCTTCCGTGGCTTCGAGGCCAAAGGTGCTGTCGGCGCCGCGGGCGACGCCAGCTACCTCTTCGAACTAGAGGGGGATGATGGTGGAACCCATTTACTGAAGGTCGCGCCTTCAGGCGTCACTTGGGAGAGCGGTTACAGCGGTGCTGCCGATGTCTCGGTGAAACTCAGCGTCGACGATTTCCTCGCCATTGCCGATGGGACGTTCGACGGCCGCCTGGCAGTCGCCAGTGAGCGCATCGAAGTGGATGGAAATATGGAGCTGGCCGAAGGTTTGGTCGGCTTCATAGAGCCCGAAGAGACTCTATAACCCCTCCGGCCAGCTTCACGAAAACTTAGTTAGTTGGCGCCTTCTGCGCGCTGGTAGTGCACGCCCGAGTCGGACGCATCACCATGGCGCGAAGCGAGCCGCCCCTCGAAGACCTCGTTGATGACCTGAAGGACTACTTCGTCATCGAAAGGCTTCGACATATAGAGATCCGCTCCGACCTCCAAGGCCTTTACCTCGTCGGACTTCTGACCACGTGCCGTGAGGATCATCACGAACACCCCCGATAGCTCGGGAGTATTACGGATCTCTCGACAGACCTCGTAGCCGTCCATACGCGGCATCATCACGTCAAGCAGAACCACCTTCGGCTTGCATCGCTTGACGGCCTCCAAACCCTCGACACCGTCGGCACCGGTTTCCACCTCGATCCCCTCAGCCTCGAGAATGAAGGCAACCGTTTCCCGAATGTTCGGCTCGTCATCCACAAGCACAACCATGTTACGCAGTTCGGTGTTCACTCTGATTCCCTCGTTGGCGCCCCGCGCCTTCGCGATCTAGATCAGTAATGATCGCACGTCCTATTCGTCATCGGCTACCGCAAACTACATTGCTGCTGTCACCGATTCGTACGTGCGTCACTTCTGTAACGGTGCATCCAGACCAACTGGAATCTCGATCCGCGCGTCGGGCAGCATGCTTTCACACTTTCCGGGGCGAACGGCGTCGATTGCACGCCTACGAAACTGCATGTCCCGTGCCAGGAATACCCCCTACTCGTGGCTACGCAGTTGCTATGTCGGATCGCGGCCATTGGAGCCTCCCCATTGCAGCGGACCGACGCGGCCCCTAGTTTCGATCAGGCGTGGCTTGGCTCCTACTACATAGTACCGCTCCGGAGGCCGCTCCCCCTGGGGACGCACCGCAGCTGTCCGAGGCGTCCCCGGCGTCCCCGGTCTCTAACGATGCCTGGGTACTTCTCGGCGATCTCTCCTGCGCCCTGTATCAGGCCGGTTTCGTCCGAGAGATGCTTGCCCACGGACACGTCCCCGATGTGCTCGTGGGCGCCGGATACGGCGCTGTGAATGCGGTGCTGGCGGCGTCCGCCAACGCGGACCGTTTCGTCAGAGGCTGGGAACGTCTACGGGCTCGGCGATTCATCATGGCTGCCGCGCTCGACGATGCCGGCGGCCTAGCGGCTCGTCTCGCTCCAGGGGAGGGTCTGGATGCTACCGTTCGCCGAGCAGCCGCCTCCGCCGACCTGAAGACGATCACCCTCCTGGCCGTGGGCGAACGCTTTATTGCGCTCGACTCGAAAGAAGGCGCACGTGCCGCTGACCTACTGCCTGGGGCGTTGCGACGTACGGATGTCGAACCCGACACGATCTCGGCGGGGATCCATGCCGCTGTGGAGGCAATGCCCGCGTGCCCTGATGACAGAGCGACGACTGTGACGGTCTGGGGGGCCGATCAGTGGGCAGCATCGTCGCCACTGGTACTGAAAGCGATCTCGGACGCCGCAAAGGCCGGCGCTGCCGTCCGCTTCATTCACGCCGACACGTTGCCGGCGCCGTCGATGCTCGAGCTCATCCTACCCGGTGCGGGTACGGTAGACCGCGCGATCAAAAGAGGGAGCGAGGCTGCACTTGCCGCACTCGATGCAGAGCGACAAGCAACCGCGCGCGATCGTTAGATTGCCACTCAGCAAGGCCGCCTACGGAGCGGCTTCGGGGGCGGGCGAACTATCGTCGTCGGGGGCGGGCGCCGATTCTGTGTCTCCGTCCTCTTCAACGAAGGGCTCGACGTCGGGATACCCGAGGGACTTGTAGGACTCTAGAAAGTCCTTGAAAAACGATTCCTTCGCATAGTCTTCTTCGTCAACCGTGAACTTGACGACCATGTACTCACTACGATCCGGCGCCAACGAAACGAAGAACGTTTCGTAGCGGTTCTTCTCACCCTCGATCTTGCTCTTGAGAGTGTACGCGTGCGTCTCGACGCCGGCCTCGACCTTGTCGATACGCGTATAGCCGAGCAACGCGTCCCCGCGTTGCTCCATCATCTGAGTCTGGCCGTTGAGCGTCAGCCTCAAGCCGTTCGGAACGAGCGAGGGATCCTCGATGGCGAAGGACTCGGCGACGATGTCGGCGCGTGTGTGGATGGTGGCCTGGTCGGTGCCGCCATCGAGGGTCTCGGCATAGACCAAGCGCAGAACCGTCGAGCTGTTCGCGACCTGCCGCCAGCCATCCCCAGTCGGGGGATGGACGCGAAAGCTCCCAAGTCGGTACTCGGGGCTCACGATGTTGTAGACCGTCAGGCCCTGCGCGACGGCTGCCGCGGGCGCGAAAACTACAGAGATAAAGAGAAGGATGAAGGACAGGATGAATCGGTTCACGGCAGTGCTTCGGGTTGCTCCTTGGTATGCCTAACTAGCGCGGTAATGAGCGGCAACATGTCGCCGCCCTTCACCACATAGTCGGTTGCCCCCCAAGCGTCTACGACACTCGGCGGGTAATCGTCAGGGTAGCCCGTGTAGACGATGACAGGAATATGCCGTTTCGCGGCGAACATTTCATCCTCGCGAAGCGACCGGCACACCTGGGCACCACCGCCCCCCGGCATGCTCGCATCGAGAATCACCGCATCCACATCGTGATGACGCAGCTTCGCGAGGCAGTCCTCGGCGCCGGAGGCCGTAACCACCTGATAGCCGGTACGCGAGAGATAGATGGATAGGATCTTTCGAGCGTCCGGCAAGTCGTCGACGACCATCACGGAAGGCCTCGTCCGTCTGCCGGTACGAACAGGGGCCCCCGGCGTGAACTCCTGTTGTAGGCGTACCTCGCGTTCCACCAGCTCTTCGAGCCGGCGTACCGTGCGCGCGTCCATCGGCTCGAGCGCAGCTGCGGCCGGCGGCTGTCCTTCTTCGGCTGCAGCGGATGCGTCGCGCAGCGACGACGAAACGGTGACGACTCGCGCCGCCGTCGGAGAGGTCGCCACTTGGCCATCGAACCCACTCTCGGTCGATATCGGCGCTGGGGCAACGACCACCCGTGGGCTCTCAAAAGCCGGCTGGGATTGGGCTGGTTGCGCAGCCACGATGGGCAGCCTCTGCATCGGTTCCGAGACGGCGCCGGTAGGCGCAAGAGACTGCGGCTCCGATAGCGTCATGAAACGTTCTTCGAGTGTGCGAATCTCGGATCGCTGCTGCCAGGCCAACTCGCGCATGTCCTCGAAACGCGCGGAAAGATCGAGCAGGCGCGAATCGACATCGTGAACGCGTACGTCAAGATCGTGAGCGCGGCCTCGCAACTCCGCACCAAGCATTGCGATGTCTTCGCGAACGGCATGTAGCGAGTCCGCTAGCGCTGCAGCGAGTTCACTGCGACTGACGCCCGCCTCTACCTGCACGGCCTGCTGAGCGGGCGTGGCAAGCGCGGCAGGTCCGGCGGCGACGGCTCGCTCTACCGGCTCGTAGCGCGGCGGCGCTTCGTCGATCGCGGCCGTTTCTTCTGCCGGCCAACCGGCATCCCCCTCGCCTACCTGAAGCTCGAGAGTCTCGAGTCGCTCGGCTTGGGATTCCAGCAGATCGGTGACCTGGGCCAACAGATTGCCGGCTTGATCGACCTTGATGGAAAGCGTGGTGACGTTGGTTTCGAGGTCCGCGAGCGCGGCGCGATTCATCGGCGCCTGCTTCACGGCCGCCGGCTCAGGCTCCGCGTGGGCCTCAGCCTCCGACAGTCGGCGGATCAGATCCTCGACGTGCTTACGAACTTCTTCGAGAGTATCGGCCAAATCCTACCGCTCCATCCTTCCTGCCTGCTCCAAACTTCGTCCCCCGAAGGTTCGAGGGCGCCGAACGCGCAGCGCGCACGCACGACGATGACAAAGGGCCGGTCGCATCCGTTAACACCCCCGCGAGACTGTAGTCAACCGGCCGCCCGAGCGGCACGCCGATGAATTCACGCGCCCTCGCGTTCTCGGGCGTAGTTTTGGCGAGGCAGTGTGGGCAGGTTCATCACGCTTTTCGGGAAGAAACGAACGATATAGCCGACGATGTCCTTGACCGAGATGATCCCGACCGGGACGCGTGCATTATCGACCAGCGGCACATGGCGGTACCCCCCGACACTCATTTTGTTGAGGGCATAGGCGATAGCGTCCGTTGTACGCAGGTACTCCGGGTTCTCCGTCATGAGCTTCCGAACGGGTGTTTTGGCTGGATCGATGCCTCGACCGACCACATTGGCGAGAACGTCACGCTCCGTGAAGATCCCCTTCAACTTGTCGGCGCGGCACACGAGCACACAGCCGATTCGGTGATCCTGCATGAGCGTGATCGCCTCGATGGCAGGGGCCTGGGGTTCGACGATGATCGGGGCGCGAGGCTTGAGTTCGCTGATGGGTGCCGAGAGCATCTTCTCATCGAAGGCTCGAGGTTCCTCAGCCTCGTCGAGGCTACGCTCGGCCTCGTCGATAAACTCCTTTACTGCTTCATCTTTTTCATCGGGAGGCATGTTCGAGATGCTCCATCCGCCCTCAGTCTACGACCCAGGAATCACCCGTTGCAAACAGCCGGTCAAAGTCGCCTGCAGCCTCTTTTTGCCGCGCAGCGTCGATCTGGCCGTGGACACTCTGTTCGTAGATCGGTCGATCAACCGCCCGCAGAACGCCGAGTGGCACCGGCATCGGGGGCTGCGCTCCGGCGGTCTGCCAATCGAGGCTAGCCAAGAAGAACGATTTGGCGTCGTTCGCAACATCATGAACGAGGATATCCTCGTCGATACCTTCATCCTCGTTCACCGACACGACTTCCGGGCGCATTTCTCGGCTGAGACGGATGCCCTTTCGATCGCTCTCCGGGCCAAACAGCATCGGCTTGCCGTTTTCGAGCAGTAGCTGCCGATACGCGCGGCCGTCGTCGTCGGTCACTTCTGAGAAGACACCATCGTTGAAGATCGGACAGTTCTGCAGAATCTCGACGAACGATGTCCCCTTATGCTCGACCGCCGCATGCAGCACGCTCTGTAGATGCTTCTGCTCCACGTCGATCGTGCGTGCGACAAACGTCGCCCCGGCACCGAGTGCCAGTGCTGCGGTATCGAACGGCTGATCGACCACACCCATCGGACTCGACTTCGTGATCTGCCCGAGTCGCGATGTCGGCGAGTACTGCCCTTTCGTCAGGCCGTAGACCTCGTTGTTGAAGAGCAAGATGTTGACGTCGAGGTTGCGACGCAGAATGTGGATCAGGTGGTTGCCGCCGATACTGAGCCCGTCACCGTCGCCTGTCACGATCCAAACCGAAAGATCGGGACGTGCCAGCTTCACTCCCGTCGCCAGCGCGGGCGCGCGGCCGTGAATGCTGTGGAAGCCATACGTGTTCATGTAGTACGGAAAGCGGCTCGAACAGCCGATGCCGGAGACGAACACGACGTTCTCGCGAGGTACGCCGAGTTCGGGCATTACCTTCTGCACCTGCGCAAGGATGGCGTAATCGCCACAGCCGGGGCACCAGCGCACGTCCTGATCGCTGACGAAGTCTTTGCGGGTCTGTTTGGTCACGTCGACGGCTGTAGTACTCACGCGCGTTTCTCCATGAGGCCCTTGATTTCGGCAACCAGTTCGCCGGTCTTGAAGGGCTGCCCCTGCATCCTGTTGATCGGTACCGCGTCTACTAGGAACCGCTCGCGCAGCACGCGAACGAGTTGTCCCATGTTCAGTTCCGCCACGATCACGCGCTTGTATCGCGCAATGAGTTCGCCGATTTCGGGCGGTAGCGGGTTGAGCCAACGCAGATGCGCATGCGCTATAGGCTGCCCCTGGGAATTGAGTTCCTTTACGGCCGCGTACAGTGCGCCATAGGTCGATCCCCAACTGATCACGAGCGTATCGGCGTCGGGATCCCCCATCACCTCGAGCGGCTGCAATTCGTCGGCGATGCGCTCGATCTTGCTCGCACGAACCCTGATCATGCGTTCGTGGTTTTGCGGCATGTAGCTGATGTTGCCCGAGTTGTAGTCCTTCTCCAGACCACCGACTCGATGTTCGAGGCCTGGGGTACCGGGTACGACCCAAGGTCGAGAAAGCGTGTCCTCATCGCGGAGATAAGGGTGGAACCCCAAGGTTTCCGTCCAGAACTTCGCGGCAATTTCCGGCAGGTCGGCGAAGCTCGGCGTCTTCCACGGCCTCGATCCGTTCGCCAAGAATCCGTCGGACAACACGATCACCGGCGTCATATATCGGATGGCGACACGAACCGCCTCGAATGCCGCGTCGAAACAGTCGGTCGGCGACGACGGCGCGATAACCGCGACCGGACATTCACCGTGACGTCCGTACAACGCCTGCAGCAGATCGGACTGCTCAGGCTTGGTAGGCAACCCCGTACTGGGGCCGCCGCGCTGCACATTCACGACGATCATCGGAAGCTCGACCATCACCGCCAGTCCCAGCGTCTCGCCTTTGAGCGACACACCGGGGCCGGAGGTACCGGTGACGGCGACCGAACCGCTGAACGACGCTCCGAGCGCGACGCCCGCGGCCGCTATCTCGTCTTCCGCCTGGAATGTGATGACGCCGAAATCCTTGTGCGCCGCCAATTCATGCAGGATGTCGCTCGCCGGAGTAATCGGATACGACGCGTAGAATAACTGCTTGTCTGCCTTGGCGGCGGCCGCCATCAGGCCCCAGGCCAAGGCCTTGTTGCCGGTAATGTTGGTATAGCGACCGGGCTCGATATCGGCTTCCGGCACCTGATAAGTGGCCGCAAACGCCTCGGTCGTCTCTCCGTAGTTCCATCCCGCATGAAACGCGCGCCGGTTGGCCTCGATCAACTCGGGCTTTTTGAACTTCGCTTCGATCCACCGAAGCGTCGCGTCAGTCGGTCGGTTGAATAGCCAAGAACACAGACCCAGGGCGAAGAAGTTCTTGCAGCGCACGACCGACTTCTGCGGCAGTCCGAGATCCTTGAGCGCCTCGACCGTCATCTTGGTGATCGGTACGGAGAAGAGGCGATACCGATCGGTCAGGCCTTCCGCCTCGAGCGGATTCCCCTCGAACCCCGCTTTACGCAGATTCGACTTACTGAATGCATCGTTGTCGGCAATGAGAATGCCGCCTTCGACGAGGTCATCCACGTTGACCGCGTAAGCAGCAGGGTTCATCACGACGAGCACGTCAGGCTCATCACCGGGCGTGAAGATGTGCTGGCTCGAGAAGTTCAGCTGAAATCCGCTAACGCCCGCCAGAGTGCCTGCAGGCGCACGTATCTCAGCCGGGAAGTCCGGCAGCGTCACGATGTCGTTGCCGGCCATAGCGCTCTGATTGGTAAACTGTGTGCCCGTCAGCTGCATTCCGTCGCCGGAATCTCCGGCGAACCGAATGACGACGTGCTCTCTGCTCTCAACGGGCTTGGTCGAACGACCGGACTTGTCGCTGCTGGTGAAACCGGATGGTGCGCCCATCTGTCGGATCTCCCGTGCCCTGTCTTACCGGCGGAATCCTGCGGGCTGAGAAAGCGACGCAAGAACGGAAAAATTCCGCAGGCATCAGGGCTGCTTTAGAATCTCTAAACTCTAAAAGTATTTCGCGGTGATAACGATTCCAAATCTTTCGAGCCCTCGAAATACATTTTCTCTTATCTCTGTGAATGCGCCTCGGGCTCGTTAAGTTCAACTGTAGCAGGGGTTATCTCGGACTGAGCGGGCTTGGCGGGGCCGGCAGGTCCAAAGGGTTCGGCAGGATTGGCAGCTTCAGAAGGCGGACGCGTCTTCCACCGCCGATGCGCCCAGTTCCACTGCTTCGGCTGAGCACGCACGGCTGCCTCGATTTCGCGCGTATACCGCTGTGTGAGCTCGGCCGCCGCAGCCTTCCGATCTGTAGGCGCTTGCGGCGGTGCAATGGGCTTTCCGGTCCGAGCCGAGAGGCCACCGTCGTCATCCCAAACCGCGAACACGGGCAGGACCGAAGCGCCGGATGCCATCGACAACCGCGCGAGGAATGTGGACGTCGATGCCGGTCGGCCGAACATGTCGACGAAGATGCCGCGACCCGGCGGCTGGTTCTGATCCAGTGGGGCGACGATGATGCCGCCGCGTGCCAGCACGCGCATCGCCTCTCGCACCGCCGCACCGCGCCCGAGTGTCCCCAGCCCTGCTCGACGACGCGCGTCCTCGAGATGCTGATTGACGAGTTCGTTGCTCATCGCCCGATGGAAAAGAAGGATCTCGCGGTTCGGTGCACCCGCCATGCGCGCCAGCAGTTCGAAGTTGGCTGTGTGGGCGCTCAGAACGAGCAGTCCGCGATCGGGGTCTGCAAGAGAAGTCAGCAGACGATCGAGTTCGAGTAGCGTCGTTGTCCGTGGTGCCGCCAACAAGGCATCGACGTGCGCCAGTTCGCCGCCCAACCGCCCCCAGTTGGTGAACGCCGCGCGAGTGGCTTCGGCGCGCCGCTGCGGCGTCCAATCGGGGAAGGCGATTTCGAGATTGTGTGCGACGATGTCGCGGTGATGGGGGTCGAGCCGCATGACCAAGGCAGCCAGGCTCTCTAGTGCTCTACACAACAACGGCCGCGGTACGAGCGTGGCAACGAGCAGTACGAGCCGAAGCGCCGCATACTGCAGCCAATGTCCGACGGTTCTTACCAAGAGAGCCCAGTGTAGCGCCCTCAGCGAGCGCCACCAAACGGCCAAACCGCCGCCAAACCGTCGCCTTGTGGCTCGCTCCGAGCCCTGCTAAGCCTCGAAAAGTACCATGACGACTTCTGCAGACAGCTTGGAACAAAAACGTGACCGTCCCTGGATCATGCGCACCTACTCGGGGCACAGCAGCGCGGCGGCGTCCAACGAGTTATATCGCAGCAACCTCGCGAAGGGGCAGACCGGCCTGAGCGTCGCCTTCGATCTGCCGACCCAGACGGGCTACGACTCCGACGCCGCGATCGCGCGCGGCGAAGTAGGTAAGGTCGGTGTACCGGTCTGCAGCATCTCCGACATGGAGACGCTGTTCAAAGACATCCCGCTCGATCGCATGAATACGTCGATGACGATCAATGCGACAGGGGCATGGCTGCTCGCGCTCTACGTCGCAACAGCCGAGCGTCAGGGGGCCGATGAGTCCGTTCTCCAGGGCACGATTCAGAACGACATCATCAAGGAGTATCTCTCGCGCGGCACGTACGTCTTCCCGCCCAGCGACTCGATGCGCCTGACCGGCGATGTGATCGCCTACACCGTTACCAATATTCCGAAGTGGAACCCGATCAATATCTGCAGCTACCACCTGCAAGAGGCCGGCGCGACACCGGTAGAGGAACTAGCTTTCACGATCGCCAACGCCATCGCCGTCCTCGACGAGGTGCGAAAGCGCGACGCGGTGACACCGGAAGTATTCTCGAAGGTTTACGGACGCATTTCGTTCTTCGTCAACGCCGGTCTTCGATTCGTCGAAGAGATCTGCAAGATGCGCGCGTTCGTCGAGATCTGGGACGAACTCGGCCGCCAACGTTACGATATCCAAGACCCGAAGATGCGCAGGTTCCGTTACGGCGTTCAGGTGAACTCGCTCGGCCTCACCGAGCAACAGCCTGAGAACAACGCCATTCGGATCGCACTCGAAATGTTGGCTGTGGTACTTTCGAAAGACGCACGAGCACGAGCCATTCAGCTTCCCGCTTGGAACGAAGCGCTCGGTCTCCCGCGTCCCTGGGACCAGCAATGGGCACTGAGCACCCAGCTGATCATGGCGTTCGAGACCGACATTCTCGAGTACGCCGACATCTTTAACGGCTCCGAGGTCATCGCCGCTAAAGTGAAGGCCTTGGCAGCCGAGGCCCGAGAAGAGATGGCTCGCATCGAGGACCTCGGCGGTGCCGTGGCCGCCGTCGAGTCGAGCTACATGAAGCAACGGCTCGTCGAGTCGAACACGCAGCGGCTGAGACGCATCGAAGCCGGAACGCAGATCGTCGTCGGCGTGAATTCCTACGTGGAGTGCGAAGCCTCGCCGCTCACGTCGAATCTCGACGGCGCAATCATGAAAGTAGACCCCGCGGCCGAGCGTGCTCAAATCGAACGCCTGAACGCGCATCGTGCCGGCCGAAATCAGGCGGACGTAGACTCCGCTCTTGCCAACCTGCGCGACGTCGCAAACAACGGCGACAACGTGATGCCCGCATCCATCCGTTGCGGTCTGGCAGGTGTGACTACCGGCGAATGGACTGACACGCTGCGCGGTGTTTTCGGCGAGTACCGCGCGCCGACCGGCGTCGGCGGCCAGACCCTTGCCGAGACGGATCGCGTCGTCGAACTGCGCGGCCGCGTAGCAGGTATCTCCGAGAAGCTCGGGCACACACCGCGAATCCTGGTCGGCAAGCCCGGGCTCGACGGACACAGCAACGGCGCCGAACAGATTGCGGTGCGCGCGCGCGACGTCGGCATGGACGTGATCTATCAAGGAATCCGACTGACGCCGGAAGAGATCATCACCACCGCCTCTCAAGAAGACGTTGACGTGATCGGCCTGAGCATCCTTTCGGGATCACACATGACGCTCGTCCCGGCGATCATCGAAGGGCTCGAGACTGCAGGCATGACCGATATTCCGGTCGTGGTCGGCGGGATCATACCGGACGAGGATGCCGCCGAGCTGCGCAAACGCGGTGTCGCCGGCGTGTACACTCCCAAGGACTACGAGCTGAGCGACGTCATGGCCGACATTCTCAGCCTGATAGAGCAGCGCCGCGGCTAGCGTCGCTCCAGCGTCGCCAGATCCTCGAGGCTCTGCGGACCCTTCGTATTGCCGCTGATCTCGACGCCGACGAGGTCGATCACGCCCAAGTCGGCGCCGCGAAAGCCAACACCGCCGTTGTTGCTGACGCGCCCGCCGCGCATGCTCATGCGGGCGGTCGCTATCACGACGACACCCGAATCCCCGTTGCCGGCAACCGACGTGTCGGTAAGGCTAAGTGTCGAATCGAGCGTGACTCGAATTCCATCTGCGTTCGGCGGTGGCTCGCGCCCTTCCATCCCCAAGCCATTCGACTCGATAACGTTGCGGGTACCGGTTGCGTAGGCCCCGGCGACACCGAAACCCTTGTCATAGTTCCCGACAATCCTGTTTCCGATCAGGTTGGCGCGTGCCCGTCGACTGATCGTGATGCCGTCGCGATTTCCTCGAACCACGTTGTCTCGTAGTTCCGCCTGCGCGTAGTCAAAGACGAGGATCCCCTTCCCCTTCGTGCGAAAGCCGTTGCCTTCCAGCAGGCAGCGCTCGACGACAACGGCCGTTGCGCCGGCCGAAACTCCGACACCGTCGTCGCGATTGCCGAAGCAGTGACAGTCGCTGATGTGAACATCGACTGCGCCACGTCCGCGCACACCGATGCCGTCGAAGAGGAAATCTCGCGAGTGCAGTCCGTTCACGCGAATCTTCGGTCCGGAGACGAGCAAGCCGTCGCAGCCCTCGCGGCCGTCCGCTCGTCTGCAAGCGCCGCCGCGAAGGACCAGCCGGTTGGCATCGAAGATCGTGTCAGGAGCTTTCAGGTTCGGAAGCGCGCGTACGATGTAGATCTCGGTGCCGGCATCGAGCCGGGACACAATGCGCGTCGGCCGACCGGCGGCATTGGCCTTTTCTATCGCCTCACGGATTCCCCCCGGAGCAGATGCAGAGGCCGAGGTAATCTCGATGAGCAAGCGCGAATCCGCGCCGGACGTTGCGCCCGTCGGCAGCGGTGAGCCTGGGGCCGTGGCAGAACCCATTGGGCTGCACGCGCTACAAGCCACCGGCAGAATCCAGACAAACAACGAGAACGCGGTTCGCGCTGCCATCGCAGTTCGCATTGCCATTGCGGTTCGCATCGCTACTGATGCTGCCGCACCGAGCTGAGGCTTACAAGCGCCTCGAGCGGGTCCCGGAGAGGGACGCACACACAGCATCGCGCATGTAGGACGCGACGGTGATGCTAAGCCTCGCGATTGAGGCATAATGGTGTCTCGACTAGCTTGCCTGACTCGCGCGGCCCGCCCCAAGTGGACGGGTCGCTCCATGCTCGTCAACGAAAGAGAGTGTCGCCCAACAGATGAAACGCAAACCCATCAAGCCCGTGCTTCGGACCGCCTTCCAGACCATCCAGAAGCTTCACCTGAAAAGTTACGAACTGTACCAGCCCGTCATCGGTACCAACGGCATGATCGCCGGTACTCGCGACTGTGAAGACCGTTGGAAGTCCATCCAAGAGGTCATGCGCGCTCACGACTGCAACAGCGTCGTCGATCTGGGATGTTCCGAGGGCTACTACGTTCTACAGTCCGCGAAGTCGGGGATCGGCGTATGCATGGGTGTCGACTTCGATCTGCGCCGCATCATGACCTGCCAAAGCCAGGTCGTGCTCAACGACATTCCACGTGCTTCGTTCCTGATCTCGGAAGTCACCCCCGACCTGCTCGATGCGATCCCGAAGTTCGACGCGGTGATATTCCTCTCGGTGCTCCATCACATCATGTACCAAAAGGGCGTCGATCATTGCCGCGAGATCATGACACGGTTGTGTCGTAAGACCGGCAAGGCGCTGATCTTCGAAATGGGGCAATCTGACGAGCACAAGGAGAGCTGGGCCAAGGACATGCCCGACATGGGGAGCGATCCTCACACGTGGATCGCGGACTTCCTCAAAGAGGCGGGCTACTCGACGGTCGAAAAGATCGGCGAAACCGACGCCTACCTACGCGAGACGCGACGCGCCCTGTTCAAAGCGCTCCCCTAACGCCGCCTATAGCAGTGCGGGACCGAATAGACCGCACAACGGCGCTGCGCTATTCGTAGACGCATGCTTAGGATTCATCGCATCTTGACCGGCGTGCTGTTCGCGGTTCTGCTCGGCTGCACGTTTGTTCTGGCGCCGGCACCTGCCAGCGCTCACACCGCCGGAAGTATCGATCCTCACGGTTGCCATCCCGACAACCGCAAGGACCACGACTACCACTGTCACCGAGGGCGCTATAGCGGGCTACGCTTTCGATCCAAGTCCGAGATGATCCGGAATAAGAAGGCCGGACTGACAGCCGAGGCCATTCGCCTCGGCCGCGCCGGCGAATCGTTGCCAACCACAGCGGACGAGCAGGACTCAGACGACGCGGATAGCGATTGGTCACTACTGGACCTGGGCAAGAAAGACGACGGAAAACCGGCCCGCGCTGCGGCCCCAGCAGAGCAAGCAGCCTCGTCGGGCAAACCACGCCGCGGCCTCGATGACCGCTTGCGTACCCTACGCGACCTTCACACCGAAGGACTCATCACCGACGACGAATACGAACAAAAGAAGGCCGAACTCCTAGCCGAACTCTGAGAGGGGCGCAGTGAATCGAATCAGCGCGTTTCGCCGGCTTCGGCGCGTTGATTGGGAGTGAGTTCTCCCTCTAGTTCACGCTTCAAGACGGTAGCCTGCTCGAGACCTTGGTCGGCTGCTCGCGCGATCCACTTGAACGCATTCGCCGGATCGGCGGGTACCCCCTCGCCGGTATGGTAGCGCATTCCAAGAATGTACTGAGCGATGGAGTCGCCCTGCTCTGCGGCACGCTGATACCAGTACATCGCCTGTGCTTCGTCGTTGTCGACGCCACGACCCAGATCGTACATCATCGCGAGAATCTGCTGTGCGCCGGGTAGGTCTTGTTGCGCAGCCGCGCGATACCACCTGACGGCTTCACTCGCGTCTCGCGACACGCCACGACCATACTGATAGGCCATGCCCAGATTGTACTGCGACAACGCCAACCCCTGCTCTGCAGCGGAGCGATACCACTTTGCCGCCACTGCCTGATCGCGATCGACACCGGTCCCTTCGTCATACATGACGCCGAGGTTGTTCTGTGCAATCGAGAGTCCCTGCTCGGCCGCGCGCCGATACCAGTGCGCGGCCATGCGGGCATCGGCCGAAACGCCGGTGCCTTCGTCGTACATCAAAGCCAGGTTGTGTTGCGCGATCGCCAAGCCTTGCTCGGCTGCGCGCTCGTACCAGTGAAACGCCTGCGAGAAGTCTTGCGCCAACCCGTCTCCCGAGTGATAGGCAAGACCGAGATTGTTCTGGGCCTGCATATTGCCGCCCTCGGCGCGTCGGACGAGATCGCCTAGTTGTGCCACCGACGGCGACACGCCGGGGCCTAGCAGTACAACCGCCGCCGCCAGCGCCGCGGTGCCGAAGCGCGCTCGCGACAACGCTGATCGGACGAATCTCAAAACTATGGGCATCGAACCAAGACTACCGTCTCGGAGCTCGTTTTTCTACAACTTCGACAAAGCGCGCCCTAGCCATGAGCCAAGGGCGAAGGCTGTATTACCGGCCGCGCGCGCGCAGGATCTGCCCGTCGTTGCGTTTGAACTCGGTAAACGACGACTGCCAGCAGCGATCGGAAACGCCGTCCGCGGCGCGCAATTGGACAATTACGGGACCTTCTAGCGGCCCCTCGGGAAGCTCGAGGCTGTCAGCGCCGGCCTTCGCGTAGATGAATGCATCGCCTTCGCCACCCGAGCGCAGACGCAGGGCTAGTGCTCCCCCGGCCAACGCTTGGGCGTCTGCGTACTCGAAGCCATCGCTGTCGGCGACCCAACACGGAGCACCGGCGCAGCTGCCGAGCGCAGGCACATCCACCGCGAGCACGTCGAACTGAGGATCCTCGCCCGCGAACACGCACAGCGAAAAGACCGTCGCGGAATTCGTATCCGGCGCGAGGAAGTCCTCTACGGACGTCGCCTCCCCCTTCGGCCATCGCCACAACACCCGGTCTCGCGTTCGACCTTGGCGATTGACCAAGCGCAGGCGCGAGCGGTTCTGCGTTGATTCGCGGCAGTCGACGGCCGGTCGCAGCGGACAACCGCTTCCAGTTGCCCCGGCCAATAGATCCCCCGATACGAGGATCAGATTCCCGACATCTTCGTGCTCAGGGGCGATGCCGTTGCCGAGCATCTCGTTACCGATGAGATCGGTCTTCCCGTCGCCGTTCATGTCACCTGCGGCGGCGCTGTAGCAGAGCGTATCGCCGGCATCCGATCCGACCGATCCCAGCGAGCCCTGCACCAACGTGTAACGTACGAGCTGCGACGGCGGCTGGAACTCTTCCTTGAGATCGATATGCTCGAGCCACCGTGAGCCACCGAAAAAGACGTGCAGCGTACCAGCGCTATGACGCCCGGCGGCCCGCGCGTGCGGTGAACTCACGATGAGGTCCGCAATACCGTCCCCATCGAAATCGCCCTGCGCAGCGGTATCGCCAGCGATGTCGCCAACGGCGGCACCGGTGAATGTAGTCATTGCGAAACCGAGGGGCGGATCTTCCAGATCGAAGCTCAGGCCCTTGAGCGTCGCCGCGTCATAAATCACGTGACCGCTTCCGGCGTTCGGTCTGTCGCCACTGAAAGACCAGTCGCCCGTGATATCGCCGACGAAGAGATCGGCCTGGCCGTTGTCGTCGAAATCGAGGCCGCCGAGTAGCTCCTCGCCGAATTTCCGATTCGCGTTCGCGCCCTCGATCGCCGTCACCGACCCCGGCGCGGAATCCAGTAGGACGGTATACGCCGGCGACCACGTGCCGACAGGGAAATTGTCATCCCAGACGATGAATGCGGTACCGTCGGTCGAACCGCCGATCCCGTGCGCTGAGCCAAGTTCGGCGCCGTCCGCACGAAGCGTGGCACCGGAACGATTGAGTGCCGCAGAACCGAAGACCTCTGCGCGCCCATTTCCGTCGAGATCACCGAGAGCGCACGTAGATCCGAAATGGAACTCGTGCGACCCCGCCGGCGGTACGATCTTGGTGATGTGGCCGACGAGCTGCGTCGCGCCGAACTCGAAAAGGTCGATGGTCGCGCGAGCGGCGAGATGGGCGCCTCCTCGAACCAGATACAGCGCACCGCGATCGTTCTGCGCCGGCCCATCCTCTTGATCGGCCGAGAACAGCAGATCCGCAATACCATCGCCGGTCGCGTCGCCGGCACGAACCCAAATCCCGACGCGATCCCCGGCACTGGCTCCTACGAACGTGAGTACCGTGACATCGAGAGGCGGCTGAGCAAGATCGAGGAAGCGGCCTTCGTCGGCAAGTGCGCGCAGCGCGGTGCTGCCGACGACGATGCTAAGGGCACCTGCGCCGATTCTGCCGGCGTCGGGCGTGAAGTTCTGCCGGGCGACCAGTAGATCGCCTAAGCCGTCGCCGGTGACGTCGTCCACCCAGATCTCGCTGCCCGCATTCTCCGAGGGGCCGGCCCCGTAGACTCGGAGGATACGCGTAGAGGGAACTGCCGTATCGGCCGTCGTGCCGAAGCCGCCGTCACCGAACACCAGGTGTACTTCACCCGCGTCGATCCGCCCGAGGGGATCGGCGCGCATCGCCGCCATGGCGTAGTCCTTGAACCCGTCGCCGTCGATGTCGAAGCCACCGGCTACGGGAACTCCCGTAGCGCCGTTGCCTGACGAGCCATGCACACGACCGAAACGCCGTGCGTCAGTACGAACGTCGTTCAGGTCGATGGTGTGGGTCGGTTGTGGGAATGCCGGAGTAGCCGCAACGATGGCGATCAGGAGGCCGAGCCGGGTAGCCACCCCCCAACGCTTGAGGATCGCTCGCGTCACAAGCTCAAGTATGCGGGCATCCGAGCGATTTTGTCTATGGACCTCGGTCGAGGAATACACAGTTGAGGAAAACCAAACGGGCGTTAACTAATAGACATCTGATCGCCCCTCGTCCAGGATAATTGAGCCCGTTCGGGTACTATCAGCCCGTGAGCCAACCTACTGAAGGCAGCAATTCTCACGTCGTCGTTGACGACGTCACCATGCGGTTCGGCGACCGTGAGGTCTTCAGTGGCAGAAGCTGCAGCTTCCCCAGAGGCAAAATATCAGTGATTCTCGGCGGCAGCGGCTCCGGGAAGTCCACAATGCTGCGCCTCATCGCCGGTCTCGTAAGACCGGTGAGCGGTAGCATACTCATCGACGGCACCGACATCGCACGGCTCAGCGAGCGTCGACTGCGCAAACTACGCCGCAGCGTCGGCATGATGTTCCAGCACGGTGCGCTGCTCGATTCGAAGACCGTCTTAGACAACGTCGCGTTCCCGCTGCGCGAGCACACCCGCCTGTCGGAGCAAGAGATCGCGGACGAGGTGCATTCTCGGCTCGAGTCGGTCGGTCTCACCGATGTAGACCATCTTCTGCCGGGCGAACTGTCCGGAGGAATGCTCAAGCGCGTTGCGCTCGCGCGCGCCTTGATCCAGAAACCGGTAATCGTGCTTATTGACGAAGCGTTTTCGGGATTGGACCCTGTCTCCACCAAACTCATCGAAGCATTGCTCGTTCGCATCAATTGGGAGTTCAAGATGACGATGATCCTCGTCTCCCACCACATTCCTTCGACGCTGCGAATGGCCGATCAAATCACGCTCCTGCTTCCGGACGCGATGATTCAGGGCTCGCCCGGCGAACTGACGCGCAGCGGAGACCCTCGCGTCGAGCGCTTCCTCAACGAGAACGTCGACGAAGGCGCCGACATTTTGACCAAGATGGCCGACTTCGAATCAGAGCGGGCGCCGGATCGCCCCGTTCGAGCAGAGTAAGAGCAGGCGGGGGCAGAATGAGCAGGACGAGTACAGGATAATGCTGACAGCGATCGCACAGCTCGGCGCGATGTTCACGTCCTTTGTGCAACAGCTCGGAGAACTGACCGTCTTCGCCCTACGCGTTGTCGTCACCGGTCTGTGGCCGCCGCTACGCTTCCGGCAAGTACTCGACGAGTTCTACAAACTCGGGGTACTGTCGCTCGTCATCATCTGTGTCTCCGGGTTGGCCGTCGGAATGGTGCTCGCGCTGCTCGCCTATAGTGCGCTCGCGCGATTCGGCGCAGAAGAGGTCGTGGGTGCGATCGTCGGTCTCGGGCTCGTACGCGAGTTGGGCCCGGTATTCACCGCGCTGTTGACGACCGGTCGCGCGGGCTCGGCCACCACGGCCGAGATCGGAACGATGGTGGCAACGGAGCAGCTCGACGGGTTGCGAATGATGTCGGTAGATCCGGTTGACTACGTCATAGGCCCCAAGGCCGTCACGATGGCGTTGGTGATGCCGCTGCTCTCCGCCCTGTTCATCACCTGCGGAATTTTCGGCGGATATCTCGTTGGAGTCGGTCTCATGGGAATCGACGGCGGCACGTTCCTGACGAGTCTCGAGTCCAACATCAACTTCCGGCACGACATCATTGGCAGCATCCTGAAGGCTCTGTTGTTCGGCGTCATCGTCGGGCTGGTATCAACCTACAAGGGGTACAAATGCGCGCCCACTTCATCGGGAGTGAGCTCGGCAACCACGTCGACCGTAGTGACGGCATCGGTCGCCGTGTTGATTTCGGACTACTTTTTCACAGCACTATGGGAGGTCTGACTACACGATGAACGCTACAAAGGTTCGCGACACCATCGTCGGCATCTTTGTGCTGATCGGATTCGCGTGCATCGCATACCTGAGCCTCTCAGTCGGCGGCGCTCAGCTGAGCACAGGCGAGACGATCACTTTGTTCGCTACCTTCGATCAGGTGGCGGACCTCAAGTCGCGCGCTCCCGTGCAGATCTCGGGCGTACGCGTCGGCAGCGTGATGGGTGTCTCGCTCGATGACTCCTACCGAGCGCGCGTCGAGCTCCAAGTCGATTCCGCCCTGGCGCTCCCCTACGACAGCTCGGCATCCATCGTAACGTCCGGTCTTCTCGGTGATCGATACATCGCCATCGAGCTAGGCGCCGAGGACGACGTACTCGTGAGCGGCGACGAGATTGCTTACACCGAGTCGGCGCTGGTTCTCGAACGAATCCTCGGAAAGTTCCTCTACAACTTTAGCTCCGGCGACGACTAGTCGCCGAACGGAAACGCGATGAAGAACGCTACGACAAAAGCCGTACTAACGAGCCTCCTTCTGGCCTGCACGATTACCGCTTTCGCGCCCTTCGATGCCTGGGCCAAGGACGCGGGTAACAACGGTGTGCACGATCCCCTCGAGGGAATGAATCGGCGCATCTTCTGGGTGAACGACAAACTAGACACCTACCTACTCAAGCCCATCGCCACCGGCTACGACTACGCATTGCCCGACTTTGCGCAGACAGCGATACGCAACGTCATCGCGAATCTGTACTCGGGTACCAACATCGCGAACAACCTTCTTCAGGGAAAGTTCTCAGGCGCGGGCACGAGCCTTGGGCGTCTCATCATCAACTCGACTCTCGGCCTCGGTGGACTAATGGACACCGCCACAGAACTCGGCGTTGACGCCAGGTCCGAGGACTTCGGGCAGACGCTCGGCGTCTGGGGCGCCGGCCCCGGCCCCTACCTCGTGGTACCGCTGCTGGGTCCGACAAACGTTCGCGACGGAGTCGGCCGTCTGGTCGACAGCCCGTTACGCGTCTGGCCCCTATTCGTAGATTTCAACGTTGCAACGGCTGAATTCGGCGTCGAAGTGGTTTCCCTGCGAGCACAGCACCTGGATACTATCGACGCGCTGAAATCGACTTCGTTCGACTTCTACGCCGCGGTGCGTAATGGTTATACACAGCGACGGAGCGCCGCGATTCGCGATTCCAACGAAACCGACGCCGACGCCGAAGAGGATCTCTACTACTTCGATGATGACGAATAAGATCAAAATTGCCGCAAGCCTACTCTGTGTCGCGCTGCTGCTTCCCGCAGCCGTGTCAGCGGAGTCCACGCCCGAAGACAAGATCCGCGCTACCGTCGATTCGGTTGTCGCCGTCCTCACCGACAAGGCACTCGATAGCGACACAAAGGTGGACAAGCTCGCCGGCCAACTCGATAGCTGCTGCATGTTCGAGACCACTTCCAAGCTCGTTCTCGCGCGCAATTGGAAAAGTTTCTCCCCCGCGCAGCAAACGGAATTCGTAGACCTCTTCAAGCGCTACCTGATCGCAACCTACGGTAAGAACGTCGACTCCTATGCCGGTGAGACCGTCGAGATCATCGGCGGCCGAGAGGAAACACGCGGCGACTACACCGTCCAAACGCGCATCGATCGCGGAGGCGGAGACAAGGACCTGCTCGTCGACTACCGTCTGCGCAAGGACGACGGTGACAAGTGGCGCATCATCGACGTGATTGGCGAAGGCATCAGCCTCGTCGCCAACCTCCGCTCTCAGCTGCAAGAAGTGATGTCGAGCGGCGGTCCTGAAAAGGTTCTCGATACATTGCGCAAGAAAGCCGCAGAGGGCGACGGCGCCGCAGAAGAAGCGTACATCCCGGCAGAACTCGCCGTCGCCATGTTCGATTGGTCGATTGCTCGATCGATCGATTGATCGCCCACCTCACCTAAACGAGGACGGCCCGACCGTTATTGTCGCCGGCAGGCATGCCGGAACTTCCTGACATCACGATCTACATCCTAGCGCACGCTGCACGGCAGTCGCCCGCCTTGTTCACGCAAAAGCTCGACGAACGGAACAAGACAGCCGCATAGCGGCGCGCACCCCCTAGGCCCCTCAGGCGGGTGGGCCCTCACGCGCGCCTTTCGTACGCCCGCACGCTTTGGTACACCACGGGCGTGTGCCGACGCGATCCGTCGGCGCGACAGGAGACGAAACCATGAACAAGTTCGGCAAAATCACCCTCATCCTCACCAGCACGATTCTGGCGACCACCCTGGTCATGGCTACACCCACGACCTCGCACGCCGGCCGCCGAAACCAGGCCAGCGTCGGCATGAAACTGCTCGATGCGATCCTCGTACGTCCGACGTCGCTTGTCGTCGCATTCGCAGGAACCGGCCTTTATCTCGGCACCACGCCGCTAACGGGACTGACCGGGTACGCAGACAAGACGGGCAAGTATCTCTTCAGCAAGCCTTGGGAGTACACCGCAGGTCGCCCGCTCGGTCGCTGGAACTAGCGTACTAACTACGTACGCGCGAGACGGCGGCCACCTCAAACTGCGGTGGCTGCCGTTTCTGTCTCGCCCCGCCTCACTGAACTGCGAACCCACCACGCGAAGCCCTCGCCGTGAACGGCGGCCCGAGAACGCAGCGGATCAGTCCAACGGTTGCGCTATCGCACCGACACGACCGGTAGCCATCAAATCGGCAAGTGCGTCGGCCAACTCTCGGCAGCGCTCTACGACGTCCCGCCACCTCGCCTGGCGCTCGGTGGTCGAGAGATCTCTGAAATCGTCGCGGTCTGGGACTTTCGCGCCGGGTAACGTCGATACGAACTGCGACGACGGCGCGACGAGCACCGTGCGATCCAGCGCAGGCCCTTTCGGCTTTCGCCGCAACCCCTTGTCGAACCAGCCCGGCGTGATGCGCTCGAAGAAATGCGGATAGAGGATCAGGCCGGCCGGCGCATCGAAGTCGAAATCGAAATGGTAGTCGATGATTCCACCGTCGCGGTAACGACCGGCTCGTGCCCCGCAGATGTCGTCTACACCGTCCATCACTAGGGGAATCGATCCGCTGGCAAGCGCCGCGGCATCGAGATTGGCCGACGTCAACGCGACGGTCTGGGTTGCGAAACCGTTGAAATCGATCGCATCCGCCCCGGTGTGAAACACCGCACGTTCAAAGAACGCACCAAGTAGGCCCCGATGGATGAGGTTCGCCATGAAGGCGCCGCCGAGACCGAGCGCCAGTGCGACACGTGCATCGGACGCGACCATGGCACGACTGCGCACCGCCACGACGTGCGTTGCGATCTGGGCGTTCGCGAGCACGTCTGCTCGCCCGTGATCGCCGAAAAGAACATCTACGACGCGCTCACTCTCACTGCTCACCTCACGAGGAGTCGGCTGCGACTCGTAGGCTTGATCGATATACGCTTGCTCGAATCGATCTAGCGCCGCGAGAGGATCGCGCTGTGCGTGACAGAGATGGCGGAACGTACCGATCGATGACCCCAACACGGCCAGCGGCGTACGTCGCGCGCCAACGAACTCGCTTGCGAGGACGCGGTCCATTTGGCTCAGGACCAGCCACTTGGGACCGCCGGAGGCGCCGACGAGCGTCGAGAATGCATCGCGATCGAAGCCGCCGTCGCGCAACTGCGCGAGCGCCGTACGCCCGGCGCGAATGCTGAGAGGCGAAGCCATACCGCTACGCGCGACTAGTCGAGAAAATCTCCCTCTTTCAGACGGGCGGGAACATACTCCTCTGTCACATAGCTGATGTCTTTTGAGATGAGCGCCTCGACTTCCAGCTTGAATCCGTTCTTGAGCATCCCCTCGATCTCTTTCTGCCAGGCTTTCTTCTTCTCGAACCAGGGATAATTCATGATCTGCTTGGCACGCTTCACGTCGTTGTCGTTGAGGTTGATCGTCACGCTCGGCGTGAGCTCGCAGCGATCATAGTCCTTGCTGCGAAGCCCCAAGAAGCGCGCGTCGGGAATCGCCATGCGTTGCGACTCGTAGGCGAGATTGATCGAGCCCTGCTTGATGACGCTGTAGATGTAATATCCCCACGGGTCGTTATCGAGCAGGCAGTACACGGGCAGATTCAGCTCGTTGTGCAGTCGGTGAAGCATGCGTCGTACGCCGCGCGGCGGCTGGCCGCCGCCGTGCGTGAGGATGCACTTGTGGGTTCGCCAGAACTTGTCCTCGTTAAATCGCTGCCAGACCGTGTCTTTTTCTACGTGCAGGACGAAGTCCGCGTCGCACTTGTCGAACTGAATGACGTCCGGTTCGACGATCGATGGAATTCCGTAGCCGCCGGACCCCATGCGCGCGCAGTCGATCCGATCACCGGAATCCGTAAGCGAGATCTCGCCGACCATGTCGCCCTTTTTCTGCGCGTACAGATGTAGCTCCTCGCGCAGCGCATTCACGGTCACCTCGACGTCTTCGATAATCGGATCGCAATCCGCCTGATCGTCGAACGTCTCTTCCTTCGTGCCCTCGATCGAATGTTTGAGCAGATAGTACAATCCTCGAATTGAGGTGGTCTTGCCCTCGTCGATGAGCTTTTTGCTGCCGTTGGCTACCAACAGCGTCTGCATGTAGCTCTTCGCCTGCGAAAGATTGAACAGCTCTCTACGGTTGGTACCGCTCCCCATCTCGATGAAGCGCTTGGTCTTGTTGTACTTCACGTTGCCGAGAGAGCGCTGCGGTATATCGAGATGCGGATCTTTCGCCGCCTTGGCAACCTTCACGACGCGATCGGCGAGTGTAGTGAGGTGCGTGAGCGTCCGTTTGTCGGCGTCCTTCATCTTCGCCGCCGTCGCGGCTTTGCTCGGCTTGGCCTTCTGCACGGCTTTCTTAGTCGCCTTCTTGGTGATTCGCTTCTTGCGGGTAGCCATCGTTAGACCTTCTAGAGCAGCGGAGGCTGCGTGGGCATCGGCCCGTCGTCAGATTCGACGATGAGTACGTTCTCGCCGTAATCCTCGTCGGCGTCTTCATCGACGATCTTACCGCTCTTATCGAGCTTGATATCGGCCTCGGCGGTCTTGCGCTTCGCGACCTTGAGCAATTTTTCGTAGAGTTCTTCGCGGTCGGCGCCGTTTAGTTCGCTAACGGCGGTGGCTACCTCACCGAGGTAGCGAAGGAAGACCGTCCTTCGTTCGCCTTCCTGTTTCACCTTCTTGCGACGCCGTAGGTACATGCCGAGCTTGCGTCCGACCGCCTGAATGCCGAGTCGTAGTTCCTTCTCGATCTCGGGGTAAGACGCAACGGCTTCCTTCGATTCCGACGTGAAGGGAACCCATACGCTGGCCATGTGTACCATGATCGTCAACGGCCCGCCGGGCATCGACCCACGCGACTGCGAAAGACCGTACGGTCTCCAGTTCGTCTTCTGGATCGCCTGCGTGATGGCGCAGCCCGCCGGCTGGAACTGCAGCGGAACACGATTCGCGTAGCGCAGAACCTGCATCGACTGATTGTCCGACACGTTCACGTTGCGCATGGCCTCGTGCAGATGCGCGATCTCGGGTGTCTTCAGCTTGCCCGGCGACTGGCGTGAACCGAACGCCGCTTCTTTGATGATCTTATCGGCCGCTTCCGCGCCCATCCCATCGAACGTGTTGACCAGGAATTGCCGCAACGTGCGCGTGTCGGTTTCAGCGAGCAGCTCTTGAAGAACCTCGAGGGAGACCTTCTGAGCCGCGCCACCACCGCCATAGGCGAGCGCGACCTCTATCTGGAAAGGATTCCCGCGATACACGCCCGGCGGCCGCGTCGCGGCGACGTAGAATTCTCCGGGTACGACGTGATGCAGTCCCTTGAGCAGCAACTGCTCGCCGATAGGCGAAATACAGTTGGTCGAAGGATTCGGAATCTTCGTCTGCTGGATGGCCTGATACAGAGCGTCGGCCTCATCGCGACCGATGCGCTTCACCGACGCGCGGCTACTGAGCTTCGCCGTCGTACAGATCTTCTTGGCGACTCCCGGGCTCACACGAGAGAACGAGGTCTGCATGAACTGCGACAGCGTGCCAGAGCCCGTATCCTTGAGCATCGCCACGAGACGGCCCAGTTCGACACCGTAAGGGTGCGGCTTGATCTCTTTCGGTTCGACCGGAAGCTCCTCGGTCGAACGATCGTACTCATTCTCATTGCCGTCCGGGTCTACGTAGTGAATCGTAACGTGCGGATTCGCGATCGCCGTTTGCTCTAAGTACTCGTCCACACTGCCGCGGCCGCGCTGGTGCTTCCCTTCGAGTTCGATCGTAACCCGCGTACCGCTGACGACTTCTTTCCCTGTACTGCCGGCGTCATCGCCGGCGTAGTGGCTCACCCACTCTATACCGTGCTTGAGCATGTAGGCCTGACCGGCCTCGCCGGGCGGAATATCCACGCCGTCGCCTTTCCCGTTGTGGATCTCAGGCTTGTTGCGCTTCGTATCGATCTCGATCTCGTAGTAGTGCGCAGGCTTTCGCTTCGAGACCTTCGAGATGACCTTGATGGCCTTGCCGGTCGATAGCTTCCCGTACATACCGGCGGCCGAGATACCGATCCCCTGCTGACCGCGACTCATGCGAAGGCGGTGGAATTTCGACCCGTACAACAGCTTCCCGAAGATGAGCGGGATCTGCTTCTTGACGATACCGGGACCGTTGTCCTGGACGCCCACCTTGTAGCGACTGTTGCCGCTGCCCTCGATGTGCACCCAGATCTCAGGGACGATCCCCGCTTCTTCGCAGGCGTCCAGCGAGTTATCGACGGCCTCTTTGACCGTGGTCAGTAAGGCCTTTCGCGGGTTGTCGAACCCGAGCAGATGACGGTTCTTGGCGAAGAACTCGCTGACCGAGATATCGCGCTGCTTCGTGGCCATCGACTCGGCTGTCTGCTTGGTGCGTTTCGGCCGCCCATTGCCCTTCGTCACGCTCGCCTCCGCGCCACGAGTCGCGCCGGTCTTGCGCGCAGCGCTCTTCTTGTTTCCCGCACTCTTGTTTGACCCCTTCGCTTTCACACGAGACTCCGAATTCGATGTATGACCATGCCCACTGGGCACGGATTAATCGGAGGATTATAGCGGGATTTGGCGGCGCCGCCGAAGCCTGGAGTGCATAAAGACGGGTCCAGAAAGACCCGCGATCGGGCTAGGTTCGCGGAACAACGCCCTCGAGGGTTCGAGGAACGGGCGTCGCTCGCCCGTGCTTGTAGCGCAGGGCACAAGTCTCGCAGCCGAGACCGATCGTCTCGGTCGCGTCGCACCCCATGTTCATCAAGCGGCTATAGGTCACGTCGAAAAAATTGCAGTAAGGCTTCAGCTCTTCGACTCCCTGAGCTTCGTAGAGCTTGTTCACGGCACACTCCGAGAACACGAAGGACATCTCGCCGTCGTCGCCCTCTTCCAATTCGAAGACGAAGTCGTCTTCGTAGCGACGGCGCTGAGAGCGCTCAGCCTGGCGCCTGAAGTACCATTTGGTGAACGGACCGAACGCTGCCCAGCCGACGAACCGAAGCAAGAGCCCGGGAGCCGACGCGATGAATTCGTCGGAGACCTCCGCACAGATTCGAATCGTATCGGCAGCCGTCTTGCCACGGGCCTTCATCGCACGGTGCAGTGCAATCCCCCAGCCGTTAACAACGACGACCGGCGTAAACGCGTTTCGTATGCCGCCGATGTACGGCAACTGAGGAGCGAGCCGGCCTAGTTCTTCACGAGCCTCAGTCAACACCTCGTCGGCAAAGTCGGCATCGTAGTGCGCGACGAGCCTCGCACGTGCACGCCGTGCGAAACGGTCGAAGGCGCGAACGGCGCTGGAATTGGCAGGTGTCGACACGATGATCTCCGGCTACGTTTCCTGACTATGCCTGTGCGCCATCCACGTCGATAGCTAGACCGGAGATCATCAAGGCGCCGAGCGCATACGTCGCTACACCAACGAGAAGACAGGCGGAAAACCCTGCAGACATGGAGATCAGCACGGCGAGAACCGAGCCGAAGACCGACATGCCACCGTTCACGGCCCAAGCCCACGAGACGAGATCGGGTGAGATTCGACCGGCAAACCGCATGCCGGTCGGGAACGGCATTCCCATGATGCATCCCACCGGCGCCACGTAGAGCATGGCGGCAAGGATGCGCGACGCAATTCCGCCACTCATCGTCAGCCCAACGAAACTATCGAGCGTCAGCGTGACGAGTACAATACTGACGCATACCGCCGCCATCACGCGTAGCAGTGCCGGCCTCGTCTGCAGGCAAGTCGCAAGCAACGCCCCGACGCTACTCGATGCGAGCATCGTAAAGAGCACGACCGCCAGTGCGTAGGACGGGTTCCCCAAATAGAGATTAAAGCGTTGGATCAACACGATCTCGACGATGATGTAGCCAAGACCCAGCGACCCGAAGTACACCGCCCAGCGCAGTCGCATCGCGCGAGTCAGTGCCGGCCCGGCCGCACTCGCAGCGCGGCGCCGTCCGATCAGCAGCGGCAGCGCGATGAGCACGACCGCGACCACGGCTGACGCGATCAGCGCCGTCAGCAGCGCGACGCTTCCGAGCGGAAGATCTTGTTTCGCGTACGCCGGTGCCGGCAGCCCGAGGCGATAGGCAATCCACGAGACGATTGGTACCCGATCGAAGAAGAACGGCCTGTTGTCAGTGGTGGGCGTCAGGTCGGACGATGCTTCGGCAACATACTTCGCCGCCTCCTCGTCCGAGCCCAAAATCGCCTCGAACCCGGATTGCGAGTCGGGCGACACATCGAGCGTCGGGAGATACGGCGTCGCGAACAACATGTCGCGCGACCATTTCTGCAAGGCCGCGATCTCCACGTCGGTGAACGGCACCTTCTTGACCAGAATGGTCGCCAACGAAGGTCGGCGTGTATAGCGCGAATCCGTGCGCACGATGGCGATGTGCTTCGCCGGGTCGGTCGCGCCACGATCGCGCAGAGCCACTTTCGCCACGGACACGACCCGCAGCACCTCGTCGGGCGGCGCAGCATACCAGCGCGAAAAACTGATCATGCCCTCGGGGCCGAGCGCGTCGAGATAGTCGTGGAACGCCTCGACCGTGTATAGACTATTTTCCGCCAAGGCGTATGCACCGGCGGCAGACGCCGCCCAGGTGTCTACCAGCGAAGCGACAATGAGATCGTAGGACTCGGTCGCGCGGCGTACGAAGCTGCGCCCGTCTTCCACCACGATGCGCACGCCGGGATGGTCCAGATACAGCCCCGACGTATACTCGCGAAAATCCGTCCGCATCAGATCGACTGTCACGTCGTTGATCTCCACCCCGGTAACGGTCGAGGAACCCCGCGCCAACGCGGCGAGCACGTCGCGGCCGCCCCCTGCCCCGATCACGAGGACGTTTTCCTGCCTCCGGATGTGATGCGCGGCGGTCGCCACATCGTAAAGCAGGTAGTTGACCGACTGCGGGTTGCCGTCGAAGCCGACGATCTGGGTCATCGCATCTGCGTCGTAGAGCAGGTGAAGCTCACGGGCCTGTGTGCGCAGACGTGCGCTGAAGCCCCAGCTTACCGGCGCCCGCTTCTGCTCCATGGATTCTGCTGTCCCGCGCACCGTGACGCGTGAGAAAGAGTTCCATCGCGTCGCCAGCGTCGGCCCTACCGCTGCGCCTTTGTTGTACTTGAGGTCAAAGAAGCCGCTCCCGGCGTTCACATAGGCCGTAAGTAGCAACGCCACGCAGGCCGCTGCTGTCGCGATACGCGCGACGTTCTCTCGCGAGAGCGCGAAACCGCCGACGGTCGCGATCGCGGCACCGACCAGCAATGCATTCGGGGCGCCGAGCGAGCGCACGAGCGGCGACATGATGAGACAAGCCATGCCTGCGCCGAGTAGATCGAAGAAGTACAGCCTGTTCGCGTGCTCTGAATTGAATGCGAGAATGTGGGCGATGACGAGCCCGCCCAAGGTCAGCGGACAGGCCGTGAGCGCGAAGATCGTCAACACGCGGCGCCAGTTGTCCGACGTACTTTCGAGACGAATTGGCGTATTGAACGATACATTCGCAGCGACGATGAGGGTCACCGCGAACCCGATACAGAGATACGGCCCCAGTCGTTCGACGTTGTCGGCGCGAAATACACGAGGCAGCAAATTTACCAACAATCCGCCCAACCCGAGGCCGAGCATCGCCAGCGAGACCGCCAAGAACGAGAAGTGGTGAAACATCACCACGGAGAAGATTCGCGTGAGCAATAGTTCGACGAGCAGGATCGCCAAGCTCACGAGAAAAATCGCGGGACCTAGTGCGCGCACGGGATTCGTAGAATTCACAAACACTCCATCTAGTCGATGTATCCAAGGCTCCGCAGCATCTCGATCGCCTTGTCGCGCGGCAGTCCGCGTCCGACGACTCTGTAGGCGTGCGCGCTCATGTGTTCCTTGTACGCCTCGATCCGTTCGGCCATCGCAGCATGATCCACATTGGCGGAATCGAAGCTATCGTTCGTCTCGCCCGTGTCATGCGTGAGATCGTACAGCGAGTAGGACCAGCTATCGTCCGGCGAACGAGTGAACTTGTAGTAGTCGTCGTCGCGGCGTGCGGTGATCCACATGTAGGCGGGGTCGGGACCAGGAAAGTGCGACGAGAGCAATTCCATACGCCGGGCGGCAAGTGGCGCATAGGCGAGCGCTGAATGGCTAAACGCAACCAGATCGGGCGCCGGCTCGAGCCCGCGCAGTGCGGTGGCAAGATTCTCACCCGTGCCCGAGTATGCTTTCGGCAGCGCCGCATCCGCCAAGCCTGCCAGTGTCGGCAACACATCGATGGACCGGCTGACCCCTGCATAGCGTGCTGCGGGTACGCCCGCGCCCGGTCCGCTGACAAGAAGCGAGATATTCGTTACTTCAGGCACCAGTTGGTAGCCGTGCCACCACTTGAGCAGCGCGTTGTCGCGCCACAGCAGTTCACCGTGATCCGAAGTAAATGCGATGACGGCATCATCGAAAAGCCCGGCTGTATCTACGGCATCGACTACGCCGCCGAAGAGTTTGTCGAGGCGATACATGTCGGCCTTGTATAGAAGTTCGTTCGTGTCGCGCAGTTGCGCTTCGTCGCCCTCAGTGAGCCCCAGTTCGCGAACGGTGTTCGGGTAATTGATCGATAGGGGGCGGTGTTGTTCGCGTGCGAGCGTTTTCAATCGCTCCAGCTCGACGTCGCCTACGCGCCTGGAACATTCGGCCGGGTACTTCGTGCAGAACTCGTCGAGCAGCGTTCCCTCATACGGCCCATGGGTGACGGTGAAGTTCGTGATGACGAACGCTTTGTAACTCGGATCCTCTTTGAGGCGCGCCAAAATCCGGGCGAACCGCGGATCGTCGCCCTCGAGGTGATTGTCATGAAAGGCGTGCGCGTCCGGGACGCCCTGACCGTAGCGCAGCTTGGACGAGGCCATCTTCTGCACCATCCACGAATACGTATCGTAGCCGGCGGCTTCGAAGACCTCCGGTAGCAAGATCAGT
The DNA here is from genome assembly GCA_029262375.1 of Deltaproteobacteria bacterium. Lineage (GTDB taxonomy): Bacteria > Desulfobacterota > Binatia > UBA1149 > SPBQ01 > JAJCZM01. The sequence goes on from JAJCZM010000043.1 coordinate 116,110, forward strand.
TCCTCGCGCAATCTACGCGGATGCTTGAACACGCCGTGGACGTCCGCCTGACCGCCGCTCAGCAAGGACGCGTAGGCAATCCCCGACTGCCCCGATTCCGTGTGATGCCGCTCGAAGACGCTGGCCCGCTTGCCGAAAGCGTCGAAGTTAGGGGTGTACGCGACCTGCGTGTTGTAGGGCGCCATGTAAAGGCGACTCACGGTACATGGCGCGTAGACGAGGACCAGGCGCGGAGACACGTACGCGTCGGCCACCCGACCGGTATGCTGTGACGGCTGCGTGCACCCCCCCAACGAGGTCAGGGCGAATAGGACCGCTACGAGGCCGACCCCGATAGGCATTCGATGAAATCGTAGATGTGTAGCGTGCGACAAGAGCATGGGCTTGGGCCAGGGACTTTATATTCGACCGGCAAGGCTGCACAATACATCCCGACCGGGCAAAGCCCCATCGCTCGAGTCGTTCCGGAGGTCTGTTCGATGTGTAAGTCTCGCACTAGCGCGCTAACCGCGTTCTTCATCATGGGCTTTCTCTACGTGCTCTCTGTGCCGCAAGCGCGGGCGACAACGGGGAACGGCGGTTTCGAATTTCAGGTGAACACAGTCACCGCCGGCGATCAGACGACGCAGCGCGGCCGCACGGTCGCGCAGGCTCCGAGCGGCCGCTTCGCCGTAGTATTCACGAGCAGCGACGGCGACGGTGATGGCGCCTTCGTACGAGTCTACGATGAAGGCGGTGTGCCCGTCGGGCCTGAGATTCTCGTCAACGAGACCACCAGCAACAACCAACGACGGCCGGACGTCGCCATGGCTAACGACGGGACCTTCACTGTCGTATGGCGGAGTTCGGCGGCCGAGGACGGTTCCGGCCAAACCGCCATGGCGCGTCGCTTCGCGGCCGACGGAACGGCTCTGTCGGGCGAATTCGTACTCAACACGTATACGACCGGCAATCAGTTCAGACCGGTAGTGGGATACGCAGACGACGGTTCTTTTGTCGCCACATGGACCTCTGCGGGCCAAGACGGCAGCAGCAACGGTGTCTTCGGACAGCGGTACAACGCGAGCGCGGTCCCGATAGGCACCGAGTTTCAGATCAATACAACAACCGGCGACACTCAGATGTATTCGCAGATAGCGGTCGGTACCGACGGCCGCTTCATCGTGATCTGGCAGGCGCTCGGCCTCGATGGCTCGTCGTGGGGCGTCGGCGCGCAGCGCTACGATAGCTCCGGGTTGCCCCAGGGCACCGAGTTCATCGCGAACTCGAACAAGACGGGGCTACAAGCGGGCGCCGATGTCGCGATCAACGACGCCGGCGAGTCGGTCATCATCTGGGACAGCGAGAATCAAGACGGTAGCAGCTTCGGCCAGTTCGCCCAGATGTACGATAGCGCCGGCGCAGCCGTGGGGACGGAGTTCCAGGTCAACACCGGAACGCTGTCATCGCAACGCAATCCTTCAGCGATCGCTACATCGGCCACGACGTTCACGCTGATCTGGCACAGCTTCAGCAGCGACGGCAGTGGTGCAGGGATCGTCGGGCAGTGCGTGTCCCCTGCAGGCGCCTTCGTCGGCGGTGAATTTCAGGTCAACACGCACACGCTCGGCACACAAATGTATGCCGACATCGCGAGCACCGGTGACGACACCTTTGTCGTCGCCTGGCGCAGCGACGGACAAGACGGCAGCGGACTCGGCGTATACGCGCGCCTATTCGGTTGTGACAACGGCGACGATGACGACAGCGACGGCGTCGGCAATCTCTGCGACCGTTGCGAAGGCTTCGACGACAACCTCGATCTGGATTCCGACGGCGTGCCGGACGGCTGCGATGTTTGTCCCGCCGAACCCGGCGGCGATCTCGACGGCGACGGACTATGCCCCGCCGTCGACAATTGCCCCGACGATGCGAATGTCGGCCAGGAAGACGCCGACGCCGACGGCGTAGGCGATGCTTGCGATGTCTGCGCCGAGGGAGACGACACGGTCGATGCCGATGGAGACGGCGTACCCGATGCCTGCGACATCTGTGTCTTCGCTGACGGTAGTCTACCGGACGCCGTCAAACCGAAGATCCGATTCAAGTTCGTCAACACCGATGCGACTTTCGGCAACGATCGCATCGCCGTACGCGCCGAATTCGTTTTGTCGAACCCGCTCGGATTCACCGTCATCGATCCGCTGAACACGCCGGTGCGAGTTCGCGTCTCAGAGTCGACGGGCGACGCGCTCATCGATGTGACGCTGCCGACCGTCAGCTTCGGCGGAAGTGGAACGGCAGGCTGGACCGTGAACGGAAAGGCCAACAAGTGGTCGTTCAAGGACAAGACCGGCTCCCCCGCCGCAGGAATCTCCGGGCTGAGCATCACCGATCGTAGCAAGAAGTCGCCGGGGCAGATCCGTATCAAGGTCGTCGGCAAGGACGCGCCGTACGACGTCGACTACGGCTCCGCGCCGGTCAATGCGCTGTTCACAGTCGGAGATCCGATCGACGGCGATTGCGTCGAGACCGGCTTTACCGCACTCGACTGCCAATACTTGGCGTTGGGACAGACGTTGAGTTGTCGCTAGACGGCCGACGCGCGCTGACGTGTCAGCCGGCGTGCGTCGGCCGGTTCAACAACCAGCCGAGAAATATCGCGAACGCGGCGCCTGCGGGTGCGAACACGACCGGTCCGATGACGAACTCCAATCCGTGCGGGAACCCGGGTGAGGTGCGCGCCGGTAGATACAGCGGCCAAAACTCGAGGTTGACCCACGCCAGAACCACCGCGATGGCGGCAAGGCCCCACCAGCCCATGGCGATGCGGGCGGTCGCGTCACCGCCTAGCCGTCCGTACAGCCATAGGACGATGTGCAAGAGCAGGACGGGGAACAGACCGATGAGCGCGCAGCCCGCCAGGTTCGGACGACCCGACACGAGCTGCTCGGCCAGCGCAGCCAATGCACCGGTGAGCCCCATGCCCTCGGTAGTCCCAACGACGAGATAGACCACCGGAGGGATCAGCACCGGGACAAGTAACGTCGCAATCGTGTACATCCGCGGCGCGGCGACCTCCTAGCGACCTTCGAAGTGTCGTCTACCAGCCGGGCAGTACCGAACTCAAAAACGACAGCGCGTTCTCAAAGACGAGCGGCAACGTGACCGGAGGGCCGGATGTCGTTGTCGTCGTCGATGATGTCGTGGTCGTTGTCGAAGTGGTCGTCGTGGTCGGCGGCAGCGTTGTCGTTGTCGTCGGCGGTAGCGTCGTAGTAGTCGTCGGCGGCAACGTCGTCGTCGTGGTCGGCGCCAGTGTCGTCGTAGTCATCGGCGGTAACGTCGTAGTAGTCGTGGACGGCGGTAGCGTCGTCGTCGTGGTCGGCGGTAACGTCGTCGTGCTCGTACTCGACGTCGTGGTGGTGGTCGTCGTCACCGGCGGACATTCGGGGAACTCACAGCCCAGCAGCGGATCGCGCTGCAACACGGTCCCGTCCGGGCACACCGTGACGTCGGCCGTGCACACGGGAAGCGTAGTGGTTGTCGTGGGCGGCAGCATCGTCGTTGACGTGCTGGTCGATGTCGACGTCGTCGTGCTGGTGGACGTCGTTGTACTAGTGGTCGTCGGCGGCGGAACCGTCGTGGTCGTCGTCGGCGGCATCGTGGTGGTGGTGGTCGGCGCGAGAGTTGTCGTCGTCACATTGCAGATCGCGCAGAGATCATTGGCTTCACCAGCGCAAATACCGTCCCACGCAACATCGCAGCAGAACGGGTCTACACCGCAGACCGCCGCTTGGCACTCAGCGTCATCGCAACCCAGGCCACCATGGCCGCCGTCCGCACAACAGTCGCCTGCCGCAGGCATCGTCGTCGTCGTGGTCGTCGACGTTGTCGTGGTCGTCGGCGTCACGCCCGGGCACTGCCCCTCGCACATCTCCTCGGTCAGGAAGTTGTTCGCGTTCGCCATACAACCGCCCCAGTTGAACTCGACGCACCTGCCCTCGGCCGCGTCGAACGCCCATCGCGGGATCAGCGCCTTACACGGCCCCTCCATGATGGGATCTGCGCACGGACTGCACTCGTTTCGCCCGAACGCGATGTTATCGATCGCCGCCGAGCCTCGCAGGGTGACACGCATCGTATAGACACCGAAGTTATCCGGCAGCATCATGCGCTCCACGCTGTTCTCGCCGAGACCGATCGTCAGCGATTCACTGAGGATCTCGCCGTCGGCCGCATCGAGCAACGTGACGGTCGGGACATCTTCATCTTCATCGACATCGATAAAGTCGATGTACTTGATCGTCACCGGCGCGATCTCTTTGAACGAGAAGTCGACGGTAACCGTCATGTCGTTGCCCTGCGCGCGCGGCGAATCGACCAGACCGTCATTCGGATTGCTGTCGTTGAGGTTGCGCACGACGATCAGCACCTCGCCATGCTCATCGTCGTTCTCGCCGGCCGCGCCCGAGGAACCGCCGGCGCCAATACCTGGACCGGCAAAGTCTTCGTTCGGCGTGCCGAGCGCAGTTTGCCCCGCCGCACAACCGCCGGGGCAATCCGAATCGAACACGACGGCAGCGTTGGTCGCCGCCGGGAATTTCACCAAGTTGGTGCCCTTCACGAAGACCGGGCCGTTGCCGCCGTCACCGTAGGCCTCGCCGACGATCTCCCCTTGGACGAAGTCCGCGAAGGTGATCACGTCCATGCAACCGATGTCTTCGCACATGTCGTTGCCTTCGTCGCAGACCTGGCCGTCCGCGCACGGCAACACGCCGCCGGCGCACTGACCGGGGGCACCCGAGTTCGCCGCTTTGATCCCGTCCGTACCGGCCGTGAGGACCGCCGGATGCAAGCAAGCTTCTTCGCCGTTGCAGAAGTTGCCGTCGTCGCAATCTGCGTGATGGAAACACTCGGCGCAGAGGTCGGTGTCCTCGTCGCACACGAGACCGTCATCGCAGGGAGTCTCTCCAGGCGCACAGGATCCGCCATCACACACTTCCATGCCGTTACAGAAAAGATCGTCGGCACAGTCTGCGTTCGTCCCGCAATCGTCGCAGGTGTCGGCGGCTTCATTGCAGGTTAGACCCAGCCTGCACGGATCCTCGGTATCGACGCAGGAGCCGGCTTCACAAAGCTCGGCGCCGTCGCAGAAATCGCCGTTGTCGCAGTCCGCGTCGAACGTGCATGCAACACACTCATCCGAATCTTCGAGACAAATAGGCATCGGGCCGGCCGGGTCGCAGGCAGGACCGACGAAGCCGCAAGAGCCGTTCACGCAGAAAGAAGGACCGTTGCAGAACAAGCCATCGTCGCAATCGGCGTCCTGTGCGCAGTCTTCGCAGATGTCTGTCGTCTCGTTGCAGGTTTCGTCCGGCGCACAGGGCGGATCGCCGGCGTCGCTGCACTGACCATCGGTGCAGGTTTCTGCGCCGTCACAGAAGACGGCGTCGTCGCAGTGCGCGTCTTCTTGACAGGCATCGCAGCGGTCAATTTCTTCGTTACAGAACAGACCCTTGCAGGGCGGAAGTCCCGGGACACAGCTGCCGGCGATGCATGAATTGCTGCCGCTGCAGAACAGGCCGTCGTCAGGACAATCGGCATTGTCGAGGCACTCGATGCAGGCATCGAGATCTTCGTTGCAGACGCTCGGAGGCGGGCAGAAAATCTTCTTGGCGACACATTCACCGTCGAGGCAGAATTCGATTCCGTTGCAGAAAAGACCGTCATTGCACTCGTCGTCGGACTGACAGGGACCGTCCGGAATGCAGTCGTTCACGGAGAACGCGATGTCGTCGATCGCGGCCGACCCGAACAGCGTGACTCTCAGTGTCTTGACACCCTCGTTGGGATCGAGCTCGGTTACGATCACGCCGTTTTCTTCACCCGGGATCGCTTGGCTGTTGGTACCGATCAATGTGTCCGTATCGTCGAACAGTTCGAACAGCGGCAGTTCTTCGTCGCCATCGACGTCGATCACGAGAATGGAGTGGATCGAGACCGGGCCGACCTCACTGAAGTCGAAGTCGATCATCACGGCCTTGTCGTTGCCCTGCGGGCGCGGCGAGTCGACCAGACCGTCGTTCGGATTGTTGTCGTGCAGGTTGCGCGCGACGATGAGCATGTTGTTCTTCGCAAACGCGTTCTCGCCAGGCTCGCCTGAGCCTCCACCAGCGCCGACGCCGGGGCCTGCGAAGTCATCATTCGGAGTGCCGAGCGAGTCCTGCCCGGCGGAACAGCCGCCCGAGCAGCTCGTATCGTAGATGATTGCGGCATTGGTCGAAGCCGGGAACTGCGTGAGGTTCGTGCCCTTCACGCCGATCGGACCGAGGCCGCCGGTGGCGAACACGGAGTCGACGATCGCGCCTTTCGCTAGGCCTTCGAACTCGATGATGTCTTCGCATTCCTCGGGAGATACGCAGCGATCGTTTTCTTCATCGCAGAAGAGACCGCCGACGACCGACTTCTCACACTGGTCGATGACCTCGATCGCGCCCGTGCTGAGGGTGAGGTTGACCTCCTCGTCGCACGTGTAAATCGGGCCGCAGGGCGGGAGCGCGAGCAGGCAATGGCCCTCGATACAGGCTTCCTCACCGGTACAGAACAGACCGTCGTCGCAGTCCGCGTCGGCGGTGCACTGCGGTGGCATTGTCGTGGTGGTAGGCGGCACGGTTGTCGACGTTGTCGTGCTGGTCGTCGTCGTCGTCGATGACGTTGTCGTTGTCGTCGTCGTCGTCATGGCCGGCTCCATGGACGTGCTCGTCGTCGCGACGGGGCCCGCAAGAGCCGGTGCAGCGACTAGGGCAAGAAAGATGATTGCCAGAAAAGTTGTTTGGATTCGTCGAATTGCTTTCATGCTTATTGCCCCGTCAGCCGATCGTGTGGCGCGTTGCGGCGACCAAATGTGCGCGTCCTAGTGAAGACGAAATGGTGGCACCGTCAGTGATATCAACGCAGTCTGGACAAATATGCGCGGTGAGGCAACGAAGATACGCCCAGAAGGCCGCGGAAACTTTAGATAAATCCAGGGAGCGGCCGCCGATGTCGCCACCCTTGCGCGGGCGAGTCCCACTCGCCACGGTGTCCATCGGCGCCGGCGCGGATGCCCCAGCCTACCCAGATGCGCTTTCCCTCAATCGTCAAACCTCTGCTGCGTCAGAAGCCGTACGCGCGGTACCGGCCGAATCGGGCCTGCCTGCCCTATCTGGCGCTTCTGCCGTTCCTGGCATTGACGATGTACGGACTCACTTCCGAGAGGCTGCTCGGCTACCACCACTTCCGCCAGGCGCATACGGCCATGACCGCCCACAACTACGCGTTTCACAGCGCGAACCTGTTCTCCCCCAGTATCGACGGCATCACGTACAACAAGGAGCCGTACCTCAACGAATTCCCACTCTACCCTTATTTGGTCTCGGGAGTCTGGCGGCTCATCGGCGAGAGCGTGATCGCGGCACGGACCGTTTCAATCCTATTCGCGATCGGCGCCCTGCTCTTCTATCGCCGGCTGCTGCGTCGATCCGTTCGCGACGATGCGGTCGCCGATGTGGCGCTCGTCGTGTTCTCGATGACACCGGTCATCGCCTACTTCTCGACGGCCGTACAGCGCCAGAGCCTGTTCCTATGCAGCCTTCTCGCAGGGCTCTTCTACACACTGCGCTATCTCGACGAACTGCCGCGGCGATCGATCGTCCCGGGCACACTCGCCCTCGCCCTGGCGTTCCTTCTTAACCCGTTCGCCGTGTATCTCGCGATTCCCCTGCTTTGGTACAGTCGCTATCGCGCTCCCGATAGCGCGACAGTCGATGGCGAAACCGGCGCGCGAACGCGCATGTTTGTGGCGGCCGTCGCATCGGTAGTTCCTGCGATCTGTTGGTACGTTTACGCTTACCGCGTGGGCGCCAGCCTGGAGACCGGCTCGATGGCAGCGATCGCCCACCGCCTCGACACGGGGCATTTCCTCAGCGCATCGAGCTACGGCTTTTGGTTCGAAGCCGATAGCTGGATCTCGGTGTATCGCACGATGGTGCGCTACGTACTGCCGTTCCCGCTCACCATCGCTTTGTTCGCCGCCGGGCTCTGGTGTGCACCGCGCGAAGAGTACGGCCTGTTCAAAGTGTGGCTGGCCGCTGTCGTGATTTACTTCCTGTTGGATTTCTATCCGATCGCCGACGTCGTACATCACTACTACTACATGAACATCGCGCCACTGACGGCGTTGTTCTTCGCCTACGCGGTCGTGGAACTGACGCGGCTTGCCCGTAGTTCGTACAGCGCGCGGCATTCGACCGGCGCAGCGAGCGGGTTCGCGGCGGCGGCAAGACGCATGCGGCCGTTCGTTTTCAGTTTGGCGGCTGTCATGGGAGCCGCGACGTTCGCGCTGGGCGCTTGCGTCACGACGCTCTGGATGGGCGGCGGCAGGTGGCACGCCGAGTACTACCCCGTCAGTGAGCGCCTCGCGACTGTCGTCGCACCCGATGACCGCGTCAGCATCGTCGTCGAACAAGCCGACCCACTACTGTCGTACCTGGTCACGCCACACATGCTTCATCGACTCGTTGCGTACCACCCGCAACGGTTCGATGAATTGCTCGCGGCGCGCGACTTCGACTATATCGCCGTAGTCCTCGACAGAGACGGGCCTCTACGCGACGACGTTCGCCGCCGGATAGAATCCGACGGCCGGCTGGGGCCCGCGATCGTCGAGGAGGCTCAGCTTCTCGTCTACCGCAGGTACTGACTAGCGTGCCTCCCTGACTTACGTGCCTGCCGTTCTTTCGTGGGGAGGGGACTTTCGTTGCAAAAAGTGGAACAGGGGCCTCAGCTGGCATACAAGAGAGGCCCCCTCGCGAGCATTGCCGGTGCAAACGATCCTTTCTACGCACTGCCGCCTGGAGCAACCTATTGGCAGGGGAGCGGGAGCTTGCATGGATTTCGAGATACTCACCGAGAGCGACGAGACCTTCGTCGCCGTCCGAGTCGATGCGGACGTAACCAACGCACTCGCTCTGGAGTTCGTGACCGCGGCCATGGAAGAGATGGCTCGAACGAACCGCGACGGACTTCTACTCGACCTACGTTCGGTGCGCGGCGTGGACAGCGTGTCGGGCAACTATCGGTTCGCCGAGAGTCTTCTGGAAATGCAGATCGATCGGCGCATGCGCGTTGCTGCAGTCGTCGCTTCGACAGACAGCTCGTTCGACTTCGCACAGACCACAACGCGCAATCGCGGGTTCAACGTAAAGCTGTTCAAGGACATCGACGAAGCGCGAGCGTGGCTGTCAGCCTGACCGGAAACGCGATTCACGCGATGAACATGCTGCACACGATGCGCACGCCCCACTCGATCCACACGATCGACACGATCAGGTTGAAGACGCAGACCCGATGCGAATAGCGACTCCGATCGAAGCCGCCGAGCTTGTCCGCAGTCGAGACACGCTCGCCCTGCCGCTCGGGCCGGGGCAGCCGCCGGCCTTTCTCGAAGCACTCGGCAAACGCGAGTCGTTCGAAGATCTGACCGTGTTCAGTGCCCTGTTGGTCGGTCTCTACGAGCTGTTCACACGACCGGGCGTACGACTGCTTTCGGGTTTCTTCGGCCCGGTGGAGCGCGGCCTCGCCGCCGCCGGCCACGACGTACACTTCGTCCCCGCCGACTTCCGGCGTTTCACGGCGATCGCCGATCAAATGAAGCCCAGGGTCATGGCAACGACCGTCGCGCCCGCTGATGAGAATGGGCGCTACAGCCTTTCGCTTCACGCCGGTGCCACCGTGCGCGCGCTCAAGGACTGCGGGCGCGATCCCGATCGAATTCTCATTGCCGAGGTCAACCCCAAGCTGCCACGCACATTGGGCTTGCCGCCCGAACATCCGCACTGGCTGACGGAAGACGAAATCGAAGTACTCATCGAGAGCGAACGCGACGTATTCGCGTTGCCCGACGTAGAGCCCAGCGACATCGAACGCGCGATAGCCGCCAACGTGCGACGTTTCGTGCCGGACGGCGCGACGCTGCAAGCGGGCATCGGCGGTATCCCCGACGCGGTCGTCGGCCTGCTCGCGCACGGAGACGGCGGCGACTACGGCATTCACTCCGAGATGTTCACGACCGGGCTCATGCGCCTTCACCAAGCCGGAAAGGTATCGAACAGGAAAGGCATCTTCGACGGCGTCTCGATCACGACCTTCGCGTTGGGCACCACCGAACTCTACGAGTGGCTCGACGGCCAGGAAGCAGTTCGATTCCTGCCGGTCGAAGCCGTGAATACTCCGACGGTCATCGCGCGCAATCGGTCGTTCGTTTCCATCAACGGCGCGTTGTCGGTCGATCTGTACGGGCAAGTCGCCGCCGACATGCTGGCCGGAAAACAGTATTCAGGGATCGGCGGTCACGAAGATTTCGTTGCCGGCGCATCGTTCTCCGAGCACGGCCGCTCGCTCGTGTGCCTACCCGCCATTGCAGACTCTGCGGACGGTCCGCACTCACGCATCGCCGGCCGATTTCCCGCCGACACGACTGTCACCACACCGCGCCATCAGGTCGACACGATCATCACCGAATATGGCGTCGCCGAGCTACGCGGCATGACGGTCGAAGAACGACGCGAGGCGCTCATCGCCATTGCGCATCCGGATTTCCGCGAAGAGCTACGCCGCGGTTGATGTGGTTCGCCCGGCACGCGACCGGCGACGGTCTGGATCAGGAAGGCTGCGGCACCGCGGTCGGCTTACCGTCGTCGCCAACGGCCACCATGACGAACTGGGCGGTCGTGCAGCGCTTACGGTCACCCGTCATCAGGTGCTCGGAGAACATGTCGATGTCGACCGTCACCGACGTGCGGCCCACGCGAGCGATCTTGGCGACCAGTTCGATGAGCTCGCCCTCGGCAACGGGATTGAGGAACTCCACCTTCTCGGTCGCAACCGTCAGCATGTTTTTGCGCGTGTAACGCGACGACACGATGAAGGCCAAACGATCCATCAACTGCAACGCATAGCCACCGAACAGCATGTGGTTGTTGTTCGTGTTGGTAGGAAAGACGATCTCGAAAAGACGCGTTTCCTCACCGATGGAAGTTCCGTTCTCTGGCATTCTTCGTCCTCGATGGGGACAAGACCATGGCTGGAGCTGAAAGTCGACGCGGGGGTGGTTGGGCGACGCAGGCGCGATCTATACGCAACCAACGCAAAACGGCGCCGAAGCGCCGTTCTGCCTCGCTCTCGCGGTTGGAACCCGACTCCAACGGAATCGCCGATCAAAGCCAGCAATCGATCGGCACCGTGATCGCCTGACCGACGACGCCAATCTGCTCGCCGGAAAGCCGCGCTCCGCCGACCTCCTGCAAGAAGCTCACGCCACTCGACTCGAGGAACGTACGAACGATCGAACTCTTCACCGCGAAGTTCACGTTCTGGGGAACATCTCCGGTTGCCACGGCAACCGTCAACGCATCGAGTTTCGAGACAACGATGCCGACGACGCGACCGGCCTTGTTCAGTAGCGGTCCGCCACTGTTGCCCTGCTGTACGGGCGCAGTGATCTGCAGATAGCGCGCGTCGTTAGCGATGCCAGAGAGATTGCTCACAACGCCGGTCGTCACACTGGCTCGATTCGCGAGAAGTCCTCGAAGCGGAAAACCGACCGCCATGACCTCGCTACCAAGCGAGACATCGGAGTCACTGGCCAGAAGTCCCGGTTTCGCGGAGAGGCCGTGCGCCTTCACGATGGCGAGATCGTTATGCTCATCGACTTGGATGGCCAACAGTTCGAAGCTCTTCCCGTCGCGCTTTGCCACGATCCGCGTGCAGCCATCTACCACGTGCGCATTCGTCAGGATGTAGCCACCGCGATTGATGACGAAACCCGAGCCGCTAGAGTCAGGCGTCTCACTGCTTCGCACGGCGGATACGTCGGCCCGCGCCACGGCGGAAGCGCCATGAATCGTCGCGACGTCACGCACCTGACGCGTCCAAGCCGCCCCGCGTCGAGACCGCTCAACACCAGTGTCCATCGGCATTGGTGTCTTCGCCCCGGATCCTCGGCGGCTCAGATACCATTGCGCTGTACTCGGGTCTCGCAGATCGAGCCAGATAGCATAGTCCGATTGCGATGCGCCGGCCGCATAGGCCGGGTCGCTCGACACCGAGATATTGAGTCGCTCGAAGACCCGGGCGCGATCCAGAGAGTCCGCTACGACCTCGAAGCCGAGGAACAACACCTCAGTCACGTACTCGATAACCCCCGGCCGCACTGCCCCGGTCGTAACCACACCGCGAGCCGCGATGCGCTGCCGGTCCGGAATGTAGATGTCGGCACTTGCCGCCAGCGGCACGCCAGGCTGAATCGACGCCAACTGCGATTGCATGTCTCGGCGTACTGCACTGAGCGCTGCTTCGGCGCTCGTGTACTCGTGGTTCTCATACTTATACGTCGTCGCACAACCGCTCAGCAACATCGTGAGCAAGCATGCGGTCCAAGCGATACAGTGAATCCGACGATGCATTAGTCCTTCCTCGCACGCGCTCGCGTGCCTCGCGGTCGCTTGCGGCGCCGGCACCAGCTTAAGCGGGCGCTAGCGTAGCAGGAGAAGGCCCCTGCTCCGTCAACTGCCGCGTTCGCTCTGGACTGCCATCCCGCGACCCAAGAGCTGCATTAGCTCAGCAGCATCATCCCGCTTAACCATAAGCTCCAAGGGCAAGCCGAAGGCCAGAACAATTTCCTTGAAGATCTCTACGCCGTCTCTTGTTTCCTGGACAGCCTGGTCATCGTAGACCGCGTCGTTCTCGAGTAACCGCGTGAATGAACTGACCGTCGTGCCGTAAGGCGCGTGAACTCGTTCTTCTTGAACGATCGGCACCCCGTTGTTCTGGATATGCGAGACGTACGACTTCAAATCCAGGTGTGGTACGACGTCGCGAACGCCGCGGAGATATACCTTTGCGAGTATCGGTACGGTCGTAACCCCTGCCTTGGCGAGCAGCGCGCGATGAAGGCCGACAAGCGGACCAAGCATGCCGAACAGGATATTGAGATCGACCACGCACGGGGAACTCGTGAACGCCCCAACAACGGCAGCGTGGAACTCGTTTGCGTTCTCATAGGACTGAAGCCAGATCCGCAACTGCTCGTTCCCAGACGTCGCGAGCGGAATTGTGATATTCGACCTGCAGGTGCGAGAGAATTGCCACGTCAATACCCTATGTGCAGCATCATTGTTCTTGGCCTGTCTACCGACGAAGCCGGCGCTCGACGTGAAGCATGTATCAAACGGGATACTGCCCGAGTTCATGATTTCGCGAAACTCGTCGAATCTGCCGCCGAACCAATGCCCCTGGATCTCGAAGGGATCAGAGGTTAGCATCAAATGTACTTCGGGAGTGCCGAAGTCCTCGCTCGTTGGCACTACCTGCTCACCAAGCTTCGCCTGTGCATCGCGACCACGCTCCCACAGGCGACTGAGTGTGTATCTGTCGGTCTCGCGTATGGGACCGGAGGCGTCCGCTACCCGAACGTACACGCAGCCGTCACCATGTAAGTGAGGGACGTCCCGACTCTCGGGTATGCGTACCGCCAGCACGACTCTGTTTTCCGGTAGGCCAACATCGGGCAGCGGGCCCTCAATCACCTGTGTTTCGTAGAAAACCGGTGGCCAGAGAACGTCTTTTGACGCGTTTCGAAGCCGTTCCAGAGAAGACTCCACGTCCGTCTTCGATATGCCGGGGAAGGTATCGGCGACCATGTCCTTCTCGCCAACACCGATAAAGAGCCAGCCGCCATGCTGATTCGCGAAGGCAGAAAGGCTTTTCGCGAGCGGCTTCTCCTTCACCGCCTCACTCTTGTACTCGACGTACCAGCCCTCGCGGACCGAACGCAATGAGACAAGGTCGCTCGGTTCAATCGGAGTGTAGGTATCGTATGGCCGAAATGAACTAGTCATGTGCTTAGCTCTGCTAACCCGACAATTCTGTCGATCAGGCTACGCTGTCACCAGTGGCACCCGTGCCTTCACAGTCCCTGATCGTAGGTCGGTCCCGTACAGCGAAGACCATGACGGAGTTCCTGAACTCGCTCTGATTCCCGACCGCGTCGGTCAAAAAGACCTGGAAACCATAGAAGACACAGCGAACGAGCTGGGGTGCGATTGGCTGTGCACAGATAAGAGACGGCCCAGTTCCGGCAGAGTCAGAAGAACCCGCCCGGAGTATCGGCCCAACGTCCGACAAAATGACACGAACATTGATTGACATATGAGCAAGCGCAGAAAGATGATCTGAGGCTGTCGCGCAAAGGTCTACAGTCACCGCCCCCGGCCCCGCATCGAACTGAATCTGCGCAGCCGTGAATTCGAGTAGTTCCGGCGGCATCGAGTCCAGGGCGCGATTTCAGGATAGTCTTGTCGCGGAAAGGTTCATCGAGGCGGTCGCCTGCTAACGATAGAGGAGTTGGAGCCCCTTCTATGACGTATCAGGGTTCACCAGCGGCAACACGGCGCGCGAGAAGAAGACAGCAGACTTGCACGACGTTAGTGCTCAGTCAGCATCGACGACTCAGCCGGTTGTGGCCATCTCGCACGTTCCCTCCTGACACCGAAAACGTTGCCGTCGGTCTCAGAGTGGAGTAGTCGATTTCACACAATGATAAATCCAGCTACGACCATGGCCGTGTCGATTGAAGCCAGGCAGGGCGTATACGCCCTGCTCCTCGGTTCTGGAATTTCGAGGCCAGCGGGTATCCCCACTGCTTGGGAAATGGTACGCGACCTGATCCGGCAGGTAGCGGCCTCATCAGGCGAGGACACCGCAGCCGACCCGGTGGACTGGTACCGAAACCGCTTCGGCAAAGAGCCATCCTATTCGGAGCTCCTAGAAGAACTCGCGCCGACTCCGGGTGACCGATCTCACGTCCTTAGGCCGTATTTCGAGCCAACCGAGAGAGATCGTGAGGAAGGCAGCAAAACACCGACCGATGCGCACCGCGCCATCGCTCGGACAATTCGGGAACGATACTTCAAAGTCGTCATCACCACGAACTTTGACCGCTTACTCGAGCACGCACTCGCCAACGAAGGCCTTTCGCCTCAGATCGTGAGTAACGATGCAACAGTCCAGGGGATGGCACCACCCCAGCATTCGGACTGCACAATCATCAAAGTGCACGGCGACTACGTCGATCTAGCAACGAAAAATACACTGGGCGAGCTGACGGAGTACTCGCCCGACATGAACCGGCTGCTCGACCGCATTTTCACGGAGTACGGTCTGGTCATCTGCGGCTGGTCAGGCGAATGGGACAAGGCACTCGCGAATGCGATCCTTCGTTCTACGCGTCATCGATTCGCGACCTATTGGCTTACGAGATCTGGAGCTAGCACACCAGCGCAGAGCATCATCGACTTTCGGCAAGCGACCGTCGTACCAATCGAATCCGCCGACGAAGCATTCGCTACGCTGGAATCATCGCTCCGGTCGCTTCGCGACCTTCAGACGGAACCACCGGTATCATCCGAGATCGCGATGGCGACGGCGAAGCGTTACCTAGCAAGCACCGAATATTCGATTCGCCTCCACGACCTAGTGATGCAAGAAGCCGACGCGATCCGCGTTGCGCTAGCCGGCCCGAGCTTTGACGTCAGCTCGCCGCCCCCCGACGAGTCGAACCTACCTGTTCGACACGAGCACGCCTATGCCGTCACCACGAGGTTGTGTGCCGTCTTGCTCGTCGGCGGCTACTTCGGCCACGGAGAACATATCCCCATTTGGCAGGAAGCGCTCCGGCGCGCGAGCTCAGTCAATCGTGGCGCCAGCGGCGTATCCTATCCAGCGTGGACCAGCCTACGGACCCTTCCCGCGTCGCTCGCACTCTACAGCGTGGGCATGGGTGCTCTCGCAGCCGGGCGCTATGGCACGATCAAAGCGCTCCTTCTTGACACTTTCAGCCAGGATCCGCCCGACAATGGACCGCTGATCGAACACACTTACGGGTTCGGGTCCGTGCACCCTACGGCGAGCAACGCGCTATTCGGCAGCCAGCGCAAAACACCAGGGAGCGACTGGATCCACGATCACTTGCAAGAACGGCTAGCATCGTTCGTAGGGGGAACACGCCGCTATGAAGCACTGTTCAATCGGCTCGAGCTGCTTCTCTCGATGGCGTATACGGAACTGGTTGACCGTAACATGATCGACAATCCTGGTTGGACACCGGCTGGACGATTTACCTGGAACGATAGGAGGAGCGAGCGAGATACTTTTCAAATCTTCCGCAACGAACTCTCACGAACCGGTGGAGAATGGGCGCCTGTCGCAGCCGGTATGTTTAGGCAGGATCCAGACTACGCGGGTGAAGTACTTGAGAAAGTCGCAGACATTTGGAAGGAGCATCGGTGGTAACCCGACGGCGATTTATTCGATATCCGACGCTGGCCCACTGCCGCGGACCAGCAAGTGCCCCTCACGTTACGATCGTGGCCTGAGCCAAAGCCTTCCTCGATGACTATGTACGCAGTAGCGGTGCGCGACCAAACGCTAATATTGTTCCTGCGGGTGCGCCGTGCACCCAGCGGAGACGTCTACGCCATCGACTCACTCGCCAATCACCACGAATCGAACTCTCACGCGAGCCTTCACGCCTCGGGCCGGCACCATTTCAAGGGCCACGGATTCATCGAGCTGGCTCGGGATCGACCGAAGCCGGACCAGAACCTACGCGGCAGCGTTAATGTCGTGACGAGGCCACTTGCAGCCAGCGAGATTGGGCGTCTCTATCGGCAGACCTGTGTCGCGTCAGAGTTCGATGCTGTCCTGGAAGTCCCCATCCACGAAATTGGCGCTGAGAAGTACACAACGCATGTCTCGGTTGACGTCGGCGAGCCAGGCGTGCCGGCTTTGATTCCTGTAGGCGCGAGAGTGATCGCTCAGTTGACCGTGGGAAAAGTGTCGCCTTGCATCCTAATCACTGCATTCGATACGAAAGGAGCGCTAGGAACGGGATCACCGACCGAGAAGTGAACCCTGCGGCACCGTGCTAGGATCAGTGCAGCATGTAATCGTTGAACGCGTTGCAACACCGCTCGCCCAAACGCTACGCAGACCACATCGAGCAGTGCGAAGAACTGCACATCTCTACGGTCGCCCCCAGCTACCGACATCCAATCGAGATCGCGGCATCCCATGGAGCATGCCCAACTTCCCCATCGTGACGTTCGTCACACGTCGTGCTGGCTTCCACGAGTCACGGTGCTTCGCCTGCTACAGCGTGGCTAGGGTAGCGTGCCATTGTGGGTCTTCTGCTCGGGAGAAGTAACGCCCGCAGACGGGGCCAACCTCCGCCACCGCGCGTTCAACAGAACTCTGGACAAGACGGAACCACGGCGCATCCGGTTCCACGATCTGCGCCATACATACGCAAGCATGATGCCCAGAGCGAGAGCCTGCCATACGTACGCGACCAACTCGACCATAGCTCAATCAGGATAGCCGTTGATACTTGCGGCCACGTGATCCCGGGTAGCAATCGCGCGGCTGTGGAGAAACTGGAGGCGGCACTCGTCGACCAGCCCAACGACGCCTGGACATCCCGGTACGCGATTCCACTATGCGCCCACCAGCCACACTGCATTGTTTCGACCTGCGTTACCGCGTAGCCAGAGTGGCATGGAGCAAATCACAGTCATCGTGGGCGTTGGCGAGAGCGAGATAGCACCAGAGAACGGCATCATTCTCAGCGTAAAAGGCAGCATGATCGGAGCAGCGGAGGCCGTCGTCGGTCGCCCGGGCATGCCAAATCTCGACGCGTCTTTCACCCTTGGGTCGGCCGTCCTCTTTGAGACGCCCGAAGGGCTGTATGAGGTCAGGCTTATGAGCGCCAGTCCAACGAGAGCAAACTTTCTGATCACTCAAATCACCCCTAAACCAGGCCTAGCTGCCGGGTTCGTCGAGCAGGATGTGGAAAACTCGCGCTTCACTTCTGACGAACGCGTCCAGATCACGCGCAGCGTGAAAACGATCCGGCTCGCGATGGCGCAACGGACGGATCTCGCGAGTGAGCAGCTAGACTACATCACGCGGAAGCTCAACGAGATCGACGAAGCTTCGGGTCGTTACGGCCGAAAGGAGTGGATGAACCTGGTGCTAGGAACACTAACGAGTACGGCCGTCCAGGCGGGCCTCGAATCCCAGACTGCAAAAGCTCTATTCCAAGCGGCGGGCCAGGCACTCTCGTGGCTATACCAGGGCGGGCTGACGCTCATTCAATAGCGGTCGGTTTTTATGCGCGGTTGCAGCCCGCTCGGCCGGCATCATCGCAACCGGCAGCACCCCGACGCCGCCTCTCGCACCAATCCCCAACCAACGAAAACGGCGCCGAAGCGCCGTTCACGAAACATCAAGTTTTAAATGGGTGCGGGGGCAGGATTTGAACCTGCGACCTGCGGGTTATGAGCCCGCCGAGCTACCAGACTGCTCCACCCCGCGCGAGCCTTATAGGAGCGGCTGGCGGGGCTGTCAAACCAACTGAGGGGGAACGCTGCGAACGAGCGAGATAAATGAGCGCTCGTTGCGTCACAATCCGAGTGCTTGGCGCAGTTCGGCTTCTTCTTCGCGCGTAAGATGTCGTGCGGTGCCGGTTACGAGACGCCCGAGTTTGATCGGACCGATCGCTGTGCGGCGCAGTTTCTCGACCGTGAGACCGACCGCTTCCATCATGCGTCGCACCTGCCGGTTGCGTCCCTCGGTGATGCGCACCTCGACCCATGCTTTGCCATCATGCGCACGCACGACGCGTATGTAAGCAGGACCCGTCACTCCATCGTCCAAGCGTACGCCCTTTCGGAGCCGTTCGATCTGACGCTCGCCGGGTTCGGGGTTCACTTTCGCCTGGTAGATCTTCTCGACCTCCCATCGCGGGTGCGTGAGACGCGCGGCCAACTCACCGTCGTTGGTCAGCAGCAGCGCACCGGTCGTGTGAAAGTCCAGCCGGCCGGCGGGCACGATCTTGCGGCCCATTCCCGCCACGATCTCACCGACACAGGGGCGATTCTCGGGATCGCGCATCGTCGTGACCATGTTTCCAGGCTTATTGAGGAGCCAATACTCGAAGCGCGTAGGCAGCGAGAGGCGCTGGCCATCGACCTTTACATGATCGCGCGAGAGATCGGCTCGCGTGCCGAGTTCGGTGACGACTTTGCCGTTGAGCATGACTTCGCCGTTGCGAATGAGCTCTTCGGCACCTCGCCTCGATGCGATCCCGGCCCGTGCGATGAGCACCTGGAGGCGAACGCCCGCTTCAGACGGCGTGGTGCGCGGTGCCGGCGTCTTCGTCGTCCGCGCACGGATCGTTTTGCGCGCGGCGCGCGGGTACGCCGCCTTCCGCCTAGTTGATGCTGACGGGCGGCTCTTCGTCGTCGTCGTCTTGGTCGTCCTCGTGGTCTTGGTCGATGTAGTCGCTTTTGCGCGTGTGGGCGCTGCCGAAGCGGATTTTCGGGACGTCGTCGTCCTTTGATCGGCCGACTTTGTCGTCCTTGGCCCCGCCGACTTTGTCGTCCTTCGATCGGCCGACTTTGTCGTCCTCGGCCCGGCCGACTTTGTCGTCCTTGGACCCGCCGACTTGCTCGTCCTTCGATCGGACGACTTTGCCGTCCTTGGACCGGCCGACTTTGCCGTCGAGCGTTTGCTCACCGGCTTGCCCGTTGCGCTCTTTGCTGTCTTGCGAGGCCCCGACGTCGTGCGCTTCTGCCCCGCCGACTTCGTCTGCCTTTGCCCCGCCGACTTCGTCGTAGTCCTGCGCGTTGGTGGTCTGCTCTTCCCCTTCACCGTCTTCTCCTTCAAAGGGCAATACCGCAGCCTCGCGCTCTTCGCTTTCGCTGAAGCCGGTGTGCTCGGCCAGGTTGGTGAACTCGTCGCCGAGTTCGGCCAACGTCGGCAGAGCTTTCAAATCTTTCAAACTGAACATTTCGAGAAACAACGGCGTGGTCGCGTACACCAGCGGCCGCCCGGGCACGTCGCGGCGCCCGGCGATCTTCATGACTTTGCGCTCGACCAAACTCTCGAGCACGCCGGAGCAATCGACACCGCGAACCGACTCGACTTCGGCGCGTGTGACCGGCTGACGGTACGCCACGATGGCGAGCGTCTCCATCGCCGCGCGCGTAAGGCGGAACGGACGCTCTTTGAACAACTTCTTGATGACGGACTGATGCTCGGGGGCGGTACGCATCTGCCATCCACCGGCAACCTGAAGCAGGCCGACCCCGCGTCCCTCGTAGTCGCCTTGTAGGTCCGTCAGCGCCGCACCGACCTCGAGTCGCGACGCGCCGGCAATGAGATCCGTAAGACGCTTGACCGGCAGTGGATCGCCTGCGGCGAACAGTACCGCCTCGAGAACCGGCTTGAGCTTATCTACCGGCCACGAGCCGCCATCGACCGCATCTTCGAGCAGCTCTTCGAGTTCGGCTTCGTCGGGCGCAGATGCATCGGCCGCCTTCTGCGCTTGTACGGTCTTGTCTTTCTTCTTGGCCATGGCCGTTCCCCGCGCCGCCCTCAGGATGGGCGCCCCGCCTCCTCATCATCCGTTGCGTCGTCGCCGTCATTTGCAGACACGTGCGCAGCCGCGGCCTGCGCCTTCGCTTGCGCCTCTGCCGCCGCCTCGGCGGCTTGTGCTTCGAGCGCGGGTATCGCGCCGCCGCCGTAGGTCTCGGCCAATCGAACCATCGCTTCGTCGAGATCGTCTCGCTCGAGTTTCAAGAAGATCGGAGCGGTAGCCCCTTCTTGCTCGAAGGAGACAATGCGCAGCTTGATCAACTCGAGCAGCCCGATGAACGTGGCAATAATGTAGGGTCTCGAAGGGCGCTCGCCGAACAGCAGATCGAAACGAAGCCCCTCGGCGCCGCGCAATCGGTCCACCATTGCCGTCACGGCATCAGAGACGCTGACTTCTTCGCCTGTAAGTGTATGCGGCCTTCTTGCTGCGGCTGTCGCGAGCACTTTGCGTAGCGCTTCGAACAGACTCGCTAGATCGACCGACTTCATGCCCGGATCGTCTTGCTCGCCGCGCTCGGGTGGCGACGGTTGTCGCTTGAACACGTCGCGACCGAGCACCATACGATCACGCAATTCCTCGGACGCCTCGCGGTAGCGCTGATACTCGGCCAACTGCCGCACGAGATCGGCCTCGATCTCATCAATCGGCTCTTCGTCTTCGTCTTCATCCACAGGAAGAAGGAGCTTCGACTTGAGGTACATCAGCGTTGCCGCCATCACGAGATACTCGCCGGCGACATCGAGGTCGAGTTCCTCGAACAGTCCCATGTACTCGAGGTATTGATCCGTGACCTTCGCAATCGGCAGGTGGTAGATGTCGACCTCGTTGGTCTTCACCAGGTGCAGCAGGAGATCGAGCGGACCTTCGAAGCTCTCCAATCGAACGGTGTAATTGACTGCGTCCATCTACAGCCCCATCGCCTCTTTGGCCTCGGCCAGCGTCGCATTGGCGACTTCGCGCGCGCGCCGACCTCCGTCTTCCAATATTTCGGTGACGACACCCGGTCGTTTCTCGAACTCTTGGCGCCGTTGCCGCATCGGCTCGACCTCTGCGACAACGTGCTTGATCATGACCTTTTTGCAGTCGAGACAGCCGATGCTTGCGGTCTTACAACCTTCGGTCAGCTCAGCGCGTTCCTCCGGCGTGCAATAGATCTCGTGCAGCTGAAACGCGGGACAGTCTTTCGGATCGCCAGGGTCGGTGCGCCGCTGACGACGCGTGTCGGTGACCATGCGCGAAAGCTTCTTCTCGATCTGCTCGGGATCGTCGGTCAGGTCGACGGAATTGCCGTAGCTCTTACTCATCTTGCGCCCATCGGTGCCGGGCACACGAGCGGCGGGAACGATCACTCCCTTCGGCTCGGGGAAGATCTCGTCGTAGAGGCGATTGAAACGCCGTGCGACCTCACGGGTGAGTTCGACGTGTGGAAGCTGGTCTTCGCCTACCGGCACCTGCGTCGCCTTGTAGGCAGTGATGTCGGCGGCCTGGAGCAACGGGTAGCCGAGGAAGCCGAGGGTCGACAAATCGCGACCTTCGAGCTGCTCCTGCTGTTCCTTGTAGGTCGGCACACGCTCGAGCCACGGCACCGGAATGATCATCGAGTACATCAAGAACAGCTCGGCGTGGGCCGGTACTTCCGACTGCAAGAACAAAACACTGCGTTCGGGATCCATTCCAACAGCCAGCCAATCGAGGATCATGGCGTCGACGTTCGTCGCGATGGCGTCGGTGGCAGCGTATTCCGTGGTCAGTGCATGCCAGTCGGCCACGAAGAAGTAGCAGGCGGACTCGTCTTGCATGCGCTGCCAGCTTTTTAGGGCACCGTTGAGATGGCCCAGATGCAACGCGCCGGTCGGACGCATGCCGGAGACGACGACGGGATCCGGTTTGCCCTTCTTGGTCTTGCTCTTGGTGTTGGTCTTGTTCTTGGCGGCCATTGCGATTCCGTTACATGAGGATCCCGAGCACGCCGAGAACGAGGTGGATGACAGGGCCCATCACCGTCCCGAGTACGCCGGTCATCAAAAGGCCGAATACAATGACGAAGCCGAAGGGCTCGAGCCTAGCGAGCGGCTCGGCCAGGTTGTGCGGCAGCAAACCGACCGCGACGCGACCGCCGTCGAGAGGCGGAATCGGCAGCAGGTTGAACACCGCAAGGACGACGTTGATCAAGACGCTACGCCAGGCCATGGCGGCGAGCGGCCCGGCGATTGCGAAGCCACCACCTGCACCATTAGCACCCGCGGCCAACGCCTCCGGCGAGGCCACACGGGCAAGAAGACCGAAGATGATGGCGCTCACCACCGCCAGCACCAGATTCATCGCGGGTCCGGCGGCAGCGACGTAGACCATGTCGCGCGCAGGATTTCGTAGATTCTGCCAGCCGATCGGAACGGGCTTCGCGTAGCCGAATAAGAAAGGCGCGCCGGAGACCAACAAAAACAGAGGCATCGCGATGGTGCCGATGGGATCGATATGGACGATCGGGTTGAGGCTCAGTCGTCCGAGCGACGCGGCGGTCGGATCACCGAAACGATAGGCCGTATAGCCGTGCGCCCATTCGTGGAGCACGACTGCGAGCAACAGAGGAAACGCCCAAAGGGCCGCCGATGCGATATCGAAATTCATGCCGTGCAGATGCGGGCTACACGCGTGGATCTGGTGCGCAAGTAGCCGGTTTCTAAGGCGTATCAGTCACCGGACAGGCGGGCAACCAACGGTCTGCGCAATCGCGCGCAAGCCTGCGTAAATCAGCGCTACTTTTGACCACTTGGGCAATCACTCGCGGTCAAAAGTTGCGCCCCCTTAGTCTTCACCCTTGGTCATCGCCCTTCACTTGCATGCGGCCGCGAGGATGGTGGCGGGTATGGACGTCTCGCAGGTGCTTGCCCGCCACGTGCGTATAGATCTGCGTGGTGGAGAGATCGGCGTGTCCGAGCATCATCTGTACCGATCGCAGATCGGCGCCGCCCTCGAGCAGGTGCGTCGCGAACGAGTGGCGCAATACGTGGGGCGTGACATCGACCAGTCCTGCTTCGAGCGCGTAGCCACGCAGCCGCTTCCAGAATCCCTGACGCGTGATGCCCTTGCCGCGTCGGCCCACGAACATCGATGGGGAACTCGCCGTCGGGTCGAGCACCGGCCGGCCATCGGAAAGATAGCGTCGCAACGCCGACAGGGCCTTGCGGCCGACTGGGATGGCTCGCTCCTTACTGCCCTTGCCAACCACCGTCAGATAGCCCTCACGGACGTTCACGCGAGCCATTTCGAGCGTCACGGCTTCCGACACGCGCAATCCGCAGCCGTAGATCACCTCGAGCATCGCCCGATCGCGCAGCCGTATAGGATCGCTGCCCTTGGTCTGGTCGAGCAGGTGCTGGATGTCTTGCCCTGAGAGCTGCCGCGGAATCTTTCGGCGCTGCTTACTCGAGCGCAGCTCACGCATCGGATTGGTTTCGATCATGCGTTCACGAAGCGCGAATTTGAAGAAGCCGCGCACTGCTGAGGTAGCTCGCGCCTTCGAGCTGGCGGCGAGTTCGCGACGATCGAGCGAATCGAGGAACGCGACGATATCGTCACGGCCGATGTCTTCGGGGGCCTGGCGCCCACGCCGGCTCATCTCTTCGTTGAATCGCCGCATGTCGCGCCCATAGGCATCGACGGTATTGCGCGCCAGCCCGCGCTCAGCCGCCACGTGACTCATGTAGAGATCTACAGCGGTATCCAGAGACGGCATAGGTTACTCGGCGCTCGGTTGCGGCTCCTCGCTAGAGGCCGCCGCATCTTCCGGCTCGAGCACTTCAGCGAGAATTCCCGCCCTTAGTGCATCCTGCAATTCTTCCGAAGTGATCTTCTGGCCATCGGGTCCATGCACGTAGAAGACGTCCAGCACTTGATTGACGTGCGTATTGATCTTCGCGAGCTGAATCTCAATACCGAGGCGATGAAGACAGTCGGCAACCGAAAACAACAGCCCCGGCCGATCCGCGGCATACACCTCGACCACGGTGTGTTTGCGCGACACGTCGTTGTCGATACGAACCTCGGTCATGGCGCGACGTCGCGCCTTGCGCACGGATTTGGCAAGCGGCTTCGCACGTGCGGCCGCATCCACCAGTTCCTTGACGTCAACCTCATCGGCCAGCACATGCTCGATGTCGGCACGCACCGCCGCCCACACCTCAGGATCGAGCGGGTCGATATCGGAGCGCGCGTGGTCGATACGAAAGGTGTCGATGCAGACATCCTCGCTAGACGTCGCGATCTTCGCGCCGCTGATGCTCAATCCACGCACCGATAGTACGCCCGTCAGTCGCACGAACAGGCCCGGCTGATCAGGAGTGCAGATCGTCAGCTCCGTGAACCCTCGTTTCGGAAAGTGCGCGATACCGCTTCGGAACAGGCCGGCGCCGAGCGATTCGTACAACCGCCACTGCTCGATGATCTTGTCTTCGGTATTGGCGAGCAGGTAGTCGCGCGGCATTGCCGAGACGAACGTCGTTAGCCGCGCGCGCTCCGCCTCACCTGCCGCACGTGAGATGACGCGCGAGCGAACGCGCTTGAGACGCGATTGACGATTCTGCTCGCTGACGCTTCCGGTCTCCAACGCCTCTACCGATCGCAGGTAGAGTTCACCGAGAAGGTGATCGCGCCAACTGTTCCAGATCGTCGGTCCAACGGCCTTCATGTCGGCAAAGGTCAGCAAATAGAGATTGCGCAGGTTCTGAAAGGTCCCGACTTCCTTTACGAAGCCGGAGACCAATTCATCATCGTCGATGTCGCGGGTCTGCGCGTTCGTAGACATGAGCAAGTGGTAGCGAACGAGGAACTCCAACGCGCGGCGGTCATCGACGTGCAGGCGCAGCCGCTTGCCGATATCGACCACCATGATTGCGCCCTTCTCGTCGTGATCGCCCCCATACCCTTTGCCTAGGTCGTGGAACATCATGCCGAGGAAGAGAATCTCCGGCTGATCGCACTCGCGCATGACCTGCGTCAACAACGGGCTGTCTTTCGCGAAATCGCCCGCGCGAACGCGTTCGAGTTCACGGATGCCGATCAGTGAGTGCTCGTCCACCGTATAGACGTGGTAGAAGTCGTGCTGCACCATGCAGAACAGTCGTCCGAACTCGGGGATCATACGTCCGAGTACACCGAGACGGTTCATCTCGCTGAGCGTACGATAAACACCTTCACTCGCGCGCAGGATCGACATGAACGCTTCGATGCCTTCTTCGCTACCGGCGTGTTCAGCCGTGAAAAGTTCTGCGTTTCGCCGCACGCTCTCGCGCGTCGCCGACGACAGCGACACGTCCATCAACTGCGCATCGCAAAAGACCGTCAGGATATTCAGGGGATCGCGCGCGAAGATCGCCTCGTCCGCAACCAATTGGCCCGCAACGATATCCACGCCCTCGCGAAGCGAACGACGGCTCAGCCGATTGATAATCCCGGAGGGCTCCGGCGGTGCCGTCATACGCTCGAGAATATCGGCGGTACTGCGTGCGATGATCGCGGCGTGCGAGTAATAGTCGCGCATGAAGCGATCGACGGCCGAATGTGTATCGTTCGCCTCGTAGTCGAACTGCACGGCAATCACTTCCTGCGCTTCGAACGAAAGCTTGTCCTGCTTGAAACGCGCGATGAAGTGCAACGCGTTGCGAACGCGCAACAGGAACTCCTGTGCCGCCAGCAGCTCGCGCTGCTCTTCTTCGGACGCAAGGCCAGTCGATGCCAGTTCGTCGACCGAGAGAATACCTTTTAGAACACGGCCGACCCACACGACGTTGTGCAGGTCGCGCAAACCGCCCTGCCCCTCTTTGACGTTCGGCTCGAGCACGAACACAGAGGAACCTTGAGCCACGTGTCGCTGGGTGGCCTCCGTCGTCCTCATGCGCACGAATCCGTCTACGTCTCGCGACGCAAGCGTGTCCTGAACACCTTCGGTGAACTCAGCGCCGAGATCCTGACTGCCGGCGACGAAGCGTCCATCGAGCAAGCTCGTCTTGATCGTGAGATCACCGTCTGCTTGGTCCAGGCATTCACGGAACGTGCGCACGGCCCAGCCGACCTGGAGGCCCGCATCGAACAGAGTCTGCATGAGTCGCTCGTTTACGGTCTCGACGTACGGACTGAGACGGCCCGGATACACGACGAGAATGTCTACGTCCGACCAGGGATTCATCTCTCTGCGGCCGTACCCGCCTTGAGCGATCACGGCGCACACCTGCAGCGCACCACGCGCGTAGCGTTGTCGGAAACGCACCGAAGTCACCTCGACGATGAATCGGATCAGCTCGTCTACGCTGTCCGAAAAGCGCTCGGCAACTGCGAGGCCAGGTGCGCCTGCGAGATGGGCGGTTTCGAGTAAGGCTCGACTCTGCGTGATGTAGTCGCGCGACACTTCAGCGAGATCGCCGCGAAAGGATTCACCGATAGGCAGCTCGGGCAATGCGAGCTGCGGCACATCGCGAGTGGCGGCGACGGCAGGATTGATGATTTCGGGCACGCGTTTCGATCCTAGCGGAGTTGGGCGACGCGCGTGTCGGTCAGATAACGCTTGACTCCGCGATACAGCCCCTCCGCCACCGCATCCCTATAGGATGTTACCGCCAAGCGCCTACCCTCGAGACTGTTCGAGATGAAGCCCACCTCGACCAGCACTGCCGGCATGTACGTACCGTCGAGAACCATGAACGGGCCCTGCTTCACACCCAGACTGCGCACGCTGTGATAGCGAGGGCTCAGATAGCCGACCAACTCATCTTGCATGTGATTGGCCAGCAAAATGGAGTCGGCTTCCTTCTGGCCCTGCACCATGTCGGAAAGGATGTAGGGAAGATCGGCATCGGCCGAGATATCCCTGCCCTTGATGAGCATGTCGACACCATTTTCGAGCTTGGCGAGCCTGAGAGTCGCTCGGTCATTCGAGTTCTTCAGGTAATACGTCTCAATTCCGCGTAACTTCTTGTTATCACTTGCGTTCGCGTGAATCGAGACGAAGACGTCCGCCTCTTTACGATTCGCGATGTCTTTTCGTTCGCCGAGCGGAACATAGCGATCGTCGCTGCGGGTCATGACGACGTCGACACCGAGTCGCGATTTCAGCTTCTCGGCCAATCGTTTCGAAATGTCGGCAACCGTCTGTTTCTCGTACTGTCCTTGATAACCCTTCGCGCCCGGATCGCGGCCACCGTGGCCGGCATCGATCACCACCCGTTTGGGGCGTCCGGACTCGCTACGCGCGACTCGCGTACTCTCCGGACTCGAGGTTCCGCCGATGCTTGCCACCGCAACCTTAGGCGTTGAGCCAGCGGCGGTGGGCGCCTTCGGTCCCGGCGCCGCTGCCGGGGCAGGCTTCGGCGACGGTTTGGGCGTAGCCTTTGCGACCGACTGGCCCGCGGCGACGCCCTTGCCCTTTAGATCGATGATGATGCGGGGCGGAGTGGTCAGTGACACGACGTTCGGGGTAACCGGCCCTTCTAGTTCGAGGACCACGCGCGTCGTCTTATCGGTGTACTGCCCGGTACGAACCTGCTTCACGCGCGCGTCGCCAACCCACAGATCGTGGGCCTTCGACTTTCCGACACGCACGCCTTCCAGATCAACGTAGAGACGAGCCGGGAGTTTCTTGGCGGCGTCGCCTTGAACCGTCCCGTAGCGATATTTGGTAGCTTGGCCGACCTCGATGACGATGCGCGTGTAGTCGCTTCCCGCCGAAGAACGGATTGACCGGATGGTGCCTGCTGCCAGTCCTGCGCTAGGAGCCGCTAGCTGGGCCGGCAGCACGATCGCGAGGACGCCGAGCGCCGCCGTCAGTAGCCTGTTTGCTCTATTCCGCACCAGCCAACACACCTCGAGGAGCCCATGTCCCGTGCCTCGACCGCAAGGCCGGTAATCGGACACAAACCACCCCCCTCTCCTCTACCGAGTAGAGCAGAACATTATTGTCCTTTGCGGGCCTCTTGGACAAGCCGATCGAGGAGAGTTAACGCATCCACCGGCGTAAGTACCTCGACGTTGACCTCAGCCAGCCTCTTGGCGAGCTCCGCCTGCCAGGGCTGCGCCCGCGGATCGAACAGGCCGGGCTGCCCCCCGCCGCCGTGGCTGATGGCCGAGGCACCCCCATCGGTCTCGAACTTCGCGAGCATGGCCCTGGCGCTCTCGATCACCTCGGCCGGCAGTCCGGCCAGTTTGGCGACCTCAATTCCGTAGCTACCGCTCGTTGCCCCCTCCACCACCCGATACAAGAACACGATATCGCCTTTGTAGCGGCGCACGGCCACGCTGTGGTTCGCAACGGCGTCGTGCTCGGCGGCCAACCCGGCCAGTTCGTGGTAGTGCGTGGCGAACAGCGTCTTGGCGCCGGCCGCGACCATCGCTTCGGCGACGGCCCAGGCGATCGAGATCCCGTCGAACGTGGATGTTCCGCGACCGATCTCGTCGAGCACCACCAGGCTGTTCTCGGTCATGTTCGCCAGGATGTTGGCTGTCTCGGTCATCTCGACCATGAACGTAGACTGCCCACGCGCCAGATTGTCGCTCGCGCCGATGCGCGTGAAGATCCGATCGAGCAGCGGCACGACGGCCTCGGCTGCGGGCACGAACGCTCCGCAGTGCGCTAACAGGCAAATTAACGCCGTCTGGCGAAGATACGTAGACTTGCCGGCCATGTTGGGACCGGTGATGACCATCACGCGCGTCGCATCGGCTGCGAGCACGGTGTCGTTCGGAATGAATGCGGAGCCGAGCGCGGCTTCCACGACCGGGTGGCGACCTTCAAGAATTTCGAGGCAACCGTCATGCGAGAGCTTGGGCCGCACGTGACCGCTCACGTGTGCGGTTTCGGCAAGGCCCAGTACGACGTCGAGCCTCGCAAGCGCGATGGCGGTTCGCGCGATGTCGGACAATTGCTCGACGACCTCGCCGAGACACTCGCCGAGTAGATGCGTCTCGAGCGAAAGAAGACGCTCCTCGGCACCGAGAACTTCTGCCTCGCGCGCCTTCAGATCCTCCGTGATGTAGCGCTCGGCGTTCGCCAGTGTCTGCTTGCGTTCGTAGCTCTCGGGAACGCTGTCCTGGGAGTTGCGCGAGACTTCGATGTAGTAGCCGAAGACCTTGTTGTAGCCGATCTTCAGCCTGCTGATGCCGGTGCGCTCGCGTTCGCGTTCAGCGAACGCCGCCATCCATCCTTTGCCGTCTTTTGCGACACCGCGTAGACGGTCCACTTCCTCGTGGAACCCTTCACGTATGACCGCCCCCTTACCGACCGCGATCGGCGGCTCGTCGACGAGCGACTCACGCAGCCGCGTGCGCAGCGCAGGCAGAGCCGCAAGGCCCTGCGCGATGGCATCGAGAAACGGCGGTAACGTCGCATCGTTCATCCGCTCGGCAATCTCTTGCGTACGATCGAGAGAATCGGCCAGTCGGACCAGTTCGCGTGGGCCGGCGACGCGAGAGCCCAGACGTCCACCCAATCGTTCCAGATCGCCGACCGCTCGCAGCAGTTCACGCAGATCCTGGCGCAACGAAAAATCGTCGTGCAAACACTCGACGGCATCGAGTCGGGCACCGATCGCCGAGGCATCTGCTAGCGGCCTCAAGAGCCAACTGCGCAACAGACGCTTGCCCATCGCGGTCGCCGATCGATCCACAGCCGCCAGCAACGAGCCGGCGCGTTTTCCGTCGGTCGATTCTACGATCTCGAGATTGCGGATCGTCGAATGATCGAGCTGCACGAAGGAACCGGTCTCGTAGTACTCGGCAGGCCGTAGGTGCTCGGTACGGCCGCCCTGCGTTCTGTCGAGGTACCCGTGCAGGAGCGCGAGCGCTGTCGCGGCTACCGGCGGTGCGTCTTGCAGTGCACCGTGGTCGAGCACGTCGCCGCTTTCCGCCGCGCCGAGCTTTGCTGCCGCCGACGTCAACATGCAGCCCGGCAGCAACTGCCCGAGCCGCTCTTGCATCGATTCGGCGATCGCTGCCGCCGCGACGATCTCGCTCGGCGCGATACTCGACAGCTCGTCTTCAATGGCCGTCTCAGACGGCAACGCCGTCACGCGGACCTCGCCGGTCGAAAACTCCGCCCATGCCAAGCCCCATTCTTCGCCCTGCCCGACGACGGCGGCAATGTAGTTGGCCGACTCGGGTGCCAGTGTCTCTTCGTCGAGCGACGTCCCCGGCGTCACCACGCGCGTGACTTCGCGGCGTGCGATCCCTTTGCTTGGTAACTCGATCTGTTCGCAGATCGCGACCTTCACCCCCGCCTCGAGAAGCCGAGCGACGTAAGGTTTCACCGAGTGATAGGGTATCCCGCACATCGGGATCGGATTGGGGTCGTTGCGGTTACGCGAGGTCAGCGTGATGTCTAGAATCGACGCGGCACGCTCGGCGTCGTCGAAAAACATCTCGTAGAAATCGCCCATGCGAAAGAACAGCAACGCATCTTCGTGATCGCTCTTGATCTCGAGATACTGCTGCATCACTGGGGTCATTCTTCCGGCCATTTATTCTGCTACCAATCCGGCCACCACGCCGGCGACCAAGCTGCCGCCAGCCCGCTGGCCGCTAGCTTCCTACTATTTTTCGGCGCCGCCCGATGTAGTCGACCATCAGGAATTTCCCGAGCTGATTCGGCGTCGTGTAGAAGGCACGACCTTTGTTGATATCGGTCATTTTTTCTACGAATGACCGCAGAGCAGGACTGTCATCGAGCATGAAAGTATTGATCTTCACCCCCTGTCGGGTAACTCGCTCGACCTCCGCCAGCGTCTCTACGGTTGCGCGGCTCGAGAGTCCGCCCATGCTCATCGGCCACTCGCAGTAGAGCTTACCGCCTGAGAAATACGCGGTCGGCTGACCGTCGGTGATCACGATCATGTTCTTGTTGCGGCCGGGCTGGCGGGCGAGCATGTTTCCCGCCATTCGCAGTCCGTCTTGTAGGTTCGTGAACGGATCCCCCATGTTCCACGTCACTTCCGGCAAATCGGTCAGTTTGAGTTCGACCGCGCGGGTGTAGAAACCGACGACGCCGAAGTAGTCGCGCGGATGCCGCGTTCGCATGAGCGTTTCCATCGCCAGTGCGACCTTTTTGGCCGCCGCGAATCGGCCCTCCCAGCTCATCGACCAGCTCATGTCCAGTAGCAACACGGTTGCGCTCCTGGTCGTGTAGGTGCTCTCGTAAACCTCGATGTCGGCCGGCGAGAGCTGCGGGCGGCGCCGATCGGACTGCGAGCGACCTTCCGCGGCACCTCGTAGTACCGCGTTGCGAACCGTAGCCGCCACGTTGAGATGCATCGGATCGCCGAACTCGTAGGCGCGACTATCCGCCATGCTGACTTCCATCGGCCCGTGACGCGTCGTCTCATGGCGGCCGCCGGAATCGAAGGACAGTTGTTTGTGGATCTCGCGCAACGCCAGTTGTCCGAGTTTGCGCGCACCTTTCGCGGAGAGCGCCATGCGCCCGGACTTCGGCGTGACGTAGCCGGCATTGACCAACGTCGCCATCATCTCTCGCAGCAAATCGACGGCGTCGCGAAACGCCTCACCCATGAGGGCTCCCGCCGACTGCGGATCGATGGAATCGAAGTCTCGATTCAGCAGCGCGTGTAGCAAGTTCTCCAGCGCTGCGAGCTTGTCCCTGAGTTCCAGCGCGCCGTCCAGATCGACGCCTTGGGGGCCGTGGAAGCGACGGTTGTTACGGCGCACGAACTCGGAGACTTGCTCTATCTCGTCCTCGCCCTCGCGCAGATTCTCCATGTCGCGGGCAGCATCGGCGTCGAGAAACTCGTAGTCGGCCAGATCGCGCAGCGCTTCCATTGGGTCGCGCCGAAGCTGTTCCAACGCTTTGCGCAGTCGCTCGAGCCGCTCGTCGTCACCGGCTTCCCGAGCGGCAGTCTGTTCGTCTTCGAGCAGCTCATCGAGCCGGCGCCGCGTCTCATCTAGGGCGTGATCGAGGTTGTACGTACCGAGGAGTTCATCGATCGCGCGCTCCACGCGTGCCATGAGTTCATCGATACCGATAACTTCGAAGCCGTCGCCCTGGTAGCCGTCACGCAGGAGCGCATCGAGCGCCTGCGTGGCATCGTCGGTTTGCGCCATGTACTCGGCCAACCGGCTGAACAACTCGTCTGCGTCCAGCCTTACCTGCTGACTGCCGTCCCAGGCGGTGTAGCGGAATCGAATCACGACCGATCAGGCTCTGTAGGTGAAACGGCCGCCGTCGCGGTCACGATTGAGCTTTTCGTGTAGGTGCAGTCCTTCGAGCAGAAACTCGGTGGCCGCGGCCATCAGGCCGGGACTTTCGAAGGGGCCCAGCGCGTCTACGGCCGCACGCAGACCGGGAACGGAACCGATGCCTTCCATATATTCCGCGCAGCTCATCGAGTCGGACGTCGCGATGCCCCAGCCTTCGCCGATATACGCCACAACCTCGGCGAGCGATGCAGGATCGACGCGCGCATCGAAGGTTTCTTTGATGGCACGTCCGATCAGCCGCTCGACGACGTTCGCCTCTGCGGAGTCTTCGGTCCCGTACTCCAGTTCCAGTTTCCCGGTGGTCGATGCCTCGAGCGCCGGCATATCGGTAACCCGAGGCGCAATCTCCGATTCACCGAGCCGCAACGCCCGTTTCTCGGCACTCGCGATCAGCGTCTCGAGATTGTTGATCGTCACGCGAACGCTGACGCCCGACGATTGGCTGATCTCCGCGGTCGATCGCGCTTCGGTCGTCATGCGTGCGACGATCTCACGCATGAAGTCCGGCAAACGCACGGGCAATTCGCCGCGCGCGGTGGTATCGACCTCTTGCTCCATGATCGCGATCTCGTCGGCGAGGGTACGCGGGTAGTGGGTCCGGATCTGAACGTCGAAACGATCTTTGAGGGGAGTGACGATGCGGCCGCGGCTCGTATAGTCCTCTGGGTTCGCGGTTGCGACGACGATGACATCCAAGGGCAATCGCACTCGATACCCTTTGATCTGCAGATCGCGCTCCTCCATGACGTTAAAGAGGCCGACCTGAACTTTCTCGGTGAGATCTGGCAGTTCGTTGATCGCGAAGATGCCGCGATTCGTGCGCGGAACGATGCCGAAGTGTATGGCCTCTTCGTCGGCCATGTAGCGCCCCTCCGCAATCTTCACCGGATCGATCTCGCCGATCAGGTCGGCGATCGTCACGTCGGGAGTCGCAAGTTTCTCACCGTAGCGATGCTCACGACCGAGCCACGCCACAGGAAGCTCGTCACCGAGCTCTGCTGAACGACGCCGACACTCCGCGCAGACCGGGGCAAGCGGGTCGTCGTTTATCGCGCAGCCTTCGACGACCGGAACGAATTCGTCGAGGAACGAAGCGATGCGCCGAATGAGACGCGTCTTCCCCTGGCCGCGCTCCCCGAGCATCACAATGTGGTGGCCGCTTAGAAGCGCGTTCTCAATCTCAGGAATGACCGTATCGTCATAGCCGATGATGCCGTCGAAGGCGCCGCTGTGTTCGGACGAACCGGCAAGGAACGCCATCATGTTCGACCGCAATTCGGCGCGAACGGTTCGCCGCTCGTAGCCGGCGGCAATCAGCTGCCCCTTGGTAGCTGGACGATCGGAATCGGCGAAATGGCTCATACTCGTCGCGCTCCTGGCGGCATCAGCAATGCTTGGGCAATGCTTGGGCAATGTTTGAGCAAGCTAGTCGATGCAGGCAAGCCGTACGGGTTCGCCCAGCTCGCGCGGCGAGTATAGGGGCCGGTATGACCGCCAGCAATCAGGTTGCGCCGTCGGTCGGTGGGCTACTTATCGGGGCTGGAATCGCCTGGACTGACCGGCTCGGAATCGCCGGAGTCCGCCGCGTCGGGCTCGTACCGCTCGTCCGGTGCAGAGTCGCGGAACGCAGAGAGCGGTTCTTGCGAGGTCACGACCTCACCCGCTGCTCGCAGTTCCTCACGCAATTCCGCAATCTCGGCCTGCAGGCCGGCGGCTTCCGCCTTCGCGTTGTCGAGCAAAGCAACGGCCTTGCCTTCTTCCTGCAGCGCTCGATCGGCATCTTTGCGGGCACGGCGAAGCCCCAATCGCAGCCGCGCCTGCTCCAGAATCGCGGCCAAGCCGCCGAACAAGACGCCGGCGACCAACGACGTGAGCACGATCAAGAAAAGGGGTACATGAACCGACAAAGACGACGTCAGCCCGACAAGCGGTACCGCAGGGAGATAGATGAGATCGACGTCGTGGACGTTGGCCGCTGCGATAAACACACCAGCAATGAAGAAGACCACCATCAGGATCGACCGCAACACCCGCATCTCTATCTCTCCTTCACGGCCTGAGGCCGCGCCTAGTCCTCAAACAACGGCAGTAGCCGATCGTAGGCTTCTTCGATGTGCTGGGGCATGACTCTGGTATCGGCCAGCAGAGGCATGAAGTTCGTATCGCCCTCCCAGCGGGGCACGATGTGCCAGTGCAGATGATCGGCGATACCCGCACCGGCGACACGCCCGAGGTTCATCCCGATGTTGAAGCCTGCCGGCGAGTATACCTCATCCAGCGCGCGTTGCGCCCTCGCGAGCGCAGCGTGAACAGCCGCTGCTGTTTCGTCGGACAGACCGGCGAAGTCTGCCGTATGTTCACGCGGCGCGACCATTAGGTGTGCGTGCGCGTAAGGAAAACGGTTCATCAGAACCTGCGCGCGCTCGTCCGTATACAAGACGAGCGCATTTCTGCGCGCTGCCGCCCCCTCGGACTTGGGCAACTCGCAGAAGATACAGCCTTGGTGGGTTTCCGGTTTGGAAACGTAGGAAAGACGCCAGGGCGCCCACAGAACCTTCACCGCGTTCGCTCGCCCGGTGGCCTTCCGTTCAAACCGTGGAAGAGCCTCCGCTCATGGCCGATGCGGCACCGACGGGCGGCGTATCATCGCTCCCCCCGCTCCCCCCGCTCCCCCCGCCCGCGCCGGGTGTGGTGGTCGTTCCGTCGCCTTGCAGACTATGGCGATCCCCGGAGTAGGAGTCGTCGACACGCTGTTTGAGCTCTTTGCCGACTTTGAAGAATGGGACTCGTTTGGCGGCGACGGCAACTAGATCCCCAGTCTTGGGGTTGCGGCCCTCGCGCGCGCGGCGCTGCTTGACGACGAAGCTACCAAAACCACGAATTTCAATTCGTTCTCCGGTGCAGAGAGCCTCGGTCATGCTCTCGAACACCGCGTTGACGATCACTTCGGCATCCCTACGCGAGTACGCTGGGAACAACCGGACGATTTCGTCGATCAGGTCTCTCTTCGTCATTTAAGTAGACACTCCAGAACTAGAAGCTAGTCGCTGCTCCCCTGCTCGCCGTTGCCCACTTCCTCATCTCCCGTCTTCCCGCGCACGAGCTCCTGGTTAATCAAATCACCGAGAGTCGTCCGTGACGACGTTGTCTCCTCGGTGGTTGTAGTCATGTACTGGCGCATCTCGGCCTTGTCTTTCGAGTCGAGTAGCGAGCGTACGCTCAATGCGATACGACGCTCGCGCGTGTCCACCTGGAGCACCTCGGCCTCGATCTCTTGGCCGGGCTGCAGCAGGTCACGCGGATTCTCGATTCGCTCTCGAGACAGCTGCGAGACATGGACCATTCCTTCGACGCCTTCTTCGAGTTCCACGAAGACACCAAAGTCGGTCACGTTCGTAACTTTGCCGTGTACGCCGGCGCCGATCACGTAGCGATCAGCCATAGAACTCCACGGATCATCGGCCAGTTGTTTGAGGCCGAGCGATAGACGCTCCGAACCGACGTCGATCTGAAGCACTACGGCCTCGACCTCGTCCCCCTTGTTCAGAATCTCCGACGGATGCTTGACCTTACGCGTCCAGTGCATGTCGGACACGTGAATCAAGCCGTCGATTCCTTCTGCGACGCTCACGAACGCGCCGAAATCGGTCAGGCTGGTAACCTTACCGGTTATGTTGGTGCCGACCGGATGTTCCACCGGAAGCATCTCCCAGGGGTTCGGTGTGATCTGCTTGAGGCCCAGCGAGATACGGCGGTTGGCCGGATCGAGTGCGAGCACGACAACTTCGAGTTCGTCGCCGACGGAAACGATCTTGGAAGGATGCGTTACGCGCGTCGTCCACGACATCTCTGAAACGTGCACCAGTCCTTCGACGCCTTCTTCGACTTCGACGAACGCGCCGTAGTCGGTCAGGCTCACGACCTTGCCCGTCACACGACTACCCGGGAACAACCGAATGGCGATCGTGATCCACGGATCGTCGTTCAACTGCTTCATGCCGAGCGAGATTCGGTCGTTCTCGGCGTCGTACTTAAGCACGACAACCTTCACGACATCGCCCGAACTCACGACCTTGGACGGATGGCTGACGCGCCCCCAGGCCATATCGGTAACGTGCAGTAGACCGTCGATGCCACCCAGATCTACGAACGCGCCGTAGTCGGTGACGTTCTTGACGGTACCTTCCAGGATGACGCCCTCTTCGAGGATCTTCAGCGTCTCTTCTTTAAGAGACTCACGCTCTAGATCGAGCAACGCCTTGCGCGACACCACAACATTACCGCGTGCGCGATTGCACTTGATGATGGCGAATTCGAATGTCTCGCCGATGTAACGATCAAGGCTACGGCTCGGTCGCACGTCTACGTGGGACCCGGGCAAAAAGGCAGATACTCCGATGTCGACTTTCAGTCCGCCTTTAACGCGGCCGACGACGACGCCCTCGATGGGTCCCTCGTCTTTGAAAGCTTGTTCGATGGTTCGCCATATCGAAGATTGGCGTGCCCGTGAGTAGGACAGACGCACCTCGCCGGTGTCGTCCCCCACGGACTCCACATAGACGTCGACTTCCTCGCCGTCTGAAACCAACATGTTTCCCGAAGGATCGATGAACTCACGCCGAGGAATGATTCCCTCGGACTTAAAGCCAATATCGACGGTAACGGTATCTTCGTCGATCGCGACGACCGATCCCTTTACAATGTCACCTTGTTGGACCGAGCGTAGGCTCGCCTCAAAAATTTCGTCGAAACTTTCTACCTTTTCCTGGTCGTTCGTCTCGCTCTCGACAGTCTCCTCAAGCATTAAAGCCAAAATCCTCCTGGGGTCGGCCGCAGAAATCGCGCGCCAGTGAAGGCTCTTATCGCCGTCCGGCGCCCGATTCAAGGGAAAAGCCCAGTATTTTCAAGATAGTTGCCGCAGCCCGCGGCGGGGGTCAGGTGGGAATTCGTACCCGGAACTCGTTTACAATGAGACCGACCACTTCGTCAATCCCCATTGCCGTAGAATCGACAATGATTGCATCATCAGCAGCTCGTAGTGGAGCGACCTCGCGATTGCGATCGCGGCTGTCTCGCTCGTCCATTTCGCGGCGCACGTCAGCCAAATCCGCTGCTTTCCCCGTTCCGACCAGTTCGTCAGTTCGTCGTTTTGCGCGCTCTGCGGGGTCCGCATCGAGAAAAACCTTCAGCGATGCATTAGGAAAGATCACCGTTCCGATGTCCCTACCATCAGCAACAATTCCCGGTGCGACGGCCGCACGCCGCTGCAGATCAATGAGCGCTGCGCGCACAGCCGGTAGCGCGGATACCTGCGACGCTGCCTGACTCACTTCGGGGGTACGGATCGCGGCGGAAACTTCAATATCGTCTATTCGCACACTTCGGCTGTCCGCGCTCAGTGCGATACGTGCCTCGGAGATCCTCTTTGCGATCCCCGATTCATCATCGATATCGAGATCGGCCTGCAGCGCTGCGAGTGCGGCCGCACGATATAGTGCTCCGGAATCGACGTATCCAAACCCCAACTCGACGGCGACACGTCGCGCGACAGTAGACTTGCCGGCACCCGCCGGACCGTCTATCGCGACAACGAAGCAGTCGGGCGTGCCTGGCGTAGCTCGCGTATCGTGACCCTGTGCAATCATGTTCGCCGCCCTATCTTTTCTGTAGTCTTGCTAGCAATTCGAAGAAGCCGGGAAAGGAAACCGCTGCGACTTCGGCACCAAGTATCGATATCGGACCGTCGGCCAGCAGGCCGGCTACCGCCGCAGACATCGCTACGCGATGATCGCCTCCCGCATCAATCGTACCGCCACCCCGTAACGTGCGGCCGCCTTCAATCACCAGGCCGTCATCGCGTTCGACCACCGCAACCCCCATCGCTGTGAGTAGAGCAGCCACCGTCGCGATGCGATCGCTCTCCTTTACCCGCAGTTCTGCGGCGTCCCGAATCGTCGTGGTCCCGCGTGCGCATGCTGCCGCGAGTGCCAGTATCGGAAGTTCGTCGATACAAGCCGGGATCTCCGCACCTTCGATATTCGTCGCGTGAAGCGCGGCACTTCTCACGTGTAGATCCACGACCGGCTCACCGGCGACTTCCCGCTCGTTAACCAGTTCAATGTTCGCTCCCATACGCCGCAGAACATGGATGAATCCGATACGACCCGGGTTCGCACAAATGCTGCGAACGACGATATCGGAATCCGCAATGAGCGTAGCCGCAACGGCGAAGAACGCAGCCGAGGAAGCGTCGCCGCAGACATCTATGTCGATCGCACGCGGAACGGACGGCCCGACCACCGATATCGTCGTCGCGTCAGTCGAAACGGACACACCCATCGCCGCGAGCATGCGCTCGGTGTGATCGCGCGTCGCCTCGGGCTCATGTACGAGCGTCGTACCGTCGGCACGTAGCGCGGCAAGAATGGCCGCAGACTTCACCTGCGCACTCGCCACTGCCGTATCAACATCGCATGCGGTGAGCGACGTCCCGTCGATCTTCACCGGCGGGTGGCCGCCTACCGTTTCGATTTGTGCACCGAGCTTTCGTAGCACGACAGCAACACGCTCCATCGGCCTGCGCGACAGCGACGCGTCGCCTGTCAATGTTGCGCACACACGACTACCGGCAAGAACCCCCATCAACAACCGCATCGTCGTACCGGAGTTTCCGCAATCTATCGCTTCTGACGGTTCACGCAGTCGCATGGCGCTGCCAACGATTCGCACGTCGCCGGACGCGTAGTTCTCGATGCGACAACCGAGCGCGCGCATCGCCCGCATCGTAGACTGCACGTCTTCGCCGTCGGGCAGACCCGCAACGATCGCCGTACCCTCCGCAAGACAGTTGAAAAGTACGGCACGGTGCCCCACCGACTTGTCTCCAGGCATACGTACTTCACCGTGTAGTGGCCCGTTGGCGGGCTCGACTGTGCGAGGACTGTCGGCAGATGGGCTCAAGCGCTCTCGAGCCCCTTACGGAAACGTTGCGCGCTATCGATGATCGACTCCAGCGCCGCCGCGTCGTCGTTCTCGATCGCGGACGTCAGCTGTGTCCAGATCACGTCGAGCTCCGCCATGGCCGCGAGCAGCTCCTGCTTGTTCTCGTTCGCTATCGCTTTCCACATCGCGGCGTCGCTACCCGCCAGCCGCGTGCAATCGCGTAGACCATTGCCGGCGAGCGCATAGATTTCCTGCGTCGAGGCCGTTGCCGACGACGTTTCGCTCAAGGCCGCTGCCAGTGCGTAAGACCACATCTGAGGAAGATGGCTGCTACGTGCCACCCGCGCATCATGTTCATTTGCCGACATACTGACCACCTTCGCTCCCACGCCCTTCCAGAGATCGGTCACAACTTGCACGTGCCGAGCCTCTGCAGCAGCCGGCGTAAGCACCGTCGTCGCGCCCTCGAACAGATCGACGCGGGCCGCCGCAGCACCAGTGTTCGTGTCGCCGGCCATTGGATGCGCGCCCACGAACCGCGCGGCAATGCCCTCGCGCAGCGCCGCCGCCGCGATCGGCCCCTTCACGCTGCCTGCATCGCTGATCGTCGCGTGCGGCGGAGCGGCCTTGGCCACACTCCCGAGCAACGCGACACAGGTGTCCACCGGTGCCGCCAAAACAATCATGTCGGCGTCGACGAGCGCAGGTTCGAGTGACTGAGAAACCGAATCGACGAGCTGTCGTGAGAGCGCCGTGTCGAGATTCTCGCGGCCACGACCGACAGCGACGACGTTCGCGGCCAAGCCGCGCGCGCGCACGGCACCGGCGAGCGACGCACCGATGAGCCCGGCGCCCACAATGACCAGATTGTTGACCAGTTTGTCGATCGGCGGCTTCATCCGCGATCGACCAGCACGTGTTTGAGCCCGTCGAGGCAACGAGCGTTCTCTTGGTCCGTCCCGAAAGTAATGCGGACGTGGTTCGGAAATCCGTAGCCATCCATCGGACGGACGATTACGCCCCGCTCGAGAAGCGCCTGCGTGACGTCGGCGCCACTTCCGACTTCGACGAGTACGAAGTTCGCCTGGGACGGAACCCAGCCGAGGGACATGGCGTCGAGTTCTTCAGCGAACAACGCCCTACCCTTGCGAACCAGTTCTCGCGAGCGTGCGACGTGATCCTCATCGTCGAGTGCGGCAAGCGCGGCGGCCTGCGCTACCAGGTTCGTATTGAACGGCTGACGAACGCGAGAGAGCGCCTGCATGATCTCTGCGGATCCAATTCCGTAGCCTAAGCGAAGGCCGGCCAGCCCGTAGATCTTCGAGAACGTGCGCAGTACGACAAGCCCGGGATATCTGTCGAGTTCATCGAGTACTTCCGGGTACGACGGATCGTCTACGTATTCGTAGTAAGCCTGATCGACAACGACGACGACATCGTCGGGCATATCCGACATGAACGCGCGCCATTCATCACGACCGAAGATCGTACCGGTGGGATTGTTCGGGTTCGCCAAGAACACCATCTTCGTATCGGCAGTGACAGCCGCACGAATGGCTTCCAGATCGTGATGAAACCCGCGTGCGGGAATCTGCACGGGTTTGCCGGCAAAGGATTTGGTGATTAGCGCATAGACCACGAACGCATCGGCGGACATGACGACCGGCTCGCCAACGCGCACGAAGGTACGGATAAGCAGATCGATGACTTCGTTCGATCCCGTTCCGAACGCCAACTGCTCAGGCGCAACTCCGAGTCGCTCGGCGAGGCGCCGCGCCAGCATGACAGCCCCGCCCTCGGGGTAACGATGTACGCCGTTCAGCGCCTCATGTGCCGCCGCAAGCCCAGCGGGCGACGGTCCGAGCGCGTTTTCATTAGATGCGAGTTTGACGACATCGGTAAGCCCGAGTTCGCGCTCGACCTCTTCGATCGGTTTGCCGGGTTGGTACGGGGTCAGGGCGCGGACGTGCTCCGGAATGCGGGGACCGCGCGATGGACTGTTTTGATCGTCAGAACTCATGGCTATCGAGGGGCACTAAGCGCGCCCCGTCTCGAACGCATACCACGAAGCGTCGACCGAATCCCGCTCAGCCCGCGACGGGATAGGAACCGAGCACCTTCGTAGACAGAGAGATGTCCTCCACTTCACGTAGCGCGCGGGCCAATCGCTTGTCGGTCACGTGCCCCCCCACATCGATGAAGAAGCGATACTCCCAAGGCCGACCGGCGAGCGGGCGTGACTCGATCATCGACAGATTCACCTTGTTGCCGGTGAACGGATGCAAGACGCGACCCAGAACGCCGACCTCGTCGCGAACCAGAATCACCAGCGACGTCCTATCCTCACCGCTCGGCTTCGGTTGTGGATCGTTTCCGATGACGAGAAAGCGCGTGACATTGCCCGCAACGTCTTGGATAGACCGCGCCACGATCTGCAGACCGTAGATCTCGGCAGCCAGCTTGCTGCCGATGGCAGCGACGCCGGCACGCTTCGAGGCCAGGATGGCCGCGGACGCCGTGCTTGCCGCAGCTTGTTGCTCGACGTTCGGATAGTGCTCGGCCAAGTATTTGCGACACTGCGCCAACGGCTGATGATGCGATGCGATCGTCTTGATCTTCGCCGGATCGCCGTGCTTCGACAGCAAGTAGTGATCCACTTTGACCAGGATCTCGGCGACGACTCCGGCCGAGGTCGTCGCCAACGCGTCGAGCGTGGGCGTGACCGCCCCCTCCGTCGTGTTCTCGATGGGAACGACACCGTAGCGAGCGCGCCCGGCCTCAACGGATGCGAAGACATCTTCGATCGTACCGACGGCTTCAAAATCGGCCGCATGGCCGAACTGCCTGACTGACGCCGCATGCGAGAACGTGCCCGCCGGTCCGAGGAAGGCCACCGATGTCGGAGCCTGATGCGCGCGGCACGCTGAGATCACTTCACGGAATATTGCTTCGACGGCATCGTCGCCGAGCGGCCCGGGGTTTGCCGCGCGGATCGCCGTGAACACGGCCTTCTCGCGACCGACGTCCAAGACGCTCTTCGAGCCCTTACTCTTCGTTTGGCCGATCTGCTGAGCCGTGCGCGCGCGGCGCCCGAGCAGCTTCAGGATCTGTTGATCGATGCTGTCGATCTGCCGGCGGAGTTCGGGCAGTGACTTGCTTGCCAGCTTGCCGGGCTTGCCCGCTTTGCCGGCTTTACTGGTTTTCTTGTCTGTCGAGCGTGTTGCCAATGCTTCGTACCTGATCGAGTCGTTCAGCCTGGCTTGGTCCCGGCGTCGCTCGAAGATCCAGCGTGTAGAAACTCTTCCACACGAGCAAGCGCCGCCGCCACATCACCGGCCGGCTGCGTGTCCATCTGGCCTCGGATCCAGATCAATTGTCGCTTGGCATAATTGCGCGTGGACTGCGCCACAGCACCGGCCAAGTCCGGTGTCGCGAGGGTACCGTCGAGGCACTGGCCGGCCTCTCGATAGCCGATTGCGGCGAAGGCCGACAGATCGCGAGCAAACCCGCGGGCGCGTAGACCGGCCATTTCATCGAGCAATCCGGCGGCCACCATCGCCTGCGAGCGCGCATTAATACGCTCGTAGAGGTCCTCGCGGGGCAGCTCGACCTCGAGTGTGAGCACATCATACGGTCGCTCGGCAGCGGAGTGCTCTCGCTGGCTGGTAGAGATCGTCTTGCCGGTGAGCTCAAGCACCTCGAGCGCACGTACGGTTCGAACCGCGTCGTTCGGGTGAATGCGCGCGAACGCCTCAGGATCGACGTCGCCGAGCCGCTTATGTAACGAGCCCGGAGCCGTACGCTCTCGCTCGGCCAGTCGGGCGCGCAAAGCCTCATCGGCAGGTGGCCCGTTGAACAGCCCTTCGACCAATGCCCTGATGTAGAGCCCGGTTCCGCCGCATACGACCGGCACGGCGCCACTTGCGCGAATGCGATCGATCGCCGCCGTCGCATGCGAGCGCCAGATCGATGCGTCACAATCCTCGTCGGGCTCGATGATGTCGATCAGGTGATGGCGAACCCGCCTGCGCTCGTCGGCCAATGGCTTCGCAGTACCGATCTCCATCTGTCGATACACCTGCCGGGAATCGGCACTGACGATTTCAGCCTGAAGCCGTTCGCACAGCGAAACCGCAAAGGCCGTCTTCCCGACCGCAGTCGGCCCGGCAACGACGACAATGCGCGGCCGCTGTTCATTTGGTTCATTCAACGGACTCAGCGACCAAAGAGCCGTTCGACCTGGCCGCGCGTCATCGTGCGCGCCACCGGACGCCCATGTGGGCAACTGGCGCTGAACTCCACGGTGCCGGCTTCCGCCAGCAGGGCCGCCGCCGCTCTCGGTTCCAGGCGTTTACCGACGCGTACGGCGCTATGGCAGGCAACGGTAGCGAAGAGTTGTTGGGCCAGGCTACGACCGGCCGTACTGATATCGCAGCCGACGAGGTCGGCGACGAGCTTCTCGGTGAGAGACACCGCGTCTACTCCGGCGGCAATGGCCGGGACACTGCGCACAACGACATCTTCATCGCCGAACACGCCCACATCCCAACCGAGCTTTGTCAGTTCCGTCTCCAAACGCGCGACCGCATCAACGCCGTCGCCACCGACGGTTACGTTCTGAGGGATCAGCAACGGCTGGCTCTCAATAGCGCCGTCATCGTAGTCGGCCATCAGACGCTCAAAGAGGATGCGCTCGTGCGCAGCGTGCTGATCAACCAGCACAAGCTCGTCGCCTTCTTCACACACGATGTACCCCGCGAAGACCTGGCCAATGACGCTGAGCGCACCGAGTGACCCGGCCGCAGGCCCGGAGCCGAGCGG
This sequence comes from Deltaproteobacteria bacterium, assembly GCA_029262375.1. Classification (GTDB taxonomy): domain Bacteria; phylum Desulfobacterota; class Binatia; order UBA1149; family SPBQ01; genus JAJCZM01. The sequence continues at coordinate 160,640 of JAJCZM010000043.1, forward strand.
TAGCGGCATCGGCTCCCCCACGTCCTCACGAACCACGTCTCCGGATGCCGACACTGCAGTTGTCGTGGGTCGGCTCGTCGCGGGGCGATAGCCGGGTAGCGGCTCCGGCATCGAATCGGAGTCGTCATCTGATGATGCAACGGCACGCGATGCGCCGGTATCGCCCGGCAGTGGACGGGCGCGCTTTGCGAACGCCTCTGTCGCGATCAGATCGCGTTCACCTAGCCCCCAACGACCGAGTGGACCGGCAGAGCCGCGCAAAACCTCGCCGACGGCTTCGGCGATGAACCGACTGACCGCCTGCGGATCCGTAAACCGCACCTCGAGCTTGGCCGGATGCACGTTGTAGTCGATGGCGCCTTCGGGGACTTCGAGAAACAGTGCCGCCGCAGGATAACGGCTTTTGAGAAGGTAAGTGCGATAGGCCTCCATCACGGCACGAAACACCGTACGGTCGTTCACCCAGCGACCACCCACGAACAGCGAAAGACGACGCGAGGACCCAAACGAAACACCCGCCGGGCTGATCGCCCCTTCGAGCGTCATGCCATCGAAGTGCGCGCTGAGGTCGACCATACGCCCGCCAACCTCGCGGCCGAGCACCTGGGTCAATCGCTCACCGAGTCGCGATACGGGCGGCAGATCAATGCTCTTGCGGCCGTTGCGCATCACGATGAAATGGACATCGTGGCGCGCGAGCGCGAAACGGCGAACCTGTTCAGCAGCAGCGCTATACTCCGCCGATGCGCTCTTGAGGAACTTGCGCCGAGCCGGTACCGCAGCGAACAGGTCTTCAACGGCGACGCGGGTGCCGCGACGCGCAGCGGTCTCGCCCGCCTCTACGGTTCTTCCGGCATCGACCAGAACACGCGCACCGGCCTCACTGTCGGCTCGGCGACTCGTCAGTTCCAAGCGACTTACCGCCGCAATGCTGGCGAGCGCTTCGCCGCGAAACCCGAAGCTTGCGATACCGGTCAGGTCGTCGAGGCTGCTCAATTTGCTGGTCGCGTGACGAGCGACGGCGAGTTCGAGTTGCGCAGTACCGATCCCGTGCCCGTCGTCGACAACAGCCAAGCGCAGGGCCTCGGCATCGTCGTATGTCACCTCTACGCGAGTGGCACCGGCATCGAGCGCGTTCTCGACCAGCTCCTTGATGACTGAGGCGGGCCGTTCGATGACCTCGCCGGCGGCGATTCCCGATACGACAGCATCGGAAAGCTGCACGATGGACTTAGCCGAGAACAAGATCCTCTCTCTTCTTCGCGAGTTGCGCGTTCACTTCGCTGACGAGTTCCTCATAGCCGCTGCGCCCGGCCATGGCGTAGGTGAGCCGCTTACCGTCTTCCACGCCCGGTTGATCGAGGGGGTCGATCCCGAGCAAGCCTCCGGCGACCAACGTCTGCACCTCAAAAAGGTGAAACAGCTGGCCGATCGCGCCGGCATCGACGCGTTCGAGCTCGATCAGGCTCGTCATGCGCCCCGCGCCGGCGAGTGCGAGTTCGGTCGCACGCTGCTCCATGTTGAGCAGTTCGCCGAGCGTGTGCCCACACAGATACGAAATACCATCGACATCCTGGTAGCTCGGAGGGATTGTAAGGTCGGGCTGGTGCCTCGCAACACGGATGAAGGTGATGACCTTATCGTGCGGCCCCTCGATATAGAGTTGGACCTGCGAATGTTGATCGGTCGCGCCTAGCGCGCGCACCGGGGTCTGACCGACCTCGGCGAGTGCGCCCGTGAGATCATGGCGCTTACCGAGGCTCTCGGCCCAAAGCTGACCGTACCATTCACCGAAACGCAGCAGTGCGTCGCAGTACGGCATGACCACATGAATGTTTCGGCCGCGCTCGGTCGCCGCTAGGTGCAGCAGTGTGGCGTGCAGTGCGGCCGGATTCGCCCAAACATCACGGCCTCGGGTGCGCGCATCCATCGCTCGCGCGCCTTCGCAGAGTTCGTTGATATCGATACCCGCAGCGGCGATGGGCAACAGCCCTACCGCAGAGAGCACCGAAAATCGGCCACCGACACCGGGCGGAACAGGCAAGGTGCGAAAGCCCTCTTTGTCGGCAATCTCGCGAAGCGTGCCCGAGTCCGGATCGGTCGTCGCGATGATATGGCTGCCATACGCGTCGGCACCGAGTTCGCCGCGCAGGCGATCACGGACGATCAAGAATTGCGACATGGTCTCGGCGGTCTGGCCGGACTTCGAAATAACGTTGACGGCGGTGCGCGCCAGGTCGATCGAGCCGAGCACCGATGACATCGTAGCGGGATCCACGTTGTCGAGAACCTCGACGCGCAGGCCGTCGTCGGACCGCCCGACGGCATCCAAGACCGTCTTGGTTCCGAGCGCCGAGCCGCCGATCCCCAGAACCAGCAGCGTATCGAACCGTTCGCGCAGGTCCTCGGCCAGCTCATTGACGCCGTCTATGGCCGTCTGATCGTAGGGCAGATCGTAGAACGGGAGCTCACCGGCCGAGCGACCGGCTACGAGGCGGTCCATGATCACGCCCACTCGGGCGGCTTCGGAGTCAACATCGGCACGGGTAATGCCGCGTTCACCTATCAAATGGTCAAAGAAACCGTTTACGTCGAGACTGATTGGGGGCGTTGTGGACACAATGCCCGCGATATCAGCCGGTTCGGCGCATATCAATTGGGATCGGCACCAGCAGGCAGATGCCGTTGCTGATTTGGGCTCGGCGGGAGGTGGTGCCATTGCAGATTCGGCACCAGAACGCAGAGGTGCCGTTGCTGGTCAGGCGCCGGAGGCAGGCGGCTGGTTTCGCACCCGGCGACAGGTTGTGTGTCGGGGCGTTTGAACGCTTGGCGGGGGCATGTTATCTCATGGCGGTTCGAGTCGCCCGGCGGGAGTCCCCATCGGCGAGCATCGTTCCCCAAGGAGTAACGAAGTGGCGCGCGTTTGTGACATTTGCGGAAAGCGGCGAGGAGTTGGCAACAACGTCTCGCACGCAAACAACAAAACGAAACGAACGTGGCAACCGAACCTGCAGAAGGTTCACGCCCTCGTGAATAAGGTGCCCAAGACCATACGCGCCTGCACGCGCTGCATCCGCAGCGGCAAGGTCGTAAAGGCCGCCTAGCCACCGAGCCAGCCGGCCAGTCAGCGGCTTTTCACTGCCACCAGATCCATCTCCAGCTGCGCCCCCTTCGGGAGCGAGGCAACCCCTACCGTCGCGCGCGCCGGGAACGGCTCGGTAAACCGTGCCGCGTAGATCTCGTTGAGCACCGGGAACTTCGACAGATCGGTCATGTAGATCGTCACCTTGACCGCGTCGTCGAGCGTCATGCCGGCCTGGGCCACCACCGCCGCGAGGTTCTCAAACACACGAGCGACTTGCTGCTCGAACCCTCCATCAACGAGTTCGCCCGTGGCCGGATCAAGCGGAATCTGCCCTGAGCAGTAGAGGTAGTCGCCCGATCGAACCGCTTGAGAATAGGGTCCGACCGCTTCCGGCGCACCGGCACTGTGTACTTCCTCTTTCATTTTCCCGCTACCTCGCCGCACGCGCGCATCTCAGGTGCGCAGCCTCTTGACGTCTTTGACGCCGGGAACGCGCCGTAGATTTCTGCACACGCGCTCATAGTCATCGTGGCTGAAAAGCGTCATCTCGAAGACGTTCAGCGCCCGCCCCTCGCCCGTCGTGCGGACATAGGCCTTCTTGATGTTCATTCCGGTCTGCGCAATCGCGTGACTCATTCCCGCAAGCAGACCCGGCCTATCTCGCGACACGACTTCGAGGCGAACGTCGCGGGCGGTTCGCGCACCTTTCTCCCAAACGACTTCCACACGCCGCTCATCATCCGAATCGGCCAGGCGTTCGCACTCGACGGAGTGGACGGTCACGCCGCGCCCGCGTGTCATGAAACCAATGATCGGCTCTCCCGGAAGCGGATCGCAACACTTGCCTAGACGCACCATGCTGTCGGCATCACCGGTAACTCTGACCGCAGGCAACGTCTTCTTCTGCCGTTCCAGCAGTTTCATGATCTTGCCCAGCGCAGCACGCCGCCGACTCGGTTCAGCGGCTTCCGTCTCGGGGAATAAATGCTCGACGACTTGCTTCGTGCGAATCCGACCGTAGCCGACGGCTTCGAGGAGCGCGTCCTCATCGTCTCGCGTGAAATGCTTGAGCAGATCCGGCATGCGACCTTCGCGGTGCAGGCGGGCGATATCGTGCTGTTTGAAGGCGAGATCGCGATCCAGCAGCTCGCGTCCCAGCGCGATCGCGCGCAAGCGATCGGCGCTCTTGATCGCGTCCATGATGCGATGGCGCGCACGCGGCGTCTTGACGATCTTCAACCACTCGCGCGCGGGCTGCTGCTCGGAGGTAGTAATGATCTCCACCGTATCGCCGGCTTGCAGTTGGTAACGCAGCGGAACGAGCTGCCCATTAACGCGCGCCGCCGTACAGTGATCGCCCACCTCCGAGTGGATCCTATAGGCGAAGTCCAGAGCGGTTGCGCCTTTCGTCAGCGTTCGCCCATGTCCGCGCGGCGTGAAGCACACGATGTCGTCGGCGAACAGATCCTCTTTGACCTTGTGAACGAACTGCCGTGCGTCGTCGAGGTGGCGCTGCCACTCCAGAACTTGTTGTAACCAACCGTATCGTTCGGCCTCGGCAGTTTCGTCGTCACCGGATTTATATTTCCAGTGCGCGGCGATCCCGAACTCCGCGATTCGGTGCATTTCGTGGGTCCGGATCTGCACTTCCATCCGCTCGCCGTACTCGCCGATCACAGTGGTATGCAGCGACTGGTACATGTTCGCCTTCGGGAGGGCGACATAGTCGCGAAACCGTCCCGGCACCGGCCGCCAGTTGTTGTGAATGAGCCCGAGCGCATCATAACAGTCGCGATCCGTATCAACGGTAACGCGGAAGGCCACGACGTCATGCACGTCGTCGTAGTGTAAATCCTGTTTGCGCATCTTGGCGTAGATCGAGTACGCGCTCTTGGTTCGCCCGGACACTTCGGATTCGAGACCTGCCTCGGCCAGCCGCTTCGTCAGCAGATTGGTGATCTCTTCGATGTAGCCCTCGCGCTCAAGCTTGTGCAGCGTCAATTTCTCGCGCACATCGCGATGCTCGTCCGGCCACAAGACCTGGAAAGTGTTTTCCTCGAACTCCGACTTCAGCCAGTAGATCCCGAAGCGTGACGCGAGTGGCGCGTACAGATCCAGCGTTTCACTCGCCATGCGACGGCGGCGCTCCTCGGGGAGATGGTCGATCGTACGCAGATTGTGCGCGCGATCTGCCAGCTTGATCAGCAAGACACGGACGTCTTTGGCACTCGCGAGGATGATCTTCCGGATCGACTCGGCCTCGGCGATCTCGCGATCGTCGGCCTCCATCTTGCTGATCTTCGTTACGCCGTCGACCAGCTGCGCGACTTCAACACCGAAGACCTCGTCGATCTCCTCGAGCGTCGTGAGCGTGTCCTCGACCGTATCATGAAGGAGTCCGGTCACTACGCACGGCACATCCAGTCGCATGTCCGCAATGATGTCGGCGACCGCCAGCGGATGCGTCAAGTATGGCTCGCCCGACATGCGCTTCTGCCCACGGTGCACGCGTTCGGAGAACTCGTAGGCGCGCGCGATCGTATCCGCGTCGGCCGTACGGTCGTATTCTTGGATCTTGGATACTAGGGAATCGATGCTCACGTCGGGTCGCCGAAGATATCTAGGATGAGGCGCCTTGCTGCGTCGCCAACTCTACTGACGCGTTGCCTCTCCCCGCGCAGTATCGAGATGAACTGCTCCACCGCAAGCGAGAGGTCTTCGTTGATGATCAGGTAATCGTACTCGGTGAAACCGGCGATCTCCCTGCACGCAGCCGCCAGCCTGACCGCCAAGGCGTCGGCCGACTCGGTGCCGCGCCCTTTGAGCCGCTGTTCCAGGCGCGCGCGCGAGGGCGGAAGCAGGAATACCGAGACCGCGTCGGGATAGAGAGCCTTCACCTGCTCGGCGCCCTGCACGTCGATATCGAGGAGCAGATCACGGCCCGCGCCAAGCGCCGTCTCGATCGTCTCACGAGTCGTACCGTACCGATTCCCATGCACCTCGGCCCATTCGGCAAAAGCGCCATCGCTCAACATGCGGTCGAACTCGGCATCGTCGACGAAACGATAGTCTCGACCGTCGACTTCATCCTTGCGCGCCGTGCGCGTCGTGATCGAGACGGACGGATGAATGTCCTCCAACTCCTCGAGCGCCGGCGTGCAGATACTCGTCTTGCCGGCGCCTGACGGCCCCGAGACGATGAAGAGACACCCCGTACGTCCGACCTCTTGCTCAGCGATCTTCATTCGAGTCGGCCCGATCCCCTATTGCGCTACTGCGCTATTCAACGTTCTGCACTTGCTCGCGCAGCTTCTCGATCTCGGCCTTGCCTTCCAATACGAGGTTGGTGATATCAAGATCGTTGGCCTTCGAACCGATGGTGTTGAACTCGCGATGGACCTCCTGCAACAAAAAGTCGATCTTCTTGCCCACCGGCCCCTTCTCACCGAGCAGCGTTTTCAGCGATTTCAGATGCGCTGCCAGGCGTACCAGTTCCTCCGTGACATCGGCGCGATCGGCCATCATCGCGGCTTCCTGAACCACGCGCGCGCGCTCGACCCCCTTGCCGGCCAACAGATCACCGAGGCGCTTTTCCAGGCGTTCCTGCATACGCCCGGCGGCGCCCTTCGCACGCGTGCCGAGGCTGCGGTGAATGCGTTCGAGCAACCGCAGTCTTGCGGCCATGTCCTGCTTCAGGTGCTTGCCTTCTTTCTCACGGCTGGCGCCGTGAGCCGCCAGAGCCTTCGATACGAGACGGCGGACCTCTGCTATTTCCTTCTTCGGGTCGTCGCGACGCTCGACGGCCTGGAAAATCTCCGCACGCCCCTGCAGCAGCGCCAGGTCGACGTCGCCGGAAAGCTTGAAGTCCTTCTTGAGCTTTCGTAGCGCCTTGACGTAGGCCGCCGCCACGTCGTCCTGCACCGAGATTTCTTTGACATGTCGGCCCGCGCTGCGGTTGATGTACAACTCGACACGCCCGCGAGCGATCGCATCGGCAATCTGCCTTCGTAGATCCGCTTCAAACGGTCCGTACTCTCGCGGGGCCGCGATCTTGATGTCCAGGTTACGTTGGTTTACCGAGCGAACCTCGACAGAGAACTGAAGTTCCCCTGAGCGCCCCTCGGTTTGGCCGAAGCCGGTCATGCTCCTCATATCGCCTCATCCTATCGAAAGCGGCGTCCTTACGCTCGCGCCGACGGTACAGAGGCAGACGGGGGCAACGGAGTGGCCGCCTCCGCGAGCTTGGCTGGGCTCTATCCGGTCGCAGCGCCGCGATATCCCCGTTCGAGCCAACGTCGTTCGCGATCATCGATATCTACGCGGGCACCGCTGCTGAGCTTGCGCATCGAGCGCCAGAGGCGATCGAGCCCGCGGTCGATGTGGCGAGCGGTACCGGGAGGCGCGAAGAATCCTCGATCAAAGTCCAGGATCACCGGGCTATTGTCGTCTCGCACGATGATGTTGTGGCCCGTGAGATCCACGTGATAGATGCCGGCATCGTGTAGAGCCCGGATGGCTCGGCCGACCTCGCCGAGCAGAGACGCCCTCTTCGGTGTATCGGCCTCCAACCAGGCTTCGAACATGGGACGCGCGTCCTCGATCGCCTCGGTAACGATCCAGCCCCGATAGAAGAGGCCGACCTCTTCGACCGACACCGCCAGCACGGTCGGCACCGCGCACCCGGCAGCTCTTGCGGTCTCGGTGACGACCAGCTCCCGAAACGGCCGCTCCGGTCGCAGGAGATAGAGGTCGCGCACGACATAGCGAGCGAAGCCTCCGCGAAGATACTGGCGCAAGAAGACCCGCTTGCCACCGGGAAGAACCAGCTTTCGCGCTCCGCCGCGACCGCCTTCCAGCGCTTCACCGCCCGGCTTGCCGTCGCGCGCATCTTCGAGAACCGCTCGCATTTCATCGAGCTCGAGCGCGGTGGCCAGTACACGAAACTTGCCGCGATCAAGAGCAACGAATCCGGCGGGCAGGAGACTAGACACGATAGGCAGCGGGCCGGGATCGAGAGATCGAACCGGGCAAAGGATCAGTCGGTGGAGACAGCCTCGTCAACGAGAAGCACCGGAATATCATCCTCGATGCGATAGCGCAGCTTGCATACGTTGCAGTCGAGTCCGTCCTTCTCGGCGGTAAGCGCCAAGACCCCCTTGCACTTGGGGCAGACGAGAAGCTCAACCAGTTCTTCGCTTACGGACATCGTTACCTCCGAGCGCCGACTAAAGACCGAGACGCTCTTTCTGCCAGTCGACTTGACGGGTCAATCCTTCGCGTATGCCGACTTCCGGCGCAAACCCGAAATCCTTCTGCGCGCTCGAAGTATCCGCGGCGGTGTGTTTGACATCGCCCTTCTGCACTTCGAGCCTCTTGACCTTCGGTTCGCGGCCGATGATTTCTCCGATGAGATCGATCACCTCGTTCATCGTCGTGCGAGTCCCACCGCCGATGTTGTACACGCCGCCGCGCGCATCCGAGCGCGCAGCCGCAACGTTGGCCGAGACGATATCCCCGATGAACGTGAAGTCTCGCGACTGCTCACCGTCACCGTAGAGCTGGATCTCCTCGTCGCGCAACACCGCCGCAATGAAGCGATTGAACGCCATGTCCGGACGCTGTCGCGGGCCGTACACGGTGAAGTAGCGCAGAGAGGCCGTGGGAACCTTGAAGTTGCGCCAGTACAGCGTCGTGAGGTGCTCGGCGGCGAGCTTGGTCACGCCGTACGGCGAATGCGGCCGCGTCGCGCTCGATTCGCGCATTGGCAGATCATCGGTATCGCCGTATACGGATGACGACGACGCATACACAACCTTCTTCACACCCGCGTCGCGCGCGGCTTCAAGCAGGCGCTGCGTGGCAAAGACATTGTTGTCGCTGTAGATGCGAAACTCGTCGCCCCAACTGGCTCGAACGCCGGCTTGGGCCGCTTGGTGGAAGACGTAATCCACGCCCTCGAGCAGCCCGGCGAGTTCGCAGTCCACAAGAGACTGTTCGACGAACGTATAGCTGTCGTTCGCGCGTGCCGCCTCGAGATTCTGTTCCTTGATCTCGCGCGGATAGTAGTCGATGAAGCAATCGATGCCGGTGACATCGTAACCACTCTCGAGCAGCCGATCCGAAATGCTGGAGCCGACGAAACCCGCCGCTCCCGTAACCAATGCCTTCATAGACTCCTACCTGACCTCAACCGCCGCCGGCGGCATTCTCACTTCATTATCCTGCCCGCGTCAAATTGGCCGATGCGTTGCAGGATCGCCTCGCCTCCGTGCACGGTAACGCCGTATCGGAGCGCTCTCAAAGGCAACACACTCTCGGGCGACACGAACGCTTCCAGTTTGACCAAATCCTTCTCGGTCGTGACCACCAGATCAACGCCTGCGGCTCGCCGCACGATCGCGTCCCAATCGGTCGCGGTATAGCTGTGATGGTCCTCGAATAGCACTGGATCCACCAAGCGCGCGCCAAGCTTGCCGAGCATCAGCAGGAACCGCTGTGGTCGAGCGATCCCGGCCACGGCCAAAACGCGTGCCCCGCTCAGTCGGCCCACAGTCTCTTGCGCCGCATCCCTAGCCACCTCGGCCACAAGAGCCTCGGCTACGCCCTCCATCGTAATACTTCCGGGAGGCGCCCCTCGACCTGTATCTATGACGAAATCCGCGCGTTCCAGCGACGAGAGCGGTTCTCGCAAAGGCCCCGCCGGCAACAGACGCGCACGTCTGTCGGCCGTATTCACGATGACAACGTCCAAATCGCGCCGCAGGCGACGGTGCTGGAAGCCATCGTCGAGCACGATGATGTCGGCGTCGAACATGGCGATCGCCATGCGACATGCCTGCGTTCGGTCCGCACCGGTCACGACGGGAACACCCGCGCGCCGGGCGATGAGCACGGCTTCGTCGCCGGCGACCGCGCCGGCGGCGCTACCACTCCCGCCACCGGCGGGCTCGGCAGCATCCACGGCTCTGACCCCCTCCGGAAGGCGGCTGGGCAGCGGGCTACTCACGGAAGTGATTTGCTCGGGATTCCCCCCGTAGCCGCGCGCGACAACGACCGGACGAAGACCACGCGCGAGGAGTTGCGCGACGAGCCACATCACCGCCGGCGTCTTCCCGCTACCGCCCACTGTGAGGTTGCCGATGCAGATCACAGGGACATCCACGCGAGCGACACCGCCGCCGCCCGAATCGTAGACACGATTGCGCCCCCAAATAACCGCGCCGTAGAGCCACGACACGGGGACGAGCGCGGCACGGGAGAGCCGCGCGACGGCATCTTGGTCGCGCCAAAGCTGCTCGATGGTGCGCAGTTTCATGCCGCCTTACTACGACCGCGGGCGGCGAGTAACGGCTCCAGCCGTTCCATCGTCTCTTGCACCGCTCCGCGCCCAGCCGCGACGCAGCTGCGTCCAGCCTCACCCGCATGATCGCGTGCGCGTGGATCTTCGATCCACAGACTCCAGATCTCGGCCAATTCCCCTGCGTTTTGTGCGACGCGCAGAGCCCCGACACCTGCAAGCACGACGGCTTGCTCGCGAACATTCTCCAGATGCGGTCCGACCGCCACCGGCACACCGAACGCCGCCGGCTCGAGCACGTTGTGCCCTCCCTTCGGAACCAGTGAACCGCCGACAAAAGCGGCAGTCGCCGAGGGGAAAAAGCCGCGTAACTCGCCTACCGAATCGAGCAGTAGTATCTGCCACGGTTCGCGCACGGCCAGCGGATTGCTGCGACGAGCGAAGGCGTGGCCACGCTCCTCCAACAGGGCGGCTACTGCATCAAAACGATCGGGGTGTCGCGGCGCCAGAACCAATCGCGCCGATCCGTCGCGCTCCAGCACACGCGCGAACGCATCGAGGACCAACTCATGTTCGCCTGAACGCGTCGATGCCGCGACGAGGACCGGACCTTGCGAGCCACCGCCCGAGAGAGCCAAGAGGAGATCTTCAGTAGCGGCGACCACCGAAGGCGCCAGCGCGTCGAGCTTCATGTCGCCGACCATCGTGGCGACTTCGGCGCGCGCCCCCAGCTCGAGCAGCCGCTCCCACGAGATCTCGTCGCGCGCGCAGACGACCGGAACGCTTGCGAGCGCCGGTGCAATGAGGTCCCAAATGCGTCGATAGCGCGGGAACGACGAATCCGACACACGGCCGTTCACCATCGCCGTGGGTACGGCCAGTTGTTTCAGTCGCACCAGCAGCGTCGGCCAAATCTCCGTCTCCACAAAGATGAAGATGGAAGGACGCGCGCGTCGTAGTATTCGATCGAGAATCGGGCGCCAGTCGAGCGGGAAATATCGCACACCGTCACAATCGAGCGCTTCGGCCGCACGGCGCCCCGTCGCAGTGTTACAGGTGAGAAGGATGTAGCGTGACGGAAGTCGTGCTCGCAGTGCGCGCACCAGCGGTCGCGCCGCAGCGACTTCGCCCACCGAGGCGGCATGCAACCAGACGAAGCCGTCGGGGACGGAGTTCGCGCCGGCCCAGCCGCCCAGCCGCTCACGCCAAACCCGGCGTCGCTCGCTACCGAACAGGCCGGCGGCGCCGAGCATTCCCCAGAAAGCGGCCAATGTGCCGGCGCCCGCGTAAAGGATGCGCAATATCGCCGTCACGTGTCTTCCTCAGGGCGTCCGCAAAGCGAATCGGCACGGCGGGTCACAGCGCACAACCGCTCCTCGAGTTCGCGGCGTGCGACTTCTCTTTCTACTTTGTCCATGCGGCGGCGTTCGAATTGCATCGGCGTTCCGACCACACACGCGACCCGAGCTCCGGGTAGCGGCAGCATCATTCGATCCCATCCCGTCATCCTACGACATCGGGTTGCACTGAATGATATTGGATACAGTGTCGCACCGGAAGACGAGGCCAGCTCGACTGCACCCGCCTTGGCTTCGCCGGCCGGCCCGCGCGGACCGTCGGGAATCAACGCGACCGTCGCGCCGCGAGCCAGGGCGCGCATCAGCGCCAACGTGCCCGCGACCGCACCGCGGGTCGATGAACCGCGAGCAATAGTCACACCGAAGCGCTCCAGCGCCCGCGTGATGATCTCACCGTCGCGGTGCGTACTGTTCATGATCATCGTCTCGGCGATACTCTCGTCGCCGGGCTGCCCGGCGATCCCGGCGGCGCGTGGCCGACTAGGCATCAGGAACGGCAACATGATCGAGCGACCGTGCCAAAACGCCAGCACGGTCGGCTCGCCGTCGTGCCAACGACGCACAAGCGCCTGTGCGCCCTCAAACTCCAAGCGCGTCGTCCAGCGGATCATCCAGAGCGCGATCCAAATGACCAGTCCGAGAACGACCGACTCCCGTCGTGCGTAGTCCGGCCGGCGGCGCACCTGTCGGATCCGCTGCTTGAGGCTAAGCTGCGTGCTCACCCTCATCCGTGGGGCCTTCTTCGAACTGCATGTCGTATAGGCGTTTGTACAATTGGCCGCGTTCGAGAAGTTCTTCGTGGGTTCCGCTCTCAACGACGCACCCGCCGTCGACGACCGCAATCGAGTCAGCACGGCGAATCGTCGAAAGACGATGCGCGATCACCAACGTGGTTCGTCCCGTCATCAGTCGCTCGATGGCGTTCTGAACCAGGCGTTCCGACTCGGCATCCAGAGCGCTCGTAGCCTCGTCGAGGATCAGAATCGGGGCGTCCTTGAGAAGCGCTCGCGCGATCGCGATACGCTGACGTTGCCCACCGGATAGCTGAACCCCGAGTTCGCCGACCTCGGTGTCGTACCCCTTCGGCAACGCCTCGATGAACTCGTGAGCATTCGCGGCCCGGGCCGCCTCTTCGATGGATTGTGCGTCGGTTTCGGAGTTGCCGTATGCGATATTGTTGCGAACGGTATCGTTGAACAGAAAGGTAAACTGCGTGACGACCGCGATCTGCCCGCGCAAACTGTCGAGATCGATCTCACGCAGCGCAGTGCCATCGAGCGTGATCTCTCCGGACGAGACTTCGTAGAAACGCGGAATGAGGTCGGCGATGGTGCTCTTCCCGCCACCGCTCGGACCAACGAGGGCAACCACCTTGCCGGCCGGAATGACGAGATTCGCGCCCTTCAACACGGCGTCATCCGCGTACGCAAAGCCAACGTCTTCAAATCGAATGGCATCTCGCAGCCCGTCGATCGTTCGATCGCCCGGTCGTGCGACGGGCTCTCCTTCGAGATCGAGGACCTCGAAGATGCGATCGGCCGCCCCCAGGCCGGTTTGGATTACGTTGTTCGTCCGCACAAGCTTCTTGAACGGATCGTAAAGAAGCACCATCGCCGAAAGGAAGGCCATGAAACCACCCGTCGTACGGGTGCCGCCGAGTACGGACGATCCGCCGTACCAAAGCACACCAGCGATCGCGAAAGCCGATAGCACTTCCATCATCGGCGTGGTGAACGCCTTGATGCGCGCTGCGCGAAGATAGAGTCGCAATAGCCGTCGGCTCTCAGCGTCGAAGCGCTCGGCCTCATAGTCCTCCATGACAAACGCTTTCACGACACGGTTGCCGACAACCGACTCCTGCATCAGAGCACTGAGATTGCCGAGGCTGTCGAGGCCGCGGTGACTGAGCTTGCGCATGCGGCGCGAGAGTCCTTGCAGAGGCAGGATCACGGCCGGGAAAACGAAGAACGTCACGAGCGCCAACTGCCAGTCGAGGTAAAACACGACGCACACGAGCGCGAGAACGGTCGTCGCATCTCGAACCATGACAACGCCTCCCTCGGTGATTGCCTGGCGAAGTTGAAGTACATCGGTCGTGATGCGCGAGAGCAGGCTCCCCGTCGCCACCGAGTCGAAATAGGCGGCGGGCAGTCTCTGGATTTTCTCGCTCAGTTCGCGCCGGACATCGTAGACGATGTGCTGGCCGATCCACTCGCCGAGGTAGGCTTGGCCGAAGTTCACGAGGCCGCGCAGCGTGAAGACGACGACGATCAGCCATGGAAGCCGGTTGAGCATGCGCGTGTTTGATGTGCTCAGGACGTCGTCTACAAGCGACTGCACGATGTACGGCACCGCCCCAGAGCTCGCGCTGTACACGATCATACAGAGCAGCGCTGCCGCGAAGTACGGCCACATGTACGGACGCAGGTACGCAAATAGTCGTCCCCACAACGCGTCGCGCTTCACGGCGACACCTCCAGCACCAATCGCGCCGCATCGTCCACTCCACTCGGCTTGACGAGCAGATCTCGAATTTCGGCGAGCCTACTAGTCGTGCGCTGCGAAAGTGCTGGGTCACTGAGAAACGCGCGTAGTTCCGCAGCGAGTCGCTCGCTGGTAGCTTCTTCTTGTAAGAGTTCAGGTACGACGCGGTCGCCAAGCACGATATTCGGCATGGCAATATGCGGTAGTTTGACCAACGCGCGCGCGATCGCATACGACAGCGCCGACATGCGATAGATGACGACCATGGGGACACCCAGTAGCGCGCACTCGACGGTTGCCGTGCCCGCAGTCACCGCGACAACATCGCCGGCAGCGACCAGATTGTACGTGTCGTCAGCGACGGTTGTGACGTCGGCGGCATCGATACCGGAGTCGGCAACAATGGCGTTGACCAACGTTTCGTCGATCGAGTGCGCACACGCGATGGCGAAAGTAGCTGTCCCGGACAGGGCTCGTGCGGCGTCGAGCATCACCGGCAGCGTAGCACGAACCTCTTTCACACGACTCCCCGGCAGGAAAACGACCAGCGGAAGCGATGGATCGATGTCGTAGCGGGCTCTCACCTCGTCGCGCCCCATGGACGCGCGCACATCCGCGGCAAGCGGGTGTCCGATGAAATGCGCATCGAGGCCGCGCTCGCGATACAGCGCTTCCTCGAACGGAAAAAGCACCAGCATGCAATCGACACGCTGCGCGAGCTTTGCAATCCGCCCGCGCCGCCACGCCCAGACTTGTGGGCTCACGTAGTAGACAACACGCCGCCCGGCCTTCTTTGCTACGCGGGCGAGCGGGATGTTGAAATCGGGGAAGTCCACGAGCACGACGATGTCGGGGCCATCGGGCCGCCGAATTTCGCGCACGACTTGACGATAGAGTTTGAGCGCGCGCCCCAAGCCGGCGAACACCTCGGAAAAGCCCATGATCGATAGCGAATCGATATCGATGAACGTACGCGCTCCGGCCTCGCGCATCTGGGGACCGCCAACGCCGTAGACCTCAGCCTGTGGCTCGGCGCGAAGTAGCGCAGCTACCAGACGCGCAGCCTGTGCGTCGCCCGACGGTTCACCGGCGACGACGAGAATGCGACGTCTTGCAGCCGGCGACACGCCTCAGGATCCGCCCTTGCCCGAGTGCACTTCCATCGCGCCGACGATCAGTTCTGCAAGCGCGAGGGCCTGCAGTCCTTCTTCCAGCCCTACGCGTACCGGCGCACCGTGCAACACCGACGCAACGAAAGCGGCGATCTGCGCGCCAAGTGGATCGGCGTCGTCAAAGGCGCTGTTGCGCACGGCAATGGCCTCCATGGGATTGTCGCTCGCGGTCGCCCCGTCGGCCGGTGCCTTCTTCTCGGCAATCGTCGCGGTGCGTGCATCGAAATCCACAGAAACATAGGCGTCTTCTTGAAAGATACGTAGCTTTCGCTCGCGCTTGAGCGACACGCGACTCGCGGTGACGTTCGCAATGCAACCGCCTTCGAAACGCAGCCGCGCGTTCGCGATGTCGACCCGTTCACTGAGAACAGGCACACCGACGGCCTCGACGTCAACGACAGCGCGCCCGACGAGGTAGGAGAGCAGATCGAGATCGTGAACCATCACGTCGAACACGACGTCGGTATCGCCACCGCGTCCGGCGTAAGGGCTGAGCCGATGGCACTCGATGAAGCGTGCTTTGCCTACGACACGGCGTAAATCTTCGAAGACCGGATTGAATCGTTCCAAGTGCCCGACCTGCACGATCACATCCGCGGCCCGTGCGGCAGCGGCGATGCGCTCCCCTGCGGCGCGTTCATGCGCGAGCGGCTTCTCGACGAGCATGTGTACTCCCGCAGACGCGGCGGCCACGGCCACGTCAGCGTGCGCAACCGTCGGCACGGCGATGCTGACCGCGTCTACGCGCGCCAGCAGCTCCTGCACCGAGCCGGCGAGCTCGCAGTGGTACTTCGTCGCGACCTCGCGTGCGCGCGCGGTGTCCACATCATAGACGGCGACGAGCTCACACTCAGGATTGTCGGCGAGAGCGAGGTTTGCGTACTTCGACGCGTGAAGCGTTCCGAGATAGCCGGTGCCGATCACACCGCAGCGTAGCAACTTGGAATCAGGCATCGGGCACCGACCCGTCGGCGTCGCAGCCGACGACGGAAATCCCGTGCTCATCCGCCAGCGCACGAACGCTGCCGTCGTCCAGAACGATCGTCGCACCCGCCTCGACCGCCAGTGCGCGCGCACCACACGCGGCCATCGTCTCGATGGTGCGCGGGCCGATCGCAGGTACGTCGAAACGCATGTCTTGCCCGGTCTTCGCAGCCTTCACGACGACGGCACCGCCTTGGCCCAAGTCGGCGGCGCGCCTGATCGCAGCGTCCGTCCCCTCGACCGCTTCGATCGCCAACACGTGCCCGTCCTCGACCACCACCCCTTGACCGACATCGAGATCGCCTATTGCGCGCAGTACGCGGCAGCCAAGCGCGATGTCGGCGCGAACGCGCGCATCGATCGGCGGTCCGGCGAGCCGCCCGAGACCGACCACTAATCGTTCGAGGAAAGTTGTAGACGGCACGACTTCGATGCCGGCGCGTGACAGTTCGTCGGCGAGACCTCGCAAGACCGCGTCGTCGCCCTTCGCCCCCGATCTACCGACGCGCGCCAACAGGCGCATACCGCGCCAATCCGGGCGCAGATCACCGAGCGAGTTCACCTTATCGACGCCGCCGCACATGACGGCACGATCGACTCCGGCCTTCTTGAACGCACGCACCATGCGCCCGACCTGACCGACACGAATCCAGGTGACGCCGTCTGAAGCTTCATCGATTTCGGGAAGAGTTTCGCCGCGATGCGCGACCACGCAGACCTCGACTCCGCGCGCGCGTGCCTCGCGCAGGAAAAGCAGAGGAAAATTGCCGTTGCCGGCTATGAGTCCGATTCTCTCCAAAATACCAGTGACACCAATGCCGGCACGCTCACCGGCACACGCCACGCTTCGACTCCTCGACGAACCGGATGAAGCGCCCTACTTCGCGCGACTGGGGATACTCCTCACGAAGACGTACGAGCGCTTCCTGCATCTTGAGACCCGATTGGAAGAATATGCGGTACGCAGTGCGTACATCGCGCACTGCATCCTCGTCCATGCCGCTGCGTCGCAAGCCTACGACGTTCACGCCTTGTAGCTTAGCGCGATCGCCGACCGCCACGCAGAACGGAGGGACGTCCAACACGACCATCGCACCACCGCCGACGAAGGCGAGTTTCCCGACGCGTGTATGCTGATGCACCGCGGCCAAGCCGCCTATGATGGCGTAGTCGCCCAACTCGACGTGACCGGCCGGTGCGGCGCAATTGGCGAGCACCACTCCGTCACCGACGAGGCAGTCGTGCGCGACATGCGAGTAGGCCATGAAGAGACAGTCGTCGCCGATCTTGGTGACGCCGCCGCCCTCGGCCGTACCCCTATTGATCGTGACGGACTCACGAATGCGATTGCGCGAGCCGATCTCCAGGCGCGTTTGCTCACCGCCGTACTTGAGGTCCTGCGCATCGCCGCCGATGCTGGCGAAGGGGCTGACCTCGTTCTCGTCTCCGAGAGTCGTCAGCCCACTGATTACCGTGTGCGGGCCGATCTTGCAGCGCTCGCCAACACGCACCTCGGCACCAAGGACCGAGAATGGGCCGATCTTCGTGCCCGCACCTATGTGCGCGCCATCCTCGATGACGGCGGTCGGGTGAATCTGCGTGTCGGCTGCAATCGTCATTTGCTATCGAACCGGCGTCTCCGCCCCAACTCGCGCAGTGGCGTTGCGGGCCGGGCTCGCGCACCGGCGTCTCGCGGACTCGCTGCTCGGCCTACTTCTTCCACTCGGCGTTTGCGCGCTCGACGACGGCCTCAGTGATATCCATCGTCTCAGAGAAATAGACGGCCGCCTGCGCGTCCAGCACGAGATCGTATCCGTTCGCCTCACCGTACTCGATGATGATTCGGCTCAGGAAGCGGTTTACTCCGCCCATCAGCTCGGCTTCCTCGCGCTTGAGGTCGCGTTCGAGATCCTCTTTCAGACGCTGGCCTTCGCGCTGGCGCTTGTCGAAGTCCTCGGCCGCCTTCTTTCGCTCTTCGACGCTGAGCACCATGGCGCGCTTCTGGAGATCGGCCTCCATCTCCTTGAGTTCCTCGGTGCGCTTGTCGAGCTTCTCCTGCGCGAGTTCCTTCTTGCCTTTGAGCTTGTCGAACGCCTGCTGCCCGGCGGTCGCGCCGCCCAACAGGTTCTGCGTCACGACGACGCCGACCTTCAGGTCGGCTGCCTCGGCGCTACCGGCGACCGGGCTCAACGTCAGAGCCGCTACACAACTAAAGAGATACATTAACTTTCGCATGACTTCTCCTGCCTGAGATTTCTTCACCGCACCAACTCGACCCGTTACAGCGGCGCGCCGAACGAGAAGAGAATGACGGGCGAATCTTCGTCGTCTTCTTTGGCCAAGGGGTAGCCGACTTCGATACGAAGCGGGCCGAACGGCGACAGCCAACGAACGCCCCAACCGGCGGCGTAGCGCAGTTCCGACGCCTGGAATGCATCGTCGGCGAGGAAGGCGTTGCCTATATCAAAAAACACGACCGCCTTGACCCCGGCCTCGGGCAATACTCCGAGGATCAGTTCGTTATTGACCACGAGCTGACTGCTACCGCCGATCTCTTCGTCGAAGCAGTCTACGTCTCCGGCCGGTCGATCGTTCTCGCGATTGCCGAACTGGCCACAGACTTCCTGGGTCGGTCCGAGCTCGCGCGTATCGAAACCACGCACCGAATTGATACCGCCGGGGAAATATCGCTCGAAGACCGGAAGCTCTCGCCCGCTCTCTCCCTCGGTGCCGAGACCGAAGCCGAGCGTTGCGCCGAACGAGTAGGTCAGATGGCGGTCCTCGAAAAGTTCCATCACCGGGAAGAACCATCGTCCGCTGAGATCTACTTTGAAGAACTCGCTCTCCCCGCCGAGACCGGCGATCTCGGCGCTCAGTGATTGCCGCGATCCGTTGCTCGGATCGAAAGGATGGTCGAGCGTGTTGCGGAAGATGCTGGGCGTGACGCTGCTCGTGATCTGGGTACGCTCTTCCGCCTTCACGTCCGCCGGCGCACGCGCGTCGAGGCCATCGATTTTCGACTGCTCGAGCTTGTATTCCAGTCCTGCGCGTACACGCCGCAGAGACAGCCCCATGAACGATGCGAAGCCGAGACGACGCAGCGGATACGACGAGCGCACCGCGAAGCCGGTCCCGCCCCGCGTGAAGCGATCGAACTCGAGCTTCCAAGAGAATAGGTCAACGCCGAGGCTGAGCGGCTGGTCGCGAAACCACGGCTCCGTAAAAGCAAGCCTGAAGTTCTGACGGATGCTGCCGAGATCTGCGTTGAGCACGAGTCGCTGTCCACGCCCGAACAGGTTCTGCTCGGAAACACGCGCATTGAAGAGGAAACTATCGGCTGAGCTGAACCCGGCGCCGGCGGAAAACGCGCCCGTGCGGCCCTCTTCTACGTCAACAACGAGGTCCACCTGGTCGGTCTCGTCGGTACGCTCGGTGGAAAGTTCCACTTCCTCGAAGAAGCCGAGTCGACGCACGCCGCGCTTGCTGGCTTGCAAACCAGTGCCAGAGAACTTCTCACCTTCGTCGAGCGCCAGCTCGCGGCGGACCACCTCATCACGCGTCTTGGTATTGCCGCGGACGTCGATTCGCCGGATCGTGACGATCTCGCCCGATTCGAAGTTGAAGCGAACGTCCATCTCGTTGGTTGCCGCCACGATACGCGTGTCAGGCACGACGTCAGCGAACGCGTAGCCCAGATCGCCGTAGGCCTGCGTGAGCGAGAAGATCGACTCGCGCAGCTCACTGGCGCGGAAGACCTCTCCTTCCTTCAGGAGAAGCCGCGCCTTGAGCTCGTCCTCTTCCATGAGGACATCGCCAACGAACGTGAGCTCGCCGACCGTGAACAAGGGCCCCTCTTCCACTTTGATCCGGACGCGCAGGGCGTCGCCGACACGCTCGACCTCCGGCTCGTCAACGCGCGCCTGCAGGTAACCGTTGTCGTAGTAGTAGGCGGTCACGCGCTCGACGTCGGTCGCTAGTTCGTCCTCGTTCAACAGCCCGGCACCTGTCAGGAACGAGAAGGTCCATTCGGTACGCGTGGTCATGAGTTTGCGCAGCTCACGATCAGTGAAGGCGTTGACGCCCTCGAAATCGATATCTCCAACGCGAATCAGATCACCCTCGACGACGGTGTAGGCAATCGTGGCGTTGTTCTCGGCATCGACTTCAACCTCGAAGTCGATCTTGGCGTCGGGATAGCCCTCGCTGGTGTACAGCTTGTGAGCCGCCTCCAGACCGGCGGCGATACGGCGAGGATCGAAGATCGTTCGAGCCGTAACATTGATCACTGCTTCGAGATCTTCTTCTTTGACGCTCTCGACGCCGTTAAACGACACCCCCGTCACGTACGGACGCTCCTCGACCAAATAGGTCACGACGACGCCACCGCCGCTTTGCAGAAGCGTCACGTAGATGTTGTCGAAGAAGCCCATCGCGTAGATCGACTTGATGTCGTCGTCTATATCCGCGCGGTCTAGCGGATCGCCCGGCTTGGTATCGATGTGAATACGAATCGAAGAAGTGTCGACGCGTCGATTGCCTTCGACCTGCACTGCCGTGACGATCTCTGCCGCTTGCGCGCCTAGCGCGGGGCCAAGGCAGAGCGCGAGCGCCGCCAGTACGGCAACTGCGCTACGCCGCATCAGATCGCCCCCCCTCATGAAGGCGCCCATCGGCCAGCGTCATCGTCCGATCCATTGCGGCGGCCAGAGTCGCGCTGTGCGTGGCGACGACCAGGCAGCACCCGGCCTCGCGCTGAATATTGATGAGCAAGTCCTGTACCTCATGCGCCGTGTTCGGATCCAGATTACCGGTGGGCTCGTCGGCGAATACCGCTTGCGGCTCGGTGACGACGGATCGGGCGACGGCAACACGCTGCTGTTCTCCACCCGACAATTCGCCGGGCCGATGCGTCAATCGATCGGCCAGGCCAACGCGCTCAAGCAGCTCCGAGGCACGGATGCGTGCCTGACTACGCGACCACCCACCGACGAGTAGCGGCATCATGACGTTCTCGACGGCATCGAAATCACCAAGAAGGTGATGAAACTGAAAAACGAATCCCACTTTAGAATTGCGTACCTTGGCCAAGTCGCGAGCTCCGAGCGTGAAGAGGTCGGCGCCACCTATCTTAACCGAACCGGCGTCCGGAGCGTCTAGCGCGCCCAGCAGATGCAGCAGCGTACTCTTACCGACTCCCGACTCACCAACGATCGCCACGCTCTCGCCCTCACCGACCACCAGGTCCAATCCGGATAGCACCTCGATCGAGCGGAGTCCGTCGTCGAACCGTCGCACGAGACCGCGGGCCTCCACTCCAACTGCACTACTACTGCTACTCATAGCGCAGCGTATCCACCGGAACGACGTGCGCCGCCTTCCACGCCGGGAATAGGCAGGCACCAAGACAAATCAGCACCGATGCGGCCGATACCAGTATAAAGTTCGAGGCAACAATACGAACCGGCAACGTCGAAACGTAGAACACGCCCTCGGGCAGATCGATGAATTCATAGTGACCCAAGCCGACGCAGGCCACGTAGCCGATCAACGCGCCCAGCCCGGTACCCAGCAGCCCGATCAGCAGCCCTTTCGAGACGAAGACCAGCGCGATACTGAGGTTGTTTGCCCCCATCGTCTTGAGCACGGCGATATCCCGGCGCTTCTCCATCACCACCATGTACAGGGTTGAGACGATCGTGAAGGCAGAGACCAGGATGATGAGCAGAAGTACAAGGAAGTAGACCGTCTTCTCCAACTCGAGTGCCGCAAAGACATTGCGGTGCACTTCCGTCCAGCTTTCCGCCCAATACGGGATCCCGAGCTTCTCGTTGAGATCGAGCGCGACCTGAGGCGCTTCGCGCGGATCTGCGAGCACTGCTTCGATGCCGGTCGCCACCGGCCCGAGCTTGAGAAGTGCGCGGGCATCTTCCAAACCGAGATAGATCAGGCCCGAGTCGTACTCGAGCATTCCCGACTCATAGAGCGCGGCGATCACAAAACGCCTCGAACGCGGCAGTGCCCCCACCGGGCTGGCCGAGATGCTCGGCACCATCAGCGTCACGACATCGCCGAGCCGAACGCCCAATCGACGGGTCAGTTCGCGTCCAACCATAACGCCGGGCAGCGACGCGCCGGCGTGCTCGTGGCGTCGGCCGAGCGAGAGCGCATCGCCCTCGACCACGAAGTCCATGATTCCGTGAACGCTCGACGCCGACGCGGCATCCACACCGCGCGCGAAGACTCCTAGAATCCGCCCACCGGTCGATACCAGCATTTGCGCGGCGACCACGGGTGTTGCGTCGAGAATGCGATCGTCCTCGCGCAGCATCGCGGCAATCTTGTCCGGCTCCTCGAGGAGCCCGTTGCCCATACGCTCGCTCACACGAAGATGTGGATGGAGACCGAGCACCCGAGAGCGCAGGTCTTCTTCGAAGCCCGTCATTACCGACAAGACGATCGTGAGGACCGCTACGCCGAGTAGCACGCTAAGCGTGGAGATAACCGTGATGACCGAAACAAAGTTCTCGCGACGCTTCGAGCGAAGGTAGCGAAGTCCAACGAATAGCTCCCAGCCCATCGCAGGCCGCCCGATCAGCCGTTGCGCTCGGGTTTGAGATGCGGAAACAGGATGACCTCGCGAATCGAGGCCTGATCGGTGAGCAGCATGATGAGGCGATCGATTCCGATCCCCTCGCCCGCCGTGGGCGGCATGCCGTACTCGAGCGCGCGCACGTAGTCCTCGTCCATCATATGCGCTTCGTCGTCACCGGCCTGACGCTGGTCTATCTGTGCCAGGAAACGCGCGTGCTGATCTTCCGGATCGTTGAGCTCGGAGAAACCGTTCGCGATCTCGCGCCCGGCAATGAAGAGTTCGAAGCGATCGACGAAGCCTGGCTTGTCATCGCTCGCGCGCGCCAACGGAGACACCTCGATGGGAAAGCTGGTCACAAACGTAGGTTGGATGAGCGATCGCTCCGCCACTTCGTCGAACACATCGGCCATCAATCCAAGTCCCGGCTTGCGCTTGCTCGGATCAATACCGAGGTCGTCCGCCAGTGCGCCCAGAGCGTGCTCATCTTCCGCTTCTTCAGGGCTCAAGCGCGAATGTGCTGCGATCGCTTCGCCCATCGTCACGCGCGCAAACGGCGCAGAAAAGGCGAGTTCGTGCTCGCCGTATTTGACGGTGGTCGAACCGCAAACTTGCTCGGCCAACGACGCGAACATCTGCTCGGTGAGGTCCATCAGGTCGTGATAAGTCGCGTACGCCTGGTAGAACTCGCACATCGTGAACTCGGGATTGTGCTGCAACGAGATACCTTCGTTGCGGAAGTTGCGATTGAGTTCGAAGACCCGCTCAAACCCACCAACGACCAAGCGCTTGAGGTAAAGCTCCGGCGCGATGCGCAGAAACATATCGAGCGACAGCGCGTTGTGATGCGTGACGAACGGACGCGCCGCGGCGCCACCGGCAATCCGTTGCATCATCGGGGTCTCCACCTCGATGAACGAACGGTCTTGCAGGAAGGTCCTCATGCCCGCAACGATCTCGGCACGACGTCGAAACGTTTCGCGGACATCCTCGTTGACGATGAGATCGACGTAGCGCTGGCGATAGCGAGTCTCGACATCGGTGAGCCCATGCCATTTCTCGGGCAACGGCCTGAGCGACTTTACCAGTAGACGAAACGCCGACGCTTTGAGCGATAGCTCGCCCGTGCGCGTTCGGAACAATGATCCTTCGGCACCGACGATGTCGCCGATATCCAATTTCTTGACGCGGGCGAACTCCTCTTCGGTCAGGGCGTTCTTCTGTGCGTAGATCTGCAGTGGACCACTGCGGTCGCGCAAATGCATGAAGATGCTCTTGCCGAAGCTGCGGATCGACAGGATCCGCCCCGCGATCTTGTAGGTGCCGGATTCGGCTTCGACCTGTTCGCCTTCGATCGCGCCGAAGCGCTCGACGATCTCGCCGCAAAGCGTATCGGGCACATAGTCGTTGGGAAACGCCTGGCCATCCTCGCGCAACGCACCGAGCTTGGCGCGGCGAACAGTCACCTGCTCGTCTTCCTTCTTCTGCTCGGTTATCGGATCGGCCGCCTTGCCGGCGGCACTGGGATCGGCCGCCTTGCCGGCGGCACTGGG
>JAJCZM010000044.1 GCA_029262375.1 Deltaproteobacteria bacterium
GAAGAGAACGCGATAAATCTTCCCTTTGAAACTCTTGGGAACGATGCGCTCTGCGATGTGAAACGCGATGGCCTCCCCCTCACGGTCGGGGTCAGGTGCAAGGTAGAGCGCGTCTTTTCCGGTCAGCGCCTTCTTGAGCTCGGCGATCACCTTGCCCTTGCCGTGGATCACTTCGTAGTCCGGCTCGAACTCGTTATCGACGTCGACACCGAGTTTGCTCTTCGGCAAATCGACTACGTGACCGACCGACGCTTTCACGACGAAATTGCGCCCCAGATACCGGGCCAGTGTCTTCGCCTTCGCCGGCGACTCTACTACTACGAGGTTCTTTGCTGCCATTTTTGCTCTTCCAGACTCGTTGATGCCTTGGGCTCCTAAGCGCCACCCCTACCGGCGACTGCCGTTTACGCAACCCTTAGTGAGGCGTCAAGTCTCCGGCCCGGACAAAAGTCCCTTCGGCCAGCCTCGCGACCAATCCGTCGAGTTCGAGCGCCGTTAACAACGTCATAACGAGTGATTCGTCAAGTCCGACCGCCGCTGCGACCGCGTCTACGTGGATCGGTTCGTTGCTCAAGACACGCAGAATACGATCTCCATCTGTACCGGAAACCGTTGGGCCGTCTGACTTTCCGTCGTTCGGGCAGTCCGCAGCGACTTCGCTCGCGGCGGCAGCGGCCTGCCCGAACCTTCGCGCTGCCTCGAGCGCTGTCTCGACCAGCTCGTCCATGTCGATCAGCGGCATCGCCCCGTCTCGGATCAACCGATTCGTCCCGGCTGAACCGGCATTGTCGATGTTTCCGGGAACGGCAGCCAGCTCCCGGCCCTGCGCGGCCGCAAGCCGAGCACTCACGAGCGAGCCGCTGCGCAAACCCGCTTCCACGACCACAACCAAAGGGCAGAGCCCGGTGATGATCCGGTTGCGAATCGGGAAATGACTCGGGTAGGACGCCGTTCGGGGCGGATGCTCGCTGATCGCCCCACCCGTCTCCAGAATGTCTCGGTACAGCCCCGCGTGGCTTGGAGGGGAAGGCCGGTCCAGCCCTCCCGCAAGCACGGCAATCGTGCGCCCGCGCCGAAGCGCGCCGCGATGCGCCGCCGCGTCAATGCCGAGCGCCATCCCGCTCACGACCCAGAACCCGGCCGCAGCCAGGCGCTCGGCTGCGACCTCGGCAACGCGACGACCGTAGTTCGAAGCGCGGCGTGCACCGACGACCGCAACGCAGGGCTCGATAGTGGCCGGCACTGCCCCCTTATAAAAAAGGAAGAGTGGCGGATCGTCGAGACTGCGCAGCATGGGTGGATAGCGACGCGAAGAGATCGGCGCAACGTCGATCCCGAGGCGCGCGGCATGGTCGATCACCGCGCGCATCTGTGCCAGGGGCGGCAGCGCAGGCGGCCGCCCTCGACCCGATCGTGCGGCGAGCCCGAGTGCGACAAGGCGCTCGCGCGAGGCGTTCATCAATTCGATCGGTGATCCCGCACGAATGGCGGCGGCCAGCCAAGCGCGTGTCCCGGTGGTCGCCGCCCGCGAGAGCGCCAACCAGGCCGCGGTCTCTTCAGGGTCGTCTGGGTCTTCAGTAGTGATCGCGTCGGGCGACTCGGTGCGGCTGATTGCACTCATCACGTGCAGATAGCGCAAGGCCGAACTCGCCGGCAATGTCGCAAACGGAATAGAACGAAATCGCTCGCCGTCGGCGCGGCAATTAGGAACCGCCGGACCCGCCGGAATTGGCGGTCAGAAAATTGTTGAGTAGGCGTTTCCCTTCGACGGTGAGTATCGACTCGGGATGGAACTGAACCCCTTCGACATCGAGCGTCTTGTGACGCAGGCCCATGATCTCGCCGTCTTGCGTCCAGGCGGTCACTTCCAGTTCATCTGGAAGTGAATCGCGCTCGACGACCAGTGAATGGTATCGCGTGGCAACCAACCCTTGCGGGAGATCTCGAAACACACCGCGCGCGTCGTGCTCGATAGCGGACGTCTTGCCGTGCATCAGCGTCTTTGCGCGGATGATTCGACCACCGAACGCTTGACCGATGCATTGATGCCCAAGGCAAACGCCCAGGATCGGAATCTTACCGGCGAACGCATCGATCACGGCGAGAGAGATTCCGGCCCGATCGGGATCGCAGGGACCCGGCGATACGACGATACGCTGCGGGGCCAGCGAGCGAATCTCATCGACGGTGATGCGATCGTTTCGGTGTACGCGCACATCAGCACCTAACTCGCCCAAGTACTGGACGAGGTTGTAGGTGAAGGAGTCGTAGTTATCGATCATCAACAGCATCGATCTAGAGATCATACGTGGCACATCGCGCGAAAGCATCTCGAACATGACGAACATGACGGACATGGGATTGCCCTCGAGCGAGCGGGCGGGCGATGACGTACCGATGCTCGCATCGACCCATACCTGCGCCCGAGAGGGAGTGAGCTGCTACATCGTTCGTGTTGAGGCACGCGTCACGAGCGGGCTGCCTCAGCTGGTGATCGTCGGGCTGCCCGACACGGCGGTACGAGAAGGGCGAGAGCGAGTTCGATCGGCGATTCGGGCTACCGTCGACAAGTTCCCAACCGGGCGTGCAGTCGTCAACTTGTCACCGGCCTCCAGGCGCAAAGGCGGAGCATCGTTCGACCTATCGATTGCGATCTCGATGCTCGCGGCAGCAGACATCATTCTCCCAGGGGCAGTGGCGAAGGCGACGTTCATGGGCGAGCTCAGCATGGACGGCAGCCTGCGCCCGGTCGCCGGTGCCCTACCCGCCGCGCTCGCGGTAGCGGAATCGCCGCACAAGACACTGGTGGTCCCGCGCGAGAATGCGCAGGAGGCGGCATTGGCACGGGGGTGTCGCGTATTCGCGGTAGAGTCGTTGGCCGAGACCATCGAGCTCGTGCGCAGCGGATACGACGCCGAGCCGATTCGGGCGGATGCGCGCGCTGTTCTCGCCCATGCCCCAGCCAACACAGACGGCGATCTTTCCGACGTTCGCGGCCAGTGCGTCGCACGGCGCGCGGTCGAGATCGCGGCCGCCGGTGCGCACCATCTCTTGATGTCGGGACCACCCGGAGCGGGGAAAACCATGCTCGCGCGACGTGTGCCCACGATCATGCCGCCGCTGGAGTTCGAACAAGCAATCGAAACGACGTCGATCCACAGCATCGCGGGTCTCAACCACAACGGTTCCCTGATGACCGCACGCCCCTTTCGCGCTCCGCACCATACGACATCCGGCGCGGGCATGGTCGGCGGCGGCTCAATTCCCTCCCCCGGTGAGGTCAGTCTCGCGCACAACGGCGTCTTGTTCCTCGACGAGTTCCCTCAGTTCTCCGCACACGTGCTCAATCAGTTGCGCGAACCACTGGAGGACGGCGAGTTGACGATCGCTCGCGCGGGCACGCGATTTCGATTTCCCGCCGCCGTGATGCTCGTGGCAGCCATGAACCCATGTCCGTGCGGGTACTACGCCACCGGTGCCCGACCTTGTACGTGCTTGGAATCTGCCGTCGCTCGCTACAGAGCACGGGTCGGCGGCCCGCTGCTCGACCGCATAGACCTCCACGTGGCCGTACCCAAGGTAGACTTCTCCGAGCTGACAACGAGCGCAGCGCCGGAGTCATCGTCGGTCGTTCGCGATCGCGTGATCGCCGCACGCGCACTTCTCGCCCGAACGACGGCGGAAGATGCCGGCGGTGTCGCCCACGAGGCGCGCGCGCTGTTGTCTCGCGCGGTCGACAAGTTGGCGCTTTCGGCGCGTGCCGCGCGACGCACACTTCGAGTCGCGCGCACGATCGCAGCATTGGACCACCGCGACGCGGTCGCACCCCCGGATATCGCAGAGGCTCTCCAGTACCGCGGCGGCGCCAACTGACTGCGCTCCGCAGCAGAGCGTATCGAGCCGGACGTACGTGCCCGGACCGCGCCTTGACACGAGACCTCTGCGAAGACCACAGTAAACCAGAGTGACTCAGGTGCAGTTGCCACCCGACCAGGTTCGCAGTGGACGTGCGGTCCACCGCGCAGCCTTGCCGCATAGCCACTGCAGTGAGAGACACACGCACGGAACGATGACTACGCGCGCCGAAACAAGATCCGTATCCACGAGCACAACGCGCGCTTTTGCTGCGACGCTCACCAGGCGAGCTTGGCCGGCCTGCTTGGTCAGCTTGGCTTGCCTGACCTGCTTGGCTCTTGCCGGCGCACCGTCGGTAAACGCAGCGCCATCAAGTTCGTCGTCCCCCGCCGAGAAACGTCCGACCGTGGTCGAAACCACCTTCGAAAGCGTCGATGCCACGATCGCGGCACAGTGGGACTTTCCCGATCGTAGCCCGGCCCCGTTGGTCGTTCTGATTCCCGCCGGCGGAAGACTCGATCGCAACGGCTGGCACGCCGGTACCGGTCAATCCCCAGAGCACGGAATGTACGCGGCGCTCGCACGCGAATTGGTCCGAGCGGGTTTCGCCGTGTTCCGATTTGACAAACCCGGCGCCGGGAAGAGCAGTCGCGGGCGATTCGCCACCGAGCGCTCAAACGCACTCGAGGCGTACACGCGAGCGATAGATCACTCGCGCATCGACCCCGACAACGTTTTCCTCGTTGGACACGCCGGCGGCACGGACACGATAGCGGGAATCTACCCGCGCTATGTCGAGGTTCTAGAACCGGCGGGGGTAGCGTTCCTCAACAATGCTGTCGGTGAGAACGAGAGCCTACGCATCGACGTCCCGCTGCTGATCGTCAATGCCGGCAAGAACCCGGACGATCGGTTCCAGTACGGCAGCTTCATCGTCGAGACGCGCAAGAAGCGCAGCGATGGAGGGCTCGACACCGACCTCGTCATCATCGAAGACGCCGAGCCGGGACTGCTCTCGAGCCGGAAGGCGGGCAACGACACGGTGTACACCGTCGACCCCGCAGCGGTGCGTGCAACGGTGTCGTGGCTTTCGGGCAAAGTCGGGCGGGGCCGAAGCGCCGCGTATCGCCGCTAAGCGCACGCCTCACTTGAGCCACGTGGTCTCGTGACTCGCTGAAAAACCCCTGATAGCGTCTCTCCTAGCTGTTAGGCTGATTAGTCGGCCCAACGACATCGATCAGTCCGATGCACCCGCTAGTCGACGGGCCTTGCCGCAAGCATCGGGCGTAGTTTCACGGATTTTGTTCCTGATGGCCCACGAGCGATCGCTTACGTATTTGAATAGCACCCTGCTAGCGAGCACGGCGTTCGCCCTCGCGTGCGTGACCTCCTGCGGCGGTGAACCTCCGTCGGCCGGCACGATCCCCGAAAGAACGTTCCTCGTCGAAGTCGCCGAGACCCGCAGCGAAGACATACGCGTCTCGATCGACGCGGTTGGAACGGTCGAAGCGAGCGAAGAGGCGATGATTCAGCCGCAGGTCGATGCGGTGATCGCTGAGATCCTGTTCAACGAAGGTGAGGACGTAAAAAAGGGAACACTCCTCGTACGGCTCAACGATCGAAAATCCGCCGCGAAGCGGGCGCTGGCCGCAGCCGCGCTCGACAGCGCGCGAGCGAAACTTCAGCTCGGCGAGCAGCGACTCGCAAGACACAAGGCGTTGGTCACCGAGCGACTCATCTCCGACGAGGAGTTCGAGACCATCGAGGCCGAGTATCAAGAAGCCGAAGCGCGGGTGCGCGAGAGTTCGGCCGCATTGGATCTCGCAGATCGTGAGTTGGACGAGTATCAACTTCGTGCACCGTTCGACGGTACGGTCGGCGAACGACTCGTCGATGTCGGCAACTACGTGACCAGCGGGACGACTCTCACGATCCTGATGAGAACCGATCCGGTGGAAATCTCGTTCCGTGCCCCGGGTCGATACGCGGGACAGATACGCGTGGGCACTGAAGTTTCGATCGGTCCCAATGCGGGCAACGGGTCCGGGACCTCCAAGACAAGCGTCTCCGTCGAGGGAGCCATCGACTTCATCGACCCTCGCGTCGATCCGAGCACGCGTATGTTGCGACTACGCGCGTCGGTCACGAATCCCGATCGCCTCCTACTGCACGGACAGTTCGTGCAGGTCTCGATCATCGTTGCCGAACGCGCCGGTCAGGTCGTGATCCCGGAAGAAGCCATCCTCAGTGCTGCCGGCGACAACTGGGTCTTCGTCGTCAAAGATGGGATCGCCGAACGTCGTAGTGTGACTCTCGGCGAGCGAGTTCCACCAACCGTGGAAGTACTCAACGGAATCGCGGCCGGAAGCACGGTCGTCGTAGGCGGACAACACCGGCTACACGACGGTGTCAGCGTCAAGACGGTCGGGTCGGAACAATCCCCAGAGGGGAGCTGAGCATTGTTCCTCCCAGAGGTCTGCATCCGCCGTCCCGTTTTCGCCACCGTCATGTCGGTGGGACTCATCGCGTTCGGCCTCGTCGGCTACCTTAAACTGCCGGTCCGGGAAATACCCGACATCGAGTTGCCAACGGTTTCGGTTGTCACCGTCATGCGCGGCGCCAGCCCGGAGGTCGTTGAGACCGAAGTCACCGAGATACTTGAAGAGGAACTCAACGGGGTCGACGGCGTCGATATCATGGAGTCCTCCTCTCAGGAGGAAGTCAGCCGGATCAGCATCACCTTCGATCTCGACCGCGACATCGACGCAGCGGCACAAGACGTCCGCGATCGCGTCGCGCGCGCCGCTGCTCGGCTGCCTGAAGACGCAGAAGACCCGAGCGTCACGAAGCTCGATATCAACGCGCAAGCGATCATGTGGATCGCCCTATTCTCGGACTCGCGCAGTGTCTTCGATCTCATAGACATCTCAGAAAATCTGATTACGCCCCGGCTCGAAACCGTCCCCGGTGTCGGCCGAGTTCAATCGGGCGGATCGAATTCGTTGGCGATGCGCGTCGAGCTCGACCGGAAGATGCTCGCCGCACACGGCGTCACCGTCACCGATGTCGTCGATGCGCTGCTCGCTCAGAACGTCGAAGTTCCCGGCGGTCGCGTCGAAGGCACCTGGCGAGAGTTCGTCGTCAAAACCCAGGGCGAATTCGACTCACCCGAAGGATTTGAACGCCTCATTGTGACGTATCGCAACGAGTCGCCGGTCAGACTAGGCGACGTCGCGACTGTTCGACACGGCTTCGCGAACGAGCGCACCACGGCCAATTTTAACGGCGTACGCACGATCGGTATGGGGATCATCAAACTGACGGGCGCAAACACGCTCGACGTCGCCAACGGCGTGAAGGCGGCTCTCGCCGACGTCGAGCGACAGCTGCCCGATGGGTACACCCTGCAGATCGCATTCGATCAATCCACGTTCATCGAGCAATCGATCCGCGAGGTGGAGCAATCGCTACTCCTTGCCGGCGTATTGGTCGTCTTCGTCATCTTCGCGTTCCTGCAGAGCGCGCGCTCAACGCTCATCCCGAGCGCAACGATGCCGGTCGCAATCATCTCGACATTCGGCGTCATCTACTTCCTTGGATTCACGATCAACAACCTCGTGCTCATGGCGCTGACCCTGGTCGTGGGCGTTGTCGTAGACGACGCGATCATCGTGCTGGAGAACATTTATCGTCACATGGAAGAAGGCGCGCCTCGCCGAGAAGCGGCGTTCGCGGCAAGCAGCGAAATCGCGTTCGCCGTGGTGTCGACTACGCTGACGTTGATCGCGGTATTCATACCCATCGCCTTCCTTGGCGGAATGACAGGTCGATTCTTCTACGAGTTCGGCATCTCGGTCATTGTCGCCGTGAGTGTTTCGAGTTTCGTCGCGCTAACGCTCACACCGATGCTGTGCTCGCGCTTTCTCGTACTAGGTACGACCGCGGAGCGTAAGAACCTATTCGGAAGAGTCGCGCGCTCGTTCGACGTGGGCCTATCGCGTACGGCTGAAGCCTACTCTCGGCTGCTCGACAAGGCGCTCGAGCAGCGAGGAATCATGGTGATGATCCTCGTGGCTGCGGTGGGTATGAGCGTGGTGCTGTTTCGCAGCGTCGGCAAGGAGTTCCTTCCTCAGGACGATCGCGGCTACTTCAACGTTGCCGTAAGCACGCCCGAAGGGTCCACCCTTGCCTACCAGCAGCGCTACCAAACAGCGGTCGAGCACTTGCTGGACGACACTGAAGAAGTTCGCTCCTATTTCTCGATCTTGGCGGCGGGTCGCGGCGGACCGGGCGCAGTGAACTCAGGCTTCATGTTCGTCCGCATGTCGCCAAAGGAAGACCGCGAGCGTTGGGCCCCTGAGATTCTTTCCGGCCTGCGCCGCCAATCGGCACAACTCGCTGGAGCCAACGTCTACTTCTTTCAGTTCGACCCGATCCGAAGCCGCACCGCGAGCCAACGACAACCAGTAGCGTTTGTGCTCGAGCATTCGGATTTGGGCGAACTCGCAACGTATTCCGAACGGCTGCGCCAAACGCTGGCGGGCATTGAAGGATTCGTCGACATCGACACGAATCTCGAACTCAACAAACCGCAACTCGACGTAACGATTCAGCGCGAGAAAGCGCGATCTTTGGGCATCTCGGTTGCCGACGTCGCCGATACGTTGAAAGTACTTCTCGGCGGCGATCGTATCTCGAGCTACAAGCGCGGCAATGAGCGGTACGACGTCATCGCCCAGCTACAAGCCAGCGATCGCTTCACGCCTCGTGACTTGAGTGAGATCTACGTGCGAACCGATGGCGACGAGTTGGTGCCGCTGAGCAACCTCGTCGAGGTAGCGGAGTCGGTCGGACCGAGTGTCGTAAACCACTACAACCGGCGGCGCTCTGTCATCCTGAGCGCGTCACTCGAGAACCTCGACCTCGGTGAGGCCATCGCCCGCTTGCAGCAACTCTCGGCCGAACTGTTACCGGAGCGCTTCACCACGAGCCTTGCCGGCCTGTCGCGCGAGCACATGCGCAGCAGCCAAGGACTAGGCACAACGTTCCTACTCGCCCTCTTCGCTATCTATTTGGTATTGGCGGCTCAGTTCGAGAGCTTCGTTCATCCGTTCACCATTATGCTGGCGCTACCGCTGGCTGCGTTCGGCGCACTGGCCGGCCTGAACCTCTTCGGCATGACGCTGTCGGTGTACAGCTACATCGGCCTGATCATGCTGATGGGATTGGTGACGAAGAACTCCATCTTGCTGGTCGACTACATAAATATCTTGCGAGATCGTGGTGTCGAAACCCGCGAAGCGATCGTACAGGCGGGACGAACGCGTCTGCGTCCGATCTTGATGACCGCGGTGTCTACCGTATTTGGGATTCTTCCGATCGCGCTCGCACTGGGTGCGGGATCAGAGGGACGTAGACCGCTCGGGATCGTCGTCGTTACCGGGATGGTCACCTCGACGTTGCTCACGCTCGTAGTCGTACCGGTCGTCTACAGCATGATCGACGATGCAGGAAAGAAATTGGCCGGCCGCCGACAAGCCGCGAATGCAGCCTCCGTCGCCAACCGAGTGGGCGGGAACTGACGCCGGGCATCCAACGATTGGACGCCCGGCGGTTAGTTCGTCAAGAAAATCGCGAACCGAAGAGGAACTCAGTCGCCGAGGACGGCTTCTTTGAACGACTTCGCAACCGTAAAGGCCGCTTTCGTTCTTGCAGGAATCTGAATCTCTGCACCGGTCTGCGGATTGCGGCCGATGCGTGCCTTGGTCTCACGCTTCTTGAAGGTTCCCAGACCCGGAATCTTGACGGGATCTCCACCCTTGACGGAGGTCACGACAATATCGACGAGCGCCTCTAACACTCCGTTGGCCTGCTGCTTCGTCAGGTCTGCCTGCTCGGCCAACTTCTCCACTAACTGCGTCTTGGTCATTTCATCCTCCGGCTATGCGGCTTTTGGTAATGGTTAGTGACCCATGGCCTGCTGTCAAGCAAGTCGCCGGGTCGCGGCGCACAGTGTCGAACACCTGCCCTGTCAGCGATATACCGCTAATTGAACGCCTCCACGAGCTCGATGAGGTCGTTGTCGCGCAGGCACGCGAACATATGCCCCTTCACCTCTTCGATCGTATCGAGGCGTAGGAGTTCCTCGGCAACGCGCTCCGCGTCAGCCTTGTTGATGCTGCGAATCAGCTTCTTTATCACGGGGATGTACATCGACCCCATACTGAGCTCGTCTATTCCGACGCCGACGAGAAACAACGTACAAAGCGGATTCCCTGCCATCTCGCCGCACATGGCGACAGTTCGGCCGCATTCTCGCGCCGCGTCCACGACCATCTTGATCGACTGCAGAACCGCCGGATGCAGCGGCTCGTACATCGGCGCGACGCGGCGATTGTCGCGATCGACGGCCAATGTGTACTGGATCAGGTCGTTCGTACCGATCGAGACAAAGTCCACCTCGCGCATGATCGTGCGCGCGCGCAGCACGGCTGCGGGTACTTCGATCATCGCTCCGAGTTCCACCCCGATGGGCGGTTTGACCCCACTAGCAGCAAGATCGGCGACGCACTCGGCGTAGATCTCCTTGACGCGGCGAATCTCTTCGACGCTGGTGATCATCGGGAACATGATTCGCAGCGGTGCCTCACCCGCAGCGCGTAGAATCGCGCGAAGCTGCTCCTGGAACACGCTTTCTTCGGTCAGAGAGATGCGGATCGAGCGCCAGCCAAGGAACGGATTCTGCTCTCGATCGC
Source organism: Deltaproteobacteria bacterium (assembly GCA_029262375.1). GTDB lineage: Bacteria > Desulfobacterota > Binatia > UBA1149 > SPBQ01 > JAJCZM01. The sequence continues at coordinate 10,611 of JAJCZM010000044.1, forward strand.
GGCTCACGTACGCCGGATATTTGTCCGCGCCGATGTCGAGCGTACGGATCGTCACCGGTCGATCACCCATACGATCGATCAACGAGTAGTACAGTGCGACCTGCTCATCTTCGCTGGGAAAGTCTCGGTAGGACATGAACGGGAGTTCCGTTCGGAACAACCCGACGCCCTCCGCACCGTGCAGGTTGGCGTACTCGATGTCTCCTAGAAGTCCGATGTTCGCGAGCAGCGGGACCCGGTAGCCGTCGAGCGTTTCGGCCGGAAGATCGGTGATGTCTTCGAGGTCACGCTGGAAGTTTTGGAACTGCTCGTCGATGCGCCGGTACTCGTCGAGGATCTCTACGGTCGGCCGCACGTACACGGTGCCGGTGTTCCCGTCGACGATGAGACTGTCGCCCTCGCGACAGGCATTCATCAAACCTTCGGCGCCGACGACCGTCGGAATCTCTAATGATTTCGCAAGGATAGCTGCGTGCGATGTCTCACCGCCCGCGCCCGTGACGATCGCGCGCAGACGCGAATGCTCGACGACCGCAAGATCGGAGAGCGTCAGTTCGCCCGCTACCAGGACCGCGTCGTTATCAACGTTGAGGTCCTGATGCGTCACTCCGATCAGATGCCCGAGAATACGCTGCCCGGCATCGCGCACATCGACCGCACGCTCGCGCAGATAGCTATCGGGAAGCTTCTCGAAACGGTTGACGTATTCCGCGACCACCGTGCGAAGCGCAGACTCGGCGGCGAGGCCGTTCTCAATCTCTTCCCGAACCTGCGCCGAGAACGAGACGTCCTCGATGACCATTCGAAGCGCTTCATAGATGGCGCCACCGACTTCGGGCACGAGCACGCGCATGCGCTTGCGGGCTCGTTCAACGTCTTCGATGCTGCGCTTGAGTGCTTCCTCGAAGCGCGCGATATCGGCCTTCGCGTCCTCGCACTGATGGATCGCGACGGCATCGAGATCCGCCGGCGGCACGACAACATGTGCGCGCCCGATTCCAATTCCGGGTGACACGCCCTGCCCGGTAAGGCGTACGAGGTCGTCGAGCGGCGCCCTTGTATCGGTCGCCCGGGTCGATGCTTCGTAGGCCTCGAGTCTACGAATCGCGCGTACCATGTTGCGCCGATACACCTCGCGCTCAGCCTCTTCGCGCTGTAATCTTTTCGTGAGGTCGGCGTGCACCATGACCGCCCGAACATGTCCGGCGACAGCCTTCAGTGCGGTGATCTCGTCTTCGACGAAGCGGCGTCGCCGCCTTGCCTGCAATACGAGAACGCCGAGAATCGCTTTGCCGTCGCCAACAGGCACGCCGAGAAAGGCATGGTATTTTTCTTCTACGAGCTCGGGGAAGAACTTGAAGCGTTTATGCTGCAGCGCGTCTTCGACGTTGACCGGCGCCCGCTCCTCGACGACCAGCCCGCACAGCCCCTCGTCGATCTTCATGGTGATGCGGCCAATGGACCGCGCGGGAAGGCCGGCAGTAGCCGCCAAACTCAGGATGTCGGACTCGGGATCGAAGTTGTAAAGCGAGCAAACCTCGCAATCCATGGCGACGGCGACGAGCCGTACTACGCCCTCGAGGGCCTCTTGGTGGTCCTCGGTACGGCCAAGCAATACCGTAATATCTTCAAGCAGTTGCAGCTGACGAGAGCCACCCTTAGGCGCTCCGGAATGGGCTGTTGTTTTGTCAGTCGCGATCGCGATACTCCCGAATTGCGGATCATACTAGCACCTCCGCCCTGGTGCTCAACGCGACTGTGGGGGCCGCGGGCCTCGGATGCTGCCGCCGTCGGCAGTCTCGAGGGCACCCGTGATGAGATCGCGAACGTGACGCTTTGCCCGCGCCGCGGCTCGCTCGATCGGATCTCCCCACGCCAGCGCGCTGGCGACGGCAGAGGCGTATGCGCAGCCGGTACCATGCATCGGTGCGCCGGGGATACGCGTGCCTTTGAGGACGCGCATTCGACGGCCATCCCAAACAACATCGTCAGCGCTACCCGCCAGATGGCCGCCCTTCACGATCGCAGCGCTAGCACCCAGCGCAACCAACGCGCGCGCCGCAGCCTGCATGTCTTGCCGCGTGCGCAGCTGCGATCCAGTCCATCCGGTCAATGTCGCGGCCTCGTCCAAGTTCGCAGTGACGCAAGTCGCTAGCGGCAGGAGCTCCGAGATGAGCCGAGCACCTACGCCGCGCCCGGCAAGCCTCGCCCCGCGCGTCGCACGCAAGACGGGATCCACGACGACGGCGACTTCGTACTGATCGAGAACGCGAGCGACCACGGAGACGGCGGCAGCCGTCGGGAGCATTCCGACCTTGACGACGTCCACCGCCATCGAGTCGAGAACCGCGTGCAGCTGATCGCGGATGAGCGCGGGGGCGACCGAGTGAACCGTCGCAACGCGTGCCGCGGTCTGAACGGTCAATGCGGTAACGACGGACGCCGGCTGCCCACCGAAGGCCTCGATCGTGCGGATGTCGGCTTGAATGCCTGCACCGGCCGTCGGGTCGGATCCGCCCACGGCCAATACACAAGGCGAGCGCCTCACGCGTTCTCTTCCAGCGCCGCGCAGAGCACGCTACTGACCGTCTCCACCTGCGAATCCGAGAGCGACGGGTAAATCGGAAGACATAGGACGCGTTCTGCCGCCTTTTCACTATGCGGCAGCGAACCGGCCTCGTAGCCGAGATCGACGAAACAGGGCTGAAGATGCAGCGGGATCGGGTAAAAGACGCGCGTTTCAACGCCGGCCTTCAACATGCTCGTCGCGACGCCGTCGCGGTCGGCGCCGGGGCGCACCGTGAACTGATGGTACACCTGGCCCTGCGCCTCGGGCGGTAACGTCACGAGTCCGGCGTCGCAGACGCCCGCCAGCAAACGACGGTACGAGGCGGCGATTGCGCGACGCCGCTGCGTCCACTCGGAAAGATACGGCAGCTTCGCATTCAGATACGCGGCCTCTATCTCGCCCAGTCGCGCGTTCATTCCAACACTCGAATGAAGATAGCCACCGGCCGCTGCGCCATGGGTTCGCAGGGCACGCAGTCGCTGGGCGAGTGCGCCATCGTTGGTGGTCAGCATTCCGCCGTCACCCGCACCACCCAGATTCTTGGTCGGATAGAAAGAGAAACACCCGACCTCGCCGAGACTCCCCACCCTCCCGGCGTCGCCGGTTGCGCAAAGAGCCTGCGCGGCGTCCTCGACGATGACCGGCGGATCCTCGAGGCCGGGCAGGTCTTGAAGAAAACGTCGCAAGCCTGCGATGTCTGCAGGCAATCCGTATAGATGCACGGGCAGGATGGCCTTGATCGGACTGCGCGAGCGTCGATCCATCAGTCGCCCGTCGCGCAGCTCCAGCGTCGTACCGATCGCCTTTTCTAGCTCGCTGGGCCCGAGATTGAGCGTCGCCGCATCGACGTCGATGAAACTCGGCGTTGCACCGGCCATGACCACGGCGCCTGCGGTGGCGAAAAACGTAAAAGCAGGGACTACAACGGCATCGCCGGCACCCACGCCCAGCGCCATGAGTGCGAGCAGCAAGGCATCGCTACCCGACGCGCAGGCAATCGCGTTCTCGCAGCCAGTCGAGTCTGCGAGCGAGGCCTCGAGAGCTTCCGCCTCGGGACCGAGCACGAAACGCTGCGAATCGAGAACTCTCTCGATTCTCGCCATTGCGTCGTCACGGACGACGGCGTGGTCGCTTGCCAAGCCTAGGAACGGGACCGATTCGTTGGGTGCGTCAGCCATTGCTACCGGTGAATGCCCGACTCGGTGACAATACGCGACATCGACTCGCCGGCCGCACCGTGCACGAGAACCGTTGCCTGCGGATCTAGCTGGGTGGGCTCGCGATTGACGATGACCAAGGGCGCCCCCGAGCGAACTGCCATCTCCGGCACGCCGGCCGCGGGATAAACGACCAACGACGAGCCGATCACGATCATGAGGTCACACTGCGCGGCGGCGGAAAAGGCCGCTGCCGTTTCCTTCTCGGGCATCGCCTGACCGAAGGAGATCGTCGCCGGTTTCAAACGCCCGGCGCAGCCGTCGCAGGCCGGCGTCGCATCGCCGCCCAGTATGCGGTCGTGGATGGTCGCACGATCGTGTTCCATGCCGCAGTCGATGCACTTGGCACGCATGGCGGAGCCATGAATCTCGATCGTCCGCTCGTCGCTACTGCCCGCACGTTGATGCAAACCATCGACATTCTGGGTCACGAGGCACAGCAATTTGGCCGCCCGTTCGATCTCTACGACGGCTTGGTGGGCGGCGTTGGGTTCGGCATCGCGCATCACCGGATACGATTGGGTGGCGATATCCCAGTAGGTCTTGCGGGTATCGGCGCTGGCGCAGAAGCGATCATAGGTCAGCTGACTTGGGTCGTAACGATCCCAAAGGCCGCCGGGTGAGCGAAAATCGGGGATTCCGGACTCGGTAGAAATGCCCGCGCCGGTCAAAATGACGACACGCTCGGCGCTTGCGAGCAGTCCGGCGGCCAGCTGGCAGGGGTCGTCGGCGGACATGCGCGGACCCTACACACTGCGTTCCCGCCAGCCAAGCCACCGCGCAGCGGTGCCGCAGCGCATTGACCGCCCGACCCAGGGTCGATAGGGTCGTTCATTGGGTTTTCAAGCCATGAAGCGGCTGCGTTGGTTGTTGGTATTAGGGGTTTTGGCCCTGGGGGTTGGTGCTGGGGCGGTCGCGTTCACGGTGTACGATCAGTATTGGCGATCGCTGCCGCCGATTAGCAATCTGCTGGCTTACGATCCGCCGGTAGCGACCCGAGTTTACGCCGACGACGGCCAACTCTCCGGCGAGTTCTTCTTCGAGAAACGCTACCTCACTGCCATCGATAAGATTCCTACCGTAGTTCGCGATGCATTCGTCGCGGCCGAAGACTCCGAATTCTACGAACATCCCGGGATCGACGTGCGCGGCATTTTGCGCGCGTTCATGGCCAACGTGCAGGCGGGCACCGTGGTGCAGGGCGGCAGCACCATTACGCAGCAGGTGGTCAAGCAGCTGCTACTCACGCCGGAGCGCAGCTATCGCCGTAAGCTGCGCGAGATCATGCTCTCGGTAAAGCTCGAACGGGAGCTGACGAAGGACGAGATCCTCTACCTCTATCTCAACCAGATTTATCTGGGCGACGGCAACTACGGCGTCGGTGCGGCGGCGCGCGCGTACTTCGGGAAATCCACCGCCGAACTCGACCTCGCCGAAGCGGCGCTGCTGGCCGGGCTGCCAAAGGCGCCGAGCCGCTACTCGCCCACCCGCAATCCCGAGGGCGCTCTCACGCGCCAACGCTACGTGTTGCGCCGTATGCTCGAAGAAGGCTTCGTCACCACCGGTGCCTATCGCGGCGCGATCCGCAGCGGGCTCAACGTCCTGGCCAAGGTACGCAGCCGCGCCAAGGTCGGCAGCTACTACACGGAGTACGTTCGTCGGTATTTGGTCGATCGCTTCGGCGAGCGCGCGACCTACTACAAGGGCTTTCGCGTTCACACGGGCATGAATCTCAAGATGCAGACGTACGCCGAAGCCGCCGTACGTCGCGGCATCGAGCAGCTGGATCTCGACCTCGGCTACCTTGGCCCGATAAGCCATCTGACCCCCCACGAGATCGACGAACGATTGGAAGCGCAGACCGACCGAGACGACCTCCTCAACATGGAAGAGGGAATCGCGTACGACGCGCTCGTAACGGACGTCACCGACAAAACGATCACCGTCACGTTGGGACCGCATGCGTCGGAAGTGGATGTCACTTCCCTGAAGTGGCACGAAGAAGTCGAGAAGTCGGACCGACAATTCACCGTCGGTGACGTTGTCGAGACAACACCGGTCATCGATGAGAACGGAGCAACGCTACTCGCGCTCACGCAGACACCGCAGGTCGAAGCGGCACTGATCGCCATCGACGCTCCCAGCGGTCACGTCAGAGCCATGGTCGGCGGTTACGATTTTGCGCGCAGTCAGTTCAATCGCGCCACGCAGGCGTACCGGCAGCCCGGATCCGCGTTCAAACCTCTCGTGTACGCGGCCGCGCTCGACAACGGCTACACACCCGCAAGCGTGCTGCTCGACGCCCCGATCCAATTCGTGGACAACGATGAGATCTGGCGGCCGCAGAACTACAGCCGGCAGTTTTACGGCCCGACCACACTACGCCGCGCACTAGAGAAGTCGCGCAACGTCGTCACGGTTCGTGTCGTGCAAGACCTGGGCGTAGCGCCGGTCGCAGACTACGTCTCGCGCTTCGGGTTCAAGCGAAAAATCGGCCGCAACCTCTCGGTCGGCCTAGGCACGTCCGAGGTCACTCTACTCGAACTCACATCGGCATACTCGGTCCTTGCGAACGCCGGGCGCAAAGTGGAACCGATGTTCATCACGCGCATCGAAGATTCAGCCGGCAATTTGTTGGATGAGTACAAGGGCAACAATACCGAGATCATGCCTGCGCAAACGGCGTACCTGATCACCAGCATGCTCGAGGGCGTCGTACAGAACGGCACCGGTCGCAACGTGAAGTCTCTCAACCGCCCGACCGCCGGAAAGACCGGAACTACAAACGATCAGCGCGACGCCTGGTTCATGGGCTACACGCCCGACGTACTCGCAGGTGTTTGGGTCGGCTACGACGACCAGCGCACACTCGGCGCGTCGGGTACCGGCGGCAAGGTCGCTGCACCGATCTGGTTGGACTTCATGAAGCAGGCAACCGCCGACACATCGGTTTCTGATTTCGTGATGCCGAACGGCATCTTGTGCGTGCACGTGGACCCGCAAACCGGGCTTCGTGCACGTCACGACAACGTCGATGCCTATCTCGAGTGCTTCCGTCGCGGCACTGAGCCGCGTACGTTCACCCCGATCTGGAAATACGACCCCGTCCTAGGAACGGAGACATTGGTGACCGACGAAACGGCGGACCCCGTCAACGTGAGAGACGGCGAACCGCTCGCCCCGAAGATAGGTCGTCACATCTTCCAGTAGCTCGAGAGAGCGCTCGCAGCGCGCTCTCCCCACGCAGTCAGCTCGCCCTCTTCAGCCCTGAACGGCTGCGGTGCGCCCAAGGCGTCCAGTACGTTTCCAACCGAATCGGCGAGCGCGTCGAGATTGTAGCCGCCCTCCAACAACATCATCAGTCGGCCGTCGGCGCACTCATCGGCAAGATCCACCATCGCGTGGGTCATGCGCGTATATGCTTCGGAACTCAGCCGCATTGACGCCAACGGATCGGCGACATGCGCGTCGAAGCCGGCCGATACCAACACAAACTGAGGATCGAAGCACCGCGCTACCGGCAAAATCAGATCGCGATAGGCGGCAACGTACTCGGCATCACCAGCGCCCGCCGGCATCGGAACGTTCACCGTCGTACCGGCGGCGTCGCCGGAGCCAACTTCCTCGGCGGCGCCGGTTCCGGGATAGAACGGATACTGGTGCAGCGACGCGTACATCACGGACGCATCGCCATAGAAGGAATGCTGCGTACCGTTTCCGTGATGCACGTCCCAGTCGAGGATGAGTACGCGATCGAGTCCTCGCGTCTCTTTTAGATGGCGCGCGACGATGGCGACATTGTTGAACAGACAAAATCCCATCGCGCGATCGAACTCGGCGTGATGGCCGGGCGGACGGAGCGCCGCAAATCCGAAATCGACGTCGCGATCACAAACGGCATCCGCCAGGTCCACCGCCCCGCCGGCCGCCAGCCGCGCAGCCTCGAAGGAGCCTGCCGATGCCGTCGTGTCGCCGTCGAACTGAGTGAACGGCCGACCATCGCTGGCGGCAACATTCGCCAGATGCTCTGCGGTGTGGACCAACCCGACCTCCGCCTCGTCCGCCTCGCGAGCGGCAACACGCATCAGGTCACGGTAGGGCGCGGTTTCGAACAACGCCTCGAGTACCTCGAGGCGTTGGGGGCTCTCGGGATGGCCTTCGCCCGGGTCGTGATTGCGAAATCGAGCATCGGTCACTAAAGCCGTCGTGCGCATGCGCGACTCATACCCCCTGGGCAGCCCTCGGAGCAAGTGCGCGCAGTTGACACCCGTCGGTCGTCTCCCTAGCGTGTGATCTCGTTTCCTATCGCAACGGCGGTGCGGTTCGGCGTAAAATCGAATTAACCATGTTTGGCATAGGCCCCACCGAACTCATCGTCATCCTGATCATCGCGTTGCTGGTGATCGGACCGAAGAAGCTCCCCGATCTCGCCCGCACGCTGGGCCGTGGTATGGCCGAGTTCCGCCGTGCCACGTCCGACATCACCGAAGAATTCGACAATGCACGCGTCATGTTCGAGGACGAGGCCAAGCAGGCGGCCAAGGCCACAGCCGCCGACAAGTCGAAGCGGCCGGGTAAGCCCGAGGGCGGCGCGAACGCCGACAACAAGCCCGACAAGCCCGACCAGCCCAGCGCAGACGACGATGACGACGATGATGACGATGAGGATGACGGCGATGAGTCGTCGGGCGAGAGAAAGTCGACTCGCAGTGAATCGAGCAGCAAGGGCTAATGGCCGACCTCGAACTTCCGCTTACCGGTCATCTCGAAGAGCTGCGCGCGCGGCTCGTACGGGCCCTGCTAGCGCTGATCGTCGCGTTCGCGATCTGCTATCCGCAAGCTGAACGACTCTTCCACTTCCTGACCGCCCCACTGATGGCGGCGGCGGCCAATAGTGAGGCCGGCGCACAGCTGATCGGCACCGGTGTCGCCGAGGCGTTCTTCACACGCCTGAAGGTTTCTTTCATCGCGGCGCTGTTCTTCTCGCTACCGGTGATTTTGTATCAGATCTGGCTCTTCGTCTTGCCGGGGCTGCGAGCGCGCGAGGCGCGCTACGGCTTGGGCTTCGTCATCGTCGGGACGTTCTTCTTCATGCTCGGCGCATCGTTCTGCTACGCCGTTGTCTTCGACTTCGGCTTTCCTTTCTTTCTCGCCGAGTACGAGCGAATCGGAATCGCGCCGACCATCCGAATCGCGGAATACCTCTCCTTCACCTCACGCATGCTGCTGGCTTTCGGCATCACGTTCGAGCTTCCGGTTGCGACGTTCTTCCTGGCACGCGTTGGCGCAGTGACACACCACCTGATGATCGCCTCGGCGCGCTACGCGGTGCTGGTGACGTTCATTCTCGCGGCGGTGCTCACGCCGCCGGACGTCGTCTCACAGGTCTTGATGGCCGGGCCTCTGATGCTGCTGTACGCCATCAGCATCGGCGTCGCTTACGTATTCGCAACGCCGCGTCGATCCGCCTCCAAAGACGGCGAAGCTGACGAGAAAGATGATGGCAAGTAGGCCGAGAGGCCGTTTTGAAGGCAGCCCGGAGGCCGTTCAGTAGGCCCGGAGGCCGTTCAATAGTCGAGCCGAGAGAGGAGATCGTGGCGCAGTTCCTCGCGCATCGTGTCGTCGACCACCTCGATCCGTAGCCCTACTTCAGCTTCGAAATGTTTGATGAGGCGCCGCGCCACGTCCAGAAAATCCGGGACCAGCAGCAGTACCAACAACGCGCGATCCTGGGTGAGAAACGGGCGTTCGGTTCGCGCCACGCCGACCCCCTCGTACGATTCCAAGACGACCTTTACGTAGGTCAGATCCCGGCGCGGCGCAGAAACAAACAACGCGCACAGGCCGAGTTGCTCATCGACATCGAAAGGCCGCGTGTCTTCGTTCGGGATCATCATTAATGAAACAACCCGCTCACGTCGAAGTAGATTCGGCTTCGCGCTTCGCAGAAGCGGCATTCCAAACGCACGACACGAAGGCGTTTGTCGCCATGCGGGCGCGACGACTCGCCTTTGTTCTCGAACCTTCCCCCACAGGGACAACGCCGCTTCTTCACTTCGTTCTCAATGGCATCGAAGTCGGCAACGACCATTGCGGTATCGGGCTGCATCGCGGGTAGTGCCAGTAGGCGAGAGCGTAGCTGTCGACGGCGCCACCATCGCCTGCCGGTGACGGCAAGCGCTGCAGCGAGCGCAAGCGCTATGAGGAGACCACTCACCAGCGCGTGAACTGTTCATGTAGAGTCGGCATGTCCAGCACGAGTTCCGAGCGCGGCTCTGTGGGGATGAAGGGCGACACCTCACCACCGCGCGCGGCGCTGCGAACGGCGTCGAGGAAGTCGTCCTCTACAGTGATCGCGGTCGCGGACGGACCGCCCTGAAGCTTCACCGGGATGCGCAATCGACCGTCTGCAGCGGTCAAGCCGGCGAGACGAGGCGCACGTTGCATGATAGCCGCTGTCAGCTGTTCGCTGAGCGCCATGACACCCCACCCTGCAAACGTGTGGTCCGGTTCGATCAATCCCTCGGCGACGATCGCGGCATGAGGCAGTTCGAATTCGATAGAGCGCAGCGCCAGACCATCCTCGCGAGTCTGGTAGTCCATCTCGAGTCGTTCATAGCCCGGAAGTTCCGGCGCGAGCGTACGTGGGTAAGCCTCGACGAGAACCGAGTCGATCAGCGTTGCAATGCCGGTATCGCGGGCCACAGACGTGAGAACTACGTTGACGATGCCGACCGATCCGATCTCACCGTCGTACAATCCGATGCGCCCCATCGACCAAGGTCCCTGCGCTCCAAAGCCTCCCTGCGCCAGGCCGTCCATGGCGCCTGTAATCTCCAGTCCGAGGTCTGGAAAGAGGTCGTCGACGAACGCTTTGGCATCCGCCCCATCGACCATCCCACCCGCTTCGATCGCCGTGTTCTTCTCAGGCGCATAGACGATCGAAGAGTTCGACTTGCCACCCCAAATCGCCATGTCGAGCGCAGTAACCGTCAGCTTGTCACGAAACCATCGCGAGCCTATGACGGGTTTCGCCACTTCCAAGGCTCCCACTCGTAGCTGATCGGTTACCGCAGAGATCGAGAAGACTGCGTTGGATGCGAGCAGCGAACCGCGGAAAGTCGTGGGCCCGCTCTCGACTTCGTACCCCGGATAGGGAGCCAACCGAACCTTGTCGGCACTGGCTTCGTAGTTCAGGAGCGGCTCGAGTTCATGGCCCGAGAGCTTGATCGATCCGGATACCAGCAGTTCGGGATGCCATCGCGAGTCGATCCCGTGGCGGCCCATGAACGTGGGGATATCGAGATCCTCGACGTGCAGACGCCCGCTGAGTTTGCGCCCTATTCCGGTCATCCAACCGCCGGCGGTCGCGGCAAGCCCGAGATAGTCGAGATTGCTCTTCGTCAGCTGAACGCTACGGTCATCGATCGCGAGAACAGCATCGAAACTAAGGTCGTCGGTTTCGCCGAACAGCTCGAACCCCACCGAACCCACGGCTGTGATCTCGAGCGGTTCGGCAGGCGCGGATTCCGTCGTGCGATCGCCGGCTACTCCCGCGAGATCGAGCTTGGCATCGATCGCGCCTCGCAGCGGCAGGTCCGCGAGCAAAGGGAAAACCGCTTTCACCGCATCGATCATCGCATCGGAAATCTCTATCGGACCGCTCACACGATACGCATCGCCGACACCCGCTCCCGGCTCGATTTCGAGCGAGAAGCTCATCGAAGAGTCAGCACCGAACGCGGCTGCCGTTCCCACCAGATCGATGACCGTTGACGATCTTCGACCGCCGACTACGAGATCGACGTCTAACAGGTCGGCAGCCGCTGGCTGAGGACGCCCGCCATCGTAGTAATGCAATGTCGCGTCGGTAAGCGAGATGGGGAAATGCAGAGCCGAGAGCTTTGAGGCTGCTTCGTCGGGAAGGAACGTCAAAAACGACGTCTTTCCGATCGGACGGCGGATATGTGCAACCGCATCGATCGCTTCCACGGAATCGACGACGACCGTGCCCACCAGCAGGGGAAAGAACTTCGGATGGACGCGCAATCGCGGGATGTGGAGAATGGGCTGCGGTTCGTCTTTCCCGCGCGGGTTGGTAACGATCGTGACGTCGTTGATAGACGCGACCGGCATTGGAAAGATCGACAGCGAGACGTCACCGACACTAACCTGACCGGACGCTCCCTCGGCGACGGCCTCCGCCATCGCCTCGGCGCCGCGGCTTACCGTCGCACGCAACGTCGATAGAGAGAATCCGATCGCGATGGCGATGGCGACGGCTATGAACAAGATGAGCTTTCGCATGAACGATTGTCTCCGCGTCGCCCGCCCCGTGCGCCACTCGATCACGTTGACTGCGAGTGCTTGCCGGGCTACGGAATCGCGATTCTATGCAGGGTCATAAAAGGTAGCAACTATGAATTTCGAGCACATCGACGTTTCGATTGACGGCACCGTCGCGACACTCACTCTCAACCGACCCGATGCGTTAAACGCGATGACGCTGGACATGGGGCGCGAGATCGAAGCCGCGGTGGAGAAACTCAACCAGATGAGTTCCACCGACGATATCCGTGCCGTGGTCGTAACCGGCCGCGGCAAGGCGTTCAGTTCCGGTGGCGACCTGAAGACGTTGGCAAAAGAGGCCGGCATCTCGACCGAGGGCAGCGACCTCGGTGGCGGTCGCGTGTTCTACGGATCGTTCCTGTCGATTCGTAACCTACGCATGCCCTCGATCGCCGCGATCAACGGCCACGCGATAGGGGCCGGACTCTGCTTCGCGCTCGGCTGCGATCTGCGCGTCATGCACGAACGCGCAAAGGTCGGAATGACCTTCGTAAAGATCGGGATTCACCCTGGCATGGCAGCTTCATGGAATCTGCCTCGACTCATCGGACCCACACGAGCCGCCGACCTTCTGTACACCGGACGCCTCGTCGAAGCCGCAGAAGCGCTCGAGCTCGGGCTGATCAATCGCGTCGGTGGTGCGGACTTCGACGAGCGGGTCGCCGAGATGGCCGGACAAATCGCCGCCAATGGACCTGTATCGGTACGCGCGCTGAAGGAGACGTTGCGGGGAACGATGGACCGCACCATCGAAGAAGCGCTGGGAGCCGAAGCAGACGCTCAGGCCATGACCTTCGATACCGACGATGCCAAAGAGGGAATTCGTGCGGTCATGGAGAAACGCGCTCCGATGTTCACCGGCAAATAGTCAGCGCGGGTCCATCTCTACGTAGTTTGTAACACTCCATCGCGCGTCGGTGGCGCGAACGGTTACTACGGATATTTTTTCGAACGGATCGAGCCCGGTCACGCGAATCGTCAACTCGTACACGAGTTGTATCGCATCCCCCGCGGCGCGCTCTTCCTTGAGCGCGAAATTGATGCGCGGTCGCTGAGTATCGTCTGCGATCGCAACATCCGCGGTCAGTTCGATCTCGCGCTGAACTTTGTCGAGAGCAACACCGGTGCACAGTTGCTTCGACGCCTCGAGATCAATGCGGACGTAGTGCGCATCGACGAACGCGTCGCCTGCGCCAAGCGCAGTGCTCGTATCGTTGGAACAGCCGACGGCAAGCATCGCCGCAGCGATCATAACGAATAGTGTTTTCACTTTCCTCCGAAGAGCTTGTCCAGCTCACTCTGCGCGCCGCCTTCGCTCGTCCCGCGTCCGCCACCGCCGGCAGATCGGAAGAAATCGCAGAAATTCCCTTTCTCTTTGTCCAGCACACGCTCCGCGGAAGGTTCGCTGCATTCGTTGTATGCAGCGCCGTCGTAGAACGCGCAGTTCTTACATACTCGTAGATCCGCACCGCAGCCTTCGCACTCCGCGCTGCGCCCAACGACCGAATCGAACTCGGTGCTGCGGCCGCAACCATGGCAAGCGACCTTTAGATCAGCCATGCCGCCCTACCCGCGCCAGCCAGCCGTCGAGGGTGGCGAGCAATGCATCGAGTGCTCCTGGTTCCTCGAAGCGATGACCCACGCCCGGAAACGTGACCACGGTGACATCGCCGGATGCCGCGGACTCGATCAATGTGGCGTGGCTCGGGGGAACGACATCGTCGGACTCACCGTGCATCAACAACAGCGGCTGCGACAAGCGCGTGAGACTCTGCAAGATGTCGAGTTTCTCGACGTCATCAAGAAACGTGGTCTTCAGGTAACTACCGTCGCTCCAATCACGACGGCCGGTGCGTCGCCATTGCGCGACATCGTCTTCGCTGAGCCGCTCGGTGAAGAGGGCTGTCTCACCGACCGCGGCAATCGTCGCAACAGCGTGCACCTGCGCGGGAACTTGCGCCGCCGTCAGCAGTGCCACCGCACCTCCGAGACTAGAGCCGACGAGAGTCACCGGGCCCGTGTCGAACTCATTCAAGAAATCCAGCGCACCGAGCGTATCGGCTACTTCTCCGCTTAGAGTGAGATCCTCGAAATGCCCCTCGGATTCACCGACATAGCTGAAATCGAAGCGCAGCACGTTAAATCCCTGAGGGACGAATCGCTCTACAATCGCCTGCTGCTTCGTCCCGCCGCGCGTTGATTCCATGCCGTGACACAACACCAGAACGGGGCCGCTGATGTCGGCCGACCGGTGCAGGTCCCCTATGAGCAGGTTTCCCTGCCGGCTCGGGAATTCTATGCGTTCACTGCGGACTTCCATGTTGTTCCTGGGCCTGCCTGGGCCTGCCTGGGCTTGCCTGGGCTTGCCTGGGCCTGCCTGCGCCTGGCGGCACGTATCGGCGATTCTTCGACGCGCCTATCGGCCCGGCTCTCGCGTATTGATACCATAGGGACTCGTGAGTCAGAAGAAGACGAAGAAGGAGTCGCCCGCCGACAGGGCCCTGGGGGAGCTGGAGGCGCTTCTTGCTCGCCACGATCTGGTGCACGGTAGCGAGCCTTTCGGCCTCGCGCGCCGCTTCGCCAAACACTTGTCCGCTGAGGCCGGCTTGGCCGAACGAACACGGACTGCGTATCTCGGAGACCTTCGCCAGTTTTTCGAATTTCTGATCGAGCAGTCAGGCCCGAAGAGCTTGGCGGCCGAACTGTTCAGTCCATATGCTTTGCGAGGATTCATCGCCCGCCGGCTGGACTCTTGCAGCCGCTCTACCGCATCACGCAAACTCGCATCACTCAAGACCTTCTTTGCGTGGGCGACCAGAGACGGCGAGCGACCGAACCCGGCCGAGGTGGTTCAATCGCCCAAGGTCCCGCGCCCGCTGCCCTCACATCTCGGAGAGGAGGATATCGAAACCCTCCTCGGCAGCGTGGCCGAGCGCGCCCGCGACACGAAGTCGAAATCCAAGAAACTGTGGATGCGCAACCGCGCGCTACTGGAACTGCTGTACTCATCGGGCGTTCGCGCCTCTGAGCTGGTCGCGCTCGACTGGAAGAACATCGACGCGAACCTCGGGGCGGTGCGGATCGAGAACGGCAAGGGCGGCAAGCAACGCGTCGTACCGGTCGGCGACGCCGCCATTCGCGCACTCGACTCGTATCGCGACGGCTGGAAAGGCCCGGTCCGAGACGACGATGCCATCTTTCTCAATCGCTCGGGCGATCGCCTCCACGTGCGCAGCATCGGCAGAATTCTCAATACCTGCATTCGCCACGCCGCTTTGCAGACAAAGGCGAGCCCCCACGCGATTCGCCATTCGTTTGCGACCCATCTGCTCGAGAATGGAGCCGATCTGCGCGCGATCCAGGAAATGCTCGGCCACGCGTCAATCTCGACCACCCAGCGCTATACGCACCTGGATCTGCGCCGCCTGAGCTCCGTGTACGACAAGGCCCACCCACGCGCCTGAACAACCAGACGCGAGCCCGCGAATTGCTGGAAATACCGGGACGGATGGGCAAGAACAGCCCGGTGTTCCACGCCACCACGATAATCGCCGTTCGTAAGGGTGCCCACGTCGCCATGTGCGGCGACGGCCAGGTAAGCACCGGACAAACCGTGCTCAAGCACGGGGCGCGCAAGGTCCGGCGCCTGCACGGCGGAACGGTCCTCGGCGGCTTCGCCGGTGCCACGGCCGATGCATTCACCCTTTTCGAAAAGTTCGAGGGCAAACTCGAGAAATACAGCGGCAACCTGCAGCGAGCGGCTGTCGAACTCGCCAAGGATTGGCGCAGCGACCGCGTACTGCGACGTCTCGAAGCCATGATGATCGTCGCCGACACCGAGGCCAGCCTGCTTCTATCGGGCTCGGGAGACGTGATTGAACCCGACGACGGCATCATCGCCATCGGCTCAGGCGGAAACTATGCGCTGTCTGCCGCTCGCGCGCTGGTTGCTCACGCCGATCTGTCGGCCGCCGACACGGCACAAGAAGCAATGAAGATTGCCTCGGAGATTTGCGTCTACACCAACGACCGCTTCGTCATCGAGGAACTATAGTGAACCCGCACCCCATGACCCCGCGCGAGACCGTCTCGGAACTCGATCGCTACATCGTCGGCCAGTCGGCCGCCAAGCGCGCTGTAGCAATCGCCTTGCGCAATCGATGGCGGCGGCTGCAAGTCGCGCCGGAACTGCGCGATGAGATCTCACCGAAGAACATCATCATGATCGGCCCCACCGGCGTCGGGAAAACCGAGATCTCCCGACGACTGGCCAAGCTCGCGCAGGCACCGTTCGTAAAGGTTGAAGCCTCGCGCTTCACCGAAGTCGGGTACGTCGGCCGCGACGTCGAGTCGATCATCCGAGATCTGACCGAGTTGGCCGTGAACATGGTCCGCGAGGAAGAGACGCAAAAGGTGAAGGTGAAAGCACGCGAGCAGGCCGAAGAGCGAGTGCTCGACCTGTTGCTGCCGAGCACCGACCGGGCACGCGTCGAAGCCGGCGGCCCAGAGTCGCTTCCTGAGAACAACGACACCCGCGACAAGCTGCGCAGGCTGCTACGCGCCGGCGAACTCGACGAGCGCGAAGTGGAGATTGAGCCCGCCGGCCCGACACCGGGTGCGACAATGTTTGAAGTGATCACGCCGCAGAACATGGAAGAAGCCGGTATGGATCTGCGAGATACCATCAGCAACATGTTCGGTGGATCGACTCCCAATGCACGTCCGCACAAGGCGACGGTGAAAGAGGCGCTCGAACAACTCGCCGATCAGGAAGCACACAACCTCATCGACATAAAGAAAGTGAACTCGGACGCGGTGCGACGCGTCGAGGAAAACGGCATCGTGTTCCTCGACGAGATCGACAAGATCTGCGGACGCGAGGGTGCTTCGTCGGGCCCCGACGTATCGCGGGAAGGCGTACAGCGAGATCTACTACCGATCGTCGAAGGTTCCACCGTGAAGACGCGCCAAGGTATGGTGCGCACCGACCACATTCTCTTCATCGCATCCGGTGCGTTTAATCTCTCGAAACCATCGGACCTGATTCCCGAGTTTCAGGGACGATTCCCCGTGCGCGTCGAACTGGAAGCGCTAACAAAAGAGGATTTCGTGCGTATTTTGACGGAGCCGCAGAACTCACTTACGCGCCAATACAAAGCATTGCTCGAAACGGAGAACGTCAGTATCGAGTTCGATGCCTCTGCCATCGACGAGATCGCAACGATCGCCAACGATGTGAACACGCGCGCCGAGAACGTCGGTGCGCGCCGCCTGCACACCATCATGGAGCGCCTGCTCGACGACATCTCTTTCTACGCTCCGGAGCGCTCGGGCACGTCACACCTGATCGATGCCGCCCACGTTCGCGAAACGCTAGGGCCGATCCTCGAAGACGAGGACCTGTCGCGGTACATTTTGTAATGGATGCACTGATCGCAAAAGCAGAGGTGCTGCTCGAAGCACTGCCGTACATGCAGCGCTTCGCCGGCCGCACCATCGTGGTCAAGTACGGCGGCAGCGCCATGCTCGACGAAGAGCTGAAGCTGGGTTTCGCGCAGGACATCGTACTACTGAAGTCGCTGGGCCTGCACCCCGTCATCGTCCATGGCGGCGGCCCGCAAATCGGAAAAGCGCTCGAGCGAGTAGGCATCGAAACGCGCTTCGAACGCGGCATGCGCGTCACCGACGACGCCACCATGGAGATCGTTGAGATGGTGCTCGGCGGTCAGATCAACAAAGGAATCGTTGCCAACATCGAACGCCACGGCGGCAATGCCGTCGGCATCTCGGGCAAGGACGGCAACCTGATCAATGCATCGAAGCTTCTCATCGACGGCGTCGATGTCGGCCGCGTCGGAAAAGTTGAGAAGGTGAACCCCGACGTCATCGAGCGCTTGCGCGAAGCCGGTTTCGTCCCAGTAGTCGCGCCCATCGGCGACGACGAGACGGGCCACAGCTTCAACATCAACGCCGACGTCGTGGCGTCAGAAGTCGCACAGGCGCTCGGTGCCGCCAAGTTGATCCTGCTCACCGACGTACCTGGGATTCTCGATAGAGACGCCGTGTTGCAGCCGTTTCTCACCATCGAAGACTGCCGCCAGCAGGTTGAGGCCGGCGCGATCGAAGGTGGGATGGTCCCGAAGGTCGAGTGTGCCTGCGATGCGCTCGAAGGCGGCGTCGGCCAAGTCCACATCATCGACGGCCGCGTGAGCCACGCGGTGCTACTCGAAATCTTCACCAAGACCGGCGTCGGCACCGAGGTCGTCCGCGATCCCCAAGACGAAGATCAGGACGACGAGCAGGACGACGAGCAGGCCGAGGCCGATTGAGTGGCCGGCAAATCGAGCATCATCGAGGCGACGGATCGTTGCACCACGGGCAACTACGCGCGCTTCCCGGTCGCCTTCGTACGCGGCGAGGGCACGCGACTGCTGGACGAGAACGGGAAATCCTATCTCGATCTGTTCAGCGGATTGGCCGTCAGCTGCCTCGGACACGGGCACAAGGGGCTGGCCGCGGCGATTGCAGAGCAAGCGTCAACGCTCATGCACACATCGAACCTCTACTACCACGAACCGGGCGCTCGGCTCGCGCAAAGACTCGTCGATGCGACCTTCGCCGACCGCGTGTTCTTCTGTAACAGCGGTACAGAGGCGAACGAGGCGGCCATTAAGATGGCGCGCCGCGCGGTTCCCGACCGCTACAAGATCGTCAGCGTCGAGGGCTCGTTTCACGGGCGCACACTCGGCGCATTGGCCGCGACAGGCCAGCCTGATCTGCAAGAGGGTTTCGGCCCCATGCCGGGCGGCTTCGTACACGTCGCTTTCGGCGACATCGCGGCGATACGCGACGCGATCGACTCCGAAACCGCCGCCGTCATCGTGGAACCAATCATCGGTGAAGGCGGCATCCGCGTACCGCCGGACGGCTATCTCAGTGCTTTGCGAACTACGTGCGACGACGCGGGCGCCGTCCTCATTTTCGACGAAGTACAGACGGGCATCGGGCGCACCGGAACGCTGTACGCCTACGAAGGCTTCGGCGTTACGCCCGACATTCTGACCTCAGCGAAAGCGCTCGGAGGTGGACTACCGATCGGCGCAGTACTCGCGACCGAGAAAGCCGCTGCCGGATTCGTTCCCGGCACGCACGGCTCGACATTCGGCGCCAATCCCGTAGCCTGCGCGGCCGCCCTCGCGGTTCTCGACGCGTTCGACGCGGAAGCAGTGCTCGAGAACGTCGTGCAAGTCGGCGCGCACTTGGAAGCGCGACTCGACGAGTTGGCCGCATCGCGCGACGACATCGTCGAAGTACGCGGCCGCGGCCTGATGCTCGGTATGGAACTCACGCGCCCTGCCCGCCCGGTGGTGGAAGCCGCTTTGGCAGCCGGCGTCATACTGAATGCAACCGCCGGTACAGTCGTCCGCTTCCTACCACCTCTGACGATAACCGCCGCCGAAATCGACGAAGGCATCGGCGTTCTCGCAAAGGCGCTCGAAGACACGGTAGAATGATCGACCGACCGAGGTCCAAAGGAACATGAAGAGAGATCTGATCACCATCGCGGACCTGACCATCGACGAAATAGGGTTGCTCGTGCGCGTCGCCGACCGCCTGAAAGGCGCCGTAGCGCGCCGAGAAGAGCATCGCTGGCTGCGCGGCTGCACCATGGCGATGATCTTCGAGAAACCGAGCCTGCGCACGCGCGTCACGTTCGAGACCGGCATGAACCAGCTCGGCGGCTCTGCGATCTATCTCGGCCCGGCCGACATCATGCTCGGGGAACGCGAGTCGGTTCCCGATATCGGCAAGAATCTATCGCAGTGGGTGGACGTGATCATGGCCCGCACCTTCTCGCATCAATCGGTCGTCGATCTGGCCAACAGCGCGAAGGTCCCGGTCATCAACGGCCTGAGCGATCTCTACCACCCCTGCCAGGTGCTGGCCGACGTCTTCACATTGGTCGAGCTGCGCGGCGATCTCGACAAGCTCAAAGGATTGCACGTCGCCTTCGTCGGCGACGGCAACAATATGGTGCACTCGTGGATGCTGGCGGCCGCCCGCGTCGGCTTCGACTTCACGTTGGTATGCCCGCAGGGCTACGAGCCCGACGAAGGCGTGGTCGCACACGCGCGCTCCTTGGGTTCGAGCACGATTACGGTTACCCACGACCTGACCGCGGGCACCAAAGGCGTCGATGTCCTCTATACCGACGTTTGGGCCAGCATGGGTCAGGAGGACGAAGCCGCCGAGCGCAGGACCGTGTTCGCTCCGTATCAGCTCAACGGCGACGTGCTCGCGAACGCGGCAAAGGACGCGATCGTCATGCACTGTCTGCCCGCGCACCGCGGTGAGGAAATTTCGGCCGACGTACTCGACGGCCCGCAGTCAGTGGTACTGCGCCAGGCGGAGAACCGCCTGCATCTTCAGAAGGCGCTCGCAGCGTGGCTGCTTGGTGCCAGGGAGGCTCAGAGCTGAACGAGAAACCGAAAAAGATCGTGCTGGCCTACAGCGGCGGACTCGACACGTCGGTCATCCTCAAATGGTTGATCGAAGAGTACGACTGCGAGGTCGTGGCGTATGCGGCCGACGTCGGCCAGGGCCAGGAACTCGATCCGGTGGACGAACGGGCGCGCAAGACGGGCGCCTGCGATGTCTTCATCGAAGACCTGCGCGAAGAGTTTGTCTCCGACTTCGTCTTCCCGATGATGCGTGCCGGCGCGATCTACGAAGGGACCTATCTGCTCGGCACAGCGATCGCGCGCCCCGCCATCGCGAAACGCCAAGTAGACGTCGCGCATAAGACCGGCGCCGACGCGGTCGCGCACGGCGCCACCGGTAAGGGCAACGATCAAGTTCGCTTCGAGCTCGCGTTCAGCGGACTCGACCCGGATCTCGCGATCATCGCACCGTGGCGTACTTGGGACCTCAACTCGCGCACAAAACTCTACGCCTTCGCAGAAAAGAACGGCATCGAGGTTCCGGGCACGAAAGAGCGCGGCTACAGCATGGACGCCAACGTGCTGCACACGAGCTACGAAGGCTACGATCTGGAAGACCCTTGGACCGAGCCGCAAGAAGACATGTTCGGTCGTACCGTCGCACCGGAAGACGCACCCGACACGGCCGAGTACGTCGAAATCGACTATGAACGCGGCGACCCGGTCGCCCTCGACGGCAAGCGGCTGTCCGCGTTCGAACTGCTGGAGGCGCTCAATCAGATCGCCGGTCGCAACGGCGTCGGTCGCGACGACATCGTCGAGAACCGATACGTCGGCATGAAGTCACGCGGTGTGTACGAGACGCCGGGCGGCACCGTTTTAATGGGAGCGCATCGCGCACTCGAGAGTTTGTGCCTGGATCGCGAGGTCATGCACCTGCGCGACAGCCTGATCCCGAAGTACGCCGAGATGGTCTACTACGGATATTGGTTCGCACCTGAGCGCGAGATGCTGCAGGCGGCCGTCGATGAATCACAGAAGGTCGTCAACGGCAGCGTGCGCATGAAACTATACAAAGGACGCGCGAGCGTCGCGGGCCGAAAGTCGGATCAATCCCTCTACCTCCCCGACTTGGCGACCTTTGAAGAGGACGACGTGTACTCGCAGGCAGATGCGACCGGTTTCATTCGTCTGAACTCGCTCCGACTCAAAATCCGCAACTTGGTTGCGAAGAAGAACGGCTGACTCGGTGGCGAAAGCAAAGACAACCAACACGAGTTGGGGCGGCAGATTCAAGGTCCCGACCGCCGGCGGCGCGCAAGCGTTCACGGCATCGATCGGGTTCGACATCCGGCTGTATCCGTACGACGTGCGCGTGAGTATCGCGCACACGAAGATGCTCGCACATACGGGCATTATTTCGGCCGCCGATCGCAACAAGATCGTCAAAGGACTGCACGCGGTCGAGAAAGAGCTCGATAGCGGCAAGTTCACCCCGCAGGTATCCGACGAAGACATCCACATGGCGATCGAACGGCGACTGCGAGAGCGCATCGGTTCGGTAGGCGCGAAGCTTCACGCCGCGAGAAGCCGCAACGATCAAGTCATCACCGACGTGCGCCTGTTCGTAAAAGACGCCATCGCCGTGATCGACGACGCCATCGGCGGCCTACAAAAAGCGCTGATCGGCGTCTGCAAGAAATACGAGTCCGCGATCATGCCCGGCTATACCCATTTGCAGCGCGCGCAGCCCGTCCTTCTCGGTCACCATCTGCTTGCCTACTACGACATGCTTTCGCGCGATCGCGAACGTCTCGCGTCGTGTCTGGAGCGCGTAGACATCTTGCCGCTCGGGGCGGGAGCGATCGCCGGCACGACGCTTCCCATCGACCGTGCGTACGTCGCGAAAGAACTCGGCTTCGCGCGTATCGCAGAAAACAGCATGGATGCCGTCTCGGATCGCGACTTCATTCTCGAGTTCCTCTCCGACATGGCGATCCTATTCGCACACCTCAGCCGCCTTGCGGGCGAGATCACCATGTGGGCGACGGCCGAATTCGGCTTCGTCACGCTACACGACGCCTACTCGACGGGCAGCTCGATGATGCCGCAGAAGAAGAACCCCGACATCGCCGAACTCGTGCGCGGGAAATCCGGGCGCGTCTACGGCAATCTCGTGTCGGTACTGACCACCATCAAAGGTCTGCCGCTCGCGTACAACAGCGATCTGCAAGAAGACAAAGAGCCGCTCTTCGACAGCGTCGATACCGCTACCGGATCACTGACCACGCTGGCTGCGATGGTCACCTCGTTGCGCTTCAACGAAGAAGCGATGGCAGCAGCAGCGTCCGATGGTTTCCTACTGGCCACGGACCTCGCGGAGTATCTCGTCAGCGCCGGCGAGCCCTTCCGCAAAGCGCACGAGGTGGCCGGAAACATCGTGCTGCACTGCCTGGAAAACGACATCAGCCCAACCGATCTCGACGCGAAGGCACTGCGTAAATTCTCCAAGAAGTTCGGTGATGACATCGAGCGCCTGATGACGCCTCGCCAATCGGTGGATCGTCGCAAAGTCGTGGGCGGAACGGCAAGCAGCAACCTCAAGCGCCGCCTGCGCAAGCTCTCGAAGTAATGTGCCGCTGGTTCGCCGATAGTCTGCTGACAGCGCTGCTACTCGCGGCGGTCGTCTCATGCGGGATTCGCACCGACCCGCGTCCGCCGGAAGCCACGATGCCTGAGAGGCCGGCGAATTTCAGCGCCCTCATTGAGAACGACGAGGTACGGTTGCGCTGGAGTCGCCCGACGGAATCCACAGACGGTCGCGATCTGTATGACCTCGCCGGGTTCGTCATCGAACGGGGCGACGACGGTGAAGAGTTCGCAGTGATCGCCGAGGTGCCGGTCAACGACCGCAATCGCGTGCGACCGCAAAACATATTCAAATGGCGCGACCTCGACCCGGTCGCTGGACGCAGCTTCTATCGAGTCCGTGCGTTCACCCGCGACGGACAGACCGGTTCGATTTCGGCGGGCACACCGATCGAGGTCCCTACGGGTATCGTCGAACACGCGCGCAAACTGCGCGCGGCACAACCCGCCGCGCCCGATACCCCCTGAGC
This sequence comes from Deltaproteobacteria bacterium, assembly GCA_029262375.1. GTDB lineage: Bacteria > Desulfobacterota > Binatia > UBA1149 > SPBQ01 > JAJCZM01. The sequence goes on from JAJCZM010000044.1 coordinate 34,306, forward strand.
GATGACGGACGACGCAGCCAGAATAGGACTGGTCTTCCCCGGGCAGGGCGCACAGAAGGCCGGCATGGCGAAGGACTTTCACGACGCCTTCGCAACGGCGCGTGACGTTTTTGACGAAGCCTCGGACGCAACCGGCCTCGACATGCGCGCGCTCTGCTTCGACGACAAAGATCGATTGGCACTGACGGAGTTCGCGCAGCCGGCGATCCTAACGGCAGAGATCGCCATGCTCGCGAGCCTACGTACCGAGTACGCAATCACGCCCGTCGTTTACGGCGGCCACAGTCTCGGCGAGTACACCGCGCTGGTTGCGGCCGGCGTCATGGGCGTGGGCGACGCAGCCGCGTTGGTACGCGAGCGCGGCCGCCTCATGCAAGAAGCGGTGCCGATCGGCGCGGGCGGGATGCTCGCGGTCATCAAGTCCGAGCTCGATCTGGGCGCCATCGCAACGTTGATAGACGACCTCGATGTCGACATCGCGAACATCAATTCGGCCGACCAGGTCGTTCTCAGCGGCAAAGACGCCGATCTAGCGACCGCGAAAGACAGGGTGAAAGAGAACATCGAGCGAGCCAAATGCCTTCCACTTCGCGTTTCGGCACCGTTCCATTCGCGCATGATGGCGGCGGCGGCCGAGAAGTTTCGGCCGACGCTCGCCGATGCGGCCAAAGGCTGGACGGCGCGCGACGCCGCTAGCGTTGCCTCGAACTACACAGGCAACTTCCACACCCCCGATCCGGATGAGATCGCGCAGGCACTGGCCCACCAGATCGACGCCCCGGTGCGCTGGCTCGACAACATGCGGGGGATTCTCGATCGCAGCGACCGGGTGATCGAACTCGGCCCGGGACGCCCGCTTCGCGGCTTTTTCGCAAGCCTCGGCACCAAGATCGAGTGTATTACCGACACCGCATCGGCAGCCGCAACGCTCGGTTCCTAGATCCGTCGGCCACGATTCACCTTGACTGGCCCCCGCCAACGGCCCTAGCCTACTTCCGTACCGAGCCCGCTTTGCTCTGCCCGCGTGAGCCCCGAGCTTCGGTAACAGAACCAATGCTCCGAAACGCTACAGTCGCGGTTTCCGCAGTCGCGCTCGCTCTGTTGATCTTCACGCCGCGCGATGTCGATGCGCAGTGCAACTTCGACCGATCGTCGCGAGCGCGTGGCATGACGACGTGGCTCGTGCGCGCGATGGAGCGGTGTCCGTCGATCACGTACCCCGCGCCCAACACGCAGACGTCGGCGGGCACACCGGGCTGCGCACCGGGCGTCCCCTACTCGCCCTACACGTTCGAGGATGGCGGCAGCTGCCTGGTAAAGACGAAGACCAAACGCGAAGACCCCTGCTCGAACGGCACCGGCATTCCCTGCACCGACATCGCGATCAAAGTGAAGTGCTCCGGCATCCTGGATCCGGGCGGCGTTCCGATCGACGACCTCGCCGCGGCCGGTTGGAGCGTCGGCTATCTGAGCCGCATCACCGTTGACGACGACGGAACCGCAGCCGGCTTCGGGCCGGGAACCGGCGATCAAACCATCATCGACTTTCCCGCCAACTTCGGCCTGCCGGCGGGAAAGAAGGGCAAGCTCAATGGAATCGTTGGCACCAACAGCGGCTTCTGTTTGTTCCTCAGCCCCTGCCCGCCAAAACCACCCGAATGCATGAACATCGAGCAGATCGCACTGCGCCTGCTCGATCCGCAAGGTCGTGTCTTCGCGGTACCCGGCAGCTCCACGCGCTAGTCCGCTGCAAACTTTCGTTCTCGTACCGCCGCACCTATAGTCGCCTCGGTATCCGGCGATGAAAGTCACATTCACAAAGCTTCACGGTTGCGCCAACGACTATCTCTACGTGAACTGCCTCGAGCAGCAGCTCGAAGACGCGCCCTCGATCGCACGCATCTTGTCGGATCGACACCAAGGCATCGGTAGCGACGGCTTGATTCTCGTTTGTCCTTCGGATGAAGCCGACTTCCGCATGGAAATGTACAACGCCGACGGCAGCCGCGGCGACATGTGCGGCAACGGCATTCGCGCCTTCGCCAAGTACGTGGCGGACCGCGGCCTGACCGCTGCGGACACGCTCCGCATCGACACCGACGCCGGCGTCAAGGTATTGGAGCTGCACAAGCGCGACGGGCTCGTGGCCGGCGTGACGGTCGACATGGGCAAGCCTATTCTCGAAGGCCGCGAGATTCCCGTCGATGCAGACGGCCTAGTGGTCGAGAAGCCGCTCGAAGTCGACGGCCGCGTCTGGACGGTGACCTGCGTATCGATGGGCAATCCGCATTGCGTCACCTTCGACGAAGATCCCGATCCGCTCAAGTTGCAGCTGATCGGCCCGCCGTTCGAACACCATCCGTTTTTCCCGAAGCGTGTGAACACGGAGTTCGTACGCGTGGACTCGCGCGACCACCTGACGATGCGGGTGTGGGAACGAGGATCGGGCGAGACCATGGCCTGCGGTACCGGTGCTTGTGCCGTTCTGGTCGCCGCGGTGCTCACCGATCGTGCCGAACGCAAAGCGACGGTCTCGCTACGCGGTGGCGATCTCGAAATCGAGTACCGCGAAGACGACAGCGTCTTCATGACCGGCCCCGCCGCGGAAGTGTTCACGGCGACCGTGAACGTCGACGTTCAAACCGGCCGCATCTCCTAGTCGCACGCGCCCACTCGACCGCGTCGGCTTCGCGCTTCACTAAAAGTAACGCCAAGTCATTGCCTCTTCGCTGTCTCGTGCGCGATGACGCTCGATGGCATCTCGATTCAGCCTGCAACTATGCTACCGCCGAAGGTACTATCTTGGGTAAGATCCGGCGCGGAGGTTTCATCTTCGTGGCCTGGGCGGGCGATCACGCCCCACGGCACGTTCAGCGAGCGACGGCTTTGAAACTCAAACACGTATCGCTGAACAATCAGAAACGCGCCTTCGAGATGACGACGCGCTCGGGACGCGAACTCAGCTTGCCGTACGCAAAGGCGACTCCTCCCCCGACAGCCGACGACTCGGTAGACTCGGTCTACGTCGATCCCGAAGTTGCGAACGAAGGGTTCTCCTACACCTTGGAGTCCGGCCGATCCGGGACGGTACTCATCGAGCAGGTGCTCGACTACCACGAAGATCCCGACTACCTGCGCAACCTACTGCTGTACGAGCTCACCGCCCGTGCGCTCGACGAATTGGAGCGGACCCCGCTCAGTCGCCGTCAGATCTGCCGTCGGCTGCGAACCTCGCCCACGCAGCTGTACCGCCTCCTCGACACGACCAACTACGGGAAGAGTCTCGACAAGATGGTCGCGCTACTGCAGGCACTCGACTGCCACGTGTCACTGGTGGTTCGGCCGCGCTGAACTCTGAATGAGGTGAACCTCTCGTAGGGATAGGCACGCACCGGCCCGCCCGCTTTTTCCCCCGCCGCAAAACCGCTAGAAAGGTCCGACAATGTTCGAAGGTACTTATACGGCGATCATCACGCCCTTCCGCGACGGCGCGGTCGATGAGCCTGCTCTGCGCGCGATCATTCGCGAGCAGATTGCGGCCGGCATCGACGGCATCGTTCCCTGCGGGAGCACGGGCGAATCGGCAACCATGGACCACGACGAGCACGAACGCGTCATCGCGATCACCGTCGAAGAGGCCAAGGGCAAAACCAAGGTCATTGCCGGCACCGGGTCGAACAACACCGCCGAGGCCGCTCGCCTCACGAAATTCGCCAAGCGCGCCGGCGCCGATGCGGCGCTGCTGATCAGCCCGTACTACAACAAGCCGACTCAGGCCGGTCACGTGGCGCACTACACCCACATCGCCGAAGAAGCCGGCCTACCGCTGATCGTCTACAACATTCCCGGACGGACCGGCGTCAACATGCTGCCCGAAACCATCGCCGAGATGGCGCAGCACGAGAACATCGTGGGCGTGAAAGAGGCGGCCGGCGACGTCGACCAGGCGTCGCGCATCATCGCGGCCTGCCCCGACGACTTCGACGTCATCTCGGGCGACGACGCCATGACGCTACCGATGATGTCCGTCGGAGCGCGCGGCGTGATCTCGGTGATCACGAACCTCATTCCCACTCGGTTCTCGCAGTTGGTGAAGGCCGCGGCGGCAGGCGATTTCGCCACCGCCCGCACGATTCACTACGAAGTGCTGCCGCTGATGGACGTGCTGTTCCGCGAGACGAATCCGATTCCGATCAAGGTCGCTATGGCGATGCTCGGCAAGTGTGCCGAAGACGTACGATTGCCGCTCACGCCGATCACCGACAAGACACGCGCCGAACTGACAGCCGTCATGAAGGCCAGCGGGCTGATCGGCTGATGGGCGCCGCGACCAACGTCGTCGTCTGCGGTGCGGCCGGACGAATGGGCCGGCGCATCATTGCGCTCAGTCACGAAGACGCCGATGCAACGGTCTCGGGAGCCCTCGAAGCACCCGGCAACCCGACCATAGGCAGCGACGCCGGCCTGCTGGCCGGAATCGGCGAACTCGGCGTCGCCGTCACCGATGACTTCGCGTCGCTGTGCGTCCCCGGCAACGTGATCGTTGATTTCACGTCCGCTCAGGCCACGGTAGCGCACGTGCGGAAAGCGGCCGAGACCGGCAACGCCGTCGTGGTCGGAGCCAGCGGGTTTACGACCGCGCAACGCGCCGAGATGGAAGCACTGGCCGATCGTCTGCCGCTGCTGATCGCTGCCAACATGAGCGTCGGCGTGACGGTTCTGCTCACGCTCGTCGAGGACGCGGTGAAACGCCTGGGTCCCGGATTCGACTGCGAGATCGTCGAGATTCATCACAACCAAAAGAAAGACTCACCGAGTGGGACCGCGTTCGCGATCGGCGAAGCCGCCGCGCACGCACGCGGCCTCGATCCTGAAAAGGCGCTCGTGCTGTCGCGCGAGGGTATGGTCGGCGCGCGCCGCCAAGACGAAATCGGCGTGGCGACTCTGCGCGGCGGAGACGCCGCCGGTGAACACACCGTTATGCTCGTCGGTACCGGTGAGCGCGTGGAACTCATCCATCGGGCGGCATCGCGAGACGCTTTCGCCTCGGGCGCAGTGACGGCCGCAAAATGGCTCGACGGCAAGCCGAACGGTTTGTACTCGATGCGCCACGTCGTCGGTCTCAGCTGAACGTCCAGCCGGGCAGTCGCGTCCGTGTACATGCCCGATCCGATTGCCGACTGCGCGATCACTCTTCCGACCGCCTACTGCTCAAAAATTGCTTATGGTAGCTTCAAATTCGCGAAGCCGATCGGCGACGTGAGCAGCCTCTACGCGGCCGATTTGTATGAACTCCGCGCGACCGATAAGTAGCTGAACGAATTCAGGCAGTTGCGAGTCCCTTTCCCGTGGGTCGCAAGGCCGGCGGTGCGGATCGAGGTGGGGAGGACACCAACGGGAACACAAAAATGGGAAGAACCGCTTATATAGGTGTTGGTACCAACATGGGCGATCGGCTGGGCAACTATCGCAAAGCCGCCGCTCTCATCTCCGAGCTGCCCGGTACGCGGATCACGCGTCAGTCCTCTCTATACGAGTCGGAACCGCATGGGCGCGCACGCAACTGGTTCCTCAATGGGGTACTCGAGATCGAGACCGAGCTCGATGCCTCGGATCTGCTCAAAGCGCTGCAAAAGATCGAGACGACCTGCGGCCGCAAGCGCGACCAGAAGAAGAAGACCAACGTTTCCAGGACCATGGACCTCGACATCCTGCTCTACGACGCCGAGATCCTTGAGAAGCGCAATCTGAAGGTTCCCCACCCCGAGCTGCCCACACGTAAGTTCGTGCTGCTACCGCTCAGTGAACTGGCCCCGGCCTATCGCCACCCAACCCTCGCCGAAACCGTATCGACGCTCCTGGTGGCGTGTAAAGACGAGAAGAAGGTCCATCTCTTCAAGCGCTGATGTAGCGCCTGCAAGCATCGGTGGCACCCGTCTCAACCATGGGTTAGTACGGGCGCCATGAAGATCTTCATCGACAGCGCCGACATCGAAGAAATCCGCGAAGCCTGCACTTGGGGCATCGTAGACGGATGCACGACGAACCCATCGCTGGTCGCGAAGACCGGGCGCAAGTTCGAGGACGTGCTCGCAGACATCTGCGAAACCGTCGACGGCCCGATCAGCGCGGAAGTCGTCAGCACCGAGGCCGACGGCATGGTCGAAGAGGGGCGACGCCTGGCGGCCCTACACCCCAACATCGTGGTGAAGGTGCCGATGATCGCCGAGGGTGTGAAGGCCACACACCGGCTCTCCAGCGAGGGCATCAAAGTAAATGTCACACTGATCTTCCAGCCGGCACAGGGAATTTTGGCCGCGAAAGCCGGCGCATCGTTCATCAGCCCCTTCGTGGGACGACTCGACGATATCGGGCAAGACGGCATGGACATGGTGGCCACACTCGTGGGCGCCTTGGCCAATTACAGCTACGGCACCGAAGTCCTGGTCGCGAGTATCCGCAACCTGAACCACTTCATTGCGGCCGCAGAGATAGGCGCCGATGTGGCAACCTGCCCGTTCAGCGTGATCAAGCAGTTCGTCAAACACCCGCTCACCGACGCCGGTTTGGCGACGTTCCTGGCCGACTGGGAGAAAGCGAAGAAATAGTCTGCGCGCCGGGGGCCCCCCGACCGCGCACTAGCTCGACTGTTCTGCGTCGATTGCCGCGCGAACGGCGGCGGCCTTCTCATTCACAGAAGTAATGAGTGAGCGCACCATACGCAGGCCGTCTTCCTGCGCAGACGCGGTCCTGACCCGATCGAGGTACTCGTAGAGTTCCTTGTAGGTATCCACGAACTCGACGAAACGCTTGTGGGAGGCCAATTCTCCGCGCGAACCGCGCGATTCCTCAACGAACGCGATCGCTCTCTCGAGCGGATATCCCATGGTCTGCAGATCGCCCGGCTTCATGCGGTAGTCCACCACGTCGAGCGCGGCACCGACGTCTAGCGCAATACGGTCGAGAAGATCCACATGGGTTCGGGCCAGATCGTGGTAGCGCAGCCAGTGGCACGAAGAGACCGCGAGCGCGGCCAGCACGACTATGAGCACGGCGAGAACGGCGGCGGACCCACGTGCGGCGACGGCTGAAAGTGAACTTCGCATGGCGGCGCGCGATTATGGCGTGAACATATCTTGACCGCCACCCTCGCCAGTCCTACGATGGGTTCGTTCAGGTGGTACCAACCGCCAAGGCTCGGGTTGAAAGAGCTCCCCAAAGTATACTTCGAACGCCTGCTCGAAAGTTCCCCCGACATCGTCGTCGCAGTGGATCGCAAAGGCACCATCATTTTTTACAATGATGGGGCCAAGCAACTGCTCGGCTACACGAGTGAGGAAATTCTCGGGGAGCACGTATCGAAGGTTTATCCCTCGGCCGAGGAAGCCCGGCGCGTGATGGACGCGCTGCGCTCCGACGAGAACATGGTCGCCGGCAGCATTCGGAACTTCGAGTGCCAGCTCATGAACAAGGCCGGTGAGCACTTCCCCGCCGCCATGTCGGGATCGATCATCTACGACGAGCGCGGGCGCGAGCACGGCAGCATCGGATTCGCCAAAGACATCGCCGAACTCCGACTGCACGAGCAAATCGAAACACTCGGCGAGCTGGCCATCGGATTGGCCCACGAGATCAACAATCCGCTGGAATCACTGGTCAATCAGGCCGAGATGCTCGAGCGCTACCTGCGCGCAAAGGCTACCGACGAGGACTATCGCGTCGAGCACGATCGCATCGATGCGATGAAGCGCGAGCTGCGCCACATCCAGGCGATTGTCGAACGGGTTGGCGAGATGGCCGATGTCGGTAGCTACGGAACGATCGAGTACCTTCCGGGCAAGCTCATGATCGACCTCGGACTCGACACACTGAGCATCGAAGAAGAGGACGAGGCACCGGCGAGTACCAACGGGCATCTCGGCGGCCGTACGATCGTCGTCGTCGATGACGACAGCGACGTCTGCCACTCGGTGGCCGATATTCTCGCGGCCGAGGGCTGCAACACGATCACGGCGAGCTCCGGCGTCGAGGCCCTCGCCTACCTCAGCAATCACGATGTCGATCTGGTACTGAGCGACGTCGTCATGCCCGACATGGATGGCTACGAGCTCTTCCAGGAAATCAGCGAAAAGCACCCGACCGTTCCCGTCGTTCTGATGACCGCTTACTACTACGACAAGGATCACGTTCTGAAGCGCTCGAAGGCCGGCGGCCTATCCGACGTGATCTTCAAAAAGCCCATCAAGCCGCAACGCCTAGTTGAACTAGTCGACGCCAGATGCGGCTGAGCGCCGAGCCGGCGAGGCGCGAGAGGCAACACCGCTCGTAGCAACGCCCCCCCTAACCGGCTATCGGCACGTGCGGCCGACCCGGTTTCCTGTTAAACCCCGACTATGGCCATCCGCATCAACCGCGTGTACACGCGCACGGGCGACGACGGTAAGACCGCGCTCGTCGGTGGACGTCGCGTGGCGAAGGACAACGCCCGTATCGCCGCCTACGGCGATGTAGACGAGCTCAATTCGGTCATCGGGCTGGTGCGAGCGGAACTCAGCGAGGGCGCCAACAAGCGCAGGAAGGCCTGTCGCGAACTCGACGCGACCCTCGCGTTCATCCAACAGGAACTCTTCGATCTCGGCAGCGAACTCGCCACACCGCCCGAAGACACCTACGACGGCATGATTCGCATGGGAGACGCGCAGGTCGCACGCCTCGAGGGCTTCATCGACGCCCTGCAGCCCGAACTCGGCCCTCTCAAGTCGTTCGTACTACCGAGCGGCGGTCGCCTCGGAGCCGGGCTTCACGTCGCGCGCACCGTTTGCCGGCGCGCCGAACGCTGGGCGACGGGACTCGTGCGCAAGGGCAAAGCCGAACCGGGCACGGCGAAGTATCTCAATCGATTGAGCGATCTGCTGTTCGTGCAGGCTCGCTGGATCGCGCTGAAGACCGGCCACAAAGAAACGCTGTGGCAGCATGGGCTGGAACCACCGAAACTCGCGCGCAAGAAGAAGGCAAGCAAGAAGACGCCAGGCAAGAAGAAGCGATGAGCGACTCGATCTATCTACGACAACTCGAGATCGGCCCCATGGCCAACTACGTCTATCTGATCGGCGATAGGGAAACGCGCGAGTGCATGGTCGTCGATCCCGCCTGGGACATCGACGCCATTCTCGAGACACTCGACGCCGACGACATGAAGCTCACCGGCGCCCTCATTACGCACTATCATCCTGACCACATTGGCGGACACCTGTTCGGACAGGACATCCCCGGCGTAACAGACCTGCTCGAGAAGCGGCCGGTGAAGGTGTTCATGCACAAGGAAGAAGCGCCCTACGTGAAGAAGACGTTGGGGCTCGAATCGAGCGACTTCGTGCCGGTAGACGGCGAAACGACGGTCGACATCGGCAAACTTCCCGTTCGCATGATCCATACCCCGGGGCACACGCCCGGATCCATGTGCTTCATGGTCGACGGAAATCTCGTATCCGGCGACACGCTCTTCATCGGAGCCTGCGGCCGCGTAGATCTACCGGGCAGTAATCCGGAAGACCTTTACCACTCGCTCGACACGAAGCTGAAGAAGCTTCCGAGCGATACGGTGCTTTACCCCGGCCACAACTATGCGGCCGATCGAACCTCGACGATCGGTCGGGAACTAGAGACCAACCCTTACATGCGGTTCGACAGCGTTGAGCAGTTTCTCGGAGTCATGGGCTTCTGACGTTCGACGTCGATCCAACTGCGCGAATCCCAAGTAAAAAGTAGACTCGACCGAGGTACGAGAAATCCCAAGCGGTAGCGCGGGTTTCACTGCACCCCCGACCGCGCCAGCGACTGCGCCCGATCGCTCCATGTAGGAAGTGCACAACCCGCGCGCTTCGACGAAACGGCGATCGAACGCACTCGGGTCACACATTCAGATGAACACCTCACGCGAGGTCGAGCGGTCGCCACCATGCCGCGCTCATCCGGCGTCGCCACCCGGACGCGGCAATCGAACTCCAACGCATGCGATTCCAAGCACTTGACAGGTGCCTTTTTGGGACAATCAGGGGGCAAGTGGAGGGAGCGAATCGTACGGAAACGTACCACGCGCTTTCGCCGTTGACGTCACCGACGTGGGTGACGCGGCGCGCCACTCGCCGACATTAAAAAGCACTGACAATGCGAGAAGTTGTGCCGACGGGCGCGCGAAAGATTTCCGCGTTATCCGCCTTGACATTATGCCTCCCCGCACAGTATTTTCCGCGTCGTAGCGATAGGGTACACAGGGGTGCGCCACCGTATCTTTACTTACGGCGTCTCTCTCCCAACATCGTTTCAGGTCAGGACACCTCGTGAGAAATCGCGACAAATCGCAGCGAGAAATCGCAGCACTGGAGGAGAAATCCATATGAAGGTAGCTTCGTTCGTGAAAGCGACTGCACTTCTTAGCGCCGCAGCAATCGCTGCGACGGTAGGAATTGCCGACGCCCAAGTAACCAAGGATGACGCGAAATGTCGCGCCACCGCTCAGAAAAACACCGGTAAGCTCACCGCCACCGCGTCCAAAGCCATCGTTGGCTGCTGGAAGAGCGTACTAGGCAACAAGATCGGCTTCACCGATTGCAACGATTCGGCCACGGCCGACACCAAAGGCAAGATCGGCAAGGCATCCGGCAAGGTCACGGCCGCCGTCGGCGGCGCCAAGAGCAAGTGCGACGACACGGTCCACGCGGCCGCATTGGCCGAGTACGAAGATTGCCCGTCGCCCGGCACGGCAGGCGCCGGTCTGACGACGTTCACGCAAGTAGGAACCTGCTTGGCGGAAATCGGCCAGGTCATGGCGAACAACATGCATCGCTCCGCGATGAACCCGGGTCCCGAGCAGATCGCAGCGGTCCTCGGTTCGGCCAACGCGAAAGACATCGCCAAGTGCGGCAACTCGATCCAGAAGGGCTTCAACAAGCTCGTCGCGACGGTTGGCAAAGAGGAAGGCGGCAACCAAGCCAAGAATCTCGACAAGGCCGGCGGCGCGTATGATTACGGCTCGTTCGGTGCTGACCCGAAAGGCAAAATTGCTGGTGCAGTCACGAAGCTCGGCGACGGCATCACCAAGAGCTGCGGCGGCCTGACCCAGGCTGAGTTCGCGCTTCTGCGCACATGTGGCGACGCTACGAATGTCACCGCATGCCTCACCGACATCGCACGTAACGGCTCCAGCGGCGTCACCGCCGTGTCGTTCGAAATGCCCGGCGTTTGCCCGGGCAGCGTAGTCGTCAACGCCCTGCCGCGTCAGAGCAACGGCGACACCGCGACAGCCACCGCGTTAGACGCCGGCTGGAACGGTCTCGGCCACAATGCGGAAATCCTCACCTTCTCGGGTGAAGTGAATCTCGCTTGTGCCGACGACACCTGCAGCAGCTGCGCGGTGACCACGAGCTGCAACCAGGGCAACTGCCGTTGTGACAACGACCAAAGCGTCCAGTGCGACGAGCCTTTCGGCCCGGACGTGGATGACTGCGGCGGTGCTGACTGCAATGTGCTCTTCGGCTCGCCTCTGCCGCTTTCGGCATCCGGCACGCCTACCTGCGTACAGACGGAAGTCATACAGGAACTCGTCGGAACGGCTGACATCGGCACCGGTGCTTCCACCACGCAGGTCGTCAACGCTTCGAAGGTACACACTGGTATCGGCCAGACGCAGCCTTGCCCGATTTGCTCGGGCGGCCTCTGCGACGCCGGTCCGCGTGCGGGACTGGCCTGCAGCGACGACGGCGTGAGCCCGACGTTCGGCGCGACCAGCTTCGACTGCCCGCCGGATCCTCTGGCGAACGTGTCGGGTTCCGGCCTGGCCATCGACCTGGTGTTCTCGGACACCCCGGCGGACCTGGACGCGACCATCCCCTGCTCGTTGGTGGGTGTACTCGATTGCCACTGCCAGCAGTGCTCCGGCGACACCAGCATTCCGTGTAACAACGACGCGGAATGCGCAAGCGCTGGTGCAGGCACCTGCACCGCGAACACCGGTGCCGGCAACCTGCCGAACGACTGTTCGGACGGCTGCACGGTAGACGGCGACGGCAAGGGCCTATGTGGTCCGGCGACGCCGACGCAGGGCTTCTGCGACGGCTTCACGCAGGTGGATGGCTCGGGCATCATCACCTGCTCCACGAACGGCGATTGCACCGCGCTCAGCGCAGGCAACTGCACGATCGATCAGGTGAAGAAGTGCTTCGGCGACTCCGGCGACTCGATCTCGGTCGAGGGTACGTTCGGCGGTCAGGACGCTGCGGTACTCGGAGCGAACTTCTGCATCCCGCCGACCGCGTCCGCAGCGATCAACGGTGCAGCTGGTAGCCCGGGACCGGCGCGTCTGCGCATCGCATGGAGCTTCGACGGTCTCTGCCCCGATGGTGTAACTCCTTACATCCTCGGCGGCGGCAACTGCCCGTAGAACCATTCGACACACTTCCCCCGCTTAGGCGGGTGTGAAGGGGCCCCCGGGGATCGCTCCCCGGGGGCCTTTTTTTGTCGTCCGTTTCGCGTTTTGCGGCATCACCAGCCCTCGGATAGATTTTGCCGTCGCCTGGTTCCTCGGAAGTTTCGCGAGAGCCGGGCAAAACCCAATCCAATCGGGAGTTCTAGTTCTATGAGCATCAAAGCCGACGCATGGGTCCTTTACGCCGGAGAAAAGGGCGCACCGCCAAAGAAGACCGAGCTGGTCAGAGAAGAATTCGAGTTGCCCGCAGCCGCCGCCGACGAGGCCGTCGTCAGCCCGCTATTCGGTTGCATGGAAGGCAACATGGGACACGCGGTCGAGCGGCGCCCCATCGACATCTGCCTGGCACGCGGTGAAGAGAAACTCGTCATCGGCAACGCCGGCGTCGTCAAAGTAGAAGAGGTCGGCGCCGACGTCACGACGTGCAAGGCCGGCGATACCGCCATCTTGTTTTGCAACGGCGCCCCCGACGAGTTCGGGTACCCGCGCCAGATCTTCGGCTACGACACGCCCGGCACCACGGGGATGCTCACCAAGCAGACCAAGCTGAAGCAGCATCAAATCATTCCGATTCCCGCCGACACCAAGCACTCCCTGGAAGCTTGGGCGGCATTCTCGTTACGCTACGTCACCGCCTGGTCGAACTGGGAGTTGGCCTACGGCACGTTGCGCCTGCTACTGGACAAAGAAGAACTCCCCCACCCCGAAGTCTGGGGTTGGGGCGGCGGCGTAAGCCTCGGCGAGTTGGCGCTGGCGAATCACTACGGCTGTCGCACCGCACAGATTGCATCGACCGACGATCGTCTGGCCGCGATCGAAGGCCAAGGCATTCGCCCCGTCGACCGACGCGAATTCAACGACCTCTACTACGACAAGAAAAAATTCCGCAAAGACGAAGACTACACGAACAAGTACGTTGCCGCCGAGAAGGTCTTCCTGTCGAAGGTCAAAGACATGACCGACGGTAAGTTCGTCAACATCTTCCTCGACTACGTCGGCGTGCCGGTGCTGCGGGCCACGTTGAAAGCGCTTGCGCGCCAAGGCGTCATCGCGACCGCGGGTTGGAAGGAAGGCATGCAGATCGATCTGGTCCGCGCGACCGAATGCATCGCACGCCACCAGCACGTCCACACCCACTACGCACGCTATCGCCAGGGAGTCGACGCGGTCGCGTTCGCCGAGAAGAACAACTGGCTGCCGCCGTTGGACGGCAAGGTTTACGGATTCGACGAAGTCCCGGAAATGTTCGAGGACTACGAGAAAGGTACGCTGGGCTGGTTCCCGGTATTCGCCGTCAACGGCTGAGCCCGCAGGAGAACAACGAGATCATGAGCATCGAAAAAATCGCAGTACTAGGCGGCGGCCAAATGGGCGCCGGCATCGCCGAAGCCGCCGCATCGCGCGGCATCTCGGTTGCGCTGATCAAGGCCACGCCCGGCCCTTCGGACAAAGCCAAAGCCGGCATCGAAAAAGGCCTCGGACGATTGGTGGAGAAAGGCAAGCTCTCTGCAGACGACGCCGGCGCCATCGTGTCGCGCATCACGTTCACCGACGACCTCAATGCAGCAGCGGACGCAGACCTCTTCGTCGAATCGATTGTCGAAGACATCGCGATCAAGAAACAGAAGTTCGCAGAGGCCGACAAGATCGTGAAGGCCGGCGGCATTCTTGCCAGCAACACGTCCACGCTCTGCATCGGCGACATGCAGGCGGCCACCGAGCGCAGCGATCGTTTCATCGGACTGCACTTCTTCAATCCCGCAACGATGATGAAGCTCGTCGAGGTAATTCCTACCGATTCGACCGACGCGTCGGTCGTCGCCGATGCTGTCGCGTTCGTCGAGACGATCGGAAAGACACCGGTCCTGGTGAAGGACCGCACCGGTTTCATCGTCAACCGCCTGCTCACGCCTTACATGTGCGATGCGATTCGCTGTCTCGAAGACGGCCTGGCCGACATCGCCGGTATCGACACCGCGATGCAGCTCGGTGCAAACCACCCTATGGGCCCGTTGTCGCTGGCCGACTACATCGGCCTGGATATCGTCAACGCCATGTCCGAGAATCTCTTCGAGGCCTTCGGCAAGGATTACATGGCACCGCCGGCACTTCTGAAGAAGCTCGTGGCGGCCGGGACACTCGGTCGCAAGACCAAGCTCGGCTTCTACGACTACTCCGAGCGCCCACCGGTCCCGAACAAGGAACTCGGCTAGACCGCGCGCCGAACTGAACGACCGCTTACAAAGGGGTCGTAGCAATGAACGCTACGGCCCCTTCGTCGTTTTGATACGGCCGACGTCTCCTCCACCTGCGCCATCATCAACGACTGCGTTCTCGATGCTGTATCGCGATCTGGCGATCCCAGTCACCCAAGGTAGCGAATGGTTACGACCCGCGCCGCCGGCGGCCCTGGGCAGCACTAGGTAGCGATGTCGGCCGTTCTGAGCGTAGCCGGCGTCGATATCCTCGCTCGACACGCCGGTATCGAGCAGACGGCGGCGCTCGCCGTCTACAGTGCGGTAGAAGTCGAAGACGGACGCCGTTCCGACAACCGCAATCAGCGCGAATGCCGCCACCCCGGCAATCGTCGAAGCCGGAATCGTTGCGACTCGGTCGCCGCGCGGGAGCAGCAATCCGGCGGCGAGCAGCGCAGGGCCGATCCAGTAGCGATCGGCGAATAACCAGAGGCCGAACAGACCGACCGCGAAGGTAGCGAACGTGGTCACGACGAGCATCGGGAACGCTTCGCGAGTCGCGAGCGTGGCGCGTAGCCGCTGCACGATCGCGGGGCCCAACGCCGACCACCCTAGGGCAGCCGCCACGAGTGCCGCAGCCCTGGCGGGAGCGGCCCACGCACAGTCCACCGGACGCGTGCTCAGCAGGCTCGCGGCACCGCCCAGTTCACAGGCGCCCCACATCGTTCCGGTGCGCAGCGTCGGCGCTTCGCCGAGAATCCATACACTGACGAACAAGATCGCAAACGCGACGAACCACCGCGTATCGCAGCGCAGCGCCGCGAACGGCGCGAGCGTGAAGCCGACGAAGGCAGCAACGTTCGCGAAGCCGTCAACATACACCCACGGCGACACATGAAACGTATGGAGTAGATCGGCCGATCGGGCAGTCATCGGCAAACGCTCGCCGACGTCCGCTCCGAACATCAGTACGCCGGCAAAGACTCCACAGATCGCGGTAAGCGGCAACAGAATCTCCAACGCCTTCGATCGCGCGTTCCCCGCCGTAGACGATCCTCGTCGCAGCAACGCGGCTATGAGTATCCCCAACAAGAGTGCGGCACCGGTCTGGCGCACATAGGCGGCAGACAAGCCCGACGCAGTTGCGAGAAGCAGCCATGCCCGGCGGTCGTCGGCCAGCCAACGCCACGACGCGTACAGTCCGATCTGCCACAGCGCGACCATCGGGACGTCGGTCATGAACGTCAAAGTGAGCAGGTAGTAGATCGGATGAAACGCAGTCGCGGCTACCGCGAGAACCGCCCAGCGTGACGACACTCCGTTGTCACGCAGCAGTGCGTACCAGCACAGGTGTCCGAGCGCGGCCAGGGCGACCGTGGCGAGTCGCAACACCCAGTCGGCGGCGCCGAAGACTCCAACGAACGCAGCGCCCCAGCCGATGTGGGCCAGCGGGTATACGGACGACCATTCGGGCACCGCCAAGCCGCGCCCACCGGCCAGCCCGAATGCCGACCAGCTGTACACCCAGTCGTCGAACATCGGAAAATCGTCAATCGGGGAAATGAACACGATCGAAGCCAGCCATAGGAGCGCGACGGCGAGCAGTCCGACCGTGGCGCGCCACGAATCGGGCCTGGCCGATGGTTTGAGTGAGTTTTGCGGCACGTTGACAGGATCTCCCAGGGCCCCTAGCGTGGCGAGCGATGCGCGGCCCGTCAACACCCGGGTGCCAAGCGCGGAGGCAGGCTCGTCATGGCATCACTCTCCATCGAGAAGACACACGACCGTTCGGGCGACGGCAGTACCAGCGACGGTGGCAAGATCACGATCACCAACCCATCCAACGGACGTCGCGCCGGCGAGGTAGACGTCTATGCACGCGATCAAGTCGAAGGCGTCGTCGAGCGCTGTCGCGATGCGCAGGTGTACTGGGGAGCGCTTAGTCCAAACCAGCGCGGCCAGCTGCTGCGACGCTACCGTGACTTTCTTCTCGACGCGCGCGACGAGATCGCCGAGACCGTCGCGTCGGAAACGGGCAAACCGCTTGCCGAAGTATTCGCGGCCGAGATGATGTACGTCTGTGACGGCATCGGCTACTGGTCCAAAAAGGGCGGACGATATCTAGCCGACCGCCGCTTCAGCCCCCACCTTCTGAAAACGAAGGTCCCGATGACCACCTACAAACCACGCGGTGTGATCGGAATGATCACCCCCTGGAACTTCCCGTTTTTGCTCAGCATCGGCGAGGCGATCCCGGCGCTGATGGCCGGCAACGGAGTGGTCATCAAACCGTCGTCGACCACGCCCTTGAGCGCCGTTCTGGGCGCACGGATCGCCGAAGAAGCGGGCCTACCGAAGGGTCTACTCGCGACGGTCACCGGGCGCGGCAACGTCGGCTGGGACCTCATCGATTTCGTCGACATGGTCTCGTTCACCGGCAGCGTCGAAGTCGGACGCAAAATCCAAATCAAGTGCGCCGAACAGCTCAAGCCCTCCACGATGGAACTCGGCGGCAAAGACCCGATGATCGTCTGCCGAGACGCCGACCTCGAGCGCGCCGCCAACGGTTGCGTGTGGGGAGCGCTGTCGAACAGCGGCCAAGTCTGTCTGTCCGTCGAGCGCGTCTATGTGGACGAGAGCATCCACGACGAGTTCGTACGACGCGTGGTCTCCAAGGTCGGCGAGCTGCGCCAGGGATTACCGAACGAAGACGTCGACATCGGCTCGATGACATCGGAGTCGCAACTGCGAATCGTCGAAACACAGGTAGAAGACGCGCGTTCCAAGGGCGCGAAGGTGCTCGCCGGCGGGCGCCGCGTCGCCGGCCGCGAGGGACTCTGGTACGAGGCCACGGTCATTTCGGAGGTCGATGATTCCATGCAGCTGATGCGCGAGGAAACCTTCGGCCCCGTCATCGCGATCCAGAAAGTGAAGGACGAGAACGAGGCGATCGAACGCGCGAACGATTCGAATTTCGGACTATCGGCGTCGGTGTGGTCGAAGGACAAAGTCGGCGCGATGAACATCGCCCGCCGCATCGAAGCAGGGGCAGTCTGCGTCAACGACCACATGATTCACATGATGATTCCCGAAGTATCAATGGGCGGTATCAAGGAATCGGGCATGGGGCACCGTCACGGCGCCGAGGGAATCCGCAAGTTCTGCCAAGAACAGACGTTGGTGATCGACCGCTTCGGAATGAAAAAGGAAGCGCTGTGGTATCCAGGCATGAAGAACCGCGCACGGATCTTCCGTCGCCTGCTCAACGTGTTGTTCCGCTCAGGACTGCGCAACAAGCTCTGGGGATAATACGCTAGGGTTTGACGGCCGCTAGCGTGTCCGCGAGCACCGTCATGGACTCGGCGCTGACCGGGCCCTTCTCGAGCGCATCGATCCAATGAGCAGGGATCGCCGATGCACCGAGATGCGCCCCCGCTATGGCACCGCTCATCGAGGCGATCGCGGCCGTATTGCCTGCCAGCGTAACAGCGTACGCGACGGTCCTCTCAAAGCTCGCGGCATTGACGACAAAGCAGTAGGCCGCGGTCACGACCGAGCCGATGACATTCTGACTGTTACCGAGGCGGGCAATGACACGCTCGCGTTCCGGCATCTTCAATGCCATGCCTGCTGCGCTCTGATACTGCTCGCGCAGTTCACGCGCCCGGCACTCACTGCCGAGATCGAGCAGGAACTCATCGGGAGATAGTCGATCGTCGGCCGTGCACAGCGCGATCGCGACGGCCATCGACTGCATCGCCGCACCCTCGCTTCCCAATGCATGCGCATGGGTAATCGACGCTTGTTCCTCGGCAACCCAACGCAACATCTCGGCGTCTTCGGCGTACAGCAGACCGACCGGAGCACTGCGCGTCGCCGCAGCGTTGCCCGAACTGCTACGACCCCCGCTGACGGTACCGGCATCGCGCCACGGGGTTCCCGCGCGGATCTTCGCCAAAGCAGCGGCCGTCCCCTGCCCGTATCCGCGCGACTCGCTGTGCCCGCGCACCATACGTGTCGCCATGTCCTCACCGTTGAACGCAGGATGCTCACACAGCGACGCAACGACGGCGGCCGTCATCTCGGTGGCGGCCCCGTAGGAGCCCGGTAGCTCGCGAATGACTTCATCGAGGCCGGCGAATCGATGCGAAATAGGACCGCGAGAGATGCCATCGAAGCGCATCCCCAGGCTGTCGCCGACCATGGCGCCGAGTAAACAGCCGCGGAATCGATCGAGCCTGGCTTCGTCAGTGGTGGGGGATTTCGCCGAGGCCGACATCGGCGCGGATTATGGCAGACCACCCCGCGCTTCCAAAGACCGGTCGCGCGCGGATACACTGTCAGTGAGTGAGCGCGGTGAAGAAGGTCCTCATAACAGGAATATCCGGCGGCCAGGGCCGCCTACTGGCTCGGCGCCTCACCGGCGAGTGGGACGTCACCGGCGTCGATCGCATCCCCTGGATCGGCGCGCCCGAAGAGATTTTGATCGAAACGCTGGATCTCCGGAAAAGACGCCTGCGCAACGTCATCCGTTTGAGCCGCCCCGATGCGGTGGTGCATCTGGCGTTCGTACGCCACTTTCGCTCCGACCCTCGGGTGCGCCATTCAGTCAACGTCGAAGGCACGCAGCACTTACTGGAGAACTGTGCCGAGTTCGGCGTGAAGCGGGTCATCATACTCTCGAGCAGCTACGTCTACGGTGCACAGCCGGACAATCCTCGGTATATGCATGAAGACCATCCGCTCAATGTGTCGCGGACCTTCCCGGAAATCCGCGATCTGACCGAGGTCGAGGGGCTTGCCAGTACCTTCCTGTGGCGCTACCCGGAGATTGCCACGTCGATCCTTCGTCCCGTCAACACGCTCGGCTACTATGTACACAGCGCCATCGGCCGCTATTTCAAGCTCGACCTGCTGCCGACCATTGCGGGCTTCGATCCCATGATGCAGTT
The DNA here is from genome assembly GCA_029262375.1 of Deltaproteobacteria bacterium. Taxonomy (GTDB): domain Bacteria; phylum Desulfobacterota; class Binatia; order UBA1149; family SPBQ01; genus JAJCZM01. Next base: position 53,937 of record JAJCZM010000044.1, read on the forward strand.
CATTCACGAAGACGACCTGTGCGAAGCGATCGCACTCGCGCTCGAGCACGACCTGCGTGGTGTTTTCAACGTGACAGGTTCGGGAGCCCTGCCGCTCAAGCAGGCCATCCGCGCCATCGGGAAACGGCGGCTGTCTCTGCCTGAACCGCTGGCCGACCTGCTCATTGGTCAGGCATTCCGCTGGAATATCTATGAGTTTCCGCCCTCGGCGCTGGAGTTCCTGAAGTACCCCTGCACGATCTCCGGTCGTCGCTTCCAGGAAGCAACCGGGTTCGAGCCGAAGCTCACGCTCGAAGACATATTCGAGAGCGTCTCGCGATGAACAATCCTTTCAAACTGGGTGACATGCTGCGCACAGGCCTTACCAGTATCGAGTGCGGAGACTCCATCGCGCGAGAGATCGACGAGAAGGTCGTTGCCATCCCCGCCGACCTGAACAGCTACGGCTATGACCCATGGGGGTTCAGTCCGAAAGTATTCCGCGACTACTTACTTCCGGCCGCGATCATGTACCGCCATTACTTTCGATGCATCACCCGCGGCATCGAGCACATCCCCGAAGGCCGCTGCATGCTGATCGGCAACCACGCCGGCCAGGTCGCATTCGACGGACTGATGGTCATGACGGCGATGGTGCTGGAGGCGCGCCCGCCGCGGCTCGCGCGCGCGATGGGTGAGTATTGGCTCGGCAGCCTTCCCTGGCTCGGTGTGCTGCTCGATCGAATAGGCAGTTCCGTCGGCACGCCTCAGACCTGCGCCGACATGCTCGAGCACGGCGAGTGCATTCTCGCCTTCCCGGAAGGCATTCGCGGAATGAACAAGACCTACGCCGACGCGTACCAACTGCAGGAGTTCGGATTGGGATTCATGCGACTCGCGCTACAGACCAATACGCCCATCGTGCCGTTCTCCGTCGTAGGATCGGAAGAACAGGCGCCCAGCATTGCCAATCTCGAAGGAATCGGCCGGTTGATCGGCGCACCGGCATTTCCCATCACGCTTACCTGGCCCTGGCTGGGTCCGCTCGGAATGATTCCACTGCCCACCCGCTACCACATCGATTTCGGTGAGCCGATGTACTTCGACGGCGACCCCACCGATGAGGACGACGTGCTCATCGAGAAAGTAGAAAGCGTCAAAGCCAACATTCAGTCGATGATTCGCGACGGCCTTGCACGCCGCGAGAGTATTTTCTTCTAGCCACGCCGGCGCTCGCGATCGTGCAAGGAAAGCCCCACAAGATGAAACGAGCGCTGCTCGCCTGTTGCGGCACAGCCGCGCTGCTTGTCGCGACACTGACAACAGCCACACCCGCGCGGGCACACCTGGGCGCCGTCAGCTACTCGACGATCGTCGTCAACGACCTGACGGTGACCTACATACTGAAGTTCGCCGCTCATCAGATTCCCGACCTCGAAGCCGAAGAAGGTGAAGTGACGCCGGAGCGCGTACGGGAGCTCGAACCGAACATTCTCGCATGGCTGCGCGAAGCGGTCGTCCTGGATCGCGGCGCCGACCGATGCCAACCGGAACTGATGCGCACGATCGGCCCCGACGAAGAGGACGATCTGAGCGTGGCGTTGCGGTTCGCCTGCACCGACGACCGCGGCACGCTACGCGTGCAGTTCACCGCGTTCACGAACGTCGCGCGCTCGCAGAACATTGCGTCGATAGAGATAGACGGCAAAAAGCTCGGTTACGTCTTCACGGCGGAACATCCCGTGATGAACTATCGCAGCGCGTCGGCGCAGACGGCGGGGTCGGCCGGCGACGCCAACGCGTCGATGCCACTAGGATTCCGCGAGTTCTTCGAGCTCGGCGTCGAGCACATCTGGACCGGCTACGACCATCTCTTGTTCCTGATCGCGTTGCTGCTTCCCGGCGGAACCTTCCTACGATTGGTGGCAATCGTGACGGCCTTCACGATCGCGCATAGTGCGACGCTGGGCCTCGCGGCACTTGATCTCGTTAGCCTTCCACCCGCGCCGGTCGAGATAACGATCGCACTGACGATAATCTGGGCGGCGTCGCTCTCGCTCAGAGAAACGGCGCACGACAGGCGCCGCGGCTCGACGTTCTTCCTCGGCTTGATTCACGGTTTCGGATTCGCCGGCGTGCTGTCAACCGCGGGACTGTCCAAGGAGAACGTCGTCGTACCGTTGCTCGCGTTCAACGTCGGCGTAGAAGTCGGGCAGATCGTCGTGGTCGCCTGCGTGATTCCGCTAATCGCCCTGATCAGTCGCAGCCGCTACAGCGCGCAAATTCGAACCGCGACCGCGTGGCTGATCGTAGCGGCGGGCGTGTTCTGGGCCAGCGAGCGCATCGCGGGGCTGCTCGCGGGCTGACCTGAAGCCGCTTCCCTCTGCACGCCAAGTCTGTGAGGATTCGCGAACTGTGCCCAACGACCGCTTCCACATTGAGCCCGAGCAGGTGCACGCGGTGGTCTTCGACCTCGGCGGCGTACTGATCGAGGGCGGCCCCAGCGAAGTCGTCGCATTCGGCAAACGCACCGGTCTCGACGACGACCAATGGCGCGTGCTGCGACGCGAGATATTCGGCAATGAGGGCATGTGGGCGCAACTCGAACGCGGCGAGGTCGCCTACGAGGACTTCGTACGCGAGCTGCGTGCACGTGTGAACGGCGCCGGTGGCGACATATCGGAAGAAGAAGCCGCCTTCTTCATGGGCCGCCCCGAGCCGATGGGCAGTGAATCCCCCGTGAGGCCGGCCATGGTAGAGGCCGTACGCGCATTGCGAGCTGTAATGCCGACCGCCTTGCTCACGAACAACGTGGTCGAATGGCGCGACGGATGGAGCATGGTTTTCAACGACCCCGAACTCTTCGAGGTCATTGTCGACTCCAGCGCGGTCGGTGCACGAAAGCCGGAGCCGCGCATCTACGAAATCACGCGCGAGCGCCTCGATGTCCCCCATGAGGCCATTTTGTTCGTTGACGATATCGGCCAGAATCTGAAGGCCGCGAAACAGCTGGGATGGCAGACGCTCCTTTTCACGCAAGAAGCAGACGTCTTGCCCGTCCTGAAGAGTATTTGTGATCGATCGTGAAACGACTCGTCTCTCAAGTTCGAACGTCCGATAGCGAGTTCAAACGCAACGCGCAGCACATGCGCGCGCTCTGCGCCCAGCTCGGGGAACGTGTAGCCGCCAACCGCGAAGGCGGATCAGAGAAAGCGCGCGCGCTTCACGTAGGACGTGGCAAACTTCTGCCGCGTGATCGCGTCGAACGGCTGCTCGACCCCGGCACGCCGTTTCTTGAACTCTCTGCGTTGGCCGCGTGGGATCTCTACGAAGGCGACGCGCCGGGCGCGAGCATCATCACCGGGGTCGGAACGATTCAGGGGCGCCAAGCCGTCATCGTCGCGAACGATGCCACCGTCAAGGGCGGCACGTACTACCCGATGACGGTAAAGAAGCATCTGCGCGCGCAAGAGATCGCGATGGAGAATCGCCTGCCCACCATCTACTTGGTGGACTCCGGCGGCGCGTTCTTGCCGATGCAACACGAAGTATTCCCCGACAAGGAACACTTCGGTCGCATCTTTTTCAATCAGGCCAACATGTCGGCACTCGGCATCCCACAGATCGCCGCGGTCATGGGGTCGTGCACGGCGGGCGGCGCCTACGTGCCGGCCATGTGTGACGAGAGCATTATCGTCGCCAATCAGGGAACCATCTTCCTGGCGGGACCGCCACTGGTAAAAGCGGCGACCGGCGAAGTGGTAACGGCGGAGCAACTCGGCGGCGGCGAAGTACATACATCGCAATCCGGTGTGGCCGACCATCTGGCGGAGGACGATGAAGACGCGATCCGCATCGCGCGTCGTATCTTCGAGCATCTGCCGCCGGCAAACGCGCCGGGTATCCAAATCGAAGCGCCCGAAGACCCCGCTTACGACCCGGCGGAAATTTACGGCATCATTCCGAATGACGTACGCAAGCCGTACGACGTGCGCGAGGTCATCGCGCGTCTGGTCGATGGCTCCCGATTCGATGAATTCAAAGCGCGCTACGGCACGACACTCGTCACCGGATTCGCTCGCGTACACGGTATCCCGGTCGGAATCATCGCCAACAACGGCGTGCTGTTCTCCGAGTCCGCCTTGAAGGCGACGCACTTCATCGAGCTGTGCTGCAAACGCAATACTCCCCTGCTCTTTCTGCAGAACATCACCGGATTCATGGTCGGTCGTCAGTACGAGTCGGGCGGTATCGCAAAGGACGGCGCGAAAATGGTCATGGCCGTCGCGAATGCTCGCGTACCGAAGCTGACCGTGATCATCGGCGCCTCGAACGGTGCCGGAAACTACGGCATGTGCGGACGCGCATACAGTCCTCGATTCCTCTACATGTGGCCGAACGGCCGCATCTCGGTGATGGGCGGCGAACAAGCCGCATCGGTACTGACGACCGTAAAGCAGGCGCAGCTGGAAAAGGAAGGCAAGCAACTCGACGACGCCGGCCTTGCGGCTCTTCAGCAGCCCATTCTCGAGAAGTACGAGCGCGAAGGAAGTCCCTATTTCAGCACGGCACGGCTATGGGACGACGGCGTCATCGACCCACTCGACACGCGTGCCTTCATCGGCTTGTCGCTCGCTGCCGCACTGAACCGACCGAATGAAGACACCGAGTACGGTGTCTTCCGCATGTAGCCGAGCCGCACCTACTCACCGCGACAACGACGACGATGACGCAGAAGACCATCAAACGATTGCTGATCGCCAACCGCTCCGAGATCGCGTGCCGGATCGCGCGATCCGCACGCGAGATGGGCATCGAGACCGTCGCGGTCTATTCCCAGGCCGATGCAGGAGCGGCACACGTCGTCCTCGCCGACCACAGCGTGGCACTTGGCGGGATCTCGCCTGCCGAAAGCTACTTGAGAATCGACGCGATCATCGAAGCCGCGCGCACGTCCGGCGCCGACGCCGTACACCCCGGCTACGGCTTCCTCGCCGAGAATGCAGAGTTCGCGCGTGCGGTCACTGCTGCCGGTCTCGTCTTCGTCGGGCCGTCGCCGGGTGCGATCGAGCTGATGGGCGACAAGATCGCGGCACGCAGCGCTGCTGAAGTTCAAGGATTGCCGCTCGTTCCCTGCGCCGAAATAGACACGAACACCGGCGACGTCGAGACAGCAGCCGCCGCGTTGGGCTACCCGGTACTCGTCAAGGCGGCCGCAGGCGGCGGCGGTCGCGGCATGCGCGTCGTGCACGATGCGCACGCACTGGCAGATGCGATCGAGCAGGCGCGACGCGAAGCACAATCAGCATTCGGCGACGGACGGATCTTCTTGGAGAAGTACCTCAACGAACCGCGCCACATCGAAGTACAAGTTTTCGGATTCTCCGATGGCACGGTCGCACATCTAGGCGAACGCGACTGCTCGACACAGCGTCGTCATCAGAAAATCGTCGAAGAAGCGCCGTCGGTGACCATCGATGACGCCACGCGCGCGGCGATGACGGCGGCAGCCGTAAAGATCACCTCTGCAATCGAGTATCGCGGCGCTGGAACGGTCGAGTTCATCGTCTCGGGCGGTGCGTTCTACTTCCTCGAGATGAACACGCGCCTCCAGGTCGAACACGCGGTCACCGAGATGGTCTGCGGCGTCGATCTCGTACGCATGCAACTCGAAACAGCCGCCGAGTCCGACGCCCCGCGAACCGACTTCGCCGCGCGCGGTCACTCGATCGAGTGCCGCGTATACGCGGAGGATCCCACCAACGGATTCCTTCCTACCGGCGGGAAGGTCCTGCGCGTCGATCACCCGACAGGTCCCTGCGTTCGCGTCGATTCCGCGCTGTACGACGGACTGGAAGTGCCGGTTCTGTACGACCCGATGCTCGCCAAGGTCGTCGTATGGGCACCGGATCGCGGCCAAGCGATTTCACGAATGGCGGCCGCGCTCGAGGAGTTCGCGATCGTCGGTTTACCGACAAACCTGGCGTTCTTGATCGATGTCGTGCGCTCGAGCGCGTTCGCGTCGGGAGCGATCGCCACTACGAGCATCGAGCACGACTATGCCGATTGGCGACCGTCGGCTGGCGATGCGACCGATTCAGCACTGGCCGCCGCTGCCGTAGTTGCCGAGTTCGGTCGGCCCGGGACGGCCTTCGCCGGCCCTGTCGCCACCGCGCCGACACCGTGGCAGACGTTGGGAGCCTGGCGCAGCGGCAACGAAAAGGAGCCTGGCTCGTGAGTCGGCTATACCGAGTCGCGTCCGCCGTCACCGGCGCGACCATCGAATCCATCACATCCGGTGACAAGCTCGTCGTTCGTATCGGGGATCGTGAGATCACGGTCGACGAGTATGAGATCGGCGAGCGCTACGTAACCGTTACGATCGGCGGACGAAGCCGTCGGTTTCTGCACGCGCGAGAGTCCGCGCACGTGCACGTCGCCGGTGGCGGGCAATCGATCGGCCTGATACCGGCCGACGAAGACGCGGACGACAGTACAACCGCCGGTAGCTTCACGCCGCACATCACGGCACCGATGCCGGGGAAGGTACTGGACGTCCTCGTGGCCGTAGGCGACCGGCTGGAAGCCGGCGCACCGCTACTACTACTAGAAGCGATGAAGATGGAGCAGACGATTCGCTCCGCGACTGCTGCTGAGGTCGTCGAAGTCCACGTTGCCATCGATGCGATGGTGGGACCGGGCGAAACCCTCGTCACGCTCGCTCAACTCGCAGACGAGTAAGCTGCGAATCGTGCGGCTCATGCGAATCGTGCGGACAACTCCGATCTGCGCTCGTGTGCGCTCACGCGGTGAATCGATCGCCAACCGAGAGACCGGCCTGCGCAGCGGCTTCCGCGGCCGGTTTCTTCGCCGCTCCCGCGGCTAGTTTCGCGACACGCACAGTGCCGTCCCCGGTTGCGATCTCCATCCCTTGGTTGCCGATCGCGACGATTGTGCCCGGTGCATGCCCCGTGGCAGTGGACGACACGACGCGAGAGCCATAGACGCGGACGGTAACGTCCTCAGCTTTCTCGATTGCGCCGTGGGCACCGGGCGCCGGATCGCAGCCACGGATAAGATCGTGCACCACGCGAACCGGTTGCGACCAATCGACACGCGCATGCTCATCGCGGCACAGCGGGTCGTGCGTCGCCTGACTCTCGTCTTGCGCAACCGCGGCGACTTCGCCGGCGAGCAGCAACTCAACGACGTCGAGCGTCGCCGCAACGCCGGGTTCGAATACCGTGCCGTAGTAGAAAGATCCGGCCGACTCATCCGGCCCGATGTCGAATTGACGCTGCAAATAGATCGGCCCCGAATCGATGCCGTCGTCGGGACGAAACAGCGTAACGCCACCGCGCGTCTCCCCCTTGATCAGTTGCCAAGGAATAGCCGATCCGCCGCGATAGGCAGGAAGCACAGACGGGTGGAAACACACCGATGCCAAACGCGGCGCGTCCAACATCGCCAGCGGGATGATCTGCGTGACGTACGCGAGCACAGCCAGATCGGCGGCGCCGGGATTCACTTCGGCGAAGGCCTCGTCCCCTTTGTACGAACGACGCTGCACCACTCGCAGGCCCGCTGCCGCCGCGATCTCTTTCGTGGGATCGGGCGCACCGCCCTCTCGATCGGGGGGGAGACAAACCGCTGTGATCTGATGGCCGGCGCCGAGAAGCCCATCGAGGACTTTCGCGCCGAACTGCGCCTGACCGAACAGTAGTATCTTCGCCACGAGAGCCTCCAAGCGCGCGTCGGCGCGCCTGGGAACCGTACTATCGTAGGCCGGCTAACTCGATCCTCGGCCGAGCGCGCCTTTTTGCGTGTTCGAATTCCCCGACCGTGTAGAGGCACGCACCAAGCCAATTTGCGATCTGACGCGCTGCATGGTAACTGCGCTTGTTCTATCGGCCCGCCGTCTACTTTCTTAAGGCGATTCAATCGGGCCGTAAGCGTTTAGCAGGAGGAATCATTCGTGAAGATTCTCGTACCAGTGAAGCGCGTTCCCGACGCCGAGACCACGATTAAGGTCAACCCCGAAGGCAATGGGATCGTCGAGGCGGGCGTAAAATGGGTAGTTAACCCGTTTTGCGAAATCGCTATCGAAGAAGCGCTACGCATCAAAGAGTCGGGCGTGGAAGCAGAGATCGTGCTCGTGACGATCGGAACCTCGGATTCGCAGGAGCAGCTGCGCACGGGCCTGGCGATGGGCGCAGATCGCGCCATCCTCGTTACGGCCGACAACTCCGACCCCTGGGTCGTCGCGCGTGTTCTAGCGAAGATCATCGAGAAGGAGAGCCCGGATGTCGTCATCATGGGCAAGCAGGCAATCGATGACGATTCCAACGTCGTCGGCCAGCTTCTCGCGGAACTGATCGGATGGCCGCAGGCAACGTTCATCTCCGAGTTCAAGCTCGAAGACGGCAACGCTGCTGCGACGTGTGTTCGTGAGATCGACGGCGGTCTCGAGACCATCAAGGTCCCGCTACCGGCGATCATTACCGCTGACCTTCGTTTGAACGAGCCGCGGTACGCTTCCCTCCCGGGCATCATGAAAGCCCGTAAGAAACCGCTCGAGGAAATCGACGCCGGTTCGCTCGGTGCCGATCTGACACCGATGTTGACCGTCAAGAGCCTGACTCCGCCCGCGGAGCGCAAGGGCGGCCGCATGGTCGAATCCGTAGACGAGCTGATCTCGGTCCTTCAGACCGAGGCGAAGGTCCTTTAGGAGGAGTTGGAACAGTGGGCAACGTACTAGTCTATGCAGAACACGCTCACGGCAAGCTCCCCAAAGCGACAGCCGTAGCAGTAACCGCAGCCAAGGAAGCAGCAGCCAAGATGGGGGGCGGTGACGTCATCCTCGGTCTGTTCGGTTCCGATGTTTCCGGTCTCACCGATGCCGCCGGCAAGCTCGGCGTTTCCAAGGTCGCGACTCTCGAGAGCCCCGCTCTCGAACATCACGCAGCCGACGTAGCGGCCGCGGCGTTGAAAGCGATCGCTGAAGCGACGGATTGCGACCGCGTCGTATTCGCGTCCACGTCGAAGGGCAAGGACATCGCACCTCGCCTGGCAGGCGCAATGGGTGCTTCGATCGCAACCGACGTCACCGGCATCAACGATGACGGATCGATCGAGCGTCCGATGTACGCAGGCAATGCCTTCGCGACCGTCGAGATGCATGGCGACAAGAAGGTCCTCACCGTGCGAACCACCGCGTTCGAGGCACAGGCCGACGAAGGTTCGGCAGCCGTAGAGGCGGTCGGAGCCGACATATCGGCCCCGGCCAACGCCATACAGTTCGTCAGCGTCGAAGAGACGAAATCGGACCGACCGGTACTCACAGAAGCCGAGCGCGTCGTAGCAGGTGGTCGCGGACTGAAGTCCGGCGAGAACTTCACGACGGTACTCGAGCCGTTGGTCGATGCGCTGGGCGCAGCCATGGGCGCGAGTCGTGCAGCAGTGGACGCCGGCTATGTACCGAACGATCTGCAGGTCGGTCAGACCGGCAAGGTCGTCGCGCCGACTCTGTACATCGCAGTCGGTATCTCGGGCGCCATTCAGCACTTGGCCGGCATGAAGGATTCGAAAGTGATCGCGTCGATCAACAAGGATCCCGAGGCGCCGATCTTCCAGATCTCCGACTTCGGTCTGGTGGCCGACCTCTTCGAGGCGGTTCCCGAAATGACTGAGAAGGTGAAGGGACTCTAGTAGTCCCTCGAAACGGCTAAAGGTGCCGCGAAACCTCGCAATGAGGTTTCGCGGCATTTTTTTTGCCTAAGTGGTGAGGTCGCTGGATTCGTCTGTCGGATTGTCACCGACGACCGGCTCGAGAATCTGCTTGATCTGCTCAACGACGCCGCTATCGCGTGGGGCGATCAGTTCGTACTTGCGGAACAGTCCGACCGCGCCGAGGCCCGCCAGTCGCCCCTCGAGGTCGTGCTCTTCGAGTGACGTCAGCACCAGCGCGGGTACCGAAACGTTGCGAACCTTGAGTTCCTCGAGCACGCCGAAGCCGTCGAGCTGCGGCAACGCTAGATCCAGGAGAATCGCGTCGGGCTCCTGCTCCACCGCCATCTCTACCGCGTCGCGGCCGTTGTAGGCCTTGATCACCGAGTAGCCGGCTTGGTTGAGCTCGAATTCAACTACCGAACCGTAGTCCTTGTCATCTTCGACCAGTAGCACGCTCGAGCCCGTCGGCGCGAGTTGGTTCAGCCTCGCCAGCAGCGGTTCGCTGTGGGTAGGCGGACTCATCTCGACGAATCCTTCCTGCTGGGACAGCATCACGATGTGCTCGATACCGGCTCGCCGTAGTTTCGCTTCGGCAACTTCGTTTAGCTGCCATACGAACGACGGTGCGACTACGACGGCCTGCGGAGTCCACGTCTTCAGCGTCTCGAAGACATCGTCGAAACGCGCGCACGTCTTGGCCTCGACATCCTCGAGACGCAGTGCACGCAAGCAAGCCTCCGACAATACGGTCTCGTGCATCAGAAGTAGCACACGCAGCGCAGAAGCAGCGCTCGTGCCGGGGTTCTGTGCCGCTCGCTGAGCCGAATTGGCGGGTAACGTGAACTGGAACGTTGCGCCCTCGCCTGGGCTGCTTTCGGCCCATATGCGTCCATCGTAGTGATCGACGATCCCGCGGCAGATCGCCAGTCCGAGTCCGGTCCCTGAAGGACGCTCGCCCTCCCTCTCGCGCACAGCGATGGTATGCGTCTTGTCGAATATCGATTCGAGTTCGTCCGGGTGCACTCCGGGACCGGCGTCCGTCACCGAGAAGCAGACCCCCTCAGCAACTTGGCGAGCGCTGACCACGACTCTACCGCCCTGCCGCGAAGCGTTCACACCATTGCTGATGAGATTGTCGAGAACTTGCGCCAATCGTTCCTCGTCGCCCCATAGCGACGGAAGTAAGTCGGACGCCTGAACGTCGATGAAAATGTCGGCGACCTGCGCGTTCTTTTGATTGAGTTGCACCGCGCGACGAACCAAACGAGACGGTTTGAGTTCGCAATCAGACCATTCAACGCGACCGGCCTCCAGCCTCGAGATATCCAGCAGGTCGTTGATCATGCGTACCAGCCGCTGACCCTCAGCAGCGATCGTGTCACCAAAACGATCAATGACCTCCGGCTTCTTGTTGTGGTAGCGCTGAATGATACGCGCCGATGATACGATCGCACTCAGTGGCGTGCGAATCTCGTGAGATACCGCCGATAAGAAACGCGCTTGGTGTTCGTTCGCCTCGCGCAGCCGCTCAATGTCGTCTTCGAGCGTCCCGATTCGCCCTATCGCCGCCTCGCGGCTCTCCGCCAACGTTTCTTCAATAAGGTTGAATCGTTCTGCAAGCTCACCGAGTTCATCGTGAGAGCGCAGAGGCGCAGACGCGGCGGCCGCACTCGTGCTCGACATGTTACGTGCGGCAGTGAGGAGCGGCTCAATCTGCCGGGTCAGGCCGTTAGAGAACACGCGCGCGATGAGAACGGCCGTACCGACCACCCACGCAAGCACGAGGAAGCTCCAATACTCGTACGATACCGCCGCCGACTTCGATCCGGCGAAGAAAAAATAGCTGACCCCCAGAAACAGCGTGGTGGGCAACACGGACGCTAGGGCCATAAAGACCGCGACCTGCCCTCGCACAGTGAACTGTTTCGTGGCCGCTTCGTTCAGCGTGCCCCTTAGGGTCGAAAGCGACCCAGATTCCGCTTCCGGTGTGACAACTCTATCCACAGCGTCAAACTCTCGACTGTCGGGCAGTGTAAACCCCCGCAAAGTGCAGTAGTGGTACTACCGCCTGCGGGAGCAGAAGCAGGAACCGTGCCGGGATGGGATTCCGCACAAATCTGAACGACCGGCCTTCCAGGCCTCCCAAGAAGTCGACCAGCAAGACGAAAAAAAGCCGGATCGACGATCGTCAATCCGGCCTTTTCTAATGGACCCGGGGAAGTGCCACCCCGAGGAGGAGCCTACGCAGACGCGCCAAGCGAATCGGCTACGATCTCGAGCACGTCGCGCGTATCCACGCTGCCTTCGACCTCTTTCTCCTTGATGCCGTCGGTAAGCATGGTCATGCAGTATGGGCAGGCCGACGCGATGACGTCCGGCTTGGTCTCGAGGAGTTGCTCGACGCGCAACGTGTTCACACGCTGGGTGGGCTCTTCTTCGATCCACATGCGGCCACCGCCGGCACCGCAACACATGCCTGTGTTCTTCGATCGCGCGGTCTCGACGATCGTCGCTCCCGGAATCGCCTTGAGGATCTCGCGAGGTGCATCATAGATGTCGTTGTAGCGACCGAGATAGCACGAGTCGTGATAGACAATCGTCTTCGCGACGTCCTCCGACACCTTGACCTTCCCTTCGTTGATCAACTCGGCGACGAGTTGCGAGGCATGGACGGTCTCGTAGTCGCCGCCAAACTGCGGGAACTCGTTCGCAATCGTGTTGAAGCAGTGAGGACAGTTCGTGATGACCTTCTTGACGTTGTACGAGTTGAAGGTCTCGACGGCCATCGTGGCCATGCTCTGGTACAAGTACTCGTTGCCCAGTCGTCGCGCGGTGTCGCCGTTGCACGGCTCTTCCTTCGCGAGGATGGCGTAGCTCACGCCGGCGTGATCGAGAATCTTCGCAACGCTCTTCGTGATCTTCTTCGCACGATCGTCGAACGACCCTGCGCAACCGACGAAAAATAGATACTCCGCATCCGGCTTGTCGGCTAAGGTGGGGATGTTGAGCCCCTCGGCCCACTCATCGCGCTTGTCCATGCCGATGCCCCATGGATTCCCCTGCGTCTCCATGCCCTTGAACGTACGCGTGAGCTCCTGCGGGAATCGCGCTTCTTCTTGCACGAGGTGACGACGCATGTCGACGATCTTGTCGACGTATTCGATATTCACGGGACAGGCCTCTTCGCAGGCACGACACGTGTTGCATGACCAAACGACTTCATCGGTGACCCAGTCGCCTTCGGCTTCAACGACCTTGTCCATCCAATCTTCGTTGAGAACGTCCCAGCCGTTTTCGTAGAGCTGGTCACGCATGTTGAGCAGCATCTGGCGTGGCGCCAACGGTTTGTTGGTCGACGTCGCCGGGCACTGCTCGGAGCAGCGACCGCACTCGGTGCAGGTGTACATGTCGAGCACTTGCTTCCAGTCGAAGTGCTTGATCTGCGACTTGCCGAAGACTTCCAGGTTCTCGTCTTCGAGATCCTGTTTCGACAACGCGCCTCGCGGCTCGAGCTTCGAGAAGAACACGTTGGGCAACGCGGTAATCACGTGGAAGTGCTTCGCGAGCGGCAACAGATTGAGGAAGGTCAGTACGACCAGATTATGAATCCACCAAGCGGCGTTCGCGGCGTTCTCCGCGAAGCCGGCGCCGTACGGAGCCATGAATCCGGCCATCATGCCGGAGACGGGCTGCCAGGCTCTTTCTGCTTCGACGTCGGGATCACCCGCCATGAAAATCAATCGGCCGCCGTCATAGATGAGGCCGGTCAGGCAGATCGTCGTGATGAAGCAGAGAATGAGGATGGCTTCCCAGTGCTGCTGGTTGTGCAGCTTCTCTTCGGCCGGAACGAACCCCATGAGACGCTTCGGGTGGGTGACGAGCCATCGGGTGAGCATCGTAAGCGTGCAGGCAATTACGACGACTTCCATGATGTCGCGCACGACCATGTAGGGCCCGCCGAGCAGATGCGGGCTCATGAGGGGAAGGTGCGCATCGGGCGCCCAGCCTCGAAGGAACATCGTCGCGACCTGGCCGCCCAGGACGAGGAAGCCCCAGAATACGAGGACATGGATGATGCCGGCGGGCTGCTCGCCCTTGAAAAACTTGAGCTGGCCCAGACCATAGACGAGCGTGAGCTTGATCCGCTCGGGAATCCGGTCGAATCGGCCTTCGGCGGCCGGAAGCTTCAGCAACACGCCGAATCGGTTGTAAGCCTGGTAGGCAAACAGGCCGAGATAGGCCAGCAGCACCACGGTCCAAATGATCGCACTCACGTTGAAATCCTCCCCGATGAGGGCCTCCGCGGCGGTGTGACGGGCCTACGCCCGACCCCGCTCAGAGCCCGTAAGGTCCAAGATTTAATCGTGCCCGGCCGGTGCTTGCAATCAGGTCTGTCGGCAGTCAGCCTAGGCGCTCAATGCGGATCGGGGCTTCTAATAGAGCGGATAAGGGCGTGCGCGCCGGCATATTCGCCCTCGCCTTACTCGTATCCGCTGTATCTGCCAGCGCGGGTGCCTGCGCACCGTCAGGCCCTACCGTCGCACTGCAAAGCGTGGACGGCCGCTCGGTCAACGTTCGCGTAGAGATCGTCTCCACTCCCGAAGCGCTGCAACGCGGACTGATGTGGCGCACAGAGCTCCCCGAGGACCGCGGAATGCTGTTCGTATTCGGAAGCGATGGGCCACGAAGCTTCTGGATGAAAAACACCCCGCTTCCGCTCGATATCATCTTCATCAACTCCGCCAAGCGGGTCGTCAGCATCGCCGCCAACACCACCCCCTACTCGCTCGAGTCGCTCCCTTCCGCGGGGCCCGCTAAGTATGTACTCGAGGTGAACGGCGGGTTCTGTGCGCGTCACGGCATCGCGGCGGGAGCATCGGTGACCCTTCCGCCACTCGACGATCCCAAAAACCGCTAAGTCCCTGTCCTAATAGGACTAAATTGAGCACTCCTTGTCTTTTACAGGGTTCTTTTATATCTGGATTTGCTGCCGCTTTTTTCTTCGCCATTCCAAGGGAACGCATCCGGGGTCCTGACCCCGAGCCACCTACCGCGCCGCACTTCGTGTGCGGCTACGGGTGCCCCCACGAATGGCTTCGACGGAGCCACGACGTAACGCCGGACGGCACCAGCAAGCGGCTACCTTCTCGACCGACGGGAGATGATCAGTACGAGCACCCGCCAACCGCGGCGCTCGAGGTGAAATGAAGATGGCAGACGCCGAAGTCCTTGAAGAACTAAGCCGACGAAACGAGGAAGCGCAGGCCGGTGGCGGCGAAGCGCGGATTGCGAAGCGCCACGCCAAAGGTCTGCTGACCGCGCGCGAGCGCATGGATCAACTGTTCGATGCCGGAAGCTTCGTCGAGATAGACAAGCTGCGCGTACATCGTTGTACCGACTTCGGTATGGACGAGTCGCACACACCGGGCGACGGCGTAGTGACCGGGTACGGCACGGTGGAAGGCCGTACGGTCTTCGCCTTCGCACAAGACTTCACCGTGCTCGGCGGTAGCTTGAGCCACACCGTTGCAGAGAAGATCTGCAAGATTAACGAGATGGCCCTGAAGGCGGGGGCTCCCGTCATCGGCCTCAACGACTCGGGCGGCGCGCGCATCCAAGAGGGAGTCGAAAGCCTCGGCGGCTACGCCGACATCTTCTGCGCGAACACGTTGGCTTCCGGTGTCATTCCTCAGATCTCAGGTGTCCTCGGGCCCTGCGCCGGCGGCGCGACGTATTCGCCGGCCCTGACCGATTTCATCCTGATGGTCGACAAGACCAGCTACATGTTCATCACAGGCCCGGAGGTCATCAAGTCGGTGACCCGCGAAGAGGTCACGCAGGAAGATCTCGGAGGCGGCGCCACGCACAACTCGCGCAGCGGTGTAGCCCACTTCCTCGCGCCCGACGACGCCGGATGCATCGCGATGATCCGTAAGTTGTTGTCCTATCTTCCGCTCAACAACATGGAGGATCCGCCCGTCGTCGATACCGGCGATGCACTCGAACGCCTGACGCCCGAACTCAATAGCGTCGTCCCTGACAATCCAAATCAGCCGTACGACATGAACGAGATCATCAATGCGACGGTCGATCAGGGGAGCTTCTTCGAAGTACACCAGCACTTCGCGCGCAACGCGATCGTGGGCTTCAGCCGTATCGGCGGGAAGTCGGTCGGGATCGTCGCCAACCAGCCCAACCATCTCGCGGGCTGCATCGACGTAGCCGCATCGAACAAGATCGCGCGATTCATTCGCTTCTGCGACTGCTTCAACATCCCCATCGTCACGTTCGAAGATACACCTGGGTACCTACCGGGAACCGCACAAGAGTGGGGCGGCATCATCCGCCACGGTGCAAAGATCGTTTACGCCTACGCTGAGGCGACGGTTCCCAAGATCACAATCATCACGCGCAAAGCCTACGGCGGCGCTTACTGTGTCATGGGATCGAAGCACATCCGCACGGACGTGAATCTGGCGTATCCCGGTGCAGAGATCGCCGTGATGGGCGCCGACGGTGCGGTCAACATCATCTTCCGCAACGAGATCAAAGCGGCGGACGATCCTGAGTCGACGCGTAAGGATATTGTTGCCGACTACAGGAAGCGGTTCGCGAACCCGTTCCGTGCTGCGGAACTGGGATACATCGACGGCGTCATCTCTCCGGCAGAAACCCGCGTGAGGATCGCCCAAGCATTGGCGATGCTCGCCAACAAGCGCGACAGCAATCCCCAGAAGAAGCACGGGAACATTCCGCTGTAATGGAACAGACGATCTTCACCGGCCCGAACATGGCCGTAGTCGGGATCTCGACCGTCTTCGTTGCACTGACGATCATTGTCACGGTCGTAAGCATCGTCGCGCGCGTACTCGCCAGGAACGAGGGCGCAAGTGTTTCGCCGGAAGCCGCGTCAGCATTCGCAGCCGCCGCCGAGGCATCGACGGCGCAGCAATCGCACGTCTCGCGCGGCTCGAACGACTCGGCCGACTCAGACGGGAACGAACTGCTGCGACGAGTTGCGATGGCCGCCTACGCCTATCACCTTGGCAGGCGCGTGTCCGTACGAGCAAACGTCGCACCGTCACCGTGGCTACGCGCCGGGCGTCAAGCTCAAGTAAACCGGACTCAATCAAGGGGCTGAAGGGCAACGATGGCCAAGTACAAGGTAAAGGTCGACGGCAAGGAATATGACGTAACGGTCACCGACTCGGGCATGGGCGCGAAGGTCTCGGTAGACGGCGCCACGTTCGATATCGAGCCTGTCGCCGGCGCGGCGCCGCCCGCGATCAGTGCGCCGAGCATCGCCGCGCCCGCGGCGCCGCCTGCATCAGCCGCAGCACCGCGATCTGCGCCGGCCGTCGGCGGCGGCGGATCGATCGCTGCGCCGATTCCGGGTGTCGTCACCCAGCTACTCGTCAGGGTCGGAGACACCGTCGAGGCGAACCAGATCGTACTGAAACTCGAAGCGATGAAAATGGAAAACGACATCGCCACGCCGGTCGGCGGCACCGTCACCGAGATCCCCATTAGCGAAGGCGCCGAGGTCCGTGACGGGCAATTGCTGATGGTGGTTGCGTAATGCTCGAGGCGTTCAGCACATTCCTCTTCCAGACGGGCTTCGTTCTGCTACCGCAGAACCCGCAGAACCTGCTCATGATCGCGGTGGGACTCGGCCTCATCTCACTCGCAGTCATCAAAGAGTACGAGCCGCTGCTACTTATCCCGATCGGTTTCGGCATGATCATGGGAAACATTCCGTTTGGCGGCGCTTCGCCCGACGACCCGGAAGGCGTGATTCATCTTCTGTATTACGGAGTGAAGCACGAGATCTATCCCGCGCTCATCTTCCTCGGCCTCGGCGCAATGACCGACTTCTCCGCCATGCTCTCGCAACCGCGCCTGATCTTTCTGGGCGCAGCGGCGCAGGTCGGCATCTTCGCCACCTACTGGGGCGCTCTGGCACTCGGCTTCAGCCCGCAAGAGGCAGGCGCGATCGGCATCATCGGCGGTGCCGACGGCCCGACAACGATCTTCATTACGTCTGCACTGGCGCCCGAGCTGCTCCCCGCAGTTGCTGTGGCGGCCTACTCGTACATGGCACTCGTTCCCATCATTCAGCCTCCGATCGTGCGCGCGCTGACGACGAGAAAGGAACGACTGATCAAGATGAAACCCCCACGCGAGGTGGGCAGGACCGAGAAGATTCTCTTCCCGATCATTGGCTTCATCGTTTGCACCCTCGTGGCACCGAAGGCCACGACGCTTCTCGGCATGTTGTTCTTCGGCAACCTCCTGAAGGAATCCGGCGTGACCGAACGCTTGGCCGTGACCGCGCGCACCGCATTCATCGACTCGGTAACCATCATTCTCGGAATCTGTGTCGGGGCGGGAGCATCGGCCGATCGCTTCTTGCGAGCCGAGTCGCTCAAGATCTTCGCCCTGGGCATGCTCGCATTCTGCGTGGCCACGGCGACCGGCGTTCTGTTCGCGAAGCTCATGAACCGCTTCTCGAAAGACCCGATCAACCCGATCATCGGGGCAGCAGGCGTGTCGGCCGTACCCATGGCCGCTCGCGTTGCGCTCACCACGGCGCAGAAAGAAGATCCGACCAACTTCCTGATCATGCACGCGATGGGACCGAACGTGGCCGGCGTGATCGGCTCGGCCGTAGCGGCAGGTGTACTGCTGTCGATTCTCGGCTAGTACTTCCCTCGAGGGTGAGGCGCACTGATATGGCGAACTTCGACGACTCATTAAAGAACTGGAACGACAACACACTGAAGCCGGTGCTCGACAAGAACGGCGAACGGCAAGACGCGTTTACAACGACTTCCGGAATTCCGGTCGAGCGCATCTATGGGCCGAGCGGCGAGCAAGGCGGCGAGTACCCGGACAACCTCGGCATGCCCGGCGAGTACCCATACACGCGCGGTGTTCAGCCGACCATGTATCGCGGACGCCTGTGGACCATGCGCCAGTACGCCGGGTTCGGCGACGCTGAACAGTCGAACGAGCGCTATCGCTACCTGCTGGAGCAGGGAACCACGGGCCTGAGCGTTGCCTTCGATCTCCCGACACAGATGGGCCGAGACTCCGATCACGATCTCGCGAGCGGCGAGGTCGGCAAGGTAGGCGTCGCGATCGATTCTCTCGAGGACATGGAAGTCCTCATGAACAATATCCCTCTCGACAAAGTCACGACGTCGATGACGATCAACGCCACCGCGTCAATCCTCCTCGCCTTCTACCTCGTCTGCGCAGAGAAGCAGGGCGTTCCTTGGGACAAGGTCGGGGGCACGATTCAGAACGACGTACTCAAGGAATACATCGCGCGCGGAACCTACATCTACCCGCCGAGTGCTTCGATGCGGATCATCACGAACATTTTCGAGTTCTGCACCGAGCAAGTACCGCGTTGGAACACGATCTCCATCAGCGGCTACCACATCCGCGAAGCCGGCTCGACGGCCGTGCAGGAAGTCGCATTCACGCTTGCCAACGCGATTTCGTACGTAGAGGCAGCAGTCACCGCGGGGCTCGATGTCGATAAGTTCGCCGGACGTCTGTCGTTCTTCTTCAACGTGCACAACAACTTCTTCGAAGAAGTCGCGAAGTTCCGTGCCGCACGCCGCATGTGGGCGAAGATCATGAAGGAACGTTTCAAGGCGAAAAACTCGCGATCCCTGATGCTACGCTTCCACAGTCAGACTGCGGGATCTTCGCTGACCGCGCAGCAGCCGATCAACAACGTGGCGCGCACGGCGATTCAAGCGCTCGCCTCGGTATGCGGCGGCACTCAGTCACTACACACCAACTCTTTCGATGAGGCGCTCGGACTACCGACCGAAGCCGCCGTACGCACCGCACTGCGTACGCAGCAGGTCATCGCACACGAGTCCGGCGTTGCCGACACGATCGATCCGATGGCCGGTAGCTACTACGTCGAGTCGCTCACCGACGAAATCGAACGCCGAGCATTCGAGTACATCGAGAACATCGACAAGCTCGGCGGCTCCGTCACGGCGATCGAACATGGTTTTCAGCAACAGGAAATCCAGCAGGCAGCCTATACGTTCCAGAAGGCAGTCGAAGACGGCAGCTCGATCGTTGTCGGGGTCAACAAGTTCGAGTCGGAGGCAGAAGACACCGACCTTCTTCGTATCGACGGAGAACTCGAACGACGCCAGTGCGCCAAGCTCGCCGACCTTCGCTCGCGCCGCGATAACGACGCCGTCAAGAAGGCACTCGCCGTGATCTCCGAAACCGCAAAAGGCGATGGGAACCTGATGCCGCCGATCGTAGATGCGGTACGCGTGTACGCCACGCTCGGCGAAATCTCAGATGCCATGCGCGACGTCTACGGCCAGTTCCAGCCGCCCGTGTTCGTTTGATAGACGTCAACGACAGTCGCGCAGCGTCAGTCCACGTGCTGACCAGGGCCCGATAGCGCTGCGGTGGCCGACGGCCCGCCACGCAGCCAGGCTGCGCAGACCTTACTGCGCAAACTGAAAAAGGTACGTAGGCGGCTCAGCCGGCCGGAAAAACTCGCCTCGGAGTTCGACATCCCCGCAGGCGAGCTAGAGGCCGCCATCACAGAGCTCATCGACGAGGGACTGGTCATGCGAGGCCGCCAAGGCCGCATCGGGCTGACCGAGCGCATGGGGCTCGTCACGGGCACCGTACGCGTCGGACGCCGTGGACGCGGCGTCGTCATTCCCGACCAGCCGGATGTTCCCATCGGACTCGGCAAAGGCTCCGTTCGGCCGGCCATGCACGGAGACCGCGTCCTGGTCGAAGTAGAGCCCCACAAGCAACGAGGCCTCCAGCGCGGCACGATCAAAGAAATTCTGGAGCGCGGACAGACACACATCATCGGCATCGTCCACGGAGAATCCGGGGGCGAACGGCTCGTCGTTCCGTCGAATGCGAAGTTCGGCGACCCGGCACGCATCGTCGAGGGCGACGTAGAGGCGCACGCGGGAACCGTCGTGCGCGCGAAGATCCTCGAATATCCGACCTCGTATCGTTCTGCGGTCGTCAAGATAGAACGCCTACTCGGCGAGAGCGGAACACTCACGACCGAGATCGAGGCCGTACGCATGTCGCTCGGCATCGAGAGCGAGTTCCTGCCGCAAGTCGAGGCCGACGCCGAGGCAGCGGCTGCTGTTGCGTCTACGGGTCTTGCAGATTCGAGCCGCATCGACCTACGCCACGAACCGACGATCACGATCGATCCCAGCGATGCACGTGACTTCGACGATGCAGTGTCGATCGAACACACCCACAACGGATATCGATTGACGATCTCCATTGCAGACGTCTCTCACTACGTGCGCCCGGGCAGCGCGTTGGATCGTGAAGCCGCAGACCGCGCATCAAGCGTCTATTTTCCCGGTCGCTGCGTTCCGATGCTGCCCGAAAAGATTTCCGGCGACCTTGCCAGCCTAAGGCCGGGTGAAGATCGTCTCGCGGTATCCGTCTTCCTAGAAATCGACGCCACCGGCACAATCACCGGCCGCAAGTTTGCTCGCACGATCATCAGCAGCGACCACCGCCTGACCTACGAACAGGCCGAGGAGTTCCTCGACGCCGCCGACGAAACCGCGCCGGGCTCAATCGTCCGGCTCTTGTGGGACTGTGCGAGCATGTTGCTGTCGCAACGCATGCGTCGCGGTGCGATAGACTTGGACATCCCGGAAGCTGTGGCCGAACTCGACGAAAACGGCGAACCGACAACGATACGCAGGCGAACTCGACTTCGTGCCCACCGGTTAATCGAAGAATGCATGCTCGCGGCGAACGAAGCCGTTGCCGCGCACCTCGAAGAAAACGACATCGCATTCCTCTACCGAATACACGAGCGCCCTAACGACGAAGACATCAGCAGTCTCGCTACCAGGCTGCGCAGCCTGGGCTTGCGCCTGCCCAGCGACGGAATCGAACTCGACCCCAAATCGCTGCAATCCGTCGTCGCCAAAGCACGCGCAAAACCGTTTCAGCGGCTCGTCCACGTCATGGTATTGCGCGCAATGACCCAGGCACGCTACGACCCGTTCAAACAGATTCACTTCGGCCTGGCGAGTAGCTGCTACACACACTTCACGTCTCCGATCCGCCGATATCCCGACCTGGTCGTACATCGCGCGCTGTGTAAGCTCATCGAAGTCGGCACCGAGGCGTTGCCCACCCGCGAGGCACTCGTTTCCGTCGGCCTCCACTGTTCCCAGCGAGAACGTCGTGCGATGGAAGCCGAACGTGAGACGATGCGCGCGGCGGGCATCCTCGTCATGCAATCGCGCGTTGGCGAAGAGTTCGACGCAATGGTGACGGGGATCGATCGTCACGGTTTCTTCGTTCAGCTCGACGAACCGTTCGTAGAAGGCTTTGTCGCACTCGCCAAGATGCCTGAGTACTATGAGTACGTAGCTGACCGGCTCGAGCTCTCCAGCCGCAGCAGCAATGCACGCATACGCATCGGGGATTCGATCCGTGTACGATTGGAGTCCTGCGATCTTGCCGAGCGCAGAATGGAATTGGAGCCGCTTACCTGAGGATGAATCGATGAGAGTCGTGGCAGTCGTAGCCGTCGTGGCCATCGCGATATTGCAGCTCTCGGTGCTCGGAGTCGTTGCCACACCGGCCGAAGCCGACACGCAATCTTCGGTCCGCCGCACCCCGGTCGTCCAAGCCGTCGAGAAGACGCGCCCTGCTGTGGTGAACATCTACACGGAGCGCATCGTCGAAACGCCGTTCAGTGGCCGTGCACCGTTCAGCGGCGATCCGTTCTTTGACCGCTTCTTCAACGACTTCCTGCGCGGACCGGGCGTTCAGAAACCGACGCGTCAGCGCCGATCGCTCGGCTCCGGTGTTCTCGTCGATCCGTCGGGCATCGTCGTCACGAACGAGCATGTGATAGTTCATGCCTCGACGATCCGCGTCTTGATGGCCGACGAGCGTGAATACCCCGCCACGCTCGTCGGCGCCGACTCCGACTCGGATCTTGCGGTACTACGCATCGAGACCGACGCCCCCCTCCCCTACATCCCATTGCCGACCGAAGACGACATATTGATCGGCGAATCCGTGATCGCGATCGGAAACCCCTTCGGGCTGTCGCATACCGTCACAGTGGGGGTAGTCAGCGCAATCGGTAGAACGATTCAGGCCGCCGATCTCACCTATCGCGACTTCATCCAGACTGACGCGTCGATCAATCCCGGCAACTCCGGAGGCCCGCTTGTCAATGTCGAGGGGAGACTCGTCGGCATCAACACAGCGATCCATGCGCAGGGCGAAGGGATCGGATTTGCGATTCCGGTGCACCGAGTGCGCAACATCGTCGATCAGATCGTCCATCACGGCCACGTCCAGCCACCATGGATCGGAGTACAGGTTCAAGACCTCACCCCGGAAATCGCGTTCCACTTCGGGACCAGCCCCGGCAGCGGCGTACTCATCAACGGTGTCGATTCCGACAGTCCCGCCGAGAAAGAAGGGCTGAAACGGGGCCAGCTGATCGTACGTGCCGAACGACAACCGGTCAGCAATTCGGCGACGTTCGCGCATGCGATCAAGGGGATGACCTCGGGGGATACGCTCGAGTTGGTCGTGCTCGACCGCGGGAAAATGCGCGACGTCACTCTCGAATTGAGTAGTATCCCGCGATCTCTGTTGGAAGCGTTCGCGTGGCGCGGTCTCGGCCTCGGCGTCGCCGATCATGACGGCGGTGAAGTCGTAGTCGTTACCAAGGTCCGTCGCGACGGCCCGGCGGCAAAGATCGGGATTCAACCCGGCGACGCCATCGCCGCGATGGGCGGCCGCGAGGTGAACGATGTCGCCGCCTTCGAACGCGCATCGGCCGCGCTACGCAACAGCAACAATGTACTCGTCTCCGTCATTCGGGGGCGTCGCCTCTATCGGGTAACGCTTCCCGTTGCTCGGTGACTTGACAGCTTAAGTCCGGGTCTTACCTTGAAGTCACACGGCGAGCGAACTCGCCACAGCAACGACATTGGAGGTACACGCAATGATGCTGACTACTTGGGATCCGTTCAAGAACCTTCAGAATTTCGAACGCGCAGCGGGTACACGTTCGCCGACGAAAGACTGGAATCCGGCGACGAATATTTCGAAAGATGAAGGAGCCTACGTGCTTCGATTCGACGTACCGGGCATTTCGAAAGAAGACATCGCGATCGATATCGAGCGAGGCGTACTCGTCGTCAGCGGCGAGAGAAAGTCGACGAAAACCGAGTCGGACGACGAGCAGTTCTACCGAGTGGAGACGTACGTAGGCAAGTTCAGCCGGTCGTTCCGCCTACCGGAAGACGCCGACGTAAGCTCGGTGACAGCCACGCAAAAGGACGGCGTACTGACGGTACGCATCCCACAGGCTGAGTCTGCTCAGGCACGCAAGGTCGAGATCGCGGCCGCGTAGAGCAGGCGCGAGAAACGAAGACAGAGGTCGGGGGCGCGCACGGGTGCGCACCCGACCTCGCTACGTCCTGCCTGAGTCCACCCTCCAGTATCCTCTAGGAAAACAGTCGACTGCAACGCGGGCGATCCAGCTCGCAGAGACTACCGACGACGAGGTCAGCGTCGTCGAAGGCGTCCGCTGAATGACTGTTCGTTACTGCGATCGCCTTCATTCCGGCCTGCAACGCGGCATTCACACCACCGATCGAATCCTCGATGACGATACATTCCTCCGGGACCAAACCGTCGGCGTGTCCCCGGGCCAGTCGCGCGCACGCTTCGAGAAACGTTTCAGGATGCGGCTTGCCGCGCACGACGTCATCAGCCGCGACGATCTCAGCAAAATATGCGTCCAACGCGGCGATTCGCAAAATGAGTCGAACCTCGGCACCGAGCGCACCGGAGCCGATCGCAAGCGGGATGGGTGGGTCCGCTCGCCGCTCGTCGCGAAGATCGGCTAGCAGCTCACGTACTCCCGGGAAGATCTCGACACGTTCCCCAACGAGGTCGCGAAAGATGCGTGCCTTCCGGTCCATGAGATCACCGACGGTCGATTCCGGCGAGTCGACACCGTGGTCTCCGAGGATCGCCTCAAACCCTTGGCGATCGTCCAGTCCGAGATAGCGCTCGAGGTAGTCTTGATCGGTGATCGATATATCGTGCGCGCTCAGCGCAAGGCGAAAACCCTGGAGGTGAAGACGTTCGGTATCTGCGATGACGCCGTCGAAGTCGAAGATAATAGCTCGCAGCATGCCTCAGCCGGGAGGCCACGACATGGGTCGTCCGGCGAGTAGATGAAAATGAATGTGGAACACGGTCTGACCGCCGTCTCGCTTGCAGTTCGCCACGACGCGATAGCCGTCTTCGTCGAAGCCCTCGTCGCGCGCGATGTCTCGCGCCGTGAGATACACCTTCCCGATCAACTCTGCGTGCGCGGCCTCTAGATCGGCGATGGTCTCGATGTGTTTGTGCGGAATGATCAGCAAGTGAACGGGTGCCGTAGGATTGATGTCCTTGATCGCGAATAGCTCGCCATCATCGTGGACTTTTTCTGCGGGCACGTCACCAGCCGAGATCTTACAAAATAAACAGTCCGACATGGTCGTGGGATGCCACGACGACAGCGCCCGTGCAATCCGGGATGACAGGAGTCTCACCGACTTACAGTAGACGGCAGATTAGTTCATCGGGACTATCCAGCGCCAGTAGGAAGTGCGATTCCTGAGCGAGCACCGACGTCACGCATCGACGAATCGCTGCCGCGCGAGCCACCTGTCCTTCACAGGCATCAGCCAGCGCCGCCACGGTGGTAGCCGGGGCCATGATATCCCCGGCGAGTTCGACATCGACGAGTCGATCGTCCTCGATCCGCGCCGACGCTTCAGCGACACCGAGCATCGTGAGCGCCGCCGCCGTTCGCATGCCCGGCTTCGCCTCGCGACGCTCGCCGAGAAACTCGCTGAAGGCCGCCTCGCCCGGTGCGGTGAACGTAGACCACCATGGCGGACTCTCCGACCAGACGCGCGACTCGCAACGCCAATCCGACGTCGCCGCGTCTGCGAACGCGCCCAGCCAATCCTCGATCCCGCGCTCGGGGCAGCCAAGATCGGCCAAGGATGCAGCATCTGCGAAGCATTGCTTGTCGATCGCGGCCACGCCGTCGCGATCGAGTTCGTCGATGAGTGGGCCGAACGTCGCCAACGATTCGCGGTTACCGATACAAATATCGACGAGCGCGACTCCATCGGGGAACACAGTGAACGAGCAAGCTCCGATCGGTTTCTTATCGACGGTGATCAGGTCACGTCCTGGATAGAAGGCGTCTATTCCAGCCAGCCCGGCCCGGCCGCCTGCGCGCAGAACCGACAGCAGCGGGCGTAGCGCGCGATTGAGAACCTGCTCCGGACGCATGACCGGAAGGCGCGGATCGAGCCAACCGCTCGACGGCACCGTTACCGTCAGTTCCAGCAAGCCCGGCCCGGTCGGCGTCGATCGCCCACCGGTCAAGCGCCGCGTCAGCCGCGAATCGGCCTCGCTGCGTCGGCGATGAAACCGGCCCAAGGCTACCCCGGGCTCCAAGGCCGAATGCAGGCGTAAGCAAGCGGTCTGATCCTGCCGCGCGGTGTATCCGACCATCGCCTGATCCCACGCGAACCGCCGCAAGGGATCGGCAGGGCCCGAAGCCCACAGTTCCAGCGTCCGCATGCCGCCAGCCTAGCAGAAGGCCGGGGAAATCACGGATGCCGGAGACGGACGACGTAGCGCGCGCGTGGGCATTCGCGGTATGATAATCGGAGACATGCGTATCATTCCTCGCAAGCCTCTCAAGTGGTTCTTCCTGCTGACCTCGCTCGTCATGCTGGCGATCACCGTGAGCACACTGTTCTCCACGCCGACGATCGAGCCCGGGACATATCTGACGGTCGACGTATCCGGCGAATACCACATCGCGCCGCCGGGCAACGTGCTGGATCAGTTGGTCGAAGACCGCCGCATCCTCGCCAACCTGATTGGCGCACTCGATCGAGCTCAAACCGACGATCGCATCGAAGGCGCGATCGTCAACATCCGTGGGCTGGATATGGGATGGGGCCGGCTGCGCGAAATTCGCGATGCGATCGTAAGACTACGATCGAGCGGCAAGCGCGTGATCGCCTATCTAGATTCGTCGATGATGCGCGGCAACAAAGAGTACTATCTCGCAAGTGCCGCCGACGACATCTTCGTGCCGCCCGCAGGCGCGCCGATGCTCAGCGGCCTTTCATCGCGATACATGTTCCTCGGTGGCGTGTGGAGCCACCTTAACCTGGAGATGCAGGTTGAGCAGATCCGAGAGTACAAGGGATTCGGCGACCAGGTGGGCGGTCTGGGAATGACCGATGCACTGCGCGAGCAGGCAAACTCACTTCTCGACGATCTGAACGACGAGTTTCTTGAGACCATCGCCGCGGCCAGAGGCTTGACTCGCGCCGAGGTCGAGAAGATCGTCGATTCTTGCCCGGCGACCGCAGCAGAGTTCGTCGAAACCGGACTGGCCGATGACCAACTGTTCTTCGATCAGGTGTTGGTCGATCTCGGTGACGGTGAGCGCGTCGAGACGGTTGGGCTCGCCGACTATAATCGTCAAGGAGTCTCGAACCTTTTCGGAGACGAACAACCGAAGATCGCCGTCATCTACGCCGACGGTGCGATCGTCGCTGGCAAGGGCGGTCGCCGTGGTCTCGCAGGCCCATCGATAGGGTCCGCGGGGCTGACGAAAGCGTTCCGGGAGGCGGCCGAGGACCCCGAGATCGAAGCAATCGTCTTCCGTCTCAACAGCCCCGGTGGTTCGCCGCTGGGATCGGACCACGTGTGGCGCGCCATCCGCGTCGCATCGGAGAAGAAACCCGTCGTCGCGTCGTTCGCTGACGTCGCTGCATCGGGTGGCTACTACATGGCTGCCGGTGCCGACCTGATCGTCGCCGAGCCCACCACCATAACCGGATCCATCGGCGTAGTGCTCGTTCGACCGAACATCGAGAAGCTGTTGAGCCGGTACGACATAGCGACCGAGTCCATCGGACGTGGTCGCTATTCAAGCATTGCCGATACTTCCAAGCCGATGACGGACGAAGAGCTCTCGCTGGTTCGCGAGCAGATGGAGTCCACCTACCGACTCTTCCTCGATCGTGTTTCGGTCGGCAGACAGATGACCGTCGAAGAAGTCGACGGTCTGGGCGGAGGGCGCGTTTGGACCGGCCGCCAGGCGCTCGACAGAGGTCTCATCGACGAGCTAGGCGGCCTCGACACCGCCATTCGTCTCGCCGCAACGGAAGCCGGAATCGCCCAGCCGGACAACGTATCGAAAGTCTACCTTCCCGAACGTCGCCCTATTCTTCGTGAGTTGCTCAGCCCGTTCAGCGGTTCCGGCGCAGCCGAATACATGCCTGCCGGCCTGAACGATTTCGTCGAAGCCGTGAGCGCGTACGTACCGCTCGAAGCCGGTATCTACGCACTGTCTTCAACGATATTTCACGTCCACTAGGCGCCTAGCCGATCCGCATCAGTCGTTCGATTCGCTCGTCGGTCGGAGGGTGCGTGCTGAAAAGCTTCGTGATCCCACCGACTCCCGCGAACGGCGCCATGATGAAGAGATGGGCGGTCGCCGGATTGGCATCCATCGGCGCACGCGCGACGGCGGATTCTATCTTTCGAAGTGCGCTTGCCAGGCCACCCGGGTTGCCGGCAATTTTTGCTCCACCCGCATCGGCCGCGAACTCGCGAGAGCGGGAGATTGCAGCCTGGATCAGCATGGCAGCGAAGGGCGCAATTAATGCGACCGCAATCATGGCCAGCGGACTTCCATTGTCGCCACTGCGACGACCCCCGCCGAAGATAGCAGCCCATCTCGCCATGCTTGCCAACATCATGATCGCGGCGCCTATCGTGGCGGCAACGGACTGAATCAAGATATCGCGGTGGGCCACGTGCGCGAGCTCATGCGCCATGACGCCCTCGAGTTCTTCCTGGTTGAGCATCCGAATGAGGCCTTCTGTCGCGGCAACCGATGCATGGCTGGGATTGCGACCCGTGGCGAAAGCATTCGGCGACTGCGTCGGAATGACGAATACCTTCGGCATGGGCAGGCCGCTTCTCAGTGTCAGCTTCTGAACGAGCCGGTACAGCGGATGATCCGGTCCGACCTCTCCGGCACGGTACATCTTCAAAACGATGCGATCGGAGAACCAGTACGAACCGAAATTCATCACGACCGCAAAAAAGAAGGCGATCATCATTCCCGATTGACCGCCCACCGAACCGCCGATCAGGAGCAGCACCGCGCTCAACGCGGAAAGCAACACCGCGGTTTTTACGTAACTAGCCATGGGACGGATTCTAACCTCGGTTCGTCACCGCGCAACCGACGACTCGGGAATTAGCCGGCGCAGCGCTCGACTCGCACTTGCGCGCCGGGCGCTGCTCGACCGCTTAGATGGTTCCCAGCCGACCCCCCAACGAGCGCGACTTCGAGTCGATCGTTACTACCGATGAGCGCGATCAGTACCCCGACGGCAGCGTCGGCATAGGTTCGGCGGAGCGGCCCGATATCAGTCTCGGCAATCGTAACAGCGACGGTTCCACCCAACGCGCCGATATCGTCGCGAGACAGATTCGTCACCAGGTTCCCGAAGTGGTCCGCGTACATCACCTCACCGACAAGCCCCGTCTGCGTGACTTGCGGCTTCGGTAGGTCGACTGCAACGAGAGAGTCCAGTGGGACTCGTGATCCGAGTTCTGCCGGCGTCGCGCCCGCGGCAATGCGGCCGGCAATCGGCGCGAACACATCACGCCCATGAAACGTCGCACTAACGTCGCCCGCAAAGTGTTCCGAACGGTCTAGGACGTAGGCATTCGCTTCGGGAGTGCGCGCAAGCATCAACAACCCGTTGTCAGGTCCTACAAGAACATAGTCGGCGCAGTCGATCACGAGCGCGTTTCGCGCCGACCCCACCCCCGGATCAACCACCGCGACATGGATCGTGCCGACCGGGAAGTGTCCGACGGCGGCGGCCAGCGCGAGAGCGCCCCGCGTGACCTGGCCTGGTTCGATCTCGTGGGTGATGTCGACGAGGGTCGCATCGCGGCAGCGGGTAAGTACCGCTCCCTTCATCGCGCCGACGTACTCGTCGCGGGTGGAGAAATCCGTAAGGAACGTAACGATCGGGCGTGACACGACGTTTCGCCGCTGCTCAGCTCTGCCCCGGCTTCTTCGGTGTACCGGCCTGCGACTGGATGATTGCGAGATTCTGCTCGACCGCCTGTTTGTCGTCGGCGGCGAGGCCTTTGATCAGCTCTCCAGTCACGGCGCGCATCATCGCGCCCTCGGCCGCCCCCAGCGCATCGCCTAGCGTGGCTAGCTCCGACATTCCGCGGGCGAGTGCAAGAATTGCTTCCTCACGCTGCCCCCTATCGCGGGCAGCCATGGCCAAGGTCAGCTGTTCTTTCGCTCGCTCCACACCGGGAACCGCAGCGGGGCCGAGAACGGTCTTGAGTTCGTCGATACCGCCCACGAAACGCTCGAGGGCCCAGAGTCTTTCGTCTTCAGACATGCTGCGCTAGGTTGGGATTCGCCCACCGAAACGGCGGGGCCTGGAAGGAAATATAGTCACTATGTTGTTCGTCATTATCGGCCGCGACGGTCCTGATGCAAAAGAACTGCGGCCGAAGATCCGTCCCGACCATCTCGCCCATCTAGCACCGTACGATGCACAGGGGCGCGTGCGCCTGGCAGGTCCGTTGACCGACGGGACCGGTAGCCTGATCGTCCTGGAAGCGGCCGACCTCGCTGAAGCGCAAGCGATCGCAGATGCCGATCCGTATCGCCAACGCGGCGTTTTCGCCGAGGTCGACATTCACCCCTTCATGCAGGTCTTTCCGGCAGTCGATGAGAACTGACGCGGCGCTGCCCGACTATGCTAGCCTGACACTACGATGACGCTCAACGGTCCAGACGCGAAAGCCTACCAAACACGTAGAGACGCCCTGCTCGCGCGACTGGAGAATGCGGTTCTGTTCATCGCGGGACCTCCGGAGGCGATCTATGCGAACGACGTGCACTATCGCTACCGTCCCGACACGAATATTCGCTACCTGACCGGTTTCGAGGAGCCGTCTTCGCTCCTGCTCGCGAAAGGTACGAGCGACGAGTCCGGAACGACCATGTTCGTGCGCCCACGCGACCCTGACGCCGAGACCTGGACGGGAAGGCGCGCTGGAATAGACGGAGCAAAAGCGATCTATGGCGCCGATCACGCCCATGGGATTGACGAAGCGCTCGTCGTTCTAGAACGGCATCTTCGCCAAGCCGACACTCTATATTTCGCGCACTGTCTCGACCGCTCAATCAACGAACGCGTGATGGAGATCGTTCATCGCGTCAATCTCGAGCGGCCGCGAACAGGAGCGAGCCACGTCGTCGTCGCCGATGTCCGTGCGCTGCTCGATGAAATGCGCCTGCACAAGGACGCCGGCGAACTCGACCTCATGCGTCGCGCATGCGACGTGAGCGCGGCTGCGCATCGTCGCTCCATGCGGTCCGTCGTACCCGGGATGAGCGAATTCGACGTGGAAGCGATGCTCGAGCATGATTTCCGCCGCGGGGGATGCAGCGCGCCGGCTTACGGGACGATCGCGGCCTGCGGCGACAACGCCACCGTCCTGCACTACACCCAGAACGACCAACCGTTGACCGACGGAGCACTCATACTGATCGATGCCGGTGGCGAGTACGGCGGCTACTGCGCCGACATCACGCGCACCTGGCCGATCGGTCCCCGCTTCAATGAGAAGCAGGCGGCGCTGTACGACGTCGTCCTGGCGGCACAGCTTGCAGCCATCGACGGCGTTAAGCCCGGCGCGACCATCGACGGACTCCACGAAATCGCCGTGCGGGTACTGGTCCAGGGGCTCGTCGACCTCGGCCTGCTCACTGGGCCTGTAGCCGCCTGTATCGATTCGACCAGCTATCGCGATTTCTACATGCACCGGACCAGTCATTGGCTGGGCATGGACGTGCACGATGCCGGTGCTTACCGCGTCAACGGCGAGCCGCGTCGACTAGAGCCCGGGATGGTACTCACGGTCGAACCGGGACTGTATGTCGGCCCCGCCGTCAAAGAAGCCAAAGGCTACGAGGGAATAGGAATTCGCATCGAGGACGACGTGGTCGTCACGAGTACCGGATCCGAGGTGCTGACATCCGGCGCGCCGAAGGAACGTTCAGAGATCGAGGCGCTGCGGGCCGAAGCCCTTTCCTGAGTCTCCGGGCTCGCTATCGCGTTCCGGCGTTACGCTGTAGGTAATCGAGGATTTCCTGCTTCGTTGCGGCAGGCATCGGTCGTTGTCGGCGCGTCATCTCACGGTCCATGCGATCGACCACCGTGCGCCACATTCCAGCCGTGAACATCTCCGGTCGATACACGACGTGGCAACTCCCACAGGCCCGCACATAGGTCTTTGCGACCGGCGACTCGGCTTCGGGAAGAGGCGTAGAAGCACACCCCACGAACGCGGCGATCGCGAGCAGAAGTAAGCAGTGCCTGAAAATCGTCTTCATGTGCTCAGTAAAAATAATCATAGCTCGCGACGACACCGCGCTTCCTGAAGGGGTGCCTCTGCCACCGAGACTTCGACCGAAGTCACGCCGCGCTCCTTGAGAATACCGAGCGTCTCCATGAGTCGACCGCAGACGTATGCCGCGAGTTCTTCTGCCGAACTGTGACGAATGGGGAGCAGCGCGCAGTCGGCCTCGGGAAAGCTGAAACGCGATCCGTCCTCAGATTGTAGGTCAACCTGTCCATCGCGGCATTCGATCTTCAAACAATCGCTCTGCATCGGCACGATCGTTCGCTCGTTGATCCCTTCGCAAATCTCTCGCGCGGCCGACTTGATGTCACCGAAATCGACCACGTACCCGTCGTCACCAAGGGCGCCTTCGATTCGTACCGACACGCGGTAGTTGTGACCGTGCAGTCTCTCGCGAAAACCGGGGTAAGCCATGAAGTGCGCAGCGTTAAACTTGAAATAGTCCTTGCTGACGAAGACTTCGTACTTCTCTGACATTGTATGCTCGCTCTCTACGTCGCGACGCTAAGCGACCGCGTTCCTGCTTTCTTGCGGCTCGTCGAGTTCGTAGTCGCGCAGGATGAACTCTGAAAAAATACCGAGAACATCGGTGCAGTTTTTTGCTGCACCGATACGCTGACGAGCTTGCGCGCTTCCCGGCAGTCCCTTCACCATGCGGCAAGCGAACCCGCGGAATCGTCCCTGGAATGCGCGCTCCGGCAACGCTTCCTCCAAGTACCCCTTGAACCGTCCAAGCGCGTCTACTCGTTCCTGCGGCGTCGGCACGGGAATGGGTAGTCCATCGGCCAGCGCCTTCACCTGAGCGAAGATCCACGGATTCCCCATCGCTGCGCGCCCGATCATGACTGCATCGGCGCTGCCGCGCTCGAGCCGGTCGATAGCGTCGGCGGGGTCAACGACGTCCCCGCTGCCTGCTACCGGGATCGAGAGTTCGGAGCGAATTTTTTGCACGAGAGACCAATCCGCTTCACCGCTATAGAGTTGCACCCGCGTCCTACCGTGCACGGCAAGCATTGCGGCCCCCTCGCCCTCGGCGAGCCGCGCAATCTCCATCGCATTCAGACAATCACCGTCCCAACCGGACCTGACTTTCACCGTCATTGGAATACTTACCGCCGCTCGAATTCCGCGAAGAATTTCGCGCAGACGATCCGGCGTTCGCATCAACTGCGCTCCGCCGCCTCGCTTGACGACCTTGGGCGCCGGACAACCGCAGTTGATATCCACGATGTCTGCACCGACTTCTTCAACCATGAGTGCTGCACGCACCATTCGATCGACATCGGCGCCGAATATTTGGATCGAGAAAGGGCGCTCGG
The DNA here is from genome assembly GCA_029262375.1 of Deltaproteobacteria bacterium. Classification (GTDB taxonomy): domain Bacteria; phylum Desulfobacterota; class Binatia; order UBA1149; family SPBQ01; genus JAJCZM01. The sequence continues at coordinate 87,563 of JAJCZM010000044.1, forward strand.
ATTCTTCGTAGCGCAGCATCTCGATAGTCTTGCGGTTGTCCCGGGTCAGCCCTTCCGCAGCGACAAACTCGCTGACCAGCAGGCCGACGGCATTCCCGCTACAAGACTTCACCAGTCGGCGAAATGCACAATCGGTCACACCGGACATCGGTGAGAGGATCAAATTCGTAGACGTACGCACACCGCCAAGATCCAATCGGGCAAGCGGTTTCGAAACGGAATCTTGAAGTTTTAGGGAATCGTCGAGCACGTTCGAGCGCGACCGGCACCCGACGGCCGGTCGCGCATGGACATCAGGTTAGTCAGCCCCGAAGTTCCCTGCAACCAAGCTACCGATCACGACGACCACCGCCCGGCCTCCCGGGGAAGTACGCCTTGCGCGTAACGCCGTACGGCTTTTCTTCGTAGACGAAGGCTTCTTCGACCGGCACCTCGAGCGCTTCGCAGATCTTTAGCGCAGTGCGCACGGTAGGTACGATGCGCGAGTTCTTCACGCGATTGATATAGCTCTGCGCGAGACCTGTGCGACGGGACAGTTCCATTTCGGTCCAGCCCTTCTCGTACAGGATCTTCGATATTCTGGTTTTCATGTGCTGCCCATCCTCCAATCGCGATGCTTTGCTCGAGCTGCGCTGCGATCACTGTATGTGTCGCGAACGAGCCCGTGTCTCTTGCGTGCGCGTCGTGTGCTACGCGCGCCAGCCGTGCGATGTGATGAGCCAGTGTTAATGGGTCTGCCCTGCTCCGGTCAATTACAGGGGCGCATCCGCGGCGAATTCGCCGGGCTTTGTTGATAGCGACCTAGATACGAATACAGCTATTGCGGCGGCCCGACCTTTTCGAGCCGTTCCACCGTAAACATTTCGGGCTCCAGATCGGCGTCGTACTCGACCGCATCGAGGACGATGCGTGAACTCGTTCCCAACACGACGTTGCGCATCGAGAGACTGGTCGGCGTTGGATGTCCGTCGCGCAATTCGACGGCATCAATCGTACCGACCTTGAGAAGAACGTCTTTCCTATCGTAGTACTCAGTGTGAAGCGGCAGCGCGTTCTCTTTGTCGAGCGCCGACACGATCCTTCCGTATGGGATGAGGGGGTCGTGACTGCGGGTTTCCACACGCACGCAGGGCCGACCGCCCACCGAGGTATCGCCCATCAGAGAATGTTCACCGGCCTCGACCCGAACTCTCGCCAGATCCGCGTAGTAAAAATCGCTTCCCACGAATGCGTCGCCCGCGCCGTGAATCGCGACCCGGCGAACACGACGATAGGCGGGGAGATAAAGCCACTGATCGGCCGGCCCGTTGAGAACATCCCTGCTGAGCAACGTCATGCCGGCGATCGTTTTCGGTTCAGTGATTACGAACAGGCGATCCGCCAATTTCTGGTCTCGAGTGGCGCGCACGCTGCGCCCCGTACGCCGCAGTGTTGAACCATCGGATCGAACGATCTCGAGCGTGAACTTCGCATCCATGTTCGCTGCCGGAAAACGTGCCGCCTGTGAGCGTTCGAGCCACGCGGAGGCATCCAGCGGCTGCGCGTCGACGCGGCCGTGCACCGAGAGCGCAATCGCGAGAGCGAGTAGAATACAGCGTGTTTTCCGGCGCATGGTGCTTCCAGCGTCGGCCCCGATGGGGCGAGAGTCAAGCGAACGCGAGGACTTCGCTCTCGGCCGGCCTACCCTCGATCGAGTAGGCCGGCCGCTGAGACAAATACCGCAGACTATGGGCAGCCGCCCACGCCCGGAGTGTACTGAACCAAAGGATTACTGTCACAGAAGGTCTTGGAACTCCCCTGGTTAATGATCCTTGCCGGTCCCGGCAATCCCGCGACGGTGTTGATGCCGCCGTTACTTGTGGGTGGAATGCAGAACGTCGCTGCACCGATCGGTTGCGATGGGTCGGCGACGCCCTGCGCCGTGACGGTATCGAGGAAGCAGGAACGCACCGTCGAGAGCACGCAGAAACCAGCGTCGATTCCGATCGTACCCGGTTCGCAATCCACGTTGTTGTTGCAGGCGATGAAGCCGGCACCAGAGGCACGCAGCACGCCATCGCAGAACTTGTCGGATGGCCCCAGATCGCACTCTCCCTGGTTGCCGCCGAGATCAAGGCAGCCTGCGCCCGAGTTGGAGCACTGATTGGGCAGCGGCGCACCGTTCCCGTTCGTAACGCAATCGCCGAGCGAGAGCGCCGCACAATCTCCATTGGTGACACACGCTGTGGCCTTCGTCGGATCGCCTGAGCAGATACCGCAGTGGCACTCGTACTCAACGAACGGCGGGAAGCCACACACCAGCCCGACGCTGATGGTGTCGGCGGTGCCGGTTGTTTGCGTAATGTCGATTTTCAAGCCGGTGCCCGAGACGTTTTTGCCCGAATCAGGGAAGCAGTCGAGGCTGTGGCCGTCGCCGCCCGGTGCGGGGAACGTCAGGTTGACCGCACCTGCATCGCAGGTCTCGCCATTGTTATTACCCTGCACACAGGTTCCGTCACGCACTCCGTCTTGCGGCGTAATGTCGCCCGTACAGTACGGGCATGGCGTAATCAGGTTGATCCCCAGGAATACCTGAGCACGCAGATTGGTACTGATCTTTCCGAGACCCGTATCGACGTTCGCCGTGCCGCTGACATCGGCAGAGAATCGGTTAAGTGCGCATGCCGGCGTGTTGCCCGCCGACAGCGGCAGCGGAGGTCCGAAGTAGCAGTTGCAGGTCGCACCGCCGCAGTCGTCGGCGTCGGGCTGGAAGGGCTCGTCGCAGATGGTCCGGTTGTCGCCATCGCAACGGCAGATATCCGTGGAAGGATCGAGTCCCAGCACCGTGCACTGACCACAAACCGGTGCGGGCCCAGGACATAGCAGATTCGCGCGGGTCACTACGTTGTTGTTCACGTCTGAGTTGTGCGAGATGCCGGTCCAGCCGGTGTCAAGACGCGTAGTCGTCACGCAGCTACCCAGGGTCGGATTGCAAGTCCCCACAGTGCAGTCGACGTTCGTGGTGCAGGTTTCCTCGGTGACTGCAGCGAGGACCGCGAGTTCTCCGATGCTCGGGCATTGCGGATCCTGAACGCCGCCGCCGCCCATCGTCGTAGTCGTGGTAGATCCCGTCGGCATCGACGTGGTAGTGGTCGTGGGGCCGCCGCCCGGCATAAGATTGTAGTAGCTCTGGAACATCGACTCGCCTGCGTTGTCGCTGGAGTTAAAGACACAGAGCTTCAGGAAGTTGAGCGATATATCGGTGCAAGATTGCACGTTCGATAGGTTCGCTGAACCGCAGTCTTTACCGATCTTCGTTTCGCCCTTCTGGACGACTTTCGCGATCTTACCTCGCAGGTCGCTCCCGCCGCACAGGATAGTATCCGTGGCCCCAAGTTCCTCTTCATCGTTCTGGCAGCGTGTACGCTCTTTCAAAACGGTCTTGAGATGTTTGCCGTACTGCTTGCCGATCGTGCCGTGACACTTGCGGTCGGCTGCGTCTGCGAACGGCGTAAGAGGAGAGCCTTGCTCGTTTCCACTCAGCGAAGCCGCAGTGCCTTCTACGACACACTGGATACAGGTCGCGACGTCGGTAAAGTCGCCGATGGAGGGTACCGTGGCGCCACAGGGCGATGGGCAGCCGGTATACAGGAGGTCGCTCGGGGTGAGTCCCGCGCACGCTGCAGCCGCCTGATCGACGAGCTTACCCGCGGCTTTGTCGATCTTCCCCTTCGGGTCCGCGTCGACTTTGTCGTTGCAGTCGACCGATGGCGACAAGGCGCCGGTTGCACGCTTCTTGTGACAGGAGGTGAAGGTTTTCGAAGCAGTGGTCGCGAGCTTGAGTCCGTTCTTCGAGAGCGATTCACGACACGACAACTCAGCCGGGCTGAATTGAGCTTGCGCAATGCCTGCGTGAGCGAGGAATAAAAATGCGCCGCAGAATAATACTGCGGCTCGAGCAACCTTCACCGATCGGGCCATGCCGTCGTGCCTCCGTGTCGTACCCCTCAATAGAATCCCCCTGGTCCGGGGGGCAGACTGGGGTCCAAAACCACCCTATTGTGGGGTGGGTGGCAGGAGTTTGGCAAGGGCTCTTCTGCAGCAAGTGCAGCTCAACTCGGCAGTTTAGCGGTCATGGCGGCGTGCCCCGGTCGCTGGTATGAGAGACTGCGCTCGGCGCCCGCGACCATGGACCTAGAGAATCCGACAGAAGAAGTTTTGGATCTACGCGGCGTAGCGTGCCCTCTGAACTGGGCCAGAGCGAAGGCACGGCTCGAGGAGATGGACAGAGGTGCCCGTCTGGTGCTCCTCGCCGACGATCCACGCGCGCAACGCGACATCCCCGGAGCCGCCGAAGCGGAAGGCTGGGCCGTACTTGGCGTAACCAGCGTGGGCGGCGCGACCCGTATCGAAATCGAGCGCTGAGCGGCGCCCGTCCGCCGGGTGTGACGTGGGCCACATAAAGAAAGGGCCCCCGAAGGGGCCCTTTCCAAATCCACGACGCTGGTTGCGCCGCAATTCCTTGTTGCTTTTAGTCCGCTTCCGGGTGCCAAACGAGCTGGGCCTGGACGAGATCCAGGTCGTCGCTGACACCTCCGACGCTATCGTCACCGAAGATCGGATCATCGGCAGAGTCGTGTCGATACTCGACGCGGAAATCGACACCGTCGGTCACCGGCACCGAACCCGTCACACTGACACTCCAGACTTTCGTATCCATCGGGGTTACGATGCCTTCGTCATCAGTGAAGTCGAGGCGGATATCAACGCCGACCGGGCCGGCGTCCGTTCCGACATAGCCGGCAACGTTCCAGAGCTGCATGTCGCTTCCGACCGACGGATCGTCGTTGCGCAGGGTACCTTCGAGGGCCCAACGGATGCCCGTGTCGCCCGCAGCGACATCGCCGGACAAGATCGTGTTCACCAGGTAGCGGTCCACCGCGTCATTATCTTCAGTGAAGATACCAGACACGTAGATGCTCAGCTCATCGCTGATGCCGACACCCATCGAACCGATGATGCCCTTCTCGTCGTCGGGATCATTGGAACCGGCCGGCTGGTCCCCAACGGTGAAGCCGTTGACGACACCGATCATGAGATCGACGACGTCAGCGCTGCCGCTGATGGTCAAACCGTCGTGGTTGATAGGCTGTGCCTGCCAGCCGCGCGACCGGCTAATCTGAGCATTGCCCCAGGGCTCGAGTACTTCGTACCCGATTGGTGTAGCGAAACGACCGGCCATCGCGCCGATGCCGTCGAAGTCGTACGTGATGTAGGCGGTCTGCAATGCCACGTCGCCGTCCCTCGAGTCGCCGGCCAGAGCCGCGAGATCGCCGAAGTCCAACGATGCGGCGTAACCCACCGCTCCACGCTGACCGCTGATTCCGAGCTGTACGAGATCGATGTTGAACGACTCGTCCTGCTCCATGCTGCTGTAATAGAGCGCGTTCTGAGAGCTCCCAGAAGGCTCGTTAATGTCAAATCCAATAGATGTTGATGCCCCGAAAGAGAAGTTCGGGCCATCATCGTCTGCTAGGGCAGTGCCTGCCGCACCCGCCAGGAAAACCCCAGCTACGATTAGTCCAACCAGTTTCCGCATTCCTTCCTCCTTTTAGTGGAAGGGGTCGCTACGACCCTCTTCCTCACCGCCGCCTGGCTCGGCCGTCACCTTTTCTTGGGAATTCCGCTTTGGAATCCCCAAACCCCTCGACTGGGGTACCGAATCAAGGTGCCGACCAGGGTGGCGGATGTCAAGTTACCCACTAAGTATTTAGCGGCATCAAACAATGACACGGTGCAGCACCCAGAATGAAAGCGCAAATGCGCGCGGCTCACTTCAGCACCACCCCTGACAGCCCCGCTAGCGCCGCCTGGCTAGTCTTTGCGACGGAGCAGCCCACCGATCCCGAGGCAGATGCTGCCGAGGACCAGGCCGATCGGAGCCGACGAGGCGCTGGCGCCGAGTAGCAGCATATGGCGCGGCTCCGCCATCTTGAACTCGGTCTGGAACAAAACGTTGTTCGGGTATTTCTCCAACCCGCGCACTGCCTTGAAGTACGCCTCGTCGTTGGACGCGGACTGATAGGCAAGGAAGCTGCCGGCAATCCCGAGCACGATCAGCACCGTTCCAAGGCATCTCATGTATACAGCCATAGATTCCCTCTCCTGCGCTCTCCTGCGCTCTCCTACGGACGATACGCGCCGTCAGAGGTCCCGCCAGAACACGCGAGGGCGTTTGCCCGCTCGCGTCCTGCCTCGCCATTTGCTCGACGGCGCTCGCGAGGACGGCACTTCCTCAAACCCCGCGCGTGAGAAGAAGTCGGCCGCACGCTCATTGCTCGTACAGGCGAAAACCGCACGCAGGCCCTCGTTGCGGCCGACGGCTAACAATTCATCGACGATACGCAGGCCCACCCCTTCACCCTGAAACTTGGTGATTGTGTACAGGCCTACGATTTCGCCCAACCGGTTGCGTCGATAGCGATGTGTCTCGAGTGCAGCGATCCCCGAAAGCCGACCTCCTTCGAACCACGCACCGAACCCAGCCAGCAGGAGTCTCGCTCTCTCCGGCGCGGTGCGAGGAAGCAGGAACCCTTCACGTTCTCCGCGCGCGAGCAGCGTCAGCGCTTCGTCGAAATCGTCGGCCATCAGCCGCGCGACCTGACAGTAGTCGTCGGCCGTGATCAGCGTACCCGCTCCTTCGTAGGTAAATAATTCCTCGGCGAGGCCGGGTGCGTCCGTGAGATTGACGGACCCCACGCCGTCCTTCACCGCAGCGACCAGCCTGCTGACCTCCCCTTTCGTCCAGGGAGCAAGCCGACCTGCATCGCGCAACAATCGACTCACGCTCGCCGCGTTCAGGAACGAACGCTGCCCATCGCGACTCAGAATCCCGCCCCTCGGATCGACGACCACGAGCTTGCGGACACGAAGATCCAGCGCGAGAGAAACGGATGCCGAAAGGCCGGCCACCCGAGTACGCGCGCCGCCGCGTTCGGCGAGCGCAACACCACGCTCGACCATCGCTTGTCCGAGCGCCGCAAGCCGCTCATGGCGTCCGCGCGCTCCGCCGACGGCGATCGCGCCGCTCCCCAGATTCTCGCCGCAAACGAGTAAGTGTGTGCTGTTCTCGCGCAGTTCGGTGACGACGTCGCGAACATCGGCCAATCGATAGTCCGAAGAGAGATGCAGAAGAATCGCCCGGTGGCGAAACGAGCGCAGGTAAAACTGTTTCTCGGTGGGGTTCAATGCGTGCGACCAGAGCTATCGGCAGGTCTACGCATCGGCGTAGCGACATGCAAGCCGGCCACCTTGCATGGTAGAAGGACGGCCCCTACAAACGAGCGCATGTTGGAGCGCGCGCGAATATTCGCCCCGTTAGGCCTGGTTCTGCTTCTCGTGGGTTCCGTGCGCGCGGACGACGACACGCGCACTACTCGCGCGAAGCTCGTTGCCGGTTCCGCCGGCGCCGTTGCAGCCGAGCACGGCCTCGCCTCTGCGGCAGCCGTGGAGATTCTTCGCAGTGGCGGAAACGCTGTCGACGCAGCAGTTGCGGCGTCGCTCGCAGGCTCGGTCGTCAATCCGGCCTCCGCCGGCCTCGGCGGAGGCGGCTTCATGGTCATCTACCTCGCCGAGGAAGGCCGAGCGCACGCGCTCGACTACAGAGAGTCCGCACCAGCCGCCGCCCATCGTGACATGTACCTGAGCAACGGTGTCGTCGACTCCGACGCCAGCAAGCGTGGAGGTCGTGCCATTGCCGTTCCTGGAGAACCAGCGGGCCTCGAACTCGCCCTCGCCCGATTCGGCACGCTGACGACCGCCCAGGTCGCCGCACCCGCTCTTCGATTGGCGAGTGACGGATTCACCGTCGAGCAACATCTCGCGCGTGGCTTAGCTAAGCACAAGGAAGCGCTTGCAGCCGACCCCACTCTGTCCGCGGAGTTCCTACGCGCGAGCGGTGAGCCCTACGCGGCCGGCGAGCTACTGAAGAGACCCGCACTCGCTGCGACCCTCACTGCGTTCGCAAAGTTCGGAGCAAAGCCGTTCTACACGGGCGAGATCGCAGCCAAGATCGTCGAAGCCTCGACACGTGCCGGCGGTGTGCTGAGCGCCAAGGACCTGTTGCGTTATCGCGTCATACAGCGCCAACCGGTCATCACTTCATTTAGAGACACGCAGATCCTGGGAATGCCGCCTCCGAGCTCGGGCGGCGGAATCATCGCCGAGGTGCTCGGAATCATCGAACGCGATCACCTCGAAGCACTCGACCACAACTCGGTCACGTACATGCATCTCCTCGCCGAATCCTTCAAAGCGGCATTCGCCGACCGCGCTCGGTACTACGGCGATCCTGACTTCGTGAGTGTGAATCTCGACGCACTCAACGCGCCCAGGCGTCTTGAAGGCATCCGGCGGGGCCTGTCACCGGCAAGCGCAGCGCTGCCCGAAAAGTACGGACGTATCGTAGTGTCCGACGACGCCGGTACGGCGCACATCGCCGTAATCGATTCGTTAGGCAATGCGGTCTCGTGCACTACCAGCATCAATACCTCGTTCGGCGCAAAGGTCGGTGCGGCTGGGTTCCCACTGAACAACACCATGGATGACTTCAGTCTCCGGCCCGGCGTGGCGAACGTGTACGGATTGGTCGGCAGCGAGGCCAACAGTATTGCGGCCGGCAAGCGACCGCTGTCGAGCATGTCGCCCACGATCGTGCTCGCCGATGGCAAACCGCGCTTGGCCGTCGGCGCATCGGGCGGCCCACTGATCATTACAGCGACGCTGCAGACGCTGCTCAACACACTCGTGTTTTCGATGGATGCAGGCGAAGCCATATCTGCCTCGCGCATTCATCATCAGTGGCTGCCCAATCGACTCGTTACAGAAAAGAACTTTCCCGAGTTGCGTGCTGCAGGTCTACGCCGACGCGGACACGACGTCGTCGCGTATCCGTTTGCCGCCGCCGTTCAGGCTGTAGAATCCGTCGAAGTGAACGGGACGCGGGTGACTCGCGCAGCCTCTGACGCGCGCAAGGGTGGCCTTGCTGCGGCGCAATAGTCTCGTCTCGCGGGGGGCGGGCAATTAGAACGGCCGCTCACGGCCTACCAACGAACGGCCGCTCACGGCCTACGAACCACCGCTGCTCACAGGCTACGAACCGCCTATCAACCGAAGGGCGGGATCAACGACAACGTCTGATCTCGCGCCGGACCGAACGAGAGGATGCCGATCGGCACCCCGACAAGCGCTTCGATACGGGCGATATAGGACCGGGCGTTGTCCGGAAGGTCATCCACGCTACTGATGCTGGTGAGATCTTCACTCCAGCCGGGGTGAGTTTCGTAGACCGGCTCGAGTCGCTCGACCATATCGGCAAGCGCCGGTGGCTCGTCAAGATACTTCCCATCGAGCTCGTACCCGGTGCATATCTGTAAATCGCCAAGGCCCGACAGGACATCGAGTTTGGTTAGCGCGATCGAGGTCACTCCGGAGATGCGCGTGGATTTGCGCAACACTCCGATGTCGAGCCAACCACAACGCCGCGGACGGCCCGTGGTTGCCCCAAACTCGCTTCCCTCGGATCGCAGTCGCTCGCCGAGCTCACCGAACTGTTCGGTGGGGAACGGACCGCTGCCGACACGTGTCGTATAGGACTTCGATATCCCGACCACGTGGCCAACCTTGTTCGCCGGCACACCGCAACCCGACGTTACAGCACCGGCATTCGTGTTCGAGGATGTCACGAACGGATAGGTCCCGTGATCGACATCGAGCATCACGCCCTGAGCGCCCTCGAACAAAACCTTGGACCCCGCCGTGAGCGCATCGCAGAGATAGCGGGATGTATCGACGATGTGCGGTTGCAGCCGTTTGCCGGCCACCACCAGATCACCGACCATCGAGTCGTAGTCCAGCCCCTCGCCACCGAGCATCTCACGCAGGTACGCGTTCTTCTCAGCAAGAATCTCCTGCAGTCGCGCCCGAAAATGCGACTCGTCAAGCAGATCGATCATGCGTAGACCGATGCGCGCAGCCTTGTCTTCGTAGGCCGGACCGATACCACGGCCGGTCGTCCCGATCTTTCCTTTACCGCGTCTACGCTCACGCGCGAGGTCGATGGCTTTGTGGTACGGCAGGATCAGGTGCGACTCTTGGCTGACCAGTAGTTGGCCGGCCTCGAGCATGTGACCGGCTTCGCGCAGCGCATCTACCTCCGCGACGAGCGCGGCCGGATCGACGACAACACCGCCGCCGATCACACACGTAGTGCCACGGTGCAGCGCGCCGGACGGCACGAGGTGCAACACGGTCTGCACACCGTCAACGACCAGCGTGTGACCCGCGTTGTTGCCGCCCTGGAACCGCGCAACGATGTCGGCCTCCGCCGACAACATGTCTACGATCTTGCCCTTGCCTTCGTCGCCCCACTGTAGGCCGACGACTACAACACTGCTGGCCTCGCTGGCCATAACTCAGTCGAACCGCACCATAGCGGCGCCGGTGATGTCAGGAAGTTTTCGTAGTTGCTCGAGTTGGCTGTTGTCGAGCGGTGAGTCCACGTGCACGAACGACACTGCCGATCCGCCTACGCGGCCGAGTGCCAGTCCGGCGATGTTCACCCTCTCACTGGAGAGGAACGTACCGACGTTGCCAACGACTCCAGGAACGTCATTGTTGTTGAGAACGAGAACGTGGCCCTCCGGTACGACTTCGAAATGAAAGTCATCAAATCGAACGATTCGGATCACGTCTTGACCGAACACCGCTCCTTCGATGATGTTCGACCCGCCGGGTCCGTCGAACTGAACGCGAATCGAGTTCGCGAAGCCCGCAGGTTTGGAATCGCGCAAGTCGGTAACTTTGATGCCCCGATCGGCCGCCAATAACGGAGCGTTCACTGTGTTGACCGGCGGCTCGACGACCCGCTCGAGCAGCCCTTTCAGGACAGCCGCAGTAACCGGTCGCGTATCAACACCGGCTACTTCACCGTGAAATTCGATCTGGATCGCTTGTGGCGCACGACCGGCAAGCTGCGTATGCAGACTACCGATGCGTTCCCCAAGTCGGACGTAGGGCGTCAACACACCCGCGTCATCGGCAGAAACAGAGGGCACGTTGACCGCGCTGCCGATCACTCCCGACACGAGATAGTCGCGCACGAGTTCCGCAACAGCGATGGCTACGTTCAGCTGGGCCTCGCCGGTACTCGCACCGAGGTGCGGTGTTGCTACCACTTGCGGCAGCGACAGTAGAGGACTATCGCGCGCGGGCGGCTCGCTTTCGAAAACGTCGAGTGCGGCGCCTGCGACAATGCCCTTCTCGATTGCTGCGGCCAGAGCACCCTCGTTGATGATACCGCCGCGAGCGCAGTTCACGACATAGACGCCCTTGCGCATCTTCGAGAATGCGTCGTCGCCGATGAGGCCGCGTGTTTCGGGGGTGAGTGGTGTGTGAACAGAGATAAAATCTGCGCGCGCAAACAAGTCATCAAGGCTTACGAGTTCAACGCCGATACGTGTGGCCGCTTCTTCGGTGAGAAAGGGATCGTAGGCGAGCACATCCATGCGCAGTCCACGTGCACGATCGGCGACGATGGAACCGATATTTCCCACACCGACAATGCCGAGCGTCTTCCTGAATACTTCGCTTCCGACAAACTCGCTGCGCCGCCACTCGCCTGCGCGCAAACTGGCGTGCGCCTGCGGAATATGCCGAGCAACCGCGAGCATCATCGAGATCGTATGCTCGGCGGTCGTGACGTTGTTGCCGCCGGGCGTGTTCATGACCACGATGCCGCGCTTACTGGCTGCGTCTACGTCGATATTGTCGACGCCGATACCCGCGCGCCCCACGACCTTCAACGAGTCTGCAGCCGCGATCACCTCAGCCGTAACCTTCGTCCCGCTGCGAATGATGAGGCCATCGTATTCCCCGATGACCGACAGTAGCTCCGCTGGGTCCAGGCCGGGACGGAGATCCACCTGTAGGTGCTCGGAGCGTTCGAGTATCTCGACGCCTTCCGGCGCGAGCTTGTCCGAAATGAGAACTTTGTAAGGCACTAGGCGTTCCTGCTGTATTGTTCGGCCAGGATCTTTTGAGCAGCCGCCGGTCCCTTACCGAACTCGACGTCGTGTCCGAACTCGGCGAGTGCCATCTCTACGGCGCTCAATCCGATGATGACGTCGAAGGTGTCGGCGTAGCCGATGTGCGCGAGGCGGATGATCTTCCCTTTGAGATGCCCTTGTCCACCGGCAACAGTCACCCCCATCACGTCACGCATGTGTTTGGTGAACTTACCGCCGTCCACGGATTCGGGAAGCCACACACCGGTCGTCGCCGGACTAGGCGAATCCGGAGCAAGTAACTTCAAGCCCATCGCCACAACGCCCGCGCGAGTCGCCTCGGCGAGACGCTTATGGCGCGCGTACAGTTCCGGGAATCCACCGCTGTTCTCGATCACACGGTACACAGCGTTGAGCCCGACGATTAGCGATACGGCCGGTGTGTAGGCGGACGTGTCGTCTTCGAGACTCTTGCGCTCTTTGCGAAGATCGAAGTAGTAGCGAGGCAGTTTGGCCTGATCGGAAAACCGCCAGGCTTTCGCGCTCAGCGAGATGAGCGCCAATCCGGGCGGCAACATCATCGCTTTCTGCGAGCCCGTGACGAGGACGTCGATCCCTGTGGCGTCCATCGGCATGTCGGCGACGCCGACAGACGTGATACCGTCTACGATCAACAAGCATTCGCGATCACGCGTAAGCGCGGCGAGCTGCGGCACGGGATGCAGCACGGTGGTCGACGTCTCGCTGGCCTGAACCAACACCGCACGCGTATCGGGATGCTCGTCGAGCGACGCGGCGACCGCGGCCGGATCGACGGCAGTCCCCCACTCGACGTCGATTGTCGAGACAACGAGTCCATAAGTCTCTGCGATCTCTGCCCAGCGTTCACCAAATTTTCCGCCATTGACGACCAGGACTCGGTCGCCCGCAGACATCGTGTTGGTGATCGCGGCTTCCATGCCACCCGTCCCCGTGGAGGCGAGCATCATGACCGGTCCGTCGGTGCCGAAGAGCTTTCTCGATCCCGCGGCAGCGCTCGCGAAGATCTCGCTGAACTGCGGGGTACGGTGGTGGATGATCGGCTCGGCCATTGCGAGCAGAGCCTGAGCGGGAACCGGCGTGGGACCCGGCGCAAGAAGATATCTTTTGAGCATGACAGCGCGGGGGATTCTGCGGGGTTAGTGGATCGAAGAGGCGCTTCCTGGGGTCAGAAACCGCCTGTATTATGGGCAGTTGCGCAGAATCCCAATCAGCGTGTGTATTCTCGGCCTACCCGGATGTCAAGGCGTTTCCCGGCGGTCTTGACATCCTGCAAAGCGGCAGCGAACGTGGTGAATGGCGCCGCCGCTACGACTGCGACCAACCCACCGCAGCCGCTGGGGATTCGCTTTCTACATCCATCACTTGATGCCCGACTCCCGAAAATCGTGCTCTCGTTTGAGTCTAAAGACCGCGGCACCCGCCCTTGCCGTTTTGGTCCATCTCGTAGGCGCAACCTCGGCGGGCACTGTCTGGGCGGTTGAGCCGACGGCGCCGCCTGCTCCGGTCACAAGGGCCTCCGCATCGACTCCGTCAACGGCCTCGACCTCGTCCACCGACGCTTACGTCCAGGGCTTGATCGATTCGCTTTCCGCACGCGCGGCAGAGCCGGTTGCAATCAGTCTTCGCGACGCCGTTTCAGCATCGGTCGCCAACAACCCGGGCACCCGAGCCGACAGGCGCGTTCCCGAGGCCGAGCTGCACGGCGTCATCGATGCCGCCTCCGCGTTCGAGCCGGTCATCGGCATCGATGCCGGTTACCGCAGATCGAAGCTCGCTACCGCGGATGCGTTGTCGGGCGTAACGCCGGTCGATGCTGACGGAAACCCGATCCCGCAAGATCCTTCGTCGCAGGTGCGTGAAGACGACCGCTATCAGGCGGATTTTTCGATCCGCAAGATGTTTCGTACCGGCGCACGCGTCGGCCTTCGGTGGGAGAATGCACGGGCGACCAGCAACTCCCGATTCGAAGAACTGTCGCCCAACTTCGAACCCGTCATCGGCGTTCGCCTGCAACAGCCGTTGCTGCGCGATTTCGGCGCAGTCAGCGCGAATACCAATGTTCGCATTGCCAACGAGACCTCGCGCCAAGCCGCCGCGGATTTCGAAGAGACGCTTTCCAGCTTCGTATACGACGTGATCTCGGCGTACTGGAACTACGTGTTGGCGGATGCTGAACTCGAGGTCGACCGCCATGCACAACGCCTCGCGCAAGAACTCGCTGTCGAAGCACGGCGACGCGTCGACGTGGGCAGCCTTCCGCCCGTCGCCGCACAAGAAGCACTCGCCGACGCTGCGGCACGCGAGGAAGAAACGATCGCGTCAGAGCAGGCGCTGAGCGTGGCCGCGAGGAAGCTGCAATATCTGGTCATGTACACGGAGCGAGCCGGCGGCATGCCGCGCGCGCTGGTTCCCGCGGACGATCACAACGTAGTCGTCCAATCGGTCGATAAGGCCGAAAGCCTCAAAACCGCCGTCACGCGCCGCGCGGTCGTGCAATCCGCTCGTATCGATCTGAAGACATCGATGCTCGAGGAGAAGCAACGGCGCACGAACCTCCTTCCGAGCCTGGATCTCGTGGGTAGCTACGAAATGGTCGGCCTCGGCGGAGTCAACGAGAACCGAATGGCGGATGAATACGACGCGCTCGGCGACTCCTTCGACGTACTTACGAGCGGCGATTCGTTCCGCTACTCGGTCGGCGTCGAATTTGAAGTACCGCTGTCGAACGCGTCAGCACGCGCCCGTCACACGCGCGCCACGATCGAAACGCACAGACAAGCAGACTTACTGCGCCAGACGATCACCGACGTAGCGCTGGAAGTCGACGAAGGAGCCGGTGATCTAACTGCCGCATACAAGCGCGTTGCAGCGGCCAATCTTGCGCGAGAATTGGCCGAGGAGAACCTGCGCCAGCAGCAGCGCCGTTACGAAGTAGGTAAGGTCACCACGACCGACGTGCTGGATTTCCAAGAAAAGTTAGCTGATGCGATGGCGACTGAGGCGCGCGCGATCACCGATCATGCAAAGGCCAACGCCGAGCTTCGCCGAGCGGAAGGGACGCTATTGGATTACTTCGGGATTCGCGTGAGCTTCGACAACGCACCCGATATTCCATGGTGGGCGAAGTTCTAACGCCGCCGCTGCGGGCAGCTCGTTAGGCCAGATCGTTAGTTGATCAAGTTCATGAACTCAGTACGCGTGTCTCGCTGCTGAAAGCTTCCGAGTAGAGCACTGGTGACAACCGACGAATTGGGTTTCTCGACCCCGCGCATTCGCATGCACAGATGTTCCGCGCGCACGACTACTCCGACACCGAGTGGGTGAAGCGTCTCTTGAAGCGTAGACGCGATCTGCGACGTCAACCGTTCCTGCACCTGCAACCGTCGGGCGAAACACTCCACTACGCGCGCGAGCTTGCTGATTCCGACAATGTGGCGATCCGGAATGTAGGCAACGTGCGCACGGCCGTAGAAAGGCATCATGTGATGCTCACACAACGAGAAGAAGTCGATGTCTCGCACGATGATCATCTCCGAGTATTCCTCGGTAAACAGTGCATCGCCGATGACGGTCTTCGGATCTTCGCCGTAGCCTTTGGTCAGATACTCGTAAGCGCGTGATACACGATCGGGCGTCTTTACCAGACCTTCCCGCTCGGGATCTTCGCCGAGATCGAGAAGCATCTCGCGGATCAGTTCGGGGCGGACTTGTCGCTTGTCGCTCATTAGGAAATTACCAAGTCGTGACGACGGATGGGATGAGGCTCAGGGGGTCCCGTCGCTGCCAGTACCACCCGCACCGCCTTCCCCGCCCGCACCGCCTTCGCCTTCTTCGCCGTCGGTCTTCACGCGCTGGTATTTGCGATAGTCATAGCCGGTCGCCATGGCCATCAGCAGGCCTTCCATGCCGCCTTCCTTCTCGCGACGCAGCACACGGAGTCGGTCGAAGTAGCGACGGAAGTCGTCGTTGATGCGCTGCGCTTCTTCTCGATCGGAAGCGAAGAACTCGTGCAGCCGAATGACGGCAAATCTGAGCGCTGCGAAACGAAGTTCGTTCGGGAAGGAATCCCACTCGGCGAGGGACAGTGTACGTACCGACTCGTAGCCGGCCATCAGGGCCTCGAAGCGATCGAGATGGAATGTGCCATCCGAGAAGCACAGCGAGTTCACCGCCGTGGCCAGGTCGTAGACGTATTTTCCGCGACAGGCGGCATCAAGATCGCCGATACTCGTGATCTCGTCAGCGCCAAAGAGCATGCAGTACTTATGAATCGTCCCGTGAATGATTCCCTTGGGGAGCTTCGTCTCGAGGTAGTTGCCGAGATACTCGGTTTCTTCATCGAGCGTTCGGACGATCTTCTTGAAGTAGTGAGGCATGCGCCGTCTGACGGCAGCGTAGGTCTCGAAGATGCGGTCGAAGCCATAGCGGTTTTCGATGGTCTTCTTGTAACCGCGACCGACCATGTGGAACTGGCCGATCAACTGACCAGCACTGTTAATCTGGTCTAGAGAGAAGTTCTCTTCGTCGAGATAATTGCCTGCGGCCAATTGGTACAGCACGAGGCAGTAACCGCCGCGCTCGAGGAACTGTCGTCCGCGAAGATCGCAGACTACGCGTGGTGACTGGAAGTTGTGCTTCTCGAAGAACGCGAGAAGGTCGAGCTCGCGGCGCAGATCGAACTCGTCTTCGATACTCTTGAAGCGCAGTTCGTGCGGCCCTTTGGGCGTCTCGACGCGATAGCGGCGATTCCCCCATGCAGGAATAGGCCCGGATCCGGGCCCCGGTTTGCCGAGGCCGAACTCGGCCAGCAATTCAGCGAGTTCATCTTTTTCGAGAGGCGGTAATTCCACGTTGTTTGTTTGTCCGGAGTGCCTCGGGGCGAGCGCCGGTCCTGCGCGTCAATAGCTCAAATGCCAGCAATGTCAATGTTTTACACTTGACCACTGTGCGAGCTGGAAGCGCGTGCACGCTGCTGCGGGCCACTGCCTGCACTGTTGCGCAGCCACACGGCGCATCGGGAAAAAGTTCAAGAATGATCGTGCGCTCGAGCCGCCTGGTCGAGTACATCCTCGTCATGATCGACCGCGGCGAGATAGCGTGCGATCTCGTCTCGACGCCGTTCGTCATCCCAGTCCAGGCGCGACGCCATCAAGTCGGCGACCCTTGTGGCCATGTCGTGACTCCGCTCACGGCTCCTGAGATGGATGTGCAATCGCCGCTCGAGCACATCGCGCAGCGTCAGGGCCATCTCGTGATCGACTGCGTACGCCACTTCCGCCGCCAGATCTGGAAGATCGGCGACCAGCGGTTTTCGCAGCGTTTCATCGTCTCGCGACATCGCGGCGACCTCGGAACCACGCGCGCCGTAGCGCCAGCGAAGGTGTTCCTGGAAGGACTCAGGCGGCTCGTCGAGCACGCCCCCAGGAGCGATCCCAGCGGCTCCGGGCAACGCAACCTGCGTCGTGCGGCATCTGCCGACCTGCCGCCCGATCCGCTTTCCGATCGCATTCGTCAATCGTTCGGCCACGTGGCGATGGGTCGTGAGTTTCCCGCCCCCGAGCGAAATCAATCCCGATGGGCTTTCGAAAATCTGATCGTCCCGACTGATCTCCGACTCCGACATCGCGTCTTCCGGGGCCACCAGTGGGCGCAAGCCCGCGTAGGTGCTCACGATGTCCTTGGCCCTCGCATCGGCATCGGGGAAACAGGAATTCACCGTTGCAAGGATGTACTCGATGTCATTTTTGTCGGCTGCGACGCTGGCAGGATCTCCGTCGAAGTACGTATCGGTGGTTCCGACGAGGGTCTTGTCCTGCCAGGGAATCGCGAACATCACGCGATGGTCCCCCGCGCCCCGGATGACGACGGCGTCCCGGTTACCGATCTTCGACCGATCGAAGACCGCGTGTACTCCCTTGGTCAGTCGCAGCCGCGGCGGCGCACCCGCGTCGTCGAGGCAACGGACGCGATCAATCCAGGGCCCCGTCACGTTGATGAAACAACGCGCACGTGCGCGCGTCGTCCGACCGGTAATGCAGTCACGAATGCGCGCACCGGCGAGTCGCCCGGCGCTGTCTTTCTCGAGCTCGACGACCTCGGAATAGTTCAACACCGTCGCACCGCAGTCGCGCGCGGCAACCATCGTCTCGACGGTCAGGCGCGCGTCGTCGGTCCAGCAATCGTAGTACAGAGCACCGCCCAACAGACCGTCCGATGCTAGCTTCGGCTCGTGACGCATGAGTTCGTCGCGCGATAGCGCACGATGCATGTGAACGTTACGCAACCCGGCGAGCATGTCGTAAAGCGTCAAACCGGCGCGCAGCTGCCACACCGGCATGTCGTCATCGTCGTAGATCGGAAAAACGAAAGGTTGCGCCCGAACGAGATGAGGTGCGAGTTTCGATCGCAGCAGTTCGCGTTCACGACACGATTCGAGCACGAGACCCACCTCGCCGTGTTCCAGGTACCGAACACCGCCGTGGATGAGCTTCGAGCTTCGACTACTCGTACCACTGGCGAAATCTCCGCGTTCGATCACCGCAACCGACATGCCGCGCAACGCCGCGTCGCGCGCGACGCCGGCGCCATTGATGCCGCCGCCGATGATGAGCACGTCGAATACTTCCTCGCGAAGGTGACGCCAGGCCAGCTCTCGGTACCGCAGCGCTTGGGGTGTGGTCTCGGGCACGCGCTCAGCGTACTCCGAGCAGCTTGTGAATTTGAGGGCGGAACGCAGTGTTCCCACATTCCCCCGCGGCCAGCGCCAGCAACGCTCCCATCCGGGCTGCTCCCAGCCGCCAGCTGCCGTCGGCCGGATCCGTGATGGGCTGCACGTACAGACGGGCGTCGGGCAGCAGATCCGCGACCATTCGCGCAGCACGCTGAACCTCTAGGTCGCTGGTCGCGTCGTCGACCGGCATTTTCACGTAGACGTCGGGTCCGTCGTACGCAGCGCAGAGTGACAAGAACTCTCCGTGGAGCTCCCAAAACGGCGACTCCCCGCTGTTCGACGGAAGCTTCACATCGGCGGATACGGTCGAAAGATGCGGTAGGAGTTCCTCGAGACCGCGGGTCAGCGTCGCGGCAGTTTCAAGCATGACGCCGACCGGCAGAGCAGCCGCGGCGAGCCAAGCGGCGATGAAACGAGCCTGAACCATCGGCTCACCGCCGGTAAGTGAGACCATCTTGATACTCGGATCTTCGCGCAAAAAGCGCATCACGATCACGGTGAGATCGGAGGCCGTCAGCGGATTCGAGAGCTCTTCGTGTTGCCCGTCCGGATAGTCGATCGTGTAACGCGGCACGCGGACCAACGACTCCGGCGTATCGCAGTAACTGCAACGGATGTTGCAGCCGGCGAAGCGAACGAACAGATGTCGATCGCCACAGTAGGTCCCCTCCCCCTGTTCGGAAGCGAAGATCTCGCTGAGATTTCCTGTTGGCTGACTGTTCACGCGATGCCTCGATCGGGTGCCGTTCGGCCCCGTTTCGTAGCACAATCGCGCTACCGACTCCCACGCCGGCCCGACGGACCGCCTCCGCCCAGCGCGATCACGATGTCGCCTACATTGGTCTCGCTCGCGCCGGTGACCAGATCGTCGCCACAGGCGGCAAGTGCGCTGCCGGTATCGAATCGCGCGAGTGCCTCTTGCAGTGAGACTCCGATAGATCGCATGCGCGCCGCCGTCGTGCCGTCGATGATCGCGCCCGCGGCCGATGTGCTGCCATCGACACCATCGGTACCCGCAGCAAGAAAGACGCAGTCTTCGATATCTTCGAGTCCTGCGGCTACCCGGCATGCGAGATGCCGATTGCGACCACCGTCGCCCGCCGTCGTCGGCAGCCGGACCGTTGTCTCACCCGCAGCGACGACGCACCAAGCACCGCCCGCAGCCGCGACCTCGCCCTGCTTCGACCGGATGAACTCGACGAACGCATCAGCCACAGCATCGGCGTCGCCGTGCAAAGGATCGATCGGGGACTCGAATACGGTGTATCCCTCGCTCGCCAACCGAACGCGCGCTGCTTCGGCGGCGTCGCGGCCGGTCGCAACGAGTCGATAGATGCCCTCGGGAGCACTCAAGGACGGTGCGCGAGCCGATGCTTCCAGCGCGGTATCTATTGCGCTCCGCAGTGAGGCATCGAGATCAATTCCGTCCAGTAGCGAACGAACCACCGGCAGCTCTGAGCGGGCGACGACGGTAGGTCCCGAGCCGATCGTCGCCGGATCGTCGCCCACTACGTCCGAGATCGCGAGAGTGATCGCCGATGCCGGCGCCGCCGCACCCGCCAACCTGCCGCCTTTCACCTGAGACAGCGAAGATCGAACCGCGTTGATCTCATCGATTGAGAAGCCGCTACCGAGTAGGGCCTGATAGAGGGCCTGCAACTGCGCGTCGGACAAGCCTGCCACCGGAACCTCAAACAACGACGACGCGCCGCCCGACAGCAGAAGGAGCAATACGTCGGTCGGCCCCAGCAAGCCGACCGCGTCGAGAATTCGGCGCGAGGCATCGAACCCTGTCGGGGTCGGCACCGGATGACCGCCACGAGATATTTCGAAATCGGGAAGCGCCAGAGCGGTGCCGCTCGTCACGTCGGGGGCGATGAGGAAACCGCCGCCGAAATGGCTGGCACTGCGCGCCATGGGAACGGCGGCCTTGCCGACCGATACCACCAAGATACGGCCGCCTTCCTGAACGAGCGGCTCGAGTGCACAGAGCGCGGTATACGTGGCCGGACTCGGATCGACCGCTTCTACGGCGGCATCGAACGCCGCGCGCGCCGCGCGTCGTAGATCTTCAGTGTAGCCCGTTGGAGCTAGAGATTTGGGGGCGTGCACGCCCTACGCAATGCCTGAACGTCGTAGCTAACGCAGGCCGGACAGGTCCTAGTCCGGCGCCACCCACTCAGGTCGCTTCGTCTTCGTCGGCACCGGCCGGGTAACGAGCGGCGCCGACAGCGACGGAGTCCGTCTGCATCGTACGCTGGGTCTGCTCGAACTCACTCTGGCAGGTCACGCAGAATCGGCTGAACGGCATGGCCTCTAGGCGACCGGAGGCAATCTCACCACCGCACTCCTCGCACTCGCCATACTCGCCGGCATCTAGCCGTTGCAGGGCTTCATCTACCTGCTCGAGCTTTTTACGCTCACGATCACCGAGCAGAAGATTGATCTCTCGATCGCGCTCGTCGCTGGCAATGTCGTAGGTATCGCGGCCGTCGCCCGCTTCGCCTTCGCGGCCTTCCTGCACATCCTGCTGGATCTCACGGGTCACGTCCTTGCGGATCTGCATCAACAGGGTGCGGAACTTATCTCGCTCTCGCTTTCTCATAGCGTTCCAGTCTACCAAGTAGGCAACGGCAAAAGCCGCGCGTAGTTACGTATTTTCGAGGCAGTCGCCATGCGGTTTCGCATGCCAGCTACGTTGGGCGCCGTACAGTATTTGCGCCGTGGCTCCGCGTCAATCGCCATCCACCATTACGCCCAGGGGGGCCGAACTCAGCCCGATGGACCCGTGTTCCTCGCGCCGGCGGCTGACGGCGAAGCACCCGAAACCTCAGCGAAAAGATCGTAGGCATCGGCTCCGGTAACGACCACATCGGCCATCGTCCCAACCCGCAACCCGGTGGGCTCTGAGCCGAGGTACGTGAAGCCATCGATGTCGGGCCCCTGCCCGGCCGTACGACCGTACCACCCCGATTCGTCGTCCCGGCCACAGATCAAGAGCCGTTCGTTACGCCCGACGAAGCGCGAGAGGCGATCGGCCGCGATCGGCTCCTGAATGTCGAGGAGGATGTCACGTCGATCTTCCGCCAGCTCGGGAGCGACTTGATCGGGAAGAGCCGCCGCCGGGCTGCCATCTTCTCTCGAGTAACGAAAGACGGCGAGACGATCGAACCGCACGTCCTCGACGAAACGACAGAGTCCATCGAAAGCCGCTTCCGTCTCACCGGGGAAACCCACGATAAACGAAGTACGGATGACCGGATCGGCCACCCGCTCTCGAACTCGATCCAGGATTCGACGTAACTGATCCGCGTCTTTCGCGCGGCGCATCTTCTGCAACACCCCACCGTCGGCATGCTGCAACGGCAGGTCGATGTACGCAGCCACGTTCTCGACATCGTTAATCGCTTCGAGCGCGGAGTCCGTCAACGTGTTCGGATATAGGTAGTAGCAGCGAACACGCTCGAGTCCGTTTACGCGGCCCAAGCGATAGAGCATCTGTGCCAGGCCGTCATTGAGCCCGATGTCCTTGCCGTAGGCGCTCATGTCCTGCGCGACGAGGTTCACTTCTACGACACCGGCAGCCACCAGGCGCTCGGCCTCAGCGGCGATATCGTCGATCGAACGACTCTCGTGCTTGCCTCGAATGTCAGGGATGACGCAGAAAGAGCACTCGTGATCGCACCCCTCGGAGACTTTGATGTAAGCGGAGCCGTCGGTCTCCGATACGACGCGTTCCATCAACGCCGAGGGCAGATAGTGTTTGGCGCCTCTGAAGATCTCACCGCCACGCACATCCATCGCTTTCGTGAAGCTGGCGAGGCCACCGGTACCGACCATCGAGTCGATCTCAGGAATCTCTGTTCGTAGTTCCTCGCCAAAGCGCTCGGCCATGCAACCGGTAACCACCAACCGACGCCCCTCACGCTCGGCCTTCACGCGCGCGAGCTCGAGGATCGTATCAATCGATTCCTCTCGCGCTTCCTGAATGAACGCGCAGGTATTAACGACGAGCACGTCGGCGTCGCTGGGATCGTCGACCAGTGTATGTCCGTCGGCGAGCGCGCTCCCCAACATGAGCTCACCGTCGATCTGATTCTTCGCGCAACCTAGCGGCGCCATGAAGATCTTCTTACTCATGCCGAGGGTCGCATCAGTCCCTGAAGTTCTCGAATTGTAGGGGCTGGCCGTAGCTCTCGTCTTTCAACATGGCGATGACGCCTTGGAGATCGTCCCGCTTCTTGCCGGTCACGCGCACGCTGTCGCCCTGGATGGCCGCCTGCACTTTGAGCTTCGCTGTCTTGATCGATTTTACGATGGATTTCGCCGTCTTCTCTTCGATACCCGACTTCACCTTGATCTGCTGGCGCGCTCTTCCGCCTCCGGCCGGCTCGATCTCACCCGCGTCGAGCGCATCGAGTGGAACCTGGCGCTTGGCCAACTTGCCGTGCAACACGTCGACGGCCTGCTGGACCTTGAACTCGTCGGACGACTCGATGGCGAACGCCTCTTCTTTCAGCTCGACCTTCGTATCCGAGCCCTTGAAATCAAATCGCTGCGCCAGCTCTTTGTTCGACTGGTTGAGCGCATTGTCGACCTCGTGCCAGTTGACTTTCGAAACTATGTCGAATGACGGCATGTCTTCCTCCGTACCCGCGCGGGTACTCGCGATGGGGATCAGTTCCCCGCTTCTTCAGGCGAGGCGATAATATCGACGCCCTCAGGCGGAGTGAAAACGAACAGCTCCGACTCGAGCGTCCCGTTGCGTTCGATGTCGAGGAACTCCACGAATGTGACGGATCCCGCGGGATCGGTCACCACCACCGATCTCAGATCCATTGTCGCACTCGCCATCTCGAGTTCGAGAGTCTCACCGGCACCTTCGCGCGGGAGCAAGCGGAGCTTTACCGACTCGGGCGTCCGCGAGACGAACTCCAACCGAAAACGCTTGCTGAGCCCTTCACGATCGGCGAGTAGGGCAACCAAGCCCCCCGCCCCGAACGCAGCCTTGTAATCGATCTTGTACACCTGCTCGAGCTCGGGCTGGTAGACCCAGATCCACCGACCGTCGCCGACAACGTGCTGTTCTTCGCCCTCGGTATAGTCCCAACGCATGCGATCGGGTCGCGAGAAGAAGAACTTCCCACCGCTCACTACATCGCTTCCGATGCCGGTGATCTCGATGCTCTGGCGAAAGTTAGCCTGATACGTGTCGGTCGATGCCCAGCGCAGACGATACGCATTCCAAATGCTATCGACGTCATTGATCTCGTCTGCGACGGCGCCTGAGACAGCGAATCCGGCGAACAACAGAGCGAGCAGCAGTCTAAACGGAAATGAAAGAGATTGGGTCAGGTGCCCATCGTTCCCATGGCGGCGTTTCCGACGAGCACCTTGCGAGGTCGCGCTCCATCGGCAGGACCAACTACGCCTTCGCGCTCCATGTGCTCCATGATGCGCGCCGCGCGGTTGTAACCGATGCCTAGCTTGCGCTGGACCCACGATGTGGAACCCTGCCCGTGCTCAAGAACGAGGTCAACGGCCTTGTCATACAACTCATCGAAGAACTCTTCACCATCCGGATCCGCGTCGGGGACAGGCGCCTCGAGCAACTCCATGTGGTACTCGGGCCGCCCCTGTTTCTTGAGGCATTTGACGACCTCACGAATTTCTTTGTCGCTCACGAAGGCGCCGTGTAGCCGGTTGAGGAACGATGTCCCCGGTGCGAGGAACAACATGTCGCCATTGCCCAGCAGACGTTCGGAGCCGATCGTATCGAGAATTGTCCGCGAATCCGGCCTCGAAGTCACCTTGAAGGAAATCCGGCACGGGAAGTTGGCTTTGATCAAGCCGGTGATGACATCAACCGATGGACGCTGCGTCGCCAGAATCAGATGGATTCCAGCCGCGCGTGCTTTCTGAGCAAGACGCGTAATCGACGTTTCGATCTCACGCCCGATGACCATAATCAGGTCGGCTAGCTCGTCGACGATGACGACAATGCGAGGGAGGTGCTCATGGGCGAGCCCGGACTCCTCTTCTTCGTCACCCTCCTCTTCCCACTCTTCTTCATCCTCTTCATCCTCTTCGTCCTCTTCTTCGTCGCCTTCCTCGTACTCTTCTTCGTCGTCAGCGGAGGCTTCGATATCCTCCTCTTCGTACTCCTCTTCTTCCTCGTACTCTTCTTCGTCGAGTTCGGCGACGGCGGCGTTATAGTCGTCGATGCTGCGAACCTGCAGGTCCTTCATGAGTTCGAAGCGACGATCCATCTCTCGCATCACGTTCATCAACGCCGCGGATGCCTTCTTCACATCCGTGACGACCGGCACCAGCAGATGCGGAATTCCCTCGTACAGCGAGAGCTCGAGCATCTTCGGATCGATCATGATGAACCGACAGTCGCGAGCCGTGCGGCTATAGAGCAGCGAGAGAATGATCGTATTGAGAGAGACTGATTTACCGGCACCCGTCGCGCCGGCCATCAGCAGGTGCGGCATTCGCCCGAGGTCCGCGTACGCGGGCAAGCCGGTCGTATCACGCCCCAACGCCAACGGCAGGGAAGAGTCCGCGCCGAGGAACTCCTCGTTCTCGATGAGATCGCGCAGACCAACCATCGCTCGATGCTTGTTGGAGACCTCGATGCCGACCACGTTCTTCCCGGGGATCGGCGCAACGATACGCACACCGTGCGCACGCATCGCCATCGTGAGGTCATCGCTCAGATTGACGACACGGCTGACTTTAATGCCGGCGTCAGGCTCAAACTCGAAGGTCGTGATGACCGGTCCGGGGCGCACCGCAACGCAGCGGCCCGAGACACCGAACGTCGCCAGCTTTTGCTCGAGAATCTTGCTTTGCGCGATCAGGAGCTTCTCGTCGGCGTAGTCGGTCGAGTCGTCGTGTTCGCCGAGGAGCTTGACCGGAGGCAACTTGAAGTCGTCGTTATCCAGAGCGAACGAGAATTCCTCTTGGTCGATTTCTTCCTTCGACTTCTTGGTCGGTCGCGCCGGCAGCTCTCGTTTCGTGATCTGAACGATCGTCTCGGCGCGCACCGGAAGTTCATCGAACTCCGGCGCGGCCCGGGGTGGTTCTATTGCGTCCTGCCCGAACACGAGTGGCGCCTCTACCGGAGGCGGTGGCGCTTCGATCTGTGTGTTCTCGAGAGCGCGGCGCGGAATGCTGTCTACGATGGCTTCCCAGGCATCCGACGCCGTGCGCGCGATGAAACCACCGACGCGCTCGCGCAGAAACGCCAGGATGCTAGGCACCGAAGACGTCGCGCGTCCGATCACATAGCCAAGTGGAGTCCCGGTCAGCATCAACCAGGTCAATGCGCCGAGCGACGCCAAGATGATCGAGGAACCGACCAAGCCGAGCGAGTCGTGCATGAGAACGGCAATGAAGCCGCCCATCCAGCCGCCGGCTGCTTCAGGAGGTTGATCAGGTCGGTACAGGCCCAGTGCGACCGCGGCCTCGAGTTGGATCGCCAATGCGCCGATCAAGCGGATCGGCGACGCGAAGCGCTCACTCTTGATAAACAGCGCAAATGAACCACAGAGCAGAACGAAGGGGATGAGGTAGGCGGCGTACCCGAAGCACTGTACAAGTTTGTCCGCCAGCCAGAACCCAACAGGGCCCACGTAGTTGCCGACGGGTGCGTCGTCTGAATAGGAGACGAAGCTCAACGCCAAGACAGAGCCGAGCGCCAATAGGACGATCGCCTCTACTTCGTTAAGAACTCGGGAGGGCTCCCTCGTCTTCTTCTTTGTCGCCTTGCGACCCGCCAAACTACACCAGCCCCATAAGCAGCGTTACCGCGCCGAGAATTGCACAGTATATAGCAAATGGAGTCAGGCGTCCCAGTCTCACGGCCTTCATCATGATGTCAATGGCTAAAAAGCCGGTGAAGGCAGCCGCCGCCACGCCCGCCAACACGGGCGTGAGGTCCTGCGACAAGAGCGTCCCGACGGCACCGATGTTGAGAACCAGCGCACCGGTAATCGCGGGTAAAGAAAGGAGAAAGGCGAAACGGGCCGCCGCGTCGGGGGCCAGGTTTCGCGACAGACAACCGGTGATCGTAGCACCGGACCGGGAGATGCCGGGAACGACGGCGAGCGCCTGAAAACAGCCAATTGCCAACGCATCGCGAACGCTCAGTCCTTCGGGCGTGACGGTCCCGCCTGCAAGTCTCTTGGATAGCGTCAACATCGCGGCCGTTATCAGCAGGGCGAATCCGACTGCGGTCAAGGATGTGAATGCTTGTTCGAGCTGGTGGCGCAGCGTCCCCCCGATCACGACGATCGGTAAGGTGGCTATCGCCAACATTCCAACCCAGCGCTGCAGATGCGGCTCAGCGGCGCGCGGACCCGCCAAGACCGCGCGGGCCATGCCGTACAGATCTCGCCTGAAATAGATGACGACCGCGATCAGAGTCCCGAAATGCAGGCAGACGTCGAAGGCCAGCGCGTGATCCAGCCCACCGGGATAGAGCTGTTGGGCTATGACCAGGTGGCCCGAACTCGACACCGGCAGGAACTCGGTAAGCCCCTGCAAAATGCCCAAAAAGACAGCGATTGGAATGCCCATAATATGTTGTTTTGGTCGCGCTGCCGCGTGGCGGCGGCGTATAGACCTAGAGCTCCATGATATAGGGCACGACGACCGGACGTCGGTTGAAATTTCGCCGATAATACCGGCGGACGGTCAAACGGACCTCTTCTTGTAGTTCGAGTCGGTCGGCAACCGCAGCAGGCGGCATATCGCGGACCCTCGCGATCACCTTCTTCTTCACCGCGGCGAAATCCTCAGCTTCCGCCTCACCGGCCGGAAGCCCCCTTGCAATGATGTCAGGGCCACTCGTGATCTTACCGGTCTGACGGCTCACCGCGAGAATCACGACGACCACGCCGTCGACGGAGATGTGCCGACGGTCTCGCAGCACTGCGTCATCCACGTTGCCCACCGTTTCGCCGTCTACCAGCACACGGCCGACCATGACCGGTGCACCTCGGCGGCCACCGTCCTCAACAACTTCGAGCACGTCTCCGTCGACCAAGACGTGACAGTTATGTTTTGCCACGCCGGTCTCGACCGCAAGACGACTGTGAAGCATTAGATTCCGGTACTCGCCGTGCAGAGGGACGAACAATTCGGGTTTCGTCAGGTTGAGCATTTGTTCGAGTTCGTCTCGACAGGCGTGCCCGGACACGTGCACCGGGCCACCCGTGCCGTCGTACACTTCGGCGCCCGTTTTACAGAGCTGGTTAATGACGGCACCGATCGCTTTCTCGTTCCCCGGGATCACGCGGGACGAGAAGATGATCGAATCACCCGGCGCCGGCTCGAGCTGCGGTCTCTCCGACATCGCAATACGCGTCAACGCCGAGCCCGGCTCACCCTGCGAACCGGTCACGATGAAACAAACGTCTCTGCCAGGCAGCTTTGCCGCCTCTCGCGGGCTGAGCAGAAGATGGCCCGGAATGCGCAGATGTCCTGTACGTGTCGCCAGCGAGCTGTTGTTCTCCATGCTGCGCCCGACGAGCGAGATGCAGCGGCCGAACTCCTCGCACAAGTCGATGATGGTTTGGATCCGATGAATGTGGGAGGCAAAGGTCGTGACGAACAATCGGCCGCTGGTACGTTCGAATACCGGCCGCAGATAATCGGGAACGTCGATCTCCGAACCTGACCTGCCGGGCACCGTCACGTTCGTCGAGTCCGACAGAAGAAGCCGAATACCTTCTTCGCCGAGTTCCTGGAAGCGCTCGAGGTCCGACGCCATCCCGTCGATCGGCGTCGGATCGAGTTTGAAGTCCCCGGTGTGGACGACGATGTCTTTCCCCGAACGAATCGCCAGCCCGCAAGCATCGACGATGCTGTGGGTTACACGCAGCCCCTCGATCTCGAACCCGCCCAACTTCCACTTGTCGCGCGGCGCGTATTCTTCGATACAAACATCGCTGAGTTCGGGGTGCTCCTCGAACTTACGACGCAGCAATCCAGCCGTGAACCGCGTCGCAAACAGCGGGACCTTCAAGTCGGATAGAACATAAGGCAGCGCACCGATGTGATCCTCATGCCCATGAGTCAGCACGAAGCCTTTGAGACGGTCACCGAGATCGCGCAAGTAGCTGAGGTCCGGAATAACGCGGTCAACTCCCATCATGTGTTCTTCGGGAAACATGACACCGCAGTCGATCGCGAAAGCATCCTCGCCGCGCTCGACGACGAGACAGTTCATGCCGAACTCTCCGAGTCCGCCGAGCGGTACGATACGAATTGGAATGTCAGACATGTGCTTTGGCTCCCCGCGAGTAACCGGTCGGGCTCTCGGCCGACGTTTGAATCGGCGCTGCCTCGAGTTGATCGAGCATTCTCTCGACCTCGTCGCGAGCGCGCCCTGTAAGACTGTCGCGATCTTCGGCGACGAGACCGGATGTTTCGATCGGGGAACCGATGCGCACCCTGATCGTGCCCGGCGCCACCATCAGCGAGTGCTTTTCGAGCACAGCCTCAGAACCTGAAATCGCAACGGGAACTACAGGCAGCCCCGCTTCGATCGCGAATGCGGCGCCGCCCTTCTTGAACGGCATCAGGCGGGCATCGTCGGATCGTTGCCCTTCTGCGAAGAAAACCACCGACACGCCGCTCTCGCCGAGATGCTTGCGCAATTCAGCAACCGCCTGGCTGTGATCGGTACGATCGACAAGAATCTGTCCACTCACCTTCAAACCGTATCCGAAGATCGGCACCTTCGTGAGTTCTCGTTTGGCGACGAAACGGGCGTAGGTATGCGGCAGAGAGACGAAGAGCGAGAAAATATCGAAATGGCTCCGATGATTGCAGAGAAGCACGTAGTCGCGGCCGGGCTCAATTCGGGATCCATCGATGCACTCGACATCGATCTTGAACCACCACAATGAATGCGCGGCCCAGGCTTTGGCCACTGGATACCAACGACGCACATCCTTCGTCACGAGGACTGCGAGGATCGTCGCCGTGAGGTAAAGCGGTGAAATCGCGAAGAATACGCCCACACGAAGCGCGCGGAAGAGACGGGAAAACGTGCTCCCATCGCGCGTGCGCATACTCATAATGTTATTGACATCCTCACAGGGCGGTTCTAGCCTCGCGCAGATTCCCCAACGGAGAAAGCGCCATGGCATCAGTCAACAAAGCCATCATTCTCGGCAATCTGGGCCGTGACCCCGAGCTACGCCATACCCAGGCCGGCAAGGCCGTCGCGACCCTGAAGATCGCCACCAACGAAGTATGGACGGACCAGTCGGGCGAGCGCCAAGAGCGCACCGAGTGGCACACCGTAGTGGTTTGGGGCAGGCAGGCCGAGACTTGCAATCAATACCTCAAAAAGGGGCGGTCGGTCTTCATCGAAGGTCGCATCCAAACCCGAAAATGGCAGGACAAAGAAGGCCACGACCGCTACTCGACCGAGATTGTAGCAGACCGCGTGCAATTCGTCGGCGGCCAGCCCGGAGACAAGGACAGTTCCCGCTCCAACGACAACTACGGTGATGCGTCGTTCGGCGGCGGCGGCGGCGATCTCAGCCCACCCCCCGCGGGCGGCGACGACATTCCGTTCTAGAGTACGTTTTTCTCTCGAAAAGTCCGGGCGGCAGCAGCCGCCCGGACTTTTCTACGAGCGACCCCGAGCTGCGACGAGCCTCACTGCTTCTACACGGTGAGATCTGAGCCGTCGCTACCGACCGGCCAACCGCTATCCGCAAACGAGTAGTAGTCATCGCGTCCGATCACGATGTGATCGAGAACCGGGATCCCCAACAGCTCACCGACCCGACATAGACGCGCGGTCACCCGACGATCCTCCTCACTCGGCGTCGGATCGCCGCTCGGATGATTGTGCAGGAACAAGACGCTGGCCGCGGCTTCTCGAACCGCAGGCCGGAACGCTTCGCGAGGGTGGACGAGCGATGCACCGAGCGATCCTTCAGAGATACGTGTCTTGGCGACGAGCCGATTCTTGCTATCGAGTAGCAGCGCGTGAAACGTCTCGCGTTTCTCGTCCGCCAACAGCGGCGCAAAATGAGCAAACACTACGTCCGAGCAGGTCACCGATACGCCTGGCTCGAGCCGCTCGCTGGCAAGTCGCCTGGCCAGCTCGCCAACGGCATGCAGTCGCCCTGCCCTCACGTGGCCCATTCCTGCAACCGCACCCAGCTCACGTTGCGAGGCACAAACGATGCCGCGCAGGTCGCGAAAACGCGCGAGCAGCGCTGCAGCTACCACCTCTGCACTCCCAGCACTGCGATGCCCCGTTCCCAACAATAGCGCGACTAGATCGGCGTCAGACAACGCATGCGCACCGCGACGCGCCATACGCTCGCGCGGTCGCTCCGACCCCGCGTGACGATCGTCCGCAGTGTTTGGAGCGAGCGAGGCCGTCGAATCGGGCTCGCCCGGCTCGGCAGGCTGGGCAGGCTGGGCTGGTTCAGTCGATTCGGGCGATGGTCGAATTGTCGTAAGCCGTCGTGACACCCGAGCGAGTGTCGCCGCCGCACGCGCGCACGACAACGACGCATGTGGAATGATCAGGCGGGGTCGCGCTTGTAATGACCGCTGCGACCACCGAATTTTTCCAGCAGCGTGACCTCGCGCAGCGTCATCCCGCGATCGACGGCCTTGCACATGTCGTACACCGTCAACCCCGCGACGGAGGCAGCAGTCAGTGCTTCCATCTCGGCGCCTGTCTTGGCAGTGACGGCGACGCACGCCGTGATCCGTAGCTGCGCATCGCCGTGAGACTCGAGATGAATCTCTACGCGGTCGAGCGGCAGCGGATGACAAAGCGGGATCAACTCCGACGTCTTCTTGGCCGCCATGATCCCGGCCGTGCGCGCAACCGCGAGAACGTCTCCCTTCGGCATGTCGCCCGCCAAGATTCGCGCGAGCGTGGCCGGCTGCATGGTGAGATCAGCCTGTGCGACGGCCTCGCGTCTCGTCACGGCCTTGTCGCCGACATCGACCATACGAGCTCGTCCTTTTTCATCGAGGTGAGTGAGATCCGACATCCGAAGTCCTCCGTTCGTGCGTACGAATAGGCCTGTACTAAACCCCCACCGCCGAGGCCACCCTCGGCCACGGGCTTCGCCGACGCTACCTGCCCCCCCATGCCCACTTGCATGCCCACCATGCACTTCGTAAGAGGGCGTTTCGGCGTGTCGAAAACGGCCTCTCGGCCGAGGGAACAGCAACCATGAGCAGCGAACATCATCGAATCATCATCCTCGGATCGGGGCCGGCGGGACTGACCGCAGCGCTCTACAACGCACGCGCGAACCTGGACCCACTCGTCGTAGAGGGCACGCAACCGGGCGGCCAGCTCACGATCACGACCGAGGTCGAGAACTTCCCCGGATTCCCCGAAGGCTTGATGGGCCCCGAGATGATGGACCGCTTCCGCGCTCAGGCGGAGCGCTTCGGCACGAAGTTCGCCGTCGGCGACGTCGAGTCGGTGGACTTGTCACACCGTCCGTTCACCTTGAAAACTACCGACCGCGAATTCACCTGCGACGCACTGATCATCTCAACCGGTGCGAGCGCGCGACTTCTTGGACTCGAGAGCGAGACCAAGCTCATGGGCTACGGCGTATCTGCCTGCGCGACATGCGATGGCTTCTTCTTCAAAGACAAGAAGGTTCTCGTGGTCGGCGGCGGTGATTCGGCGATGGAAGAGGCTACGTTCCTTACAAAGTTCGCCTCGAGTGTCACGATCATTCATCGGCGCGAAGAGTTCCGTGCTTCGAAGATCATGTACGACCGCGCCGTAAAGAATGACAAGATCGATTTCCTACTGAACGCAACGATCAGTGAGATTCATGGTGATCCAACCGGCGGCGGCGTCACGGGCGTTACGCTCGAATCGACCAACGGAGGCAAGAACTCCGAACTCGCCTGCGACGGCGTGTTCATGGCGATTGGACACGTCCCCAACACCAAGCTCTTCACGGGTCAACTCGAGATGGACGAGAAGGGCTATCTCATCACCAAACCCGACTGCACCTATACCAACGTCCCCGGCGCGTTTGCCTGCGGCGATGTACAGGACACGGTCTACCGCCAGGCCGTCACCGCCGCCGGTAGCGGTTGCGCTGCAGCCATCGACGCGGAGCGCTGGCTCGAAAGCCAAGACTAGGCTGCGTTGACAACCCCGATGTCAGCATCGATGGTGAAGCCGCATGGCCAGTGCGCTCACACCGTCGAGGAAGCTGAAGAAAGCGGGCATTCGTATTCTGGCCGGCGTAACGCCGGCCCTTTACGTCGCCTACATGCGCTTCGTGTACGTCACGAGCCGAGTCGATGCGCACGACGCAGTCAGTATCCTCACCCGTCGGCGTGACGAGGGGCAGGTACTGGTCGCCGCGTCGCTGCATCAAGAAGTATTCCTGATCCCGTACGTTCTACGCGCGCTGCGTGCACTCACGTTCACGAACGTCGGCGACGCAGGTGACCTGATGGCCGCGCTTCTCGAGCGATGCAACTTCCGTGTCGTACGCGGAGGGACGAGCAGCAGACCCAGCCGTCAGACTCCCGTTGTCGCTCGCATCATTGAAGAAGTGCGCGCCCGACGCGCACGGCACGACGGCGAAGGGATCATCGTCGGCAGCGCGCCCGACGGATCGAAGGGGCCCGCCGGCGCGATCAATGCAGGGCTGGTACTCTTCTCGATCAGGCTCAACGCCGATGTCTATTGTGTCCGCATCCACTCGAAGCGCTCGTTCTACCTTCGCACTTGGGACCGCACCGCGATTCCGTTGCCGTTCAATCACATCCGCGTGCGTGTGAAGGGGCCTTTCCGTATAGAAGGGAAGCCAACGAGAGAGGAAATGGAAGCAATGCGGCTACGCATAGAAGACGGGTTCCACGAACTGCACACCGAAGGCTTCCAGACTTTCGGTCGGACGCCGGTCCCCACTCTGTCGCGTGCCGCGCCGCGCGCGAAGCGCATGCGCAGGCAACAGCAGGAGTCATCATGAGCAGAATCTTCGGCCCTATCAGACAGAACGGCTACGTCGTGCACGACATCGAAGCTGCGATGATCCACTGGACCTCGGTGCTCGGCGTCGGTCCGTTCTTCTATGTCGATCGCGCGCCTATCGAGGATTTTCACTACATGGGCGAACCCTCTGATTGCGCATGCAGCATCGCGCTAGCCAATAGCGGTGCCCTGCAGATTGAACTGATCCAGCAACGCAACGACGGACCTTCGATGTACAAGGATTTCCTCGAAGCCGGCCGCGAAGGATTGCAGCATGTCGCGTACTGGACCGAAAGCATGGATGACGATCTGGCACGCGCCGAACAACTCGGCTATCGCGTCGGACAATCGGGAACGGTCGGCGAGAACGGACGGTTTGTCTACTACACGACCGAAGGCCATCCGGGCACCGTCGTAGAACTGAGCGAGGTGAGCGGACGCAAGGGAGAGTTATTCAAGGCCATCCGAGAAGCCGGATTGGCATGGGACGGCAGCAATCCAATCGTTCGCGTAGACACACCGTAGCGTAAACACGCACTACCTCTGATGGTAGTGAACGCTCAGCGCCCGCATCGTCAATCCTGAGATTGAGAACTCGACTTCTTCGCCCTCGATCTTAGCGGACGCCGGCAATCGTGCGGCCGCGTCTGCCGTAATCAAGATATCTCCGGAGCGCGCAAGATCTTCGCCCAGTTTGCTCGCTCGGTTGACCGCGTCGCCGTAGAAATCTTCGTCGCCGATCATCAAGATGCGGCCGAAGTCGATTCCACAAGCGATGAAAATATCGAGAGTTTCGGGCGTTTCGCGATTCACGATCTCGAAAGCACCGTTGAGTTCGATCGCGGCCCGTACGGCACCGAGCGCTTCTGGGAAGACGGCGAAGCAATTGTCCGCCTCGAATTTCACGACCGTTCCGGAGTGACGCCTGACGACCGGCTCGACGGTCACCTGCATGCGCCGCACCATCGAAAGATAGTGCACGATGCCGAACTTTCGCGAGAGCAACGAGAACCCGGACATGTCCAGGACGAACACAGCATGCTCCTCGCCGAACTCTTCCCAAATTCGCTTTTCGATACGATCAAACTCGCGTCGATTCGACTGCTGCGAGTACGAGAAGAGAAGATCCTGAAAACGTTTGCGTTCGTTGGCCACTCGATCAGCTGCGGACTTTCACGCCGCGTGAACTCAGGAAATACTTACACTCGTCGATCGTGTACTGCCCGTAGTGAAAGATGGACGCCGCGAGTACCGCATCGGCCTTGCCCACGGTGAGGCCGTCGAGAAGATGTTCCGGGCTACCCACGCCGCCTGAGGCAATGACGGGGACGGCAACCGCCTCAGATATCGCTCGCGTCAGCTTGATGTCGTATCCGGCTTTCGTACCGTCGCGGTCCATACTCGTGAGAAGGATCTCGCCGGCCCCGAGGTCCTCCATACGGCGACACCATTTCACAACGTCGATGCCGGTCGGGTTTCGCCCACCGTGCGTATAGATCTCCCAGCCCGTGCGGTCTTCGGGATTCACAAGCAGTTCGGGATACGTCCCCGCCCAGGGCGGTGGAACGGTATCGGGGCGCTCATGGCCACTCGTCCCTTCGTAGTGACGGCGCCGCGCATCGACGGCGACCACCGTGCACTGACTACCGAAGCGCCGCGCGGACGCGGCAACGAAATCGGGGTCGTACACGGCAGCGGTGTTGATAGAAACCTTGTCGGCACCCGCCTTGAGCAGCTCTCGCACATCATCTTCAGTGCGAACGCCGCCACCGACCGTGAGTGGCATGAACACCTGTTCCGCGGTGTGTCGCACGACGTCCAGAATAATCCCACGCTTTTCGTGACTGGCGGTGATGTCGAGGAATGTCAGCTCATCGGCACCCTCGCGATCGTAACGCGCAGCACACTCGACGGGATCACCGGCATCGCGCAGTCCAACGAACTGAACGCCCTTGACGACGCGCCCGTCTTTCACGTCGAGACATGGGATGATTCGTTTGGTCAACATCAATTCAGGGAATCAGGCCGCCGCGCGCAGCAGACCCTCCAATGTAACCGCACCGTCGTACAGTGCGCGGCCGACGATCACACCGGTCACTCCCGCACTTTCGGCAGACAGCAGTCGCTCGACGTCGGCAATCGTATGAACGCCGCCGCTCGCGTACACGGGAATGGAAATCTCTTGCGCCAAGTTGCGCGTCGCCTCGACGTTCACACCGTCACCAGTGCCATCGCGATCAATGTCCGTGTAGACGATGCCGCCGGCGCCGCGCCCTTCCACATCGCGCGCCAAGTCGGTCGCCGCGATGCCGGAGTCTTCGGTCCAGCCGGACACGGCGACGCTGCCGC
The DNA here is from genome assembly GCA_029262375.1 of Deltaproteobacteria bacterium. GTDB lineage: Bacteria > Desulfobacterota > Binatia > UBA1149 > SPBQ01 > JAJCZM01. The sequence goes on from JAJCZM010000044.1 coordinate 123,738, forward strand.
CGCGCGCGTCGATCCCGACCCAAACGGCACCGGGATGCTTGGCCGAACAGCGCGCGACCAGGTCGGGCTCTCGCACGGCCGCCGTCCCGAGGATCACGTGATGCAGGCCGGCGTCGAGCCAACGCGCAACGCCGTCTTCATCTCGAATGCCGCCGCCGAGATCGACTTCTACCGGCCCATCGCTCTCGTCGTCGACTGCCGCGAGGATTGCTTCCACGGCTTTGTAGTTGTCGCTGCGACCGGACTTTGCCCCGTCGAGATCCACCAGATGCAACGCGGTAGCACCTTCGCGAATCCAGCGCCGCGCCATCACCGACGGATCGTCACCGAATACGGTTTCTTGCGCGTAATCGCCTTTGTACAAGCGCACGCACTTGCCGCCGCGGATATCTATTGCAGGAACGATCAACAACTCAGGGTACCGGCTCGCCTGCCATGACAGCGAAGTTTGCCAACAGTTTCAGACCGAGCTTCTGACTCTTCTCGGGGTGAAATTGCGTGGCGAAGATATTGTCGGACCAGACACTCGAAATGAATGAGCGCCCGTAATTCGTGGTCGATGCCGCCAAGTCGCTCGCGTCGGCATCGACGTAGTAGGAGTGCACGAAGTACACGAATGCTCCGTCGGGAATCCCGCGCAGTTGCGGGGCGCGCCCCCGCTCACTGATCTGGAGCTGGTTCCAGCCCATGTGCGGAATCTTCATGTCCGGCGTACGTCGCGCGAAACGCTTGACCTTCCCGGGCAAAATCCCGAGCCCTTTTACCGGGCCGAATTCTTCGCTCTCGTCGAAGAGAATCTGCATCCCGACGCAGATGCCGAAAAAAGGTGTGTCGGAACCGGCGACCGATCGAACACAGTCTTCGAGCCCGGCCGCGCGTAGATTGTCCATGCATTTGCCGAACGCACCTACGCCCGGCAACACGACGCCGTCGGCGCTGGAAATTTCGTCGGCATCCGACGTCACGCGAACCTCGGCGCCGACTCGTTCCAGAGCCTTGGCGACACTTCTCAGGTTACCGACGCCGTAGTCTACGATCGCGATCATCGCCGGCTCAGCCTCGAAGGCTCCCCTTGGTAGAGGGTACTCCGGAAACGCGCGGATCGACCGCTACGGCAGCCTTGAGCGCGCGTGCGAGCGCCTTGAACATCGCTTCGATGATGTGGTGCGCGTTGCGGCCGTAGCGTTGGTTGATGTGCAGATTCATCTGTCCGGCGTTCATGAGCGCCTGCATGAAATCGTTCACCAACTCGACTTCGAACTTTCCCACACGCTGCTGACCGATCTTCACGTTGTAGACGAAGTAAGGTCGCCCACTGAGATCGACCGTCACTGCGACGAGCGCTTCATCGAGTGGCACTTCGGCGTGTCCGAAGCGTCCCAACCCTTTCTTGTTTCCGATGGCCTCGTCGATCGCTTGACCGATCGCAATTCCAACATCTTCGACCGTGTGGTGGTCATCGATGTAGGTGTCCCCATCGGCCTCGACCGAAAGATCGATCAGCGAGTGCCGCGACAGCGCGTCGAGCATGTGATCGAGAAACGGTACGCCGGTATCGATCGACGCGTTGCCGGTGCCGTCGAGATTCACGCGCACGCGGATCTTCGTCTCCGACGTATCGCGTTTCACTTCGGCCTTGCGATCACGCGCGCGCGACACGGCCTTCGCGGCTACCCGCTTCGCAGCCGGCTTCGCAGCCTTTTGGGTCGCCTTCTTCTTGGCAGTTTTTTTCTTCGCAGCAGCCACTCAGTTTCCTCCACCGCCGAGGCGCCGGCGCACGGCTAACGCGTGCCCCTCGAGCCCCTCGCTCATGGCCAGACGATCGACGGTATCGGCAAGCTTTGCCAATCCGTCGCGCCCGGCTTCGATGATACTCGTGCGCTTCACGAAATCATAAACCCCCAGCGGTGACGCGAAGCGCGCCGAGCCGCCGGTCGGAAGCACGTGGTTGGGGCCGGCCGCGTAGTCGCCGAGCGACTCGGTGGCATATTGGCCCAGGAAGACAGCACCGGCATGTCGAACGTCGGCTAGCCACTTGCGCGGCTGCTTGACGAACAGTTCGAGGTGCTCCGGCGCAATCTCGTTCGCGATCTCTACCGCGCGGGCCACGCTCGCGACATGCAACACCGTGCCGTAGCGCTCGAGCGAACGACCCGCGATGCCACGACGTGGCAGCTCGGCCAGTTGGCGCTCGAGTGCCCTGGTCACGCGCTCGGCCAAGCGACTGCTCGTCGCCAAGCAGATCGCCGCGGCCAACGGATCGTGTTCGGCCTGGGCAAGCATGTCGGCAGCCACGAACTCAGGATCCGCTGTCGTATCGGCGATGATGAGGACTTCCGTTGGACCGGCGATCATGTCGATGTCGACGGCGCCGAAGACCTGACGTTTCGCGGTCGCGACGTAGATGTTCCCGGGGCCGGTAATCTTATCGACGCGTTGTACGGATTCGGTCCCGTAGGCCAAGGCCGCAACAGCCTGTGCACCGCCGATGCGAAGCACGCGCGACGCACCTGCGAGACGGGCCGCCAGCAAGACTTCGGGAACGATTCCGTCTTTTGATGGCGGCGTCACGACCGTGATGTCTTCCACGCCGGCAACCTTGGCCGGCACGACGTTCATCAGAACGGACGACGGGTAGGCGGCGCGTCCACCGGGGACATACACACCCACTCGCTCGAGCGCGGTAACGCGCATTCCCGTGCGCAGGCCCTTCTCCTTCATCTCGAAGCCCTTCTCACGCTGTAAGCGATGGAACTTCGCGATGCGCCGCTGTGCCTTCTCCAGCGCGCGGCGTACTTCGGGCCGCACGTCGGCTACGGCACGATCGATCTCGGCCTCGCGCACCACGATATCGCGCTTGCGCAGCTTCACCCCATCGAATCGCGCCGTATAATCGAGCAACGCCCGATCACCGCGGCGCCGAACCGACCGAATGATCTCAGCGACCTGGGCGTCAATCCTGGGATCTCCGCCTTCACGCGCGAGCAGCTTGGCGACGCGCGCCTTCGCTGCCTTCGATCCGTCTTTGAGTACTTCGAGCATTCTTCTTCTCAGTCCGGGATGAGCTAGCGCCGGGCGCGGGATGCCATCATACCGGCACCCGCGCAACGCGGGCGCCTAGGGCCCCCAGTTTTTCTTCGATGCGTTCGTAGCCTCGGTCTAGGTGGTAGACGCGAAGCACTTCCGTGTAACCGCTGGCGGCCAATCCCGCCAGCACCAATGAGACGCTGGCGCGCAGGTCGGTCGCCATGACAGGCGCGCCCGATAGCTGCTCGCACCCCGTGATCACCGCTTCACCACCCGACGAAACAATGTGGGCGCCCATACGCGCCAGTTCCGGCACATGCATGAACCGGTTCTCAAAAATGCGTTCGGCCACGCGTGCGCGGCCATCAGCCAAAGTCATCAACGCCATCCACTGGGCCTGGAGATCGGTCGGAAACCCCGGATGGGGCGCTGTCACGATATCCACCGCACGCGCACGAGCCGTGCTACCAACCGTCACGGAATCCGCCTGCGTCTCGACCGTGGCGCCTGCCGCCTCGAGGCATTCCAGCAGCATCGATAGATCGTGCGCCCTCGCACCTTCGACGCGTACCTGCCCGCGCGTTATCGCCGCGCCGATGAGATAGGTACCCGCCTCGATGCGATCGGGAATCACCTCGTGATCGTAGCCGCCGAGCGAGTCGACACCTTCTATCTCTATGATGGACGAACCCGCGCCCTGAATGTTCGCACCCATCTTCGAAAGTGCGGCCGCGAGGTCCACGACCTCGGGCTCTCGCGCAGCATTCTCGATCCGCGTGCGCCCTTCGGCCAACACGGCAGCCAACATGACGTTCTCGGTCGCGCCAACCGACGGCATCTCCATGATGAAGTGGCCGCCCTGTAGTCTTTTCGAAACGGCTTCGATGTAGCCGTGCGTCTCATTGATCTTGGCACCGAGGCGCTCGAAACCGGCCAAATGCATGTCGATCGGGCGTGTCCCGATGGCGCAGCCGCCGGGTTTGGACACGCGACCGCGACCAAACCGCGCAACGAGAGGCCCCAACGCCAAAAACGACGCGCGCATCTTGCGAACCAGTTCGTAGGGCGCTTCGGCCTCGACCACCTGCGAGCAATCGATGATCAACTCGTGGGGGCCGACTTCTTCTATCGTCGCACCGAGCGTTTGCAGGAGATTGCGGGTCGTCCGAATGTCCGCAACGTCGGGCACGCGGCGCAGACGACAGGGCTTATCGGTGAGAAGACAGGCGAACAGAAGCGGCAGGGCCGCGTTCTTGGCGCCGCTGGCGACGACCGTCCCCTCCAGCGCAACGCCGCCTTGAATGACGATCTTATCCACGAGCCTCGCCGATCGGGGGGCGTGCAGCGACCACACGGTCAAAAGCCGCGAGATCCTTGAGCGTGGTCACGTCGCGCCATCCGCTGGATTCGAAGTGCGCTCGAACGTCGTCGGCCTGGGTGCCGACTTCGATCAACAACCATCCGTCATCGGCAAGGTGCCGGTGCGCACCGTCGATCATGCGTCGGGTCGTCGCCATGCCGTCGTCGCCCGAAATAAGCGCCGTCGTCGGCTCCCACGAACGCACCTCCGGTTCGAGATCTCCGGCTTCCGAAACCTTGATATAGGGCGGGTTACTGACGATGAGGTCGAATCGGTCATCGCTCGATAGCGCAGCAAAGAGATCGCCTTGTCGAAACTCGATACGGTCGGCAACGCCGTGGCGTTCCGCATTTCTCGGTGCCAACTCGAGCGAAGAGTGAGACTGATCCGTTGCGACAACGCGGAGACTCCCGCCCTCGACGGCAAGCGCCACGGCAACCGCTCCGGAGCCGGTGCCGATATCGAGAACACGTGCGTCCACCATCGCGACTTTTGCGCGCACCTGTTCGAACGGAGTTCGCGACGAGTCGTCGAGGTCACCACCAAGGGCGCGCAACGCTGTCTCGACCAACAGTTCGGTCTCGGGACGAGGAATGAGGACGCGACGGTCGACCTCGAGGTCCAAAGACCAGAACTCACGGCGCCCCAGGATGTAAGCGACCGGTTCGCGCGCGGCGCGGCGACGAAGTAACTCACGGAATTCCGTCACCTCGGGCTCGGACAACGGTCGGTCGTGGTTTGTATACAGTTCTACGCGGCTAAGACCGATGACTTCACAAAGCAGCAGCTCCGCATCGAGACGCGCACCGTCGATCCCCTTCGATTCGAGATACTCGTGGGCCAGCGTGAGGTAGTCGATCAGGCGCGACGGCGCAGCGGCACTCACGAGTCGCCCCCGGCCTGCAGCGCGGTCGCTTGGTAGTGAGCGATGAGCGCGTCGAGAACCTCATTCATATCGCCGCCTACGAACGCGTCGAGTGAATATAGCGTCATGCCGATGCGGTGGTCCGTCACGCGTCCCTGAGGGAAATTGTACGTGCGTATGCGCTCCGACCGATCACCGGTCCCGACCATCGCTTTTCGATCGGCGGCCATTTCGGCGTGACGCTTGGCCTCTTCGAGATCGAACAGTCGCGACATCAAGACCTTCATCGCCTTGGCTCTGTTCTTGTGTTGCGACTTCTCGTCCTGGCAGATCACGACCAGGCCGGACGGCTCGTGCGTAAGACGCACGGCAGAGTCAGTCGTGTTCACCGACTGCCCGCCCGGACCGGACGAGCGATACACGTCCACGCGAAGATCCTTTTCTTCGATCTTGACGTCGACTTCTTCGGCTTCCGGGAGCACGGCAACCGTAACGGCGGACGTGTGAATTCGGCCCTGCGCCTCGGTTTCGGGGACTCGCTGAACCCGGTGCACGCCGCCTTCGTGCTTCAGGCGGCCGTAAACGTCCTTGCCGGAGACCAGGACCGAGACCTCTTTGATCCCACCCATGGTTTGCGCGCTCATCGATAGTTGTTCGAGCTTCCAGCCGCGCTCCTCGGCGTAGCGCGTGTACATCTTCAGCAGGTCGCCGGCGAACAAGGCCGCTTCCGCACCACCCGTGCCCGCACGGATTTCGACGATGGCATTGCGCATGTCGAGCGGATCTTTCGGGACCAGCAGCCGGCGCAACACGTCGTCGAACTCACTGAGCTGCGGCGTCAGTTCGGCAATCTCGGCGAGAGCCATCTCGCGCATGTCGCCGTCCACGTCTTCCTTGAGTTTGATCGCTTCGTCGAGATTCGACTGCGCGCACTTGCGGTCGCGATAGACAGCCACGATCTCCGCCAAATCCGCATGCTCGCGCATGAGTTCGGTATACTTCGTGCGATCGCCGCTCACGTTCGGATCGACCAGCAGCGCCTCGATCTCACTGAAGCGTACCTCGACCCTGTCCAGCTTTTCGAGCATGTCGCTCGTTGTAGAGTTCGCTGACACGATCTCGTGACCTCAATCCGCGCCGACACCGACCCGCGGTGTCACAGCCCAAAAACAGAAAAAGGGCCGGAGCCCAGCTCCCGCCCTTCTCGACCGGCCTGAGGCCGGATCTACCAATTGATCGCCGGGGAACGCAGCGCAGGGGAAGCCGCCTGCGGGAGCCCCGTTTCGGGCGTTAGCCCTTCGCCTCGTCTTGCTCGCCGTCGTTGAACTTGGCGTATCTTTTACGGAATCGCTCAACGCGACCGGCAGTATCGACCATCTTCTGCTGGCCCGTATAGAAGGGATGGCAGGCCGAGCAGATTTCGACGTGGATCTTCTCTGCCGTCGATCGCGTCTGAAATTCGTGTCCACACGCGCAAACCACCGTGATGACGTTGTAGTCGGGATGAATGCCTTCCTTCATAAGTCCTTACCGCCGCTTTGGAAACGCTGGGTATAACAACGCTTCGCGTCGGTATCAACTGCCGGCGCCGATCCCCCCAGCTAGACCCGGTCGGCCCCTACCTGGAAGCCACCCGCGCGACCGCCTCGAGCCAGCCGTCATAGAGGCGGCGCCGCTGGGCCGGTTTCATCTTGGGCCTGAAAACCTTGTCGGACTTCCGGGCCGCCTCGACGTCGGCGCCGCTGCGCCAAATCCCGACTCCCACGCCGGCGAGATAGGCCGCGCCCGCGGCTGTCGTTTCAACGATTTTCGGCCTATCGACGGCAATGCCGAGAATGTCGGCCTGAAACTGCATGAGGAAATTGTTGGCCGACGCGCCGCCGTCCACCCGAAGGACCTTCATCTTTCGCCCGGCATCGCCCGACATCGCCTCTACGACGTCGCGGCTCTGATACGCCAACGACTCGAGCGTGGCGCGAATCACGTGATCTGCGGTGACCCCGCGCGTCAACCCTACCAGCGCGCCGCGCGCGTCCGGATCCCAGTAGGGCGCTCCCAGACCTGCGAAGGCGGGCACCAGATACGTTCCGAGAGTCGACGCAACACGCTTCGCGGCCGGCTCGCTATCGGGCGCCTTCTTCACCAAACCGAGGCCGTCGCGCAGCCATTGCACCGCTGCACCGGCGATGAAGACGGATCCCTCGAGCGCGTAAGCCGGCTTGCCATCTACCGCGCATGCCATCGTCGTGAGGAGCCGATTCTTCGAGGTCACGATCTTGTCGCCCGTGTACGTGAGAATGAAGCAGCCGGTACCGTATGTGTTCTTCGCCATCCCCGGCTTGAAACAGGCCTGACCGAATAGCGCCGCCTGCTGGTCACCAGCAACTCCCGAAATCGGAATGCGCCCGGGGCCAACGATGCCGGGAGCGGTTTCGCCGAACACTCCGGCCGAGGGCAACACCCCGGGCAGCATCGAGCGATCGACGCCGATCTCCTCGCACAGCGCTTCGTCCCATCGTCGCCTGCGGATGTTGTAGAGCATCGTACGCGAGGCGTTGGTGTAGTCGGTGACATGAGATTCGCCACCCGTAAGTTTCCATATCAGCCAGGAGTCAATCGTGCCGAATGCGAGTTCGCCGCGGCGCGCGCGACCGCGAGCGCCCTTCACGTTTTCTAGAATCCAAGCGACTTTCGTCCCGGAAAAATAGGGATCAATGACGAGACCGGTCTTGCGCCTGACTTCCGTCGCCAAGCCGTCCGCCGTCATGCGGGCGCATCGCGGAGCCGTGCGGCGGTCCTGCCAGACGATGGCCTTGTGAATCGGTTTGCCGGTGCGTCGATCCCAAACAACGACAGTTTCACGCTGGTTTGTAATCCCGATCGCAGCGAGTTGTTTGGGCCCTATCTTCGCGCTCTTGCAGGCTCGTCCGATGAGTCCATGGGTGACACTCCAGATCTCGTCGGCGTCGTGCTCGACCCACGCCGGCTTGGGATAGTGCTGCGTGAACTCCGAGTATGCGCGGCCTCGCACACGGCCGCGATCGTCGAATACCATGACCGTCGAACCGGTCGTACCTTGGTCGATGGAGAGAATGTAACCAGCCATCTCCTGAGCATAGCGAGTTGTTCAAGAAGCGGGAAGAAGCGCGGGCTGAGAACAGCGGAGCATTTGCAACGCCAAAGGGCGGGGGTGCAGCGCCAGAGAGCGGGGTGCGACAGCAGGCCCGCTCCGAGCGCTATGGCAATCCACCGTTGGGCGGTGTACGAGACTGCAGGCCGATGCAGCCAGTGCGCACGTTTCGCGCAATTTGCTAGTGAACGACCCACACGAGACTACGCGCATCCTCTACGTGACCGGCAAGGGCGGCGTGGGCAAAAGCACGCTTGCACGAGCCATCGCTCGCGGGGCCGCTGCGCGCGGACGTCGCCCTCTCCTTCTCACGCTCGGTGACTCCGGAAAACCGACTGCGCATAGCGACGATCTGCCAACGGTCGTGCTCGACGGCCCGCGCGCCTTAGCTCATCTGCTGGAACGTGCACTGATCCTGCGCATTCTCGGTGAGCGCGTGCTCGCCAGTAGAACGTTCAACGCCGTTGCCGCAGCCGCACCGGGACTGGCCGACCTCGTCATGCTGGGTTACATCGCCGACCTTTCGGTCGGCCGCACCGCCGATGAACCTTGCGACTTACTGGTGATCGACGGATTTGCTGCGGGCCATGCGAAGGCGATGCTCACCGCCCCGGTAGCAGCCGCGGATCTGCTTGGGCGCGGCCCGGCGGCCGATCTCATCGAGCGTTGTCGCGATCTCACCACCGACGCTGGTCGCTTCCGCGCCCTGGTCGTTGCCACGCCCGAAGAGCTGCCTGTCACGGAGGCGACGGAGCTCTGCAACGCACTGCGAGCGCTCAACATTCCATTGGCCCCTCCGGCGCTGAACGCGATCTACCCCACCCTATTGAGCCCCCCGCAGGCCGAGTTCGTACGTGCGAGCGGCGGCGAAGAAGCGCGCTGGTACGAGGCCGCCCAGCGCGAACAGCGGCGTTGGGCGGATGAATTTGCGGCGCGCACGGGCATACGTCCGTTGGAGTTTGAGCACGACTTTGCCGACGGCGATGTCACCGCCGACGACGCCGCCCGGATCCTCGACGCATGGACACTCGGCGCATGGAACTGAGCGCGCTACCCGACTGGCTCACGACCGCACGCCTGATCGTGTTCGTCGGTGACGGCGGCGTCGGCAAGACGACCTGCGCGGCTGCGGCGGCGGTTGCCGCTGCGCGTGCCGGCAAGCGTGTGTGCGTGCTCACGATCGACCCCGCACCGCGATTGGCGCAGGCGCTCGGCCTCAGCGAACTGGCCGACAGGCCGCAGACCATCGACCCCGACTCGATCGCCGTCCCCACCGCCTGCGGTGGTTCGCTCGATGCGCTGCGCCTGGATACCGAGGCCACGTTCGATCGTCTCGTACGCAGCCTCGCCCCGAGCGATGAGTCCGCCCAGACCATACTCGACAATCAGATCTACCGCGCGATCGCCGGACAGCTCGGCGGTTCCGACGCCTACATGGCCTTCCAACGCGTTTACGAGCTCGACCGCGTAGACGCGTATGATCTGCTCATCATCGATACACCACCGGCAGCCCATGCCGACGAACTCTTCAGTGCACCGGCGCGCCTGCAATCCCTGATCGACACGGGCGCCGCCAAGGTATTGGCCGACCCGGCGATCGCGGCGTTGAAAGCAGGTTCTCGGCTCGCAGCCGGAGCGATCCGTGTGATCGTTGCAGCAGTATCGAGAATCGCCGGCATTGAGCTGACCGAACGGGTCGCGGAGTTCGCGTACGCGTTCGAGGACATTCTTGCCGGCTTGAGTGAGCGAGCAGACGTCGTCGGCGTCCTCCTGCGCGGTCCCGGATGCCGATTCGTGCACGTGACCACAGCCCATCGCACCCGCGTACAAGAGGCGGACGATATCGAGGCCGCTCTCGCCACGCATGAGATCCGGCCGTCGATGAGGATCGTCAATCGTGTGCTGCCCGCGGGACGACGGTTGCCCGCCCTATCAACGGCCGCTCCGGGCGGGACGGCCAAGGCACTGCGCGATATCCACGAGCGCCTCGAGCGCTTGCGTGCCCGCCAGCGGGCGACGATTGCCGAACTCACAGAGCGACCAACCCCACTACTGGTACTTCGAGAGGACGCTGCCACCGGCGATGCCGGCGCACGCGCCATGCTCGTACGTCTTTCCGAGGCGTTGCGCGTCAAGTCCCAGCGCACGTAAGCATAGCAAGGGCGTATGCTCGGTTTGCCGATCGTACACGGCTGAGCGTGCGGGATTTCACGTAGGGTATTGGAGCAAGCGTTTTCCCGTACTTTTTCCCCTTTCGCCCAGGCACGCCCCTTGCTTTGTATTGCGCGCCCCGAGCCGGCCGTTCCCCGACGGCTACGAAACGGAGGCGCTGGGAGAACTGGCGCAGTTGCCGCCCCAGCCCGAGGGCTTCGAAATCGGCGATTTCCGGCCGGGCAGCAGCGGCGATCTCGTGAAGACATGGGCCATCAAGCTGCGACGCACCAACGCGCCGCTCGCCTACGGCAGCTACACGATCACGTTCGACGAGCACGGCTACTCGCCCGGCAACGGATCTCTCGTCAAACACAAGTCCATCGATCCGTACCGGGCGCGCTAGTCGGCGGGCTAGCGCCGCGCTGATTTGGTTTTGGATTTGCCGGCCTTGGGCTTGGCCGCAGCCACCTTCTTCGCACGTGCGGCGGCGCGCTCGGACGCAGCGGCCTGCTTTGCTGCGGCTCGTTTGAGCCCCTTCACATCCAACTGAAGTCGCTCGATGCGTCGGGCGAGCACTTCAACCCGCTTGCCGAGCGCCTCGACCGTGCCTTCGACAGCCTCATGCTCCGTGCGGGTGAGAATGTTCGTATAACCGAGCAGCGAATCGATGCTCTTCTCGATGGTCCCGGCCGTCTTGGCCGCGGTAAACAAGATTCCCCCGAGGATGTCGGACACACGATCCGAGCCTGTCCGCAGCCCTGCCTCACGCAATAGTTCGTTGAAGCGCTGGTCGAGTGGAACCGGCTGCTGCGCCGGCGTCGCCGCGCTGCCGGCGTGCGTCGCACTCGTCGTAGTTTGGGTTGTTTGGGTGAGTTGAGATGACGTGCTCATGTTCTGGATCCGTTGCTCCCGGGCTGTCTGAAATCAAGGACGCCGAGTATAGAAGTACCCCCCAAAAGCGGCAACGAAAGTACGCCCGGCACAGCCCTCGTGCGGACCCTCGCAGCCAGGCGGCCCGTTTGCCCGTTCCCCTCGGCCTTGTTAGTAGTGGCCGCTCCGAGCCCACCGGGCACAGTTCGAGCAGAGTCGAAAAACATGAGATCGACGGGATCTATGAAGAAGAGCATTTTCTCCGTATTCGCCGCAGCGCTGCTGGCCACTTTCACGTTTTACAGCCCAGCGAGCGCCGAGCAGATCACATATTTCCGCACCGACACTCCGCAGTTCAAAGCCAGCGCCAAGTTCGGCAAGCAGATGTTCGACGCCTACCAGTGCGCCCTCTGCCACGCCACGCGCGAAGGTCAGCCACTCACCGACGACATCGTCGCACCGAACCTGATCCTTTCGAAAGAACGGCTGCGCCCTGAGTGGATCCTCGATTGGATGATCGACCCGCAAGCGCTGCAGCCCGGCACCAAGATGCCGAACTTCTTCAGTTTCAACGAGGATGACGACTACAATCTGATTCTCGGCGATGCTGACGCGCACATGCAGTATCGGATCATCGTCGCCATTCGCGACTATCTCATGATTCTCGGCACCGATGCTGAGAACGAGTTAACCGCCCAGTAGATCCGTCAAACTGTCCGGTCGTTGCCGACGATCGCACCGCCCATCCAACGCAATGTGAAGCCGGCTAGGCATTCGTGCGTGCTTTGATCGCACGTGTGAGCCAGTCGATCCGGTCGTTGCCCCAGAAGAGCTCGCCGGCGTATACGAACGTCGGCACGCCGAAAACCTTTTCTCCTGACTCCGGATCGTTCGGGGTCCCCCCGACCTCGTCAGGGGTGCGCAGGGCCGCAGCGGCGAGCATCCCGTCGCCGTCCAGACCAAGCTCCGTAGCGATCCGACGCAACGTCGTCTCGTCTTCGAGATCTTCACCGAGGCCGAACCGTGCCATCGATGCCAGTCGCGCAAACCCCGGTCCGACGCCGTGCGCATTCGCGTACCAGAATGCGGCGTCGACGAAGGCCCAATCCACGTCGACACGAGGCGGCAGCGCGAACGGCAGCTCGTATTCCTTCGCGAAGCGCGACACGTCGACGAGGGTATAGCCAAGTCGCTTGTTGTTGACGCCCGGCCCCATCGGATGGTTCTCGAGATCTTTTGGATAGCCGTGGAGCCAGCGCAGGGTTACGGGCAATCCCACCAACGCCGCCTCAATACGATGACACGCCAGCCAGGCGTACGGACTGCGTAGGCTGAAGTAAAAGTCGATAATGCTTGGATCCGGCACCGTCATAGTATGCTTTGGGTTGCCTGCGCGGTCACACTCTCGGCCGCGATAATTGCCGTAGGACTAATTTCGACCTGCCGGTCGCTGACTCGCGCGATTATTCGCGGATGACGACCACCACCTCACAGTTGGTCTTGCTCAACCGGCGATAGGAGTGAGGCATCCGAGCCTTGAAGTAAGCCGAATCGCCGACTTTGAGCTCATGCGTAATTCCGTCGTGAACCAGTTCGAGGGCGCCCTTCATCACGTAGAGGAACTCTACGCCATCGTGCTGATGCTCGGGTAATCCGGCGGCGGCGACGCCGCCCTCGAAGACCGCGAGATAGGCGTCGAGCAGTTTGTCCTTGGCCGGATAGTCCAAGCACTCGAAGCGCACCGTATCAGCCGGCTCGCTTGCCTCCAGCGGTAGCCGGATTCGTGCGTCACGATGCACCACTTCGCACGCCGATCTGTCGCCGGCGAAAAAGTGCTCCAGCCCCACGCCGAACACCAACGCGATGCGTGTCAGCGTCGGGATGGTCGGAACCATTTTCCCCGTCTCCAGCTTCGAAAGGAGCGCGGCCGAGAGACCGGTGTGTGCTGCGAGCCCTGCCAAGCTCAAGGATTTGCGGATACGGAGCTGCCGCAGCTTCCTGCCGATGCGGTGTCGGCTGATCTCACCCTCGAGAACATCGTTCATGGTTTCCTCTCAAGAAATATCCTGGTCGTCGCGTTGACCGAGCGTAGAGGTCTCGGCGACACAGGGTGTATTAACTAGAAAGATATATTATTTTCTTACAAGTTAAAGCGCTCGAGAGAATTAAACATGACTATCCGACAGTTCGAGAAGAAGACGCGAATCAACGCCCCGCGGGAACGGCTGGCGCACTGGCACGACAGCCGCGGAGCCTTCGCCCGCTTGTCCCCACCGTGGACGACCGCGGAGATGGTCGGGCCGCAACGGGAGGTCGTGGAAGGCATGAGAGCGGAAATCCGCATGCGAACCCCGCTCGGTTCCAGACGCTGGATCGCACAACACGAACACGTGGTGCAAGGACACGAGTTCACCGATGTCCAAATAGAAGGTCCGTTCGCCGGCTGGCGCCACACGCACCGCTTCAGCGCATGCGACGACAACACATCGGAGCTCACAGACCAGGTCGAGTACGCGCTACCACTTGGAAAGCTCGGTGAGCTGGTGGCAGGACGATTCGTGGGCAACGAGATCGATCGCATGTTCACCTATCGACACGAAACGACCGCCAACGATCTCGACGTACACGCACGCTACCATGGCCCACCACTGCGCATAGCCATCACCGGCAGTACCGGGATGGTCGGTGCGGCACTCACCGCCTTCCTTACTACGGGTGGGCATGAGGTCATCGAGATCTGCCGCCGCGACCCGGGGCACGGCAACACTTGGATCCCATGGTCGAGCGACGACGACCTCCCGAGCGATGAGCGACTCGAGGGCCTCGACGCGGTCGTCCATCTTGCGGGCGAGAGTATCGCCGCAGGACGGTGGACCGCCGCCAGAAAGAAGGCCATTCACGACAGTCGTGCCGATGGGACGCAACGACTCGTCGCCGGCCTGGTCAAACTGGCAAAACCCCCTCGCACATTGATCAGCGCTTCGGCGATCGGCCTGTACGGAGATCGCGGCGATGCCTGTTTGTCGGAAAACAGCGACGGCGGCGAGGGCTTCTTGGCGGACGTCTGTCGTGCCTGGGAAACGGCAACCGATCCTGCTTCTGCGGCGGGCACTCGCGTCGTGAACCTGCGCATCGGCGTCGTACTATCTGCCTCCGGAGGCGCACTTCGCCAGTCGCTTCCGGTATTTCGAGCCGGCCTCGGCGGCAGAATCGGTCACGGCAGACAGTGGATGAGCTGGATATCGCTCGACGATCTGCTCGCAATCGTCCTGCACTGCATACGAACCGAAGCGCTGGTGGGTCCCGTCAACGCGGTAGCCCCGAATACATGCACCAATGCGGAGTTCACGAAATCCGTAGCAGGTACGCTCGGGCGCCCGGCTTTCTTGCCACTCCCCGCGACCGCGGCTCGCCTGGTCATGGGAGAGCTCGCAGACGCATTGTTGCTGGCGAGTACCCGCGTCGTGCCGACGCGATTGGAAGAGAGCAATTTTGTCTTTCATTCCCCTTCCGTACACGACGCGATCGCGAATACACTGGGCTATGGTCGCAAACGTGAAGAACGCGACCTGAGCGCGCGCACCGACTGAGTCGACGGAGACCGTGTCATGTGGCTACGACGTGCAATAACCATCCCGGGATTCGTCTTCGCATGGTGCGTCCTCACCGTGACGCTACCGTTGAGCCTACCGATTGCGGTCATCGTCGATCTCGCACGGAGCACGCGCTTTGCCCTGACGCGATTTCTCCTCTTCACCATCACCTACCTGACCTGCGAACTGTTGGGTCTCGCGGTAGCCATGATGCTGTTCGTCGCACGTGCAGGTCCTTTGCGCGAAGCGGATCGCTACGCGCGGGCGAACTATCGACTGCAGTGGGCTTGGGCGTCCGCGCTGCGCACGGCGGCGTTCCGTATCTTCTCGATCACGGTCGATGCGAAACTCGATGAGGTGCCACGCGACAAGCCTATTCTGTTGCTCATGAGACACGCGAGCTTGGCCGACACGATTCTTGCCGCTTGTTATCTCTCGAAACCTTACGCGTTGCGCCTGCGCTACGTACTAAAACGCGAGCTTCTTTGGGACCCGTGTCTCGACGTGGTCGGTCATCGGATTCCAAACCACTTTGTCGACCGCGATGCCGACGATTCGGCGTCTGAGCTCGATCGCGTCGCCCACTTGGGCGACGGTGCCGGACCAGGCCAAGGCGTTCTCATCTATCCGGAGGGAACCCGATTCTCCGAGTCTCGACGCGCGCGCATCATCGCGTCGGCGCAATCGGCCGGCAATGCATCACTCGAGCGTCGCGCACGCAGCTACCGATCGGTGCTTCCGCCGCGACCTGCAGGAACACTGGCGCTGATCCAGCATATGCCTGATGCACAGATCTGGGTCGGCAATCACTACGGATTTGAAGTCGCTCAGACCGCACGAGATCTTGTGAGCGGCGCACTGATCGGGGCCCACGTCGCGTTGGAGTTCCGCAGTGTCGGGCGCCCGCCCGAACCATCAGACCAATCGACACAACGCGAATGGCTCGACGCGCTTTGGCACGACGTCGATCGCTTCGTAACGGAGAATACCAAACATGCTTGAGTTCGCTGCACCCGAAGCCCGACGACTGGCCACTCTCATCGCTATCGGAGGCCCACTCGTACTACTGAGCTACACGCTGGTCTTCGCATCGAGCCCGGAGATGCGCACCGCGCTGTGGGGCGGCGTCCCCGAATCGATGCGTACGATCTACACCGTAAGCATGTTCGGTGCGGCCGCCGGCTTCTTCGCATTCACGTACGCGTTCTTGTTCGCGCCCGTCGGCAACGCTGCGAATTCGAAGTTGCTCGTCTGGGCATACGCGCTCGTTCTGTTCCCGTCCGCGGCCTGGCTACCGCTCACCCTCGTCTACCTACGCAGCCCATCAGATATCATGTGGTGGATCGTGCGCGCGGATCTGTTCACCGTCGCGGCCGGATCGCTCATGATCGTAGCTCAAGCCGTTTCGATACTACGCGCATCGCCGGACTTCACGACCGTGCTTGCCGTCGTGGGAGCAGTGCTGTTCGCTTGGCAAACGGCCGGACTCGATGCGCTCGCGTGGCCTGCGTCGTTCGGCCGCTAGCGACCGACAACCGCGTCGCGAAATTTCGCACTCAGCGCGCGCTCGCCGAGCCAGATACTGAGATACGCAGACGCGAAATCGTTGCCTTCTACGGTGATCAAGGATTCGCCGTTGAGCGCCAACTCCGTACCGACTCCCGGAGTGTAGGTCAGTGCATAGAAGTCGCCTGCGTCAACGTCCTCGTATGCACGGTGTAGTCGATCGATGCGCGCTTGCACGGTGGCGCGTCGCTCGGCCGATAGGTTGCGCTGCAGGAACTCTTCCGCAGCCTCGATGAACTGCGCAGCCGTTATTGCGCGCGTGTAGTGTAGCTCAAGTCGCTTGGGAACATCCGTAAGGACATCACGCGGCGCAACACGCTTGGGCAGATAGAGCCCGCCGACATAGACCTCAAAAAATCTGAGGTAGTAGACACGGCCGACGCCACGCAGTGGCAGCTCGGCATCGCCAACGCGTGCGTTCTCGGCGAACGAAACACCACCGAACTCGCGAGCGCCGACGCCTACGACGGCAACCGATGACATCGCGACCGACAAGACAAAAATGAGTATCGGCCGGAACAGCGGCCGCCGTCGAACCGTCATAGCCTACGAAAGCTTGGCTTCGAGCTCATCGAGTTGTTCAGCAGTGGCGATCCATGCCTCGTTCATGAACTCTTCGAGCAGTTCGGTGCGGTCCTCGCAGCCCGCCTCGAGATCGCCCATCTCAACCGCGGCTGCGATCTCTGCAGTGACCGCGTCGAGTTGCTGCTCGTAGGCCGCCCAATGGTCGAACACGAGCTGCGCGTTCTTGGCGCCGTCCTTCGCGACCAACTCCGATAGTCGCTTGAAGCGAAACCACGCCGAGTCCGGCGACGGCTCCTTCTCGCCGGTGAGAAGAGCCTGCGGGATGTCGGCCTCGGGGAATACCGGCAGATATACCGACATGCACGGGTTGCCCAGCGCGATCCAGCAGGTCGTCAGCTCGTCCTCATCGGCTCCGAGTTCCACGATCATCGATGCGGTCGTCTGGCCGATTTCGCCGGCGTGCATGCACACGCTGAAATACTCCTCCGTGCTCGGATCGACGCCCGGACGGTAGATCTGGTCCTCTCCATAGTGATCGCGCAGCAACGCCTTGACGGCCGCGATATCGGCGGGCTTCCCTTCGGGCGCGAAGTCACAGGTGGAGCGATAACGGCCGGACGAAACGAAAGGCGGGATCGTGGTCGCGTCGCGGTAAGCAGCCGCGAAATCGAACCGCTCGCCCTCGTGCTGCCACCAGCCCTGCTCGCGCGCGTGCGCTTCACAGTTGTCGGATATGCGATCCCATTCGGTACCGATCGTCGTGTGGTTCGATGCACTCGCACGATCCGTAAAACGCCGAAGGGCCCAATTGCGCCCCGAAGCCTCGAGCAGGAACCCACTCGTCCCGTCCGCCAGCAGAAAGGAATTGTTGTACGGCCAGTCGACCGCGTCGTAGCCGGAACCGCCCTGACCGTGCTCTTCGATCAAGTCGATGATTACCTCGGCCGCAGCTTCCGCGGTCGCACCACGCTCGAGACCGAGCCGTACGAGGTCCATCCCGAGTAGACCGGTGCTCGGCACCGGATCGCGCGTGTAGATCGTGTGGTTGCCGATGGCCACACCATGTTCATTCACGCCGTGTTCGCAGCCCCACAACCAGTGCGGTCTGGATCCGAGAAAACCATACGACTGCTCGACCTGATCGATCTCGATGTAGGTGCAGCGCAGTCGGTCGCCCGCCGCATGATTCGCCGAAGGAACCTGCACCAACGGCTGACTTTCATGATCAGGACGATCGCTGTTCTTGGCGAAGATGGGCCGTTCCCCACGAACGTAAGGCGGAAAGAGCACAAGGCTGTCGCACGATACTCGATAGGGCGCGTCCCTCGCGTCCTTCACCTGTTTCATTCTTCTCATGATCTGAACTTCCTCCGCTCAACAGGCACCGCAGGTGTGACACGTGGCGACGTCGCAGGGCTCGGTCTCACGCTCACTTAGCGCGCGACGGCGCTCCAGCCAAAGGTACGACTTCTCGATGTGATGATCGACGAAATCCCACGGGAACAATGCGTTTTGATCGTACTCGCGAGTTACGAAGCGGTCGGGATCGACGTCGACACCCGCCAGTTCACCACGGCGTGCAGACTGAAGCACTTGCCACCAGCCGCGTTCGTCGCGAGCAAGCGCCTCGACGATCGCCGCGACGCGTCGATCACCACGCGACAGAAGCGTTTGTAGGTAAGCCTCGCGCGGCGATTCGCTCTCGAATTGTGTGTTCGGCAACCGCCCTATCAACTTGCGCAATCGTGCGAGTCGCTTCTGCGCGTCACTGACGGGCACCATTGCGTCCCACTGGAACGGCGTCCATGGCTTTGGAACGAACGGATTGGCCGAAACTTTAATCCGCCCCACCCTACCGCGCTTGCGACCGTGGCCCACGACCAGCTCACGGATCTTGACGGTCAAATCGAAGATGCCCTCGAGATCGTCATCGGTCTCGGTGGGCAGCGCACACATGAAATATAGCTTGAGCGACTCGACTCCGTCGCCGACCATGAGATCGGTCGCGCGAAGGATCTCCGCTTCATTCAGATTCTTGTTGATCACGCGGCGCATGCGCTCAGAACCCGCTTCGGGGGCGATGGTGACCGATTGTGTACCACTCGTGCCCAGCGCGCGCGCCAATCGCGGCGACACGACATCTGCCTTCAGCGATGAGGGCGAAACGCGCCCGCCCTCACCAGCAACGCGCTCGCACGTTGATGCGATCCCCGGGTGGCTGGCCATCTCGGCGCCGACGAGGCCGATTGTCTTCGAGTGCTGCAAGCCTGCAAGAGCGTCGGCGGTAACCGACTCGGCGCTGCGATGGCGGACCGGTCGGTACATGAAGCCGGCAGCACAAAACCGACAACCCCATTCACAGCCGCGACTGGCCTCGACGAGATAGTAGTCACCGAATACCGAGTCCGGTGCGATGACGTTCGTGTGTACTGCGGCAGTGTCCAGGTCGGCCACGTAGCGCCGCCGGACGTGGCCGTAACTAGGCGCGCCGTCGTTGCGCTCGAATGCGACCAGATCGCCGTCTTCGTAGCGCGGCTCGAACTGTCCGGGTAGATAGGCGCCTTCAGTGGCCGCGATAGCGGCAAGAATGTCCTCTCGACCGGCCGGACCACCAGGCCCGATGCCGGCAAAGGCCTCCGGGATCATCTCTTCTCCCTCACCGATCAAGAAGGCATCGAAGAATGGCGCGACGGGTTCCGGGTTCAGAAAAGTGGCCGGGCCACCCGCAATGAGCAACGGCCACGAACGTCCCGAACGCGCTCGATCTTCGGCGCGGGCAGGAATCCCGGCCTGATCGAGCATGCGAATGATGTTGGGATAGTCGCTTTCAAACGAAAGCGAGAACGCGATGACGTCAAACTCAGCGATGCCGCGCTCGCCCTCGAAACTACGCAGTCCGCCCGCGTCACGTGGGTCGGGATCCGCATCGCCGAGAAAGGCGCGCTCGCAAAGCATACCCGGCTGGGTGGCCAGAATTCGATAGACGGCCTGGAAGCCCAGGTTCGCCATGGCAACCCGGTAGGTGTTTGGATAGGCGAGGCAAACCGACACGTTGCCGGTCGCGTTGGGGCGAAATAGGAGCTTCTCGGGAGATTCGTGCAAGATCGGGATGGACTATATCGAGCCTCAGCCCCAATAGAAAAAGGCGCGGATCTGGGCACACCCTGCCCAGGTGGATTGCCCTGAAGGCTCGCCGTGTGTGAAAGTGGCGGCGTGCGGACACTTCTCTCGATTGCCGCTGGTGTATTGACGACGATGGTCGCGCCCATCGTCGCAGCGGACCTTCTCGATACCTCGCCGTCATTCCACATCGAACATATCGGCTACGAGTACGATTTCGCGCTCGAGGTCGCCGCCACCGGTAACGGTTTCGTCGTCGTCTGGGACGAATACGACAGCGCCGAGGGACCAACCGCGGTCCGTGGTGCGCGGGTCGGTGTCGATCTCGACGACGGCGCTTGCTGCGGGTTCACCGTCGCAAGCGGGACCGAATACTTCGAGGGCGCCAGATCTCCGTCCGTCGCTGAGTTCTCCGACGGAGGCTTTATCGTCACGTGGACCAGCTATTTCGATGAAACCGAGATCCGCGCTCAGCGCTTCGACGAAGCGGCGACGACGGCTGGTACCGAGTTCGTCATTGGCGGTAGCAGCGTCGGCCTTCGCGACGACGCTGTGGTTGCGACCGCCGGCGACGGCGGCTTCCTGGTAGCGTGGAGGGCCTCGACGATGGCAGGGTCCGAGATCCGCGCCGTCCGTTACGACGAAGATGCCATCGCGCAAGGCGGTTTGATCACCGCCAGTGCCGGCGGCTCCACGGACGTCCGTCGAACCATGGCCGCGTCGGGCGGTAGCGACGGTAGCTTCGTCGTCGTCTGGAACGCAGGCTACACCTACGAAACCGGAGCGGCGGGCGGGTACTACCCATACACCCGCGTCGAGGGGCGCGGTCGCGTGATTGCTCCCGATGGGAGCACACCGGACCCCATTTTCTCTGCCGGCGGGCAGTACGGCTTGAAGGTAAGGCATCTTGTAGACGACGGCTTCGTCGTCGCTTGGTCGGACAGTTACCGCAGCTACGACGTCTATCCGGCACCGCTCAATACGTACGCCCGAATACGCCGGACGGACGGCAGCGTAGACTCTCTCCAGGTCAGTGAGCGGCGAGGCGACGACGCCGATGGAGCCGACGTCGCGCTGGCACCGTCAGGCGACGGCGGCTTCGTCGTGGCCTGGTCACACACGACGGCAGACAGTTACGTAGTCACCGACAGCGCAGACGTGTTGGTACAACAGGTCGCCGGAACCGGCGTGCACGAGGGAAAGGCCGTTCCACTCGACGTTAGAGATCAATCGCGGCCGCCGATCGCTCCCGCGCTCGCCGTCGCCGACGACCGCGCACTGGTCGCGTGGATCGACGACAACGAAATTCGAGGACAGATTCTAACCATCGTGGGCGAGGTGGTCTGCGCCGACGCGAACCGCGACGGTTCGATCTCGTCTACCGACGCGCTGATCGCGCTCACGACGGCCGTTGGGATCGGCTACTGCAGCCGATTGCTCTGCGATGCGGACGGGGACGGCGCAACGGATGCTACCGACGCACTGATCATTCTGAAAGCAGCCGTCGGCGCGATCGACGCGCCGACGTGTTGAGGATTGGTTGCCAGATAGCGAGTGACGCGTTGGGACGCTGAGATCTAGATCGGACGTCCGGTTCTCGGTTGCGCCACCGCGCTGCGGCACAGCAAACTACCAGCCCGCCTGATGGATCTCGCGAATCAATTCGCCCGCCGTCTGAATTCGGCCTGCGGGCTCTTTGTCGAGACAGGCCATGCAGAGTTCCTCGAGGCGCTTGGGGATCTCAAAAGACGACACGGCGCTTGGTGGCTCAGGAGTGGATTCCAGAATTTCTTCGAGCGCCTTGTCGACGGTTTCCCCCTTGACGAGAATTTGTCCTGAGAGGAGCTCGTGAAGCACGACCCCGAGCGTGTAGATGTCGGTTCGATGATCAATATCGGAGTCGCCTCGTACCTGCTCCGGCGACATGTAAGTTGCGGTTCCCTGGAGATTTCCCTGACCCGTGATCGTCGAGTCCACTGCGGTGGTATTCGTCGTGGCCGACTCCTGATCCTCGGGCGCGGACTTACCCTCGGGATCCCAAACCTTCGCAAGCCCCCAATCGAGTAACAACACTTCGCCGAACGGACCTGCCAAGATGTTCTCGGGCTTGACGTCACGGTGGGCCACACCGTGGCTGTGTGCGTACTCGAGTGCGTGCGCCACTTGGATGATGACGTCGATCAGCTGAGACAGATCGTAGCGCTCTCGGTAGTCGAAGATCTCACGCAGCGTGTAGCCGTGCACGAGTTTCATCGTGAAGTAGTAGTTGCCACGTGGATCGCGCCCTAGTTCATAGGTGGGCACGATGTTCGGATGCTGCAAGCAGGCCGTCACCCGCGCTTCACGCAGGAAGCGCTTCTGTTCTACTACATCGTCCTTGAACTCCGGCTTGAGGGACTTGTAGCAAATCACGCGCGCGAGGTGCAGATCCTTACAAGACTGAATGATGGACTTGCCGCCGCGTGCGATGGTCTTGAAGTACGCGTAGCGGGTGCGGATATTGATGCGCTCGGGCAGCTCTCGGTCCGTATCCTCCAGGTACAGGATCGGATACTCGTCCTTAGGTGGTTCAGGGAATCGGTTCATCAGAATGGGGCCCGGCGCGCGTGTTACAGCTGGCTCGCCATAGCGCGAGACCATTATCCCACCAGTTGGGATCGGACACGAGTCGTACGGAGAGATTCGCTGCATACAAAATAGTCGTTGCACCCAAATTGGGCACGGAATCGCGGCCGACGACGGCAAGATCATCCGGTGCACGGCAACAACTGCTAGTGAATTCGCGGCCGAGCGCGCATCCGATTGCTCTGGCATCAGGGTTGCTTAAATGTAGCCAGCGCCGCGAGGCATAAGCCCGACTTGGGGCGTCAAGGAGCTCGACGAGCAACATCGTCCAGGTCCTCACCAACTATATTTAGGAGCGAATCAGCAGATGAAGACAAAGCTTGAGTACATTTGGCTGGACGGATCCCGGCCGACTCAGAGCCTACGCGGCAAGACTCGTGTTGAGTCCGATTTCAGTGGCAAACTCGAGGACTGCCCGATGTGGAACTTCGACGGCAGCTCGACCGAGCAAGCCGAAGGCAACGCATCCGACTGCCTGTTGAAGCCGGTCGCGATAGTCCCGGACCCCGGCCGCAAAAACGCGTACCTCGTGATGACCGAGGTGCTCAATTCGGACGGCACGCCGCACGAGTCGAACGGTCGCGCCACCATCGAAGACGACGACGAGGATTTCTGGTTCGGCTTCGAGCAGGAATATTTCCTTTGGGATACGCAATCCAACTTGCCTCCGGGCTTCCCACTCGGAGGCTATCCTCCGCCGCAGGGCCCGTACTACTGCTCGGTCGGCGCCGCGAATGCGTTCGGTCGTGAAGTCATCGAGGAACACCTCGACCAATGCCTCGAAGCAGGTATCAACGTCGAAGGCATCAACGGCGAAGTAGCGGCCGGCCAGTGGGAATTCCAGGTGTTCGCAAAAAGCGCCGCACGCGCCGGTGACGAGACGTGGCTTGCCCGCTATATTCTCGAACGCGTCGCTGAGGAACACGGCTACGGCATCAACTGGCATCCGAAACCTCTCGGCGAAACCGACTGGAACGGATCCGGCATGCACGCCAACTTCTCCAACGGCGCGATGCGCGAGTCGGGGAAAGAAGAAACTTTCACCACGATCTGCGAGGGTTTCGCCAAGCAGATCAAACGTCACATATCGGTCTATGGTGCGGACAACCACCGCCGCCTGACCGGTGCGCACGAGACACAGTCGATCGACAAGTTCAGCTACGGCGTATCCGATCGTGGTGCATCGATCCGCATCCCGATCACAACGGTTGAAGATGGTTGGAAGGGCCGGTTGGAAGACCGTCGTCCGGCCTCAAACGCCGATCCGTACAAGGTTGCTGCCGCGATCGTGAAAACGACCAAGGAAGCACTGGGCTAGTAAAGCTTGCGGCGACCGCGCAGCGGCTGTTTCCAGCGCTGCGCGGTCGCCGATGAGTGATCGCCGCGACGAGTGCGGGCGCTTAGTTCCCTCGCAGACGCGACGCTCTGTTGCGCCACCTTCTCAGATACGCAGGGATATCGATCGACTCTTCGCGATCGTCGTCCAACACATCTTCGAACGCGAAGTCTTCCTGCGACGCTTCTTCTGCAGCCGAAAGTCCACCACGCCGTGCGGTCTTCGCCGCAGCAACTTCATCGGCAACCGGCGAATCGGGCGAATCGTCGAGCAGCACGCGAGCCGGCGTTTCTCTGACCGCAGCCGGGCGTGTTTCGCGCGGACGCGTCATACCCGGAACGTCGGTAGCTTCGTCACCAACACCAGTCGCAATGACGGTAACGCGTACTTCGTCTTCAAGCCCGCCGTCATGCACGAGACCGACGATGATATTCGCATCCTCGTGGGCCTGCGTCTGAATCAGATCGACGGCATCGTTCATCTCTTGGATACCGAAGTCTTCGCTGGCGGTGATGTTGACCAGCACGCCGTGCGCGCCGCCGATCGAAACATCTTCTAGTAACGGGCTCGAGATGGCCGCGTTCGCGGCGTCAACCGCACGCGTATCGCCCGTACCTACGCCGGCGCCCATCATTGCCATGCCCATCTCGGCCATGATCGTACGTACGTCAGCAAAGTCGACGTTGATCAGACCCGGCTCAGTAATGATCTGCGAGATGCCTCGCACGGCTTGGAGCAATACGTCATCGGCTTCCGAGAACGCTTCCATGGCCGTCGTCGAACGGCCGGAAATCTCGATCAGTCGCTGATTAGGAATCGCGATGAGGGTATCGACGGCTGCGCGCAGCTCTCGGATACCGTCGCTTGCCTGACGCTGACGCTTGCTGCCCTCGAATATGAAGGGCTTCGTCACGACGCCGACCGTCAACGCGCCCAGGTCTTTCGCGATACGCGCGACGACGGGCGCTGCGCCGGTACCGGTACCGCCGCCCATACCTGCGGTGACGAACACCATGTCGGCGTTGACCAGTTCCTCGCGCAAGAGTTCCTCTTGCTCGAGGGCGGCCTTGCGGCCAATTTCGGGATTCGCGCCTGCGCCGAGCCCTTTGGTGAGCTCAACGCCCAATTGAATCTTGATCGGCGCTTCGTTGACACCCAACGCCTGGGCATCAGTGTTGGCGATCACGAAGTCCACGCCGCCTAGACCGGCGCGGATCATGGTGTTGATTGCGTTTCCGCCCCCACCGCCGACGCCGATCACTACGATTCGCGCGGTACTATCGCTCGCGCCAACCAGTTCGATCATTCCTCTACCTCCACAACAACAACGACATCACACGATACCAGGTCAGAAGTATTCCTTCCATCTTCGCCAGAGCCAGTCGGGCATCAATCTTGGTGTCAGCCCCTTGAGCGCGCCGTGACTGAGATCGCTGGAACGCAGTCCCTTGGCCAATCCGACGGCGGTCGACCACGACGGGTCGTCGATTTCGTCGGTCAGACCGACCACCCCCGTCGGCTCGCCCAGACGAACCGGCATTCCCATTACCTGCGACGCGACGGACACGATGCCGGGCATCATCGCCGCGCCCCCGGTCAATACGACGCCCGAGGTCAGCATTTCGGCGTAGCCGCTGCGTCCGACACTCTCGAGCACCATTTCAAAGATTTCCTCGATACGCGGTTGGATGATCTCGGCCACCAAGCGCCGACTGACCACGCGCGGCTCCCGGCCGCCGATTCCGGTAACCTCTACCGGCGTCGAGCCATCTACGTCCGCCACGTCGGCGGCACCGTCATGCAACTTGATCGCTTCCGCCTCACGCATCGACGTTTCGAGGCACTGAGAGAGATCGCGCGTCACGTGCAGCCCGGCGACCGTCAACACGCCGCTGTGGACCACGCTACCAGCGTGGTAGACGGAAATATCGACCGTGCCCGCGCCGAAATCGACGACCGCCACACCGAGGTCCTTTTCCTCTTGATCGAGGATGGCTTCTCCCGACGCCAGCGGCGAGGCGATCAGCCCGGCGACGCTCAGTCCCGCCTTATTGCAACACTTTTTGATGTTCCCCAGGGCTGACTCGCACGATGAAATGACGTGCAGGTTGGCCTCGAGCCGTACACCGCTCATGCCCACGGGATCCATGATCCCGCTTTGCCCATCGACGATGTATTCGCGGCAAAGGAGATGAAGAATGCATTGCTCAGCCGGCAACGGCACGGCCTGCGCAGCCTCGATCACACGTCGCGCCGCACCGGGCGAAACCTCGCCGTTATCGATTGCGACCACGCCGTGGCTATTGCTGCCGCGCAGATGGTTGCCGGACACGGACACGGTGACTTGATGGATCTGGCAGCCGGCCATGAGCTCGGCTTCGCTCAGGGCGACGCTGATATCTTGCGTCGTCTTCTCGACGTCGCTCAGCCGGCCTTTCTTGATGCCGCGAGAGACGCTGCTGCCGACACCGAGAATCTCCAGGCCCGCGTCGGTGTGCTCGGCGATCACCATCGCGACCTTTTGAGTGCCGATATCCAACCCGGCCAGGATTGAGTTCTTCTTAGCCACGGTCGTTCAAGCCTCTGGCGCGCGTCTCTGCCTCACGGCTTGCCAACATCGAGAGCACGCGATCGCGGCCGCCTTTCGCGGTCCTGAGAATCGCGCGATCAGGAAAGGAAAGGTCGATCTCTTCGACCACGCCCGGCGCCTCTGGCAACCGTTCGAGCGTCATCCGCAGCGTTTTAGCCTGGAGTTTGCTTTCTGCGGCGTCGCCGAGCTTTACGGCCACCGTCCACGAATCGGGATAGAGCCAAAAATTGCGATCATGGTCGATGTGCAGCTCCGAGACGCGAACGCCTTCGTCGCTCAGCGCCGCGAGTACGCCGAGCGCGTTGTAAAGCGTCGTGATCTGCGCGCTGCGAGAACCAAGCTCGTTCCATCCGGTGATGTAGGGAAGATCTGGATAGCGCAGCGCACCTTCTTCTCGGTACACGACGCCGGAACCGTCGATCAGATACGGGCCGGAGTCCGACATCGTCGCCGCCACGGCCACCCGGCGCTTCACGTTGACGCTCACTCGGTCGGGAAATCGCCTGGAAACTCGCGCAGAACGAACCCAGTCGGCCGATTCGAGCTCGGCGGTCGCACGCTCGGCGTCAACGTTCCACAGGCTCGTGCCCGCATACAGACCGGCGCGTGCAGCGAGCGATTCGGCGGTCGCGCTATCGGTGTCGCAGGCCACGCGGACGGTCTTCAATTTGAAGTAAGGATGATCGACGACGCGCGGGAGCGCGTGGGCGAACGAACCGTAGCCGGCAGCCGCGGCCACGAGCGATACGGCGCCGACGCCGAGCAAGATGCGCCCCCAGCCCGAAATGTCGCTCTTCAGCTTACGAAGGAACGGCCGAAGCCTCATTCCACTCCCCCACCAACTTCACTTCCGGCTCCAACCAAATGCCACACTTCTGCCAAACGCCCTCTTGCACCAAATGCATGAGCGCACGTACGTCAGCCGCCTTCGCCCCCCCCAGATTCACGATGAAATTACCGTGATCGGGCGAGATCCGAGCGTTACCTACAACAGTACCGCGCAAACCGGCCTGTTCGATCAGCTTGCCGGCGTAGTTCCCGGAAGGGTTCTTAAAGATGGAGCCCGCGTTCGGATAACCCGACGGCTGCTTGCGCTTGCGCTTCGCCTGGACCGACTCCACAACTCCCTTCAACCTCTCTACTGAGGCGCGCCGCAAGCTGAACGAGACCGAGGTTATCATGACATCGACGTCCAGTTCCAGGCGCCGGTAAGAGAAATCCAACTGTGAACGATCCAACCGAACGACATCGCCCGTCATCGTCACACCTTCGGCGCCTATGATCGTAGAACTTAGCTCACCGCCGAACGCACCGGCATTCATTAACGCACCACCGCCTACGGTTCCCGGTATCCCGGCAGCGAATTCGATCCCGCCCCAACCCAGTTCGACGGCTTCTGACACGAAGCGTCCGAGACTACTCGCCGCACCGGTGCGGACGGTGACCTTTCCAGCTTTTGCAGGTTCGTCGGACTGCGATTCGCCCCACTCACGGTAGTCGAACGCACGTCCGAGGCGCACGACCAGTCCGCGAACTCCGGCATCCGAAATCAGCAGATTCGTTCCGCCGCCAAGGCGCGTAACGGGAATACCCAGCTGAACGGCCGTCGAGAAAGCCAAGGAAATGGCTTCGACCGACGGAGGAATGAGCAGGAGATCGGCCGGTCCACCAATCCGAAAGGAAGCATATCGCCGCAGGGATTCGTCGGCGCGCAGACCCGCACCGGCCACCGGTGCGACGATTCGAAGGAACTCGGTATGCGCGTCAGCCGACAAGCCGATCGAGGAGTTTGGGGCCCAAGCGCGTGATATCACCCGCCCCCAAGGTGATGACGACATCACCCTCGTTGAGGTGTTCGAGTACGGCTTGGGCGAGTGTCTCGCCGGAGGCCGCATAGACTGCGTTGCCCTTGTGCTGCCGGGCGACGGCCTCGGCCAACTGTTCGCCGGATATTCCGTCGATCGCGTCCTCACCGGCTGCATAGATGTCGGTGACTACGACGAAGTCGGCATCCTCGAACGCACGAGAGAACTCCGCGAACAGATCTTCGGTGCGCGAGTAACGATGGGGCTGAAATACCGCAACGATCCGACGATCGAAGGCGTTGCGCGCAGCCGAAAGGGTCGCCTTGATCTCGGTAGGGTGATGGCCGTAGTCGTCGATCACGGTGACGCCGCCGGCGTCACCTTTGTGCTCGAATCGGCGCATGATGCCCTCGAACTCAGAGAGTGCGGCGACGCTTCGCTCGAAGGGAATTCCGAACTCGGCCGCCACAGCGATGGCTGCCAACGCGTTGAGTACGGAATGCGTACCAGGCATCGCGACGCGGGCACGACCCACAGCGACTCCGCGCACCAGCACCTCGAACGTCGTCGCCAGTCCCTCATAGCGAATGTCGGCCGCGCAGAAATCGTGATCGAGCGACGTGCCGTAGGTCAGATAGCGTTTCTTCACGCGACCCAGCAAGGCCGTGATGTGTTCATCGTCACCGCAGAGGATGGCGCGCCCGAAGAACGGCGTCGCATTGATGAACTCGATGTAGGCGTCCACGAGGCGCTCCATCGTGCCGTAATAGTTCATGTGCTCGCGATCGATATTGGTGACGACCGAGATCGTCGGCCGCAGAAGCAGAAAACTACCGTCGCTCTCGTCGGCCTCGGCGACCATGTATCGCGACGTTCCCAACCGAGCATTGGTCCCGCCCAGAGACTTCAAGCGACCGCCGATCACGACCGTCGGATCGACGCCGCCGCCCGCCAGAGTTGCCGCGACCAGCGAAGTCGTCGTGGTCTTGCCGTGCGCACCGGCGACGGCGATACCGCACTTCACACGCATGAGCTCGGCCAGCATCTCCGCTCTCGGAATCACCGGGATGCGCATACGCCGCGCGGCACGAACCTCTGGGTTGGCATCGTCCACCGCGGACGACACAACGACCACGTCGACGTCGCTGTCGATGGATTCTTCGCTGTGGCCACGCGCGACGTCCGCGCCCAGCCCCGCGAGACGATGCGTGATTTCACTCTCGCCGAGATCGGAACCGGATACGCGATAACCGAGCGTGATCAGCACTTCAGCGATCCCGCTCATACCGATGCCGCCGATGCCTACGAAATGGATGCGGCCGAGCGCCCTCGCGGGCGCGGGTGCCCCGTGGGGTAGGTCAATACCCTCCCAAAGAGGTGAAACGTCGAGTTCCGATCCGATGCTCATGATGGTGGGGCTGCCTGCTGGAGCACGTCCAACACGGCCGCCGCCGCACCAGGCCGGTACAGGGCTGAGGCCTTGGCGCCCATCGAGTCTAACGATTCAGGTTGGTCGAGCAACCGACGTACCGTTTCGTACACCCGGGTCGCGGTGCTCTCGTCATCGGCCACCAGCACCGCCGCGCCGGCTTCTTCGAGCGCGCGCGCATTGGCGGTTTGATGGTCTCCCGCGGCCTGAGGGAAGGGGATCAGCAAGGAAGGCGTCGCAGTGGCTTCGAGTTCGGCAACGGTAGTCGCCCCCGATCTGCAGATCGCCAAGCGCGCGTTGCGATACGCCTCGGCCATATCATCGATGAACACGCAGACGTCGACGTCGAGCCGGGCCTGCGCGTAGCACGCGCAGGTCTCGTCGTAGCTCAACGTCCCCGTTTGATGAACGACGGGAGGTAGTGCGCGCTCAGCGCCCAAGCGAACCAGCGCCTGCGCTACCGCACGATTCATCGTACGCGCGCCACCGCTGCCGCCGAACACGAGCAATCCCGCGGCGGGGCGGGTGCGCTCGAGCCCGTCGAGTTCCATGCGGACCGGGTTGCCGGTAAGTCGCGCACG
This sequence comes from Deltaproteobacteria bacterium, assembly GCA_029262375.1. Lineage (GTDB taxonomy): Bacteria > Desulfobacterota > Binatia > UBA1149 > SPBQ01 > JAJCZM01. Next base: position 154,314 of record JAJCZM010000044.1, read on the forward strand.
GCCCTTTGGCAGATGCCGGGCCGTATCTTCGAAACTGGTGCAGACGTGCGTCGCGAAGCGCGAGAGAACGCGGTTGGACATGCCCGGCTCGCGGTTCTGCTCCATCAAAACAACGGGAACGCCCGCGAGCTTGGCGGCAACCACGGCCGAAGCGGATGCGTATCCGCCCAAGCCGAGCACGACGTCGATCTCGCGTCGACGCAGCTCACGGCGCGCGCTGCCGACCGCGCCGGCCAGAATCGACAGTGCGCGCGCCGCCGCCAGCGGGCTACGACCGCGCATCCCCTCGAGCGGCTGTGCAACGAGTTCGTAGCCACGCGCGGGAACGATTCGGGATTCGATGCCACGCTGCGCACCGAAAAAGACGACATCGCGCGCAACGCCGCGCTCGCGCGCCAGATCGGCAACGGCCAGTCCGGGGAACAGATGCCCACCGGTACCTCCGCCGGCAACAGCGAGCTTCACCGCTCTCGCAGCTCGCGTGAGAGCGACATGAGAATTCCGATGAGTGCGAGCGAGACCAACATCGAGGATCCGCCGTAGCTCAAGAACGGCAAGGCCAATCCTTTCGTCGGCAACATCCCGACGACGACGCCCATATTGATCAGCGCCTGCAGCGCGATGGCGAGCGTGACACCCGCCGCCAGCAACTGTCCGAAGGCCTCGGGATGACGATTAGCGATACGGAATCCGCGGTAGGCCAACAAGCCGAACAGTATGACGATAACGACGGCGCCGAAGAGTCCGGCTTCTTCGCCGATGACTGCAAACACGAAGTCCGTGTGCGCCTCCGGCAACCAACCGGCCTTCTGCCGCGATGCACCGACACCAATTCCCGTTATGCCGCCCGAGCCAAAGGTGCGGTAGGACTGAATGAGCTGATAACAAGCCCCCGCCGGGTCTTCGCTAGGATCGAGGAAGCACAGGAATCGGCGCATACGATAGGGCTCGATCGCCACGGCGGTGACGATTGCGCCGACGCCCAATCCGCCGAGCAGCCCAAGTTGCCAGGTGGGAACCCCTGCGAGGAACATCAACGCGATACCTAGTGCTCCGATCAACACGGCGGTTCCAAAATCGGGCTGCTTCATGAGCAGCAACACGAGCAGCAGGATCACTAATACGGTCGGGCCGATACCGTAACGCCAATCTTTGAGCTGCCCCGCCTTGCGCGTCAACGCTGCGGCGACGTAGATCACGAAGGCCACTTTGGCGAACTCGGCCGGTTGGAAATTGACCGGCCCCAGATCGACCCAACGACAGGCACCTTTCGTGCAGGTACCCAGCCCGGGAATCAACGGCAGCAACAACATGACGGCTGCCGCGATGAACAACGGCTGAGCGTAGCGCTCGAGGAGGTCGGAGCGGCAACGCGACAGCACGAACATGCCGATCAGTCCGAGCACGACCGAAACGACGTGCTTCATGATCATCTGGTAGCCGTCGTCGAAATACTTCTCAGAGAGCCAGTACGTCGTATCGAAGACCAGCAGCAAACCCATGATCAGAAAAAGGCCGGTGAGCGCGACTAGCCACGGATCGGGCTTGTCCGAAGACCGTACTCGGAGTTTTTGTCGCTGTTGTTTACGCTTGGCCGCCACTCGATCGTCCGCCTACCATCGTAAGCCGTACCATCGTACGCCTTACCTGGCGCCTGGTCTGTTCAGCCCGCCAGCCCTTCGACCATCGCCACGAAAGCCCTTCCGCGTTCGGCGTAACCCGAAAACTCGTCGAAACTCGCACACGCAGGAGCGAGCAACACGACATCGCCGACCTCGCTAGCATGCACGGCATCTTCGAACGCCGCGCGCAGTGTGGGCTTGACCGTTGCCTGCGTCGGCGCCGTCCGCGCCGTCGCGGAGCCCGCGTCGGGATCAAATACTTGCGCGATCTGCGGCCCGGCTTCCCCGTAAGCGATGACTCGTTTTACACTTTTTGCGCTCGCCAAGGCACCGAACTGAGCACCCTTGGCTACGCCGCCAGCCAACAGAATGACAGGCTTGTCGAAGGCTTCAAGGCTGCGAAGGGCTGCACCCACATTGGTGGCCTTGGAATCGTTCCAATACTCGACGCCATCGTGGCTCGCGACCAGCGATAGCCGGTGCGCCAGCGGCTCGAAAGCCGCTACGCCCTCACGGATCGCAGCCGCAGAAACACCGAATCGCCGAGCCATCTCTGCCGCCGCCGCGACGTTGTCCCAATCGAAGGGGTTGGAAGGCCACCCGGACTCGAGAACGACTTCCCAACCGTCCTCACCGCGAAGCCGGCGATCGGCGACGACTGCGCTGAGCCCCCGAACCGACGGATCGGCGACGCCGCAGCCGAACGTTGTGACGCGCGCACGCATCGAATCGTCGACGAGGTCTTCCCACCAGTGATCGTCGCGGGCGAATACGACCCAATCGTCGCGGGTCATCCGAGCGAGCAGGGCCAACTTGGTGCGAGCGTAGCTCTCCATCGTCCCGTGGCGATCGAGATGATCGGCAGAGAGATTGAGAATCGCGGCGATCGTAGGATGCAGTTCACCGGGCCATTCGAGCTGAAAACTCGAGATCTCCACCACAACGGCGTCCCACTTGTGTCCGGCCGCCTCGCACAGAGGCCGACCGAGATTGCCGCCGACGAAGCAGTGCAATCCGGCCGCGCTGAGAATCTGGCCGAGCAGGGAGACCGTCGTGCTCTTGCCGTTGGTGCCGGTAACGGCGAGCAAGGGCGCAGCAATGTACTGGGCCGCGAAGGCGGGCTCGCCGAGGATCGCGAGATCCGCCGCGACCGCCGCGCGTAACAATGGATGGTCTTTCGCGATGCCGGGACTGGTAACGACGCCGTCTACCTCCCGCAACCTTCGACCGGCTTCGTCTACGGACACAACCGTACAGGAAGAGGGTAGATCCGACGCGGCCGCACCGGCACGATCGTCGGCCGCCAACGTGCGTCCTCCGAGTCGGTCGACCAGATCGATGGCCGCACGACCGCTACCGCCGAGTCCGACGACGAGCACGCTGCCCGTTGCGTCTACGCGCGCAGCCACCTCACCGCAGCCTGAGCGTTGCCAAAGTTGCCAGCGCACAAAGCACGGAGATGATCCAGAACCGTACGATGATCAGTGGCTCGGGCCAGCCGAGTAGTTCGAAGTGATGATGGATGGGCGCCATGCGAAACACGCGCTTACCGCGAAGCTTGATCGACGCCAGCTGGATGATGACCGACAAGGTCTCGACAACGAACACACCGCCGGCGATGAACAACAGCAGTTCGTTCTTCGAGATGACCGCGATCATCCCGAGTCCGCCGCCGAGTGCCAGCGAGCCTACGTCCCCCATGAACATCTGCGCCGGATAGGTATTGAACCATAGGAATCCCAGCGAGGCCGTGGACATGGCAGCACATACGATCGCCAGCTCACTCGCACCGGGGACCGGTGTGATGAACAGATACGATGCCAGCTTCGCGTGCCCGGCGACATATGTGAGAATGCCGAACGTGGCCATCGTCGTCATGATCGGGCCGATCGCCAATCCATCGAGACCGTCGGTAAGATTTACGGCGTTTGACGTACCCACGATCACGGTCACGGCGAAGGGGATGTAGAACCAGCCGAGATCCGGGTGAAGATTCTTGAAGAACGGGACTGACAACGTCGGCTCGAACCCGGGCGATAAGTACAGAAGCACGACGGCGACCGTTGCTATCAGGACCTGCCAGACGATCTTTGCGCGAGCGCTGACGCCGGCGTTCTTGCCCTGGCGCACTTTTCGATAATCGTCGATCGCGCCGAGCGCTCCGTACCCCGTCAGCACCGAGATCGTCAGTAGCACGTAGGTGTTCGACAGGTCGCTCAGCAACAAGATGGCAAACAGCGACGACGCCAGGATCAGCACACCGCCCATCGTCGGCGTACCTTCCTTGGCGGCGTGTCCCTCGGGAGCGTATTCGCTGACCGGCTGGCCGTATTGCCCGGCACGAAGCACTCTTAGGAGACGCGGCCCGAACGCGAAGGCAACGAGTAGTGCGAGAATCGCGGCGAGCACACCGCGGAAGGTGGTGTATCGGACTACGTTGAAGATCGTGTAGTGCTCGGCCAGCGGTAGGAGCAGATGATAAATCACTTTGTCGCCAGTCCTCTCAACGATTCCACCACTCTCTCCATCGAAACGCCGCGCGAACCCTTGACGAGTACACCGTCTCCGTTTCGCCAAACGTCGGCCACGGCCGCCGCCGCTTCGTCGTGCGAAGACGCGACCAGAACACCTTCTTCCATGCCGCCCTCACGCGCTCCGGCCGCAACATCGTCGGCAAATTCGCCGAGCGTGCAGAGCAAGACCGGAGCCAAGAGCGCCGCCGCGTGCCCCGCCTGCCGGTGCAGCTCGGCGGCATCCGCACCCAGTTCGAGCATATCGCCCAACACGATGATTCTGCGGTCACCTGCCGTCTCGGCCATGGTCGCGAGTGCCGCGGCCACAGACGACGGATTCGCATTGTAGCAGTCGTTGACCAATTCGACGCCGTTGGGCAGCTTTTCGTAAGCCAATCGCATCGGCGGCGGAACGAGCCCGCTCAAACCCTCGACGACTTGCTGCGCCGATACACCAATCGCTCTGGCTGCGGCAGCGGCGGCCAGCGCGTTCGAGACATTGTGACGGCCACCGAGCGGCATCTCCATGTCGTGGTCGAGTCCGGCGCCAACGAGCCTGAAGCGCGTCCTTCCCATCGACACCGGCTCCACATCGGTAGCCTTGAGGTCTCCAGCGTCGCCGAACGAAACTTTTCGTCCCGCAAACCTCGGCGCCTGGCGAACCACCCAGGGATCGTCGGCGTTGACGACGGCCACGGCCTCGTCGCGCAATCCCGCGTACAACTCGCCTTTCGCGCGCGCTACGCCTTCGATCGAGCCGAGGCCTTCGAGATGCGCGGCGCCGACACACGTGATGGCGCCGACGTCCGGCACGGCGATCTCGACCAAGCGAGCGATCTCACCGGGAGCGTTCATCCCCATCTCAACCACCGCGACGCGATGCGAAGGATTCAATCTGAGTAGAGTGAGCGGCAACCCGACCAGATTGTTGAAGTTCCCCTCGTTCGCCAACACCGCCTCACCGCCGTACGCCACCGCAAGAATCGAGCGGATCATTTCTTTGGTAGTCGTCTTCCCGTTCGAGCCGGTAACGGCGATGAACGGGATGTTGAAGGTCATTCGATAGTGGTGCGCGATATCGCCGAGCGCACGCTCGCAGTCATCGACCTCGATGAACGTAGTTTCGGTGTCAGTGAGGGCGCGACCACGATGACAGACGATTGCCGCGGCCCCTGCTTCGACAGCTTCGGCTAAGAAATCGTTGGCGTCGTAATTCTCGCCGCGCAGCGCGACGAAAGCGCTGTCGGGCTCGAGATGGCGGGTGTCCGTTCCGACACCGGCAACGGCAGTATCCAGAGCACCCGAGCACAACGTGCCGCCCGTGGCGGTAATGAGATCGCCGACGATCATCGAGCCGCCACCTTACGCGCTCGCAAAGCGCGTACGACTTCGCGGTCGTCGAAATGGCGCCGCACACCACGCACCTCTTGGTAGTCTTCGTGGCCCTTGCCCGCGACGAGGACGACGTCGTCGGCCGCGGCGATCTCGAGAGCCAACGCGATCGCACGCTCGCGATCCGGCTCGATGGTATAGACGGCCCGTGAAGCCGTGAGATCGGCCGGCAGCGTTTCTACAGCATGTAGCGAGGTACCGGCGGCGATCTCCGCCAAGATGGCTTCGGGCGATTCGCCGCGCGGATTGTCGGAAGTCAAAATGCTTACGTCGGCGAGGCGACCCGAAGCACTTCCCATCATCTGTCGCTTGCCGCGATCGCGATCACCGCCGCAACCGAACACGGAGATGACTCGTCCGTGCGGGCACATGTCGCGGACCGTCTCGAGGGTACGCTCGAGCGCATCGGGTGTGTGTGCGTAGTCCACCAACACCGCCGGATCCTCTTTCCCGACCCGCTCCAGCCGACCGGGAACCGGCGCGACCTTCGACAGGCCGCGCGCAATCGCCCCATCATCGATCCCGAGAGCACGCGCGGCGGCAACCACAGCAGCAATGTTCGAAACGTTCGGAGCACCAAGCAACCGCGTGTGTAGTTCGAATTCGGGCGCACCCGTGGCGCTAACGCGCAGATACATCCCGTCCAGCGATGCCTTCTCGACGTGAACCACCACATCGGCTGACGAATCAGGTTGCGTACTGAATGTGCTCGTTCGCCGGCCACCGGCCGCCGCCAGTATCTGCCCGTGGCTGGGATCGTCGGCGTTGACCACGCAGCAACCGTCATCAGCGACGTACTGCTCGAACAGGATCGCCTTGGCGGCCAGATAGTTTTCTTCGTCGCCGTGGTAGTCGAGATGGTCCCGCGTCAGATTGGTAAAGATACCGACGTCGAAACTGCAGCCGGCTATGCGATGCTGCGCAAGCGCGTGCGAGGATACTTCGAGTGCTGCGGCACTAACTCCGGCATCGACCATTTCCGCGAGTGTCGCGTGTAGATCAACGAGTGCGGGTGTCGTCATCGCAGCGGTTCGCTCGGTCCCGGGCCATCGCGCCGTAACCGTGCCGATGACCCCGGCGACGACTCCGGCTTCGGCCCACACGGCTTCGAGTAGGTAGGTACAACTGGTCTTACCGTTGGTCCCGGTTACACCCACCAGGCGTAGTTTGTCGGCCGCGCCGCCGAAAGCCAGTGCGGCGACCTGACCGGCAGCGGCGGGAACGTCATCGACGACGAGCAGTGTCGTACCACGATGCTTCGCTGCCGCGGCTTCGCTACACAGAGCGGCTGATGCTCCGTTCGCAATGGCAGCAGCAATGAAGTCCGCCCCATCGACCGTCTCACCGGGAAGCGCAAGAAACAGCACATCGGCGCGACAGGCACGCGAATCTTCCGAAACACTCGTGAACACGCAGTCGGGATCACCGACGACCTTCGCGCCAAGACCGCGCGCGGCCAGAAAGGCAGCCGCCTCGCCAAGGCTGTGACGATCGCGATGTATGACTGTGTCGGTATCGCTACTCACCCGGCGCGCACCAAGAACTGTCGGCACAGCGTCATGGCATTTCGCCCGATGCGAGCTGCAACGTAACGGAGGCGGCGCGCGCCAACTGCACACCGGCTTCGGGTTTCTGACCGACGACGTAGCCTCGGCCTTCGACCCGCACGTCGCAGTCGCAGCCGTCCATCGCGCGCATTGCAGTGCGCAGACTGAGGCCGTCGAGTTCCGGCATGGTCCCGTCAAACTCTTCGACAACCGGTGGTCGATAGACCTCGACGATCGGCTCAACGTGCATTACCGGCTCAGGCATCGTCGGCATTCGCGAAATGTACAGATAGTCCAGGCTGGCTTCCGCCACACGGCGGAACACCGGTGCGGCGACGACGCCACCGAAATGGCTCGTCTTCGGCTCGTCCACGGTGACGGCAATCACGAGACGAGGATCGTCTGCAGGCAGATAACCGACGAACGAGGCCAACCAACGATCTTTGCTGTAGCCGCCCTGTTCCGCCTTCTGCGCAGTGCCGGTTTTGCCCGCGACGCGGATTCCTTCCACGGCGGCGCGTGGCGCGGTACCACCGGCCTTCGTTACCTCTTCGAGCATCGAGGTCACGGTGCGCGCAACTTTCGTACTCACCACGCGTGCCTCTTCGCGCGGTTCGTTGCGCTGCACGATCGCACCGTCGGTCCCCATCACCTGCCGGACGACGTAGGGGTGCATGCGTACGCCATCGTTCGCCAGCGTCGCGAACGCGGAGGCCAGCTGCATCGATGTCACGCTCAGGCCCTGACCGAACGAGATGTTGGCAACGTGAATGGGACGCCACTTATCGGGCGGTTTCAGCATGCCGGCACTCTCAGAGTGCAGACCGACGGTCACGCCCGTCTTACGCCCGAAGCCGAACTCGGTGAGGTACTTGTGAAACGCCGGAGCCCCGAGCGTGTCACCAATTTTAGCTGAACAGATATTGCTCGAGACACGCAAGATTTCCGCGACCGTGAGCTCCCCATACGGATGGTGATCGCGCAGCGGCCAACCGCCGATATAGGTCAGGCCGTTCTCGCAGAAGAACTCGTCGTCGGGTGTGACGACGCCGGCGTCGAGGGCTGCGGCGATCAATAACGGCTTTGTCGTCGAGCCGGGCTCGAAGACGTCGGTCACGACACGATTGCGACGACTGGAAACCGGGAAGGCGTTGTAGTCGTTGGGATCGAACTGCGGCACGACGGCCATCGCCAGAACTTCGCCGGTACGCGGATCCATGATGACCACGGAACCACCGACGGCCTGTGTCTCCTCGACCTGTGCCTTGAGCTCCGATTCGGCGATGCTTTGCAGCGTCGCATCGAGTGTCAGCTCTACGGTCGCGCCCTGATTGACACCGGTCATATCGCTCTCGTTAAAGAACACCTGGCCGCGCACGTCCTTACAAACACGAACGCTTTCGGGCTCGCCGCGGAGCTGTTCGTCCCAGACTTTCTCGATCCCCTCGAGGCCCTGAGAATCTACCCCGGTGAAACCGACGATATGCGCGGCCAACGGTCCGTGCGGATAGTATCGGTACTGATTCTTGTGAACGTCGATGCCCGCGATTCCCAAGCGCCGAACCGTATTGGCGGCGTCAACAGTGATGCTGCGCGAGACCCAGAACCAACGGCGCTTGTCGTCGCGCAGCTTGCCGTCGAGTTCTTCGAGCCCGAGTCCGAGATGGGCTGCGAGCTGCTCGGCGTGTTGCGGTTCGTAGACGTACTCCTGTCGGCGCACTGCAACACGCGACGATGCCATGCTCGTTGCCAACGACGCGCCGGTACGATCCTGAATCGTACCGCGGTACGACATCTTCACAGAGTCACGACACGTGATCCTTTTCGCCTGGCGCGCCAGTTCGGGCCCCTGAACGATACTGAGGTGTGACATGCGGCCGACGACCGCCAACGCGCTGACGAAGTAGACTACCGCTATCAGCAGCAGGCGCATGCTGAATCGATTACGGCTCGGCATGGAACGTAATCACCTGCCCCGGCCCCGCGGTGCGCAGACCAAGTCGCTGTTCCGCCTGAAAACGCAGACGATCGGGCGTGGTCTCGCGGGTAACCGCCGAAACGAGTTCCGCATGTTCGAGATCCAACTTCTCGATCAGTCTCGCAGCGTTCTCGGTACGGTACCCCGCAGACTGAACCATTAGATTGAGCCACACGAGCGCCAGACCGAGCACGACGTCGATAGCAAAGACGCTGACCAATCGGCGGTCGAGTTCCGCTTCGGTCGGATCGCTGACGCTTCTGCGCAGCCATTCCGTGAGGAATCTCAAGCGCTCGCCCCTTCGGCGGAAGTACTCAAACGCTCGACGCTGCGTAACCCCGCGCTGCGTGCGCGCGGATTGCGATCGATCTCGGCCGTCGTGGGCTTGAGCTTCTTACGCGAAACCAGTTTCACCTTGGCGCTCCAACCACAGTTGCAGATCGGCTGGCGCGGCGGGCACAGGCAGTCGGCCGCCCAGCGGCGGAAGTTTTCCTTGACGATGCGATCTTCGAGCGAATGATAACTCAGGATGACCATACGACCGCCCGGTCTCAAGGCGCGCCAGCCATCATCCATGACTCGGGTGATCTGTCCCAGCTCGTCATTCACTGCGATCCGCAGCGCTTGGAACGTGCGGGTTGCAGGGTCATGGCCCGGTCGGCCGCGCACGCCGGCACGGATCACGGCGTCACGCAGCTCCGATGTCCGCGCGAACGGCCGCTCCGGGCGCGTGTGAACGATCACGCGCGCGATTCGCCGAGACGCGCGCTCCTCGCCAAAGCGGTAGATGATATCGGCCAATTCGGCTTCCGGAAGCTCATTTACGAGGTCTGCTGCGCTGCGCTCGAGCTCGTCGTCCATGCGCATGTCGAGCGGCCCGTCATTCGCAAAACTGAAACCACGCTCGGGGCGCCGCAGTTGGAGCGATGAGATTCCGAGGTCGATGAGCATGCCATCCACGCCATCGGACCAACCGCGTCGATCGATCAGTTCAAAGAAGTCGCCGAAAGGCGCGTGAACGGTGTGTACGCGGCCACCAGCCGCCGCCAGATGGCTTTCGGCGCGTTTGATGGCCTCGCGGTCGCGGTCGATTCCCAGCACTTCACCGTCGGGAGCACAGGCCGCCAGGATCCCTTCGGCGTGCCCCCCTTCCCCCAAAGTCGCGTCGACGTAGCGGCCGCCCGGTTTGATCGCGAGATGCTCGAGCACCTGCTCCAACATGACCGGCTCGTGCCGGTCCGGCGACTGGATACCCCCGTCTAGTGCGTCTTTCTGCGAACCGTCGTCGGCCAATCCCCGACGCCTCAGCTCACAGCCATCGTTTTGTACGGGCGCGAATCATTGCCTTGTCACCGCGTGCCTTGGTATCGGCCTTCTCCCATTCCGCGGCGGCCCACAGGCGAAATTTCTTCACGTCGCCGGTGAACACGACTTCCTTGCCCAGACTCACGGCTGCCCGATGTTCGGCTGGGACCAGAATGCGCCCCTGACTGTCGAGTTGCTGCTGTTGCGCGGGATGTACGCAGTTGTGTAGGAAGGCGTCGCGCGCGTCGGCCGCTTCGAGCGGCTCGAGATCGTCAAAAGCGTTCTCGAGAACATCGGTAACGATGCCCTCCCACTTGTCGGCCGGGTAGATATCGAGATATGACTTATCGTCATCGGGCGAGAGTGTGACGACTACCCGCCCTTGGTTCTCGCCGCCTAAGGCGTCTCGAAAGTCGCGAGGTATTGCGACGCGGCCCTTGGCGTCAACTGTATGGAGGTATCTGCCGCTGAACATCGCAATGGATCAAAAAATGGGGTGGGTGGTGGCCCGTCCAACCAACAAGGACGACATGCCTCTACGATCAAAAAGTCAGAATACTGCCAGGTGCCCGACTTCCACGTAGACTCACAACCCAACGCTGCCACCACCACCCACTTCGCCACACTACGCCACACAGACTTTCTGTGTCAAACAGTTTTTGTCCATGTTCGAGGACGTCCCCCTAACCTACTGTATTGAGGGAGTTTTCTTCGTGTGCACGGGCGTACAACGCCCGCACGGCGACATGGCGGGCCGGTGGTGGCCCTGCGCAAGTCATTGTAATAACAGCCTTTTTTGACATTCTCGGCATACGTGCCCGCTCGTCGAGGCATATGCCAGCAAAATTAGATACTTAGCTGAATCGGTTCGGATACGGCCACTGCCATCGTCACCAGCCGAAATGGCGCGCCTTCCCCACTTCCACGCAGAGAAAGGCAGAACCGACACAATATCAACGACTTAGACGGCCTGCGCTGGGTGGGGGGAGATGGGGCCCTTATTCGGCTGCTTCGGCGCCCCAGGCGCGACGCATCTTTGCGAAGTACCACTTCGCCCGCGCGACAAGACCGTCGGTGCGACCGGTGGGGAAGATCCTCGGGAAGTCGAGAAAGAGTTCGCGCTTGCCCGCGAGCCGCAGCCGGCCCAGCAGGATTTCTTTGACCGGATTGACCGATCCCCGGTGGATACCGAGAAACAACGAGCCATCGCATGAGATCGTGAGGTCCGGATCGGCCGCACGCCCCGGCATCACGTTGCAGCGACGATCGGCGACACGCATGACCCAGTGCCCGCCGCCCGCGCCTGTGAACTCGTACTGACACGTAAAGTCCATGCCCTCGGCTTCCGACGAGCGAAAGTAGTACGGCATCGACCGCATCATGGAATCGATGTTGGAGACGCGAATCCTCTGCAACGAAACCAGTCGTACGACACCGCTGTTGCCTGGCTTGGTAACGTCGTCACCGGTTCGGTCGTAGCCCGGCGCGATGTCGAACTTCTCACGTGCCGACGGCGTATCGATCACGAACTGTTCTTCGACGTTCTTGCGCGTATGTGTGAGCGGTTTCAGATGTTCGTCGAAATACTCTTGGCGCGCGGCTTGATCACCATGAAACGAATCGTGAATCTCGGCGGGACAGGTCGCCACGCAGTTGAAGCAACGATACTCGACGCGAAACGCCAACGACTGCCACAGCGACGCAATCTCGGAGTCCGACCAACGATGCTCGAAACGTTTGGGCGAGCCCGCGGCCGCGTCGCGAGCGAAGTCCAAGAATCCAGGAATAGAATCGCGGTAGGTGTGGTTGTAGCAGGCCATGAAATCGAACTCGCCGTCGGCCTTGATGGCCTCCGTCGGGCACGATACGACGCAGAGGTTGCACGAAATACATGGATTCCACGCCTCTGAATCTCCGGCCTCCTCGTAGGCAACGTCGTCAAACTCCAGGTTCGTGACGACCGTATCGATCAGGCAATAGGCGCCGAATTTTCGATGTAGGAAATTGCGACTCGTGCCGATGACGCCGAGGCCCGCAGCTTGCGCCACGAGTTTGTGACTGAGCGGCCAAATCTTGTCGGCCCAGCGCACCGATACCTCTTGCGGCCAACCTACGGTCGTCGTCAGGCCGGCACCGCCGAGCGAGCGAATGTATTGCACGACTTCGTGGTTCCACTTGAACAGCCGTTCTTCGCTTTCATACAGTTCGTGATTCGCCGTAGGCAGATAGCGAGACTGCATCGCAGCCTTGTTTTCCTCGGAAATCAGCACCACGAGTGAGCGCGCGTGTGGATAGACGTAACGAATCTCGTCGAGCTCATGCGCCAGCGCCGGGTGATCGACCGACACGATGCCGACGTCGTCGGCGATCTCGGCAACCCGCGCGCGGAACTGTTCCAAGCTAACCGGAGATTTGACGAAACGCGGTTCGATGTGGGTGGCGTCGTACGCCTGCACGTCGACCCACGGCATGCGCATCTCAGTCGTGGGGGCGAGGCGCTTCTTTCCTTCCCAACGCCCCGGCACGGCAAAGGGGAACTTCCAGTCATGCATCGAGTGGCGCTTGCCGCGCGGAGTGGCCGGCCCGCTTCCGGACGGCATCTGCTCGACACACTCCGAAAGATCCTCACGCTTCGACTTGCGTCGTGGTGCGCCTGCGGCGTCGGCCGCGTCTTCTATGCGGCGCGGGCGCTTGGGTTCCTCACGCATCGCCGGCCTCCGGGCCGTGCAACCATTCGTTCGTAGTGGTCGTGATCTGCAGCAGCAGTTGCTCAGCCATACCGGGAGCAGTGGTGTCGAGATGACCCGATACGGTCATTGACGTAAGGCCGTGCACGGCGATCCACACGTAGTTGGCAACGGTGAGCGCATCGAGATCGGTACGAATCGTCTTCTCGTCGATACAACGTGTAGCCTCGTCGACGACGAGCATCAGGCTCTGCATCTCCTCGTTACCGAACTTCAGATCCATGTCGTCGGGAAGGTGGGCCGGGAACATGAGGCCGAAGTAACGCGGATGTTGATTGCCGAACGTGAAGTAAGCGCGCTGCATGAGAATCAATCGCCGCGGTCCGAGCGAGGAATGCGGTTGCGCCGCGAACTGCAGACCGAGGAGATGATGCCCCTCCATCCGCAACGCATGCAGAACGTGCTCGATGCCCTTGAAGTGACGATAGATCGCCGGAGCAGTGCAGCCGACGATCGCGGCGATCTTGCGGGCACTTACGCTGGCCGCGCCGGACTCGAAACAGATCTCACGCGCCGCATCGAGAATGCGGTCGGCAAGCGTCAATGTCGCGGGATCGGCCGATGCGGCACCGCCCGATCGCAGGCGGAGAATGCGCTGAGATGTCGTTAACACTGTTAACGGAATACGCCCCATCCGACCGGCAGTCAACGCTCTACACGCACAATCGGCCGTCGAATTCGGCCGATGCCGAGCTTGGAGAACAGCTGCCGGGCTTGAGAACGGCCGCTGCCGGCCTTGGAATACACCGGCGACGTCACCGGGAACCAGCTGCGGACCGACCCCGATTGGGGCCGATCCCGAGTCGATCATAAGCGGGATTCTGTAGACGACACGCCCGAAAGCGCGTCGCCGACCGCCATTCCTCTGGGCCGCCGGTTGCTCAGCGGCTCTAGCGACCTATACCCGGGGGCGTTGGACGGGCAATCCGCCCCCCTATTTGGTCTTGCTGCGGTTGGGGTTTACCTAGCACCGGCCGTCACCGGCCGGTCTGGTGAGCTCTTACCTCACCGTTTCACCCTTACCGTAGTCGCAAGCGACTACGGCGGTCTGTTCTCTGTGGCACTTTCCCCGCCTCACGACGGGCCGCCGTTAACGGCCAACCTGCCCTATGCAGTCCCGACTTTCCTCGATCGCGGCTGTCCGAGGACGCTGCGACCGCGACGGTCGGATCGACTCGGGACACGAGCCCGAGCGCTTAGGTTAGCTGGGAGTACGGGAGAGAAAAAACCCGCGCTGAGAATTCTACTCGTCGGCAGGAATGTAGATGATGCGGTTGCACTGTGGGCAGACGCGCACGGCACGAGTTCTCATGATTTCGATCAGGCTCTGCGGCGGGATCTGTAGATGGCAGCCCTGGCAGTTGCCGGCAACCACGGTAACCACGGCCCGGCCTCCGCGACGCTCGAGAATCATGTCGTAGCGTTTGCGCAGCGATGCATCGAGGGCGTCGGCGACTTTGTCGCGCTCAGCGCGCTGAGCTGCGACTTCCGCCTTCAGGACGTTGATGCGTTCCTCTTCATCTTTGACCTGGCGATTGTCGGCGTCGTGGTGGTCGTTCTGCTCGCCGCGAATCACCGCAATGGCGGCTTCGAGTTCTTCGACCTGCGCGTCAAGTTGCAAGTACGCGTCTTCTTGATCGCTGATCTCGCGCTCCATGCTCGTGATCTCACGATCGCTGGCGCGCATTTCGCCTTCGTTGCGAACACGACCGGCACGCTGACGGCGTTCTTTTAACTGGGTTTGGCTGTCGCTGACGCGACGCTCTGCGAGGGCACGTTGGCCTACGAGTTCCTTACGCGAAGTACTGAGCTTGGCCATCCGTGCGTCGCAATCGGCGATTGCCTCTTGCCGCTCGGCTAGCGCTTTCGTGTACTTATCGACTTCGCGCTGTTTTTCCAGGAGACGCAGGTCTAGTTCCTGCAGTGCAAATAACGTCTCCAACTCTTGGCTCAAACTATTACCGTCTCCTCTGTCTGGTGGGCCCACCAGGACTCGAACCTGGGACCAAGGGATTATGAGTCCCCTGCTCTAACCAACTGAGCTATAGGCCCGTCAATCGGACTCAGCTCAGGAATCCGCGCAGCTTCTTGCTCCGGCTGGGAAGCCGAAGCTTTCGCAATGCCTTGGCTTCAATCTGGCGGATACGCTCGCGGGTAACCGCGAACCGATTCCCGACCTCCTCTAAGGTATGGTCCGTTTTCTCGCCAATGCCAAATCTCATTCGGAGAACTTGCTCCTCACGTGGTGTAAGCGACGCAAGAACCTTCTGAGTCTGCTCACGAAGGTTCATATTGACGACCGCCTCGGCGGGCGCGACCGCCCGGCGATCCTCGATGAAGTCTGCCAGATGGCTGTCTTCTTCGTCGCCGATCGGCGTCTCCAACGAGATGGGCTCGCGCGAAATCTTCAGCACCTTTCGAACACGGTCCACCGGCATTTCGGTGACCTTCGCGAGATCTTCAGGGCTCGGTTCTTTACCGTGATCTTGTACGTGTTGGCGCGTGGCTCGAATCAGCTTGTTGATCGACTCGATCATATGCACGGGAATTCGAATCGTGCGCGCCTGATCGGCGATCGCGCGGGTGATCGATTGTCTGATCCACCACGTTGCGTAAGTCGAGAACTTGTAACCGCGTTGGTACTCGAACTTGTCGACCGCCTTCATCAGGCCGATGTTGCCTTCCTGAATGAGGTCGAGGAACTGCAGTCCGCGATTGTTGTAACGCTTGGCTATCGAGACGACCAAACGCAGATTGGCTTCGATCAATTCGCGCTTGGCTTCATCGGCTAGCGCCTGTGCGCGATGGATCGCGATCGCGAGCGTATTGAGTTCGTCGAGATCCATGCCGCACTGGCCGAGAATCTCCTCGATGCTTCCGGACGCCTCTACGAGTCGAACGGCCATGCGCTTGATGCCGTCGCCGTTGAGTCGCAACGTGCCGCAAATACGCTGATCGGTCGTGCGATCGATGCCGAGTTGGCCGGTTAGCTCGAGGATCTGGTCCATCGAACGACCGGTGCGTTTCTCAGCCTTCGCAACGACCGACATCTGCTTGCGAATCTTCTCGTGGACGCGACGGATCTCTTCGACGACCAGCCGTATCTGCGACGGATTGAGTGGAATATCCCGCAAGCCCTTGAGCATGCGCGCGTCGAGTTTGATGATCGCCTCGCGCGCTTCCTCGGCCTTCGCGGAGTCGGACTTCATCTCGTCGAGCGACAGATACAGTTCTTCAACTTTGTCACAGCTCTTACTGAGGCGGGTGAGCTGCCGCACCGCACGCTTGAGGATCTCAGTCTCATCTTCCGCGGTAGTCGGGCGCGGAGGGGCTTCGTAGTCGTCTCCGTTCCCGTTACCGTTCCCGTTGCTCTCGGCAGCGGGTGCGGCAGGCACAGCAGCCTCGACAGGCGCGCTTCCGGCGGGCACGGGCGCCGCAGCCGGCTCGTCACCGTCGGCCATGGGATCGGGTTCGGCGATCTTGACGACCGAGCGCACCCGAATGTCGCCGTCGCGCAGCAAATTCGTGACCGCACGTAGGTGACGGCGACCGAAAGGCGACGTGAACGCCAGATCGAAGACGTCGTTCTCGCCTGCCTCGATGCGTTTGGCGATCTCGACTTCGCCTTCACGCGTCAACAGCGCGACCGCGCCCATGTCGCGCATGTACATGCGGACGTAGTCGGTACCGCCTTCGTCAGCCACAGCGGCTGTCTCTTTCTTTCCCTTGGCTTTCGCTTTGGATGCGGCGGGAGGACGCGGCTCGGACTCGTCCTCGCGAATCTCGACCTTACTGTCGCGCAAGAGTGAGAGTACGGCTTCGATCTCGCCCTCGTCGGTTACGTCGTCATCAAGCGCGTCGTTGACCTCGTCGTACGTGACGAACCCCTTCGACTTGCCGAGCTTGACCAGATCGGCGACACCGTTCGCGTCCTCGGCGACCGCGCTTGCCGCGACTTCCACCGTCTCGACGGCTTCGGCCTTCTTGGTAGTTTTCTTCTTTGCTGCAGACTTCGTTTCTTTGCTCGCTGTCGAAGCCTTGGTTGTCTTCACGGCTGTCGTCTTCGTTGCTGTCGTCTTGGCGCTAGCCGATGCCGATTTCTTGGCATGTTTGGCATGTTTGGCAGGCTTGGCCGCTGCCGTTGTCTTCGTCGTCCGGGCGGACTTCGCCTCAGCCGCCGACGCTTTCGCCGATTTGGTCTTCGCGCGCGAACCGCTCGAGGCGGCTTTCGTTGAAGATGATCGAGAGGGGGTCTTCTTAGGCATCGGGTCGTTTACGCGGTCTCAAATCAGCTAGGCCGTCTTGGGCGTTGTCGGCGACTCCCAGTTCCTCGCGGCGCCGTAGTTCCACGAGAAGCGATCGATTGTGCGCCCTACGAGCGCGTTCCTCGATCTTCAAAATACAGTCCGCGACTACACGCGAACGAATCGCCGCGTCAGTGAAGGTCTCATCAAGCAGTCGCTCCAATACGCGACTACGATAATCCCCCGGCAGCTTCTCAGCGATCTCGGTGGGATCGATCGACCTTCCCTCGCGGGCGCGCTCAATAATATCACTAACCAACGCCTTCCAAACACCGTTTTCCAATGAATTTAGTAACGTTTCTGAATCAATGCCGGCAACGGCGTCAGGACCGGCCAACAGTGCGCACGCAAGCAGTTCTTCCGAGCCTGCTGCACCGGCCGGCCTAACGGGTGCTTGCACACCGTAGGGTTCGGGTGCCGACGATTGTGTACGTCTATCGGCAGCGGCACGCCGACGTTTGCTCTGACGCCGCAGTTCTTCTTCGGAGATCTCCGTCCATAGCGCTGCCTTCGAAACCAATAGGTCGTATTCGAACGGATCTTCGACTTTCGCCAGTAACTCGGCAACTTCCGACGCGGCGTGCGCCAACCCCGACGTTCCGGGCGGTGCGTTGGCAACACGGTGTTTTGCGTACGCTTCGGCCAGTGGTGCAGCGCGACGCACTTTATCGCGCAGCGCGTCGCGACCTTCGCCGCGCACGTAACTATCGGGATCCTCGCCCTCGGGCAGAGTCGCGGCGCGTGACCAAATGCCTGCCTCGATGAAGATAGGAAAACTTCTCGCTGCCGCCGCCATGCCCGCCGAGTCCGAATCGAAGATCGTCACGACTTCCGACGCGTGTCGCCGCATCGAACGTGCCTGTTCCGGCGTTAGCGCGGTGCCACAGGTCGCAACGACGTTGCCCACCCCCGCCTGATGCAGCGCGATGACGTCGAGATAACCTTCCACAAGTAGCAATTCATCCGCATCGCGGAGCGCTTTGCGCGCCTCATACAGCCCGTACAGTGCGCGACTCTTGTGATAGACATCGGATTCCGGCGAGTTCAGGTACTTCGGGCCGTCACCGTCACCGATGACGCGACCGCCGAAACCGAGCACGCGGCCTTGGCCGTCGCGAATCGGAAACATGAGACGTCCGCGAAAACGATCGTAAATTCGCTCACCGCTGCGCCCGATCAGTCCGACCGACACGGCGGCTCGCATGTCGATGCCTTCTCGCTTGAACCACTTGACCAGGCCCTCGCCGGACGTCGAAGCCGCGCCGACGGTAAATTCTTCAGCAACCTCGTCGCCGATGCCGCGATTCGCCAGATACTCGAGCACGGGCTTGCCGGCGGGCGTCTCGAGCAAACAGCGGCGGAAATAACGCGCCGCGCTGGCATTCACGTCGTACAGACTCGCGCGCTGGCGTGCGTGCGGATCGTTGCTCTCGGGAACAGCAATCCCGCAACTGTCCGCGACTTTCCGCACGGCCTCGGGGAAAGAGATGTTCTCCATCGCCATCACGAACTTGAAGACGTTGCCCGACTCGTTACAGCCGAAGCAGTGATAGAACCCGTTCTCGTCGTTCACTGAGAAGGAGGGAGATTTTTCGTTGTGGAAGGGGCAGAGCCCCATCAGAGAGCGCCCGCGGCGCTTTAAGGAGAGATGCGGTGAGATAAATTCCGAGATCCGAGCTGCCGCGCGAATCTCAGCAATTTTGTCTTCAGGTATCACACCGCCGAGGCGGTGGACTCAGTAGCCGCCCGTGTCATCCGTGATGTTTTCCACCTGCCTCTCGGCCGAGTCAATCAAGCGCGTAAAGATACCGTTGGTCAGCTCGGCTAGGCGGGGCGCCAGAAATGACTCGCCGACCTGCACATTGAACTGGGCAACGCGCCCACGCATACCGGTCGGTATCTCCTGGCTCGCATTGGCTTCGGGCGTAAAGCTCCTCAGCAGCAAGATGCAGCAACCCAGCACGACAGCGCCCTTGAAAATGCCGAAAGAGAGCCCGGCGAGGCGGTTTCCCGGCGATTTTCGCGCTTGAAGCCACATTCGACGCAACATCGTGTTGACGTAACGGCCGGTGACCAAGGTCAGACTGAAAAGAATGAGAAACGCGACACCGGTATCGATGAATGCGGGTCCGGGCACGGTATCGGCAATATGTGGGGCGAGAGTGACCGTGTAACGAAACGACACGAAGCAGGCCAGAAACAGCACACCGACGGAGATCATCTCGTGGGCCAGCCCGTGCATGTAACCTTTATATGCAAACAGCGAGAGTCCAATGACGACAGCCAGATCGACGGGGGTCAACACATCCACACCTCCAGCCCGGAGCCTCGCGAAATCGAGAACGCATGCTCCGACATTTCACGCTATGCTTGGGCCGGGCAACTTGCGCCCGGCTTCAGCAAACGCCATGCAGCTACGCAGATCTTACCACGCATCGAGACCCGGTTCTGCAAATGGATTCCGGGCACACTTTTCGAAGGACGACCATGGACCGCATGAATCGCACCAATCGCAGGCAATACGCTTCCTTTTATATAGCTCTCGGCACGCTAATCGCTGCCGTCACGCTCACGACCCTCACCGGATGTAGCTCGATGAAGACAGACAATAGCGATTTCCAGACCTCCGACCCGTCGATGACCGTCTATGAACTCGACAACGGCATGCGCGTGGTCATCAAAGAAGATCACTTCGCACCGGTGGCCGCGCTACAGGTCTGGGTCAAAGCCGGCGGCGCTGACGAAATGGACACCGAACTCGGTGTCGCCCACGTCCACGAGCACATGCTGTTCAAGGGCACCGAGAAACGAGGGCTGGGAGAGATCGCTCAGGCCGTCGAAGGCGCGGGCGGACGCATCAACGCCTGGACGTCGTGGAACGAGACCGTTTACCACATCGTCATCGCCTCGCGCTTTGCCGACACGGCACTCGACGTACTCTCGGACGCAGTTCGGCATTCGTCGTTCGACCCCGAGGAACTCGACAAAGAACTCGACGTGGTTCTCGAAGAATGGAAGCGCGGCGAAGACTCACCGTCACGACGTATCTTTCAGGGCTTGTTCGGAACCGCCTTTACCGAACACCCGTACCGGCGCCCGGTCATCGGAACCAAAGAATCGATCGAAGGACTCTCGCGCGAGAAGATCCTGAGCTTCTTCGGACGTTACTACACGCCGAACAACATGACGCTGCTCGTGATCGGCGACGTCGATACGAAGAAGATGAAGAAGGCGATCAACAAGGCATTCGCAAGCTTTGAAGCACGCGACCTCGACCGACCGCCACGGACCATCGAGCCGCCGCAGAACGAAACCCGCTTCGTCGTCGATCGCATGGAAATCAAAGAGGCGCACCTCGCGGTAGGATTTCACGTTCCGTCCGCGCTGCATGAGGACGCGCCGATCCTTGACCTGCTCTCCTTCATCGTGGGCGGCGGTGAAAGCTCGCGCATCTACAAGCGCCTCGTCGCCGATACGCAGCTGGCCACCGGCGCCGGCACGTTCGCGTACACGCCTCCCGATCCCGGCCTGCTGGTGACCACGGCGTCGCTGGAATCGCACGACATGAAGAAGGCGTTCGAGGTGATCATCGAGGAGCTCGCAGCAGTGCGCGAGACACCGGTTACACGCGAGGAATTGGAAAGGGCGCGCGTCAATCTCGAAAGCGATTTCGTTTTCCGCAACGAAACCGTACAGGGACAGGCTCGTGAACTCGGATACGCGATCACGGTGCACGACGACCCCGATTACGACGAGGTTTATCTACGCGCGCTGCGCTCGGCCACGGTGGCGGACCTGCAGGCAGTCGCCGCCAAATATCTCACGCCCGAGAACATGACCGTCGTCTCGCTGTTACCGAACGAGGCCGACGAAACATTGGCCGCCGGCGATGCCGCCGCGCTTGCCGCGCCACTACGCCGCGAAATCACGACGATGGCGACCGACATCAAAGCGATCCAGCGCGTTGGATCCGCGGTAGAGTCAGCCGAATCGGACACGAAGCAAGACAAGAAGAGCGACAAGAAGCACAAAAAGGCGACCGAGCCGAAGCTGATCACGCTCGAGAACGGCACGCGCATCATCGTGGCCGAACACCACGACGTCCCCGTGTTCTCGGTGCGCGCCGCAGTACTCGGTGGTGTGCTGGCCGAGACACCGGAGAACAACGGAATCTCGAACTTCGTCGCCGAAATGCTTACGCGCGGCACGACCGACCGATCGCGTGAACAACTGACACTCGACATCGAATCGATCGCCGGCAGTCTCGGCGGTTTCGCCGGCAACAACTCGATGGGCGTATCGGGATCGTTCCTCTCGAGCAGTTTCGACGAAGCGATGGATTTGTTCCTCGACGTGCTGCGCAAGCCTTCGTTCAACGAGGAAGAGGTCGAAAAGACGCGCCGCGAATTCCTGCTCGCGATCAAAAATCGTGAAGATCAAAGCTCGCACGTCGCCTTCGATCTCACTTACAAGACCGTCTACCCCGACCATCCCTACGGCATGACGGGGCTAGGCGAGAAAGAAAGCGTCGAAGCGATTACGGTCGATGATCTACGAGCCTTCTACGACAAATCGCTGGATCCATCGACCCTTGTCATCACGTTTGTTGGAGACATCGACGCCGATACGGTCGTCGAGAAGCTGCGCAAAGGAATCGGCGATCTCAAACCGGTGGAACCCGGATTCGAACTGCCGCCGAATGCACCGCTACCGACCGAAGTGCGCGAGGCGTTCAAGAGCACGAAGCGACATCAGACGCACGTCGTCATCGCGTACCCGAGTGTCGATCTGAAACACCCGGATCGCTACGCGTTGGCGGTGCTCGATAACATTCTGTCGGGTCAAAGCGGGCGACTCTTCTACGTGCTACGCGATCAACAGAGCTTGGCCTACAGCGTCACCGCGTTCTTCACGAAAGGATTGGCACCCGGATTGTTCGGTGGCTACATCGCCACCGACCCCGACAATGCCGAGCGCGCGATCGACGGTATGATGAAAGAGTTCGAGAAAATCCGAGCCAAGAATGTCGATGCGGAGGAACTCGAACGCTCGCAACGCTACCTGGTTGGTTCGCGTGCGATCTCGCTGCAGACGAACGGCTCAACCGCCGAGGACATGGCATTCAACGAACTCTACGGCATGGGCTACGACGCCGGCAAAGAGTATGCCGAGAACATTCTCGCCGTCACGGCGGACGATGTACGCCGCGTCGCAAAGAAATATTTGGACCCGAGCATCCGCGCCGTCATCACGGTGGGGCCGGAGGACTAGCGCCTACGCGGGCGCGGGCCGCGCTGTCACCTGGCCCTAGCTAGCACGCGATTGCTACGAGCGACCTTGCCTCTCGCCCTCGCCGGCTCGGGCTCAAGACCTTCGTTTTCTAGGGTTCACTACGCGATCGGGGTAGTCGGAGAATATTCCGTCTACCCCGAGTGCTTTGAGCAACTCGATTTCGCCCGGCTCGTTGGCCGTCCAGGCCCACACCTTCCAGCCACGGCGATGCGCGTCCTGCACGAAATCGCTATCGACCATGCCCACGTGCGGATGGATCGTCTCGGCTCCGACCTTCTCTGCCAACGCCAACGCATCGGCGAGCTTATGCGGCACACACAAAACGCCGATGCGCGCCTTCGGCACCAGCCGTCTCAGCAACTCGATCGACGGCATGTCGAACGAAGAAAACAGCACCGATTCCCACAGATCAAAACGCGCAACCGCGGTGATGACGTGCCGAACAAGCCGTTCTTCGCGCCCCTTGTCGGGTTTGAATTCGATGTTGAGCGTCGTACGGCCACCGAGAGTCTTGAGGATCTCTTCGAGCCTCGGAACTTCGATCCCCCGAAACGACTCGGCAAACCAACGGCCGGCGTCGAGCCTGGAGATGACCTCCCAGGTCGTGTCCGCTACGAATCCTTTGCCATCGGTGGTGCGGTCGAGCGATTCATCGTGAAAGACGATACAGACGTTGTCCTTCGTCAATTGCACGTCGAATTCGATGGCATCGGCACCTAGATCGAGTGCCTTCAGGAACGCGAGCTTGGTATTCTCGGGGGTGAGTCCCGCCGCACCTCGATGACCGATCACCAGAACGGAATCACTCATAGACGGCAAATTAGCAGGCGGCGCGGCTCCTGCGAAGCAAGGACGGCACGTACATGGCACCCTGGTTTGAGATCTCGATCCGACTCGATCCCGACGACGTGGACGTCGCAACGTCCACGCTGGCCGAACTCGGCCACAGCGGTAGCGAGGTGCGCGAGCCGGGCGGCGCCGACAGCGATGCTACGCTCGTCGTACACGTCGATGTCAGTAGCGCCGACGCGGCCGCCGACGCCGCCCGGTCGATCGCTTCAGCAATAGCCTGCGCCCATGTCGCGGTAACCGGCGAGGTAGACGAAGCCGTTTGGACAACCAACTGGCAAAAGTTCTTTCCGCGCATGACGATCGGACGCCGCTTGGAAGTCATTCCTCCCTGGGAGGCACCTGAGGACGCCGCCGCTGGTCGCATCGCGGTGACCATCAATCCTGGGAACGCATTCGGAACCGGCCAACACGAAACGACTTCGTCGTGTCTAGAACTGATCGACGAACTGCTGGCCCCCGGCGATACGGTGGCCGACATCGGCTGCGGAACCGGCGTACTGGCGATCGCGTCGGTCATCCTCGGCGCCAGTCATGCCGTCGGCGTAGACAACGATCCAGATGCAGTGAATGCAGCCGAGGAGAACGCCGTCTCTAACAAGGTGAGCGAGAAAGTCAGTTGGCAACTGGGCCAAGGACCGGCGCCCGCGCTGGAAGCCGCGGAAAGCCCCTATAGCCTGGTCGTTGCCAACATTTTCGCTGAGAAACTGATAGATATGGCGCACGGATTAACGTCATGCGTCAAACCGGGTGGTCATCTGGTGCTGTCTGGAATTGAGTCGGTAAGGTCGCCTCTGGTAGAAGATGCCTTCTCACGGCTTGGTTGGCGCACCGACCGACGCCTAGTCCGCGGTGAGTGGACCACGTTGGCACTCGCACGCGTAGACTGACGACCGGTACGGCCGGACCCCCAAGAGAGCAATCGAGTATGGAACGAAGCAAAGGCACGGCACGCATGCTCAGCACGGCTGAAACAGCGGCGCTTCCGAAAGTTCGCTTCTATGTAGAAGCCGACAAGCTTGGCGAAGATCGCGCGATCATCACCGGCTCGGCGTATCACCACCTAAAGAATGTGCGCCGGCTGGTCCCGGGCGACGAACTACTCGTCTTCGACGGTGCCGGCCGCGAGTGCGTGGGCGTCCTCGAAACGTTCCAGGCAGACACCGCCGTCGTTCGCATTCTCTCGGATACCGACAAGACCACCGAGTCTGCGCTGGAACTCACGCTCGCGCCTTGCCTGGCAAAGGGCAAGAAGATCGACCTCGTCGTCGAGAAAGCGATTGAGATCGGCGTAGATCGAATCGCTGTGGTGACATCCAAGCGAAGCATCGGCAGGATGAGCGCGGATGCAGCGCTCGATCGCGTCGAGCGCTGGCGGCGCATCGCCGTCGCGGCAAGCGAACAATCCGGCCGCACGGCCATGCCGGTCGTCGAACGCATTCGCCCGATCGAAGAGTTCGTCATCAACAAACCGGACGACACGCTCGGCCTTGTGTTCACGGCGGGTGCGGACCCCGATCCGCCGGCGACGCTGCGACAACGATACCCACATACCAACAAAGTCATCTGCATCATCGGCCCCGAAGGCGGACTGACTCCCGAAGAAATCACATTGTGCCGCGAGCAC
Source organism: Deltaproteobacteria bacterium (assembly GCA_029262375.1). GTDB lineage: Bacteria > Desulfobacterota > Binatia > UBA1149 > SPBQ01 > JAJCZM01. The sequence continues at coordinate 179,490 of JAJCZM010000044.1, forward strand.
GGCTTTCACGACGTCGGACTCGGACCGCGCACGCTGCGTACCGAAACGGCATCGATCGTTGCCGCGGCGATCTGCCAGCATCTGTGGGGAGATCTCGCACGCAGACCGCCGAAGCCGACCTACATCCCGTGAAGTTTCTCTACGTCATGGATCCCATCGATGGGATCGACATCACGAAAGACAGCACCTTCGTCTTCCTGGCTGAGTCTCAGTCTCGCGGCCACGAGAACTACTACTGCGGCATCGGCGACCTCGTCGCCGGCGGCGACGGCCTCTCGGCGAACGCATGCACCGTCGAGGTCAACCATACGCAAGGTAGCCATTGGTCGTTCGGCGAGCGCGCCGTGCGCAACTGCAACGACTTCGATTGCGTCTTCATGCGCAAGGATCCGCCCTTCGATTCCGACTTCTTCTTCGCGACGCATCTGCTGAGCTTGGTTGACGACCGCAAGGTGTTCATGTTCAACCGCCCGGCTGCATTGCGCGAAGTCAGCGAGAAGATGTTCATCATGCGCTACCCGGATCTGATCGCGCCTACGATCGTGACTTCCGAGTCGGCGCGCGCCTTGGCCTTCTGCGACGAGGTCGGCGGTGACATCGTCGTCAAACCGCTCGACGGATGCGGCGGCGCCGGAATCTTCCGCGTGCGACACGGCGATCTCAACAACCGTTCGATTCTCGAGACCATCACAGAAAACGGGCGCCATCAGATCATGGCGCAGAAGTTCCTACCGGCGTCGCGCCAGGGCGACATGCGACTCATCGTCATCGATGGTGAAGCGGCAGGCGCGATGGCCCGCGTTCCGCGCAGCGACGATCTGCGCGGCAACATTCACGTCGGCGGTAGCTGTATCGCGGCCACAATAGGCGACCGCGAACGTGAGATCGTCGCTGCCGTTGCGCCGGCACTCGACGAGCTCGGTATCTATTTTGCCGGGCTCGACATCATCGGCGACTGCCTCACCGAAGTGAACGTAACGAGCCCGACCGGCGTTCAAGAGATCAATTCTCTGTCGGGCGTAAAGCTCGAAGCCGACGTGATCGACATGGTCGAGCGCAAGGTCGCTGCGCTCCCTGATCGCTGAGCTATTGTCGCGCGCCGCGTGCGCCTTGGCATAAGGCGAGCCGGCACTGAGCGTCTCTCCCGTGATTGCCCGCAAACTAGGATATTTCCGAGCCCTCGGCGTCTTCGGCGTCTTGGCCGTCGTCTCCGTCTTGGCCGTCTTTACGTGGTGGCTCACGTTGGTTCCGTCTAACGATCGTGACTGGCTCATCGACGTCGCCGAACAGCCGTCGGCCGTGATCGACGGCGACCGGCTGACCGTGCACAACGTACGCAACTTCCGCTATCGCTCAGAGACCGACTACGCCCCCGCGTGGGAAACCCGCAGCTATGATCTGGCGGACCTGCACGGTATCGACCTGTACCTGGTCTACTGGGGACCAACGCTCATCGCGCACATGCTACTGAGTTGGGAATTCGAAGACGACGAAGGCAATCGCGACCACCTAGCGATCTCGATCGAAACCCGCAAAGAAAAAGGTGAATCCTATTCTGCTCTGCTCGGCTTCTTTCGCCAGTACGAGCTCTACTATGTCGTCGCCGACGAACGTGACGTCATAGGACTGCGTACCAACCATCGCGACGAACAGGTCTACCTGTACCCCCTCACCGCCTCGCGCGAAACGGCGCGCGCCGTGCTGCTCGACTACTTTGCGGCCATCAACGGCCTCGTCAAGCAGCCTCGCTGGTACAATGCGATGACCCACAACTGCACGACAGCCGCTCGAAAGCACTCGATCGCCGTGGCAGGCAAATCCGCTTGGGATTGGCGTTTTCTCTTAAACGGCAGCATCGACGAACTGGCTTACGAACGCGGCACGGTCGATACGACGTTGCCGTTCGACGAATTTCGCCGACGCAGCAATATTACCGAGCGCTCGAAGGCAGCCCCTCTCGGGCCCGAGTACTCCGATGTCATCCGAAACGGTCTCCCCTAACGTCATTTGCACGCGCGCCGCCGCCACGCTGTTGCGCACGCGCGCCACGGCCGCGCTGTTGGCGATCGTGCTTGCATCGACGTCGGCCTGCTTCGCTCCCGTCTCGGTCAAGCGCATCGATCCCGAGACGGCGTACCGCGACCTGCGTGAGAACACGCTGTCCAACGGAAGGATCAGCAATGCGTCGCGCAACACCCTGCGCCGCTACGACTTGCTGGCCCTGTACCAAGACGACCCCGCCGGCGGGATCGCGCAACTGCGCGAACTCACACTGCGCTCGAAGCCGACGAAGGAGCAGCTCGCGACACTCGGTGAAACGTCGTTCGAACATGCAATGGCCAGCGGCGATGACGCCTACTTTCGTGCCGCCGTGCTCTACGCGTACGCGCTGCTGTTTCCCGACAACCCGAACGACGCGCTCGACCCCACCGACCCCGGCGTTCGCATTGCATTGGATCTCTACAACTCGGCGCTCGTGCGCGGCTTCATCGCAGCCGACGGTCGCAGAGTCACACTTGCAAGCGGCGAGTACCGGCTTCCGTTCGGAACACTTCACGTCACGTTCGACGAGCAAACAACGCTGTGGTCGAACAGTCAGTTGGTCGACTTCATTCCTGCAACCGAAATTGGTGTGACCGGCCTGCGTAATCGCTATCGACATTGGGGTATCGGTGCCGCGCTGGCAGCGCGCGCCGAGTATCGCGAAGATGTGAACGACGACGATGTGGACGATGTGGACCATGTCGAGATGGAAACCGATTACGTTCCACGCAATTCACGGATATCGGTAACCGCTCTGCTGAGACTCGACGATGCCTCGAAACAGCTGGTCACCGACTCGATCACCGCAACGCTCGAGCTGCATACCCCGACCGACCCGGAGACGGTTGAGATAAACGGCTACCGCATTCCGCTGGAAGCCGAACCGACGGCGGCTCTTGCCGTGACGTTGGCCGAGACGCAGCCTTGGCGACGCGAGATTCGTCGCTTCATGGGCGCGGTGCTCAGTGCAAACGACACCGACGTACGCCTCGGCGCGCTCAATCCCCCGCGACCGGACCGCATCCCCGTCATCTTCGTGCACGGTACCAACTCGAGCTCCGCACGCTGGGCCAACATGGTCAACGACCTACTGGCCGACAAGACGATTCGCGACCGCTTCGAGTTCTATTTCTTCGCGTACGACAGCGGCAATCCGATCGCCTACTCGGGCATGCAACTACGCGAAGAGCTCGACGGATTGCACGCAACGCTCGAGCGCAAAGGCGTCGGCGACTGTGTCGATCACATGGTGATCATCGGTCATAGCCAAGGCGGCTTGCTCACGAAGCTGACGATCACCGACAGCGGCAACACGATGTGGAACACTGTGAGCGAGAAGCCATTCGAGCGGGTGAAGATATCATCTCGCAACCGCGACCTCGTACGTCGCGCACTTTTTTTCGAGGCCAGGCCGTACATCGACCGAGCCGTCTTCATCGCGACGCCGCACCACGGAAGCTATCTGGCCGGATCCAACTTCGCGCGCCGCATTGCCCAATGGATGGTGGCGATCCCCGCCGAAATGGCTTCGCTCAGCGCCGACCTATTGCAGCTACGCGAAGATCGCGACGTGTACTTGGAAGGTGAACGGCCGGCGACGAGCATCGACAACATGTCGCCTGGAAGTCGCGCGATAAAAGCCATGGCGAAGTTGAAGATCCACGAGCGCGTCACCACGCACTCGATCATCGCTGTGAGTGAAATGGGGCCGCTCGAGGAAGCTCGCGACGGCGTGGTCACCTACACGAGCGCGCACATCGACGGCGTCGAGTCGGAGTTGGTCGTAAAGTCGGGCCACTCGACGCAAGACAACCCGCACACGATCAACGAAGTGCAACGAATCCTACAGATTCATGCCGCAGCAACGGCCTGCGGCGTGCACGGCGGCTTCAAGGAAATGCGCCTCGGCTTCTGAGCCCAACGGCCCAACTTGACCGCCCATCGGGGCGACGCTACACCATGCAGACCGGCCGGAACGTACCTCGTTCCTACCAACGGCCGGTCGTCTCGCACGATGCGTGCCCAGGTAGCTCAGTTGGTAGAGCAGTGGACTGAAAATCCACGTGTCGGTGGTTCGATTCCGCCCCTGGGCACCACGACACCCGAAGTTTCCAGGGATGTCGCACTCTCCGCCGATTCATCTGGTCCAGCGAATCCAGCTTCAGCGACGTAGTCTGCTGCAATAGTGCTGCAGTCAGTGAGACCGATCGCGCCGCCTAGCCGACGTGCAAGGTCCGATACAGAGAGTCTGCCGTACACGCGCTCAACCATGCGCGTATCGCTATGGCCCATGAGCGGCGCCAGAAGGTCCGGAGTCGCGCCGGCGGCGTGCAGCCACGTGGCGAAGGTTCGCCGTAGGTCATTCGGTGAGCACGGATCAATATCCGCCCTTTGGCACGCCTCGCGAAGATCTCGCCGCGCATTGGACCACGGACGAAAGAGAGCTCCTTGTGAACCTTCGGCGTAGCGCATCGCATACGCAGCCAGTGTTCGCTGCTCCGGACTGACGAGAGGCACCAGTCGTCTGCGACCGGGGCGTTTCGTGCCTCGTATACGAACCCTGCCTGCATCAAGATCGACGTCTTCGCAACGAGCTCGTTCCGTCTCCCTCCAGCAGGCTGAAGTCGCCACGATAAACGCAACCCTAGCGGCTCGATCTGCAGTTAGCTCCGCTAGAAGCAACTGCAACTCATGTTGCGTCAACCAGCGGGTCCTCGGCTTATACTCAGGAGCAAAACCAATCGGGCACACTTCCGCTGGGTCGCCACGCCACAGTCCCGCACGGCGCGCGCGTTTCAGAGCGGCGCGAAGCGCCACAAGTTCCTTGCTGATAGTGTTCTCGCTTACCCCTTCGCGCCGCCGCTCAGACACGTAGTTGTCAGCATCACGAGCGCGCAGCGCTGTTAGACTCAGCGGCACATATTGACCACTGCTACTTGTCTCGAGCAGACGGATAAGATGTCCGGCCTTTGTCTTGTAGAAACTCAGCGTCTCAGGGCTTCGCTTGCCAGCTCGGACCAATTCCTCGCAATCGACGAGCAATAATCCAATTGCATCGCTCAACGTCGCTTTCGCCGCGCGCGCGTAATCGGGATCGGCGGCTTCGCGCTCCCAGTTGCGCGCGAGCGTTTCCGCGGCTTTCTTATCGTGGCACCTAGTGCTTCGCTGTATTCTGGCGCCAGCCGCGTCGTAGAACTGCGAGTACCAGATGCGCCCGCGCTTAAAGAGTCGCACGATCGAAATACCTCCTCTGCATAGCGCTCCCAGACATATGCCGGCACGCGGAGCAGTCCTCTCATGCCGGGCAGACGAGCAGCGGCACGTCGTAAGTGAACGTACGCCGTCGACCGCGAGCAACCCAGAGCGCGCTCCACGTCTGCAGCGGAGACGAATATCGTCAGCGGCACTACCCGAGTTCGCGACATAGTTCGCTACCTGTCGTCTCGCGGCATCGCGCCGCTGCTGCTCTCTACATCACACAGTTGCGCACTCTGCTCAATATGCTCACCCTGCTCGACGGTTGGGCTCTGGGCAGGTTCGATCATCGCGCTCAAATGGACGTAACGTCCATGCTCTGGCCTCTTTACCTCGCCAGCAGCGACGAGCTGCTCGAGAGCACGGCGCACGGTGCCGCCGGTGTGGCCGGCCTCCTCTGCCGTCCGAATCAGGTCACCTTGAGTAGACCCAGCCGGCCCCTCCGATCGAAGCAGCCGACCGATCCACTCCGCAGCTCGATCGGTCTTGGTTACAGGCTGGCGGCTAGCAGTCTCCAGAATCTCATAGGTCTCGGTTGCCGGAACGCGACGTAGTACAAGGTCCTGGCGCTGAGTGAAGCGAGACTTCTCGATCTTTACGACAATCGACTCTGCAGACTGTCTATCCGCTTCAACATTGACGACGATATCAGCACCCGCAGCACGCGCAGACGCCCCTCTAGCGCGGAATACTCCATGCTCAGTTAACCCAGAACTTTTCCCCATGTGATGGATTGCAAGCACTGCAACGTTGGTACTTCGAGCTAGCTCTCGAAGCGCCGTCATCTGCACACCAGCCTCAGAGTTATCGTTCTCGTTCTCGGATGGCATCGCACACGACAATGTATCGAGCACGATAAGCCCAAACTGCTCTCCGGATACGACAGCTTCAGCCCGCCGCATATCGAATCGCACACACTCCGGCCAAAACGCGAGGTTCTCAGGCCTGGCACCTCCCGTGATTCGGTTGATCTTTGCAAACCGCACGGCCTGCGGTGTTTCGAGATCGACCGCAAGGACTCGAATCGGCTCGCGCGGCGTCTGCCCCCAAACGGATTCGCCACGGACGAGCTGCAGCGCAAGATTGTATGCCAAGGTGCTCTTTCCGACTCCGGGAGTTCCCGACAGCAGGGTCACAGCCCCACGAATAACGAACGGCTCCCAAAGCGCGATAGCATCGATGGATTCCGGCTCCTCCAGCTGATTCGCCCAAACGATTGGGACGCCATGCAATTGCTCGGGGGGACCAGGTAGCTCGTCCCCGCGATTCTGAGCAAGCCGAGCAGCGTTGGCACTTCCTGCGTACCGACCTGCCAGGTCTGACTTCCGTGGACTGGCCCACCCCTCGAAGTCGATCCGGTCATAGGCCTCCGACACTTGGTTCATATCGTTGCTGTTCACAGCTGCACCCCCAACACACGGAGCACATATCGCCGACGCTTCTGATCCAGAGAGCTCCCGCCGATCTCATCGACCGCACGCTCGAGGCTACGAACTAGATTAAGCAGGGTAGCGCGCTCCCCCATATCGCTCGCGTCAAGAAGCTCGTTGCGCTTTTCTCGTCGGAGAATCGCGAGAAACACCTGCAATTCTGCCATCTCCCGGTCCATCCGACTGAGCGTCCGGGTAGCGGTCGATGCCTGAGGTCGCTGCCAGCGACTAGGACGTCCGCGTCGAGCTGAATCGAGACCGAGACTCGAAAGAATCTCATGCCAGGCGCACTGTCTTGCGAAACAGTGGAGTAGTGGAACTCCGGAGCTTCCCAGACGCAGAACAAGCGAACTCAGATTGCTCCCGCCATGAGCAGTGCATCGACCGCGCACCGAGCCATCGGCCCGTCGACTCGCACCGACTCGGAACATTGCTTCCTCAATCTCTGCGAAGGTAGGTGTACCCGCAACCAGATCTCTGTACGCGGTCACAACTGACCGCCTCGGCCAGGTTCCCGACCATCTTTGGCGGACGCGGCGCGCGTCGCTATCCACTCCACTAGCGCGTGGCGGGGGACTCTCACCGCTCGACCATCTCGGATTGAGGGCAGTTCGCCGCTCGCTACGAGTTCGTAAACCCTTGCCCGGCTGAGACCAAGACTATCGGCGACCTCCGGGATTCTCAGAAGTAGTTTTTCTGCTGTCATTGGACTTCCTCCTCTCTCTATTCAGGTCCGTGACCATCGAGTATCGAGTGGTCGTTGTGCGTACCCTAGAGCCGTCACTGGTCCGGTCGCCAGGATCAGAATATGACGTCGCTATGACGCGACCACGTGGGCCAGTTCCGTTGTGGGAAATCGAGGGCGAGCTCTGGTCGACGCCCGGAACGGTCGAGAGGGTCCACGATGCGGGTGGCTGGTTCGTTCCTCACAAAGTGTGGGCCGAAGCGGACACTGTCTATTGGCGCGGAACTGACGATTGGCCTCCAAGACTTGGTAGCTTCGTGGCTACAGGCAAACCGTCCCTAGAGAGATTCATGGGTCTTGAATCCGCGTCAGCCTCACGCATCGCGAGCTTTGCGCGAAAGTGGGGCGTCATGCTGATGGGTCAGCAGGGAGTTCCCGTCCGCCGGCGAGGCAATGATTCCGCAGACCCGTTTCTGCAGAGTGCGACAACACGAGTTGCAATCGCTGATTTTGAGCTTCTGACCGACGATCATCGGCTTTATATGGAGCCGGCGGTCCACTGGCGGACACTTGCGAAAAGAGCTCGTTGTGTACTGAACCTCGCCACTCGACTGCGCCAAGAGAGACCCGGAACTCGCGAAGACTGGGAGGGGGCAGTTGTCTATGGCGTGAGCGAGGAGGACGTTGAGCAACTGGGGTCGACCGCCTGCGCGAGAATCACGTCAAGCCTTCCCTCGATCACCGACTGCCCGATGGATGTTCAGCGCGCATTGCTGATAGGCCTGCTAGAAGACTGGATCGACCGCGGCGCTGTACTCCCATCAATGACGTGGGTCAGAAGCGGACCAGAATTTGGTGTGAAGAGTTTCACTTTGTTCGGTGCAATTGGCCTCCAGCTCTCGCTAGCAGTCGGCAAACTGGACGGGTACGCAACCTGCTGCGGATGCGGTACGGCGTATGCCCCATCCCGCAAACCCCGAGCAGACCAGCGCCGTTACTGCGGCGATTGCCGAGAGGAGGGCATCCCACAACGCCACGCCGCCCAACAGTATCGACTACGCCGGAAACGACCCGATGATCGCAGCTAGCCAGCCAAGTGGAGACGTCAGCGCGCCGGGAACTGAGCACGGTCGCGGGTCCTTCCCTGGGGCAGCCCCCATCGCAGGTATTAGAAGCGCAACCAGTCCGCCGATTTGTCGGCGAAAAGTACCTAAACATCAGCACAATCGCGGGGCGCTCGGACCTTCGCGGAGCTGGCGCAGTTTTCGAAAAGCAGCAAGGGTTAAGGATCGCCAATGTCCACAGGACTGATGATTGTAGAGGTGAGAATCCGCAACTTTCGCTGTCTGCGGAGTGTTGACCTGCGTCTCGGCCAACAGACGATTCTTGTGGGGGAGAACAATGCTGGGAAGACTAGCGCACTTCACGCTCTGAATGTCGCCCTTGGTACCGGAGCGCGCAGGTCATCGGACTCCGACATTTATCTTGCGCCTACCGAGCAGCGTGCGCCCCGCGATCGCAAGGCCATAATAGACATTCTTCTCAGGCCTACCGACGATGACGGTAAGCTCGTTGACGAGTTTCCCGGCAGCGGACAATGGCTCGCTCATTTCGGAAACGCGGTATCGCAGGATTCCGCGGGAGCCGATCAGGTCGTTCTACGAGCCGAGCTCGCATGGAGTTCTCAGCGGAGCGAATTTGAGCTGTCGCGATGTTTCTTAACCGAGTGGAAACAGGACGGCGACGAAATCGATAAAGTGACTCCTGTCGTCGGCGCAGCGGTCAGTCGCTCTGTAATCGAGGCGATTTCTCTCTCATACATCGATGCCAACCGAGATATCGTCGCAGAGTTCCGCAGCGGTGGTACCTATTGGCGGAGGCTAGTAGCCAATCTTGGGCTCAGCGACAAACTGATTTCCGACATCGAAGGTCAACTCGATGAACTGAACAAGAAACTGTTGGCAGGCAGCGACGTTCTCACACACCTTGAGACGCATCTTGCAGATCTTTTTCAAGGCGCGACTGCTGGCTCTCATTCGGTATCCATCGCGCCAGTACAGCCGCACCTGCGTGATCTAAGTCGCGGAGTTGAGGCGCTGATCTCAACCGAGGGCGGCCCATCGTTCCCACTTGAGGCGCAAGGAATGGGTACGCGTAGCTTGGCCGCCCTGCTCACGTTCCGCGCTTTCATCGATTGGCGAGTAAAAACGCTCAAAGCTGCCGCACTACATCCGGTGGTAGCGATTGAGGAGCCGGAAGCCCACCTTCAACCACAGTCGCAGCGCGCGGTTTTCGAGCAGCTCAAGGGACTTCCGGGACAGTGGATAGTTAGCACACATTCGCCGTACATCTGCAGTCAAGGCGATCTGGGTGACTACCGAGTGTTCTTCAAGGAGGGCGGCGAAACTTCGGTCCGTGAGCTCAACCCTGAACTTGCCGAACTCGATGCTGAGGACGTCAGGAAAATCCGCCGCCAAGTGCTAAATACGAGAGGCGAGATGTTGTTCTCGCGGGGACTCGTACTCTTCGAAGGCGAGACTGAGGAACAGGCCATCCCAGAGTTCTGCGCACGACACTTCAAGAAGCACCCTTTCGTACTCGGACTAACACTTATAGGAGTCGGCGGATCGGGTGGCTATGGCCCATTTGTCAGACTCGCGAAGACGTTCGGCATCCCATGGTGGATCTTTAGCGACGGAGAGGACGACGCTGTTAGTAACGTCGATACAGCGCTCGCTAAACTCGACGAAAAGCCAGTCGCCGCTAACCCGAGGGTTGTGAAGCTGCCAGACGGGAAGGACTTCGAGTCTTATATCTGCGACGAAGGTCGACATGAATCAATTATCGAAGCGCTGCTAATAGAAGAAGCCAGCACTCCCCAACACGAAGCGTCTCTCCGCAAAAAGTGGCGCGACGATGATGATCCAGTTTCTAGTCTCATAGAGAAACTACAAAACGGGAAGACGAGATACGCCCCGCTGGTCGTGAGCGCTCTCGAGAAAGAAGAAATGCCAGAAAGGCTTCACTCGCTGTTTACACGTATCGCTAACGAGCTAGGCTATGTCGATAGTGAGCCATCATCCAATGCGCCTATCTAATAAACAGCGTCGAATTGTCGAGCACGACGAGGGCGCACTGCTTGTAGTCGCCGGCCCCGGGGCTGGAAAGACTCGCGTCCTAACCGAGCGAGTTAGAAGACTTCTGAGCAAGAAGGACGCCAACTATCGCGTACTCGCGTTGACGTTCACTAATAAGGCCGCAAGCGAGATGAAGGACCGCTTGAAGAACAACGAAAGCGTATCGCAGCGCTCCTTTATTGGAACGCTCCATGCGTTTTGCATGGAAGTGCTAGCGAACCGTGGGCGACCCGTCGGCATCGAGGGGCTGCCGAACATATTCGAGTCATTCCAAGACCGGAGAGCACTCCTACGTGAGGCCATCGATCTAGACGCAGAGCTGAGATTCGCGCTTGCAGAGCGAGGCGACCATCGAGCGCAAGAGAGCACACTATACCGCTGGATGCAGGATATCTCAGAGTGGAAGCGCAATCTCACTCTCCCCTCGATGCTCACAAAAGACTTTGATCGGCGCATCTACGAAGCCTACAACGCGCAGCTGGCGGCATCCGGCGGGGTAGACTTCGACGACCTCCTTCTATTGACCTACAGGCTCTTTGAAGAGAATCCGCAGGCGGCCCGATTCTACCGCCGACAGTATCGGTATATCTGTATTGACGAAGCGCAAGATCTAAACGAGGCACAGTATCGTGTACTCTGTGCACTCTGCACGGATCAACATCGGAACGTCATGCTAGTCGGTGACCCCAAACAAGCGATCTACACGTGGAACGGGGCAGACCCGAAATACCTCGACCTTTTCGTAGAGGACTTTGAGGCTGAGACGACGGAACTGAATGAGAACTTTCGTAGCTCTCGGGCCGTAGTTCATGCCGCGCAAGTGCTGGAAAGCAACTACGAGGTCGCGGGTCAGCTACCGATACAAGGGGACGTACTTCTTCAGCCTTGTGATGATGAGGAGGCCGAAGCCGAGTTCGTAATTGAGACGATCGAAGAGCTTCAAGAAAACGGGCATCAAGACATCGAAGGCCCCATAGACCTCGGCCGAATAGCCGTGCTGGGCCGCAATCGCTTCGTGTTCGACGCCTTGTTGCGGGAGCTCGAGCGAGTCGGGATTCCATACTACCAAAAGATGTCTGCTGCTTCGCACGAGTTCGTGTCTGACGTCGTGCAAGAGTTCCAGCTAGCCCTTCGGATCGTAGCGAACCCGCATGATCGTCTTCACCTAGGCATGCTTTGTTCGCGGTGGAAGCTACCATCTGAGGTCGAAGGCCTAAGAGCGCGCTTTCGCGATGAAGAGCCGCGCACGGTTCTACACGAGGCCGCGAAGACCGCCCGCGGCGGCAATGCGGCAGTAGTGGCAGAGGCAATCATTGCGGCCGTTGACGACGACTCGAACGTTATTCTACCGAACGGCCTAGCGGTGTTGGTGGGAGACTCGACCTCTCGTCCGATAGAGGAACGCGAGTTTATTGCGCGCGACATCCAGGAGTGGGAAGACGCGTGGAAGAACTACCTTCGCTCCACAACTGGCGGGTCGCAACAACTGGCGAGTTTTCTCAGTCACGTGGCGCTGGGAACAACCGAGCAGGCCTCTAGAGAGGGACTCGCTCTGATAACCGTGCACTCCTCAAAGGGAATGGAGTTCGACGTAGTATTCGTTATTGGCATGTCGCGGGGTACGTTCCCAGACTATCGTGCGAAAAGTCCAAAGGAGTTGGCGGAGGAGCGGCGAAACGCGTTTGTGGCCTGTACTCGCTCTCAGCGATTGCTCTACGTCTCGTATCCACGCGTAAAGCTGATGCCGTGGGGCGATAGCAGATCCGTCTCGCCATCGCCGTTCTTCACCGAGCTTGCCGATGCGTTTGGCAACACCGCAGAATAGCCACCTAGCTCTATCCGCACGATATCCCGCGAACCAACCTAGAATCTCGCGTGGCTACCTGCTGCCACGCGCAAATAGCTGACTGGCATCAAGAGTCGATACCCTGCGTGTTGCTGGCGACAGTGGATCGTAGGCTGCTTGCTCAAGAGAATAATCGACGCCCTGCTATTCAGCCACGCGGCTCTTCAACTGCTGCAGTATCGCTTCAGTCCGTCTGCGGACAGGCGCGTCTCCCGTTGGAACGCGAGGACTTGGCCACCGTGCCGAGAGGACTGAAAATCCACGTGTCGGTGGTTCGATTCCGCCCCTGGGCACCACCTTCAACGCGCGCAAACTCGCCCCAGCTTGCCTCTCGCCGACTGTCATTGGAGACGTGCCTTAAGAAGCGTGTCGGTCTGCTTGATCACGGATTGAGGAGGGAACACCGCTTCCCACGATCCGCCGCTAGTGACGTCCACGCGGACTGTCATCGGTGCTAGGAGGGACTGGAGTTGGGGGAGCGGAATGTTCGCGCCCTTGGCTTTGATGATGATCTTAGCCTTCCCGTCTGCGCCGGCCTTGAGAGTCATCTTCGACAGGAAAGAGTTCGGCTGAGTCTGGTTTCGGTCTTTGTACACGAAGCCGTTCTTCGTCGCCTTCCAACATGGATCGTTGCCGCAGACGGCACCGCCGGCGGCACTGGTGCACATGAAAGGAAGCTGCTGCCCGGATGATTGGTCGGACAGACATACGATGTACGTGTCCTGCGTCTCGGGGTTTCCGAAGTCCGGCAAGGCGGTCATCTCTCCCAGCCACTTAAATGAGAGCCTACGCTTGTCCAGATCGTCGAGCCGCTCCTTGAGTAGTAACAGTGGGCGAAGGCCCTCGAGCGGACCGTGACAGCCGGGCTCGGGACTCGGCGCGCAGCCGACCGAGGCTTGGCATGAACGACACGCAGTGCAGACCGGTGCGGACTCGGTCGTCTCGCACACTCCCGCGATGCAACTCTCGTCGCCGTTGCACAACGTGCTGTCGCTACAGCTCGTCCCGTCGGGAGCGTCGCCGCCGCCCGCGCACACTGTTGCCAGACAGGTCTCCCCCACGGTACACGGGTCCGCGTCGTCGCAGGCGCCGCCATCGTCCGCCGTGCACACGGAAGGCTCACCGGCACAGGCGAAACACTGTTCGACGACACATGCTCCGGCGCAGCCGTCGCCATCGGCACGGTTGCCGTCATCGCATTCTTCGATGCCATTGAGGACCGCGTTGCCACACTCGAGCGAGCAATCCGCCGCACAGCCATCCTCGCCGACAACGTTCCCGTCGTCGCACTCCTCGGGACCCTCCATCAAGAAGTCGCCACAGAAGCCGTCGGCGATCGCGTGAACGATGTCGAAGTCGCCACCCGGCGGTGCGCTAGCCCAAGCCAGCACCCAGCGCCCCAGTCCGTTGGTAGCCAACAACGGCCCGAAACCAGCTGCGGCGATATCCTGTGTCGCAGTCCAGGAGACGCCGTCATCGAGCGAGCGAGCCGTGGAGATTCCGGTCGGAGTGTCCCAGGCGGCCAGCCAACGGTCGGATCCGTCGTACGCCAGTTGCGGTACTCGATCGCTGGCACCGGTAGGCCCATCGGTGGTTGCCGTTGCGTTGATCACGAGCGGCGCGGACCAGGTCACGCCATCGTCCGTCGAGCGGGAAACAAAGATATCGCTATCGCAGCCGGTCGTGCCGCCGGCCGATTCGGTATCCGACCAGATAGCCAGCAGCGTATCGTCGCCTCGCACGAGTTCGGGCGCGCTCGCTATTCCGGAGGAACAGACGTCCGGTGAGCTGCTCGTATTGATCGTTACCGCGCTGCTCCAGGTGTCGCCGTCGTCGGTGGAGCGTGAGACTAGTATCTCGCCGTCCGACGACGAGGCACCGTATCTCACCCAAACGAGAACCCAGTCATCACCGACTACAACGAGTTGAGGTGCACTGTCGCGGGTCCCCGCGGGGCGCGTCACGCCATCGATGAAGATGTGGTCGGTCCAGTGCAGGCCGGAATCCGTCGAGCGTGCGACGACAACGTACGGGTCGGTACTCGTGTCGGTTACGTAGTGTTCCCAGGTAACGAGCCAAGTGCCTTCGGAGTCCGTGGCGACATCGGGACGCTTCGCAATGCCGGAGCCGTAGACGAGAGTGGAGTCCACAGGAAGCGGCAACGACCAAATCGCGCCGTCGTTGCTCGAGTAGGAAGCGAGCAAACGGGACCCGGGTGTGAAGAAGTAAGAATGCCATATGGCCATCCATCCACCGGCACCATCGGTGGCAATGGATGTGAATTCATCGGGAGTTTGACCGTCGGCAATCGCCGATACATGGATGAGAAAGGGAGCACCCCAAGTCAGACCGCCATCCATAGATCGCGAGATCAGGATGTCCTGATCGGGGCCGGCCGGCCCGCCGAACTCTTCGGTGCTCTCCCATGCAGCGACCCAGACTGCACCGTCCGTCGCGAGAGTTACTCCCGTGTCGTTTCCGCTGTCGGTCGTTGCGTTGGTGTTGAGGAAGCTCGCCGCCCCGAACTGCTGCGCGTTGGCGGCGCCCGAAAGACAAGCGAAGAGAATGACAAAGACGAGTGCGAAGTAAGATCCCATTGCGCCCCTCCGACACACGATGATCACCTAGAGCGCCACCTATACCAAGCCGTCACGGTCAATAGTACGCGTTGCCGTGCTGTAGCGTAGCCGGCGCCTGCCCCCGTATGGGCCGACGTACGACACCGAATCGCAGTTTCCGTCCCCACTGGCCTCGGCCATGCCGCCCCGAAATACTGCGGGGCAACAACAGCGACTTCGTCTGCAGCAGACATTCTCGAGACGGGGCGATGTCGCGTGAGGGAACACCATGGCCAGACCTGGTATTGTCGTCTTCCTCTCCCACCTATTGATGGGAACTGCGGTTGCTCCCGCATTCGCTCAGCAACACGCAACTGCAATCTTTACAACCGGCCTGGCCGACGCACATGTCGGTAGCGAACTGGTTACGAGTTCACCGCCTGGGCTATCTGGCAAAACTTTCTTCTTCTTCCACACGCCGAGAGTGAGCCCGGACGGATCCGCGTTCGGCTTTCTATCGTTCGTCACACCGGGCGATGGCGATGAAGACGAGGTCCTGGTGATCGTCAAATCTCCAGAGGCGGCGCTACGCGTCGGCGCCGCGCTGACCGCCGGCGATTCCATCAGTGCGGTCGTCGAGGGCACGACCGGATTCTCCGACGCGTCTGGAGACGTCGTGCGCTCGATGGATACTAAATTCGGATTGAACGACAACGGCTGCTACGCGGTGAGCGCCCGAGGCAATCCGTCGAACGACGACGTCATTGCGAAAGGCTGCGAAGGCGACCCGCTCGCCGTGATGGCGCGCGAGGGCGAGGAGGTTCCCAATCTCGGCGGCCCTACTTACTTGAGTTCAGCGCGCGAACCTCAACTAGACAACAACGGCGTCGTGTACTTTGGGCAGGACACGAGCGAGTCTCCCGGCAACCGCTCCGTATTCCAGACAACGAACGGCGCCGACACCGTGCGGCTCGTACAAGAAACGGTGACCGAGTTCGGCGGGGCGAGCGGCGGCGGAACGAGAATTTTCGAGAGCCTCGACAACGAGTTCAGCCAATCCCGCGGCGGACTGCAGGTCTCCGGCGATGGGCAACAGATTCTGCTTCGCGGCGACCTCACTGAGGATTTCGCCAGCGACGACTTCGCGGGTGTACTGGCACCGACGCCAACCATCGTTCACCAAGAAGCCACAGTCGTCGATCCGGTCTTTGCCGCAACGAGTGTCGCCAACAGCCCGACGGCGAGCTACCTGTCGGGCGACGGTCGCTGGTTCTTGCGTGGGACCAATACGGACGCCGCCCATTGGATCGTCGGCGAGAACGGCGTCGTTGCGAAAACGGGAGACGAGATCATCGCGGGCACCAACGAACACTGGACGACCTTCTTCGCCTTTCACGCGGGCGCCGACGGCGACTTCGTGATCGGCGGCACCAGCGACAGCACCGACGAGCCTCTACTTGTCTACTATCCGCCGGCGTCGCCCCCGAACGTTCGATCCGGACGGCGGGCCTCGCTCCCGATCGAGACCGCCATCGTCGTCGCACGCAAGGATGACGACATCGATCTCGACGGTGACGGACAGATCACGGCGCAGGATGCCCGCATCGACGCGTTCGGCAGCGACGACGCCGTCATCGTCAAGCGCAACGTTGTCAACGACCCGCTCGCGGAGGTGATTGCGTTCATCGTATTCCAAGCGACCACCTGCACGGGCACTTGCGAGGGCAGCATGAGCACGACCGGTACCGTAATCGCAGAGTACCCGGCAACCATGGAAGTCGAATGTAGCGAAGACACCGACTGCGAAGCGCAGGAGACCTGCGAAAAAGGAACCTGTGTACCGATCTGCGGCAACGGCAGATTCGACACCGGCGAAGGCTGCGATGACGGCAATCTGACACCCGGCGATGGGTGTGACGGCGCGTGCAGCGTGGAATCCTGCTTCTTCTGCAACGTAGTGGTCGAGCCGTCGCAGTGCTCGGTCAACGTCGACGACGATTGCAGCACCGACGACGATCGCTGTACGTCACTCGGCACGTGCAACGCCAACGCAGATTGCGTGGGCGAGGCCCCTATCGATTGCTCGGATCTCGACGACGGCCAATGCCTCGTCGGCCAGTGTGATCCAGCCGACGGCCAATGCCGGCCCGTGTTCAATGAGGGCGCCGAATGCGACGACGGCGACGACTGCACGCTGGGCGACGTGTGTAGCGACGCCGCCTGCAACGGGGTCCCGAAAGACTGCAGCCAATTCGACGATGCCGACAACTGCACGGTCGGAGTATGCCACCACGAGTTTACCGACGGCGACTGCGAACCCGGCAACGTCGCCGAAGGCACCCCGTGCGACGACGGCGACGCCTGCACGGTGGACGATCGTTGCGACGACGAAATCGTGAGCGAGTGCCTCGGGCTTCCGCGTGACTGTTCACAGCTGGATAGCCAGTGCGCGCGCGGGGTCTGTCAAGCGTCGAACGGCGAATGTATCGCAGAAAACGTCGTCGTTTCGTGCGACGACGGACTACCCTGCACGCTCGAGGATGTCTGCGTCAACGGCGTTTGTAGCGGTCTCTCGGTGTGCGAAGGCGAGTGTGAGATTTGCACGGTTGACGGTTGCGTACGCCACTGCGGCGATCCCGTGAATCCGGGCGGCTTCAGCTTCCCCGGTCAAACGGTGGGCGCCCCGAGTGGTGCGCGTATCATCACGGCCGCCGATGCACTGCACTCGTTGCAGGCCGCGGTCGGACTCGTACCGTGCCCGCTGTGCGTGTGTGACGTGAACGACGACGAGACCGTGACGGCCTCCGATGCGTTGGCGATTCTTCGCCGAGCGGTCGGCCTACCGAGTGAGAACTTTTGCCCGATGGATAGCCCGACGCCGAGCACGACGACGACGTTGGCGAGCCCGCCTACCACAATGCCTGCCGGACCTGCCTGCATCGACGCCGTGCCGCCAACCTGTGACGGCACCTGCGAGCAGGGGCAGTGTGTCGGGATCGACGCGGTCTGTTTCTGCCAGGGCCTCTGATACACGCAGGCCTTCGCGGCACGACTCGTCGCATGTTGGCAGGTTGGCATGCCGGGCTGTTGTCGGTTTCGATGCTTACTCCAGCTTCTGTTCCGTAGTTCGTCGCACTCGTGTAAAACGACGCCCATGTCAGACCAGCTACACGTAGACCTACTGCCACAGTCCATTTGGGAAGAAGCTGTACCATATGAGGCGCTCGCACAATTGCGCCGCGAAGCGCCAGTGTACTGGCACGAGGAACCCGACGGTCCGGGTTTTTGGGCGATCACTCGTCACGCAGACATCAAGCAGATCTCGAAGGATCCGGGCCGGTTTTCCAGCCACGAGGCCGGCGTGTCGCGGCTCGACCTCACGGAGCCGATGGAGCTTGCCGCCTATCGCCAGGTCGTGATTGCGATGGATCCGCCCGAGCACGGCCAACTGCGCGGACTCATCAGCAAGGCGTTCACGCCACGAGCAATCAATGGACTCGAGCCGGCAATCCGGGAGATCGCACAAAAAGCGATTCGCGCTGCCGTGGAGCGACGCGAGGTGGACTTCGTGCAGGAGTACGCTGCGGCCATTCCGATGCACGTCATCAGCGAGATGATGGGCGTCCCCGAAGACAAGAGTCTGCGCTTGGCGGAAATGAGTTCCGCCCTCATCGATGACCAGGACCCGGAAATCGCGCCGACCGCAGACTCGCGCCAGAACGCCCAGATCGAGACACTGACGATTGCCATGGAACTCGCGCAACGCGAGTTGGCCGACCCGGGCGACAACCTGACTGCTCGGCTGCTGCAAGCGGAGTTCGAAGGTCGACGTCTTACCGAAGGCGAGTTTGGAATGTTCTTTCTGTTCCTGATCGTCGCCGGCAACGAGACCACACGCACGGCGATGACCGGCGGACTGATTACGCTACTCGATCACCCCGATCAGCTTGCCGCGATTCACAACGACCCCTCGCTCATTCCGCGCGCTGTCGAAGAGACGCTGCGCTACTGGCCGCCGATCCACCATTTTCGCCGAACGGCGATGTGCGATGTCGAGTTGCGAGGCCGGCAGATTCGAAAGGGCGACAAGGCCCTCATGTGGTATCCCGCCGCCAATCGCGACGAGTCGGTATTCGACGATCCCGACCGATTCGACATTCGGCGCACGCCGAACGACCACCTGAGTTTCGGTTTCGGCGAGCACTTCTGCCTCGGCGCCAGCCTGGCGCGACTAGAATTGCGTGTGATGTACGAAGAGCTCTTGAGGCACGTCAGCGAGATCGTGCCGCTCGCGAAGCCGCGTCGGCTGCGTTCCAATCTCATCAACGGCATCAAGGAAATGCGCGTTGAGTTGCGCCCGAAGTAGACTCCCCAAGACGCCCCAAGACTCCCCAAGACGCGCTGTCCGACGAAGTGTAGCCGTGATTGATCTCGGTCGGGACGGCGACATCCACGGCGCCGCAGGCCTCATGCTGACCAGCGGCGGGTTTTCGGCTCACTCCGTGTCGTCTTGCGATCCCAGCATCGCCGCGACGGGCTCGCCCGACCAGCGTCAGCCGATGACGCCTTGACGGGGGTCGGCCCTGCGCAACCGAACGGACCAGAGCCATTTGTGAAACTCCATGACGGGCAAGATCGTCAGTGCGAGTGCAAACAGTACCGCCCAGGTACCGGCTTCGAGCGGTTCGGTTCCAAGCACCGACCAGCCGAGCGGAACATGCATCGCGACGAAATGGATCGAGAACGCGACGAGAGTGCCTCCCAGCAGAATGGGACTTCGAAGCGGCGACAGACGCAGGGCGGACTTCGTCTCCGAACGGCAATTTCCGATATGCACGATTTCGAAGAGCACCATCAGAAGAAGCAGCGCGTTTCGGGCCGCGCCCTCCGACCATCCCAACTGCAGCATCGACGAGAAGGAAGCGAACCCGACCGAACCCATCACGACGGCGCCGATGAGGGTTCGCTCGATCATCAATCGGTTAAAGATACGCTCACTTGGCGGCCGAGGTTTCCTCAGTAGCGTATCTTCTTCTCCCGGCTCGAACGCGAGTGCCACGTCCTGGATGCCGTTCGTCACCAGATTCAACCAAAGCAGCTGGACCGGAAGCAGCGGCAGCGGCAGGCCTGCCAGGATCGAAAGCGTGACGAGAACCAGTTCGCCCGCACCTGTCGAAATCAGCAGGTAAATGACCTTCCTCACGTTATCGAACGCGACCCTGCCCTCATCAATACCGGCAACGATGGTCGCGAAATTATCGTCGCTGATGACCAACTCCGCGGCTTCACGCGCGATATCGGTTCCGGACCGCCCCATGGCCACACCGATGTTCGCCGCACGCAGGGCAGGCGCATCGTTGACGCCGTCACCCGTAACCGCAACGAAATGACCGGCATCTTGCGCGGCACGAACGATCTGAAGCTTCTGATGAGGACCGACGCGCGCAAAGACCCGCGCGTGCCGTACGGTTTCTCGAAGTTCTTCCGGCGATTGCCCCGCAATTTCGTCGCCCGTCACGACGTGCCGCGGATCGTCGGCCAGGTCTAGTTCGCGCGCGATGGCGAGGGCGGTGATGCGGTGGTCGCCCGTCACCATCATCACTTTCACGCCGGCGTCCCGGCAAGTCCGGACCGCGTCGCGTACGCCCGCGCGCAAGGGGTCGATCATGCCGACGAGCCCCAGGAAGGTGAGTTGCGACGGCTCAGGGGGAATCTGACTCGCATCGAGGGAACCCTCAACACGACCGGCCGCGAGCGCCAGAACGCGAAGGCCGGAGGCCGCCATTTCTTCCACGCTATCGAGCGCGCCTTGAGCGACGCCCACACACATGCCAAGAACACGTTCCGGCGCACCCTTCACGAAAACCGCCGTGCTCCCATCGACTTCGTTATATGACGCTGCGAACTGGTGGACCGGCTCGAACGGAATTTGATTGATCTGCGGATGCAGGTCGAGCATCGGCGCGCGCTTGCAACCGAGTTTGTGCCCCATCGACAGCAGGGCGACATCAACCGTGTCTCCCCTCCAGACCCATGCGCCATCTCTTTGATCGAGGTCGGCTTCGTTGCACAGCACCGCGGCCCGCAGCAGGCGATCCAGCAACGCCTCGGATCCAGGTTCCACGGTCTTGCCGTCGCGGAGAATCGAACCGAGAGGGGCAAATCCGCCGCCGGTAACTTCGAACCGCACGCCCGAGCCGAGTCGGATTTCCTGAACCGTAAGTTCATTGCAGGTCAGCGTGCCGGTTTTGTCGGTCGCCACGAGAGTGCAGCTTCCCAGGCCCTCGACCGCGGTGAGTCGGCGAACGATCACGCCACGTCGCGCCATACGGGTTGTCGCGATCGCAAGCGCAACCGTCATGGCGACGGGTAGCCCTTCGGGTATGGCTGAAACAGCCAGAGCGACCGCGAACAGGAAGGTCTCGGGAACGTCGTACGAACCGGAAGCGATCGCGAGAATCGCGATAACGGTCGTGAACGAAAGAACGGAGACGGCAATAACGCGCGTAAACCGCTCCATCCGTGCCAGCAGTGGAGTCTTCCCCGCATCGCCCGTCAGCACATCGATGGCAAGCTGACCAACCGACGTATTGAGCCCGGTCGTGACGACCATGGCCCGTGCCCGTCCGTGGGTTACGGTGGAGCCTGCGAACACGGAATTCAGCCGATCCCCCAGACCGACGTTGGCGTCACCACACCAGAGATGTTCCTTGGATACCGGCAGCGACTCCCCGGTCAGAAGTGATTCGTCGACGTGCAGGCTGTTTGCCGCCAGCAGTCGCATGTCCGCGGGAACGCGGTTCCCCGATTCAATCCAGACGACATCGCCGGGCACGACATCCTCCGCACTGATCTCTTTCAATACGCCATCGCGCTCCACCGTCGCCCGGATTTGCAAAAGCTGCCTGAGCGCCGACGCACTCCGCTCCGCGCGCCATTCTTGATAGGCGCCAATAATGGCGTTGAGGCACAGGACGGCGGCGATGAACGCTGCGTCAGTAACTTCGCCGATTGCGAACGAAACTAGGGCGGCGAGCCCAAGTACGTAAATCAGAGGACTCCGGAACTGGCGCAGGGCGATGTGCCATAGCGGAGGCGCAGGCTTCTCAGGCAACCGGTTCGCCCCGTAGGCCGACAAACGCGCCGCAGCCTCCGTTTCACTCAACCCCGTGAGGGAGGATTCCAGATTCTCGAAGAGCGCCTCGAGATCGATGGCATGCCAGTCCGAAACTTGCCGCACTCTATCCCCCAATCTCAATCGCCAGATCGGTTCCACAGGCGGACACGCGCCTGGCGCCGCACTCAACACGGATCTTCACGACGGCCCGCCGCGCGCGTCATCATCGACGATAGACCGCGCGCGAGACAAGGCTTCGCCGAAGGTTCTTACTACGGCGTCGCGTCCGATCAGATCCAGCGTGCCGCTGCGTTGCATAGCGGCCAGCGCCTGGGCTCGGACACCCGAGAGCAGCAAAACCGCACCGCGCGACTGGAGTCTCGCGGCTACCCCCTCGAGAGCGTGAAGGCCCGTTGCATCGATCGCAAGAACGTTGCGCATTTTCAGAATGACCACTCGCGGCGCGGTCCGACTGGCTAGCAGCGTCTCGGTGAATTTGCGCGCCGCGCCGAAACAAAAGGAACCGTTGATCTCGAATACGTCAACGTCGGCGGGCAATTCGTCCGTGAACATTGGCGGCTCGCCTTCGCCTGCGCCTGCGTCTTCGCCTCCGCCTTCGTAGTTCATCATGTCGCGTGCGACATTGACCTCGGTGACCTCAGCCATGCGACGCATGAACAGTAGTGCGGCGAGAACGACCCCGACTTGAATCGCGACCGCCAGATCGACGAGTACGGTGAGGGCGAACGTCGCGACGAGTACGAGAACGTCGCTGCGCGGCCCGCGCAGGAGGCGCGCGAACGCACGCCACTCGCTCATGTTGTAGGCGACGATCAGAAGAATGCCCGCCAACGTTGCCATCGGAATGAGCGATGCCCAGCTCCCGGCGACAACCAGGATGATCACCAACGTGAGCGAATGCACGATGCCCGCCACCGGCGTACGACCACCATTTTTCACATTGGTCGCCGTCCGCGCGATCGCACCGGTGGCTGGAATCCCTCCGAACAGCGGCGACACGATGTTGGCCACCCCCTGCCCTAACAGTTCGGCGTTCGAACGATGGCGTCCGCCGATCAGCCCATCGGCAACGACCGCGCTGAGAAGAGATTCGATCGCACCGAGCAACGCGATGCTAATCGCCGGCGACACCAGTTCCGGTACTAGAGTCCAGTCGATGTGCAACGGCCGAAACGACGGCAGGTCGGTCGGAACACTGCCGAAGCGACTGCCGATCGTTTCAACGCCGATCCCTGCGAACTGCACGAGGGCTGTCGTCGCCAAGAGGGCCACGAGCGGCCCTGGCACTTTCGTCGATACGCGCGGCCAAACCTGGATCGTCGCAATCGTCATGGCCGCCACCGCGACCGCCCAACCGTTGGTCGAAGCCAGATGTTGCCCGTACACGAGCAGCTCTTGCGCGAACTCTGCCGGCACGGTCTCTATGTCCAGCCCGAGCGCATCGCGCCCTTGGCCGGCGGCGATGATCAGCGCAATGCCCGACGTGAACCCGACAGTAACCGGGTACGGAATGAAGCGAATCACGTCACCCAAGCGGGCCAGCGCCATGACGATCAACAAACAGCCGGCCATGAATGTAGCGACAGCCAAGCCTTCGTAGCCGAACTCGCCGACGATTCCGGCGACAATGACCACGAAGGCACCCGTCGGCCCGCCGATCTGCACGCGGCTGCCGCCGAGCGCGGAGATCAGGAAGCCGGCGATGATGGCCGTATACAGTCCCTGCTCCGGGCGCACGCCCGACGCGACGGCGAACGCGATCGCGAGCGGCAGTGCGACGATGCCGACGACGATGCCGGCCAGCACGTCACGGCCTAGCGCCGCGGCGGAGTAGCCCTCACGCAGGGTAGTGACGAGCTTCGGATATAGATCGGGTGAAAGGAAGCGCACGCTCATCGTTGTAACTAGATCAGTTACCGAAGCACACCGCACGATGCCGCCGCCGCCGTCTTCGCGTTCGTAGCGGCGACAGCGATCGTGGAATCCCACAGCGCGATGGCGATACGCGACGCATCGGGCGAGAGCGACACCGCGTTCACGACCTGATCCATGCGCCCTTCGAAAACGAGCGTCGAATCCGACACCTGCCACACATTGACGTGACCACTCTCGTCGCCGGTCGCGACATGGCCGGCGTCTCCCGACAGCGAAACCCCGCGCACCCAGTAGGTATCGAGACCGCTGACCTCAATCGCCGGGCTACCGGACGGCAACTGCCAAACCGTCACACCGCCCGAACCGGCCGTCTGGGTATCGGCCGCGAGTGCACCGCCGTCGTCGGAAAGTACCACGCGCCACACGCCGTGAAGCGTCCTGCCGCCGATACGAGTCGCGAACACGCGCCCGCCCGTCTTCGTGTCCCAGACTTCGATTTGTGTGCGGTGACCGAGTTCGTCCGAGTAACTTCCGGAAGCGGCGGCGACGCGCGAGCCATCGCCCGAGAGCGCCACGGAGCGGATATCGAAGCGTTCCGACGTAATGGAAAGTTCCGGCACTTGTGAGCCGTCGCGTCGAATCTCCAGTGGATTCCCGTCTGACGCGACGAGAGCGATGACCGATCCGTCCAAGGAAATCGCACCGGCGCGGTAGCGACCGTCCGCCACGACGATGTCGTCGCCGGTCAGAGAAGTTCGGCGATACACGCGATCGTCGCGCGAGAACAACAGCGTGCCTGCCGAGTTCGTGGCCGCGAATGTGACGTCGGCGTTCCGGATTACTTCTCGCGGACCGCCCTTTTCCCACAAAGCCGAAGTGCCGTCGTTGCGCACGGCAAATACCGCACCGTCGGAGAACATGGTGAGCGCATCGACGACGTGCGCAGGAACGGCATTCACAGGTACGGCCGTACTCCGATTCACAACCGGGGTCCCGAGGACGCGCACTGCGGAACTATCAGATTCGGGTTTGCTGCAGGCGGCCGCGCTCAACGCCGCCGCTAGGACACAGAGTGCGGCGCTGATGCTTCGAAGTGGTCTCGTGCTCATGACGATCGACATACGTACGTTTCGCTAGGCCCGACGATCATACGCGTCGTAGGGATGCGACGCGACGTTGGCTCTCCAGCCGCATCGCGGTAGTCTCGCGCCATGTCGAACCCGAAGGCTGCGTCCCAAGTCTCCCTGCTACCCCTCGTCGCAACTGGTCTTGTGACATTTTTCGCACTGTCTCTCGCGATCTCTCTCACACTGACGCTCGCAGGATGCAGCCGTGATCCTGCCAATCGTGTGCACGCGCCACGCTGCAGCCGCGCCGCCGCGAAAGCACTCGACGTGTCGGAAGACTCCACACGCGATCACGTCGGTGAACGTTGCAACGTCATTTTGACGAACACGGACACGCGCGAGATCCTCGTTGAACGCGGGCGACTGCTGCATCACCCCGTGGCAGGTGCGGTCGGCACGGACGATTCATGGCAGGGTTTCCTACGCGTGACGCTGGCACCCGGCAAGACGCATCGCCTCGGACAAGCGTGCTCCGAGGGAAAGTATCTCGTGATCGCCGGGTTCAAACACGACTTGTTCGACCCTGATACGGGCGACGAAACCCAATGCCACGCGGACTTCGAAGAACTGTCGTTCAAACTGCGCGAACAACTTTGCGTCGGCGAACAGAAACTCAAGCGCGCGCGCAGCGATGAAGGGCAAGACTACAATTGCACGAAGTAGGCAGCGGCTAGTCCAGATAACCCAACGCTTTCAGACGTTCGCGCGTGGCCGGATCCATCTCGGCTTCGCTCGTGGCATCAATCTCGGCATCGATCGCCGGCAGTTGCAGATCGTTTACCCATCCATCTAACTCGCCCTGTAATCGGGCGACCAGTTGAGGGCGTGTTGTCGAAAGGTCGTTGCGTTCTTGCGGATCGGCGTCGAGATCGAACAGATAGGTCGCTTCGGTATCGGTGTTCACGAGCTTCAAACGACCCGATCGATAAACACGATAGCGGACGTTCTGCTCGAGTCCCTGCCCCGCCCCGCGCGGCGCCGCACCGCGCACGAAACGCTCGGCGATCACCGGCAGCCCGCCCGGTTCCCCTTCCATGGTCGGGAGTAACGACGTCACCTGCGGACGACCCGGCGGTTCAATATCCAACAAATCCAGAATCGTGGCGAAGACACCCGCCGTCGATACCGGCGCTTTGACTGTCGCTCCGGAGCGCACCGAAGGCGGATAACGGATGAGCAGCGGAACGTGCAAATCGAGCTCGTGCAGAGAACGCCCGTGGCCGAACGCTTCGTGTTCACCTAGCATTTCTCCGTGGTCGGCCAGCACGACCAGAATCGTTCGGTCGAGTCGACCGGTCGCTTCGACCGAATCGACGATCCGGCGCAGCAGATGGTCGGAGTACAGAACTCCCGCGTCATACATATCGGTCGTGGGCCCGATGGCCCGTTCACGCTGTTCATCGGACAGCGTACGCCCGAACTGTGCTCCAAATGTCTCCAGGCTGAATTTTCGCAGTGCGCCGGGCGACATGTCGGTGAACTCAGCCAAGAACGCTCTCGGCGTTTGATGGTACGGAAAGTGCGCTTCCAGAAAATTGATGAACGCGAACGTCGGACGATCGTCTGCGGCGCGCGCGGCTTGCCAATTCTCAAAATTCTCGGCGACCTGCGCCCCGCCCTTGTCTTGTGAGCTGACGCCGAGAAGGTCGAGGAGCCGATAGATGAAGAGAAAGCTACGCCCGCTGGCGCCGGCGAGATAGGCCTTGTCGGACCACGCAAAGCCGCGCGTCAATCCGAAGCTATCGCTGATGTGTGGATTCGCCGTAAAACAGAACGTGTCGTAGCCGTTGCGTAACAGTACGTCGCCGAGCGTAGGCGGCTGTTTCCCCAACATTCGGTGTTCAGCGTGAACCTTGTGCGCCGACGGAAACCACCCGGTGAACAACGAGCCGTGCGACGGCAGCGACCAGGTTGACGGCGCAACCGCGTCAAGAAAGAGAACGCCCTCTTTCGCCAATCGCGTCACGGTCGGCGTGGTCTCGCGCGCGTATCCATACGTAGACATGTTGGCCGCACGCACGGTGTCCAACACGACCATGACGACATCCGGCGCGTCGGCGCGGGCTTCACCTTGTTCGATATTCGTATGCGTTGCCAAGATCTCGGCGGCCTGGCTGCGATTGATGACGACGGGCGTCGCCAGCGCGACAGCGAGCGCAAGGAAAGCTAAGGACCACGCCGCGCGCGGGAATCGACGAGAGACGGCGTAACCGATGCCCGCAAGTATCAGTCCCGCGGCGGGCGCGGTTAACCACATCGCTACGAATCCGGGGTCCGGCGCGACCATGCGGGCGAGCGCTATCCAGGCAACACCCATGGCAATGGCCGGCACAAACGGTCGCGCGAAGAAGAACGACAGCGGCGTGGCCAACACGCCCAACGCGACGCCGACCCCGACTTCCAGCGCCGCCGCTCGTGCCAGGTTGCCCGCTCCGAGCGGCATGCGCATTTCGGCGATGCGTACGCCTCCGACCCCGAAATCGACGATGGCGACGGCCAGGCCGTACGCGAGACCGATCAGTAGGCTACGTTTGAAGGCTGTCATATTCGCTCCCGAGTTCTAACGTAACGCGCTGCAGGCATAACGGCGCGTACGTTCGATCGATTGCTTCTACGTGAACTTGAGAGCTGATGTGAACGATCCCAAGTTCCCTTGCGATCTTGGGTAGGGAGCGTACGCCAACGCAGCGGGCTAACAGGCGGCGCACGAGTGGTGCCCACTCGGATGTAGTGCCATCCGAGTGGGCTGTACGATGGTCAGTAAGCCGGAACTCCGAACGCGAACAGAACCATCGCAGCAAGTGCGGAGAGTATCAGAACGTGTACGACCCAGGTTCCAACACCCAAACCGAGAAGCTCTTTTTGCCATTCTTGCAGAGTAGTCATGTCACACCTCCTCCTCGCACCAGAATGCTAAGCCGGGACGCTAACCCGGAATGCTAAGCCGGCATGCTAGGCTGCGAGGCTCTTCTCGACTGAAGCGGCAGCTCGCTTCACAGACTTCGCGGCGGCCGCGGCGGTCTTCTTCGGCTGCTTCGTCTGCTTCGTCTGCTTGCCAACTTTGGTTGCCGGAGTCGGCGCTACCATTTTCTCCAAACGCCTGAGCTGTTTGCCGGCATCGCGCAGTGTTCGTGCAAGCAGTCTTCGTACCGATCGCTCGACCGAAGCCGCTCGGCTCTCCACCGTATCGAGTGCGTCCGCCACCATTTTCTCGACACCGCCGACCGCGCCAGCGAGCGAGCCGCGGAGCTGCTCAACGAGGCCGACGCGACGAGCCGATTTTCGTTTCTTCGCTGTGGTCGTCATCTTCGTCACCTCCTACTGACGATGCTGCATACGCCATGCCGAAATACGCGGTGAAGTACCGGCAAAAATGCGGGAAATTCGAGCCCGCGAAACGCGCGTCTCTCAGTTTCCGGAATTGACTGAACCGGCGCGTCGCAAACCTCGGAACCGAGGTCAGGATCGGGCGCCGAGCACGTAGGTGGCAACGACGAGAATCGCCGCCGCAAACACTTTCTGTAGCGTAGGCCCGGCGATACGTGAGGCGGCGGTGCGGCCAAGCAACATGCCGATAATTCCACCGGCCGCGAACCAGGCCGTCAGGACCCACGGTACGCTGCCGCCTATACGAACCACCGATACGACGCCGGAAAGCGCCACGAGCGTGATCACGAAGAGCGACGTCGCGACGGCGCGGTGAATGCTCAGCTGGGAAACAATCGTAAGCGCCGGCACGATGATGAATCCGCCCCCCACGCCGAATACTCCGGATAGCAGACCCGTAGCGACGCCGGCGACACCGAGCGCCGCACTACACGGTGCCGTCAGCCGCAACTTGGAGTCGGGACTGAATCGGCACAGTGGGCCGCCCGACGCGTCCATTCCAGGCACGAAGTCTGCGCGCACGATGGCAGCGTCGTCTGGGGCGCGCCCCGCTTTTCGCCACATCAACACTGCAACTAGGACCATCAGACTTGCGAAGGTGATGAGGATCGTTTGTTCGTCAATCCGACGTCCGAACTGAACCCCAACAGGCGCCGCGACAACACCCGCGGACGCAAAGATCAGTCCCGCGCGATACTCGACCAACTGCGCGCGCGCCGCTCCCACTGCGCCGAAAGCCGACGTCACCATCACTGCGGCAAGAGAGACGGTCACGGCATCATGCACGCCGACACCGAGACCATGAATCAGCAGCGGCACTGCGAAGATCGAACCTCCACCGCCGGTCAGACCGAGCGCAAGACCGATCAGGATCCCAAACAGTGTTGCGATCCACACGCTTCAGCCCTGGGGACTTGCCGTCATTTGATTACAGTACGCCTCGAGTTGCTCGGGCAAGTCGCGCGGGCAGACGCCGCACTCGCGGTTTCCCGGCACCGCATGGTCGATGAACTTCGGATACGCCAGATCGAGGTCGTTCATCAAAGCGATGAAATCTTCTCGATCTCGATTGCCGCCCAACCGAACGTTCCGCGTCTTCTCTTGTGCAACGGTCGAAACGCGTCGATCGTTGTAGTCGTGCGCCGGGTAGACGAGCGTATCGTCGGGCAACGAGAACAATTTTTGATGGATGCTTTCGTACAACGTCGCCGCATCGCCGTTTTGAAAGTCGGTGCGCCCACATCCGTCGATGAGGAGCGCGTCGCCTGTGAGAACGAAATCGCCGATCGAGTACGAAAAATGGTCGTCGGTATGCCCCGGTGTATACAACGGGTCGATGCGCACCCCGCCAATTTCGAGCGGTTTGGATTCCTCGATGCCAACGTCCGCGCAAGCGCAGTTGTCAACGGCAGGGTAAGCGATCCGGCTACCAGCCTCTCTCTTCAGTTGCAGCGCCGACGTGATGTGATCGGCGTGAATATGGGTCTCGACGGTGTACACCAACCGCAGCCCGAGCGATGCGATCGCGCCGAGATCTCGTTCCCATGTCGGATAGACCGGATCGACCAAGACAGCCTCACGGGTATCCTCGCACGCAATGAGGTATGTGTAAGTACTCGATAGCGGCTCGAACAGTTGACGAAATATCATTGATGCACCTCGGTCGACTCGTTCACTCGACTATGAGACCACCCACCTATTGTCGCAACTCCGATTGCGCCTTAGCGTAGAATCACGCGCCTCGAATTCGCCATGAAAGTCATCGACTCACTACTCGCCGAGAGCGTTCGTGCAGCCTCTCACCACGGCATGGAAGTATCGCATGGTGTCTTGTGTCTGCCGGCTGGACTGACCCCCGAGCGCGTCCGATTGCTCACCAGCGCCCTGCGCGGCAAGCCGTTCGAGAAGTCAGATCCTGCAATGATGTGGTTCATGGAACTGGCGGGCGTGAAGCGCGAGCTTTGCAACTTCATCGACTGCTTCATCGACGATGGCTCGCTCGATTTCGTGAAAGGGTTCGAGCGCCTCAGCTGGCGTCAAAAACTGATGATCGGCATCCTCGGCTTCCAAGCACTCCGAGTGTTCGACCAGATGCGCGACTACCTGATCTCGCAACTGCCGCCGCTACCGAATAGGATCGAAACACTCGAGGACGCCGTCGTCGCGCTACGCGGCCAAGTCGCGGGGCGCATGAACTGCAACGACGACTGGAACGATATTTTGGCCCCGGACCGAGCGGCGCTTCTGCGCGATCTCGGTCGCGAGTGGTCGGTGCCCGACTAATCGGCGGCACGCCAATTCGCCAACGGGCGGGCAAGCGGGCGAGCGGGCGATAGACAGGAGAGACTCTTCATGGACTTCGAACATTCAGAACGCGCGCGCACCTACATCGATCAGGTCGAACGTTTCATCGCCGAGCGAGTGGTTCCGAACGAACAGACCTACTTCGATCAACTCGTTCGCAGCAACGACTACACAGAATGGCGAATTCCGCCGATCCTGGAAGAACTCAAGTCCGAAGCGAAGGCGCTCGGGCTTTGGAACCTATTTTTGCCGGACGAAGAGTACGGCGCCGGTCTCGACAACCGCGACTACGCAGCAATCGCCGAGCTGACCGGGCGCAGCGGAATCGCACCTGAAATTTTCAACTGCGCGGCGCCCGATACCGGCAACGCCGAAGTGCTGGTGAAGTACGGTTCGGACGAACAGAAGCAGCAGTGGCTCGCTCCGTTGCTCGCCGGCGACATTCGCTCAGGCTTTGCCATGACGGAGCCCGCGGTGGCTTCCAGCGATGCCACCAACATGAAGGCGACCTGCGAGGTCGTCGGCGATGAAGTCGTCATCAACGGCGTCAAGTGGTGGACCAGCGGCGCGGGCGATCCGCGGTGCAAGTTTCTCATCTTCATGGGCGTGACGGACCCCGACGCGGGCCGGCACGAACGCCATTCGATGGTCTTGGTACCCATGGACGCGCCCGGTTTGAAAATTCTACGCATGCTCCCCGTATTCGGCCATCTCGACGAACCGCACGGTCATGCAGAGATCCTCTTCGACAATGTAAGAGTTCCTGTGAGCAATTTCATCGCGGGCCCCGGCCGCGGCTTCGAAGTCGCGCAAGGTAGACTCGGCCCCGGGCGAATCCATCACTGCATGCGTGCCATCGGTGCGAGTGAGCGCGCCCTGCAGCGGTTGTGCGAACGCTCACTGCACCGCATTGCGTTCGGCAAGCCGTTGTCGAACTTGGGCGGTAACCGCGACATCATCGCGGACAGCCGCATGGCGATCGATCAGGCCCGCCTGCTCACGTTGAAAGCCGCGTGGGCACTCGACACGCACGGGACCTTCGGTGCGTTGGTCGATATCTCGGCCATCAAAGTCGTTGCTCCGAACGTCTTACAGCAGGTCGTCGATGCGGCCATTCAAGTACACGGCGGAGAAGGAATGGCCGACATGGAGCTGACACGCTTGATGACGATGGCGCGCGCACTGCGCATTGCCGACGGCCCCGATGAAGTGCACCGCGGAATGGTCGCAAGGCTGGAGCTCAAGAAGTACTCGTAGTGTTCATCGGCGTTGCCGACCGGCACGCGACATCGCCACAATCGTCCCTCCACGCTAATCTACTCGCATGACAAGAAGTCCCCGAGAATTGGAGAGTGCTCGCTCCCACTGGGAGCATCGGGGCGCAACGCGACCTTCATGGGCCGTCGAACCGGCCGCGGGCCAAGAATCAGTGTGGGACTACCCGCGACCGCCGCGACTTGCGCCCGACTCGAGGTCGGTGCGCGTCCTATGCGATGGGACACTCATCGCTGACTCTACGCAGTCGGTTCGTGTGCTCGAAACGGCGAGCCCACCGACGTTCTACATCCCGCACTCAGACATCGACACCGAGTATCTCTTGCGGGCCGGCGAAAATTCGCATTGCGAGTGGAAGGGCGCCGCTACCTACTGGACGCTTCGCGTACGAGATCGCGAGATCGCAGACGCTGCCTGGAGCTACGAACAGCCCTACCCCGAGTTTGAGACCATCGCCGGCCACCTGAGCTTCTACCCGAGTAAGCTCGAGTGCTACGTAGGCGATCACCGCGTCGAACCGCAGCCAGGCGGATTCTACGGCGGCTGGGTAACACCGGAAATTGTCGGACCGTTCAAGGGGGAGCCCGGTACGGGCGGCTGGTAGAGAGATTGAGAACGCCGGCGCGCGGAGTGCGCGGGACGGCATGTTATTCACCGTCCCGCGCAGCAGCGCCGTAGAAAAGCGTACGACTAGTCCAGAGTGCTCGTCGTCGTACTGGTCGTCGTGGTCGTCGTCGTTGTAGTCGTCGGCGGTGGGATCTCGCAGAACTCGCCTGAAAACTCGTTGAAACAGACACACGAGAACTCACCGGGAAGATCCGCGTCCGCGCCGAACATCATGTTGGCACGAAGGTTCTCACTCGGATCCAGGCAGATGCCTCCATTCAGACACGGATTCGGGTCGCATGGACTCAGCGGCATCGTGGTCGATGTCGTAGGCGGCGGCATCGATGTCGTGGTCGATGTGGACGTCGATGTGGTGGTCGTCGGAATGACGTGGTTTCCGAAGAACACGTTGCGCAATCCCGCCACCAAGGTGACGTCGATGCAGGGACGCCCCATTGCCAGCGGATCGTTCGTGCCGGGCCCGGGGTCGCTGTTCATCCAGCCGTCTTGCGGCGTCTCACAGACGGTGTAGTCGCCGGCCGGTGCCTCACCGACGAGGGCACGATTGTCCGTCGCCCCCGTGTTGCCGGTCAGTCCGCTGGAAACGAACGCTCCGCCGCTGTCGTACAAAGAGAACTCCCAGTCGACGAGATACGGCTCGGTGCCGGCGTCTCGCACGCCGTTTCTATTGACGTCGTCGTACTTGAACGCGAACACACTGACCAGCGGAATCGTGGTCGTCGTCGTGCTGGTAGTCGTTGTCGTCGTCGATGTCGTTGGCGGCGCCATCGTCGTTGACGTTGTCGGAGGCGCCATCGTCGTCGTGGTCGTAGAGGTCGACGTTGTCGTCGTAGATGTGGTTGACGTGGTCGTCGACGTAGTAGTCGTCGTACCGTCGACGCAGTCGTTGATCGCGAACGCGACGTTATCGACCGCGGCCGAGCCACGCAGCGTGATACGCATCGAATAGGCACCGGCGTTGACCGGCAGCACCAGCGTGTCCACACTGTTCCCGCCGAGCCCCTCGGCAAGCGTTGCCGTGAGAATCTCGGAGCCGCCCATGTCGTAGAGTGTAACGCTCGGCAGCAACTCATCTTCGTCGACGTCGATGAAGTCCACGGACTTGATCGTTACCGGCGCAATCGCTGCGAAATCGAAGTCCGCCATGGTGGTCTTGTCGTTGCCCTGCGCGCGCGGGTTGTCGATCAATCCGTCGGCCGGATTCGTGTCGGTCATCATGCGCGTGACGATCAGAATATTGCCGAGCGAGGCGGAGTTCTCACCGGGAGCGCCGGATGCACCGCCGGCACCCTCGCCCGGGCCACCGAAGTCTTCGTTCGGCGTACCGATGCTTTCCTGGCTCGCTGCACAGGTACCGTCAGAACAGCTCGAATCGACAATCGCCGCAGCATTGGTGCTGGCCGGGAACTTCACGAGATTGGTCCCGTGCACGTCGATCGGGCCGTTACCGAGAGAACCGAATACGGTCATTACGGTCGCGCCTTCGTCGAAGCCGTCGAACGTGATCACGTCCATGCAGCCGGCGTTCACGCACTCCATCGTGTCTTCGATGCAGATGTCGGGGTCTTTGCAGGGAGAGTTGGTCGAGACGCACTCAGCCGGGACACTGACCTCGCCATTGGCGCGGGTATCGGTGCCGATCGTCTGGAGCTCTACAGGCAAGCAAATTTCCGGGCCGTTGCAGAAGATGCCGTCGTCGCAATCGCTACTATCGGCGCACTCGGTGCAGAACGGCTTGTCGGCAAACTCGGCGCACAACACTGGGCAGGGGGGTGTCCCGGGTTCGCAAGTGCCTGCGTTACACGTTTCGTCTCCGTTGCAGAACAAGTCGTCGCTGCAGTCTTCGTCGACTTCGCAGTCAGGAGCCAGGCAGACGTCGCCGGCCTCGTTGCAGCTTTCGCCGTCGGCACAGGGCGGCATGCCCGGATTGCACTGATGGTTAGGAACCATCAATCCGGCGGGATCGCCGAAGTACATCGGCGTAGCCCAAAGATCTTCACCACACGTCTCCATGCCGTTGCAGAACAGCCCGTCGTCGCAATCCGCGTCGATATTGCAGTTGCCGCAGAACTGACCGTCTTCGAAGCAAAGCGGGGTATCACCGCCGCAGGGCTCGTCGCCCGGTGCGCAGGTGCCGTTGTCACAGATCTCCGTGCCAGTGCAGAACAGTCCGTCGCTGCAGTCCAGGTTCGTCTCGCACTCGGGCTCGACACACATGTCGGTGCTTTCGTCACAAGCCCCCTCGCAGGGTGCCATTCCGGGAATGCAGAGGTCGTCTACGATGATCCCGGCGCCGTCGCCGAACTTCATATCGACGCCGCCGCAGCGCTCCTGGCCGTTGCAGAAGAGACCGTCATCGCAGTCGTCGTCGGTCATGCAGATAGGAGGGGCGCAATCTTCGAGCGCGAAGTGCACGTCGTCGATCGCGGCCGATCCGAACAGGCTGATCCGCGCGCGCAGTACACCGGAGTTCGGCGGCAGTGCGAAGGCCATGTCGCTGTTCGGACCGCCGGCCACCGGCTGCGCGAACACGACGATCGAGGTGTCGGTTTCATCGAAGAGTTCGACGGTCGGCAAGTCCTCGTCTTCTTCGCCATCGATCACGTGGAAACCGAACAGCGAGACTGGGCCCACCGCACTGAAGTCGAGGTCGATGGTTACGGTCTTATTGTTGCCCTGCGGGCGCGGGTTGGTAATGAAGCCGTTCTCGGCAAGGCCATGCAGGTTTCGGGCAACGATCAGAACGTTGTTCTGTGCATCGTTGTTCTCGCCAGGCATACCGACCTCGCCGCCGGTGCCTTCACCCGGTCCGGCGAAGTCTTCGTTCGGCGTACCAAGATTCGTGAGACCGCTCGAGCAACCGCCGGGGCAACTGGAATCGTAGATCGCTGCCGCGTTCGTGCTGGCCGGGAACTGCGTGAGGTTGGTACCCTTAACGCCGATCGGGCCGATACCGTTCACGCCAAACGTCTCGGACACGACCTCGCCCATGCCGAAATCTTCGAAATCCAGAACGTCTTCGCACTCAGCGCGTGCGACGCACATGTCGGTTTCTTCGTCACAAACCAGGTCGCCGCCGATGATGATCTCGGTGCAGGGCCGAAGACCGGCTGCGTTCGCGTCGCTACCGACGGTCAGATTGTCTCTGCAGGGGTCGATCTCGCAGGGATTAACACCTTCGCGGCAGCGCCCGTCGATGCACCGTTCCATGCCGTTGCAGTACAGCTCATCGGAACAGTGTTCGTCAGTCTCACATTCCGGTGCGATACAGCTGTCTATCTCTTCGTCGCAGACGATGTCCATTCCGATTCCCAGCGCCGGGCAGACGATCTCTGCGGCAGCGGCGTCGAGACCAATCGTCAAGAACTGACAGTCATTTCGGCACGGAAGAGAACCCGGAATACATTGGTTCCCGTTGCAGAGTTCCTCTCCGTTACAGAAGAGTCCGTCGGAACAGTCGGCATGCTCGACGCACTCCGGCGGGAGCGTCGTCGTAGACGTGGTAGTCGTAGTAGTCGGAATAGGCAGCAGTATGGTACTCGTCGTTACAGCGGCACCCGCAGGCGCGCTGAGAACGGCCGAGCAAAGCAAGGCGACAAGCAGAATAGAGGTACGGGCGGCTAGGTTCATGACAATCCCCTCCTCAGGGAGTCTCGTAGTGGGCGGCGGGCCTGTACGGTACTGCCTATCGAGCAAGCAGTCCGAATTGTCGGATAAAGGTGTTGTACTGCACCGCAGTGTGCAACCGATCGCAGTACGGCGCAACGAGTTAGGCGCGCCGGCTGTTCCCATGGACAATAAACGCTTGGCTGCAACCCGGAACGCCTGCGAATGCGCCCGCGCGGCGTCGCCTCGAATGGGGGAGACAAAATGACCACACGCTACGCCAAAGTTTCTCATGCTCTCGTAGAGACGATCATCGGCAGTCCGAAACTCACCGCTGCCGAGGTTGCCAGAGAAGCCGGCACCAGTATTGACGACGCGCACCAGTTCTGGCGCGCGCTCGGCTTTTCTCGCACCCCCGATGACATGCGCGCGTTCACCCGCCGCGACGCTGAGATGCTGCGCTCGAGTCGAGCCATCCTCGAGCGCGACGATGCAGACGTGGAAGTGCTTCTGCAGATCTCCCGCGCAACCGGCCAGGCGTTCGCCAGGATGACGGCCGTTCAGATCGTGCCCATCGCGCAAGACATTCTGTCTGCGATGCGCGCACGCGAGCTGAGCGACACCGAAGCGGTAGACGAAGTCGTCGGTGCGAGCGACGCACTCCTGACGCTCGTCGAGCCCTTCATCAGCTACGCGTGGCGGCGCCATCTCGTAGCCGCCGTCCTACAATTGGCGGCCTCAGGTGCCGAGGATGTCGCCGACGAACATCAACTCACGGTCGGCTTCGCCGATCTCGTCGGATTCACAGCAGTGAGCCAAGAGCTCGGGAATCGTGACATCGCACGCAGAGTCGCGCGCTTCGAACGCCTCGCTTACGAACAGGTTTCGGGGCACGGCGGCAAGGTCATCAAGATGATCGGCGACGAAGTCATGTTCACTACCGATACGCCGGTGGCCGCTGCCGAGATCTCATTGGCACTGCTCGAAGCGTGTATAGCAGACGAAATCCTTCCGGAGGTCCGCATCGGACTCGCAACCGGACCGGCACTACTGTGGGAAGGCGACGTGTACGGCCCGACGGTGAATCTGGCGAGCCGCCTGGTGAACGTCGCTCGTCGCGGAACGATACTCGTTTCGGAAGCGCTGGCCGACCGACTGGGCGAGGTGGAAAAGATCTCTTTGCACCAGATTCCACGCGTGAATCTCAAAGGCATCGGCCGCACACGCCCGCGCGTACTTAGGCGCGCCGACTGAAGACATGCGTAGGAAACTCGCGTCGTATGCTTCGCTCCGATCTATCTCCGCTCTGGTCGTGTGACTCCACCACCTACCTAGTCGCACGCAGGGCAATCCAGGTTCCCGGGCAGATTGACGGCGATGCGCAGGATGCGCAGCGCATCGCTCGCGGTAACGCCCCCGCTGTTATCGACATCGCATCGGCAAAGATCGCACTGAATCAACCCGATTGATGCTTGTAGCGCTGCCAGCGCGGTCGACGCCGTAATCGGCTGCCCCGGCAGCGCCTTACCGCACGGTTCCTCGTCGGGCATCGTCGTCGTAGTCGAGGTCGACGACGTTGGCGCCATCGTAGTCGTCGATGCGGTACTCATCATCGTGGTGGTGGTTGAGGCCCCCGGCAGGGTCGTCGTCGTCGCCAACGGAATGCATTCCGAGCGATACCGGCGCAGCTTTAAATCACTATCCGTAACGGCGATGGCAGGACGAACCCGGCCTTCGGCGGCATCAGTCTCGGCCTTGAGCGGGGGATCAACGGGCGACGCATAGCCTACCATGAAGACTCTCTCGTCGTCCTCACGCAGCATCGCGTAAGCACTCATCATGCTGAAGTCGTTGTCACCTCCGGCGGAGAGCGGAATGTCTACCCCGTCGTCAACGCGCTCGTACCGATCGTTCCAACAGCTGCCGCGCAGGAACTCACTGCCTTCGATGCTGAATCTTCCGATCGCCATCGCAAAGTCGCGCCCCGACGTGACATCGAATTCAACGATCCCGGTGGAGTCATCGAACAAGGGCTGTTCGACATGGGAATTCCACTCGTGGTCCATGACAAGACCGCGCGGCTGCGGTGCACCGCCGCCTTCTGGAATGAACGCGAACGCCGACCAAGCGTATCGATTCGCGTTTGCCGTCAACGCAACGGGATAGCGATCGCCTGCATCGGACGGCGTGTGGTTGAGCTCATCGCTCGTCGTGATCCCAGTGAGGCTCAGGTTATCCCAGCGACGGTGGTGATATTGCAGACTCAAGCCGATTCCGGTGTCGACGCCAACCTGCGTGAACGCGTCGTTCGGGCCGGCGGGCGCGAGTGCCGCCCTGAGAGCGTTGTACGCCTGATCAATCGGGCCGATCTCTCGCTCGAAAGTATCGATGAGCATCTGCAAGTCCGGCGCAATGGTCGCGGTTCGGCTCCAGGCCAGCGCGACGGGCGACGACTCCGGTTGCTCAGCGTCGAGAGGCGGGCCATCGCCCGTATAGAGAAATTGCACAGCCCAAGAAGCGTCCGCCTGGTTTCCGTCGGCCCGCAGCGCCGGCGCAACCGTCGGGCGTTGTGCGATGACCGCGGGCGAACCTTGTCCGCCGGTCGTGTAGGTGTTGACCTGGAACTCATCGCCTGCGGGATTGCCGTCGGCGTCGAACACGCGCGCAAACACACCGCCGAGGTCGCCGTCTTGGTGCGCGCCGCCGCCGAAGTCCGTACTGGACCACACGACGACGAAGCCGGTGCCGGCGGGATCCATGGCAACGTCGGGGATGGTCTGGCCACCAGTGGTATAGGTATTTACCTGAAACTCACCCGACGTCGGCAAACCGTCGGAGTCAAAAAGGCGCGCGAAGATCCCGAAGTCGTCACCGTCTTGATCCTCGCTCTCCCAAACGACGACGAAAGCACCGGAGTCGCTGCCGGCTATCACCGAGCGGCGCTGGACACCGGTCGTGTATTCATTAACCACGATGGCGCTGCCGATCTCTTCAATGGTTGCTTGCGCGCGTGCGGGGTGGCTGGAGGCAGCTACGATCGCCGCACCGACGGCGACCGCGACGACAATTCGCATGGCGGGCATGATGGGCATGATGGGCATGACGTCCAGAGTTTGCCCCCGCGAACCGAGGTCATGCAAATTAATGCCGGCCGGCCTGTCGTCCGTGATTCGCCTGCAGCGCGCAAGAAACCGCCCCGCTATCACGCACCTGGGGAAACCCCTATCAACACGGCTCACACGCTAGTGGCGCTTCCTGCCCGACGGCCAGGCGTAGGTTCGAAAGCGCGTCGGTGGCGGATATCGAACCGCCACCGTCCATATCGCAAACACAGAGTGCGCAGGTACCGACACCGACAGCCGCGCGCAGGATGAACAACGCATCGGTCGCGGTGATCACACGGTCGGCGTTGGTGTCGCCGCACGACTCGAAACTCAACAGGCTCGTCGAGGTTACCGAGACGCTGGTCATCGTAGTGGTCGATACACGCGCCTCGACAGTAGTACTTGGGAAATTATCGATCGTGATAGTCGTAGTCGTACCGCCGCTCGGCATCGTCGTCGTAGAGCCGAGCCCAACAGCCGGTCGCGCGACCTGACCGACCTGGCCGACCTGGCCGACCTGGCCGACTTGTCCAGCACGGCTCCGCGTCGAGGGCCCATCCGCGATCGCCGTGGGGTCCAGTGCCAGCCAGGCACCGAACGCGAGTACGAGCGCAACGATGCCGGCTACGATCCATCGCACCGACCGGTTCGGGGAAGCAACGCCTGCACTCGAGAGACTCACGAGCCCCGAACTACACGAGCGGCCACTTTCAGGGAACCCTACGTGAATTGACGGAACCCGGCGCGGGCGAAATAGTGAGATATGCGCTGGCTCTGTCTGACAATCGCTGCGACCGGGCTGATTTGCGCGACTACACCGACACTCGCGCCCGCCGCCGAGTGCAACAAGCCGAACATGATCCAGTGTCCGACGTCGATCGACGGCCAAGCTGCGCTGCGCTGCAACGGGCTTTCCGTCACCTGCGTCGGAACGAACGGTGACGATTGTATCTTCGGAACGGCCGGCGACGACGTGATCCTCGCACTCAAGGGCAACGACGAGATCGATGCGGATCCGTTCGACCTCGCGCAAGGTGGCAACGACACCGTCTGCGGTGAAGGTGGGCGCGATATCATCAAGGGACGCGCCGGTTCCGATACGCTCTTCGGCGGCCCGGGCCCCGACAAGATCAAAGGCGGCAGGGGCGTCGACTTCATCCACGGCGGCCCGGACAAGGACGACCTTTTCGGCGGACCTGACGGCGATGAGATCCACGGCGACGGCGGCCCCGACACGATCGACGGCGGGTTTGGCATGGACGAAATTTGGGGCGGCCAGGGCGTCGACACGATCGACGGTGGACCGGCCGACGACACCATCCACGGCGGCCTCGACGACGACACCCTCAACGGCAGCACAGGATCCGACACGATCTGGGGCGGGCGCGGCGACGACAATATCGACGGCGGACCGAACTTCGACAATCTCAACGGAGGTCCCGATCGCGACACCATCCACGGCGGACCGGGTCCGGACGTCATCAGCGGCAATTCGGGCGCAGACACGATATTCGGCGACGAAGACGGCGACCGTCTCAACGGCAACGGCGGTGACGACACGATCTTTGGGAACGCGGGGGAGGATGCACTCCGAGGCGGCGACGGCAACGACCGACTCTTTGGCGGGCCGGACGTCGATCGCTTGAAAGGCGGAGAAGGGCTCGACGAATTGTACGGCGGCAACGGCGACGACTCGCTCAACGGTCAAGGCGGCAACGACATGCTCTTCGGCGAAGACGGTGACGATACGCTGTTAGGCAATGACGGCGACGCGGATGCCTGCGATGGCGGCGAAGGTTTCGACTTTCCGATCCTCTGCGAAACGGAAGTGAATACGGCACAGTCCATCGGCGCTCTTGGATCGCTTGAGGTCAGCTCCACGTTCGGGTCGTTCAACAAGTCGCTGCTAGTAGATAGGGACCGCAGCACATCGTGGTTTTCGCGGGGATCCGACGGCGGAGATCCGTTCCCCATGCTGACGTGGACCGGCCCACCGGCGCGTGTCGGCCTGATCAGCCTCTCCAGCAACAGGCAGCACGAGAATCCATCGTTCCGACGCGGGTTCCACTTCCGGCGCGTCTCCATTTTTGCATTCTCGGCGGGTCAGCTAGTGCTCGAACGAGATGACGTTGCTCTCGGCGACAACCGATACACGATCAATCTGCTCAACGACTTCGGCGATCCGCTAGAAATAGACCACATCCAACTATTCTTCGCTGCGTCGGAATCGAGCGAATGCGGCGGGTTCAGTGAACTCTATATCGGAGCGGAACTAGTCGAGCCTTAGGTTGCTGCTCGGCGGTACCGTCTCGACTTTCCCCACCCTGGAGTAGACCGATGGCACCGCATTCGAACGACACACACGACACGAAGGACGCCGGCCGACCTACGGGTCCTTTCGACCTGAGCAACACTCCCATTCATCTGGGATCGGTCGTGAACGCCGACAACCCAGCGGTGCCGCTTCCCGGTTTCGGATTCGATGGTCCCGCCTTCGAACGCTACATGGCCGAGCACTGTAGCGACGGAGCGCCCGGTCGATTGGTCATGATCGAAACGACACCGACCGACTGGCCAAGCTGGGAATGTCACACGGAAGGGGACGAGATCGTCATCGTCCTCGAGGGCGCGGCCGAGTTCATTCAAGAAATCGGCGGCGGCGAGCGGCGCACTGCGGTCGGCCCCGGCTCTACGATCATCAATCCTGCGGGCGTGTGGCACACGGCCGACGTAACGCAGTCGCTCAAGGCGATCTACATCACGCCTTGCCCCGGCACGACGCACCGAACACGCTAACGACGAGACTTCAGCAGCGCAGCCGCTTGTACTGCCGGGCCCAATAGACATGACCGGATCCGGCACTCTAGAATCGTCGCTACGTAGCGCACTCGCACGCCGAGCGCCGCTCATCGCCGAGTGCGCAGCGCTCGAGACGGATTGCTATCGACTGTTTCACGGCACGCAAGAAGGGGCCCCAGGTCTCACACTGGATCGCTACGGCAGCGTCGCCTTGATCCAGACTTTTCACCAAAACCTGCCCGAAGGAGCGGCCGATACGATCGCGCGCCTTCTCGAAGACGCACTGCCCGGCCTGACGGTTTGGTACAACGACCGCAGCAGCGCGGGCTCACGCGTCAGCAACGACCTGGCGGATGCGCAGCAGACTGCCGCCGAAGCCGAGATCGTGATCATGGAACACGGAGTCCGTTTCCTGTTCAGGGCGCGCCATCGCGGTAGCGACCCATGGCTCTTTCTCGACCTGCGGCCATCGCGGCGGGCGATTGCCGCCGAGGCATCGGGAAAGTCGCTTCTCAATCTGTTTGCGTACACCTGCGGTGTCGGTGTCGTCGCAGCCGTCGCCGGTGCCACGCGCGTCGTGAACGTGGATTTTTC
This sequence comes from Deltaproteobacteria bacterium, assembly GCA_029262375.1. GTDB lineage: Bacteria > Desulfobacterota > Binatia > UBA1149 > SPBQ01 > JAJCZM01. The sequence continues at coordinate 222,280 of JAJCZM010000044.1, forward strand.
GCAGTCCGGGCTCGCGGTCGGCAGCGCCAACGCCGCGCTGAACGATGTCGGCGAGCGCTGCGCTGAGTTAGAGAGCGATGTATTCCCAGCGGTGCGGCAGTTCGCCGGTATCCGCCAGCCGCAAGCCGAACGTGGTCGCGGGCTTCCTGTCTTTCCGCAGGTCAAACGAGAGCAATTCGATTTGGTATTTCTAGATCCACCGGCACGTTCGAAGAGTCGCTTCGGTGTCGTCGATCTCGCGCGCGACTACCAAAGCGTGCTCAAGCCTTCTCTCGGCGCGGTCGCGCCGGGCGGCGCGCTCTACTGCACGAACAACGTAGCGCATGCGGATGAGAAAGAATGGCACGCTTTACTGCACCGTTGCGCCGACAAGTGCGGCCGACCGATCCGATCGCTCGACGTGCTGCGCCCCGGCGCCGACTTCCCCAGCAATGACGATCGCCCGCCATTGAAGGTTGCGCGACTCGGTCTATAGAACCTCTACAAATTTTCCCGGACTTTCTTCGACAAACTCGCCACCACCAAGCGATACGACTCTCCGATGAGTTCGGTGACGAGATGCGCCGGCAGAGTTCCGTCGAACACGAGTGTGTTCCAATGCCGCTTGTTCATGTGGTAGCCGGGAAGGATCGCCTCGTAGTGCTCGCGAAGCTCGACTGCATGCTCGGGCGCGCATTTGAGATTCATGCGCCCTATCTCATCGTCGTTCATTGATGCTGTCGCGAACATCTTGCCGCCGACCTTGTAGACCAGCACATCGGGGCCGAAGGGCGTCGTCTCTTGCGCCCCGGCCAGTCCCATGCAAGCTTCGATTGCTTCACCCAAATCCATCGTAGGTTCCCTCGAACTCGCGAGTTCGCGGCGTGCCGCGTCGTCGGATTCATTTCATCGGCACGCCGACCAACATACAATGCTGCGCAGAGTACGCAGCCACGGAGTGAAAGTGAACCAACCCGACTATGACGCACTACTGTTCGTTTCGTTCGGCGGCCCGGAAGGCCCCGATGAGGTGCTGCCGTTTCTCGAGAATGTCACGCGGGGCCGCGGCGTCCCGCGCGAGCGTCTCGAAGTGGTCGCCCAGCAGTATGCGCTGTTCGGGGGCGTCAGCCCGATCAACGCGCAGAACCGCGCTCTGATCGCCGCGCTTGAGAAGGAACTGGCAGCGCACGACGTGCAACTGCCGATCTACTTCGGCAATCGCAATTGGCCGCCGATGCTAGACGATACGATTGCGAAGATGGCCGACGACGGCATCACGAACGCACTCGCCTTCATGACATCCGCATACAGTTCCTATTCGGGCTGTCGGCAATATCGCGAAGACATAGAGCGGGCCCGTGCGAAGGTCGGAGCGGCGGCACCTGCCGTTCAGAAATTGCGCGCCTACTGGAATCACCCGGGATTCATCGAACCGATGATCGCCCACCTCAGGTCGGCGCTCTCCGAGGTACCCGAAGTCGAACGTGCGTCTACGCGCGTGTTGTTCTCGGCACACAGCCTTCCGGAGTCCATGGCGTCGAGTTCGGATTACGTGGCGCAATTGACGGACGCAGCGCAACTGATCGCAGACGCAAGCGGGCTCACCGAATGGGAGCAAGTCTATCAAAGCCGCAGCGGCGCTCCCTCGCAGCCTTGGTTGGAACCCGATATCGGCGACCGTATCGACGAGCTCGCCGCGCAAGGGATCCGCCGCGTCATCGTCGTCCCCGCCGGCTTCATCTCAGATCACATGGAAGTCCTCTACGATCTCGACACGCTGGCCCGCCAACGGGCCGACGCCGCCGGGATCGAGCTGGTGCGCGTTCGGACGGTCGGCACGACGCCCGAGTTCGTCGCGATGATCCGCGAACTAATCGACGAAAGGACTAAACCGGGTACGCCCCAGCGCGCGCTCGGTAAGCTCGGGCCACGCTCGAGCACTTGCGCGCCGGATTGTTGTCCGGCACCGGTACGCCCCGCTGCCGCACGGCGACGCCCCGCGTAGTGGAGCGCATCTGCTCTGGGCGTGACGGCTAGGCGCGCACTCTCAATCCCGCATCAAACACACGGACAGCTGAGCACGACCCCTGGGGTACCGACCGCAACGTTCAAGCACACCAATGCGTCGGTGGCAGTCGTCGGAAGACTCCCCTTGGGCGCGCAGATGCACTCGGGCGAACAGGTCGCCAGACCAACCGCCGCCCGAAGAATGAACAAGCAATCGGTCGCCAGAGGATTCGGCCCGGTGCTGACGGGCTGCGCGCACATCGTACCGCCCGGCAATGTCGTCGTCGTACTCGACGTCGTCGTCACTGAGGTAGTGGTCGTCGTGGTCGTGGGGCCGCCGAGGGTCGTCGTCGTCGTGGAGCCTTCGGGAATGCGGCGCATGCGCTGCGCGAACACGTCGGAGTAGTAGCCGTTCTGAAAGTAGCTCGTCCAGGTGACGACGAAACTTCCGTCGGGCGCACTCGCAACCGCCGAGCGCCCCTGAGTGTTCGACGTGTACGTGTTGACGACCATCTCGTCACCGAGCGCCACCGCATCGCCGCCGAACTCACGAACCACCACCGTGCCAATGTCGCCATCTACGTTCTGACTATCCCAGACGACGACAAAGCGATCGCCTGGAAGCGAAGCGATGGAAGGATACTCTTGATTGTCGGAGGTATAGGCGTTCACGACGAACTCGGTACCTACCGGCAGCCCGTCGGTTCCGAATCGACGTCCACCGATACCGAACAGATCACCGTCGATATTCTCACTGGTCCATACGAACACCGCACTGCCGTCGTCACGGAGTAAGGCCGCGCCGTCACGTTGTTCGCCGGCATTGGTAGTGTGCACGATGAACTGCGTGCCAATGGGTGTCCCCGTGACGTCGTAACGTCGTGCTGCAACCCCCGAGCTACCGTTAGCAACACCATCCCCGTTGTAAAGCACGATGAACTCACCCGACGCGTTGCTCGCTACGAACGGTTTACGATCGGCGTCCAAGTCGGTTCCAACGGGAATCTGTGCGCCGACCGGAGCACCGGCGGAACTCACGATTCGCGCGAATACATCAGGCAAGAGTCCCGACTGAATACCGTCCCATGCCACGACAAAACCGCCGCCGGGAAGCGGCGCCGCCGACGGGTAGGCGGGAAACAGCTGCATCGACGTATCGATCTGGAACTCAGCGCCTGTCGCGCCACCGGAGCTGTCGTAGCGCTGCGCTTCTACCGATCCCGAACTATAGTCGTCGTTCGTCCAGACCACCGCGAAGCTTCCGTCGGGCTGCATGGCCAGGCTCGACTGTTCTTGCAGATACAGCGTCGTCGTATTGACGACGAAGTCATCGGCTTTCGGCGTTCCGTCTGCGGAAAAGCGCCGTGCCGCCACCGACGTGGCGGAGCCGTCTTGATAGTAACTCTGCCAGGTAACAACGAAGTCACCGTCGTCAGCAACGCCTACCTGCGCCTTCCCGCGCGTACGCTGGTAGTTGCTGGTGTAGGTGTTGACCTGCATCTCTCCGCCGAGCTTTTCTAGTTCGGCGGCCGAATCCGACACGAGTAACGCGACAGCGAAACAGGCGCACAGCAATGGAAAGAGACGAAGTGAGTGATATGCCGCTCGAACTTTCATTGGACTTCCTCGGGGCTATTCGTGGTGGCGAAATGAGCGAATAAACACATCGCTCGGCTCCAACGAAAAACCAATATCAGATGAAATCCCGTCTGCGAAGCAAAAGAGTAACGAAAGCAACGCAGGTCTCAGACCGGCGTCACGTACTCGGCCGCGCCATGAAGATCTTCTGATCGGCGAGTTGCTCCTCACGCACTTGTCGTACGCACGAGCGCTCGTCCATCAGCTCTCGATGCCGAGCGATCGCAGGGATCTCGGCCAGCAGGTCTACTCCGTAGATCGCCTTGCACGCTATCGACACGGGTTCGAAATGGAAGGTCGCCGAGAAGTCGGCGAGAGTGAGCTGAGATCCGAGAATGTACGGATCGAATTGCGCAAGCTGCTTCAGTCCGTCGATGCCTCGCTGGATCAACGGACGTGCGTGTAGCTTCACCTCTTCACTCACCTTGCCGTGCGAAGAGAAGACCTGCGGGTAGAGACGTCGTGCCGACATCTCGAGATAGAGGTCGATGATCTCCATGAGTTCCCGAACCCGTGCGCGCCCGAGCGGATCGGCAGGCCACAAGGGCAGCGCTGGATCGGGATACACCTCTTCGAGATAGTTGAGGATCACCTTGGTCTCGCCGAGGAACACACCGTCCTCGATTTCCAGGCACGGGTACTTCCCCGTCGGATTGCGCGCCCGATACGCGTCGTCGGGAGGCGGATACGCGATCACTTCCTCGAACTCGATGCCCTTTTCCATCGCGACGACCTTGACCACGTTGTGGTAGTTGCTGAATGGGAACCCGTGAAGTTTGAGCATGGCCATCTCCTTTCCCGGAAGTCGCTGGCACTGGGACTTTCCGGGCGAAATCAATCACTTGCACTTTGCAATTGATTGCAGAATACGCCGATTACTGGCATTGTGCAAGTGATGACTTTCGATCCCGACCAACGCCGCTCCGGATGCCCGGTGAGCTGCTCACTCGATCTACTCGGCGACAAGTGGAGCCTGTTGATCGTGCGCGACATGGTCTTCGTCCATAAGCGCTACTTCAAAGAATTCCTGACTTCCGATGAAGGGATTGCCACCAACATTCTCACGGACCGCCTTGGCAAGCTCGAAGCCGCAGGCATCATCAGCAAACGCCCCGACCCCGATAACGGTCGGCAGGTGATCTACACCCTCACCGACAAGGGCGTCGCGCTGGTCCCGCTACTGGTGGAGTTGGTCTGTTGGGGAGCGCTGTACGACAACGCTCCCGATGCCGACGCCGACATCGTGCGCAGCATCAGCAAAGACAAACAGCGTTTCGTCAACAAGCTGACGAACGCAATTCAACGCTAGCGCGTCAGTTCCGCCTTTAGCGCCAAGACCGGATCCATGTCTCGCCACGCAACGTTTCCGTACGGTACTGCCGCAAGAAAGAACAAGCCGCTGACCGCGTTCCATAGCGCGATCGCACCGCCATGGTGCAGCGACGCCGGATCGAGCGCGTTTGAGATCGCAATCCCCAAATGAATCGCGAAGAAGAGCGCGGCGGTACCCTGTACGAAGCGAATCCCGATGCGGCCGAACAGGATCACCGCCGGAGCAAGTACGAGCGTCAGTACCAGGTGCCAACCGGCCATGTGGTAGGCCATCTTGAGCGACCACACGCTGTCCGTCGCGTACGCGCGTTCGAGATAGAGATAGCTCGCGATGAAACCCGCCAGCGAGGCAGCCGCGACCAGCAGGGCGTGACGCCACGCCGTTCGCGATGCGCGCGGACTCAACGAAGACTCGTCTACGGCGGGGATACCGTCGATCTCGACATGTAGTGCGCCGCCTGCGCCGTCCTCGTCGAGCTTCATTCGCAATGTGCGTCCGTCGAGATCCGCGCTCACGCCGCGACGCAGGTCATCGCGATCCTGTGCGCACAGCACGTCGCGCCCCTCGATGCGTAACATCGTCTCACCGCCACCGTACGCACTCTCGACGGTGACGGCCGGCCAATCCGGCAACGGGAGGCGCAAATTCCAGACGCGCCCGCTCACGCAACCGCCCCCGGGGCCTGTAACTGTCCGGCGCGTGCCGGTAACATCGTTGTCAGCATGGAGCGAAACGAATCACCGCGCCCCGACTGGGCCCGCGATGCCGAGCAAGATCTCGGCGCGACGGTCCCGCACGCGTATCTTCCCATTTGGATCAGCGCACCGGCTTGGCTGGTACTCGCGTGGGGCTCGACGGCACTCCAGCCGCCGGTTGCAGGTCCGATGACTGCCGGTACAGTCGCAGTCGTCGCGATCGCCACTGGAATGCTCGCACGTCGCCGCCCTTGCCCCACGCTGCTGCGCTTCTGGGCGGCTTTGGTCGCCGCGCTGTTCGGATTTATCTTCGCACTGCTGCTCACACTGAACACCGATTCGCTGCTACGCACGACGTGGGCGACCGCGTTCGGAATGCTGCTCGGGTACTCGCTGGTGATGACGGTACGACGCGACATCACGGCTCCTCGCTAGCCGTCGATCCGAGAACCACCGTTACGTGATCTCGGCCTGCGACCGCGGCGCGCGCGCGGACCAGTACTTCGTCTATGACCGCATAGGCCAGGAGCTCGAGACTTCCGTCGGGAACCTGCGCCAGCGCGAACTCTCCCGCCGCGTCCGTCCACGTGAAGTACGGATTGTCTGCGACATAGATCCATGCGCGAGCGCCGATCCCACCGGCACTCGGCTCGAGATGAACGAGCCCTGCGTGCTGTTGTTTCGCCGTCGCAACGGGAACGCCCGGTAGCGCCGCTACATTGAAGGCGCTACGGCCATCAATCGTGCCACGCACGGTCGCAGTCGTGGAACCGGAGTTACGAAACACGATGCGTTCGCCGACGGCGATCACGCCGAGCACCGGACGGATATCGTCGCTGGTGATCTCTACATCGGGGGCTGCCGTTGCGCCGGCCGACGCGCGCGCACGGCGATCGAACGGCTTGCCCACGAGCTGCTCGGGCAACATCACCAAGGCATGCGCGATCGCTTCGCCGTCCGTGTCTACTACGCGGCCCTTCAGTAACGCCCCCTCGAAGTTCGCTGCCGCCTCATAGTGCGTCGTCGCGGCGCTCGGCTCGTTGAGATTCGGTTGCAGATGAGGAGCCGTGCCCGCGACCATGAAGTGATAGAGCCCGACGGTGATCAGCATCTTGATCGACCAAACGATGAGGACGGCGACTGTGATTTCGCTCAGCGTCATGGCGCGATGCCGAAACCAGAAGAAAATCAGCGTCAGCGGAACGACCGCGAGGTATGAGACGACGAAACGTCCTACATGTGAGGCTCCCGGCGCCGTGTTCCACAACAGAGTCGGGTAGGTGAGAAACAGCAGCGTCGACAGCGTGATCAGACCGAACAGGTCGGATGCGTACAGTGCCCTTCTCATCGAACCACCAGTTGCGAACTCGGCGGATCGCAGTGCCCGCCACTTCCGGCCTGCGCCCCACCGATGAACGGTCGCACGGCAACGGCAACCGCGAATACGATCAACGCCGCACCGGCCGCACGAGACAGACTATCCGGCAAGCGCATCGCGACCGCACCGGATCTCGTCATCAGAAGTACGGGAACCACGAGCACCGGAGTACCCGCCATCGCGAACAGCGCCATTCCGGTAAGACCGAGCAACGGATCTCCGGTTGCTACGGCCAGGGCGACCGCAGTTGCCAAGGCTCCACAGGGAAGAAAGGCCGTAGCCATGCCCAACGAGAGCCCGCCGGTCGGCAGGAACCTTGCGGCGCGATCGATGATTTGGCCGCGAGAACGAAATCGCTCGGTCAGGCGCAGTTCGGGCAGCAATCTGTGAATCCCCTGCACGAACACGACGAGCGCGGCGATCTCGATCAGGACGATCGAAATCCGCCGGCCTGCTTCCGTCATCACGACCGCACCGAACGTTCCTGCGAGCACACCGATGAACGCGTAACCGGCGGCACGTCCAAAGACGTAGCCTAGCGTCTCTCGCTTACTGACACCGTGCCGGCCAACGCAGGCGCGGGCCGCGAGCGGTCCGCACATGAGCATACAATGCGGAATCGAGAGCACGCCGAGCGACACGAACGCGAACAGAGTCGCGACGTCGGTAACAATCTCGGTCACGGGCGTGTCCCCGAAAACGCGAGCTGCGTAGTCGGCAGCGGCGATCGAGTTTCGTCGACGGACGCCACGTTGCGATCGAGCGGATAACGCAACAACCACCCCGACCCAACAGCGACACCGACCGAGGACAGCGCCATCGCAATCGCGGCCAACAGCGGCGGTAGGTATCCCATCGATGCGGCCGCAATACAGGCGACATTGTATGCGATGGCCCATGCCAAGTTGCGACGTACCGTACGCATAGCAGCACGTGCGAGATCGATGGCCCACGGCAGCGCCGCGAGATCCTCGGCACTAACGATGATGGGCGACACGATGCGCGCGAGGTCGGTACCAGTGGCAATCCCGACACCAAGGCCGGCACCTGCCAACGCCGGTGCGTCGTTCACCCCGTCGCCGACCATCAGCGTGGTGCCACTGCCCGCGTCCGCCTGCAGCCGGCGTAACGACTCGCGTTTCGTCTCCGGCGTAAGGCCGGCTTCGAACGGCACTGCGAGTGCGTCGGCCACACGCCTCACGGCCACCGCGGAGTCACCGGACAACACACGCACCGACAAGCCACGACGAATGAGCCCCTTGATCGCCGCATGCGCGTCCGGTCGCAGGTGCTCCGCCGTGGCCAGCGATCCGATGATGTGATCGCCTTCGACGACGCATAGCCGGTCGATGTTGGCACTGTCGTCGTTGTCGCCCGAGTGCGCGCACGCGGCTGCGCTGCCGTCGGCGCCGCTGACATTGCAGTCCGCTTCGAATGCAACGAGCTCGCAATCGCGTACCCCAAGCGCCCGAGCAAGACCGACGTTTCCAATTCCGACGGGCTGCCCGTCGAGGGTTCCCACGACTCCGCACCCCGGCTCGAGTCGAATGGCGGATACATCGAGCCGCTCGACATCGATCGCTCGTAATCCATCGGCCAAGGGATGTTCGACGCCTCGTTCGAGCGCAGCCGCTATCGCCAACGTGCGCGCGGGCCGGTCGCCGTCGACATCATGCGCAACGATCGTCTTGCTGGTCAGCGTGCCTGTTTTGTCGAGCGCAACTGCACTCGCGCGGGCAAGGCGCTCGACATCGGCGCTCGAACGAACGCGGACCCCACGCGCGCCCGCCCGTGCAATCCCGGCGCGTAGTGCGAGCGGCGTCGCGATTCCGAATGCACAGGGGCAGGCACAAAGAAGCACGGCCAGCGACACGTAGATGGCTGCGTCGATTCCCGCGTGTGCGTACCAATAGCCGAACGCGAGCACGGCCGTCACAACCGCCGATGGAATGAGAACCGCCGCCAACCGCTCCGAGATGCGTTCGAAATGTCCGCGCTCCGCCAGAGCCGTGCGCGTAGCGTTCTCGAGTCGAGCCATACGCGAGGCATCCGCCGGCCGCGTCGCACGCACGACGAGTGCTCCCGCCAATGCGATATCACCCGCATTCACCGGATCTCCATCTGCAAGAGATATCGCTCGTGCTTCACCGGTCGTACCCGAACGGTCTACCAACTGCGATCCCTCCGCGCGCCCATCGATCGGTACGGCCGATCCCGCAGGCACGCGCACGACGTCCATCGGTTCGATTTGATGGCGCGCGATGTCGTGCCAGCTTCCATCGGCGTCACGTCGCTGGAAACGCACCGAGACCGGCGAGATCGACTCCGCAATGCGAGCGGCCGTCTTCGCCTTCGTCACCGCTTCGATCGAACGGCCGACGTAGATGAGCAACAGCGTCATCGCCGCCACTTCGAAATAGATGGGACCGTCACCGCGCAGAAGCGAGATCAGCGATGCGGAGTACGCCGCACCGGTCGATAACAGTACGAGCGCATCGACGAAGCGCGTTGCGCTCGCACCGCGCAGCGCCGAACGAGCCATCGGGACGGCAAGAATCGCCATCACCGGAGTCGCGAACACCGCGGCAGCCCAACGAAAGATCAGACGCAAGGGTTCCATGTCGCGCGAGATCGCGCCCGGGTACACGTCGTCCACGTAGAGAACCATCGTCACCGCCATGAGGTTCATGACGAAGAACGCGCAGAGCACAGCGCGAGCCCGCATCGTCGCATCGTGCTCACCGGCACGCGACACGAGGCCCGCGACCAATTCGCAGCCGAAACAGCAAAACTTCGCGCTTGGCGCGCACGGCAGATCGCAGTGCTCGCAGCGCGCGGCGGCCGACTCCGACGACCCGTGGTTTTCGTCCGACGCAGTCGAGCCGAGTGTTACCAAGCTCGCCATTCGGCCAGGTCCGGGAAGTAGTAGAGATAGAGATAGGTCGCCGCGCCTATCGCGAATCCGATCCAAGCCAGGCGCACGAACAGCAAGGCAACCGGCCCCTTACCGTCGCCGTAGGTGAATTGCGTCTCGCGCGAATCGTCCTCGACGAATGCGTCGTCAGGCGCCGGGTGGGGGGGGGTCGTCTCGGTCATACTCGAACTCCTGTTCCAACATTCGATACTTCGGTTCTTCGATGTGTATGAAGTGGCCCTGCAACCAGGCCCACAAGAACAAAAACGCAAAGCCCGCCGCAACGGCGAAATACACCGTGACGGGAACGATCACGAAGCCGGCGATCTCAGGATCATCGAGCGTACGGACGAACTCCACGATCTTGTAGACGAAGGCCGCGCCGCCGAACGCGATCCCCGCGAGCATGACACGCACGTAGGCGGTTCGGGCTGTCATTGAAGAATTGGTCGAACTGGTCGAATTGGCCGGGTTCACGAGTCGTTCTCTCCGGCTTCGTCTATTTCGTCGCCCCAGTCTTCAGTCCAACTCCCGAGCCACATCACGTACGTGACCATGGCAATGCCGGTGCGATTCGGTTCGTCATTCTCGTCGAAGAACCAGCGGTAGTTCGGCATCACTGTCGTGGGCACAACCCAGCTCGGTTCGAAGAAATGGGCCACATGCCAGTCCGTCGAGTGTTTGTTCCAAGAACGTGAGAGGTCAGGGCCGACTCGGCGAGTACCGAGTAGCTGCGGCAACTGCATTTCGTTTTGGTACTCAGCGGCAGTAGAGACCGCGCCGAAGCGAATGTCTTCGTTGGAAACCGGCCGCACGAACTGTGAATGACAATGCCAGCAACCTTCGGCGATGTAGGTGTCGCGCGCATGGCGCAGGCTGTCGTGAAACGCGTCGGCCGTCGGTTCGCCGTACGCCCGCTTGAAGCTCTTTGGGTAGAGCTCGGCGAGTTCGAGAAACGTTTCGGTCGGCTCCGGTGCGAGCTCCTCGAGCGTTTTCACCGGTATCCTCCCGATGTGCGTGAGCGGCAGCCATGCTTCCAAGCACCAAGCCAGGGCAAAGCAGCCGACACCTGCAACGAGCGCAACAGTAGTAAATCTTTCGTGCATTCTCGTCTCCTACACCGGCGCCGGTGCCGCATCGTCAACCAGCACCGCGTGCGGCTCCTCAACCAATGTCGGACGACGGGTGGTCATCCACATGTTGTAGAAGAGCAAGAACTGCGAGCCGATGATCATCACTCCCGAGACGGTCCGCGCCGTCCAAAACGGTGTCGACCCGATGAGGGATTGTTCCCAAGGCGCGAGCGCCGCCCAAAGATTGCCCTGCACGAGGCCCGCAATGGTCAGGCTGCCGAACATCAGCACGAGGCCGAGGACGGTCCCCCAGAAGTGCCATGCGCGCAGCCGCCAGCTGTACCAGGCATTGCCGGCAAGTCGCGGCCACAAATAGTCCACCGCGCCCAGCAGCCAGAATCCGAACACACCGAACATGACCAGATGCGCATGTGCGACGACCCAGTCGGTGAAATGGATGACCTTCTGGAACGTAAGCGTCGTGTGGAACGCACACTGAAAGCAGGTCGTGAAGTACATGACCATTCCCGCGTAGAACCAACGCAGAGACATGTTGGTGCGAAGCATGTCGGCACTACCACGTAACGTCATGAAGAAATTGACGATCACGGTGAACACCACGATCTCGATCGCTATCGTCGAGATGATCGCACCGTACTGCGCGTACATCGGAATGGGGCTGAACAAGAAGTGATGAATTCCCTGCAACGGGTAGAAGAAGGCCAAGCCCCAGAAACCCACCAGTGAAAGCGTGTGGCTCCAGATCGGCTTCTTCAAGATGACCGGCACCATATAGTACATGAGGCCCCAACCCATCGGCGTGACGAACAAACCGACCAGGTCGTGAATGTACAAGCCGACGACGGCAGCTCCCCCGACACCGGGCAGAACATACTGCGGCAGGAAGTTGCCCATGGCGTAGACTAGGGCGAGCCATACGAAACCGGCCGAGTAGTACCAAAGCGTGACGTACATGTTGCGGTCACGCCTTCGTGCGATCGGCACCGTGAGATTAATGATCAGGAGCGCGGCGCCGAACAACGCTACCGGATCGATCCAAGTCGGGGTCTCGCCCCACTCCACCGCTTGCGCCTCGCCGAGGAGAATCCCCACCGCTGCCGACAGCACGATCAGCTGCCATGCCCAGAAGATCACGCGCCCGAACGTAACGCTCAGCGTGGGCGATCCGGTCAGGCGAGGAATGATCCAATACAGACAAGCAGCGAACAGGTTCACGAGGAACCCGTAGGCGGCAGCGTTCGTGTGCACCATACGCAACCGCCCCGGACTCAGTATTTCGATACCCGGAAACGGGTATAGCTGCTGTAGCTGTAGTCCGTAGAGCAACCCGGTGAACAACACGACGACAAAGAAAAACAGCCCCGCCGTCAGATGGGCACGAACGACGGTGTAGTCGACAATCTTTTGACTGGCTCCGACAGTGGACACTTCAGCTCTCCCCTTCCAGTGCGGCCTTGGCTTTCACAGGATCGAACGGCGCTTGGCTCGCAAGCTTCGCCGCCAGCTCTTTCGCTTCGGTGGTACCCCGTAGGAGTGCGATCGACTGTACGTAGTACGCCAGCGCCCACAGTTGCTCTTCGGGAAGCGCACCGCGCCATGTCGGCATGGCTGTGCCGCCGATCCCACTGACGATCACACGGTAGACGTCCTCGATACCCGTTCCGTTCTTGAGAACTGCGGTAAGGAAATCAGGCGCGGCGAGTTCGTCGCCCCAGTCCGTACTCGTCACGACACCAGCGTACGGATCCTCGCGAAACGACGTCGTTCCGCTTCCGTACTCAGCCTTCGAGAGATCGAAGACTTCCTGTTTGGTGAGATAGGAAGGGTGACAATTGCTACACAGCGCCAAGGCGTGGTAGATCGCGGCCCCCTTGCGCACGGCCTTCTTCTCTCCCCAGCCGGCCCACGGATCTTCCGCAGCTACTATCCGTGCGTGCGGTTCGTCATTGGCGAACTCGTCGGCGGCAAAACTCTTGACGTACGCCACGAGCCCGCCGAGCGTTTCCTCTGGGAGAAACCTCCAGGCCGGCATCGAGGTCCCGTGAAGACCGCGGCGAATGACGCGTTCGAGATCTTCATTGTGAGGAAGCTGCCCCGCTTCGACCGCCGCAAACTTGATCACCCCCGAGGTGAAATCGCGCGGTTTCGGCTCGAGAAATCGTGCCGCGGGCCCCGTGCCATCGCCCGCCTCGCCGTGACACCCAACGCAGTAGGTCTTGTAGGCTTGGCGACCATGCTTGATCGTCGCGTCCTCGGTCGAATAGGAACGATACGCCAGGCGATCGGGCTTCCAGTCTTCTCGCTCACATCCGGTAGCGACCCACATCAACAACGACACGGCGACAAGCCAGGACATCCATTGCATCCGGTGCATTGGATGCACCAGGCGCCCATACGATCGCTGCCGTACGTCTCGCCGGCGCTCAGATCCGATGGCTTCTACCTCGCGGCTGCTCGTGCTCCTCACGTCTTCTCCTCACTTCGGCGTTGCGCGCATTGCCGCCGGCACCGGGATTGCGCGCGTTGAGTACGAGTAGCCCTCACAGACCACGACCCCGCCCGCACCTGTAGGACGCCATGCTTTCTGCAGAAGACATGCCAGCCGCTAGGCCGCGATATTCCGAAGAATATGAATTCCTCTTTCGCAGACCTGCGAACCCAAAGATCGGTCATTCCGAATATCGGGAATGCCTACGTGTAAGATGATGCAATTGCCCAACAATGCGCCGCCGTGGTGTGGCATGCGCGTTGCTGAACTCTGCGCAGGAGTACGCGATGGCAGATCTGACTAGTGAATACTTGGGCCTGAGTCTGAACAGCCCTCTCGTTGCTTCAGCGTCGCCGCTATCGCGCGATCTCGACAACATCAAGCAGCTCGAGCAATGCGGTGCGGGCGCGGTGGTGATGTTCTCGCTGTTCGAAGAGCAGTGCGTGCCGTCGCGCCCCAATAACGGTCGCGGCCCTTGGTCGGCGCTGGACGATCACAGCTACACTTTGTCGCCGAGTGAGTTCTACATGACGCCCGACCGCTACGTGGACCACGTACACGCCGCGTCGCACGTGGTCAGCATCCCCATCATCGCCAGTCTGAACGGCGCCCGTACCGATCGCTGGATTCAGCGTGCCGGGCTCCTTGAACGCGCCGGCGCAGCGGCCATTGAGTTGGATTTGTACTCGATCGTCATCGATCCGAACGTCAGCGCGGCCGAAGTCGAAGACCGATACATTGAACTCGTCGAAGCCGTCCGCGAGGTCACGACACTGCCGCTGACCATCAAGCTCTGCCCCTACTTCACCGCGCTACCGGCGTTCGTGCGCCGCCTGGAGGCCGCAGGCGCCGAAGGATTGGTGCTGTTCAACCGGCTCCATCAGCCGCAACTCGACGCGGTCGCTCAGAAGATGGTCATGTTTCCGACCCTGTCGAACTCCAACGATAGCCGCCTCGCGGTGCAATGGATTGGAATTTTGCACGGTACGTCGCAAAGCTCGCTTGCAGCCAACGGCGGCTTTCACACTCTCGAGGACGTGCTGGCCGGCCTGATGGCCGGCGCCAGCGTGATCGAACTTTGCTCAGCACTCATCGCCCACGGCGTTGAGTACACCTCCACCCTTCACTCACAACTGGACGCGTGGCTCGACGCCAATTCGTACGCCGGCGTATCCGACATCGTAGGTCTCATGAGCTTGGAACGTCGCGGAGACGAAGACGAGTTCCTGCGAAGCGGCTACGCACGCGTGCTGACGCGCCACTGGTAAACGCGGAGCCCACAGCGGTTCCGACGAAAGGAATACGAAATGAAGCCCGTTTCTCTCGCTACCACCCTCGCCCCCGCTTTGCTCCTACTGTCCGTGTTTCTGCCCTGCATATCGTTCATCGACGATGCCGCGGCCGGTGAGCGCCGCTACGTAGCACCGATCACCGCGTCGGTCGTCAACGAAACGCCGCAGATCACCACCGAGATTCGTCCTATCTACATGTACAACTGGATCCCCGGTGATTTTGTCACCGGGGGCGGCTACATCAGCATGGTTGCGGTGCAGCTACGCGCAGCCGTGACCGAGAGACTCGGCTTCATTGCCACGAAGGACGGCTACGCCGACATCCACTTCGACGGCGTGCTTCCCGATGAGAGCGGCTGGGCCAACATCGCAGCCGGCTTGAAGTACGCACTCATCAACGACACCAACGAACATCGCTATCTCACACTCGGCGGACGCTACGAGGCACCCACAGGCGATCTGGAGACCGCGGGTATCGACCTACAAGGATCGGGCGACGGGCTCGTCGATCTGTTCGTCAGCGGATCGCGCATGCTTGGCGATCGTACCGGCGTGCAAGGCAGTGCAGGACTGAACCTTGCGCTCGACGCCGACCACGACTCGTCGTTCTTCCACGGCTCGTTGCATCTCGATCACGAGGTGGTGAAAGGACTGTACGGCGTCATCGAGACCAACGTCATCACCACGGTAGATGAAGGCTCGCGCACCGACTCCTCCGCAGTGGGAAGCTTCGAAGGCTTCGATTTGGTCAACTTCGGAAGCACACGCTCCAGCACGGTAGCCACGCTCGGCGTCGGCGCGCGACTGACGCTTTTCGACCGTTTGCACCTAGGCGCGGCCTACGAGTTTCCCATCACCGCTCGTGACGACATCATCGACCAGCGCGTGACGGTGGATGTCATCATCGAACTGTAGCCCATTCGCACGGGAGCCTGGGGCCTGGGGCCTGGGCCCCGCGCTCTCGTCGAACTAGGGCGCGGGCTCGATCCTGGCGTGGAAGCGCCGGCCGTTGTTCACCAACACCGTGCTCGGCTCGAAATCGGTCTTCCAACAGCGGCCTTCGCTGTTCATGAGACGCGCAGTGACCAAACCGTCGACGTTGAAGTAGTGCAGCGGCGAGATCGGTCCGCGTGCCACGAGCCCGCCGCCGCGCGCGAGCAGTTTGGCATGCGAGCGATCGCCGGTGCGTGCACGTAGTCTCATGCGTCTCGCCGTTCCCGTCGGATCGTCATAGCGGTACGTTCTCGGCGTTACGGCGGTCCACTGCTCACCGGCATCGATGTCGACCCGCAGTACGGACTGACTCTGATCCCCTGTGAAATCGTAGACACACAACGTGTAGTCGGTGTTCGTGTCGGGCGTTCCCAGATCGACCGCCGTAGTCGGCGCGCCCATGCCCCAACGCCAACGCAGTACGTCCAAGCTATCGTCGGCGCGGTCGCGTAGATCGAGACGGGCCGCCGCTGAAGAAAAGCAATCGATCGGAGGAGCAGCGACACTTGCGCATTGCCCACCGGACAGACACTGATCCGTCGTGCATGGGTTGTCGTCGCAGTCGATCACGTCGCTGATCGGTTGGCAGACCCTCGATGCGTCGCACTGCCCCGCCTGAGAGCAGAGAGCACTACAGGCGGTTCCGGGTGCGTCGGTCGTGCAAGACGACGAACAGCAGTCACCGTCTACGTTGTTTCCGTCGTCACAGGTCTCGTCGCCTTCGGTAACACCGTTTCCGCAGACCGCGTTGACCGGCCCCGTGCAGTCGTTGCGACAGCCGTCGTCACCGACGTCATTCCCATCGTCGCACTGCTCGCCCGCGTTGACGGTACCGTCGCCACAGACGCCGCTCGTGCTCATAGTCCCCTGGAAAAGCATCGCAATAGGTCCCGGCGAACCGGTCGAGACGTTGATCGCCGTCGAGGCGGTACCGCCGACGCATCCAACGGCTGCGAGAACCGGCGCCGGGCAAACCGTTGCACAGTTTCCTGCGCCGCAATCGGCGTTGGTTGCACACGGCGGCTGCCCGACTTCATCCATACAACGACCGGACGCGGCAGACGGTGCACCGGATCGGGTGATGGTGTTCTCGAAGCAGGCACGATTCTCGTACACACAGGTCGTACCGCGCCCGCTGCCGACGCAATCTGAGTCGTTGACGCAACTGCTGGGGATCTCATTGCAGGTTCCCCTGAGCGGCGTCGGACTCGCGCACCCGGGCTCGCCGAACGAGCAGCACTGCTCCGGCGCGACCTCGCCACAGACAAGACTGTCGCAGAAATTGGACCGACGCTGACTTTCCGAAACGTCGCCCGGATCCGACACGCACACACCGCCACCACAATCGGCGTCGCCGCTACATGGGAGATCGGGGTTCAGGCCACTGCCTTGATCGCAGAAGCCACAGTGGCAGTACACGCCGCAGGTGGACGAGGGGCAGTCGCTATTGGAGTTGCAGGCGCTGAAATCGTCGAGGCACACGGCCGCTCCGCCACTGGGATGGAACTGATTGTACGGAGCACCGCAGACGAGCGTTGCAGTGCGCTCGGTCGAATCCGTTGTAGGCCCCGAGAGCCTCATGGGCGTGCCGAGACCCGACACATTCGCGCTAGGACTAGGCGGGCAATCAGACGACACCCCGCCGAAGAACTCGCTCAACGCTTCGACCACACAGGCAGCACCGCTGTTCGGGCCGCCTTCGCAGGTTGCGAGGTCGCCGATTAGAACGCCGGGACCATTTCCGCAACGCGGGCACGGTTGGTCCTCGGCGATACCGAGATGCAACCGCCAGCGCATCGACACCGAAACGGCGGCCTCGCCGCTGCCGAGCGAGAGGGTGCCCGTGGCATCATCTTCCAGGTACGCGCCGACGCAGATCGGCAGCCCGCTTACTAGGAAAGGCGCAGCCGGCGACACGAAACGAACACACCGGTCACCGCCCAACGCACAGTCTACGTTCGTCGTGCAATCCACCGAGGAATCTCGCAGGCACGCTCGCGCACCGCCACTCGATGTGAACTCGCAGAGATCGGCGTCACCCGGTTCGGTTCCGCAGGTGGGCTCACAGACGGAGCCGTCGCAGTCGCTATTGCTTGCGCACAACGAGCCGTCGCCGCTGCAACGTGACGCCGTCGCCAGTGCCAAGGACGCGCCGACCCAGTCTTGATCGTGAGCAGTGCCGCTAGAGCCCCAATCGACATCGATCGGCACCAACTCAAGAACCTCACATTCAGAAGCCAGGCTCGACGCAAAGGATGTAGCGACCAATACGATCGCAGTCACAGAGACGATGAGTGTGTTTGCACGGACTGTGGGGTACTTCGACACCAAGACTCCTTGGCCGGCGCCGCGGCAGAGCTGCGATTGCCCGACTACCGCGTTCTATTCGCCAATCGCATTCGACCGTAGTCGAGTGACGACCGTCAGCGAAGGGGGGCCGTGAACACTGTTCCGTGTGCAGCGCTCAAACCGGTGTCCGACCGGGCGCGCAGTCTTCGAATGTTGCCACGGCAACACCTCCGTACTGCGCGCCCACGTGTCAGCGCGCGAAGCCTTCGTACCAGAACGGCCAGTTGAGAGAATGCTCGCCGAATTTCGATGTGAAGCATTCGCCGACGTCGTTCTGCAACTGCGCCACCACACTCGGGTCGTTCGCGAACATCCGCCTTTTGCTAAACGGCTCGGGGATCGGAACGTTCTTGCCGAGCGCGAACACGGCGATTCGGGAGCCGCGGCGGCCACCGGTCGCCATCTTCGTCCACAACACGCCGTCGGAACTCCCGTGGCGGTCATAGTAGAACAGCAGGTCGCCGTGACGATCATGGCTTCGCAGGTGCCACCGATCACCGGCCGGAACTTCAAAGCTCGTTGCCAATCGGTGCGTACCGTCTTTGCTGTCGTAGACACACAGACGCTGAGCCGTTTCGAGCATCGGCTCGCCGAAGGCGTCCGGAGACAATTCCTCTCTGGTGCGCCACTTCCAGCGCGCGTGCTGCAACGAGGGGAAACCGGGATCGATGAACGTCAGTCTCGCCCAACGCGGCTTGTGACAACCGTCGAGCGGATGCGGTGAGCACTCGCCGCTCGGGGGTAACGTCGTCGTGGTCGAAATCGTCGTCGTGCTCGTGCTGGTAGTAGTAGTCGTCGTGGTCGCAGGCTCACAGCTCGGATCGTTCGACGGATCCTTCTCGTACGTACACTCGCCGCTCTCCAAGCAAATGTCGTCGGTGCAGATCTCACCGTCGTCGCAGGCAGCGTCATCGAGGACCTTCCTACAACCCACCTCGTGATCGCAGATCACAGAAACGCACCCGGCACCGCCATCGCAGACGAGCGGCTTGGCTGCGCAGGTGCCGCCGTCGCAGACGTCAATGGTGCAGGCATCGCCGTCTTCGCAGTCTGCGTCGCCGGCGCACTGCGGCGGCAGCGTGGTCGTGGTCGTCGTTGACGTCGTAGTTGTAGTCGTCGTTGTCGAGGTGGTGGTGGTCGTCGTCGTAGTGGTAGTCGTCGCTCCGCCCGGCACTCTCAGAACTTCGATCGCCTTGATCGCAGGATTCTCTTCCACTTTGACGAGCTGAACGCTGAGCCCGTCGCCGTCGGCGACCGACGTGAGCGCGGACCGGACGACCGCGCGACCGCTGTCGCGCGCCTCGAGAACCTGATCGAAATCATCGTAGGCGAGTGCGCCCTCGACGAGGATGTCGAACACTCGCCCGCCCGGCATCGGCGTGCCGGAGAACGAATTCGCGAAAAATAGATTGACGACGTAGTCGCCGTTGGGAACGTCAAAGGTGTAAATCAGGTCCGGCTGCGGGCTGTTGTCGGAATGCTCGCACTGAAACAGATCTTCCGTCGACTCGTCGTCGCAACCGAATATTTCTACGATGCCTTCGATGACGCAGCCTTCGCCACCGCCGCCGAGATCGCAGCTGCCCGCGCGCGGTTCTTGGTTGTAGCCGAAGTCGGCAAACCACAGGTCTCCGTTGCAGTCCGTTTTGTCGCCGGAGCATTCTTCCGTCGAGACGTTCGCATTCACGCGGATCTCGTTGCCCGTCGCGCGATCAATCGCCGGTGTACCGGCACACGCGTTGCGCGCATCGAGCGGGCAAGGATCAACGTCCGAGTCGAGGCCGTCGTTGTCGGGATCGGGGCATTCAGCCGTCGGTGCATCGAGTTGCGCGTGCGCGCACTGCGCGGTCACGTCGTCGCAGCTATCGACGGTGCAGGGATCGAGATCGTCGCAGCCGCTGTCGGACAAGCAACGGTCGTATTGGAAGATTTCGTTGACGGTCGTGCTACCGCCGCCGCCGCGCGGCGAACCACCGATCAAGTAGAGGCGCGGATGCACACCGTCGCGCCCTTTCGAAAGCGGCGCACCGAATCCCTGACGCGGAGTCGGCAGGTCGGGCAACAGGCGCCAACTATCGGTAGCCGGGTCGTACTCGTCTGCGTTGTTGTAGGCTCCGTCGAACGGCCCCACGCCCTCACCGCCGAAGATCAAGATGCGATCCTGCACGACGGCAGAGGCGTAGCCGCCGCGCGGCTCGGGGAGTGCAGCGCCGGAACTCCAGCTGTCCGTCGCGATATCGTAGATGTCGGTGAACTCGAGCGTGTTCTCGAGGCCGGAGTCCAGGCCGCCGATCACGTAGAGCTTGCCGTCGATGATGTGACCGAAGGCATGGTCGCGGTTACGAGGCATCGGGCTCAGCGTCGTCCACGAGTCGCTCACCGTGTTGTAGACTTCGAGTACGCTCACGGCCATGTCGCCGTTGGTGATCGAAAGACCGCCGGCGCAATAGATCTTGATGCCGTCGGCCGCGCACGCAGCCGCACCGCGCGACGTCGGCATGGCCGCGCGCACCTGCCAGCCGAGTTCGGGTGTGGCCGGATCGAACATCAGCACTTCGTCGGTCGAGGGGCCCGGCACTCCAAGCAAGCCGCCGAGAATATGGATGCGCCCTGCGACGACGACGGGCTGCAGGTGATTGCGATCGCCGGGAAGGGCAATGCCGTCGCTCCAGGCGTCCGTTGCAGGGTCGTAGATTTCAACGCTCGCGGATTGCTGCCCGCTGATCACGTAAATGAGGCCGTCTACTTCGGCGAGACCGGCGTTGCTGCGCGCGGTCGGCATCGCTTGGCCGCGCAGCCACTTGCCGGCGCCCAGACAGGCGAGTTCCGCAGCGCCTGCATCGGCGGCGCAGAGATCGCATGCGTCGCCAAGTCCGTCGCCATCGCCGTTGCTCTGATCGCCGTTCGCATCGCTCGCGCAATTGTCGGCGCCGCCGGTCGCGGGCGGGTTCGAACTCGCGCCGACACAGATGAGATCGCCGTCGGCGTCGTTCAGTCCGTCATTGGGACAAACGTCGTCGTCGTCACATAAGAGATCGCCGTCGGCGTCGGAGCAGAGTACCCCGCCGACCGTCAGTCTGGCGCCGCTACCCAGCGCCTTGATCTTGATGCGACGCGTGTTGGGATCGCCGTGCGCAGCGTCGTGTAGTTCGGAAGTGCCGAAGAACTCCGAGTGTCCATGCGAGGGCGCTACGGGCGTGAATACGAAAAATAGAAATATGAAGACGAAGAAGGACGGTAGTTGGCGGGCCACTGAGTACTCCTGACGGCGAGAATGGTTCGATATTGTACGGCTGGCCCCGAGTGTACAGGCGGCCTTATCGAGGTGTCAATGAAAGTCGGACCAGCAGCGGTCAGATCGTCACGTCGATGACGACCTTGCCGGTCGTGCGCCGATCGGCAACGGCACGGATGGCCTCGGCAGCGCGCTCGAGCGGGTAGCGCGCCGACACGTGCGGACGCAGTTTTCCGTCGGCCAGCAGCGATTCGAGTCGCGCATTGTTGCGCTTCCACTCATCGGGGGCCTGGCCAGGGAACTGCATGATGTCGAGGCCCGTCATCACCACCCCTTTGAGCAAGAAGAGGTTGAGTGGCACTCGGGGGATGTCCCCCGACGCGAAGCCCAACACGACATAGCGGCCGCGGTAGTTCGTCGCCCGCAGTGCCTGTTCGGCATAAGCGCCGCCGACCGGATCGAGCACGGCATCGGCACCGCCATCGGTGAGTTCTTTGATCCGGTTCTTCAGATCTTCGCTGTCGTAGTCGATCGTTTCGGCCGCACCGAGTTCGCGCGCGATATCGAGCTTCGCTCGCGACGACGCGCACGCGATCACGCGCGCTCCGAGCAGCGCAGCGAGTTCGACGCAGGCCGTGCCTACACCGCCCGACGCGCCCAACACGACCACGTCATCACCGGGCTGGACCTCGGCCGCGCTCATCAGTGAATGGATGGCGGTTTCGTAAGCGATGGAAATTGCCGCGCCGATTGACCATGCGACGTTGTCGGGAAGCTTGCGCAGCGCTTTCGGATTCACACAGACGTACTCGGCGAAGGCGCCGACCGATGCGCCGCCGCGCACGCGATCTCCCGGCGACCAGTCGTTAACGCCCTCGCCTACCGCCGAAACGATACCGGCGAAATCGTTGCCCGGAGTGAACGGCACCTCAACGGATCGCTGATACCTGTTGTTGATGACGAGGTTGTCCGCCCAGTTGACGGCGGCGGCTTTGACATCGATCAGCACTTCGCCGGCGCCGGGTGTCGGCACGGGGATATCTTCGAGCGACAGATTCTCGGGTGGTCCGTATTCGTTACAACGAAGCGCGCGCATGGGACTCGATGTTGTAGCGAGAGGGTTCGCGCGTTGCGAGAAGCGGGTGCGAGAGCCGGTTCTCGCCAGGTTCTTGTAACGCGCGAACAGATTGCGACGAATCGCGCTAGCGGGGAATCTCGCGGAAAGTCGTCGGGCAAATTTGCGGCACGGCCAGACTGGCGCGGCGGATTTCCGCCAGCGTCTCGGCCGGTAGACGATCCTGGGTTTGTTCGAAGACGACGCGTTCCTCGTAGCGGATGTGATCGTCGAGCAACTGCCCGAACGATCGCAGCTCGGGGTCCGCGGGCGTTTGCTCCACGATCATGGCGCGTAGCTGTACGTGCTCCCGCGCGATGCGGTAGGCCATCTCTTGCTCGCCGAGCGCTCTCAGCGCCGGCAACAGCAGACGCTCTTCGACCTCGAAGTGCGGATCGACCTGTAGTCGAACGAACTCGAGCACCGACGCCCAGAACTCATCGCGATCAGCATCGAAGACACCGTCGGCGAGACGACGGCAGCGCAGCGCGATGACCAGGCCGTTGTGATGATCTTCGGAGAGAGCTTGGAGGGCTTCTATGCGTTTTAGGGGAGCCATGTCGCGGAGCCTGCAGGGGAATTCGAAGAATGGCAATGTCTGGCGCGCGTGCGCGCGTCCGCTACGTCCCCACAGCGATACGTAACCTTCACCGTCACGCCGCCACCAGGTCGAGTACGGTCGTCTGCGTCTCACGCCTTCTTGAATGGCGGGCCGTAAGGACGTCGAAGGTACTTCGGGTCAAACGACGGTTCTGTTGTGTCAGAAGCTGGCCATGTACTTGCCTGTCAGCTTCCAGCCTTTCAGAGGTACGGCCGGGTTTGTCGGGACACGTTCCAAGGAGGCAGAGATCGAAAAAGTATCATCGCCGACGGTCACCTGGACTGTCATGTCCTTCAAAGCATCTTTGGGTTTGAAAATGGATTCTATCTCGCCCGTGTACCGATTCGGTTTCTGGACTACGCGCACGTTGCACGTTGTAAGTAGGGTGGCGCTACGCCTCTTCGAGAAATTCCAACGGGCGACTTCTCGGTTCTCGTAGCGCCGATGGGTTACAAGCTGTGCGAGTCGCGTCCGTTACGTCGCATCCGTTTCTCTCTCTCGCGCGCCGTCTCGAACAACGCAGTCACGTCGGCGTTCGCTTTCGCTACGTCGAGACCGTTGACCCAACACGGCATCATCTCGCGACGCTCCGACAAGTGCTTCTGCCACGTGAGGCTTACTGCTCGACGTGCCTATGCAGATGACGCCGACCGTCGTGCGATCTCTCAATTTTTTGCTTGACGCGAGCCCTACTTTCGTACTATCTTCGCCTCTCCTTACGTCGATGCTTGAACCACTACACATCGAGAAAACCAGTCCCATTCGCGCCACCGGCCTGAGCGTTCCTCACGTTCCTGAAAACTATCTCGAACCGCCGGCGCGCGAAGACGTCCCCCACATCGACAAGGACGCTGCGGCCATCGTTCTCGACGAGCTGCTCGTGCGGGTTGCTCGTCATGAGTCGCTTTGTCGTCTGAGAATCGGTCGTCTGGCCGCGCGGTTACTCGAGTCACGCGCGTATCACGTGCTCGGCTTCGCACGCGTCGGTGACTACACGCTCGAGCGTCTCGGGCTGTCAGCGAGAGAGATTCAATCGGCCGCACACGTTTGGCGAGCGGTCGCTGCGTTGCCGGCGCTCGCGCAAGCGTTTCGTGCGGGGCAGCTCAACTGGACGAAACTGCGAATGGTTTGCGATGTTGCAGAGGCGACCACTGCCGACCACTGGATCGCGCTCGCGCAGCGCATGACGAGTCGTGAGTTGGGCGTCCATATAAAGGAGTGGCAGCGGGCCGGTGCGATGAGCAGCGAAGTCGGTGCACCGTCAGTCACGGCTTCTGATGAGCATCAGCATCAGCGTGCGAACGCGACTGAGCATGCGAATGCGAATGAAACTGCGAACGGGAACAGCAGCGGCAACGACGACATCGACGACGACCCCGATCTCATCGACGGCGAACCGCGCGCCGAAGTGCAGATCCGCTGTCCCGCACATCTGCGACCGCTGTGGCATGACGTTTCGGAACTCGCGTCCCGAAGCGCCGGGAGTGTGCTCTCGCAGTGGCAAGCACTCGAACTGGTCTGCGCGGAAGCGTCGAGCGGTGTGGCACTCGCGCCGCCCATGTCGTTTGGCCCAGTCTCCGGCGACCGGGCAGCCGGCGGTCCACGTAGCGGCAGCGACATTGGCGGCCACCTCCGAGACGCCGGCGAGCGAGGCGATGGCGGCATCGCAAGCGACAACGGGGACGGCGACGACGATGACCATCGCGAGCGCCGCTGTAACGACGCGATCATCCGTGTCGCGGGGCGCGACCCACAGTTCGAGCGCCGGCAGCGGCTATCGGGCTGGGACGGAGAACTCGAAGTTCTACGTTCTCTGGTCAGCGAAAACGTATGCCTGGATTTCCACGAATATCTAGATGACGAGCTCAAAGACGAGCTAGATGGCAATCCGGACGCCGCCGCGATCGGTCTCGATGCCACCGAACTCGACGACGCTCTGCGCGCCGTACTCGACTCCATGCGAAGCATCGATTGGCAACTCGGGCGCCTTCTCGCCACGTTCGCGCGCCTTAGCCTGCATCGCCACATCGGCTATCCCTCGTTCGCCGTGTACGTGTGCGACCGGCTCGGTCTTTCGTCGCGCAAGGCCAGTTCGCTCGTGCGCGTCGAAGGCAATCCCGATGCCGGTCGCGGTGAGTTGGCGAGTGCTTACCGCAGCGGGCGCATCTCGTGGATACGCGCGATCGCCCTGTTGCCTGTCCTATCGGAGCGCCACGCCGACGTGTGGATCGAGAGAGCCGAGCAAGTCACCGTGCGCCGTCTGCTGGACGAAGTCCGGTGGGCACTCGACATGCGCGATCGCGGCTGGCTGTTCATGGAGCTGGTCCCACCGACACTCGGCGCGACGCTCGAACACAGCGACGCTGCCGCCGACCGGCAAATGCGTGCGCTCTATGACGCCGACATGGTCGAGCGCATCCAGCAACGGCCTCGCCTCGACAGTACGCACCTGCGTTTGAGCGGTCCGGTGTCGGTCATCGCGTTCTTCCATGACGTCCTGCGGTCATACAGCGACGCCGACGGCCCCTGGGAACCCGCCTGGAAGCCGCTCGAACGCATGCTCCTGCACGTGAAGGCGCATTGGTCGGGCGTGCCGTCACACCGAAACCCCATCCACGAACGCGACGGCTGGCGCTGTCGTGTGCCGGCCTGTAGCTCGCGGCGCAACCTGCAAGAACATCACGTGCTGTTCCGTTCACGCGGCGGCGGCAACGAACGCGGAAACCGGATTTCGATTTGCGCCTGGCACCATCTGCGCGGCATTCACGCGGGCCGCGTCCGCGCGCATGGCGATGCCGAGACAGGAATACACTGGCAGCTCGGGCCGACACCCAGCCTAGTTACGCTGGTCGACGACACCTACACGCAGCACTGACCACGACATTACAGAACAACGCCGATCCCGACGATCAGACACGCCGCCATCACCAGATGAATCACCGCGAAGAAGTTCGCCCACAGCGGATTTGTCACACTGTACACATTCACCCAGACCGGCAGCGGCAGCGTCGTCGAGACCATCCCGCGCGGGTACAGCACCTGATTGAAGAACGTCGCGAAGCACAGACAGCTCCCGATCCAGATCAGAAACGACATCACCAACACAGGGGCCTCGCCGCGCGAGTACACCACCGGCGCCCCGATGAGCACGGTCAAAAATCCGAGTAACACACCGTGATTGCGCCACTGCTCGAAGATCTGAACGTAGTAGCGTGAAGCCCGCTCCACTCGCTCGGGTGTCGTAAAGCCGGGGTACACGTCTTCAAAGAGGTCTACAAGAATCACGCCGAGCGATACGTAGAACCCCGCGAGCAGCAGACACTGAGGCGCACTGCCGACGACGCCCGAGGTAGTCGCCACAACGAAGACTGCCGTCGCCGCCAGCGCGGCGGTGAGATAGATCTTCACGCCGAGATCTGCCGAGACGAACTGCATCTCGCCGTCGTACTCTCGGCGCTCGGCGATGCAGATGCCGTCGTCATCGATTGTCGTCAGCGGACCGTCGGCGACTTCCTCAACGGCGGCCTCGGCCAACTCGGTGGCCAGAACCGATTGAAACCACAGATGCGCAGCGGCCAAACACACTGCGATCACTAGAACTGCGCCGGTAAGAAGAACGGGATCGGCATCGCCTTCGACTTCCGAAAGCCGAGCAACCGCAATCGCCGTCCAGCCGAACAGCCCCAGCAGCCAGAGACGATCCAGCCACAGGGTGAGGCCGACGTATTCACTGACCGAGACAATCGAGAACGGACTCGGGTCGCTACGTAGGCAAAGGCTGGTCGAGAGTCCCATGATGATCGGGAAAAACATCATGGCGCAGGCGTGAAGTAGCGCCGACATGACGCCGACGAGTGCGGCGTCCATCACGCGCTTTCCTGTTTCACCGTAGCTGGCGTCATTGCGACCATCCGCGCAAAATAGCCCCGCGTTTCTCGGCAAGTCAACGCCGCCGCGCCGCTTCGGAGCACGTCCCCATGATCGACTACACCAATACTGACTACACGGTACGCGACGACATCGTCGCGTCGCAGATCAGAGCGTGGGATTCGCTCGCTCGGCCGGGAACCTGGTGGACGGCTGCCGAGCGTATAGCCATTGCGCAGCAAGTGCGTGCATCGCGCCATTGCTCACTGTGCCGCGAACGCAAACAGGCTCTGTCGCCCAACGCCGTCGAAGGCCGTCACAACGGTTCCGACGACGCCACTGCCCCGCTCTCGATAGCCACGATCGACGCCGTACACCGCATCGTGACGGATCCGGGTCGACTCGTGCGCGGGCTTGTGGACGCGATGATTGCCGACGGACTGAGCGACGCACACTACATCGAGTTGGTCGGTATCGTGTGCGTGGTCACGGCAATCGACGGCTTCGCGCGCACGATCGGCGCCGAGCAAGCACCGTTTCCATCTCCGCGTCCCGGAGATCCTGCGCGCTTGCGACCGAAGCATCTCGTAGACGACGGCTACTGGACGCCGACGATTCCCTTCATCGATGGCCAAAGCACCGGCCTCTATGAACATGCCAATTTCATGCCGAACGTCGGCCGCGGTCTCAGCCTGGTTCCGCAAGCGACGCGGACCGCGCAGGATCTCATGCTCGCGCACTACATGCCGTACACCAGCGTGATCTCGAACTACGAACCGCCGAATCGTCCGATCGATCGCATGCAGATCGAACTGGTAGCCGGACGCGTCTCAGCGAAGAACGACTGCTTCTATTGAGCAACGTCGCACGCGATGATGCTCCGTGCGAGCAGCGACGAAAAAGGCGCGAACGCCGATATCAATATGATTTCAGACATCTCGGCTGGCTCAGACGAGGACCGTTCGGATGGCGGAATCACACACGGCCGCATGATCATCGACCTCGTCGACGCTTCGCTCGATGATCCCGACGGCGATCCCAGCGAGGCACGTCGGCGGCTTCGTGACGTCGCCGGCCCGGGTTTGATCGTCGAAGTCGGCGCGGTACTCGCCATGTTCCATCTCAACGATCGCGTCGCGGACGCATGCGGCGTTCCGCTCGACGAGTTCGGTATCGAGATTCGCCGCGCGGTCGGCGAGCAACTGGGGATGGATGCCGGCGGCTTGTGAGATTCGCCAGGGCGTCGCAGATTCGCAGATTCGACGACCCTAACGCCGCCAAGCAAAGCGACAAGCCTGCCAGCTGTACGAGAACAACATTCGCAACAGCGGAGACTTGCTCTCACCCGCTTCGCGCGGTCGGTATACGACTGGAATCTCGACCAAACGTTTTCCGTTGGCGCCCACGTACCACAACAGTCGGAAGTAATAGTCACCGTAGCCATGGTAGATCCGGTCAGCGGGCAACGAGTCGAGAAGATCTCGGCGCGCGATGAAGAAGCCACTCAGATTGTCCCGCATGCCGGTTCCCACGACCGCACGGATGATCATATTCATCGCGCGACTTCCCCACTGTCTACCGGCGCTATACATGCCGCCGTCACCGACGAAACGGGAGCCGCTCACCAAATCGGCCGTCGATGCCGCCTCGAGCAAACGCGTAAGATCGTTCGGATCGTGATTGAAGTCGGCATCCATCACGATCACTCGCTCGCCCACCGCTGCAGTGATCCCGTCCCTGATCGAGTACGCCAACCCGCGCTCACCTCGCCGTTGCATCACACGAACGCGGGAATCGGCGCCGAACGTCGTCACGACCAAGTCGGCCGTGCGATCGGGGCTGTCGTCGTCAACGACCAACACCTCGACTGCCGGCGTTGCCCGCTCGAGCACCGCGAGCACTTCGCCCACGACGTCGCAGATACTCCCCGCCTCGTTGTACGTGGGCAGCACCACACTGACCTCGCATGGCGCATTCGAGACAAGCCGACTGTCTGACGGTTCGGGCACGAGGCGCAGCTAATCCCGGCGAACGCTGCCGGGCAAGCGACTGTCTGTGTTGTGTTGCCGGAATCGCGCCTGTGTAATCGCGGCATGTGGTCTCTCGGCGCTCGCCTGCCCATCTATGCGCTCTCGCGAAACTCGCGAAAGCCTCCGCTGATGCCGGCGAGCGTCGCTTTCAACCTGCTGTACGCGTGCAATTCACGCTGTAAGACCTGCAATATCTACGAACGGAAGGTCAGCCCGCTGACTGTAGAAGAGTTCGAACGCATCTTTCATTCGCTCGGCACCGCGCCCGTTTGGGCGGTGCTCACCGGCGGCGAGCCGTTCTTGCGCAAAGACACCGCCGACATCGCCATCGCACTGGCCAAACAGTGCCGGCCCGAGTTCGTCACCATCGCCACGAACGGCACGATGCCCGAGCGAACGCTTTCGCAAATCGAGCGCATTGCTACCGAAGCACCAGACACCGACTGGGTCGTGAATCTTTCGTTAGACGATCTCGGCGAACGTCACGACGAAATCCGCGTAACCCTCAACAACTGGGCCAACGCGATGGAAACACTGTCGGGCCTGCGCGCACTCGCGGCACCGAACGTGACCGTCGGCGTGCATACCTGCATCTCAGCCTTCAATGCGCATCGCTTCGACGAAATCCACGAGGGCATTCTCGCGCTCGAACCCGATTCGTACATTGTGGAAATGGCCGAGGAACGCGGAGAACTACTCAACAGCTTGGAGTCGATCGAGCCTTCGCCGGAGCACTACAAACACGCAGTGCAGTCTCTTCAAGAGAGATTGCGCAACGCCGACCCGAATACGAAGGCCACCCGCCTCGTGCGCGCCCTGCGCCTTCGCTACTACAAGATGACCGAGAACTACCTCGACCAGGGAAGCAGGCGCGAGCAGATGGTGCCGTGCATGGCGGGGTGGATGTCGGTACACATCGGCGCCGACGGCGAAGTCTGGACCTGCAGCACACGCGCCGAAGCGATCGGCAAGCTGCGCGAGGAGAGCTACGACTTCAAGAAGATTTGGCGCGGCGAACGCGCCCAGGAAATGCGCCGGTCGATTCGAGCCCGTGAATGCGCCTGCCCGATGGTCAGTTCGGCCTACATGTCGATGATCGCAGATCCGGCGAGCGTGACACGCATTGCCGCCGACTATCTCCGACTCGGCGGCAACGGCGTAGGGAAGAAATGACGAACCACACGCTCCCGAGCTACGCCGTCGGGATCATGGCGTACAACGAAGAGGCGACCATCGCGCGCGTGATCGAAGCGGCCCTGGCCGAACGGTCGGCGACAGCCGACCTACTCGAGATCGTCGTCGTGTCGAGTGCATGCAACGACCGCACCGACGACATCGTTCGCGAGATCGCGCGACACGACTCGCGCGTTCGGCTGATTACCGAACCCGAGCGGCGCGGCAAGATCGTCGCCGATAACCTGTTCTTCAAAAACACGGACGCCGACCTCCTGGTGCTCTGCAATGCCGACGTCATTCCCGAACCGGGAGCGATCGCGCTACTTTTGGCACCACTCGAAGACCCCGAAGTCGGGATGGTCGGAGCCAGAGTCTACCCGCGGGTAAGCAGCGGCCGTGACCAGGGCTTCTTCGACTTCGCGAACCAACTGCTCTGGGATATCCACCACCGTATTGTCTTGGCGCAGCCTAAGATGGGTGAGACGGTCGCGTTTCGTCGCTTCATCGACGAAATCCCCGAAGACCTGATCGGGGACGAAGCCTTTCTCGAAGCCACTGCTCGCGCGCGCGGACTCTCGGTTCTGTACGTTCCCGAGGCTCGCGTGTCGGCCGGGTGCCCAACGACGGCCGGTGAATATTTTGCAGTGCGCCGACGCAATACCTGCGCGCACGAATTGCTCAGCATGCGCACCGGCCACGAGGTCGCGACGCTCAGCGCGATACCGATCGTACGCATGCTGGGGTCGATGGCGCGCGCGCATGTCGCGCGCGTATCGCAGCTCGGCCTATCGCTCGCATCGATAACGACGAGCGCACGAAAAGCGATCTGGACACTCGGGGTGATCGCCATCGAAGCGGCCGCACGAATCATGGGCAAGCTCGATGCCCGACAGCAGCCGCAACAGCACGTCAACTGGCGAGTGGCGCGTTCGGCGCGAGACCGCGACGGTGCGGCGGTTCGCTAGTCGGCCAGTCCCACGCACACCGCAGTCACGACGCGGTCGATCTGATCGTCGGTCATACTCGACCATGTCGGCAACCAAATACCGCGTGCGGCAATCTCTCGCGCCACGCGATAGTCACCGCGGGCTCCCGCCCGAAACAGTTCAAGATCGGGCAATGCCGGCCAGATCGCACGCGCATCGATCCCGTCCGCCCGGCACGCAGCCAGGATCGACGCACGATCGTCGGTCCGCTCGGCTAGAACCGTATACAGCCAAACGGACTCTTCGGCCCACTCGGCCACAGGACGCTGCGATAGCGACGTCCCGGACAGGGCGTCGTCGTACGCCTTCGCAACCCGCCGACGGCCGGCGACCAGTTCGTCCCAACGCTGGACTTGCCCCAAGCCGATCGCAGCGCAGACGTTTCCCATGCGGTAGTTGCGCCCGATCTCGGTATGAACGTACGGATCACTCGCCGACATGCCATGGTTGTTCATGAGCCCTATACGCTCGGCGAGCGCTGCGTCGTCGACGAGAACGCAGCCGCCCTCACCGGTGGTGATCGTCTTGTTGGCGTGAAAACTCAGCACCGCCGCCCTGCCGAACGAGCCGACCGGCCGACCGCGATAGCCTGCACCGTGCGCTTCCGCCGCGTCTTCGACAATCGGTATTCCGAGCGCGCCGAGCGCGTCGTAGTCACAGGGATGACCGAGCACGTCGACCGCGATCAGCGCCTTGGTACGCGCGCTGCGCACGGCCTCGACGCTGCATGGGTCGAGCGTCCAGGAGTTCTCGGTGACGTCGGCAAAGACGGGGACCGCACCGACTGCGACAATCGCGCTTGCCGGTGCAGCGAAGGTAAGCGCCGGACAGATGACCTCGTCGCCGGGCCCGATATCGAGCGCCCGAAGCACGAGATCGAGCGCCGACGTCCCCGACGACGTCGCGATCGCTCGGGATCGTCCGCAGCGCTCGGCCACTGCTACTTCGAATCGACTGACGTAGTCGCCGGCTGAAGAAATCCAGCCGCGATCGATCGCGTCGCGCGCATAGCCACGCTCTCGATCCGTGAGATCGACCGACGACAGTCCTATCTTCTCCGACATTGCCGGCGCGTGTGGGTCGGCCTTACTCAAGCCGGCCATTGTTTCCAGCGCCTCACCTACGGCAAGTGTTGCGTGTGATCGAACTGGGCGACTAGAAGAAAGCCGCGGCGTCGAGATCGAGTGCATGGCGCGCGTGGCGCTTCGCCATCGCCGTGAACATTTCATCACCGCGTTCGGTCTGCACGACCATCGGGGCTGCAACGATCGTCACCAGGAAGCCCGCTAGGGTCGCGCGGCGATAGTCCTCCCAGCACTCGTCGAAGCTATACTGCGGCGGGATTCCAGCATCGCGCATTGCGACCCAATAGTCTTCGACGATTGCACGCTCGTGGATGAGCCGGTCAGCAGGCTGCATTCCGGCACCGAGGAAGTACGCGACGTCCGTCAGTGGATTCCCGACCGTGACGCTCTGCCAATCGACCGCACAGACGAAGGGCGGGCTACAGTCTTCATTGATGAGCAAATTGTCGAGCCTGTAGTCGATGTGAATCAGGGTCTTGGGGCCGTCTTGAATGCGCCACACGTTGTCGGCCTCGGCCATACCCGCAATGATATCTGCTTCATCGGGCTCCAGATGATCGCGAAACCGCTCGAAGAACGCCGGCAGTTGCGATGCGTAGAGCTCGCGCGTGACGACTGCGGTCTCTGCTGTAAGCGCGCCGAGCCATTCGTGCTGACACAGCTCGGGGTCACGCCAACTCGGCGCGTGCAAGCCAACCAGCTGCTGGATCGCAGCGTCTGCTACGACGGCATCGCAGCCGGCGAGTTGATCGCCCTGAACGGCCGGCGCCAGATCCTCAAGCAACAACATGAAATCGGGACCGTTGCCGTCGATCGCGGCGTAGTAGCAGTCGGGGGTCTGAATTCGTAAGCGATTCTGCAGCGTCTTGTAGAAGGACACTTCCTTTATGAAACTGTTGAGCGCGACACCGGTCGCGCGGCTCGCCGGATCGTCGGAAGCAAACTTTCCAATCAACGAACTCGGCGCACTCGGCTTTCCGCCCTCGATGTCGAGCGTGTAGCGAATGCACTTTCCGACCTGCCCGGTACCGATCCGTTCGGCCTCGAAGTCGTGTACTTCGATATCGCCGCCATGGCCGTGTCGGCGCAACTGCTGCGTAAGCCATTCGGGCGTGATCGTTTCGGCCGTGGGAATTGTCGACATGCAGAGAACCTCGTTTCGATCGCGGCCTCAGTTTCAGCCGGCTGGGTTCGCGGCTAAATGATCGAAACGCCCGATAGAACGACGCGCCCGGTACGCCGCCACGATGGGAGCGAGCTCCTGCGGACTCGCACCGTGCATGATGACACCATCGCAGCCAAGATCGAACTGCGCTTGGATCTTTTGAGCGCAGCGCTCACTGCTCCCGGTAGCGGCCGGGGCCAGCCACTCGCCGGGTATCAGCGTGGCTATATGCTCAAGTTGCTCGGCGGTGGCCATCGAATCGATGGCGCCGCCGATACTTCTCACGACCTCATCTTTGCGAAATCCAGCGAGCACCTCACGGTCCCAGTGGTTCGTTTTCACCATCAGGTCCCCATAGCCCTGCAGATACGTCGCCATGCGCCCGACGGTCTTCTTGAGACGCAGCGGCTCGGGCAGATGGTCGCCCACCGTGGCAAAACACGACCAAACGCGCACGCTTGCAGGATCTCGCCCAGCTTCTTCGGCCGCGCGTTTGACGGTCGCGACGCAACGCGCGGTCGTCTCATCGGTGAAATAGGTGTGTAGCACCACAGCGTCGAACACGCGGCCGCCCAGCCGAAGCGAGTTGTCGGCGAACGCGGCCAGTGAGAGCGGGATCGTGGAGGCGTACTCCGCCCCCATCGCCAACAACGGATACTTTCCGGCCGGGCCGTCGTGACCGAGAACGACTTCTCCGTCCCACACCGTTCGCATGAGACCGGCAAAATCTTCCATCTCTGCAGTTTTGATACGAGGGATTCCGTACGCATCGAAGAGCGCAGCGATCCCGCGACCCAGGCCTAACGAAAATCGACCGCCCGTCAGTTTGTCCATGGTCTTCGCGAACGCCGCAGTGACCATCGGATGTCGTGTGTTGTGGTTCGTCGCCGCCGTAGCGATGCCGATCTCTTGCGTCACCGCTCCGACGGCACCCGAGAGTGTCGCGGCTTCCTTGATGTTGAAGCGCTCCGAAATGAAGACCGACCCGAAGCCGAGCGCTTCTCCGAGCTGCACTTCTTCGATGAGGTCGCGCGGAGATTTCGGGGCCCCGGCCAACGCGTAAAAAGCCAGTTCATTCATTCGGTCCATAAGGGCAGATTGGCGTCGCACTCGGACAAGTCAACGGTGAAGCAAGTCAGAGCTGGATCAGAAGCGGAGCGAAGGTAGACTTAATTGGGCCGCTCAGGTTCAACGCGATTACAACCCGGAATCACGAGGAGGCGACCAGTGAGCGATTCGAATTTTTGTTTGGAAACCAACCGTGACGACTACAGCAAAACGAGGTTGGTAGAGGAAGCCCTTTCGACACTGGAGCCCGGGCAAGTACGCTATCGCGTCGATCGCTTCGCGCTGACCGCCAACAACATCACCTACGCGGTCGTCGGCGACATGCTCGGCTACTGGGATTTCTTTCCAACCGAAGCAGGCTGGGGACGCATCCCCTGTATGGGATGGGGCGAAGTCGTCGAGTCGGCGAATCCCGATGTCGAGATCGGCGGCCGCTACTATGGCTGGTTCCCGCTTGCTCGCACGATCGACATGAAAGTCACGCCTATCGGCGTCGGACTGCGCGATGACGGCGATCACCGCACGGCGCACGCAGCGCCGTATCGCACCTATACTGCGACAACACAGGATCCTTTCTATGAACCCGGGAAGGACGCGGAATCGCGTCACGCATTGCTGCGCGGCCTGTTCGTGACCGGTTTCCTAGCCGACGACTTCTTCTCCGACAACGACAACTACTTCGGAGCGAAGCGGTCCGTCGTGCTGTCCGCGTCGAGCAAAACCGCGATCGCCTATGCCAGCTGCGCAGCGAAACGCGGCAAGGTGAAGGTCATCGGTCTGACATCGGCGCGCAATGCAGAGTTCTGCAAAGAGGTCGGGTGCTACAGCGACGTCCTGACCTACGGCGAGATCGACCATCTACCCAATGACCAAGATGCGGTCATCGTAGACATGGCGGGTAACGCCGACACATTGGGGCGTGTTCACGCACGTCTCGGAGATCGCCTCAAGTACTCGATGATGATCGGGATGAGTCATCACGACTCCGACCGTTCGCAACCGCCGGCTGTCGGCCCCGCCCCGCAATTGTTCTTCGCACCGACACAGATGGAAAAGCGCAGTGCCGACTGGGGTCCCGAGGGCTATCGCGACAAACTGGCAGTCGCGCTATCTCGCTTCATCGAGTCGAGCCATCACTGGCTCACGATCGAGAAACTAGCCGGAACGGCAGGCGCCGAGACGGCGTGGAACGCGCTGATCGCAGGGCGCGTGACGCCCGACAAAGGCCAGATCGTTACGCTGTGGGATTAGTGCAAACTCACGACTCGAGCTGCGAGCCCATGAGTCGATGAAGTAGATTGATCGCCTTTAACGGGCGAATCATGACCTTGAAGTCGACGATCTTGCCGTCATCGTTCCAGCTCATCATATCGACGCCGTTGATGCTGATGCCGTCGATCTCAGCGACGAACTCGCAGACGGCATCGCGCTCACCGATCACCTCACGCACGTAGCGAAACTGCGACTCCAGCAACACCGAAGCGGCGGCCTCGAGATAGATCTTGCTAATCGCCTTACCGCGCTGCGGGGTATGCACCACGGGCGAGTGAAAGACGCAGTCGTCATCGAGAATTTCATCGAGCCGCGCATAGTCGCGCGAGTCCAGTACGGAGTGCCAGGCTTCTATCCCACTAGTCATCGTGGGATTCTTCTACGCCGACGCCCGAGTCGGTGCCAGTCATGGTCTCAACGCAGACGCTCATTGTGAATCCCGGCACCGGCTCGCTGGTCCACAGGTTCCAATCGAGGCCGCCGAATTCGGATCGCAGCAATCGACCCTGCGAGGCATCGTCACCCAGCGAAGCATCGTCACCCAGCGAAGCATCGTCAAAGGAAATCGCGTACTTCTGCGGAGACAGAGACAGACCGACTCCCAGCGCTTTGACGTAGGCTTCCTTGCTCGTCCAGATTCGATAGAAGCGCTCGCGGATTCGACGCGGCTCACCGCCGTGGAGCCAGGCGCGTTCTTCGTCGGCAAAGACACGACTCGCAAAGGTTTCGTAGTCGCGCTCGCGCCGTGAATCTTCGATATCGATCCCTACCGCTACACGTTCGCTGACTGCAAACGCCGCCTGCCCGCGCGAGTGTGAC
The DNA here is from genome assembly GCA_029262375.1 of Deltaproteobacteria bacterium. GTDB lineage: Bacteria > Desulfobacterota > Binatia > UBA1149 > SPBQ01 > JAJCZM01. The sequence goes on from JAJCZM010000044.1 coordinate 258,858, forward strand.
AAATTGAAATGAACCTCGGGATAACGCGCGAGCGTCGGTTTGCCGTGAGGTCCGTATACGAACTCGAGCGACTCGGGCGTCGCACCCGTCCGCTCGGCGAGTAGCTTACGCAGCGCCGCTCTCGCAGCAACGAACTGATTGCGCTTGGCGGGTATTACCAGCTTCGCTGCTCGACGTCGTTCGTCGTCGTCGAGCAGCCCACGATCGGCTCGACTCGGATCCGCCTCCGACAGCGCCAACAACGTGATCGCCACGCCGCTGCTAGCGAGAGTGTCCACAAGATCGTTCACAGCAATTGCACGGCGTCAGCGAACCGCCAGTTCGCTCGGACCGGTCCCGACCAACGCATGATTGATCAACACGTCGAGCAACCATTGGGTATAGGTTCGATCGGTAGATTCGCCGGTCAGCATACGCGAGATGTTCTTACTGACATGCGGGTTCATCAAGCGACCGATCAGGTTGGGGTTCTCGATGCGTCCGAGTTGGATGAGGTCGAACAGACGGCCGTCGTAGAAGTAGCCGACGACGTTGCGCCACGCCTGATACTGATGAAGTTGTCGCTTCTCGTAGGCGCGCAGCGCGGCTTGGTCTCCTCCCGCAAGGATTGCGTCGGCGAGCGCGCGCGCCCCGTCCATTGCCAAATACAACCCGCTCGAGAAAATAGGATCGATGAAGCCGAACGCGTCGCCCACCAACGCCCATCCCTCGCCAACCCCCGTCGGCGTGGTGTTTTGGTAGTTGTTGTACTTCATCACATCGCTCACGCGGCGTGCATCGCCCGTGAGCCGACGCAGGAAGGCGTCGCCGTGCAAACAGGCATCGTAACGCGCAGTCGCATCGTCGCCGAATTTGGCGAGCCATTCGTTGTCCATCACGATGCCGACCGATACGCGCCCCGGTAGCGGGATGCGCCAACACCAGCCATGTTCGAGGTGATCGATGTGGACGTTGCCGTCTCTTACCAGCGGAATTCCTTCGCAGTGCGCGAACAGCGCTTCGTCGTAGCGATCACCGGGCATTGAACCGAGCGACAGGGCTCGGGCCAGCGCGCGGCCTCGTCCCGTCGCGTCGACGATGAGATCGGCCGCCCCGCCTAGCGTAGAGTGCACGAGCTCAGCGGTTGCGTCGTCGAAGCGAATACCACCGCTCCGTTCGGGATCGGCGCTCAGTCGCGCGGTCGCCGAAACGACGGAGGCCCCGGCACGCTCGGCCGCATCGCCGAGTGTTCGGTCGAATCGCTCGCGCGGGACGTTGTAGGCGTATCCGGGGAGACTCCCCGCCCACTCATCAAAGCTGAAACTGATCGTCTCACCGTCGCGAAGCACGAAGGTCGCGCCGGGTTTGTACATGGCGTACTCGCGCACTTCGTCTTCAATGCCCAGCCGACGCAGCAGCGGTATGACTGCCGGGATCAACGATTCGCCGACGATCAAACCCTGCGGCCTGCCACGCCCGAGCACGACGACGTCGCGGCCGGCGGCGGCCAGCAGTGCGGCCAGCGTGGTCCCGGCTGGACCGTCGCCGACGATGGCTATCTTGCTTATGCGTTGCCTCGACACGGGGTGCGCATTACACCAGGTCGCGAAGTCCGCGCAATCGCTCGAACGCCAATGCTTGCACGCATCCTGCAACCGCTCTTTTACGTCAGCTATCCGCTGGTCGTCTATTTCGGCTACCAGCACCTTCAGGCACGCCAGTTGGGCGGTGTGATTCTGGGTCTGTATGCTGCGGCGGTTTTGGTCAATTCGAACGGAAGTCGCGCAGATCTCGGCACCATCGTCCGTCAACACCTGCCGCTCGTGGGATTGATCGTCGTCGCCATCGCGCTCGACAACGCGACCATCCTGCTGTTTCTCCCGATGCTTGTCAGCGGTTTTCTTCTGACGACGTTCGCCATGAGCCTCAGGAACGGCCCACCCATGATCGAGCGCTTCGCGCGCGCCGTGGAAGGCGACTTGCCGCCGTTCACACTGCCTTACTGTCGTCGCGTCACGATTGCCTGGTGCGTCTTCATGGCACTGAATACGATACTCATCGGCGTGCTCACGTTGGCGGCCCCGATCGAAATTTGGGCGCTGTACACCGGCGGCATCTTCTATGTCCTGCTCGGCATCCTGATCACGACCGAAGTGTGTTATCGCAAATGGCTGTTCCGTTTCTACGGCGACGGTCTGCTCGACCGCGCGTTCTCGATGCTGTTTCCGGCCGAAGCCACAGCAGCCGGTAGACGCTCGCTCGAATACGACCGTGCGCGGCGGCTCCGCGAGGCCCGCGGCGGCGCGAAAGCCGGCTGACGCTACGCGTATTGTTTGAAGATCAGCGACGTGTTGACGCCGCCGAATGCGAAATTGTTGCTCATGACGATATCGGCGGCGATCTCGCGCGGCGATCCGATGATGTAGTCGAGCGCACCGCAAGCCGGATCGGGTGAGTCGAGGTTCGCGGTCGGCGCGAACCAACCCTCGCGCATCATCTCGATGGTCGCCCAGGCTTCTATTGCACCACACGCTCCCAGCGTATGGCCGAGGTGTCCCTTCAAAGTACTCACCGGCACGCGGTTGCCGAAGACTTCGTACGTCGCGCTACTCTCGACGACGTCACCGACTTCGGTCGCCGTGCCGTGTGCGTTCAAGTAGTCGATCGCGCCGCCGTCCACACCGGCGACCGCGAGCGCCTGCTTCATCACCGCCCCCACACTGTCACGGTCGGGATTGGTGAGGTGTTTGCCGTCGCAATTGGTCGCGTAACCTACAATCTCCGCGTAGATCGTCGCACCGCGCGCGCGGGCGTGCTGCAACTCTTCGAGCACGAGAGCCGCCGCGCCCTCACCGATGACCAATCCGTCGCGTGCCGTGTCGAACGGACGCGGCGTCGCGTCGGGCTCGTCATTTCGAGTGGACGTCGCGTACAAAATGTCGAATACCGCGGCCTCGATCGCCCCCATTTCTTCGGCACCGCCCGCAAGCATGATGTCCTGATGACCGAATTTCACCGCCTCGTAGCCATACCCCACGCCCTGGCTACCCGACGTGCACGCACTGCAGGTAGGAATCACGCGTCCACGAATCGCGAAATACTGGGCCAGGTTGGCGGCACAGGTGTGGCTCATGAACTTGATGTATTCGCTGCCGCCGATGCCTCGCAGCGTACGCTCGTGGAAAAATTTCCGAGCGTAAACGTCCAAGCCGTCGCTGCCGCCGCTGGTCGATCCGAAAGATATTCCGGTGCTGCCGTCGCTGAGTTCGGGAGTATCGATGAGTCCGGCAGCGCGAAGCGCAAGCTCGCAAGCACGCGTCGCTAGCAGGGAAACGCGCCCCATGGTGCGCGTCTTCTTACGCGTGAAGTGCGGCGGCGGCGTGAAATCGGCGATCGGAGCGCCGAGGCGTGTCTTGAGCCCGTCGATCACGTCCCACTCGGGCATCGCGCGCACACCGGTGCGGCCGGCAAGCAATGCTGCACGCAGATCGATCCAGTTGTCGCCCAGTGAGGTGAGCCCGCCCATACCCGTAACGACGACGCGCCGACTCATGCGGCTTTCCTCACCGGTGGTTCGACGCCGTGCTCTTCCGACCAAAAGTCGAAATAGTTGAACCACTGATAGGGTTCGTCGAGGCAGAAGTGTTCGAGCCGCGCGGCGTAGCGCTCGACCAGCTCCTCGATATGACGTCGCCGATCCTTCCTCGAAACGGCGGTCCCTTCGCTGAGAAGCTCAGCAGTAATCTCATAGCGATGTGCGTCGCGTCGCAGGCCGACCATGTGAACCACCGGACAACCGAACAGCGTAGCCAGCAGAAACGCGCCGGTGGGAAAGTCGGCCGGATGACCGAGAAAGTCGGTACGATACAGGCTGCCCCGGTCGCCCGGCTCAATGCGGTCGGCGAGGATTGCGACGAGTTCGCCGCGCTCGATACGAGAGCGTACTTCAAACGCAGTCTTCATCGACGAGGGATCGGCGCGAATGACGTGCATCTCGGCGTCGGGAGAGAGCTCGGCGAAGATCGAATTGAGCAGCGGCGCGTGGTCGGTGAACATGAGTACGTTGACGACGACCCCGGCCCGGTGTGCCAGCAAACGCATCGAATCGAAGCTACCAAGATGCGAGCCCACGATGATGGCGCCGCGGCCATCGGCAATCACGCGCTCGAAGAGTTCCTCACCGTTGAAGTCCAAGACGAACTCATCGCCGCGGCCAAGCCAGAACGCCACGCGATCGAAGATCGACAGCGCGAACATCCGATAGTGCAAAAAGCTTTGCCAGTGGCCGGGCTCGTCACCGCCGCGGCCGGAAAGCTCGTGCACGCGCCGAAGGTAGGCAAGCGATGCGCGCCGACCGGGCCCGTCCGTCAAATAGAAATAACTGATGATCAGGTGAACGATGACCAAGGTAACGGGACGACCGAAGGTGCGGTAGCACGCCACGGCAAACCTCAAGCCCACGGAGGAACCGCGTTCGGAGATACGTGTCCAGAGGGGGGCTTCGCTCATCTCCAATTTGCCGTGCCTCGGCACGCAGCGGCACAGATCGCGTCCGGCCTCTCGCTATGCGCGACTCCCGTCGAGTTTGGCGAAAACGAGCTCAACGATGTCGTTTACCGTTTCCAGCGCTTTGAGTTCTTCTTCTTCGAGCGCGTGCCCCGACTTCTCCTCGAGTCGCACCGCGAGGTCGATGGCATCGATACTGTCGAGATCCAGCTCGTCGACCAGATGGGTTTCAAGCTTGACGGACGCACGGTCCAGCTCGAATTCCGCCACCAGGATGTCTTGTACGGTCCGCAGAATTTCGTCTCTATTCGTCACGCCGCCTCCCCGAAGACGGCGCACTCATAACGAACAGGTCGATATAATTCAATTGGTTACGACTTTCGAGTCTGTTGAGCCCCTCTTGCCTGTTCAGCGCCGCGGCGCGTGCTCCATGCGCCGGCCAGGCTCGCGGCATAATAGGTGGCCTTGAAGGCCGCCAGACCCGCAACGGTCGGGGTTCGACGGAAAACGTCGCCGGAGAGCATGGTTGTCACGGCTTCCTCGATGCGCCGTGGCGGATCCGGCGTGGTGAACAATCGCCGGAACGTGGGAGATCGGAATCGGTAGATGAACCACGAGAAGCGGCGGATACCGCGACGAAGCGCTCGCTCGTAGCGTCGCACGGCGCCAGCCGCACGACGCGGATGATCCAAACAGGTTTCTACCGCGTCGGCACCCAAGCGAGCACTCGACATGGCCAGGAAGACGCCGCTGCTGAAAACGGGATCGATGAAACAAAACGCATCGCCGATGAGAAGGAAGTTCTTGCCGCCCGCCCGTCGCGCATCGTACGAGTAATTGCCGGCCGTGCGCACTTCAGAAATGGTGTAGGCGTCTTTCATTCGCGCCGCCGCGTTGGGCATGAGCGCGATCGTACGGCCAAGAAATTCCTCGAGCGAGCAGTCGCGCGCCTTGAGATAGGCAGGCTCGCAGACCGCGCCAATGCTCATCCGACCGTCGCGCAGTGGGATCATCCAGAGCCAACCGTGCTCGAACCAGTAGATGCTGATGTTGCCCGCCGCATCGCCTTCGCGACGGACCACGCCGCCGTAGTGACCGAACAAGGCGGCGCTCGAATGGGTGCGATTGCGGCGCCGCCATGCAAGACGGCGCGCCAACAGCGAATCGCGACCGGATGCATCTACGAGAAAATCCGCGGTCCAAGTCGAATGTCGGCCGTCGCTATCGACTGCCGCGACCCGAGCGCCGTCGGCGTGAACATCGACGCTCGTCACTTGCAACGACTCGTGTACTTCGACGCCGCGGCTGCGTGCGCTGTCGAGCAGTATGGCGTCGAGCTCGTCGCGTCTAACTTGAAAAGCACTGGGGTAGGTTTTGTCGGCGGCACGCGAAAAATCGAAGGTCTTCTCGATACCGCCGGCCATCTCATCGGTGAAATCCGCGGCGTTCTTGACGACACCGATTTCCGCCAGGCGGTCCATTACACCGAGTTCTTCGAAGATTTCCAGATTGCGCGGAAGTAGGGATTCACCGATGTGAAACCGCGGATGCACTTCCTTCTCGAGTACGATCACACGGCGACCGCGCGCGGCCAAGAGTGCGGCAATCGTCGATCCCGCCGGGCCCGCGCCGATGACGAGAACTTCGCAGTGCGAACCATTCACAGGCCGGCCGCTACCTGATGGCGCTCGTCGCGTAGCCGCGCCAGCTCGGTAGCGATTTCCGTGCGCACCCTTTCGGCGAGAACGCGCGCACTCGATCGCGCGTTGTCGCGATCTTGGCGCACTTCGATCGGATCGAGATAGACGATACGGACGTCGGGGCGCCCCGCGTCACCGACGAGGAATACGCCCGGCGGCAGCACCTCGTGAATTCCTTCGATGACGACGGGCTGGATCGGCAGACCGTACTCGACGGCCATGCGAAACGCGCCGCGCTGGAAGTCGCCCATCTCGCCGGTGCGCGTTCGTGTTCCTTCGGGAAAGAACAGCAGCGAGTTGCCCTGCTCGATGGCCTGCTTCACGCCGACGCGCATCGTCTCGAGAATTCCTCGTCCCGAACTCTCGCTCGGGTAAAAGCGAGCCAGTCTCAAGAACGCGCCGAGTCCCGGCCATCGAAACAGGTAATCTTTGGCGGGGCCGCTCAAGCACGGCTCAAACGACATCAACATGATCGGGTCGAGCAACGACTGGTGGTTAGCGACCAAAATACGCGCCGGTTGTCGTCCTTCTGTATCGACGCGGCGCCGTTCAACACGAACGCGCATGAATGGAAGCATCTTGATGTAGAAACGTAGGCCGGCGCGCGTCAGCGTATTGAACCGCTCTCGCACCGACGGTCGAAACGCCCCTAGCAAGATCGTCACAGGGACAACCGTAAGTCCCCAGAGGATGCAGCCGCCGGCGAAACCACCCCATCCGATCACCGCTTTCCACGCGCGCGTCGGTACATCGAGCGGCCCGCGGCGTGGAGAAGGCGTGGGTTGAACGGGCCGAGCGCGCCGCAATGACTGCGCGGCCTGCGCCGGCTTCGATGACTCGCCGCGGTGCTCAGGGGCGACTGTTTTCAGGCTCTGCTTGGACACGATGGTTCTCTAACGAAGGTCGCGCGAAACCTAGAGGCACGGTTTGGACGACGCAACTGACACGCGGGAGCAACGCCCGGCGAGGCTCTCACCCGGCGGACAAGCGACTGAACAGGCCGTCGCGATCGATACCGAGCACGGCCGCAGCAGCCTCTATGCCCGACACGACGACGCCGTACACACCGCCACCCGGCTGCGCCCAATGTCCCGCGAGAAACAGACCGTTGAGCGGGGTGCTGTTTCCCGGCCGTCCGGCACCAACCTGCCCCGGCGACAGTTCCCAGCCGTAGATCGCGCCGTCGGAGTTACCGGTGTAGCGCTCCATCGTGAACGGAGACGCTCCTTCGCGGTAGACCAGATGATCGCTGAGTCCGGCAAGTTCCGGTAGCAGCTTCTCTGCGCGTGCGGTCATTTCTTCCACCACTCGGTCCTTCTTGGTGCGCCAGTTGGCGGTCGCGTCGTGCGAAACCAACGTCGTAAGCGTGAGTAGATGCTCGCCGGCCGGTGCAAGATCTCGATCGACGAGAGTCGGAACCGTAACGCTCAGCCAGTTGGGCGATCCCTTCTCAACGCCGCGATACGACGCATCGTGGTCCCAACGAGCGAACGCGAACGTTTCGTGCGCGAGGTCGCGCGACGCGAGATCCAAATCGGTGGCTGCGTACACGACGAACGCAGACACCGATGGACGGCGCCGCCTGTGCGCACGCAAGTAACGAGCCGGAAAGCGTTCTTCGCCGACGAGTTGCTCGATGGTCTGGCGCGCGTCGGCATTCGAAATCACGGTACGCGTGCGCGCATGGCGATCACCGTCGAGACGAACCCCGCAGATTCCTTCATCGTCGGTCTCGATGCGCTCGACGGACGAGGACAGTACGACCCGACCACCGGCTGACTCTACAGAGTGAGCGAGCGCTTCCGCGAAGCGCTGAAACGTCCCTTTACAGTAGTAGGCGCCGTCGGCCACGTAACTGATCAGCATCGATGCCCAGTACAAGAACGAGACGCGCGACGGGGGCAGACCCGCGTATGGCCAGCAGGTCGCGAGTACCGATTTCAGTTTCGGGTCGGTGATGTAGTCGTCGAGTACGTCCGAGAGTGTCGCGCGGTGATAACGCACCAACGCGGGAAACGCTTGAGCAAAAGTCTTCGAACCGGTCGCCGTGCTCGAACTCGAGGCACGGTCGGTCTCGTCGCGGATGTCGCAACAAAGCTTCGTCAGCTTGGCAATGCCGTCGCGCTCGGCAGGAAACAACTGCGCGTGCGCATCGATAAAGCGTTCCAGTCCGACCGGAATGTCCATACGGAAGTCCGGGTAATACACGCGATAAAAAGGATCGACGGATACGAATTCGCAATCGTCGCCGGCTCCGACTGCATCGACGACGCGGCGGACAATCCCGCCGTCGTCGTCCGGCGAAGGACGACAGCCGCCGATCAGATGAACCGCGGAATCGAAACGATAGCTGTGTCGACGAAAGGAATGCGCATAACCGCCAACGCGGTCGTGACGCTCGACGACCAAGACACTGCGCCCACTGGCTGCGAGGAGAGCGGCGGCGGTCAATCCACCGAGCCCGCTGCCGACTACGATCACATCGTAGTATTCGTCGATGCTACCGTCGCCGTTCGCGCCGCTCGAGTCGCCGCCACTACTGCGATCGGTAGATCGAGCCGGCGGCATCAATGCACCTCCAGCTTCGCCGGGTCGTGCCCGACAATGGCGTACTTCACCATGAAATCGAGAAGCCCCACGCTGTATCGGCTACGTGTGGCCTCGCCGGTGAAGATTCTCGGAAGGTGTCGTTGTAAATGGCGGTCAACGAGTTGCCAGCCACGGCGCTTTCGCACCGCATCCCCCACTTCGAACAGAGTAAACAATCGGCCGTCGTAATAGTAGTCAACCAGGCGCTGCCAAACGGTGAGCTGATCGATGACATAGTGTTCGTAGTTTCGCATCGCCGAGGCCGAGCCGGCCAGGATCGCATCGGCCAGACGCGCAGCCGCACTCATGCCGATCAATAGGCCGCTGGAGAACACCGGATCGACGAAGCCGAACGCATCGCCCACCAGCGCCCAGCCCGGCCCCACACCGCGCAGCGAACGTAGCTGGTAGTTGTTGTAGCGCACGACCGGCGAGATCCGGCGCGCACCGGCCGACCACTGCGACAGAGCCGGCTCGCGCGACAGGAAGGCATCGTACTGGGTCTCCGGTGTTGCGCCGAACTCGGCCAAATAGCCGTCGTTGACGACGAATCCCACCGACACACGACCGGGCAGCGGAATGCGCCAGCACCAGCCCCTCGTGAGCCGATCGGTGTGCACGTTGCCGTCGATGAGCAGTGGTACTCCTTCTAAATGCGCGTGTAGTGCCGCGTCTTTGCGCGGCCCCTCGACGAAGTCCAGATCCAGCGCGCGTGCGACAATCCGGGCACGCCCGCCGGCATCGATCACCCAATCGGGCGTACCGCCTAGTACTTCGGCGGCGCGCTCGGCGCTGGCGCCGCCGAGCGCGATCCTTCCTTCAGGGCCTGCAAGGCCCACCGGTTCGCCCTCAGTGATAATCGATGCACGCTCTTCAATGATGTGAGCACCAGCGGCGCGGGCCGCCTCGAGAATGCTCGCATCGAAGCGGTCTCGCGGGACGTTGTACGAGTATTGCACTTCGGCGCCGAGCGCCTCCGCGAAGCAGAAACTCTGCGTCGTGATATCACCGAACGTGAACGACGCTCCCGGCTTGTGGGTGGCGTACGCTGCGACTTCCTCTTCTATTTGTAGCCGGCGAAGGAAGGGTATCACCGCCGGCACCAGCGATTCTCCGACAAGAATGGGAGGACGCTTCGGATTGTGAAACACCGCGACGCGAGCGCCGGCGCGACACAGATACGCGCCGAGACTGGCACCGACTGGCCCACCACCGACGATGGCGACACGGAGTTGACTGGTGCTCGACACGGCGCGCGACGATAGGACCTCACGCGGCGGGAATCAACCGACGCCCACGTGGCCGTTTGACTATCTAACCGCGCGGCGCGTAGACCTGACGCGATGACCCGCGACGAGCTCACCGACATCATTTTCTCGACGCTCAGCAAAGAGTTACTCGACGTGGGCGACGACTTCTCGCGCGACTCCGATCTCATGGCTTTCGGTCTCGACTCGCTCACACTGACGCAGCTCCTGCTCGCGATCGAAGAAGCAACCGGCGTCTGGGTGGACGAAAGTACGATCACAGAGCAATCGCTCGGCAGCACGACCGCGTTTGCCGAACTCGTCCATGGCCAAATCGACAAATCCTAGCGCGGTCGCCCTCACGGGTGCCGACTGCTTTCTGCGTGCGTTCGACGCGGAAGTGCGCCGTCACTCGGATGCAGGCCATCTCGCGCAGTTGGTGCTGCGCATGGGACCGGGATTCTCCTCCGACGCCTTCAAAGCGCTGCTGCGTAGCGTTGCGCGCGCGAACCCGATCATGCGCGCACCGATTCGTCGTCGCGCGGCCATCGGCACTCCCCAGTATCGCCTGCACAAAGCTCGGCCGGTAGACACCATTCCGATCGACGTCCATCGTCGTGATCTGCGCAGTGACACGTCGCCTCCTGCGCCTTTTCTCCATCGGCTCAACGCCACGATGTCTGCACGCGACGGCCTGCTGCTGGCGGCCGATATCGTCGAGTATTCCGACACCAGCGCCGACGTCGCGCTCACCTGGCTGCACTTGCTGTTCGACGGCGCCGGCAGCGAACGTTTCGTCGAACATCTGGCCAGGTGCTGCAACGACCCCGAGTACGATCGCCGCATTGAGATCGGACAGCCGGTGGCGAAGCAGCCGACGACGCTGCGAGAGCGCGCCAACATGGCGTCGGCCTGGCACGCCGCCCTGATCGGCGACGAGCCACGAACGATTGCTTCACCGGCAGGCCCGCTCGCACGAGTCCCCCAACAGCTGTGCTATCGCTGGACGCAACTCGAGCGCGAACAAACCGCGATAATACGCGAACGAAGCAGGCGGATCGCCGGCGTACTCACTCCGATGCTGTTTTATCTGGCGGCGGCCATCCGCGGCCACCAAGCGGTGGCGCGCCATCGCAACCAACTGCCGGAAAAATGGCTGGTTCCGCTTCCGGTGAATCTGCGACCGAAGGGAAGCGCGGGCGAGATCTTTCGCTCTCACGTCGCGCTGATCTGGTTTCACGCGCTGCCCTCACAGGCCGAAGATTTCGAGGGCTTGATCGAAGTTCTCAAACAACAGCGCATCACCGCCATCAAGAACGGCCACATCGAAGCGGGCGCCGCCGCGATGGATTTCGTGCGCATGGCACCCGCGCGCGTTTTCACGAAGCTCGCTCGCCGCGACTACAACGGCGAACTGTGCTCTTTCTTCTTCGCATTCACCGACGAGTTCGCTCCGCAGGCGCGGCAACTGTGCGGCGCCGCCATCGAATCGGGATCTCACGTTCCCTCGGTACCGCCGTCGCCGGGAAGCAACGTCGTGGCGAGCCTGCGCGACGATCGCCTCACATTGACGCAGATCCGACAGCACGGCGCCCTGAGCGACGAAGAGGACGAGATTCTGCGTGCACAGGTGCTCGCCGATTTGCTCGGTCAATGAATGCACCGCGTAGTAACAAGACCGTGAGAACAGAGCCGGTGAGGACAGGGCCAAAAATGACAGCGCAAGAAAGAACAGCGAATGCCGGCTGACGATGCATTCGACGTTGCCGTCGTCGGCGCTGGAGCTGCCGGTGTCGCCGCCGCGGTCACTGCGGCGCGCGCGGGCGCACGCGTCGTACTCATCGACAGGTCTTCTCGACCGGGCGGTGTCGTATCGCAGGCGCTGGTGCACACCATCTGCGGGCTCTACCTCCCGTCTTCGCAAGGTCGACCGGAGTTCGCGAACGAAGGATTTCCGCGACTGTTCACCGAAGCGCTTCGCCGCGGCGGCGGCACCGGCGACATTGCCCATGCGCGCAACGCCGTATTTCTACCGATCGCGCCCGACGCGTACACGGCCCTGGTCGCGGAGTACTGCGCCCAGACGAAGGGACTGACGCTACTATGTGACTGCACACTGGTGACCGCGACGCTCTCACACGATGCCCGTTCCTCGTCACAGCTCGGCGTGCGGCACGCGGGTCGAGCACGCACGCTCACGGCCGGCGCGGTCGTCGACTGCAGCGGCGATGCGCTGGTCGCCGCGCTCGCGGGCGCAGATACTCTCGAAACAACGAGCGAGGATCTTCAGTATCCGTCGTACATCGTGCGCTTGGATTCCGTCGATACGTCCGCACTCGATCGCATCGAATGCGCGCGCATCAGTACCGCGGTCGCGCGCGCTTGCCGCGACGGTCGCTTGCCGATCGCGACGGAGTCGGTACTGCTGCGCACCGGAGTCGAAGCGGGGTCGGTGTATGCCACCATCAACGTGGACAAACCCGACCCGGAGCGTTTCGACCCTCTCGACGAAGGCGCGCTCGAGTCATTGGTGACGTCACTCAAAGAAGCCGTCAACACATTGTCGGATTTCTTGATCGAAACGCGCCCGGCATTCACCCGGGCGCGCCTCGGACGCACGGCCGACTGCCTCGGCGTACGCGAATCGCGACGCGTTGCCGGACGCGAGGTGATCTCGGGCGACGACATACGCGAAGCGCGCACGCATGAAGACGAAATCTGTCGCTCGTCGTGGCCGATCGAACTGTGGACCAGCCACAAGAAGCTGCACTTCGAACCGGTGTCGGCGGCCGGGTCGGTACCGCTCGGTGCCCTGCAGAGCGCGTCGCATCCATTGCTCGCAACGGCGGGACGCTGTTTGTCGGCCGACCGTGAAGCACTCGGTGCATTGCGCGTGATCGGCACCGCGATGGCCACAGGCGAAGCCGCCGGTGTCAATGCTGCGCTCGCAATCGATGGCGGATGTCGCCTAGGCGAGGTAGAAGCAGCAAGCGTACGCGCCGAGCTGCGCCGCATCGTCTCGACTTCATGAACATCGTAGACGCCATACGCGATTTCGCCGACGCGAATCCCGAGCATCCCGCGCTCGTGTTCACGGGCGCCGATCGGCGAACAGAGTGGGCCTACGCGTCGCTCATCGAAGAAATCGACCGCATCGCCGCACGCTTGCGCGACGCGGGTATTGAACGCGGACATCGCGTCGGAGTCACCGCGCCGCAATCGGCGACGTTCATCGCAACGGCTCTTGCTACGATCGCGGTAGACGCGTGCCTCGTGCCGCTACCGGAAGACCTTTCGACAACGTCCCGCGACGAGTTCTGCCGACGCGCGCACCTCCATTTTCTCGTGACCACACCACGCGACCTCGGCGCAGCGCAAGCGATCGAAGCCGTTACGCCGACAAACCCGCTCGAGCCGACCGCCGAAGCTGAGTTCGCGCGTCTGGCACCGGCGTATCTACGCTTCACATCGGGAACGACGAATACCAGAAAGGGTGTGGTGCTCGGGCACGACGGCATCGCCACCCGGCTCGATCGCGCCAACAGCGTGCTCGGAATCGGTCCAAGTGACCGCATTCTCTGGCTGCTTCCGATGGCGCACCATTTTGTCGTCTCGATCCTCCTGTATCTGCGCGCTGGGGCGACCGTCTTACTCCCGGCGCACTCGCTGGCGGCATCGATCCTGGAGATGGCCGAGGCCGAACGCGCAACGGTGATGTACGCATCGCCCTATCATTACGGACTGCTGGCGAGTGGCGGCGACTCCCGTGGCGCGGATACCCGGCTTGCCCATCTGCGTCTGGCCGTATCGACGGCCGAACATTTGCGCGAAGCCACCGCGGATGCTTTTCGCGCTCGCTTCGACATCGCCGTCGTACAGGCACTCGGTATCATTGAAGTGGGACTCCCGGTGATCAATCACCTATCGGCCGCGACCAAACCCGAAGCACTCGGCAGACCGGTCGATGGCTATGACGTTTGGTTGCGCGGTGAAGACGGAAACCCCGTGCCCGACAGTTCCGCCGCGAACACGGGAGAGATTTGTATTCGCGCCGATGGCATCTTCGACGCGTATCTCGATCCGTGGTTGTCGTCGGCGAGCATGCCCGAAGGCTTTCGGACCGGAGATCAAGGATGGTTCGACAACGACGGCGACCTTCACCTCGCCGGCCGGCGCACGAACCGCATCAACATGGCGGGGATGAAATTCTTCTGTGAAGAAGTCGAGCGCGTCCTCGATAGCCATCCGGGCGTCGAGCGCAGCCTGGTGTATGCGCGGGCGCATCCGCGGCTCGGTGAGATCCCGGTGGCCGACGTCGTATTGAGCGACGCGAGTCTCGAAGAGACCGTCACAAAGTCGCTACGCGCTTACTGTCGCGAACATCTCGCGCCGTACATGATCCCGCGCGAATATCGCGTCGTCGAGGCGCTTGCGCAGACGGCTACGGGGAAAGTCGCCCGGACGCGACCGTAACGAAACGGGCCGAATAGCCGCATCCTGCGCGGACGATCTCTCTCGTCGCACCTTGCACGGTCACTCGTGCGACATCTTTTCGCCGGCCTGCCATTCCCAATAGACCGCGAATCGTTGCGCCCTCTCCGGAGACCTGGGGCCCTTGTATGCGAAGAACACGCTCACGTACTTCGCGTGCAGCGGATTCGTCGGACGGTAGCGTTTCGTCGATCACCACGAAAGCGCCGATCATACGCTTGCGCGCGGGCACGATTTCTTGCGCAGCTTCTTGCGCAGCTTCTTGCGAAACTCCCTGCCCCCGTTTCTCGGCATCGAACACGGAGCTTAGAAAATGCACGCGCACCAGATCGCGCAGCACGTTGTAGGGCGCCACCGGCAACGCACGCCCCATATGGCTCACGATTTCGACATCGTCGCCGCGTTGGCGAATCGTGAACGCTTTGTTCCCGAACGACGTCAGCGCGATCACGGTGAGACCGCCCGCGCGCGTCTCCGTCACGAGTTCGAGACCGATTTCGCGATCGCCGACGCGGTATCGAACGCGATCATGAATACGGAGATCGTTAGGAATCAGCGGCGTGGACAACAGCGCCCCGGCGCAATCGGCAGTTCCATAGCCGCCGGTCAACGCTTGAATCGAATGTAATGCCGTACAGCCGCCCAGCAACACGCACATGACCAGAGGCCATACGATCGTCTTCACGTGTTCTCCCCCAGCAGCACCAGGGAAATCGGCGCGAACAAGAACGACAGCAGCACTCCCGCGCCGGTAGTCGAACCGATCGCGATCAACGCAGGATTGGACGAAAGCGCCAGGACGCCGAATACCATCACCGTCGTCATGCACGACAGCAGCAGACTCAGTGTCACTGCGCCCGCGGTCTCGCCCGCGCGCACGCCATCGACGAGGAAGATGCCGTAGTCCACGCCCATTCCCATGACCATCGTGAGACTGACGGCGTGCAACAGATTCAGGGGCGTACCGCTGGCCGCGGCCATCGACGCAACGAGCAGCGCGACCAAAGCCGACGGCGCGAAGGCCGCGAGCGCCGGCCGCCAACCGCGGTAGCGCGCGAGCAACACGACGAACACCAGGGCGCAACCTACTGCGATCTGTCGCAGCGTCGTCGCGCGAAATCCAGCGTACAGTTCGTTGGCCAAGCTTCGCTGATCGAGAAAATAGGCACCGTCGATAGCGGCGAGAGCACTGCGTAGCGCAACCTCGTCTTCGATTCGGCTGAGCTGAGTCACAGCGGCTACGTTGGCAAACTCGGTATCGACATCGACGATCAGCGCCGACACAACGCGATCGAGCGCGCTGCCCACGAGATCGCGCCGAATGAGCGGCGCAGCGATATCGCCGCCGCGCAAACTCGCCAAGTCTTTGGCGAACCCTGCGGTGGCGTCGGCTCTGAAGCCGGCGGAACTGAATGCATCGGCTACGCGCTGCTCTAGTCCGCTCGACGCGGCAAACACGCGTGCGTTGCGCTGCTGGAGATCCACGGACGGCAAGAAATCAGACGGCGAGCGTCGCGCGCCGAGCACGCCCTCATCGATCAATCGGTCGAGTACGACACTCGCGCGTTCGCTCGCCTGCAAGGCTTCTTCGTCAGTCTCACCGACAGCGACGACGAATCGTCCGCCGTCGAGCGCACTGGCGCGCGCTCGTACGCGATCTTCTTCCGCCTGTAGATCCGGATCGATTTGATTGAGTTTCGCCAGATCGTCTTCCCAAACGATCGAAGGGAGCGTGCCCACGGCAATCGCGATAACGAGCAGCGGCACGCCTACCAGCAGGCGCCGTTGTCGGCGCGCACCTTCGATCAGACGCTCGAGCAATCGCGTGACACGCAGCGCCCGTGGCGGAGACGACACGGCACGCGGCGCGAACAACGGCACGATGAAGAGCGTGACCAGAAGTGCCGCGGCGATTCCGGTAATCGCAAACACGCCGATCTCGCGGAACCCGGGGAACGCAGTAAGGGCGAGTCCGGAGAATCCGGCCATGGTCGTTGCGGCACCGAGAGCAAGCGTGGGCGCCAGGCGTTTCGCCGACGCGCGCGCGTCGGCCGTGACCAGCCCTTGATGATTGAGTAGATGGATCGGGTAGTCGATCGCGACCCCGATCAACGACGATCCGAACGCCAGCGTCAGGCCGTCGATCCGTCCGAACCACAAAATGCAGGTCGCCGTTGCGAACACGATGCCCGAAACCGCCGGCAGTAAGACCAACAAGAGCTGCCAAGCACTGGGAAAGAACGTCGCGAAAATCACCGCAACACCAACGACCGAGAGAGCCGCAATACGATAGACGTCGCGCCGAATGCGCCGTTCGGCATCGACAGCGAATCGATTGGCACCGCCGCGATCCATCACGAGTGGCACCGGGCCGGCGGCGGCAATGTCGGCGAACATTCGGTCGAGGTCATCCAACAACGCCGCCTGCGGCCGCGAAGCGAACGCAGAGGACTTCGTGCCTACGAAGAGCAGTGCGTGGCCGTCCGACGACCATAGATGCCCGTCGCGATGCACGACGCCTTCGCCCGAGTCCGTGGGCGCGGCCGACACCGCGGCTCTCATGCGTCGAACGACGGTGTCGAACAACCCAAGCGGATCGCGCGTCATCGTTCGCTTTGCCAGTAAAGCGGTCGGCCCGGCAAGGTCGGCCTTCGCACGCTCGGCACGCACGGCCAGCGCATCGTCGCTGAGCGCGACGGCGATGTCGCGCTCGGGCGACGCGCTCGCGAAATAGAATCGTCGTGGAAAGTAAAGATCCCAAACATCTTCGACGAACCGCTCGTCGCCGCCGTCGCGCACCCACGCGACTTCCGGGTGCTCGGCCAGCGCCGTCGCGAGTTTGTCTGCAGCGTCGGCAATTGCACCGGCGGTATGAAGCGGCGCGGGGGCGGCTATTGGAGTCGGCACTGGCGTGCCTAATGGAATAGGCACTGGCGTGCCTAGTGGAATAGGCACTGGCGTGCCTAACGGAATCGGCACTGTCGTGGCCATTGGAATCGGCACTGTCGTGCCTAGCGTAATCGTCATCGTGCGCGACAGTTCGCTGGTGGCGAGCGCTCGGGAAACTGCTGCGAGACCGGCACGTCCGCTGTCGGGCATGAAGTGCGTGATGTCGGTACTGAAATCGACGCGCGCACCGGCGAACGTCGCAACGAGCGCGAGAACGACGAGAAAGCTCCAACGCACCACGACCACGGTCGCTTACTCTGAGAACAGACGGGTCAGTTCGTCGGCACGCACCTGCGTGTCGGCTTGCATTTTTGTGATACGCGTCTCCGTGGCATCGCCGTCCGTCTCGGTCATTCGGATCAAAGACAACGCGGCGCCCTGCCCTTCGAGCACCACCTGTTCAATCATGCGGTCGAAGGGCGCGCGACGCGGCGTAAGCTCGAGCTTCCATCTGTCGGCGTCGGCGTGAAACTCGATGTCGTAGCGCTCACGTAGCGCCGGTAGGTCGCCGGTAAACAGCACGAGGAAGTTCTCGATGAACTGGCGCGCAACGGAGTTCGCCGACAGATCGAATCGGTCGGCGCCGGTGTCGTCTCGATAGCGCACTTCACGGCCGGCAATCAGCAGACGGGTACGCGACGGCTTCTGCGTCATGCGCAGCAACGCATCGGGCGGCGCATAGTAGAGACGGCCGCTGCTCTTGAGCGGCGCGGAGAGAAGCGCAAGATGCTTTTCTTCGACGAACTCGGCGATGACGCCACGCGAACGTTTCATCTTCGCCATCAGATCAATGAGCGCGCCGTCGTCCGATTCCAGCGACGCTTCGGAATCCGACACGGGCCGATCGACCACCGTTTCACCGTGAGCAACCGGTGCCACGAACACTCCGGCTCCGAAAAGAATCACGGCAAGTGTCGTGGGGATCCCAAGCCTAGCGAGCGTCGTAAGCATGCCGCGCTCGGCCGGCTTACTCGGATATGCGCTGGACGATTTCAGCCGGCGTCTCCATGAGTAGCCGTCCCTCGAGATCCGTCGTCGCGAGCACGGTCTGGGCGCGCGCCGCGCGTCGCCCTGCGGTCAGGTTGATGACCTCGTAGGAAATTCGCACGCGATGGCGAAGATCGGATATCCAGGCGACGACCCGAACGCGATCGGCATAGCGCAGCGGGTAAACGTAACGACAACGACTGTCGATGACGACGAATCGATACTGCGCCCCGATCACGTCGCCGGCGTCGAGATCGCAGCTACGTAACAGTTCGGTGCGCGCGAGCTCGAGATACTTGTAGTAGTGCCCGTGCCAGACGATGCGCATCATATCCACATCGTGAAACGGCACTTCGAACTCGACGGAACATTCGCGGCGACGATCACTCATCGGTCGTGACTCGCCGAGCTTGCAGAGCTTGCCGAGCGCGCGAAACGATCGAAAGCGCCATCGCTGATCAGTTGTTTCACGTTTGCGATGTCGTGGTCGAGACGGCGATCTTCGATCATCGGGGCAGCAACGCTGCGCACGACATCGCGCGCGGCGCGCACACGATAGGCAACGCTGTCGACACCGCTCATCTGCTCACGCAGGTCGATCGCCTGCGCGGCACCAAGTAACGAGACCGCCGCAACGGATTCCGTGAGTTCGACGATCCGGCGTAGATCGCGCGCCGCGATCGTTCCCATGCTCACCTTGTCCTGATTGTGAGACTCGGTGCTACGGCTGAACGACGCGGCCGGCATCGTCAACTTGAGCGCTTCGGCCGTCAGCGCCGACGCCGTGATCTGCATCGCCTTGAAACCGTGATGCGCAACGGCGGACTCGCGTGGTGCGCGCACCAAGTTTTCAGGCAAGTCACCGCTGGTCTCTGGGGAACACAGGAGAACCAGTTGACGATCGAGAAGATCCGCAACACCGGCCACAGCGGTCTTGAGGCCGTCAACCGCGAAGCAGACATGCCCGCCGTAGAAATTTCCGCCGTGCAGCACGCGACCCGAGTCGGGGTCGGCTGCGGGATTGTCGTCGATGCCGTTGATTTCGATTTCGATCATCGTGCGCGCGTTCGTAAGTGCGTCGAGCAATACGCCGAGCACCTGCGGCGCGCAGCGCACCGAGTAACGATCCTGAAGCCGCAACGGTTCTCTCGGCTCGGCGCGCTCGAGCAATCGGAATAACCATGCACCTGCACGTACGGTCCCCGGGTGCGGCTTGAGCGCCATCACCGCCGGATCGAAGTGCTCGGGATTGCCGCCGATCGCCTCGCTGGCCATCGCGGTCGCCACTGCAGCGGCGTGCGCAACCCGTTCGCTACGCGCCAGCGCGACACAGGCGATGGCCGTCATGACGGCGGTACCATTCATGAGAGCTAGGCTCTCTTTTGGCGCGAGGGCCAGGGGTACGATCTCGGCGTCGGCCAAAGCGTGCGCGGCATCGACGACCTTGCCGTCGACCAACGCTTCGCGCTCGCCGGCCGCCAGTGCCGCCAAGTAGGAGAGCGGCGTCAGGTCCCCGCTTGCGCCGACGGATCCCTCTTCGGGAATGCACGGGAGTACACGGGCACGGGCAAGATCGACCAGTTGTTCGAGTAACGCCGGGCGAACTGCCGACTTTCCGCGCGCCAGCGTCGCTAAGCGCAGCATCAAAACGGCGGCCGATTCGGTTTCGTCGAGCAACGCGCCGGTGCCGCAGCCATGAAATCGGAACAAATTCTCGGCCATCGCCGGCCGCAGCGTCTCGGGAACCGTATTCTCGACGCACGCCCCAACACCCGTGGTCACCCCGTACACGGGGCGGTCACCCGCGACGGCCTCCTGGAAGACCCTACGGCTGGCGTCGATGCGCGCCCTGTGGGCCTCGTCACGCGGCAGCTGCGCAACCGCAGCACCCGTAGCGAGCGCTAGTACGTCTTCGAGGCTCAGGTCGCCGTCGCCGACGACGATCTCGCGCTCGCTCGTACCCACGCCGAGGTCGGATGTTGCGGTCGGAATGCTCATGGGGAACGGCCAACATAAGGTAGGACCCGCCGCGAATCGAACGCAACGGCAACGCCGATAGACCTGTCGTGAGCTTCACTAGGATGAGGGCTTGGTGTACACGTTCCGGACTCGAGGGGGCGCGGGAGCTGTCGGGGCAACGCCTGGAATCGACCCTTTTCACTACCATGGCTGAAGCAATCGAGTTACATGCTGAGCTCAAGGAGCTCATCGTAGACGTTCTCATGCTCGAAGACGTCGTACCCGCGGAAATTGCATCCGACGAGCCTCTGTTCATCGAGGGGCTCGGCCTGGATTCCATCGACGCACTGGAACTCGCGATGGGACTCGAAGAGCGCTACGGCGTCGTCATCACCGACGACCCGGAAAAGAACGAAAAACTGTTCATGTCGGTCGCGTCGTTGGCCAACTTCGTAGCCGCTGAACGCAGCAAGTAACGGGAGATCGGCGTGACCAGCGCGATGCCCCCGGCCTTCGACAACGATGCACGAGCCACGAAACCCGCGGCGCTTGCGAGCCTGCTGGCAACGCCGTCGGAGTCGGAACGCGGGCGCATCGTCGCATTCGGCACCAAGGGCACCTGCACGCTCGACGACTTCGCGCGCCATACCCATGCCCTACGTGCTCGACTCGCCGGAGGCGGCGCACGCTATCTCGTGCACACCGACGACGCGTACGCATTCGCGGTGATACTGGGCGCGTTGGCCGGCAGCGGCTGCGTCGGCGTGTTGGCTCCAAACGCTCAGCCCGGCACGCTCGATGAACTCTGCGAAGGGACCGTCGGTTCGATCCTCACTGGAGCGCTACAGCGACGCGGGGCGATTGACCCACTGAGCGGGCAATCTCCCGGAACGTCGTCTACGACTTCGCCCACGACTTCACTGACACACGCGAACTCGGATCGCCCGCTGGTCGAGATGTTCACCTCCGGATCGAGCGGTACGCCCGATCGAATCGTCAAGACGCTTGCGCATCTCGAATCCGAAATCGACGTCCTCGAACAACGATTCGGCGCGCAGGCCGATTCGGCACATCTATTTGCAACGGTCTCGCCTCAGCATCTGTACGGATTGCTCTTCCGAGTACTTTGGCCTCTCTCGACCGGCCGGCCATTTCAGCGCGAGACACTGCTACAGCCCGAGGAACTAACCGCCCACATCGAGAACGTCGACAGCGCGGTAGTCATCGGAACGCCCACACATTTGCGCGTCCTCGCCTCTTCGCCGGCGCTTGCGGCCGTGGCACCGCGACTTCGATCGATCTTTTCGTCGGGCGGGCCGCTTCCTTTCGAAACGGCCGCGGCGCTCGAACAGGCATCGGGCATCGCGCCTACAGAGATCTTCGGGTCGACGGAAACCGGCGGCATCGCCTATCGCGTGCGCCGAAGCGACGACACTCCCTGGTTGTTGCTCGACGGCGTGGAGATCGAAGTCGAACCCGAAGAGCCCGGCGATGCCGACAGGAACTCGGGCCGTTTGGTCGTGCGCTCTCCTTTCGTGAGCGTGGGTGAGCGGCACGAGCACCATGAGCACCATGAGCACCATGAGCAGGATGAGACGGACAAGAGCTCGGGCGACGACTCGTCGTCCGGTCGCGGGCTGCGCTTCGTCACCGGTGACCGCGTCATACGGGTTGCCCACACGCCCGTCCTCAGCTTCAGACTCGATGGCCGCGCCGATCGCGTCGTGCAAATCGCCGAAAAACGGATCTCGCTGCCCGAGCTCGAGCGGCGTCTGATCGAGCATCCTCAGGTATTGGAGGCCGCGGCCGCCGGTATCGAGATTCACGACACCACGCGTCTCGGCGTGCTCGTCGTGCTCACCGAGGACGGTCGCCGGGCGCTGGCCCGCGATGGCCGCACGCCATTGCGTAGCAAACTCGCGGATGCGCTCGCTCCTTACTACGATCGCGTCATACTACCGCGTCGTTGGAGGTTCGTGCACGAACTGCCTCGCGACGAGCAGGGTAAGACGACCATGGCGACAAATTCCAAAGTGCTCGGCGCGCCGCTTTCCGAGCGTACGATGGAGCCGGTTCTGCTGTCCGAGACGTTCACGTCCGACACGCTGGAGCGTCGTTACGTCGTTCCGAACGACCTCGCCTACCTCGAGGGGCATTTCGACGGCTTCCCGCTCGTCCCCGGTGTCGTGCAACTGAAGTGGGCCGTCGAGGCAGCCCAAGCGCTGCTCGATCGTAATCACCCTGAGTCGCAAGCCCCGCAAGCCCCGCAGGTACGCTCCGTCAAGTTCCGGCAGGTGCTGCGCCCGATGCAGGAAATCACGCTCATGGTGACGTTCGACGGCGACGCGCATCGTGCCGACTTCCGTATCCACGACGGCGACACCGAGTTCTCGAGCGGCCGATTCGCAGTCGCAGCGGGAGAGCAGGCGTCGTGAACACGTGTTTCATCATCCCCCACTTCGAACACGCCGGTCTGCTTCCCGGTGTGATCGCCGGTCTCTTGCCGCACGACCTCCCCATCATCGTGGTCGACGATGGGAGTTCCAGCGCAACGCGCGAACGCTTGGCGAAGCTCGGACGAACAAACGAACGTGTCAGCATCGTCCAGCGCGATGAGAACGGCGGAAAGGGCGCAGCGCTCAAATCCGGATACCGCGAAGCGGCCTTGCGTGGGTTCACACACGCACTGCAGGTCGATGCCGATGGGCAGCACGATCTCGGCGACGTCCCCAGATTTCTCGAGGTCATGGACGAGAACCCGGATGCTTTCGTTCTCGGCGTGCCGTCGTTCGATGAATCGGTTCCGAAATCCCGACTGTACGGACGACAGATCTCAGTCGCCACGGTCTGGTTCGTCACGCTGTCGAAGACCATTCCGGATCCACTGTGCGGATTTCGAGGTGTACCGCTGGCAGCCGCACTTCGCGTGATCAACGCATCGAATACCGGCGATCGCATGGACTTCGATCCGGAGTTCGCGGTGAGAATGCTTTGGCAAGGGACTCCGATCGAGCGTGTACCTACTCGCGTGACCTACGATCCCGACAACCACGTCTCGCATTTCAACTTGGTGCAGGACAACGTTCTACTCACGAGCATGTACACGCGCCTGACGTTCGCGATGCTGCGAAGGCTTCCCGCCTTGCTGGTCCGTCGCGCTCAGGCTGCAGCTCCCGCCGCCGAGGGGCGACAGTCATGACAACACCGCAGTTCACTCCGGCCGGTAAGTTCCTACCGCATACGGGCGAGATGATGCTGATGGACACGGTCATCAGCCACACGGCGAAGCGCACCGAGTGTATCATCGACGTCGCGACCAGCACGCTGTTTCACGACGCCGACGGCTCGGTTCCGTCGTGGCTTGCGCTGGAGTACATGGCGCAAGCCATCGCGGTGCACGGTGGCTTGGTCGATGCCGATGCGGGCCGACCCAATCGCCCGGGCCTGCTGCTCGGCTCACGCAATCTTCAGATAAACGTCGACAGGTTCAAACCCGGTCAACGACTACGCGCCGAAGTGCTTCATCGCCGCGGCGACATCGGAATGCTCGCCTTCGAATGCGCGCTGTTCGACGAGAACGACGGCGATACGAAACTAGCGGGCGGCGCCATCAACGTTTTCTTGCTCGAGAGTTTCGAAGCACTCCTCGAAGGATTCGACAATGCCCACTGACGCCGAGAACGCCCCACGCCGTGTACTGGTCACCGGCGCCAGCGGCGGTATCGGCCAAGCGATCGCGCGCGCGTTGGCCGCCGACGGCTTCCAGGTCGTCGTTCATTATTCCTCGAACGAAGACGGCGCGCGTGAGGCCGCCGATGCCATAGAAGCCGCCGGCGCTGCTCGCCCCGCACTCATGCAGTTCGATGTAACGGATCGTGAAACGTGCGGCCGCCTGCTCGAAGAGGACGTTGCCGCCAACGGTCCGTACTGGGGTGTGGTATCGAACGCGGGCACTCACAGTGACGCCCCCTTCCCGAAGCTTTCATCGCACGCATGGGACAGCGTGCTGGCGAGCAACCTCGATGGGTTCTACAACGTCGTACGTCCGTTGGTCATGCCGATGGTCCGGGCGCGCCGCGGAGGGCGCATCGTCACGATCTCGTCGATTGCGGGCATTGCCGGTAATCGCGGTCAGGCCAACTATGCCGCGGCAAAAGCCGGATTGATCGCCGCCACGAAGTCGATCGCGCAAGAGCTCGCCAAGCGGTCCATCACGGCGAACAGTGTCGCGCCGGGATTGATCGAAACCGGAATGGTCGCCGGCGCACCGGTGGAGCGCATTCTGGAGATGATCCCGATGAAACGTTTGGGTACGGCCGACGAGGTCGCAGCAACGGTATCGTTCCTGTTCTCACCCGGCGCGGCCTACATGACAGGACAAGTATTGTCGCTCAACGGCGGCATGTTCTAACAGCGCTACTCCCCGTTCGAATTCCGGCTGCTCCGAAACTATCAGGTCTTGCGCCAACGCCACGCGTGCCGCTGCCCGGTCAGATCCAGACAACGTTCCTCGGACAAGAACCAGCGCAGGAACTCCAGCGCGGTCGGCCACGCGTAGTCGGGACCGTCGTCATGTTCGCGTTCCTGCGGCATTTCGAAACTGATCTTGGTCGCGTCGGCGTTCGACTCGAGCACAAACGCCGCGGCAAACGACGACGGTGGCTCATCAATCAGTGCGGCAAAGCCGGGCGCCAACGGCACGTCGCCGACGACGAGCAGGACCGGCTGGTCGGGACGTCTGTGCAGCTGCAGCAGCGCCTCCAGATAGCCGGCCTCGAACGATTCGTCTTCGGCGCAAAGCGCGCTCGATGTTTCGCGGTTGCCCGAAGCCAACGAGAACAGGGCCGCCTGCGCGTTGTGCACCGTGTGCGCGAACATCGCGGGGGAGAGTTTTTGCTCGATAGCCACCTTCTCGAGCATCGAAATCGATTCGTTGATGCTTCCGTGGCGCGAAGTGAAGACGGGCGTCACACGCGTGGGATCGCGATAGCCGAGGCAGTCGTACGCAGCCGTCAACATCATGCGACTCAGCGGCGTACAACGTCGGCGCAACAACGACGGCAAGAACTTCGCGTCGGGCGCTTGCGGCGTTTGCGACTGCCCCGGCGCGCCGGAATCCCCTGGAACGTACGGATCAGCGGCCCAACGTCGCCAGGCGTCCGCTGAGGTAATCCCCGGCGACCACGCGGCCCAACTGCTGACGTAGGCGTCGATCGTCATGTGTACACTCTTGCGTACACTCTCATGCGTACATCCTCATCGGTACATTCTCATGTGTCGGTCGACAGCACGAGGCTGACATTGTTTCCGCCGAAGCCGAACGAGTTCGTCATCACGCGCACGCGACCGGTGGCGGCTGCGTGCTCTCCGACCTCGACGAGACGCAGTAGCGGTAGGTCGGGATCGTGTTCGCCATCCCAGACGTGCGGTGGCAGGCGCATGGTCGCGTCGTCGATGCTGTCCAGTGCCAACCAACATAGCGCAGCGTCGGTGGCTCCGGCGGCACCGAGCGTGTGTCCGAGTGCGGCCTTGCTCGAACTGACCGGAAGCGCGTCGCCAAACACGGAAACCACCGCGTGGGCCTCCATGACATCGTTGGCCGGCGTTCCAGTACCGTGCAGGTTGAGATACGAAATCGTTTCGGCGGCAATCGACGCATCGTCCAACGCCCGGTGCATCGCACTCAGCGCGCCGCGCGCCTGGGGGTCGGGTGCCGAGATGTGATGGGCGTCGCTCGATTCGCCGGCGCCTTCGAGCTGCACGCCGCCTTCTTCGCGGTCCATCAGGAATAGCGCCGAGCCCTCTCCGAGAATCGTGCCGTTGCGGTTCTTGCTGCACGAGTTGATGCCGTCGTCGCTGATCGCGCCGAGCGCGCTGAAGCCGCAGGCCGTCAGGCCGCACAACGAGTCGGTCGCACCGCAGACGACGACATCGCAGAGATCGAGTTCGAGCAATGCACGCGCCGACGCCAATGCACGCGCGCCCGAAGAACAGGCGGTGGAAAGCGTGTAGGCCGGTCCCGTTGAACCGAGATACGCGGCAAGAAACGCGCCCGCGCCGCCGAATTCCAGTTGCTCGTAGTAAAACTCAGGCGACAGTTCGCCGGTGCGTTCGCGCTCGCGGATCGCCGCCTCGGCGGCCCCCACGCCCGACGTGCTCGTGCCCATCACGACACCGATGCGCGCGGCGCCGTAGCGCTCGAAGGCATCGGCGGTCTCGCGTTCGATTTGGGCAAAGGCCGCCATCGTGAGCGCATTGTTGCGACAATCGTAGCGAGCCAATTCGAGCGGCACGACCGGCAGTTCTTCGCGCACCGCTCCGACTAAAAGGCTGCGCTCGGGAACCAGGTCGTCACGCCGGACCAAACGAGAGAGGTCGCCGGCGAGCACGCGCGGCCAGACGGCGTCGCGCCCCTCACCGAGCGCATTGACGATGCCGAGCGCCGAGAGTCGGCAGGGCGGCCGCTCGGTTGCGCTCACGTCGCCGGCCTCGTTGACGGCGTCGTTGACGGCCAGGTGGCTCGCCACGTGGCCCGAGAGTCGCGCTCAGTCTTCGGTTTCTGCGTCGTTCGAATGGACACTCGCATGGGAATCGGATGTTAGCGGAATCCACGCCAGAGCTAAGCCGCCGGTGACGGCGTGGTCGGTTCCGACGAGCGGGCTGTCGTCAAAACTCGCGCCCGCGATGTTGACGTAGCGAACGAACAGGCCGACGTAAAAGTCACCCCAGTAGCGATTCACGCCTGCCGCGACGCGGGTTCCCGCGTAGCCGCCGTCGGCGTCGTAGCCCGCCCGCCCCGGTGTCACGAACGGCGTATCGACGGCGTACACGTAGTCGTTGTAGTCGCGATCGTTGAACTCGAGCCCAGCCTGCGCCTCATAGCGCCACGGACCGCGCTTCATCCGATAACGCACTTTCGGACTACTGGTAAAGCCCTGGTAGGAAAACTCATCGAGATCGACGGCAAACACCGCACGCAGCGGCAGATCCAATCGCAGCGTGTCGCGTCCATCGTCACTATTGTGGAGCAGCACGCGTAGGTTCGGGCCGACCTGGGCGCGCCAATCGAGATCCTTCATACCGGCACGGCGATCGTTTTTGTCGCTGTCCACGGGAAGCTGACCGTAGACGCTCAGATCCAGTCGCAAACGGTCGGTCCTGAAGATCCGCCCTTGAATCGCGTCGCGCGTGAGCTTCCAGCGCTCGCCGCGATAGATGAGCCAGGGGAAACCGATTCCGCGCATGCGGTACTCGTCGCTGCCGACGTAGTCGGGCTGGGCAAACGCACTGCCGCCGACTCCGATCTCCCAGGTTGGGAGAGATTCCTCTTCGTCGGAACCTTCGGAGCCGTCGGAACCCTGAGAATAAGACACACCCGGGACTACGAGGAACAACCCGACCATCGATGCCGTTGCCAGCAGCCGAACACCGCGGGCATGGAAGCGCTTGATATTTCGCGAACCTACGAATTTCAGAATGCGTATGGACATGTCGTTTCCCCTGCTCGCCCGGTCATGTGGACGGCGCCCACGGCGCGCCGCAAACATAGTAGCCGCTACGGCCGCAGAAATCTCGAAACCGCGCACGGTTGAGACTTGCGTTTGAGCACCTGAGGTCGTAATCACAGCGCACGGCCTCAGCCGCCCAGGAGCTAGACATGACGCGTGCACTGATACTCTCCGCCGCCATCGCAGCACTCGCGTTCGCCACACCGGCCAACGCGCGCAACACCGAGCACAACTACAGCGTGAAAGACGCCGTCGAAACCGGTCGCGGCAACGCCAATCTGCTCGACATCCCCTACTACTTCCTCGGCCAGAAGCGTCCGAAGTATTCGAAGAAGATCGGCACGTGGGCCAGCAACCGCAGTTCGAGCGGTGCGTTCCGCGGCGACGAAGAGTCGTGCAAGATCGCGTTTCTTTCGACGCTGATCCGACTGCAGGAACGTGCGAAGGCCGAAGGCGGAACGGCCATTGTCGACATTCGCTCCGTCACCCGCGGCACGAAGTTCGAGAGCGCGACCGAATACCGCTGCGTCGCCGGCTCGATGGTCGTTCACGTCGGGCTGGAAGGGACTGTCGTTAAGTAGGCGGGGTTTGCGCGGCTTCGCTCCGGAGCAAGCTGTAGGTCGGCCATTTCGCCGGCCGGGCCTTCGGCCAGTAACCGATTCCGCCCTCAACCCTGACGCAAGCGCGCGCATGTTCGCGCTCGCAACCCCTCAAGTACAAGCCGGGCAGTTGAGATCGCCGCTCAGGCCGACGCTGTTGCGCAGCACGGCCAGTGCGTCGGTCGCCGTGATTGCACCGCTCGAATCCACGTCGCAGATACACAAGACGCAATCGAGAAGTCCGACGGCGGTTCGCAGAATCACCAACGCATCCGACGCGGTGATGACCCGCTCGTCGGCCGCGGGTGCGATTGTCGCTGCGATTGTCGGGCCCGTCGTCAGCCCACCGACGGGTGTGTCGCCGCATGGTTCCCCCGGTACGGTCCAGCCCAGGATGTAGCCGTAGACGTTGCGGTCGTCCCCTGTCGAGCCGCCACTTTCGCTGCGGTCGGCGCTCGCGAGAATGCCCGTATGTGAGAACGGTTCACCGTAGAACATCGTGCGTGCATGCGAGTAGAAGAAGTTCTCCGGCGTCCCGAGGACCTCGAAGCCTGAGAGGGCGTAGGACTCACCAACCGGCGACCGGTCTACGAGCATGTTGTTATAGATGCCTGTCTTGAATCCGTTCGCCCCCTGGAACGCGACCGCGCCGTAGACCTGCGGCAGGCCGACGCCGTAAATCTCACCGGCCGATGTATCGACGGGAATCGTAGCAGGCCCTACGTAAGCAAAACTCGGCGAGCTCTGGTTGCCCGCGATTTCGAGGTTGACCCGTATCTCCGTGCCGATCCGTACCGCGTTGCGATCGAACTGCTGCATCCACACCGAGCCGAGTTCGCCGTCTCTGGAACCGTCCGTCCACAAGACGGTAAAGGATCCGTCACCGGCAACAGCGATCGTCGGTTCGAACTGCGTGAACGTCGTGTAGGTGTTGACGATGAACTCATCGATGACGGGATCGCCGAACGGTTCGAATCGGCGTGCGACGACGCCCGGGCCGTCACCGTCTTGTCCGAAGCTCGACCAGACGATCGTTGCAATGCCGGAGACCAGGTCGATCGATACATCGGGATCGTTCTGCGTACCCGCCGTGAATTGGTTCACCTGAAAGTCGTCGCCCAGCGGGGTGCCGTCGATGTTGAACAGGCGCGCGGCGATGCCCTTGCCGTCGCCATCGATGCTGTCGCTTTCCCACGTCACGATGAAACGGCCGTCTTCGTACACGGCGATCGCCGGGGCCGTCTGATTGCCGCTCGTCGCACTGTTGACCTGCAGTTCGTTGAACGCGCTGTCATCCAAGACGAAGTCATCAAAAAATCGACGCGCGACGATGCCGTCACCATCGCCGTCGAAGTTTTCGGACTGATAGACGATCGTGAAGTTGCGGTCGGCGTCAGACGCAATATCGGGGCGCTCCTGATCGCCATCGGTAGTCACGTTGATCAAGACTTCGCCGGCGAGTGGTATACCGATGCTATCGAAGCCTCGTCCGACGATCCCTTCTCCTGACCCGTCTTGCCCCTCGCTCTCCCAGACCAGCACGAACCCATCGTCACCTGCCGGCGACGCCACGGCGCGCTCCTGCTTACCCGTGGTGTAGGTGTTGACCATGAACACCGGGTCGGGAGTCAGCGGTTGCGCTTGGATCGTGGTTGCGAGGCTCGTGGTCACGAGCACTGCGACGAGAGACATTGGGCAACGGCGCATAGGGGACACATAGCTCCGATCGTCGGGCTGAGTCGAATTGGGCCAAGCGGAGCACATGACGTAAGAGTCGATCTGCCGCCGCAGGAGGTGAGTCGATGTCGAGCAATACCCAAGCCAGCAGACGCTACTGGAGTGTAGTTACGCCTATGCCTGCGCCGGAACTCACGGCTCTGGCGCAGCTATCCGAGGCCGGCGGCGTGCACGGATTGTTCGCGCCGCAGGTATACGGTCCCCCGTGGATACCGCTTGCAACGGTTGCCGGTGTCACCGAGCGGGTTGAGCTGGCGAGCGGCATTGCCATCGCATCTGCGCGCAGCCCCTTCGAGACGGCGGTTGCAGCGATCGACCTCGACCGCATTTCCGGCGGCCGTTTCACACTCGGGCTCGGTACGAGCGTGCAAGCGTGGACACAGGGAGTGTTCGGTTCCTCTCAACGCAAGCCGGTCACGCATCTGCGAGAGACCATCCGCGCGATTCGCCACATCGTTGCCGGCGCGCACAAGGGACTCGAGCCCTTCGAAGGCGAGTACTACAGCGCCGACTTCAAGGAGCTACAGCCCGGTGCGCCGCCGGTTCGCGAACACATTCCGATTTGGATCGCTGCACTGCGCTCAAAGGTAGTCGGTGTTGCCGCGGAGATGGGCGACGGTTTGATCGGCCATCCGATGTGGTCGATGCAATGGGCGCTCGAACGAATGAAACCCGAGTTCGAGGCAGGCCTTGCTGCGGCCGGACGTCGGCGTGAGGACGTCGAGGTGAATCTTTGGATATGGGCGGCTCCCAACACGAATGAAGCCGAAGCCATCGAAGACTCACGCCCCACCATGGCGTTCTATGGCGGCATCAAGCAGTACGAGCCGTTCTTCGAGGCACACGGCTTCGGCGACGTTGCGCGGCAACTGCAAGAAGGCGTGCAACAGGGCAACTATACGAGCGTCGCGCATCTCGTTCCCGACGAGATGGTAAGAACGTTCGTCGCGGTCGGCGAGCCGGACAAGGTCATTGAACATGTCGAGCGCGCTTGGGGATTCGCCGACTCGATCTGCCTCATGCCGCCGGCCTATTCTCTGTCTTCAGAGAAGGTGATGTCGTACGGCATGAAAATCGCCGAAACGTTTTACGGATAGAAGGAGAGAGTCAGATGTCGAGGTCTCGTCCCCGCAAGAAATCCACGGCACTCATCACCGGCGCGTCGGCAGGTATCGGGCGTGAGCTCGCGAAGGTATTCGCAGAGCATGAGCACGACCTGGTCCTGGTCGCGCGCAGCAAGAACAAGCTCGAGGCTCTCGCCCGAGAGCTACGCGCGGACCACGGCGTGCGCGTGACAGTGATCGCAAAAGATCTCACCGAGACAGGAGCCGCGAGGTCGCTGCTCACGTCGGTGCGGCGTCGCAAGATCGAAGTCGACATTCTCGTCAACGATGCCGGCATCATCGAACACGGTGAGTTCATGAAGATGAAGCCGCAGCGCCTGACCGAGATCATTCAGCTCAACGCGACCGCACTGACCGAGATGACCCGTCTGTTCGCCGAACCAATGGTCGCGAGAGGCAGCGGGCGCATTCTCAACGTCGGATCCGCGGCCTCGTTTCAGCCGGTGCCGTACCTGGCGGTTTACGCCGCGACCAAGGCCTTCGTGTTGTCGTTGACTGAAGCCTTGTCCGAGGAACTGGCAGAATCGGGCGTGACGTTGACGGCTTTGTGCCCGGGGTTTACCGAGACGCCGATGCTCGACCACGTGCGTGACGCGCACGGAGATACCGGGTTGCTCCCGCAGATCTTCATCTCCGACGCGGAAACGGTCGCACGCGAAGGCTACCGATCAGCTATGCGCGGCGAGGTGGTACATGTGTCGGGCGTGTTCAACCAGTTGCTCACGACTGCAACGAGCTTGCAGCCACGCTGGATGCGGCGCGCAGTCGCCGGCTTCATCGGCAAGCGCGCGATCTGAGCAGGAGTACCAAACTCCGGCCAGCAACGAGCGACACCAGAAGAGTTGTAGCGAAGCCTTGTTGATGTAAGGTACCGGACGGTCGTTACACAACGACCGCTCCACCGGCACAATGGCGTATCTCCCCACCATCCAGAGTCCCGCGGACCTCAAGCGTCTGCCCGTGAGCGCGCTGCCTCAACTAGCGGCCGAAATGCGTGAAGCGATCTGTCGCCAGGTCATGTCGTCGGGCGGGCACTTTGCGCCGAACCTCGGCGTGGTCGAGCTGACGATCGCGCTACATTACATC
Source organism: Deltaproteobacteria bacterium (assembly GCA_029262375.1). GTDB lineage: Bacteria > Desulfobacterota > Binatia > UBA1149 > SPBQ01 > JAJCZM01. The sequence goes on from JAJCZM010000044.1 coordinate 291,319, forward strand.
TTCGATTTCGGGCACGACCGTCTGCTGTTCGACGTTGGACACCAGTGCTACCCGCACAAATTGCTCACCGGCCGGTATCCGCTGCTGTCGAAGTTGCGTCAACGCGGAGGCATGGCGGGTTTTCCGGAGCCATCGGAAAGCGACTACGATCTCTTCGCCGTCGGTCACGCGGGCACCAGCATATCGACCGCCGTCGGCATGGCGCGCGGCGACACGCTCAACGGCGACGCGTTCGATCCGCAACACCAACCCGACGGCCGGCGCGTCGTCGCCATGGTCGGCGATGCCTCGATCGTCAACGGCGTGGCGATGGAAGGACTCAACAATGCCGGTACGTTGAATCGGCAATTTCTCGTCGTTTTGAACGACAACGGCATGTCGATCGCGCACCCGCAGGGGGCTGTGGCACGCTACCTCGATCGTGTCCGCGTAAATCCAGCGTATCGTTCGTTCAAGAAGGTGGGCAAAGATCTGGTGAGCCATCTTCCCGGCGCCGAGTTGGTCGAGGACATGTACCACCGCATGGGAGAGATCGCGAAAGACGCGGTCGCCGCCGACGCGTGGTTCGAGAAGTTCGGCCTGCTCACGGTGGGCCCGATCGACGGACACGACCTGCCATCTCTGATCGACATGTTGGTCGCGGTGAAAGACGTCGACCGTCCGATCGTGTTGCACGTCCACACCGTGAAAGGGAAAGGCTACGAGTTCTCCGAAGGCGACGCGACGACGTTTCATTCGCCCAAGCCGTTCAGAGTTACCGAGGGCGAACTGCAGTCGGAAGGCTGCCGCGTCGAACTCAAATCCGGCGGGCGGAGTTTTACTGCCGCCTTTTCCGATCGGCTCGGCGATCTGATGGAACGTGATGACAAGGTCGTCGCTGCAACCGCCGCCATGCCCGACGGCACCGGTTTGGCCGAGCTCTTGCCACGGTTTCCTGATCGCATGTGGGACACCGGCATCTGCGAGTCGCACGCGATGGACATGATGGCCGGCCTGGCCAAGACCGGTTGGAAGCCGTTTTTTGCCGTCTATTCGACCTTCATTCAGCGCGCGTTCGACCAGGCGTTCCAGGAAGTGGCCTTGCAAGGGCTAGCAGTGCGCCTGTGCCTCGACCGCGCCGGTCTGGTCGGCGGCGACGGCGCCGTTCACCACGGTTTTTGCGACATCTCCATTCTGCGCGTATTCCCCGATGCTGCGCTCGTGGCGGCGATTGACGAACCGAGCCTGGCCGCTGCGCTCGACTTCATGGCCGACTACGATACGGGGCTCTCCGCAGTGCGCTATCCGCGTTCGAACGTGAGTGACCGCTTCTCGGACTTGGAGTGCCCGCCGTTTGAACTCGGCAAGTCGCGCCCGCTCATCGAACACGACGAACCCGATGCGGCGATCGTCGCCTACGGTGCGATGGCAATCGACGCAGCGGCGGCGATCGATGAACTCGGCGGCGACTACAACGTTGAACTGCACGACGCGCGCTTTGCGCGACCTGTCGACGTGGATCTGTTGCGGCGTCTCGACGAGCGAGGCATTCCGATCATCACTGTCGAAGATCACGGCATCGAAGGTGGGTTCGGATCGTGCGTGATCGATGCAATGCACGACGCCGGTCTCGACGCGCGGCGAGTCACCCGTTTGGCGATCCCCACACGGTGGATTGCGCAAGGATCGCGTGAGGAACAGCTCGAAGACGCGGGGATAGACACCGCGTCGATCGCTCGCGCCGTACGTCACGCGATCGAACTTCGTCGCGAAGCGATCGATACGCGAGATCGACTCCGATCTGCATAGATCTTGTTTCGCTGTGCTTCCTTAGCCCCGCGAGCTTGGATCAGCTCCGCTGCTAGGAAAGATCTAGACCGAAGTTTTTCTTTCAGAAGGTGCCTGTCATGCCTAGTCCGCGTTCTTCCCATCCGTTCCTATCAATGCTGACCGGCCTGACCGCCTTGGCGCTCACGATCGCTGCACCGCGCTCAGCAACTGCGGGCGGTGCATCGCTCGACCCGAGTTTCGGGGATGGCGGACTCACGACGGTCGCTCTGTTCGACAGCGGCAGCACGACTCCACGCGCGCTGCTGCTATCGGACGCAGGGGAGATCTACCTCGGCGGTGAGGTCATCTCGCGCTATACCAGCGACGGCACTGTCGATGCGAGCTTTGGCGACGCCGGCTCGGCGTATCACAATATCCGGTTCAACAGCCTCGCCCTGCAACCCGACGGCAAGGTTCTCGGTGCGGGCATCACCACTCTAGGCTTCTCGATAACGATCGCCGTCGTCCGATTGCTTTCTGACGGATCGCTCGACGCCGACTTCGGAACAGGCGGGCGCTTCGAACTCGACTTCGCGAGCGAAGATCCGGACATGGCGCTACTCAGCGATGGACGAATCGTGGTCGTCGGCAACGACCTGACTACAAGGAATACGGTGGCACTGCGCCTTCTGGCCGACGGCACTCTCGATTCGGCGTTCAGCGGCGACGGCATCGTCGTAGACGAACTGAGCACCGGCGACAACGCAGCAAGCGCAGTCGCCGCGCTCGACAACGGCAAGATCTTGGTCGCCGGTTTCGGCGACGCACAGAACCCGCCCGATCCCGCATGCTTCGGTGAGACCGACGCGTTCGTCGTGCGCTACAATTCGGACGGAACACGCGACTCCGGCTTCGCCGATGCGGGCGTAAGCTGGATCGACGTCTCCGGATGCGCGGACATGGCGATGGATCTCGCCGTCAAGGCCGACGGTAAGATCGTCGTCGGCGGATACAGCGAAATCGTACGTCTCGGAGATTTCGACGAAGACATCGTCGTCACGCAGCTACTCGCCACCGGCGCCGTGGATAACGACTTCGGTACCGCTGGGTCGACCAACGTCGACTTCGACGGAGGAGACGACCAATTGTTGCGCCTCGCTTTGCAGGCCGACGGTTCCGTCGTCGCAACGGGCGAAATCGACCCGGACGCCGGCTCCGAAGTAGCGGTACTTCGATTCTCGAACGACGGCAGCCTCGATACGTCGTTCGGCACGCAAGGCACGGTGATCATCGGCGGCCAAGACTCTTCCGACTCACCTTGCTGCGTCGCGCTGACCGCGACGCAGCGAGCAGTCGTTGCGTTTCGCACTTTCAAATCGAGTTCCGGCACCAACACGGATTTCGGCATGACGCGTCTTCTTACCGACGGCAGCGTGGACACGACGTTCGGCGACCAAGGGCTGGCTATAGACGACTTCGTCTTGCAGCAACAGCTATTCTCGACCGACCTTCTCGAAGCCGCGGATGGCAAGATCTATCAAATTGGTTACGCCAGCCGGTTCGCGGTGGCCCGCTACAACGCTGATGGAACGATCGACGAGACTTTCGGTGACAGCGGCATCGTGGCGACCGACTTTGGAGTGGGGTCGGAGTTCGCGCGGGGTGCCGTCGTGCAATCCGACGGCAAACTCGTTGCAGCCGGAGACAACAACGGCAACTTCCTATTGGCCCGATACCTCGCAAATGGCGATCTCGACCCGGCCTTCGGCGTCGGGGGCATGGTGGCCATCGACGTGGGCTTCCCCGTCCGCGCGGGAGATGTGGGCATACAGAGCGACGGCAAATTCGTCGTCGTCGGCTTCAACACCAGCGGCAATTTCGACTTCGTTCTTGCGCGATACGATACACAAGGGGCCCTCGACGCTACCTTTGGTACGGCGGGCATCACTCGCGCCGACCGCAACGGCGACGCCGACGTCGCCAACGCTCTTACGATTCTGTCCGACGATCGTGTCGTCGTCGCAGGCTCATCCGCCGGTACCGGCAGCGACTTCGCGTTGGCGCGGTTCACGGCGAACGGCGCACTCGATACCAGCTTCGGTGTGGCCGGCTGGACGGTGACCGATTTCTCAGGCTTCAACGATGGGGCATCGTCAGTTGCAGAACTCAGCGATGGCTCACTCGTGGCCGTCGGCGAAACGCGTACCGGCAGCAGTCTCGCCACCGCAGATTTTGGAATCGCACACTACTCCGCCGACGGGGGCATCAATACCGTGTTTGGAACCGACGGCAAGGCCAGCCTCGATCTCGGACTGATCGAGGCGGCGAGCGCGGTCGCGCAAGCAAGCGACGGCACGATCTATGTCGTGGGAACCGGATCTCCGGGAAGTATCGTCGCGCGTTTTACCAGCGACGGCAGTCTGGACACCGATTTCGCCGACAGCGGCATTGCGATGTTCGCACTCGGTGGAACGGAAGTCGGCACCGGTCTCATTGCGCAAAGCAATCGGGTGATTGTCGGTGGCCATGCGCTGGTTGATCAACTCATCGGAGTGACGCCGCAGGAGTTCCTCGTGCGTGCGGTTCTCGCGGGCGGCTGTTCGCTGTGCGGTCACGGGACCGATGCGAATCTTTGTGGAAACCCGGTGGCCTCGGACGCGTTGGCCGCGCTTCAAGCCGCCGTCGGTTTGATCACCTGCGACCTATGCCGCTGCGACGTGAATTCATCCGGCTCGACGACGGCAACCGATGCGCTGACCATCCTGCAGCGTGCAGTAGGCCAGAACGTAGCGCTCACCTGTATCGCGTGTTCTTGAGCGCGAAATGATATGAGGATGCCGGCGCAGGGCGAACGCTCGACACTGCCGAGGTGCCGAAATGCGCCGCCCCACCCCACGGAGAAATGATTCCTCGCCGCGCACAGTGATTTCTTGGACTCTCACCGGCGCCGCGGCTACGAGTTCACGATGTCCTCGCTCCTCGCCTCGCTACTGCTGTGCATCGCCTTCTTTCTGCCCAGCGGCGCGCATGCCGATCGATGCGAGGCGGAAGACGGCCCCATGTGGTGTCAGAATACCGAAACCGGCGCTGTGGCGTTGCGTCAGTGCGGACTACCGATCAGCGACGGCCCAACGCCGACGGCGACCGACGCATTGTTCATTCTCAAGGCAGCGGTCGGCGTCGCGTCGTGTGCCGCGTGCGTCTGCGACGTCAACAGTTCGGGTGCGATTTCCGCGACTGATGCGTTGACCACACTCATTGTCGCGGTCGGTGGGACCGCAATACTCGACTGTCCCGCGTGCGAGGCGAGTACGACGACTACTCTCGCTCCGACGACGACGCTAGCGACGACTACAACGACAAGCACGACATCGACCACAACGACAATACTGCCACCTACGACGACGACGACTTCGACCACAACGACAACGCTGCGACCTACGACCACGACGTCGACCACGACCACAACGCTGCCACCCACGACGACGACATCGACGACGACGACGACCACCACCACGACATCCACGAGTACGACTACGACGCTAGCGCCCACGACGACGACAAGCACGACATCGACGTCGACGTCAACAACCACCACGTCATCGACCAGTACCACCACGACGACTCTCATCTCGTCGGCAACCAAGTGGCAAAAATTCCAACTGGATTTCGTAGGTCCCTTCGCCGACGAAACCGACAACAATCCGAATCCGTTCCTGTACTACCGTATGGACGTGACATTCACGCGCCCGTCGCTTTCGCAGATCATGGTTGCGGGCTTCTTTGCCGGGGACGGCAGCGGTGGCGCTGCGGGCAATGTATGGCGCGTGCTCCTCAATCCGGACGAAGCGGGAACGTGGAGCTATTCCGTGAGTTTTCACGAGGGCAGCAACGCCGCGGTGAATCCCGGTACCGGAACGACACGCCTGCCCGACGGCGTCACCGGTAACTTCGTCGTCGCCGAGCGCGATATCGCAGCACCTGGATTCAAGAAGTGGGGGCTGCTGGAGTACCAAGAGAGCGGCCCAACGCTCGCGCGCTACTATCTGAAGTTCAGAGACGGCCCGTACTTCATCAAGGGCGGCGCCAACGGCCCCGAAGACTTCCTCGGCTACGCCGGTTTCGACAACACTCCGGCTCCGGCCACCGACGGAACCGCCAAGGGCATCCTGTTCGACTATGGCGCGCACGTGATCGACTGGAACGCCGGCGACCCGACCTGGACGACGACGAATCCGGACTCGGTCGGCGACGACGGTAAGGGCATCATCGGTGCGCTCAACTACCTGGCTTCGCACAACGTCAACACGATCTTCTTCGTCGTGAACACGATCGGAGGCGATACCCAAGAGACGTATCCGTGGGTCGGGCCGATCGTCAATCGCGGTGGTGATCAAGCATCCGGTTACACGACGAACGACAACACGCACTACGACCTATCCAAACTGGAGCAGTGGGAAATCGTCTTCGACCACGCGCAGGAGAAAGGCATCTACCTGCACGTCACGCTCAACGAGGGCGAAGGTACCAACAAGCGAGAACTCGACGACGGCGTGCTCGGCACCGAGCGGAAGCTCTTCTACCGAGAACTCATCGCGCGTTTCGCCCATCACAATGCGATGCAGTGGAACGCCTGCATTGAATACGACGGCAAGTTCGATCCGCCCAGCGGCGCCACGGGCGAGCAACTTCAGTTCGCGCCGGCCACGATTCGCGAGTTCGCGGACTACTTAAACGCCGCCGATCCCTACGATCATCCCACGACGGTTCACAATACTGGGCGGCGTCCCGAGGAATCATTCGATGCGTTCGTCGGCGATACGCAATTCGGAATCACGTCGTTTCAGGACTTCGCCGAGATCGGCGGCATCGGATCCGGTGGGACCGACGCCGCTCGGACACCCGGCCTACTCGTCGAGACCATGCGTGAAACGACTGCTACGAACGGGCGGCCGCTGCCGATCTCGCTCGACGAGCTTCGATCCACCGTCGAGGACGGTCTTCCCGAACACCTGACCGGTGCAACCCATGAGGATCAGCGCAGGGCGATCACCTGGCCGACATTCCTATCGGGCGGAAACTACGAGAATCATCTCCACCTCGCCGAGGATCCACCCGGGACGGGCTGGGACCACGACACGCAAGTGTTCGACCTCTTCCAACAGAGCTTCGAGTGGATGTGGTACGCGCGTCGCTTCGTCGAGCAACTACCGTTTTGGGAGATGCAGCCCAACGACGACCGCATCACCAACGACTCGGACGCCGAGGTGTTCGAGAAACCCGGCGAGTACTACGCGGTGTATCTGCCCAACAGCGGCGATCCGACCATCGACCTAGCCGACTCGCCCGGCACCTTCATGGTGCGATGGATCGATCCGTTGACCGGCCTCGTAGTCGGCAGCGATACCAGCGTGAGCGGAGGCGCTCTGCGAACGCTCGCACGCCCGGCGGCGATTGCGGATGAGGCGGCGTTTTACCTGTGGCGCGACGACGTTGCTCCGCCGGGGTCTTGAGCTGAGCGACATCACGGCACCGTGAACGCAGTAAGTCGCGGGTGCAGTGGATCCAGGAGTGCGCTACAAGCGTCCACGATGCATGGCTCTGCGCAAGAGATTCACGAGTTCTACGGGCAACACGCTCGGCACTGGGGGAAGTATCTCGGCGCCGTGACGCGGAAGCTTAGTCGTCGGCTGGAACAAACCGGCATCAAGTACGTCCTGACGCAGCGGATCAAGACGGCCGAGAGCCTGCTCGAGAAGCAGGCCCGCAGAGCATCAAAAAAAAGTGGAACCGTAGACGTGACCCGAGATCTTCTGGGCATGAGAGTCACCGTCCCGTTCCTAGAGGACGTCGATGCCGTCGTGGCAGTGATCGAAGGACTTTTCCAAGTCCACGAAATCGAGCGCAAGGCGGAGCAGCTTTCCTACCGGGAGTTTGCCTACGACTCAGTACACGTAGTGATCGTGGATCCCGAAGTTGACGTCGCCTACCCACCGGGATGCCTCAACGCGAGCTGCGAGATTCAGGTACGAACGACGCTGCAAGACGCTTGGGCCGAAGTCGAACACGAACTGATCTACAAAGGTTCCGTCAAGTTCGCTGATGATTCCGTCCGCAAGAAATTGGCGGCGCTCAAGGCCAGCCTGACGCTATCCGACATCATCTTCCAGGAAATTCGGGACCACCAGGAAGAACTACGTCGTTGGGGGAGCGAACGCTTCCGCGAGTTGGAAAGAAAGGCAGCCGCGCTCGGTGCTGCCGAACTTTCCCGCCCGCTCCCCGATTCGAGCGCGGTGCATAGTAGCGAGATAGGCCCACTCCTGACGTTCCTACATGAGGATGTCGAATCCGTTGTTCGTCTCGCGCTGGAGGCGCACAGCGCCGGCAATTACACCGTGGCCATTCGTCGCTATGGCGAGGCCCTGGAGATCCCGTCCGACACAGAATCGCGCGCTGCGATCTACAACTACCGCGGGCTGGCATATTTCATGGCCGGTCGAGAACGAGCCGCGCTGAGTGACTTCGAACGCAGCGTTCGCTGCGACCCCCTGCACTATCCCGCGATGAACAACAGCGCGCTGATCTGGCGGCGTTTCGGTCATCTCGATCGCTCGTTGGAGCTATTCGATCGATCCTTGAAAACCGCCGGCGGGCAGGCGGATGTCCACTACATGCGCGCGCAGACGTTGTTGGGCGCCAAACTACCGGCCGAAGCGCTCGAAGCCGTGAACGAGGCGCTGTCGATCGACGCGACATACGAGGACGCGATCAAATTGCAGGCAAAGCTGAAACGGAAGCTCGCCGACTCGCAGTGACTGAGGCAGCGCGCGGCGGCGGCGAGCCGTCTGATTTCCGTTTCGCTTCCGGCTGGATGCGCTATCATCCGCCGCACGTCTCCCCCATCTAATGAATCTCGCGATCCTCCTCACCCTGGTCTCCTTCGTCGTCCTCACGGTCGGCGCGGAGATTCTCGTTCGCGGCGCCTCGTCCGTCGGCCTGCGATTCGGGCTTAGCCCGCTGGTCATCGGCCTGACCATCGTCGCCTTCGGCACCAGCGCGCCCGAACTGGCTGTCTCGACCCGAGCCGCGCTCTCAGGCGCGGGCGACATTGCCATGGGCAACGTCGTTGGCTCGAATCTTTTCAACGCGGCCCTCATCCTCGGCCTCGCCGCGCTGGTGCGTCCACTGACGGTTCAACTCCAGGTCATTCGATTCGACATCCCGCTGATGCTCGCCGCGTCGGTCATGTTCGTAGGTTTCCTGAACTTCGGCGGCGGCTTGGCTCGCTGGGAAGGCGCCGCACTTTTCGCCGGCATCATCGGCTACACAGTCCACTCGGTGCGCGCCGCGCGCCGCGAAAACCTGCCTGCCAGCGCCCTCGACAGCGCCCTGGCCGTTCCCAAGGCTCCGCTCAGCGCCGGGCTCTCGCTTCTCATGATATTGAGTGGCCTGGTCCTACTCGTTCTCGGCGCACGGCTCCTCGTGGACAACGCCGTGTCCCTGGCCCGCGTCCTCAATATCAGCGAGGCCGTTATCGGCCTGACGATTGTCGCCGGAGGCACTTCCCTGCCGGAACTCGCCACCTCCGTCGTCGCCTCGTTGCGCCGCGAAACCGACATCGCCGTCGGCAACATCGTTGGCTCGAATATCTTCAACATTCTCTGCATCGCCGGCGCGGCCGGCATGATCAGCCCTATCGCAGTCGAAGGCGTCCAAACCGCCGACCTGATCTGGATGATCGGCATTTCCGCCCTGCTCCTGCCGCTGATGTGGACCGGCTTCAAAGTCACACGCTGGGAAGGTGCCGTGCTCGTCGCCTCTTACGGCGTCTATCTATATTCCCGCTGGCCTTGAGCTGAACGACAGATTCGCTCCGCGATCGGCGCTTGAACTTCCTAGTCGGTGAACCGCTAACGCACCGCTACGCCGCAGGACAGTCGAGTTCGACGTCCAGCCCGACGGCGAACTGCAATACGCGCAGCGCATCGGACGCAACAACTGCACCGCTGTTGTCGACATCGCAGCGCTCGGGGGGGCAGTCGTGCGGTTGCCCGACGGCCGATTGCAAGATGAGCAAAGCGTCAGTAGCCGTAAACAGCGTATCAACATTCGCATCGCCGCAGATGCTCACCGGTACGGTTGTCGACGTCGATGTACTCGTCGTCGTCGTACTCGTGGTAGTAGTGGTCGTCGTGGTCGTCGTCGGAAAGAGCGCCGTGTGACGCACGAACTGCCACTGCAGAACGCCGAACGTGTGAATCGACCCTTCTCCCCAGAAAACGCGATCGACGGGCCCATGATTGCTATTCGAGACAAACGTCGCGCCGCTTAGCGTCGGTACTCCGTCGTAAAGAACGGTAACGCTACCGTCAGACTCGATCTCGATTCGGTAGTTATGAAACGCGTCGTCTGTATCGACGACCGCCGAGTCCCCCACTACATCGCCGTTGGTCGTAACGAACATTTCGTCTTGATCGATGAACAGCGCTACCCCCTCCTGAACGTCGGTAGTCACGGCGATGAATCCGGGCGCGCGGTTGCTTGCAGCGCTCGAACCGCTGACGAAACGCATGCGCGTCTCGAGCGCGAAAGGCAGCGTCACATCGATCTGCGGCGCTTCTTGGATGTAGTACATGTGCTCGAGATTCTCGGAAGACGACAGCGTGAGTACGCCGCCGTCGAGTTCCGGTTGCTCGGGCTCAGCCGAATCGAACCCGGTCCACGCGGGCGAAACTTGGTCGGGGAACAGACCTGACGCCCCGTCCCACTCATTCGTAAAGTCGGAGGTGCACGACGTCGTTGCATCCAGGTTGACGGTCTCGAAGGCGTTGTTCTCGGGGGTCGCGGGATCGGCGCAGGCAAAGTCTGCCGCGTTGTCACCGGTGTCCGTTACGCGGACGAGTGAGTGCCCAACCGGAGTGAGCGAAGTCGGGGTTCCGATATGTGGATTGGTCGGACCGATGTAGGCTCCGTAGGCAACGCAATCGACGTACTGCGACGGCACGGTTTCGTTGCCCGGTTTGCCCCAGCAGACCATACCGCCGTCGGTGGGTAGCCCGCCCGAGAATGTAAAGTCGGGAGTGAGTCCGCTGTCTGCGGCGAACTGAGCGGTGCCCATGATCCAGCGTCGGTCGGCGCCGCCGGTAACTCCCGAGGGTACCGTAAGAACCACAGACGAGAAGTTGCCGTCGGCGTCGAACACGGAAAGCTTCGATCCGCCGACCACGCCTTGCCCGCCGGAGAGCATGCGAATTTCGACGAACTGCGAAGAGGAATCGCCGCTGTAGCTCGCCATCACCTCATCGATGACGGCCAGGTGGAACGCGGCTTCCACTTCTCGCGGACAGATTGCGGCAAGTACGCAGGTCGCTAGGAATCCCAGAAGCATTGTTCGCATGTGTTCTCTCATTTGAGCGGTGAATCTGTGTCGGGAAATGTCCCGGTCCATCACTCTAGTTTCGGCTTCCGCCATGGGTGACGCCAACCTCGGCAGGTCGTCTATGGAACGCCGCCGACGCTCGACGCCGCGACCAACAGCTCGGTGACTTCGTCGGCCAGGCCTTCAGCGGCCGCGTGCGCGGCGTTGCGCCACTGGCGTGGGCCCGGGTTCGTGATGGTCGTGCGCAGTAGACGCCGCGTGAGCACTTGCTTACCGGACTCGAACGGAGCGATCGGAGCGACAATCTCGATCACCGCGCGCGCGTACATGCGTTGAACGAACGCGTCTTCGCCGCTGTACCAAGCCCAAAACTCCAAGATTGAAATCTCGACGGGTAGAGCGCCGGGCAACGCGAGGTCGTCTTGCCCGTACGAAACGAGACCGGCACCCGCGAATCCTGCTTGCACGGTATCGCCTATCAAACGTGAGAGCGCCTCGCGCGTTTCGAACAACACCGGATCGCCACTAACGACACTGTCGCTCGTGGTCGAAGTCCGTTCGCTGCGATAGTCACCCATGTCGCGGCCGAAGATTCGCGCGCGTGTATCTGCATGGTCTATCAACTCGGGACTGATCGACGGCTCCGACGAATGCTCGGCGCGAGGCGCAAACGTGCGCGCGTCGACCACACGCGTGATGATGTATCTCGGCCCCTCATCGCTCACGGAGATCGTCACGGGCGGCGGAACGCGCACCGCAGTTCTCGGCACGCTGCAGCTGGATAGCGACATCGTCGCAACGACTGCGAAAACGGCAGCCGTAGCCCACAACGAAAGACCCCGTAGCGCCACACCTGCCATCAGGCGATCTTGCAGTGCTGCCGCATGATGCGCTCGAACAAACGCGCGCTCACGAATCGTTTGAGCAATCCGCCGGCTTTCTGGTCGATCGCTCCGACCATGTAACGCGTCTTCGGATCCTTCTCGTCGAGCAAACGCAGAACGAGTTGCGCGAACACAACAGGGTCCGCCCCCGTACGTTCATCGTTGGCGTAGGACTCGACCGTCTTACGCATCTGCGCGCCGTAGACCGGTGAATCGGCCCTCTCGACGAAGATGCGTTTGTCGGTCATCTCAGTTTTGAAGTCGCCAGGCTCGATACAGCACACCTTGATCCCGAAAGGCCGTACTTCGAGCCGCAGCGATTCGGTGAGCGCTTCCACGCCGAACTTGCTCACACAGTAGTAGGCCTGAAACGGCAAACTGATCAGTCCGCCTATCGAGCTGACATTGATGATCTTGCCGCTTCCCTGCGCACGCATCGTGGGGAGCACGGCACGCGTCACCCGCACCACACCGAACAAATTGGTTTCCAGCTGCCGCTTGGCTTCTTCGATCGTCGTATCTTCGACCGAACCCGCTACACCGATGCCGGCATTGTTGAGAACCGCGTCGATCCGACCGGCCAACTCGAGCACGCTCGCGACGCCCGCTTCAACACTTGCGTCGTCGTCGACGTCCATCACGATCGACGTGTACGGGCGTGGCTCGGTGTCGGGCTTGCGGCTCGTGCCGAAGACGCGGTAGCCGCGCGACGAGAGCAGTTTCACTGTCGCCAGGCCGAAGCCCGAAGAGACGCCGGTGACGAGGACGACGGGGGCGTTGGCTGTGGTTGGGTCGGGGGACTGTGTTTTTTGCGGAGTTTGGTTCGGGGCGCTCATGGCGCGCCCACTATCCGACGTGCGACACGCCCATGCTAGGACCGCGCGCCCAGTGCTTCAGGCGCGGCGGGGAACCGGCCCATGGCCATCAGTGCTCAGACCGTATCACCGACGAGCACCGGCTTCGCTGCCTCGATCCAGCGGGCTGCGAACCCCCACGGCGCCTCGACCCATCACGTGCGTGTAGATCATCGTCGTGCGCACGTCACTGCCCCGACAGTCTCTGAACGGTGCGAATATCGGCGCCGTCTTCCAACAGATGCGTGGCGAACGAATAACGGAATGAGTGACAGGTGGCAGGCTTGTCCAGCCCGGCATGACGCACAGCTTGACGGACGGCTAGTTGTACTGCGCTCTCGTGCAAGTGGTGGCGCACCCGAACTCGCGTACGAGCTCGCGCACATGTTGGAGTCGCTTGGAATCCAGGCGCAGTACCTCGCGAGACAAGTAGAGGATTGCTGCGAGCGCCTGGTTCTGCGTGCTCGCGGCGACGTGCCGTCGAACCGCGAGGTCTGTTGGAAAACGCGAGATCTCGGTGGCGTCCAGTGTTCGTGAGTGACGAAGCTCACAGAACTGGATGAAGCGTTTGATCCAATGCACGTACGCTTGCTCGGTCCGCAGGCTGTAATGCCGCGCCTGGATCGAGTCGCGGACTTGTTCCAGGAGCTTGGGTATTCTGGCCACCATCCTTGATGCACTCGTCAACATGTTGATGGGGTGGTCTGCTTGCACCGCCACAAACGAGTGAAGTAAAACGAGAATCAACGCAGCCAGTCAACCGCGGTCGTGTGATAACACAGACGGTTCGGTCGGCTAACTGGCGTTATGCCGCGAGCGGAGCTGCAGTGATGCACGATGTCTTCTTGAGCCACGCGACCGAAGACAAGGAGGACCTTGTCCGCCCTCTAGCGCTTGAGCTGGAACGCCTGGGGCTAGATGTCTGGTACGACGAGTCCGCCCTTCAAGTGGGCGACTCCGTCCGGCGCTCGATTGATACCGGCCTTAATGAATCACGCTTCGCAGTGGTTGTGCTTAGCCGCGCGTTCTTCGTCAAGAGCTGGGCCAATTGGGAGTTGAACGGACTGGTTCAGCGAAATCCCCTTTTCTCCTCCCGGTCTGGCACAACGTCGACTCAGCCACAGTAGCGAAGTACTCACCATCAATCGCCGACCTGTTTGCACTGAACTCCCGGATTGGCGCTTCGGATCTAGCCGCTCAGATCTTCGAAATCGCAAAGCCCGATCCGGCTCCTCCGGGACCGCCTCTTGCTGCATCGGTCACTGTAACTGGTGAACTCCCTCCACAACTCGCAGCTCGGTTGAGTACTGCGGTCCGAATTTTCCACGAGTTGGCGTGCGAGGATGTGGAGCTTTCAAACCTGGATGTCTCCGTCGCGATTCCAGTAGAAGAGAGTGGGCATACGTCGCTGGTAGTGCTCGCACGCCATTCCGAATCAAGGGGTACAGATGTGACGACGCGCGGAAGGATACCGCTCAATAACACAGTTGCCGGACATGTATTGGCCCACTCGAATCCAATGAACTTCGTCAACCTAGACATTGCCGAGTCTAGGTTCGCCTCATACCGGCACCGGAGCAACATGTATTCTTCGCTGCTTGCCATTCCGATCATGGACCGCTCGGAAGAGCCGGGCCAGCCGACAGGGGTGGTTTCGTTGTCTTCACCCAAGAGGAATTCCTTTGCGCCCAAGAAGGCGGCTCGTCTTCAGAAGTACGCCAATCTGGCGTTTGAGCCGATACTTGCGCAGATTCGTAGCGACGGAGAAGCGCGGCATGACAAGGCGTTGAACACGGACGTGGAATAGCCCGCTTCCAACGACCGCAGTACCGTTCGGGCATCAATCTTCTTAGGCCCGGCCTAGCTCGGCGGCGCTATTCCACGCCCGTTAACGCCGATCCGTTAGGTGGCATACGCATCCGTCATCTTTTCGACGATCCAGATCGGCAAAGCTCCGACGCCGTGGTAGCGTAGCGAGGCATGCCCAGTCAGACACGAGATCTCGAATCACAGCTTCTTGAACTGCCGTCAGAGGATCGTGCGCGTCTCGCGACAAAGCTGATCTCCAGCCTCGAAATCGAAGCTGACGCCGACGCCGAGTCGGCCTGGCTGATCGAGGCGGAACGCAGACTGGATGAGCTCGAATCCGGGAACATCCAAGGTGTTTCGGCAGATACAGTATTCGAGAAAGCACGCTCTACGCTCAAGTGAAGCAATTGGCGCTGACGCGGGTGAGGATTCTGCCGCACGCCGCAGTCTACATTCCGCGCGGAATGTTCGACGGCTGATCGTGGCGGGCTTGTTCGCGATCCATCGACCTCGGCCCTCGATGCTCCAAAATATCGCTGCGAGTGAACCACATCACGCGCAGCACTTGCTTCGCCGCAAGTGCTCGGAGTACAAAGGAGTACCGGCCGAGCGACAACGATTGCCGTGTTATATTCCGGCATCTTCGGTCGGCTAATTGTAGTTGCGCGGACGAGCGTGAGCCGGCGGCAACTCGATAGTCCACGTCGAGGAACCCCGAGGACGTGAGTCCGTTCTGGCGCGCCCTACGCCGCACCCCGGCGCCACCATGTAGAGATCTCTGTCTGCCACGTGCAGCAAGCCCGCGAGGGAGCGAGCTGGGCGGGACGTTCTCCGCGACCAGTCGACCCGGCCGTCAGCTGCACTAGAAGGCCACGAATCGAGACGATGCTGACGAAGAAAGATATCGAGGCGCTCTCGGAGGCCCGCCTCGCTGACGCGAAGCACCTGCTCCAGGCAAAAAGGTACTCTGCAGCTTACTACCTTTCCGGATATGCGGTCGAACTCGGTATCAAGGCATGCGTCGCGTCAGTGTTCCAGGCCAACGCAATTCCCGACAAGTCGTTTGTCGATGCTGTCTATTCGCACCGACTTCGTAAACTGATTGGCCTCGCGGGTCTCGAACAGCAGCTGGAAAGGGACATGAAAGCCGACCCGGACTTGGCGGGGGCATGGGGTGTCGCTAGCAAGTGGACCGAGGCCAGCCGATACGCCATGTGGACCGAGTTCGCTTCGGCAAGCATGGTTCAAGCGGTCGGGGATCCTGAACACGGAGTCGTACAATGGCTGAAGAAGCACTGGTAGAGAGTCTCATCTCGGAGGCAGGGCAGCTCGTCAAGAAGCTTGATGAGTTGGGAGATCGACCAACCAACGTACTTTGGTACTACTTCTCCGATGCGGAGGAGTGGCGTCTTTTGATTGCCGGTGAGTCGTTCGACCGACTCCTTCCAATAGAAGAGAGGCAGGCATATCAGAAGATTGGTCGTGCACTTTCTGGTGCCGATCTCCGGTCGTTAACCATCGCCGACGTGAAGCTCGTCAGGACAAACGACCCGCTGATTGTTGCGACCAAGCCTGTTGCTCAGACTTCACCGACGGCCGTGGCTCGAATCCACTTCCGAGACAACACATTCAACGGCATCTTCGTCAAAGAGATGCTTGTATTGCGGGCATCATAGCGCCGGGCTACGAAAAAAGTGTGTGATGTCAGAACTACTACGACGCTCGCCGATCGGGCCCTCGGGGCGTGACGTAGCCGGGCACAACGCCAGGTCGGTGGTCGCCACACAACTACGCGTTGCAGAGCATGGATTTGGAAGCAACAAGAAACCTGGGTTTCGCACTCTCTGCCGTAGCCATCCTGCTTCGCATCCTCTTCGCACGGTGGGTGCCGCGCGGCAAGTCCAAATGGGATAACCCCGAGCCGGCTCTTGCGCCATCGATAGCCTCTCGGTGGCTTTCGCCCCGGGCGTGCGACCTCGGTGCAGCGCTCGCCGTAATCTCCCTTCTTAGCGGCGCCATACTGCTCGTTTGGAGCGCCCTTTCCGGACGCCCCTAAGTCTATTCGCTGGGCCGTCGCCAGCTCGACAGGCGCGCCGATGAGTGGCTGATCCGTTAGGCCGCCCTACGGATACATCACATGGGTATTAAACATAAGTCATTGACCTAGTACGCCATTGGCTTATACTAATCCTATGGCGTGCGCATCGAATGGGATCAGGCCAAAAACCGGCAGAATCGGAAGAAACACGGCATCTCGTTCGAGGAGGCCGGCGACCTCCTTGCCGGCAGCGTCGACTACCTCGAAATCTTCGATGAAGACCACTCGGTCGCAGAGGACCGGTTCATCTGCATCGGACCGACACCGCGCGGGATCATTGTTGTCGTCAAAGCAGAACCTGAGGATGACGTCGCGCGAATCCTTTCTGCCAGACCGGCGACGCGGCGTGAGATTGTCCTGTACCGCCGGTATCTAGGAGGGACGTAACATGACTAAGTTCCCAGAACTCACTGAAGCCGAGTTCGAGCGCGCGATCCCGGCGAGGCTCCGCAAGCGCTTGATGCGCGGTGATTTTAGATCCGGAGAGGACGTAGCCGCGCTACGGCGCTTTACCGGCCTGACGCAGACCCAGTTCGCGCAAGCGATGGGTATCAGCGTGCACACTCTGCGCAATTGGGAGCAGGGGCGGCGCACGCCAGAGGGGCCGGCGATCGGGCTGCTTCGAATCGCGGCAAGGCACCCGAAGATCTTGCGAGAGAATCTTGTATCGGCAGCCTGACATGCGCATGGAGCGGGCCAGCCGCACAGTCGCACAGTCGCAGGACGTTAGACGGCGGCACGACCATGGAGCAGTACGCAAAGGCCCGCACGTCGGAGCTGATCTGCATCCCCTTTCTCGATTCGTCAACGACGCCATCGGAACGGGATGCCATCGCGGCTCAGCTCCGTAGCCGCGGATTCGGCCGGATTTCGGTCCTGTTCCTTCGAATCCTCGCTGGGCTAGGCCTCTGGTGGAATCTCATTGTGTGGGAGTGGGTATCGCTTGACCTAAACGACGTGCTCTTCGGCTACGCGATCAACTTCGGCCTGGTCACGCTTGTCGCCACAGTGGTCACTGCAGTCCGCTTCTTCACGGGCGGCCCCCTCCTCGCGGCCGGCGCGGTCGCTCTGGCGTCATCGCTCGTCTGCCTTAGCTTGCTCCTCATTGCCAAGCGGGGGTATGAGCGTGAACGGCGAGCAACCGAACACACGAGAGCCGCCGTCTAACAAGGCGTTGAGCCGTACGCGAGGAATCGGGATGGATGCCTTATCGCGACAGGGCGTTAGAAGGCGGCTTAGGAAATGGCTAACCTGAGGCACGGCATGGGCACCGACAAGAAAACGAGTACACGCAGAAAAGACGTGGTGCAGGTGAAGAATCCTCGCACGGATCGGTACGTGAAGATTGACCGCACCGCAGGTGAGATTGTCGCGCACAAGAAATCCGAAGGGCCATACAAGGATGTTCCGGTTGCCAGGAAGCAGAAGTGATCGTCTATAGCCCCCTGGACGGTGACGCATTTACGACATCGATTCCCAGCAACCCGCGACATTACTTCTTGATGACGAGGTTAGGAAAACCCATCCCCCCGACGGATCTCACCGATGATGTCTGATGCAGCCGAGGCGTTAGGCGGCCATCAGCTACGCGTGACCCAATACCCTGGCCGTCGCTTCAGATGAGCAACGGCTACGATGACGATCTGTTGGGCGCGCTCCCGATAGACGATCTGATATGGAAAGCGGGGCACAACAACTCGCTTGACATCCGCTCTGTGCACACTGGGAACGGCACGCCCAATCTCCGGCCGGTCTGCAATCAGCGAGAGGGTTTGATGCACAGTGGCCAAAAGCTCTTCGCCCAAGCCCGCACGACGCGTTTCGTACCAACGAACCGCCTCGGCGAGTTCAGTCTCAGCCTCGCTGCTTAGGCGAACCCGAGTCGTCACTTGTTGAGGATCGCTTTCTCGATACCACGCTTCACCTCAGACCAAGGGCTGAGCGCGGCGGTACCTGCATCGATGGCGGCCATCCGGCGTTCGATCTCTGCTGCCCACGTGGCCTCGATATCCCCGTCCGCATCGGCGTCAGCATCCAGGCTGGCGATCAGTTCTGCCGCAAGCTCCGCACGCTCAAGGGTGTCCAACTCTAACGCATCTGCGAGCACTGTTTTTGCTGCTTTCGTCACGGCGATAATTTTACGGCGGCGACTGCGACCTAACAAGCGAATAGAGCGGAGCGGCATTACCGTCCAGGTATATTCGAGTCGAAAGTGTGCCGGTAGCCCATTTGCAATCCGTTGGGCAGTAGACGGGTCTTGCTCATGGCGCAGCGCCGCCAGGAAACGATTTTCGAACCGGTATCGCCACGGGGGCTCTCAGCCCAACCGATCGCGCGGCGGTATTGCCGTCTAACTTGCGTATCGAACGGACCGGCGGCTACGATGTCGACACGCGCGGTTGGTCAGTGGCCGCCGCACAGTCCCACTACCATGGAAGCATCCAACGAACTTCTAACGATCGCTGAACTCGCAGTCGGCCTCGCAGGATTCGCGGGCTTGGTGGTGTCGTTCAATCACCGTGGTGGTCTGCACGCCACGGACCGCTATCGCTTTATTGCGTTGTTCTCTCTCGCGCTGTTCGCGGCCCTTCTCGCGTTCGTACCCTTCGGGTTTCACCATGCGGGGCTGGCGTCCGCGGCCCTGTGGCGCGCTTCCAGTGGCGTCATCTTGGCGTCATCGGTCTTTGCCGCCTGGTGGTTGGGCGTCTACCTCCGGCCCGAGTTCGCTCCGGACGAAAACCCGCCGAAGGCGTTCTCCATCGCGCTCTTCGCAATTCCCACGTTCAATGTCCTCCTCCAAGTCGCCAACTTGGTCGGCTGGCCGGCGAAGCCGGGAGCTCTTGCGTACGTCGCCGGCTTGATCCTGTGGCTCGCGGTTCCCGCCCTCATTTTCGCCTTGCTCATCCTCTACCGCGAGAAGGACTAAAGAATGCCGAAACGCAACATTCATAAAATGGACGAACACGACGGCCTCGAAGACTTCGAGCCGCGCGAAATCACGCTGGACGGCGTCACAAAGGTCGTGCACTCGGCCGGCTCAGGGCCCGCGGTCATCGTCATGGCTGAGATGCCCGGCATCAGTCCGCAGGTAGCCCGCTTCAGTCGTTGGGTTCGAGACGCCGGCTTCACCGTGTACATGCCTTCGCTGTTCGGCCGTGATGGTGCGGTTCCGGATGTCGAAGAGGGCACGGCCATTTTCCAACGAGCATGCGTCAGCGCGGAGTTCCGCGCGTTCGCCGCCAACGAGTCGAGTCCTGTGACCGCATGGCTGCGGTCGCTAGCCAAGCTGGCGCACGAGGAGTGCGGCGGTCCGGGTGTCGGCGCGATAGGAATGTGTTTTACCGGAAACTTCGCGCTCACCATGATGCTTGAACCGGCGATGCTCGCGCCGGTTCTTTCTCAACCATCGCTTCCGCTCGACGACCCCGCAGGCGTAGAGATCTCCGCCGACGAACTGGTAGCGGTGGGGCAACGCCTGGAGCGCGACGACCTGACCGTCATGGGCTACCGCTTCGAAGGAGATCGATTCTGCACGGCGCAGCGCTTCGCCGCCTACTCCGAGGCCCTGGGCGATCGCTTCGTAGCGCGGGTGCTTCCCGACAGCGCGGCCAAACGCGACTCCCTTCCGCCTTTCTCTGAACACGTAGTCGCCGGCCCGCACAGCGTAGTGACCGCCCACCTGATCGATGAAGCAGGCCAACCGACGATTGCTGCGCGCGACGAGATCCTCGCTTTCTTCGCGCACCGGCTTGGCGTGCCAAGCCGCGAGGCGCCGCCGACCTAGACGCCGTCGTACTCGATCCCGAACCGGCCGACATAGGCCGAGAAGCGTTCACGCGCCATGTCGGGATCGATTCCGTACGGCGCCAGGTCCGCCGCACGGGCACGGGCCAGGTCGTTGCGCGGGTGCTCCGCGACCCATTGCGCCATGCGCTGCTTCGCATCGTCGCTCAGGGCAATCCCGGCCGCTTCGTAGACGGAAGCCACTGTTGCGTGAGGATCACGCACGAAGTGTGAGAAGCGCACATCGATCCATGGGCGCGAGATCCCCTTGGCGCGAAACCGCAATAGGCGATCGACGTAGTCGCCCAACAGCTCGAGCATGGCGGTACCGACTTCACGGGGGTCAACCGAGTCGCATTGCAGACTTCTGAGAACGACGGCCAGCCGACAGTTGGAGGCAAGCACCTTCAGAGGGTCGCGGTGAAACTGCACGAAGATCGCACTCGGTATGACCTCGTGCAGCTCGTCCAAGAAAAGCAGGTGCGGCGAGTTCTTGAGCACCCAGCGTCGGCCCGGAATCGTAGACTGCAACATCTTGAGCTGAATCGCGTAGTAGCGATACGCCGTCCGCATGTCCGCTTCATCACGAACCCAACGATAGTACGAAGGGACGCGCATGCTGTAGATCTCGTGCGGCACCTTCATGTCGTTGCTGAGTAGCCAGTGACATTCGTCCGGCTCCTCGGCATCGGAAAGATGCATGTCCAGCACCGACTGCGGAAGCAGCCGCAGCTCATCTCGCTCTAGCTCGATGCGCGGGTCGCTCGACAAGTCCTGCGATCGAGGCGGCGGTACCGGGAACCTCGCGAACCAGCGCAGCAAGGATCTATTCGCGGGATCTCGGTCCAGAATCCATCCCGCCGCCGTCTGCCCGGTGCGCGGCAGCGTTGCGAGAACAAGCGGAGATTCAATCTCGATATCGTGTACTTCGGGATGAGCCTTCAGCCAGTGCTCGATCTGAAGCCGATTGGAGAGCCGTTCGACGACGCGCATCCGAAGGATCGCCTCCCCCATCGCACTCAGTCGTGCTTCTTCTCGGGCTGCCAGCAGCAACGGGCTCAGCGCACCGCGCCAATCGCCGGCGCCGAAATCGTCCAAGCCCGTCCGTTTTCTTGCGCTCTTGGCGAGCCTGTCGAGATCGATCCCCGAATACATGCGCTAGGATTAGCATCGCCGGGAGCTTCGAGCGACAAGCCGTTGCGGAAGATGTTTCGACGTACCTCGAAGATCGCAGTACCCTAGTGGCTGTGCGAATCACGACACTAATGTTAGGCAACATGACGAACGCGATCTTCTACCTCGGTCTGGGCCTACTGTTCACGCACGAGCTCGACGCCATGCCCAACCATGAGTGGCGGGTGTTGCCGGGTCTCGCCGCTCTATCAGAGTCTGCCGGCGAGCTGGCCTTCGTGGTTGCGCATGTTCCGTTGTTCGCCATCGTCATCGCATTTGTTGCGAGCCTCAATCCCGCTGTTCGTGGACGCGCGAGAGCCGTAGCCGGCGGCTTCTTGGTACTGCACGGACTCTTGCATTTCCTCTTCTCCGCCCAAGACACCTACGAGTTCACGTCTACGCTCTCGTCAGTGTTGATCTACGGCGCCTCGGTCTGCGGGGCGATCTTTCTCTTGCTCGGTAGGCTGGAGCGCGAGGCGCTCAACTAGGGCTTGCAGCTGAAACCCGATCCAGACGTATCGGCACGACACTCGGACACGGCTGGGTGAAGAGGCAACGGGAGGACAGGTATGCCTGACGTAGCGTCCAAAAAGCTCTTCGAAAACGAAAAGGTAATCGTTTGGGAGATGTCCCTAGAACCCGGCGAAAGCACCGGAGTCCACACCCACAAACATGAGTACTTCTTTCATGTCTTAGAGGGTTCCGTATTGGATACGATCGACGCCGACGGCAATTCGCTCGGTGAACTCGAGTTCCCTTCGGGCAGCACGCACTACCTCGCCCTCGATGGCGACGAACTTATCTTCAGCGGCATCCGAGTACCGGCAACCCATGACGCGAAGAACGTCGGGCCGAACCGATATCGTGAGATACTCGTCGAGTTGAAGTGACGAGGAGCCGGCCAACACGTGAGCAGCCGATGCGCGGGCGCGCGGCCTAACAAGGCGCTACAGCTGACCGGGCAACTCGGGGGCGATCTTAGGAGGTCCCCAGTCCCGGGTGCTCGCCTTCGACGACTGCTATTCATCGCGCGGCCTGAATCCAATCCTGCGATGCTTTGAGGGCGCGTCGGGTTCCATGATCTGTCGAATCGCGTCGAAGACGACCTTGAACTGCTCGTCGTATCTGCGCTCGATCGACGCGAGCTTCTTGGCGAGCGCGCCATGCGTGAGTAGGAGACGGCGAAGTCGAACAAATGTTCTCATGATCTCTATGTTGACGGCGACCGCGCGATCGCTGCGCAGAACCCCCGACAGCATCGCAACGCCTTGCTCCGTGAATGCGAATGGCCGGGAACGTCTTCCACCCCAACTTGAGGTCACAATTTGTGACTTCAAGTCTGCGAACTCCGCTTGGGATAGCTGGAACATGAAGTCGAGCGGAAACCGATTGGAATTGCGTTTGACGGCCTGCACAAGCACTTTCGTTTCAACCCCGTAGAGAGCTGCCAGGTCCTGGTCGAGAATGACTTTGTCACCCCGGATCAGATAGATGGCCTGCTCGATCCGTTCGGGCGGCGATGTTGCCGGGCTACGATGAGACACGACGTAAGATCTCGTACGCGCGGAACCACCGTCAATGCCTGATGGATGATAGGCGGCGCGTCTAACGGCCGACGGTTCGGTGCGCATAGTGAGCATCGGACGAAACCGTTGCGTTACCGCAACTCTTCGAAGTAAAACAGCCTTGATGCCAATCTGCAGAAACTACCGTGTTACAACCCGACTGCTTCGGTCGGCTAAGTGGAGTTGGCCGACGCCGAACGGTCATGGCGAATATGTAGGACAGCTGGTGCTCGTGGGCATCCTGAGCTTTATCTTCGGCGCATCAGAGGCCAACGGCCAAGTTACCAAGCACGTTTCTAAGGCGGCATTTCAGTCAAATCTTTCCCGGCAGATGGCAATGTCTCCGCTAACCGTCGCGCAACTGAGAGAGCACGGCGTTACAACGGAATCAGAGTTGAAACTCGAGTACTTTTTCCACACGAACTCGTCGATGAAAGCCCAAGCGTTGGCTAGTGCGCTCAGGACCATGAACTACAGCGCCAAGCTTGGCCCATCGGCAGGTGGCGAGTCCGTCCTAGCGACAGTAACTGGATGGACGAAACCAATACTGATGGAGGCTGAAAACGTAGTGAACTGGACTATCGAAATGACGCGTCTTGGCTACGAACACGACTGCGAGTTCGATGGTTGGGGAACGAATCCGAGCCAATGACCACGGATGCCCGCAGGAACCGATCGAGCATGGCGCAATTAGTCGACACGATCGCGGCTCTCCGCAGTCGAAATGAAAGCGCCCCCTTACCGCTTCGACTACCTACCGTCACCGACGTCGATGCAGCTGAACGCCAACTCGGGATCGCCTTTCATTCCGACTATCGTCGCTACCTGCTCGAGGCGAGCGATGTCGTTGTA
Organism: Deltaproteobacteria bacterium; assembly: GCA_029262375.1. Classification (GTDB taxonomy): domain Bacteria; phylum Desulfobacterota; class Binatia; order UBA1149; family SPBQ01; genus JAJCZM01. The sequence goes on from JAJCZM010000044.1 coordinate 315,465, forward strand.
GGGACCGTCGAACCGCTGGTGCTGATGGCCCCGGACTCTCACATCGATCTGTTGTCGACAGTGCGCAATGCATGGGAGTTCGGTGTGCCTCGCGACCTGCTCCCAATCTGCGGAGACAACGGCAACTGGTTCTGCATGCGTTCCGACGGGGCGATCGTGTACTGGGATCACAATGGTGCGAATCAGGAAGAATGGTGTGACCTTTCGGCCTGGATTCAAGATGTCTGGCTTGGCGATCTGCAGCGACGTACCTAAAGAGTCCTGAATACAGTGCTTGATCGAGATGAGATAGAGGCGATCTTCGCCAAACTGTGCGAGCTCATGAACGGCGACGACCGAGACGCGTTCGTCGAACTCTTTCACGAAGATTGCTCCTTCATGAACTCGGCTCTTTCAGAACCAGTGAAGGGCAAAGAGAACCTGCGTGCAGTGGCGCGTCATTGGCCCAACGTAACGAATCGGCCCGAGTGGATGGTCATCGACGGAAACCGTCTGTGCTTCGGTTGGAACGAGCGCCAAGAAGGCATGCCTGCGACAGCGCCGTCGTATCGCGGATTTTCAACCTATGTGTTCGACGAGAACGGTCTCGTGACGGAGTACGAAGGCATATTCGATATGCTGGCCGTCGCAGCAGCCATGGGTCGCCCTGGTTGAGTTTCTGCGTGATCGCGCCCACCCGGAAGATCATAACCGACGCGTCGTAGGCAGCCGCCTCGAACCGCCTTAGCGTCGCTCGATGCCTGTCATCTCGACGTTCTATGGAATCGTCGTACGCATGTACTACCGCGACCACGGAGTTCCGCACTTCCACGCGGAGTATCAGGGCCAACGCGCCGTGTTCACGACGAGCGGGGAGATCCTGGTCGGTACGCTCCGTTACCACACTGCGCTGCGGCTGATCGGCGAATGGGCCATCGCCCACCGTTCGCAGCTCGAGGACAACTGGGTTCGTGCCTGCTCCGGAGAGCCGCTCGAACGAATTGAGCCGTTGGAGTAGCATGGCCGTATGGATTTTCTGCCGACAGTCACGCGTGCCGAACACCGCGGGCAATACAGGGTTCACCTTGAGTTCAGCGACGGCTTGGCAGGCACTATTGATTTCGAATGCTGGTTGGACGGACCCGTGTTCGAGCCCCTGAAGGACATCGACTACTTCGCGCGTTTCTTCATCGAGGGCGGAACCATTGCATGGCCGAACGGTGCCGATCTCGCACCGGAGACTCTTTATCAACGCACGAAAGCGAGCGCCGCTCAACTCGCGTAACGAACGCCCGCGCAGCTAAGCTGCTCCGCGCAACCCCCACGGAGACCACTATGGAACTACCCGCCATCGTCACCTTACTCGCACTACTCGAGTATATGTTTTTCACGTTACGCGTCGGCTTCGGTCGCGAGAAGTACGGGGTGCCCGCCCCGGCAACGTCGGGCGACCCCGTGTGGGAGTGTATGTTTCGGGTTCAGCAGAACACGCTCGAACAGCTGGTAATCTTCCTGCCTGCGCTTTGGGTTTTCTCGAACGTCGTCAGCCCGACGATCGGTGCCGCTATCGGCGTCCTCTTTCTGATCGGCAGGCCCGTCTACTACGTTGGCTACGTGAAGAACCCCGAAAGCCGCACCGTCGGTTTTCTGATGGGCTTTCTCGCCAACGTCGCGCTCGTCTTGGGCGGCCTCGGCGGCGCGATCTATAGCTTGATGTAGCTTTGGCGTGCACATGCAGCCGACACGCGACGCACCCAAACCAAAACCGCGCGCCCAGCACTAAGGGCGGGGCGCGCGGTCATCAGGCTCGGTTGAGAGAAAGGCCGACTATTGCGGTCGCTTGCTCTCGACTTGCACGACCTGCTGATAGGTCGGTCGGTTCTGCCAAGGAATCGGATCCGTTTCGGCAATACCGAACACCGAGAACTCGATCTGATCGACGGTCGGATCGGCAATCCAATCGGCGGGATCAGACGATGAGAACTGCGTCGTCAATTCGGCAACCGTATCGCTGAGACTGGTAACGAGCGCCGTGCGACAACCCGCGAGCGTACCGTCGGCACACTGGAGGAACTGCAGCGGAGTCGCCGGAGTATCTCCCAGCACCGTTCGGAACGACTTCGTGAGCAGGCCGTAGTAGCCGCCCTGGTAGGCTGAGCCGACCGGTCCCGGCTTGTTGTCGAAGCCCTGCGGAATATCGCCGTAGAACGGACCGAGCTGGGCATCGAACGAAGCGTGGATCATGCGCTCGAACCACTCGTCCATGATCGCAACGGCGTTGGTGTTGTCGTACACGCCGTTTCCGTCTCGGTCTCTACGGAACGCGCCGGCCGTCACCCAATCGCTCAAAATCGTGAGTTCGGCGGCAAGCGAGGGCTCGGCGCCGATGATCTGCAGCGCGAGCGGCAGCACTTGTGCGCCGCGCAGATCGACATGCGCCGCGTCGCCCATCATCTCGACCATTTCGCCGACACTGATCGGCCCACCGCTGATACGTGCCTCGAGACGATCATCGAGAGAATCCACGCGGTGGGTGGCCATGTAGGAATAGTTCGAATCAGCGGCCGACCAATCCTTCGCCGGCTTGTTGTTCCACGACGTGAAGAAGCCCTTCGCGGGATCGATCTCCTGCGGCTTGTCGCGTCGATCCACTTCACCGGTCCACTCCCATTCGCCCGTGCCCCAGCTCGGCATGTCGTAGTCGACACCGTCTGCACGGATGGGAAAGACGCCGCTGTGGTAGAACGAGATCTCGTCTTGATTGACGTACAGCCAGTTGAAGCTGCCGGGTGCACCCGCCATCGCGCGCGCGAAAGACTTGGCCGTGCGGGTCTTGCGATTCACGCGCGTAAAGACGATTGCGTTCTCGCCTTCGCGAAAGAAGTTCGCGCGCTGCTTGGCCAATGCCACCGGCTGCCCACCCACCGTCGCACGCGCAAACACGAGACCGTGATTCGTACGCTCGACGACCGCGGTCACGTTGTCGGGGTTCATCGCACAGAAAGTGGGATTGCCCGAACACCAGGTATCGGTGCGCACGAACATCGGAGTGCATTGGCCGTCAAACATGTAGTTCGTCGACATGATCGTCGGCGCGCCGCCGCCCGGCTCGCACAGTAGTTCGGCGCGCACGTCGGTATTGTCGGATCCGCCTGCGGTCGCGCTCCATGCGTAACTGCGGCCGCGACCGAGGACGACGTAAGGCGTGCCCAGAGGCGCGACGCCGCGAGCCTTCATGCCCGCCCCTTCGAATCCGTACTCGACGAGGATCTCAGGAATGAAGTAGCCGGCCTGCGGCCCCATGACTGCGATCGGATGACCGCCGGCTGCGTTCGAAGCAGTAATGCCGAGGAAGTTACTCATCGCCGGATGGCCCTCGTTACGCTTCGGGAACACGCCGAAGTCCACAACGGGGCTCTCGGTACGCGGCAACGGGCCGGTAATCTGTACGAAGGGATTTTGAACGACGGAGCCCACGTCGATGTGAGCCACCGACGACGGATCGATCGGTCCCTGGACCAGGAACGGGAACGACTGCTCGGTGGTCGTCGATGCGTCGCCCTCTTCCTTGTTGCGAAGATCGTCGTACAGCGCACGGCCATCGGTTGCGCCGTAGGCCGTCTGCAGCTTCTGGAGAAGAAGCGAGTTGCGATGCTCACCGCCGCCGCCTGCGCCGAACAGCTGTTCGAGCTGAACGGCTACCGAGAGGATGTCGATCTTCTGCCAGGGTTCGATCGGCGTCAGCCCGAGACCGGTGTATTCGGCGGGCGTGAGGCCGGGAAACTGATTGAACAGCGTAACGACGGCGTTGACGCCTTCGATAAACCACTCGATGTCGCGATCGACGCGGCGGCCACGACCGCCGCCCTCAGTGACCAACGTATCGTATTGCACCTCGAGATCGGCGTCATCGTAACCGGCGAACTGGTAGAGCGACTCGTCTTGATCGAGCGCAAATGCCAACGGTCCAACGAACTCGGAGACGCGGCCGCGCCCCGAACGACGCAGCAGATCCATGGCGAAGAGTCGGTCGAGTGCCTGCGCGTAACCGATTCCGAACATCAGCTTTTGGCGATTGGCGGCCTTGATGTACGGAACGCCCCACGCGTCGCGCGTGATGCTGAGGCCGGATTGGGCGGGAATCACGCTCACGGCCGTTTCGCCGGGGCCCATCGGCTGTTCCTTGAAATAGTTGAGCAGGTCGATGTCGGCGATGCCGGGAGGCGCCGTGCTCAACGCTGAGTACAGTGCACTTTGATCTTCCGTGTGTGGCGGCAACGCGCCCGACGAAAGGAACTCGAGCCCCTCGACGGCATCGAGATAGCCGTTCTGCCCCGGCGGAATCACGCTCAGGTATAGACCCGTATCTTTGATCTGGGCGTCGGCAGGCCCTGCAAAAACGAAGGCCGCAAAAGCGGCCGTGAGAACCGCCCAGCACTTGGCCGACGGCAAAAATATCTTCGACATGTTTCGCTCCACTGAAATGAGAAATGAGGACTGTGTCGTACCAGTCTACTGTCTGACCCCTACGAACCACAATGGGAAATCCGCGCGCAGTGAAGACACAGTGCGCGACCGAGGGTGCATTCCCACCCTAATGGGGAGTCATGAGCCGGCCTGCGCGGCCTCCTCGGCAAACACGCGGATACCCTCGTCAATCTCGTCGGTGCGCGGCGATGCATAACCGAGAAGGAAACCGGCCGTATCAGGGCGCTTGTCGAAGTAGGCACCGATCGGATAGACCGCTACCCCGCGCGCACGGCAGGCGGTTCTAATCGCCGGAGCGTAGGCCCCCGCCACGCCTTCGAGCCACACGATCACGTGAACACCGGCTTCCGCGCCGCTCACGCGCGCACGCGGCCCAAAGTATCGCTCAACGGCGCCGAGCAAGGCGTCGCGTCGTTCGGCATTCTTGACCCGCGTGCGGCGAAGGTGGCGCTCGAGATGGCCGCCGGCGACGAAGTCCGCAAACGCCAACTGTTCGATGGTTGCCGATCCGGTATCGGCTACTGCAATGGCGCGAGTGAACGCGTCTTTGAGCTGTGGCGGTGCGACCAGCCAGCCGATCCTCATGGATGGAAACATCAGCTTGGAGGCACTGCCCGCGTAGATCACGCGCGACGTCCGATCGAGCCCCTGCAGACACTCGACGGGACGACCGTCGTAGCGGAACTCACTGTCGTAGTCGTCCTCGAGAATCGCCGCGTTCATGCGATCAGCCGCCGACAGCAGTTCCAAGCGCCGCGATAGCGGCATCAGCGACCCGGACGGGAACTGATGCGAGGGAGTCACGCAGATCAGGCGAACCGGATCGACGGACTCGAGCGCTTCGACCATCAAGCCGGACTCGTCGGTGGGTATTCGCACCAACTCGGTTCCTCTAGCCGACAGAGGCAGTTCGAAACCGAAGTAGTGCGGTTCCTCGATCGCAACTCTGTCTGCCGGATCGAGCAACACGTCAGCAACCAGATTGACGGCTTGCTGGGTGCCGCGCGTGACGAACACTTGATCCGGATCGCAGCGCACACCACGCGAGCGACGCAGGTAAGCCGACAGTGCGGAGCGGAGTTCCGGCACGCCTCCGGGTGGGCTGTAGGTGAGGCGCGCGAGCGATGCCGCACGCATGCGGCGCCCGACCAGCCGCGACCAGGTTTCCATCGGTACTTCGTCGAACGCGGGTGTGCCGTATCGGAAATCGCAGATCGGCGCTCGGCTGCCCAGTGCCCACGACAAGCGCTCAGCGCGCGGCGCAAGATCTTCGAGACGGCGCGCAGCGGCCGATACTCGTAGTTCAGCGGGTTCCGTCGATAAGTCGTCGGCACCGACCTGGGTGTCTGCGGCGCTCCCCGCGCGCGCGCCGTTGTGAGAACCGCCCACGGCAATCGTCGCGTCGGGCAGCGTGTCGGCGACATACGTGCCGGACCCCGTGGTCGCAGTCACATAGCCTTCCACCGTGAGCTGCTCGAACGCGAGCAAGACGGTGTTGCGCGACACACCGATATCGCCGGCCACCGCGCGGGTCGCCGGCAAACGCGCACCCGGCTGCAACGTGCCGTTGAGGATCGCGCGGCGAACACAGCGATACACCTGTCGATACAAAGGGCCGGTGCCATCGAGTTCCATCAGCATGGCCGCCACCGTAGCCAATAATTGGACCTACAGAAAGACCCGTTTTGGATCTTTCAATAGGTCCATTCATGCACCAATCTCTTGTATTCCCTGGCTCAGGAGGAAATGAAGGAATGAGCATGCGCGCCACGACGACGAAGACGTTCCACAGATCATGCACCTTGTGCGAGGCCCACTGCGGACTCACGATTGACGTCGAGGACAATCGCGTCGTGCGCGTACGCGGCGACGAAGACGATGTCCTTTCGCACGGCTACATCTGTCCGAAGGGCGTCGCGATCGGCGAACTTCACCACGACCCGGATCGATTGCGGACGCCCATGGTGCGCAACGCCGCCGGCGAACTGGAGCCGGCGTCGTGGGAAGAAGCACTCGATCGTGCTGCCGAAGGGCTTGCGCGCACGAAACAGGCTCACGGTCGCAACTCCGTCGGCTGTTACATCGGCAATCCCGTCATCCACAACACCGGCGCGATCCTATTGCGCCAGGCGCTGATCGACACGCTCGACACGCGCAACTGTTACAGCGCCGGCTCGCAAGACACGAGTCCACGCTTCGCGACGTCCTATCACCTGTATGGATCGTCGTTCGTCGTGCCCGTGCCCGACATCGATCGCACCGACTACTTCTTGTGCCTCGGCGCGAATCCGATCATATCCAACGGCAGTGCGATGACGGCGCCGAACATGCGCGCGCGCATTCGAGCGTTACAGGAACGTGGCGGCACCATGGTCGTCGTCGATCCGCGCCGCACGGAAACCGCCGACGTCGCCGACGAACACATCGCGATTCGACCGGGTACCGATGCCGAGTTGCTGCTCGGCATGGCGGCTCACATAGTACGCAGCCATCGCGCAGCGCGAGCAAAGATCGACGAGCTCGCGGACGGTTGGGAGGTCATCGCGCAGGCCCTCGCCGACATCGATCTGGACGACGTGTCGCGCTCGACGGGCATTGCGCGCGCGGTCATCGAGCGCCTCGCACTCGAGTTCGTCAATGCGCCGACGTCGGTAGCTTATTCGCGCGTTGGAATCTGCAATTCACGAAACGGCAGGCTCGCGACCTATGCCAACGACCTTCTCAATCTCGTCGCCGGACGCCTCGGCGAGGTGGGCGGCGCCATGTTCACGACGCCCGCCATCGATTCAACGCGACTCACGCGCATGCCCGGCATGGACGGTCACGCTCGCTGGAAATCTCGCGTACGCGGACTCCCCGAAACCCTCGGCGATCTACCGACCGCAACATTGGCCGACGAAATGGAAACACCGGGCGAGGGTCAGGTCCGTGCGATGGTTACTTTCGCCGGCAACCCCGTGCTGTCGGCGCCGAACGGGCCGCGCCTGGATCGCGGCTTCGCGAAACTCGACTTCATGGTGTCGATCGACCTGTACGTGAACGAGACCACACGCCACGCCAACGTAATTTTGCCGCCGGCCTGGTGCTTGGCCGACCAACATGTCGATGTCTTCTTCCCGCAGTTCAGCGTGCGCAACACGACGGGCTGGTCGCCGGCGGTGGTCGAGCGCGGCGAGAACGAACGCGCCGACTGGCAGATCTTGCTGGCGCTGATCGAGAGGCTCGGCGGCGGTCCTACGGGAATCAAACCGCTCGACGCCGCACTCGCCGTCGCGAGGCGCTTCGGTTACCGCTGGACGCCCTACTCCTTTGTCGACCTGCTGCTTCGAACGGGAACCTACGGCGACAAGTTCCTACCGTGGAGCAAAGGACTCAGTCTCGCGAAACTCGCCGCGCATCCGCACGGTGTAGACCTCGGCGCGCTCGAGCCCGGCGTGACCCGGCGCTTACTCAACAAGAGCAAACGCGTCCAAATTGGAGACGCACTGTTCGCCGAGGCCGTACGAACGCTTACCGCCGAACTCGCATCGCGCGCGCAGTCGGTGCGATCGAACGACGGCGGTCTCATGCTGATCGGCCGCCGTGAACTGCGCACCAACAATTCTTGGATGCACAACGTCCCATCGCTCGTCAGCGGCCGGGAGCGCTGTGTGCTCTACGTGCATCCGGACGATGCCGAGCGCCTCGGTCTGGTCGATGGCAAACCGGGGCTCCTCAAGAGCCGAATCCATACCGGCGAGATCCCTATTCGCGTCACCGACGAGGTCGCACCCGGCGTCGTATGCATGCCGCACGGCTGGGGGCACGCGCCGAGCGCGCCTTGGCAACGAGTGGCCGGCGAACGCCCAGGCGTTTCGATGAACGATTGGTGCGACGACTCGGAGGTCGAACCACTCGTCGGTCAATCAATCCTCAACGGCGTGATGGTCGAACTGGAGGCAGTCGAGGCGAGAGCCTCGCGAGTTGCTTAGACGCGAGAGCCTCGCGAGTTGCTTAGACGCGCGAGCCTCGCGAGTCGCCTAGACGCGACGACTCCACATGAAGCTCCGCAACACATCCGACTAAAGTCGGAGAGCGTTACATCACACTCTGCGATTGACGTAAGCCGCCCCAGGCGGTCAGATCGAACTTGTGCTGCCCAAAGTTGCATCCGCCGCATCCGCCGCATCCGCTACCTGCGCTACCTGCGCACCCGTCGCACAACCGGACGACTGATGTCTGCGCCGATTCGCACCGCCATCGAATTGTTCGGCGGTACCGAAGTCGACCCGGTACCGAATCCCTACCCGGCCTACGCGCGCATTCGCTCGGAGGACGGCCCCTGTCTCTTACAGACGCTCATGAATGTGAGCTACCTGATCACGCGCTACGACGACGTGCGCACTGTGCTACACGACGATGCGCGCTTCTCCAGCCGAGCCAACGAGGACGGCATCGGCATCATCATGGGACGCACGATCGTTCAGATGGACGGCAAGGAACATGACCTCCATCGAAACCTCATATCGCCGGCCCTGTCTCCTCGCGCGTTGCGTGGAGACCTACAGGTTCGCGCCAGAGAGATCGCCGACGAAATCATCGACGAGTTCATCGGCGATGGCCATGCGGATCTCGTAAAGCAATTCTCGTTCACCTATCCGCTTCGCGTGTTCTTCGAAATATTGGGAATCCCGCGCGCCGATCACGACCGCCTTCACAAATGGGCGAGCTCATTCACACGCGTGGGCGCCGATCCGGCGGGCGCGCTCGACGCCGCGGCCGCGATGGGCGAATACCTGATGCCGGTCGTGCATGAGCGTCGGACGACTCCGACCGGTGACCTGATCAGCCGCTTGGCGCACGCGGAAGTCGACGGCGTCGGGCTCGCCGACGAGGAAATCGCGAGCTTCCTGCGGCTACTCGTGGTTGCCGGTGCGGAAACCACCTATCACGTCATTGGCAGCTGTATCTCGGCGCTGCTCACGCATCCGGACCAGTTCAACCGAGCACGCGAGTCGAACTCGGCCTTGCTCAGCGCAATCAACGAAACGCTTCGATGGGAATCTCCGGTGCAGATGGTGATGCGTGAGACCACCGAAGCCACGTCGGTCGGCGGTGTAGAGCTTCCGGAGGGCGCGAGCCTGGTCGTGGCGCTCGGCGCCGCGAACCGCGACGAACGTCAGTTCGACGACCCGGACCGCTTCGACATCGAACGAACGCCGAACGAGCACGTCGCCTTCGGTCTCGGACGCCACTACTGCGCAGGATCTCGTCTCGCATATCTCGAAGCGACCGTGGGTCTGAGCACTCTGTTCGAACGGCTGCGAAGCCTGCGACTCGCACCGCAAGAAAGTGGACAGATCGTAGGCCTCGCGTTTCGCGGTCCCGATCGCCTGCGCGTCGAGTTCGAAGCCGAAGCGCCGCGCGCATAGCGCGTCGGACTACCGATGAAACTTTACTGGCATTCCTTATCGCTGATTCCGTGGCGCGTTCGCATCGCGCTGCACGAGAAGGGCATCGCCTACGACGAAGAATCCGTCGATGTGTACTCGTCAATCGAGCGCAGTCCGGAGTTTCTCGCGCTCAATCCGTTCGGCCAGATCCCGGTTCTCGAAGACGACGGTCTGGTCGTCGCCGAATCGATCGCGATCCTCGAATATCTCGAGGAACGACACCCCGAACCCGCGCTCATGCCCACCGATATCGCGCTGCGCGCGACGGTGCGGCAATACATGTGCTGGAGCACCGACTACTGGCCGCCGGCTTGGAAGAAATGGATGGCTCCGCACCTGCCCGGCCTTCAATCGACACCGGAATCGGTCGCCGAGGGGCGCGGCGAATTGTGTATGCACCTCGATGTACTCGACGCACGGCTCGAGGGACGCGAATGGTTGGTCGAAGACTTCTCACTCGCCGACGTGTGCTACGCGCCATTGGTCACTCTACTAGACCGCGTAGGCCTGGCCGACGATCTCGCCGACCGCAAGCACGTCGCGCGCTGGGCGACGCAACTGAACGAACGACCGTCAGTCAAAGAGACTCTGCTAGTCTGAATTCCGCGAGAAGGAACCGCGCATCCGGCGGTCAGTCGAGGACTACGTCCTATGCCGCTGCGCATTGTTGCGGATCGTCTGCGTCGGCGCGCGACGCAACGGTCGCGTGCTCCTGCGCGGCGAGGAACTCGAGTAATTGCGCGCGCAGCTCGAAATACTCAGGACTCTCGATCACCTCGTCTCGGCGCCGCGGCCGCTGGAACGGGATATCCAGCAATCGACCGACGCGTGCGTTAGGCCCCGTCGTCATCATACAGACGCGATCGCACATGAAGACGGCTTCGTCCACGTCGTGCGTGACGATCATCGTCGTGATCGCGTGTTCGTCGAGCGTGCGCAAGACGACATCCTGAAGCTGCATACGCGTAAGCGAGTCGAGACGGCCGAACGGCTCGTCGAGCAGTAAGAGTTTCGGCTTGAGCGCAATCGCTCGGGCGACTCCTACGCGCTGCTGCATACCACCCGACAGCTCGCACGGTCGTTTGTGCATCGCGTCGGCGAGACCGACCGCTTCGAGGCAGTACTCGACCATGTCTCGGCGTTCCTCGACGTCGGCGTGTGGATAGACGTTGCGCACGCCAAGAAGCACGTTGCCGAACGCAGTCATCCACGGCAGTAGGCATGGCGCTTGGAACACGACGGCACGGTCGGGTCCGGGGCCGGCTACCTCTCGCCCATCGACCACGATGCCGCCGCCGCTGGTCGCATTGAGACCGGCTACCATCGTCAGCACGGTCGATTTGCCACAGCCCGAATGTCCGATGAGCGAGACGATCTCGCCGCGTTTGATCGTCAGGTTGAAGTCCGAAACGACGACGACGTCGTCACCGTAGGGGTTCGGATACGCTTTGGTCAGTCCGGAGATCTCTACGAATTTGTCGTCGGGCGTTCTGTCCTCGGGCGTCATGATGTTTCCTAAGCCGCCTCGAATACGCGCGGTTCAATCGCCGGCATTCGCCGCCTCGATCGCGCTTCATCGCCCGCTTGGGTTTTGGTGAAGTTGAGCATGTAGCCGGTGATCCGCTTGCGTAACGCCTGAAACCGACGATCCCTATTGAGGCCGGCACGATCACGCGGGCGCGGCAGATCGACGTCGAATGACGGTCCTAGTGTCGCGCGAGGCCCCGGCGTCAAGACGATAATGCGATCCGCCATCAACGCGGCTTCATCGACGTCGTTGGTGATCATCACGACCGTGCGTTTGTCTTCTTCCCAGATACGCACGATCTCGTCTTGCAAGTTGGCACGCGTAAGCGCATCGAGAGCGGAAAGCGGTTCGTCGAGTAGCAATACGTTCGGACGCATCGCCAACGTTCGAGCGAGCGAGGCGCGCTGTCGCATGCCACCGGAGAGTTCATCGGGACATTTCGCCTCCGATCCGGTGAGATTGACCATGTCCACGTAGCGCTGCACGTACTCGGCGCGCTCGACCCTCGATAGGCCGGGCATCACTTTGCGCACCGCGAGCGCAATGTTCCCTTCTACGGTCAGCCACGGCAGCAATGAGTAGTTCTGAAACATGACGCCGCGCTCCGGCCCGGGATCAACCACGACCTTGTTCGCGAGCATCACGTCGCCTTCGTCAGGATCGATCAGCCCGGCGAGAATCCCGACGAGCGTGCTCTTGCCGCTTCCCGAAAATCCGAGGATCGCGACGAACTCGTTCTCATCGACAGCGAGTTCGACGTCCGCCAACACTGCGGTCCGCTGCGAGGGCGGACCGAACCCCTTCGATACTTTTGCCAGCTCTAGATACGCCATTGGTTTCTCGCCTAGATCGCCGTCGGTGCGCCGTCGAAGCTCACCAGCCGTTGAAACACGATCATGATTCGATCGAGCGCCAGCCCGATCGATCCGACGACGAAGACGACCACGAACATTTTCGCGAAAGAATCGGACGCGCCGTTGTTGAACATGTCCCAGACGTACTTGCCGATGCCTTCGCTCGAAGAAAGCAGTTCGGCGGCAATGAGGACCATCCACCCCACGCTCAGCGAAATTCGAAGTCCGGCAAAAATCAACGGCAGTGCCGACGGAAGTACGATGCGAAACAGCCGTTCGCGCGCGCTGAGCCGCAACATGCGCGCGACGTTCGTGTGATCGTCGTCGATCGACGCGACGCCCAGCGCCGTGTTCACCATCGTCGCCCACATCGAGCACAGTGCGACCGTAATCGCAGACGCCAGGAATGCCGGGTTGATCTTCATCCAGCCGACGAGCGGCAAACCGGCAAACCCATTGATGAGCCAATGGTCGTCGGGATCCGGGATGAATCCTCCAACCACGATGAGAGCGATCGGCAACCACACGATCGGAGACACGGGCTTGAACAGTGCAATGAACGGCATCATCGCCGCCATGAAAGTCGGACTGAGTCCGCAGAGAATTCCAATCGGGATCGCGATTAGCGATCCCAGCAAAAAGCCGACGAAAACGCAGAGCAGGCTGCGTAGTATCTGCATCGGTAGCGTATAGGGACGTGCGTAGTTGGACTCACGGATCGACTCTACGCGTGTCCGGGTTCTCGCGATGTTCGCCGCCAAACCGGCCATCGCCGCGCCACCGTCGGCCTGCAAATACTTCGAACGAAGGTCGGCCAGTTGCTGTTCCCCCGCCCTCGCCTTCTCGTTGCGGTTGTAAGCGGTCAACACCTCGATGCGCTTTCGCAAAAACTGCCGCTCTTCAGCGATCGCCGTCTGAGCTTTCTGCGCGGCCGAAAGCGCGGGGAACGCCTGCGCACCGACCGTATCGATTTCCGCTCGCAGATTCTTGAGTTCCTCACGTTCTTCACGCGTGCGCAGATCGTGCTCATTCCATGCGCCGAGCAACGCCAAGCGGGCGTCGGTATCGGAGACGGCGGTCCGATCGGCGCGCTCCATCCACCGCGCTTTGCGCGCAGCCTGATCTGCGCCGTACCGTTCGCTGACCACAGCCAGTTTTGTTCGCAACGGGGCGGTGAGCTCAGCGACCTGGGCGGATTTTTCCTGCTCAGCATCGGCAACCTGGCGGTCGGCCAACTCGGTCAGCGGATCAATTTCAGCCAGACGATCTTTCGCCGCCATGAGCGCGCTTTCGCGCTGCTCCCCCGCGAGAACGTATGCCGTCTCCTTATCTCCTTCGCGCGCGTGAAAGGTCCAGATTCCTTGTGCCGCATCCCAGACCACGGCCGGCGTCGGCACCTCGCCCGACTTCGTCTTGTGCCGAGGTGCAAGTTGCGACCAGAGTCCGACGAAAACGGCGAACGCAACGATGGGCACGACGATCATCTGCATGATCGCGCGGATCTGGACGTCCGGTTCTTCACCCGTCGCCAGCCGCACGATGGGGGCCAAGAACGTAAGCCCCGAAACATCGATCGCCTTGAGTATCTTGTACTTCATCGCGCTCCTCGTCTTCGCTATCGGGCCGCGAGATCGACGGGATCCTTGTTGCCGATCTCGTGCGCACGGATGTACTCGATCGGTTTCCGGCCGTCATACGCGATACCGTCTATGAATTCGTCGGTCTCGGGCTTGAAGCCGTCGCTTCCGAACGGCACGTCGCCTTCCTCGAGATAGCCCTCGGTCACCAGCACGCGCGCGGCGGCTTCGTAGATGTCGGGCCGGTAAACCTTTTTCGCGACGTCCAGGTACCAAGACGCAGGCTTGGATTCCGAGATCTGTCCCCAGCGCCGCATCTGCGTGAGGAACCAGATGCCGTCGGAGTACCACGGGTACGTACACTGGTGACGGAAGAACACGTTGAAGTCCGGCATCGCGCGCTTGTCGGATTTTTGAAAGTAGAAGTAGCCGGTCATCGAGTTCTTGATCACCTCGAAGTCGGCGCCCACATAGTCGGTTCTGGAGAGAATACGAGCCGCTTCTTCACGGTTGACGAAGGCTCCGTCGGCATCGGTTTGGTCGAGCCACTTGCCCGCACGAATAAGCGCTTTGACGACAGCGACCGTCGTCCCAGGATGATCGTCCGCCCATCTCTTCGTGATCCCGAATACCTTCTCGGGGTTGTTCTTCCAGATGTCGTAGTTCGTCGTGACCGGCACGCCGATGCCTTTCGCAACGGCCTGCTGATTCCAAGGTTCACCGACGCAGTAGCCCTGGATGTTTCCCGCTTCGAGAGTAGCCGGCATCATCGGAGGCGGCGTAACACTCAACTCGACTTCGGCATCCGTACGGCCGCCGATATCCGACTTCGTATACATGCCTGGGTGAATCCCCGCCGACGCGAGCCAGTAGCGCAGCTCGTAGTTGTGGGTCGATACGGGGAACACCATGCCCATCTGGAGCTTTTCGCCGGCGGCGAGTTTGTCGGCGACGATGGGTTTGAGCGCCTCGGCCGTTATGGGGTGTTTGGGCTGCGGCGCATCGAGCGCGGGATCGTTGCTCTGCATCTGCTCCCAGATCGAGTTCGATACCGTGATCCCATTGCCATTCAGGTCCATCGTGAACGGTGTGATGATGTGCGCCTTGGTGCCGAAGCCGATCGTTGCCGCCAGCGGCTGTCCTGAAAGCATGTGCGCGCCGTCGAGTTCTCCCGACACGACGTTGTCGAGAAGCGTTTTCCAGTTCGGTTGCGCGATCACCTCGACCTGAAGCCCTTCTTCTTCGAAGAATCCTTTCTCCTTGGCCATCACGATCGGTGCGCAATCGGTGAGTTTGATGAAGCCGAAACGCAGCGCTTCCTTTTCCAATTCCGAATATACTTTCTCGCCCGAAGGCGGCGCGGCCAGTAGCGGCTGCGGATTCGCTATGACGGCCGCCGCCATCGCGAAGAAGGCTGCGGTAAGACAGCGGCGGAGATTGGGTTTGTATCGGTAGGGCATCGTCGTCACTCCCGGTCGGATCGAGACCGCGGTTACCAAGTGTCGTTCGGACGCCCTTGTCCGGCCACGCATCGTCATCGATGCGCGATGGAATTGTCGAAGCCGGTGTCGCGGATGCGACACGGCTCTAAGTGGGAGTGCAACCGGCGTGCCAGAACCGGCGCCGGTTTCGGATGCGGTAAAGGCGCAGCAATCGCGCCGATCCGCAGCGGAGCGGCTGCGCGATGTGAACAACTCGCGTGCAGTGCATGCGTTCGATGCACGCGCAGGTGAGTGTTCACATCGCGCGCGCTCGTCAGTACAGCAAATTCGCCTCCAACGAGGCTCGAACGCGATCCGCCGGATCGTTCGAGCCGGTCCCGTCGAACCATGCCACCTTGCCGATAACCTTGACGTGATCGTTCACTTGCTTCGCAACAACGGCGTCTAGCTCGTTGCCGAGATAGTTGCCTCCGTCGTCGTTCTCGAAAGAGTGATAGATGAGCTTACCATTGAGACCACACGGCAGCGGCGGTGCGTAGTAGGCATACAGATCGCGCAGACCGTCTACGTCGCCGTTGTTCAGGAACACGTCCGCGAAACCGTTGAACTTGTGACCCGTCGCCAACGGCGTGACGAACCGCGCCAGACCGTCGTCACTTCCGAGCACTTCATAGCCCACACCGAACTTGCCCAGCCCCTTCGCACCGACGGCGGCATCGACGAAGTAGTAGTTGGCATCGTAGCCAACGGGATTGTCGCCGGCGTCCGTCTGTCGGGCGTAGGACGCTTGATACTCGACGCTGACGTCGTCGGAGACCTGCGGCTGGCCGCTGACGCGAAACCCGAACGTATTGCTCGAGTTGCCGGGACTGTCTTCGAAGTCCATCAGATAGATGAATGCCGAGATCTTCGCAGCAGCGAAGCGGTTGAAGGCCATGTTGATGAGATGCGTCTTGGCGTCTTCGAAGTCTCGAGTCGCAGCGCCGCCCTGATCGCCGAAGATGCGATGCACTTCCCAGACGTAGGCGTAAGTCAGCATGAGATCTTCGACGCCGACCGAGCTGCGCAACAGCGCCGCATCGTAGGTCTGCTCGTTGGCCCGCCAACCTACGTTCCCGATGAAGCGGTGATCATCGAAGGTGATGCGCTGGCGATAGCCGATGAACTCGAGCGGCAGTTCTTCGCCGCCGTCGTACTTGATGAACGCCCGGTTGAGTTCGGTATCGCGAGGATCCGCAATCAAAGACTCGCCGTTGGGCGTCGACGCGCCGTCGAAATAGGTGTCGTCGTCGGGCGTCGCGACGTTCTCCATCTCGATGTATGCCGATAGGCCGTTCCAAGCGTCGGTGCCGAAGCCCAGCCGCGTGCGCAGAGTGAACGCGGTCGAAAAGTCTGCGCCGTCGATATCTGCGAGTTCGAAACGCAGCCTCGAATCGAGATGAATACGCCCGTGGAGTTCTTCCAGGGCGATGCCCGGCGTGCGTTCGGCAGCAAACGCGACCGATGGCGCTTTGATCGCAAACACGAGCGTAAGCAGGGGGGTAAACAGGACGGCGAATGCCGCCAGCGAGCGAACGGATCGATTCATGCAAAAACCTCCACTGCGCCGTTGACCGTTCGCACGGCCCATACCCGCAGTTGAACGGCCTCATCGTCCAAACACGCTCCATTCTCAAGCGAAAATGATTGCTTATACACCGGGCTGGCGACCTTGGGTGTGCCGGCACGGTCCCCCACGATGCCGCGGGAAATTACGTTCGCACCGGAGAAGGGGTCGTAATTGTCGAGTGCGTAAACACGCTCACCGACTCGGAAAATCGCCAGCTGCGTGCCGGCCACCAGCGCGGCGACGCCTGCGGACTCCGGGATGGCTTGGATCGCACAGACGTATTGCCACTGCTCGCACCGCGCCGTGCCGTTGTTGATCGACATGGTTCGCTCCTATTTTTTGGGACGGTCGGCACGCGCCATCGGGCGCCGGATAGGTACTACAATCGGACGGGCCTGCGGCCTAGACCTTCTCGGCTTCGAAAAGGGGGCGCCTCTGCCCACGTTCCCGCACATACAGTGGCGCGGGGTCGGTCGCGTCGTCGTTGACGAACGTCCGAAACAGGGCAAGCTTGTCCGGGTCTTCCAGAGTTTGTTTCCATTCGCAGCGGTAGCTTCCTACCAGCGATTGAAGATGTGCTTCCAGCTCGTCGGCGATGCCGAGGTAGTCGTCCACGACGACCTTGCGAAGATAGTCGAGTCCACCTTCCAAGTTCTCCAGCCACACCGACGTGCGCTGTAGACGATCCGCGGTACGTATATAGAACGCGAGGAACCTATCGACGTAGCGAATCAGTGTCGCCTCGTCCAGATCCACCGCCAGCAGATCGGCGTGACGCGGTCGCATACCGCCGTTGCCGCAGACGTAGAGATTGTAACCGTTCTCCGTCGCGATGATGCCGACGTCCTTGCCTTGCGCCTCGGCACACTCACGCGTGCACCCTGAGACTGCGAGCTTGAGCTTGTGCGGAGCACGAATCCCCTTGTAACGTTCTTCGATGCGAACGGCGAGGCCGACGGAATCCTGAACGCCGAATCGACACCAGGTCGACCCTACACAGCTCTTCACCGTGCGCACGGCCTTTCCGTAGGCGTGTCCCGATTCGAAGCCGGCGTCGGTCAGCGCGCGCCAGATGTCAGGCAATTGATCGACGCGTGCGCCGAACATGTCGATGCGTTGGCCTCCCGTGATCTTCGTGTACAGATCGTACTCTTCGGCCACCCGCGCGATCGTCATCAGCTGTTGCGGCGTGATCTCGCCTGCCGGGACTCGCGGAATCACCGAATAGGTGCCGTCCTTCTGAAGATTGGCGAGAAACCGGTCGTTGGTATCCTGCAAGCCGACAAGCGCGGGGTCGAGAACGTGGTCGTTCCACGTGGATGCGAAGATACTCGCCGCGACCGGTTTGCAGATCTCGCAACCGGAACCGCCGCGACCACAGCGCTCGAGCAGTGTCGGGAAATCGCGTATCTCGCCGGCACGGATGGCATCTTCGAGTTGCTGACGATTGAGCTCGAAGTGCTCGCACAGGCCTTGGTCAACCTCGTGACCGAGCTCCTGTAGCCGCGCGCTCAACAGGCCGCCGATCATCGGCGCACAACCGCCGCATCCCGTTCCCGCGCGCGTCGCCGATTTGATCGACGCGACGTCGTGCGCTCCGCCGTCGATCGCGGCAACCAGTGCCGCTTTATCGACGTTGTTGCAGGAACAGACCTGCGCCGTCGCCGGGAGATCGCCCACTCCGCCCTCGTCCGTGCCGGCGCGGTCCAAGCCGGCCGGCAACGCGAGCGCCGCCGACGCGTTGGTGATGTCGATCTGCGAGCGCATCTTCATCAACAAGGGCCGGTAGTCGTGGGTGTCGCCGACCAATGTTCCGCCGATCAGTCGCGAGCCATCGCCGCTGACGACCACGCGGCGATAGACGCGCGCGACCTCATCGCGGTAGCACAGTATGCGTGCGCCCTCGGTGCGCGCGTGCGCGTCGCCGAACGATGCGACATCCACGCCGAGTAGTTTGAGCTCGGTACTCATGTCGGCACCCGCGAAGCGCGGTTCCGGTTCCGCCGCCAAGTGGGCCGCGGCGGCTGCAGCCATCGCGTAGCCGGGACCGACGAGGCCGAAGATCCGCCCCTGCCACAGTGCGACCTCGCCGATCGCGTAGATCAGCGGATCGTTCGTCATGCAGGCATCGTCGATGACGATACCGCCGCGCTCACCCAGCTCCAGACCGCAATCGCGGGCGAGTTCGTCGCGCGGCCGAATGCCGGCGGAGAAAACGACCATATCGGTCGCCAGGCTCTCGCCGTCGGCGAAGACGAGCCGCGTGGGACCGTCGTCGTCGCTCTCGATGCGCTCGGTAGCCTTGGAGGTATAGATGCCGACACCGAGCTCTGCGATCAGCTCGCCGAGCATCTGACCGCCGCCGGGATCGAGTTGTGTCGCCATCAGATGCGGTGCGAACTCGACGACGTCTGCTTTCAGACCGAGGTTTCTCAGCGCGTTGGCGGCTTCCAAGCCGAGCAGGCCACCGCCGATGACGACGCCGCGTTCACATGAACCCGCGAACGCGCGCATCGCGTCCAGGTCTTCCAAGGTTCGATAGACGAAGCGCCCGGGACCGTCCTTGCCGTCGATGGGCGGAACGAACGGGTAGCTACCGGTCGCAAGTATCAATCGTGCATATTCCAAGCAGGTTTCGTCCGACAGCGTGAGCTTGGCGAGCGAACGGTCGATCGCGTCCACACGAACGTCGGTGCGCAATTCGATATCGTGCTGCGCGTACCAATCGGGCGCTACGATGGCCAGTTCTTCGGCGCTACGTTCGCCGATGTACTCCGACAGATGCACACGGTCATAGGCCGCACGCGGTTCTTCCCCGACGACTATGATGCGATAGACCGCGCTGAGGCCGTTCTCTACGCATTCTTCGACGAAGGCCTGGCCGACCATGCCGCTACCGACGACGACGAGATTTGGACGTGATGCCGCCGCTTTCATTTCGCCTCCGTGCAGCGATCGTCATCGACGGCCAGCAAACCTGCCATCGAGACCACGTCTTGCGCAACTGCCGACAACTTACGTTTGCTGTCCATCGCCATCTTCTGAAGTGACTTGTACGCCTTCTCTTCGGAGATCTTTTTGCGCGACATGAGAATTCCCTTCGCACGATCGATCACCTTGCGATCACTGAGCGAATTACGGGTCTTCTCCAGCTCGCGTGCGAGCATCTGAAACTCACCGAAAGTCGCGATCGCCGCGTCGATGATGGGGCGTACCGACGATGCGCTGATCCCATCGACGATGTACGCGGTAGCGCCGGCGCGTATCGACTCGTCGATGATTCGCTTGTCGTCTTGCTGTGTGAAAAGGACGATAGGGCGCGGCGAGTGGCGCTGGATGGCGGCGATATGCTCGAGCGTGCACTGATCGGGCACGTCGATGTCTATCAGTACGACATCGGGCTGCTCGCCCTTGACCCGTGCGCAGATGTCATCGGAGGTATTCGCACGTACGACGCCCTCGTAACCGCTCGCTTCCAGGGACGAAGCGAGAAGAGCGGCACGTTCGGCGTATTCGTCGACTAAAAGTATTTTGATCACGAGCGTAACCGTTTCTCCCGATGGAGGCCTGGTCCCGTACGTGCCTTGCCGACTCAACCGCCATTGCGGAAAACAAGTTTCCGACGTCGCACGCCTGCAGGGCCTTCGTACGGACGCCGTTGTCCTCCCCAATCGCTCCCCGACAACATCGCCGGGGAAGTGACCGAACAAAAAGTTCGCACTCACGAATATCCAATTGGCGTGCCAAGCCTGAGAAGCCGGTCTGCGCGCGGGGAACCGCACTACGCCGCGCGTTCTCGGCGCACTACCTCACCCGGATGCGGCGCCGATCGGCCCACGCATGCCCGTGGGTTAGGCAGTGCGCAATTCGTAGTCGGCAAAACCTAGGGAGGATCCCGCATCGAGCGTAAATCACACGCGTTTGCCCCCTGACCGATTGGTCTCTCGATTGCTTATAGTGAAGGCGAGCGACTGAGCCGCCGCGCAACGCAGCGCGATTCGCGCCATCGCACTCTCGGCGATCCGTCGAGCGAGGACAACGACGTCCACCCTGCACAACCTCTAACTGCGCAGCATGACTCCACGGGGTCTTGCCGCGCCGGAGACAATGAAGGTGGAAGGCAATACCGTCTCGCCCGGAAGCGGCGCAACCCATGAAGTGCTTCTCCAACGTCTGCTCACCGACCAGCACGACCTCACCGCCGTCGAGCGATTCGCCCTCAAGCACGAATCCGAGACCGCGCCGACGCAGGCGCGCTACTACCGCAACCTGCTGCCGACCGCGGCGCCGTCGGTTGGCCAACAGTACGCGTTCGAGGTCGATCTCGACGCCTGCACCGCGTGCAAAGCCTGTGTTGCCGCCTGCCATAACCTGAACGGACTCGACGACGGCGAGTCGTGGCGCGATGTCGGCGAGCTGCACGACCGAAATCGCTACGACGGTACCGTGCAGACCGTAACCACAGCCTGTCATCACTGTCTCGATCCCGCCTGCAGCAACGGCTGTCCGGTGCGCGCTTATGACAAGGACCCGGAAACGGGGATCGTCCATCATCTCGACGACCAATGCATCGGCTGCAAATACTGCACGCTGACCTGTCCGTACGAAGTTCCGAAGTACAACGCGTCGCTCGGGATCGTACGTAAGTGCGACATGTGCGCCGGGCGTCTCGCGGCCGGCGAAGCGCCGGCCTGCGTGCAAGCGTGCCCGAACTTTGCGATCAAGATCTCGGTCGTAGACCACGCATCGACGCTTCAGCGCGCGGGCGCCGGCGCGCAGTCGTTCCTTCCGGGCGCACCGAGCCCCGACATCACCGCGCCCTCAACCGTTTACCGCTCCACGCGCGCCCTGCCCGAAGGAATGCTCGCAGGCGAAGATCTGAACCTCGTGCCCTCCGAGGCACACCCTCCGCTCGTGGCGATGCTCATTCTCACGCAACTCTCGGTCGGTCTCGTCGCAGTCGAACGCCTGTCTGCATGGACCGGAACGCCAACGGCAACGCCCGCTACGCTGCTCTCCGCTGCCGCCCTGGCGTGCGCGCTCGGCCTCGCCGCGAGCACGGCGCACCTCGGCCGACCGCTGTACGCCTTCAGAGCATTGCTCGGTCTGCGCACGAGCTGGCTCAGTCGAGAGATACTCGCCTTCGGCGTCTACTTCGCATGCGTGCTCGGTGCGGCAGTCTCGGCCAACGGCTTGGCCAATGGCTTGGCCGACGGCCTGGCCGATGCCGCGCTCGTTGCGGGCATCGCCGCGCTCATGACGTCGGTCATGGTTTATCACGCGACAAAACGGGAAATGTGGAACGCGGCGCGTACCGCCAGTCGTTTCGCATTGACGGCGGGGGCACTCGGCGCACTCGCGGCAGTCACGATCGCTGTCATGCAGGCGACGCCGGGTACGCAGGCTGCGCCGGTCCGCTCACTCGCAAGCGTCGCAGCCGCGCTGTGTTTCGCCAAGCTCTGCTGTGATCGGATACAGGCGAACCCGGACGCAGATCCCGACTCGGTTCGTTCGCGCAGTTCCGCACTGCTCGGCGGACCGCTACGCGCCATCGTGTATGCACGATGGGCATTGGGATTGATCGTCGTCCTCTCGCTTGCGGTGATGGTGGAAGTCGGCACCAACCCGGTATTCGCCGTAACCGTATTTCTGCTCGCACTCGCGGGCGAGGTACTCGAGCGCAATCTTTTCTTCCGGGCCTGTACGAAGCAGTCGATGCCGGGATCGGGCTCGTGAGTATCCTCGACGGACGCAAGGATAGACAAAAGGATCGACGCAAGGATCGACGCAAGATGTCCGGACTGCGGTTGTACGAACCGAACGGCGAACTCACGAGCCTTCTCGGGCGCGTCGATGGAGGGTTTGGTGTGGGCCAGGTGCCGCGCGACAAACAGCCGGACGCGACGACGACGACGGTATGCGGCTTTTGCTCGACCGGTTGCGGTCTGCGAATCCACTTGCGCAACGGCGAAGCGGTCGGTCTGACACCTGCCACCGAATATCCCGTCAACCTCGGCATGGCGTGCCCAAAAGGCTGGGAGTCGCTCGCCGTTCTCGACAGTGACGGTCGAGCGACCTCGCCGCTTATCAAGGACGCGGACGGCATACAGAGACCGGTCAGTTGGGACATCGCGATGCGCACGATGACCGAACGTTTCCGCGCCGCGCAGACGATACATGGCGCCGAATCCGTGGCGTTCCTGAGCACCGGGCAGATCACCTGTGAAGACATGGCGGCGCTCGGCGTCCTCGCGAAATTCTCGATGGGCATGGTGCACGGCGACGGCAACACCCGACAATGCATGGCCACGTCGGTTGCCGCCTACAAAGAATCGTTCGGGTTCGACGCACCGCCGTACGCCTACGAGGATTTCGAGGAGTCTGATCTCATCGTGCTCGTCGGCAGCAACCTCTGCATCGCGCATCCGATACTGTGGGAACGGGTGCTGCGAAATCGCCGCAACGCGCGCGTGATCGTCATCGATCCGCGACGCACCGAAACGGCCGCGGCCGCCGACGAACACATCGCGCTGAAACCGAAAGGCGACCTCGCCTTGTTCTATGCAATCGCACACGAGCTGATTCGCAACGACTGGCTCGATCACGATTTCCTGGCCCAGCACACCACCGATTTCGTGGGATTCTCTCGTCTCGTGGAACGGTACGCGCCCGCATCCGTAGAAGAACGCACGGGTCTTTCCGCCGACATCATCGAGGGGTTGGCGCGTACGATTCACGACGCCGAGCGCGCGTCGTTTTGGTGGACGATGGGCGTCAACCAGTCGCACGAAGGCACGCGCGCCGCGCAGGCAATCATCAACATCGCTCTGCTGACCGGCAACATCGGGCGGCCCGGCACCGGTGCCAATTCGATTACCGGACAATGCAACGCGATGGGATCGCGCCTGTTCAGCAACACGACGAACCTGATCGGCGGACACGCGTTCGACAGCGCGGCACATCGAAACAAAGTGGCTTCGATCCTCGAGATCGACGAGGCACGGATCCAGCAGAAGCCCGGACTGGCCTACGATGAAATCCTGAACGGCGTACGGGCCGGGAAGATTCGTGCGCTATGGATCATCGCCACCAATACCGCGCACTCGTGGATCGGCCGAGGCGATGTACGCGACGTGCTGGCGAAGCTCGACTTCCTCGTCGTGCAAGACATGTATCGCACGACGGAAACGGCCGAGGTCGCCGACCTCGTGCTGCCCGCCGCCGGTTGGGGCGAGAAGGAAGGGACGTTCATCAGCTCGGATCGCCGCATCACGGTGACCAAGAAGGTGAAGCGAGCGCCGGGACAAGCGCTGTCGGATTTCTCGATCTTCAAACTCGCCGCGGCGTATTGGGGCGATGGTGCCCTGCCTGCCCACTGGGCGACTCCCGAAGACGTGTTCACCGACCTCAAACGACTGAGCGCCGGACAGCCCTGCGACATCACCGGCATTGAGGGCTACCGCATGCTCGATGAACGTGGGGGGATTCAGTGGCCGTACCCAACCGACTGCGACGACGAAGCTACGGAGCGGCGCCTGTTCGCCGACGGTCGGTTCTATCACCGCGACGGCCGCGCGAAGTTCTGCTACGAAGATGTGCGCGACGCGCCCGACGCAACCAACGAGAGATTTCCGCTCGTGTTTCTCACCGGTCGCGGCAGCGCCGCGCAGTGGCACACGCTTACACGAACGGGCAAGTCGGCAATATTGAGAAAACTCGCACCGCGCGAGCCGCTGCTCACCATGCATCCCAGCGACGCGCGCTTGCGCGGACTTCGCGAGCGCGACGAAGTCGAGATTGCCTCGCGCCACGGGCGCACGCGTGTGCGCTTGTCGCTCAGCGCAAGCGTCGGCATCGGTCAGGTCTTCCTCCCGATGCATTGGACGCAGGCAAACGAAGTGACCGTGCCGGTGTTCGATCCATATTCACGGCAGCCGTCGTACAAGGCGACTGCCGTGCAAGTTAAGCAAGCAAGGAAGGCCAGAAAAGCAGCGAAGCCGTAAAACGGCTCAGTCCGACTGCGAGCTCCACGCCGTGGCCGACGCCTTCTTCGGCAGGCTGTAGGTCGCACCCCAACATCCGCCGTCGCCGTCGATCAATTGGATCGTAGCCGGCATCGGCGAAAGCGGTAGCGGCGGCATTCCCAGCGCCGGACCGCGGCCCAGGATCTTGATACCGGCCTTACCGGCGTCTCCGGCCTTGAGAAGCACCTTCGCAGTGCCGCCACGCTCGGCGAGTTTATCGCGGTACAGATGTTTGTCGCCGTTCGATTTGGTCTCCCAGCACGCAGCGCCTTCGCACGAGCCGGTGATCGGTGCCTTGGCGCTCATCTTGAGGATGTCGTCGGCATCCCAGATGCACAGCGAGTAGCCCTTCGAGGCGAGTCCCGCACCGAACTGTGCTCCAGAGACGGCGGGACCTTTCTTCCAGGACCAAACGAGTTTCTCTTTGCCCGGCTTGCTCGCCTTCAGGCTGATCTTCGAACCACGCGGCGCAGACGGCGTGTCGCAAACCGGTTCCGGATCGAACGGACACGCAGGCGCTTCGAGCCCCACAGGCGGTAGAATGGGCGTCCCGGGTGCGGTCACTTCGCCACCGGGCGATTCCATGACGGGCAGGCGCAGCACAACATCACGAATCGCAACGTAGAAGCCTTGATTCGATACGCGCGTCTGCGGCGCGTCGTGGCCCACGAGTTCCAGTTTCACGGCATGGCCGGGCAGGAACTCCCAACCGTTCGGCGGCAATTGGAACACCTGGGCCTCCGATGGAGGATCGTCGACTCCGCTCGGCCGATAGACTCCGCGTGAGATCAAGTACTGCGTACCGTCGGGCGCGACGTCCCAAAGACGACCTACGACTTGTGCGAACTCGATGCCGGTCACCGTCATGCGCGCGGCGATCGTAGGCGAGCCCATCAGCGTGAATCCCGACGCCGTCGGCGGGAAGACGTAGTTCGCGGCCGTCGGGTCGTCGCCCGGCGGCAACGAACGACAGGGACCGCCCGCCAGCGGGGCAAGACTCGCCGCGATGGCTGCATCGCCGGACGCTTGGTTGATGCTCTGCTCCGAACCGTCGCCAAGAACGATCTCGCCGGGATGCACCGTGTCCCAATCGGTCGACGTGAACGGGCCCAACTCCGACGCATCGCCGCAGGGCTGCGTGTAGACTTCGAGGGTCGGAACGCCCGGTCCGATGCCTTGCAGGTGAAGGTCGAGATGCTCCTGCGCACGATCGGCAATACGGCCGACATTGTTGCTCAAACCGGCGCGCGGATGCCCAAACGCGTCGCCGAAGTGCAAGTTCACTTCGGCCGAGGGGTGAAGGTCCTTGATCTTGCGCCAGATGCGAAGCGCTTCGTTGCCGGGAAACAAATCATCGGTCCACGCGTTGTAGATCATCATCGGCGCCGGCTCGACGCTCATGTCTAAATAGTAGGCCGAATGGAATGCGGTGAGTTCGTCGAGAATAGCCAACGAATCCGGATCGCCGTCGTAGGGATCGCCGGCGTCCGTACGAACCTTCCAGCCCGTGAGGTCTGCCGACGGATCGACGCCGATCGGTGAATAGTAGGCCGTCGAAAGGCCCGTATTGTAGAGCGTGTCGTTCCACTGCGACTTCGTGACTCCACCGCGTAGTCCGTACGGATTGTCGATACGATAGTCGAGCATGTGACCGTTCGGCTGCAGTGAGTACGCGAGATCCGAAGGCGGAATGAGCGGCGCGGTCGCTGCAATCGACATCGGCGTACCGAGCGGGCTGGTCCACGGCACCAACGAACCATCGGACAACATCACGCGATCTTTCAGAATGGCCAAGACCATCGATCGCATGCCGCCGTACGATGCGCCGGTCGCACCGATCTTGTTAGGCATCACCAAGCCTTCATCAACGAGTAGACCGGCGAGATGTTGCGAATCGCGCGCCTCGAAGCGCGTGTCGGACAGATGGGTCCAACCGTAGTCGGTACACGCATCGGGATCGCTCAGGCTCGGGTCGGAGAATCGCGACGAGGGGTAGCCGCACGATTCGTGGAAGCCGCGCGCGGTGTAGCTGACGACGACGTAACCTGCGAGCGCGCGGGCGGTATCGGGACCTGCCGTCTTCGAGCCGCCCCACCCGTGCAGTTGGAAAATCATCGGAAACGGACCCGCCATACCCGACGGCGGAATGGTCACGTTCACATCGAGTGGAACGCCGTCGAAACTCTCAACGCGCGTATTGACGTCGCCTTCGCAGAACTGAACGCCCGAAACCGTCGAGCAAGAGATCGTTCCACCGAATACATCGAGCACGACGGCGGCACGTGCCGTCGAAACGGACGCGGCCATGAAGAAAGCGACAGTCGAAAAAGTAGCTGTCAAAAAAGCAGCGGCCCGAACAGCGCTTGCTGCCCGGCTGCGGTCTACGTAGCCCATGAGTTCTCCTCGTTGTCAGCGGCCGTGAAAGCGGCCGATTGCTTCCCTTAGTTAGCATGCCTCGGCCGCTTTGGCTCTAGAAGAAATCCGCCGACTGCGCATTTCTCACCCGATCGGGTGTACGCCGCCCGCAACTCGCACGGTCAGCCGGCCGGCCCCTTGGCCGTCTAGACCGAAGCGCCGCCGCGCCCGCGTCCGAACGCTGCGAGCGCCCGGAGCCACGTCGCTGCGACGACCAGCAGGCAGCACCATGCAAACAGATCGCCGAAGCGGGCATAGATCGTGCGTTCGGCGCTGCGCGTGATCGAACCGTTGAGAACCGTCGCTTCGTAGGCGCCCGTGCGGCCCTCGATACGGCCGGTCGGATCCACGAACGCCGACGGCCCCGACGTCGATGCCCGCACGAGGTAGCGACGCTGTTCGATCGCACGTGCCACCGCCAGCACCAACTGATGTTCGGCGAACTCCCGGCTACGCATCCAGCCGTCGTTGGCCAGATTGACGATGTAGCCGGCGGAATCGCCGACACGGTGACGTACGATGTCGGGAAACATGATCTCATTGCAGATCGCGACGGCCGCGCTGCCGGCGACCGTATCCAAAGGATCCACCTGGATGCCCGGCGTGAGCTCGGCGATCGATCCCTCTTCGGACGTGAACGGTCGCCGCAACAGTTCGATGCTGCCGAACGGAAAGTACTCCGCGAACGGCAGCAAGTGCCCCTTGTCGTAAACGCCGGTCACGGCCCCCGCCGCGCTCAACACGAACGCGCTGTTGAAATAGTCGGTGCGTGCGGGCCCCTCCTCAAAGCGCGGCCCGCCCGCGATCAGCTGCACGCCGGCCGGTTCAATAATCTGGGCGATCGTCAGGCGATAATCGCCGCGTGTGTCCAAGAAGAACGTCATCGCATTCTCCGGCCATACGACCAACTCGGGGTCGTGCTCCTTGATCGCACGCTCTGTCAGCTCCAGGTACGCGTCGAGATTCTTTCCATAGTGCGCTTGGTCCCATCGGTATCCGAGATCGAGATTGGCTTGTGCGACGGAAACCCGCGTGGCGACGGCGTCGGGCCTCGCAGCCGAATACTCGGCAACGCGAACGTGCCCGTAGATCCCCAAGAGCAGCACAACGACTAGCGCGGCAACGACGGGCGCGCGCGCAGCGGCCCGGCTCTCGGCCCGCCACGCAGCAACGATCGCGGCGTTCACCAGACACAGGACGAAGCTCGTGGTGTAGATGCCTCCGAGATCGGCCGTCTGCACGAGGCGAAGCGCGAAAGCGCCGTAGCCATCGTACGCATCGACGGTCGTGGCGATCTGCGTGTTGCCAAATAGTCCCCAGGGGTTGCCGCTGAGCAGACGGCAGCGCGCAAACTCCGCAAGCACCCACGCGGCAGCGACCAACCCCGGCCATGCACGCGGATAGCGCCGATATGCCGCTGAGCAGTACGCCGCGAACAAGGCGTAGTGGACCGCAACCATCACGGCCGTGGCAGCGAGAAAGAGCAGAACTCCGAGCCACAGCGGCTGCTCGTAGTAGAGCGCGATCGCGGGCGGCAACCAGTCGGTGATTCCGATCGCCATCGCGACCGCCCATAAATAGCCCCAAAGCGCCGCGCGCAGCGGCGTCTCGCGCGTCGCGACCGCGATGAGAGGAACCAGCGTCACCCAGGCCAACGGACGAATGGCGGCCGGCGGAAAACACAGCGCGTAGGCGGCGGCCGACAAGAGCAGCACGCAAAGAGTGGCGAGGGTTCGCATCTATCTAGCCGGGCGCGTCCGGCGCGCCCGGGCTAACCGGGCGGGCGGGGCGCGCCCGGCCCAATGCAGACGTCGGGCTTATCGGCTGCCGCGGTCGTATTTGTTTCGGCAACTCGCCCTGGTGTGAGAACACGACTTGGTAGAGCTGCAGCCAGCCGGTGGCAAAAGCAGCCGCGGCAGCGTTGAGATACAACCGCCATCGGCGCACGAACGCGTCGTCGAACATCGCCCGCACGTCGTCTGTGCGCGCCTCGAATCGAGCGGCCCAGTGCTCGAGCGTCTCTACGTAGTGCATGCGCAGATTCTCTACGTCGGCAACGGCGAGTCCGTTCGGTTCGAAGACTCCGAGCATCTCGGCCAACGAAGGCTTGTAGCTACCGGGGAAGATGTATCGGTCGATCCAGCCATCGGTCGCGATCGGTTCGTTGCGACCGATGCTGTGAATCAGGCCCCGGCCACCGCGGGCCAGGCCGCGCTTGATGACCGCGCCGAGTTCTTCGTACTGAGACTTGCCCACCGCTTCGAGCATACCGATCGACACGAAAACGTCGAAGGGCCCTTCGACGCTACGGTAGTCGTCTTCGACGAACGTGACACGGTCACCGAGCCCTCGCTCGGCAGCTTGTTCGCGCGCGTAGGCGATCTGCGCCGGTGAGATGTTGTATGCGTGGACGCGGGCTCCGCAACGTTCGGCCATGTGCAGCGCCAAGCCTCCCCACCCGCAACCCGCATCGACAACGCGATCGCCCTCTCCGATGCCTAGTTTCGCACAGACCAGATCCATCTTGGCGCGCTGCGCATCGGCCAGATCCATCAACGCGTCGGGAAAGTACGCGCAGGTGTAGCTCATGCTCGGATCGAGCCACAGAGCGAAGAAGTCGTTGCCGAGGTCGTAGTGCGACATCGCGTTGCGCCGCGCGGTGTCGCGGTCGATGACGCGACCTCGCGCCAGCCGGGCCGTCTCGATCACGCGTGACAAGCTTGCCATGCCGGCCGTGCCGCCGGCCGTACGCCTCGAAGCCAAGGCGCGATTCGCCGCCTCGAGCGACGCTTGTAGATCGCCCTCGAAATCGATGCTTCCGTCCACATAGCTCTCAGCCAGCGCGCGTGTGCCGCCGAGTGCGATACGCACGACGGCGCGGGGGTCTTTGACGACGATAGTGGGAGGTCTGGCAGTCGCGGCACGCGCGTCACGGGCAGATTCAATTCCACCGGCCGGTTCGCCGCCCTGGAAAGCGCCGCCGCCGTCACTCGATCCAGCGAAGCGAAGCTGCACGCCCAACTCACCGAATCGCTTTGCCAAGCAACCGGCGACTCGGCCGATGACCGGGGAAACCGCGGTAGACCCGGTCACCACACCGGTGCCCGCGCACTCCGGTTTCGCCCCTGCGGACGGCTGCGCGCTGCGTTTTTTCACTTTCCCCTCATCCGAACTCGATCCCCACGCGTATCACACATCAAAGCGCAGGCCTTGCCACAACCAAGGCCGTTCAAAGGACCTTGCGCTATCGCCAAGGCCCGGATCGGAGGGGGAGTTCGGAGTGCTCGCCCCACGCGCGCGCTCCGACACCTGGGGGTCGGGCCTTCGGGCCCGGCCTTTTTCCTATGGAAGTCCGAGAACGTACGCGCCGCCTACCGCGACTCATCCAAAAACCCCCCAGGGACGTATTACCAGACGAGATGCTTGCTGCACGCGCCATCGGCACCGATTGGGGCACCGAACCGCCACCTGCGCTGTTCGCCCTGGAAAGTGCGCTCAAGAGCCTAAAAGATCGGCCTGTACTGCCGCGGGCCGCCGGTCTAGATTGGCGCTCGGACGGCCAGGGGAGAGGCGCGCGGCAGATCGCAAGACGAGGCGATCGTGCCCGTTACCTCAGGACCGTAACGGTCACCGTCAACGTGGACTGGAGCAACGCATCTTCTTATACGGAGCTTTCCGACGAGCAGTTACTGTGCGGAATCGAGCTTCGCGATCAGCTCGCCTTCGAGGCGCTGTACGACAGACACGCGGGTCATGTCGGCGGCATATGCCTGCGGCGCCTGCGCAATCCCGAGGTCGCCGCCGAACTCACGCAAGACATCTTTACACAGCTTTGGAACGGCGCATCGCGATTCGAGCCCGGTCGCGCCAAGTTCACCACCTGGCTGTTCACCATCGTACGCAACCGCTGCATCGACGCCGCCCGGAAGGTCGAACGCGCGCCGCTCAGCGAACAGTTCGAAGACGAGTATGGGTACTCCAGCGACAAGAGCACGCCGGACCCCGAGTCGGCTACTTACACCGAGCAGTGTCGTACGCGTCTGGTAAGTGCGCTGGCATCGCTCCCCGATGCACAGCGCGAGGCTGTGCAACTGTGTATTGTCGAGGGTTACTCGCATCGCGAGGCCGCCGAGCGTCTGGGCCAACCGCTCGGCACGCTCAAGAGTCGCGTCAAGATCGGCTTGGATAAGCTCAAGTCCAGGATGTCCAAGACGTCCGAGATGAAGCCGAATCCGTGATGGAACATCAGCAATACAAAGACTTGATTGCGCTGTACGCGTTCGGCCAAGCCGACGACGCCGAGATGCGCGCATTCGAGGAACATCTCGACGGTGGTTGCGACGAATGCACGGCGGAACTCGCCGAGTTCGAAGAAGTCGCCGCCGATGTAGAGTACGGCGCCGCGCGGATGAACCCGAGCACGGCCGATCGAGCTCGCATGCTAGACGTGATCAAGAGTGATCCACCCGGGCGCGCGCAGACGTTGTCTCACGCACGGCTGGTCGGTCGCGAATCGGCACTCGCGGCGATTACCGAACGCGTCACTCGCTTGGTCAAGGGCGATGGCGCCTACCTCTGTCTCGAAGGCGAAGGCGGCATCGGCAAATCGCGCCTCGTCGCGGAACTCGAAACGATGGCCGCCGATCGCGGTGCTCTCGTACTGCAGGGCAGCTCTAGCGACGGCGGCGAAGATCTCGGCTATCAGCCGTTCATTGAGCTCGTCCACGCTTGGATCGCCGACGCCGCAACGGACCCGGCCACACCGGCATCGACACTGAAGTCGGCCGTAGCAAGCCTGCGCGCCGATCTGTCTCGCGAAGTCATTCCAGCGATCGCGCGTCTTGCGTCGATTCCTCTCGATGCTCTCGATCGAGAGCCGATCGACGGGATCGAGGGCGATGCGCTCGAGCGCGTCATTCAGAACTCGGTGCGGGACCTACTGGGCGCGATCGCGGCTCGGCGCGCACTGGTGCTCGTATTCGAGGATCTCCATTGGGCCGATCCCTCAACGATCGAAATGATCGAAGCCGTCTCCGGACTCATCGATGCGACGGCGATACTGGTCGTCGGTGTTTCCCGGCCGGGGCACACCGAAACCAGCGATCGTATTTTCGCGCACGTACGCAACGAGCATGCGCTGCGAACCCACCAAGTGGAGATCAAGGCACTCGACGATGCCGAGACCAGACGCTTGGTCGCCGACACGTTGGGGAGCGACGAGTTCCCCGAGGCCGTTCATGAATTCGTCATCGCCAAATGCGAAGGCAATCCATTTTTCACCGAACAAGCCGTTCATTCATTGCTGGACACCGGCACGCTCGCCCGCGAAGGCGGCCGCTATATCCTGCGCGACGAACTACCGGCGGAAGGCGTAGGCAGCACCGCCGAGGCGGCGATCGCGCGCCGGCTTCGCGCTCTTTCAGCCGAGGAACGGTCGGTATTGCAGGCAGCATCGGTCGCAGGACGCTACGTACATCGCCGCGTCCTCAACGCGCTTGTCGACGACGCCGTCGATCTTCCCGGGGCGCTGCGTAGTCTCGAAGAGAAATCGTTGCTTCTAAAGCGGCGCACGCGCTCCACGGCACAAGCAAAAGTCGTCACGCTCGCCATCGAAGAGGGATACGTCTTCAAGCACGCGCTGCTGCGAGACGCCGTCTATCATTCGATCGACGAAAGCGCACGCAAGTCGCTTCACGGCAGTTGCGCCGCGACGATCGAAGAACTGTTCTCCGATCGTCTACACGATTTCTATGCCGCGCTCGCCGTGCATCATTCGCGCGCCGACAATCTCGAAACTGCGACGGACTATCTCCTGCAAGCCGGCGCGCACGCGGCCTCGTCCGCCGCGTCGGTCGAGGCGCTCCGCCTGTTCCGAGAAGCCCATCGCGTTTATCGAATCGCATACGGCAGCAGCGGCCCTCGTGAGTTGGAAGCCAAACTCGAAGGCAATCTGGCAACCGCACTTCTGAGTACCGGCCAACTCGGTGAGTCGATCGAACACTTCAACAGTGCACTGAGGCTGCACGGGCAATGGGTGCCGGAAACCAAAGCAGGCCTTTACACGAAGCTCGCATGGGACGTACCGAACGTTCTCGCACGCCTGTATACCGACCGGCTGATCCGCCCGCGCGGCGATCTCGCCGCGGCGGATCGAGCCGTGTACTCGCTGATGTGGGGACGCTGCCGTGCGCAGAACATCATCGATACCGAGCGTAACTTCTTCGACAACTTCTCGGTGTTCCATTTCTGCGCAACACACGGTGATCCTGAACTGATAGACCATGCACCGGGTTCGTTCGCCGCCACGGGCGCATTCTTCGCGTGGGCCGGCCTGTCGTTCCCAGTCGCCAAACGATTCCTCGATGTCGCCGAGGAAGCCGCACGCACACGTCCTCCGGTCGATCAGTTTCTCTCGAAAGCGATGGCCTTCGTTTACCATTTTCACATCGGTGACTGGGGGCCGCAGCACGACATCGACGAAGAGATGTTCCGCGAGGGACTCCGCCACGGAATGTTGTGGGATGCAGACGTCTATTTGGGATTGCGCTGCGAACGCGAGATCCGGCAAGGTCGCTTTGCGTCGGCCGAAGGCATCATCGGTCAGCTCGGTGAGCTGCACGAAGAGTGGGGTTACTCTTTCGCGCGCTCCAACGAACTGGCGAACGCGGCCTATCTTGCGATCGAACGGCGTGACCTCGATACGGCGCTCGATTCCTTGCGCAGCTGGTACGACTCGCGACAGGAAGAGACGCTACATCTCATCGCGCTCGGCGCACGCGCTAAGGTAGAAACGCTCAAGGGCGATCTCGGCGCGGCGCGATCCTCGCTCGCTTCCGCCGCACACATCATCGCCGGTGAAACGACCGTCACGCCTTACTATCGCGTCGTCCACGACAGCGCAGATCTACGTCTCGCTTTGGCCGATGCACAACACGCGCGCGAGGCGACCGGGGCCGAGGCCGGCCGAGCCGTAGACACCGCCCGCACTAAATTGAAAACAGCACTACGCACGAGCAGCAAAGTGTACCGCGAGCGCGCCGAGGTGCTCGGCCTGGCCGCACGACTCGAGTGGTTCGCCGGCCGTCACGACGAAGCGTTCGGCAGATGGAAGCAAGCCAACGACGCTGCGCGAGCCGGTGACATGAAACCGGAGCTGGCACGACTGGCTCGAGACATCGGACTTTCGCTTGCCGACACCCCCACACGGGAGTTCGAGGGCTCGGGGCACGAGAGCTGGCTGGAACGCGCGAAGGCAGGTTTCGACGAGATCGGGCTGCAGCAAGAACTCGAAGAACTCGAAGTCGAGCGCCGCAAGCGACGGAGAGTCGCGTAGTCAAAAGCGACGAAGAGTCGCGTGACCAACTCGCGTCGACTTGTTTCATCTTGACATGTTTCCAGCTGGCCAACTACGCTTGGCCTCTGGAGGGGAAAACCTGGTGATCTTTTCTAGCCTGAGGCGGATCGCGAAACGGCGCGTGGCGGCGCTTGTCGCCGTAGCCATCGTCACCGCCACCGCCTGGCCGGCCACACGCCACGCGAACGCGTCGTGCAATCTGATTCCCGGAGCGCGCCTGAGCTTCGATTCCGGTTCCGCCGGCACTGCGACGCGTCCATTCGCCGGCCCGGGAGAGCACGTTGACATCGATCTCGGCATTCCCGCCACCAGCTACATCCCGACCGACTACCGCGTAAGCATTTATTACAAACCGAACGGCGCTGCGGCGACGCATCTCGTCGTTCTGACCGATAGCGCCGGTGCCGGTTGCGCGGGCCTGTGCAGCGTCCCACCGGCATCCCCGGGATTCGGTACATCCTGCGCGATCGACTTGATCACCGAGCCCGTCGTCGGTGCCAGCCGCTGCGTCGAACTCGACGCCGGCGGACACGACGTGCGCGCGATCAACGGCGACATGTTCCTGTCTTTCACGTTCCCGGACGCCGCCGACCCCGGACTCTTCGCAACGACGTTGGCCGGAACCACTCAGCTAGCCGTTACGCAAGCGGTCGCACCATTGCCTGACCTGGAAACCATAGATTGCGCGACCGCGGTCGGGCTCGACGCATGCGTAGATGAGATCACCGGAGACGACACGTTTCGCTGGTTCGTAGCGCTGCCCGCTCCGAACTCGTTCTCGAGCGAATGCATCGCAGAAGCGCCGCCGTGCCTGGCCACACCATCGGTCATCAACATCGCCTTCGACGACCTCGGCAACGCGTTCATCCCCTGGGACTGGTCGGCCATTCTCGTTCGTCACGAAGGACGCCCCGTACCGCGGCTCGTCACGGCAGAGCTCAAGCTGCCGTTCACGATTCCCGACGACAGCTATGTTTCGTCGTACGCGCCCGAAGGCGGCGTGTTGGCGCCGATCTTCGAGCCACAGTTCGATCCCAATGCACCCGTCGGCACGATCAAGCTGTTCGGATCCGCCGATGCGCCCTACACCATCTTGCGCATCGCTCGCGGTGGACTCGGTCTGACCAGCAGCGGCAGCGCGTCGTGCATGGCGCCCATCTATGATCCCGCGGTCGCATTCCCCGGCTCTGCGAGCGGCTTGGTCGCGCTAACCAACGACGGCCTGCCGGCATGCGCCGGCGCGGCGCCGCGTGTGTGCCTGCTGGAAAGCGGCATCCCTGTTTCGCTGCAGCCGGCCGCGCTCACCGACGAATTGCGTGCCCACCTCGTTGACGAATTGGTCGATGGCAAGCTCCGGAACGCCGACGCCGACGCGCTCGATCGCAACATTCTCGTACAGGATCGCAGCAGCGGCGCGTTCGAAGATCTCGGCACCGCGATCGAATGCGGCGCACTCCCGCCCGGCGCGCAGGGCCGTGCGTCGACGATGGTCGCCGAACCGGCGTTCATCGACATCTCCAATCCGCCGTCCACTCCGCATGAGTATGCAGGCGTCGCCGCCGAGCGCGACCTGCTCGCATCGCTGGAATCCGAGTCGTCGGAAAGCTGCGACATCAATGGGTCGGCAGGTGCCACCGACGACGTGCTTCGCGTGTATCAGTTGAGCGGCGGCTCCGTGGCTACGGAACTGACACTGCCTTCGGCCTGCAGCACGGTCGGCACCGCGGCAATGGCGGCAAGTAAGGTTCCGATGATCGACGACAAAGCGGTGGCGCTGTCGAAGGCGATCGTGTTCTTCCGCGGTTACGGCTCGGGTGTGACCGGCTCCGGAGCGCTCAACATGTGGGCGCTGGATCCCGTCGGCTGCGGTTTCGACGATCTCGGCACGACCCAGTTCGCGTCGGTGTCCGACGGCAACGCGGCGATGCTGCAATCGCCGCCGATAGGCTCGGACTACCCGATCACCTTGTACCGCAGCGTTGGGCAAACGTTCACGTCGCTCAGTCGCCACGCGAGCTCCGTGTCGATGTCGGGACGTTGGCTCGCAGCGCTCGTGTCGGAATCCGCCGCCGCGGTCGATGACAACGGTGACGGCGACATGACCGACCAAGTCGCCCGAATCTACGACACCGCATTGTCGAGCGCAGGATTCAACGTTATCACGCGTGCCGCCGACGCCGTGCGCGCGAGCGGCGACTACGTCGTCATGACGACGTCCGAAGCCGACGAGGGCACCACCGACCTCAACGGTGACGCAGACGCCACGGACCTGATCCTCGAAGCCTACGATGCCGACTGCGCAAGCGGCCCCGACAGTGCGTGCCGCGTGAACACGGTGGCCCTGGCTACCGACCTCTTCGAGATCGGCGAGCGCGACACGGGATCTTGTGGTGCGTTGCAGCTCGTCGGCTTCACCGTCAGCGAAGCCGATGAAGGCGCGACCGATCTCAATGGCGACGGCGATTCGCTCGACAACGTACTGCACGTCCTCGATCTGCTGACGGGCGTTACCAAGAATACCGGCCGCTCGGCGGTTCCATGCACCTTTGCCGAATGCGATCCGCGCGTAGCCTGGAAGGTAGAAGGCTCGACGGTCACGTTCCTCACCGACGAAGCCGACGAAGGCGCCGATCTCGATCACGACGGAACCGCCGACGACTTCGTCATCACCGTGTATGACTTCTGTCGTGGCGCTTCACAGATGACGACCTCGGTATCGGCGTCCTTCCAGGGCGATACCTGCGCGATGGCCGAGCGGCGCGCCACGGTCGGCGTCAGCGCGATCGCCGATTCTCGGCCGGAGTCCGAGCAAGGCCAGAGCGTCGTAGTCGTCACGGACGCCGGTCGCTGTGTGACGGGAGATTCCTGTGCCTTCGGTTCACCCTGCCCCACCGGCGCGTATTGCGACCGCGGTGACTGTTGTCCGCTCACGGGCACCTGCCTGAATTTCCCGAGTGCGAGCTGTGTAACCGACGAAGACTGCGAGGTCTGCGCGCTGCGATCACCGGGCGCCTGCCGCGTGAACGCTTGCAGCGGCAATGTCGATTGCCCCACGGGCTCGTCGTGTGAACCCAGCACGATCGCCGCGGTACTCGACTCGGAAGAAATCGGAGAAGACCCAGAAGAGTTCGAGATTCCGCCGACGTGTATCAGCGAGACCGTGAACTGCATGACCGGCGTGCCCGCAGCAACGCTCTGCTCGGAACAACTCGGCAAGTCGTTCTCCAAAGTCGCGCGCACCGCCGCCAAGCTCAGCGGCAAGTGCCATAAGAACCGCAACAAGAAAACCGAGTTCGTCGCACTCGATTGTAACCGCTCTGCCGACTACGACGACAAAGGCAAGCTACAGAAGGCGATCAACAAACTGACATCGACCGCACTCAAGCACTGCGACGCCACCAACCTGACCGGCCTGAACGTCCTGTGCCCATCGCCTTGCACGGGCACCGGTGGTCCCGGCGCTCCGCTCATCGACGCGGATGACCTCGCGTTGTGCCTCGGCTGTGTCGCGCAGCAGTTCGTGGAGGACCGCCACGACAAAATGCTCGGACGCCCGGACGCTCCGATGGAAGAAAAAGCCGACCAAAAGTGCCACGCTGCGATTGCCAAGGAGTACTCGAAACACATGACGGCGGTTCTCAGACACCGCGATCGGTGTTCGGATCCCGCCGCGAGCTGCTCCGCAACGCTGACGGACAGTAAAGCTCTGAAGTTCGCAGCGCGTGCGGAAGAAAAGATCGCAAAGTCCTGCACCGGCGTGACCGACGTCGCCGCCATGGATTCTTGCGCGACGTCGATCGCCGGGCTCACCAACTGCCTACCGACCTTCAGTGATCCCTGCGGCCCCTCGCCGTGGTGTTTGAAGGCCTGCGGCGCGACCGTCGTAAGCACGACCACGACGACGACCCTGTGCACGACGACAACTACGATGCCGCTCCCGCAACGCATCGTCTTTGCCACGAGCGCGACCGTTGCGGGAGACACCGGCGGCCTGGCGGGTGCCGATATGGAATGCGACCTCGCCGCGGCGAATGCGGGTCTACCGGGCACGTACCTCGCGTGGCTCTGCGACGGCGCGATGGCACCGGCAGACCGCATGACGCAGTTCCCAGGGCCCTACGTTCGCACCGACGGTGCACCGATTGCGTCGGACTTCACTGACCTGACCGACGGCACGCTGACCAATCCGATCAATCGTGACGAATTCGGCGCAGATCTTGCCGCCAGCGCGACAACGACTGCGTGGACTTTCGCTACGAGCGACGGCACCTGTGAAATCATTACGTATCCGTCGCCCGGTACCGGCCCCTGCCCGCCTGCGACGAATTGCGAAGCGAACTGCTCGGCCACGCCTGCCATCCCAGGAAGCGGTTGGACCTCGCCGGCGAACGAAGCACAGGGCGTGCTCGGCGATATCAACGCGACCAACAGCAACTGGTCGGGCCAGGCGACGAACGTCTGTGACTCCACCGCTCGGCTGTACTGCGTACAGCAGTAGAACTGGCGTCGTCTGCGTCCGCTCACTAGTGTGGCCGGGCGATGCGCGTTCCGTTCTTGTATGACTACGCTTGACCGTGGGCTTTCTTCGGCAGTTGCCGAGCAGAGCGTTATTTTGAAGATCTCGGCGTAGAAATCGACTTCGTCCCCGTCCATCTCAAACGACTCGTCGAGCCGTCCGCGTCGCCTGGCGGACTCCGTGGGATGGGGGAACGGAAGAAGAGCGCTTACTACAACGATCTTCTGGCTTGGGCCGAGTTCACGAACGTCACGCTGAGTCCCGAAGCGCGCAATCTGCGCAAGACCGACGCCGAACCGCCGCTACGCGTCGCGCTCGCACTGAAAGAACAGGCGCAAGACGACGATTTCAGACGATTTCACCACCACGCGTACCGAGCGCGCTGGTGCGAGGGGCGCGACATGGCCCGGCCCGAAGTTCTCGCCGAAGTCATCACGGAATCGGGATTGCCAGCCGACGACGTCCTCGAGCGCGCGAACAGCAGCGAGATTCAACAGCGCCTCGACAGCGCCACCGAAGATGCGATTTCCCGGGGCGTCTTCGGTGTGCCTACGCTGTTCGTCGGAGATCGCATGTTCTGGGGCAACGACCGCTTCGAACTCGTCCGCTACTACCTCGAAAACAATCGCGACTGATCCCTCTACCTCATTGACTCGACTCGGCTGGTCGGTGAATTTTGGATATTCCCTGGAGGGGTTCCGATGACCGATCTACACACCCGCTTTCGTTTCATATTCGTAGCCGCCGCATGCCTCGTTCCGGCCACTGTCGTCGCGGCATCCGCGGCACCGTTCAACGAGCTGCACTGCTACAAGATCAAGGACGCCGCAGTCAACGAAGCGGCAGTCGCCTTCATCGAATCGGGCAGTGAAATCGCTGAGAGTTGCACGCTGAAGAATCACGCCGTGCGCGCCTGCGTCCCCGTGCGATCGACGGAGCCTGGAACCACGCCGGAGCCCGACAGCGGCGAAGGCAGTCTCGTCTTCGATCGACTCTGCTATCGCGTCAGCTGCGACGGTGACGATGGGCAAGACACGGCGAGCGTGACCGATCGGTTCGGATCTCACGAATTCACGTTGGCAGACCAGACCACGCTCTGTCTACCCGCCGTACTTGGCGATATCGACGAGTTCATCAGTCGCGGCGACGGCGATGCAACAAAGCGCGCTCGCAAACGAGCCGCGGGCCTCTCGCCCGGCATAGATCTGTTCACATGCGGAGACTTCAATGGCGACGGCAGCATCACAGCAACAGACGCGCTCGGTATCCTGCGCACGGCGGTAGGCTCAGAAACATGCCCGCCCTGCGTCTGCGATGTCGACATGAGTGAGACGTTTACCGCGACCGACGCACTCGCCGCGCTACGCAACGCCGTAGGCCTGCTCGCCGAGCTGGGCTGCCAGCCCGACGGAACCGTCGTCACGTGGGACGGCGGCGGCGACGGCACTTCGTGGAGCGATCCTGCCAACTGGAGTATCGAAACGCGTATCCCGAACATCTGCGAGGTGGTTTCGATCGCAAGCGGCGCGGTCGTCACCGTCGAGCACGATTCGGGAACCAACTCGGCCCTGAGCGTGACATCCGGCTTTCCCTTGGACATGGACGGCGGATCACTCACGCTGCGCGACACGATTCAGGTCAACAACACGTTCACATTCACCGGCGGAGAGCTCGTCGACGCGACCATCGTCGCGTCGGGCGCGCCTCTGAAGGCCGGGCTGACGGCCAACGGCCAGGTCGCAACGGGCCCCGTTTTCTCGTCATCCCAAGGCACGCTCGATAACTGCATCGTGAACGCACCGATGGACCTATCGGCGGGCAGCGCACGCGCAAACATACAGAACGGACTCACGCTCAACGACACGGCAACCCTGGGCGCGTCGGCTCAACTGTACTTCGAGGGCGGAGACAATCCATTCGACGGCACCGGAGAGGTCATCTTCACGTCTACGTCGCAAGGCTTCGTCAACACGACTACCAATACGAATCTGACGATCGGCTCAGGAATCACGATCCGCGGCACGGCGGGGCGCGTCGGCAGTGCCACCGCGACGGCGACCGTAACCAACAACGGCGTCATTCATTCCGATCAGACCGGTCGCATCGACATCGAAGCCGGCGGCGGCTGGACGAACGAAAATCAGGTTCTGGCAAGCAACGGCGGAAGTCTGCGCCTCATGGACACGTGGACCAACAATTCACTGATCTCGATAAGCGGCGGCGGCACCCTCGAACTCGAAGGCGACTGGCACAACGCCGGAACCATCACCTCGTCCGACTCGACCGTCGAGTTCGACGGTGAGTTCTTCGTGGCAGATATCGGCACCTTCACTCGCAGCGGCGGTACGGTGGAACTAAGGGGCATTTTGGACAACGTGCTCGCCCTCGTTCTCGATTCAACTACCGGGTCCTGGGAGATGCGCGGCGGGACCATCCTCGGCGGCGGTGTGAGTACGGCCGACGGCGCCGAGTTCATCTTCACTTCGAGCCAAGGAACACTCGACGGCGTCACTTTCAACGCCCCGATGAACATGACGAGCGGCAGCGCTCGCGCCAACATCGTCAACAACCTGATGCTCAACGACACGGCGACGATGGGATCCTCCGCTCAGCTCTATTTCAACGGCGGCACACAGACCCTGGAGGGCACCGGGGAGGTCGTCATGAACAGCGCGTCGCAAAGCTTCGTCAACACGACGAGCAATACTGCGCTCACGATTGCCGACGGCATGACGATCCGCGGCATGGCCGGCCGCATCGGGAGCAGTACTGCCACTTCGACGGTAACAAACGAAGGGATTATTCATTCGGATGCGACGGGCCGCATCGACATCCAAAGCGGTGGTGGCTGGACGAACGAAAACCAAATTCTTGCGAGCAACGGCGGCAGCTTGAGGCTATTTGATACTTGGACCAACAATTCGCTGATCTCGATTACCGGCGGTGGAACCCTCGAATTGGACGGCCTCTGGGAGAACGACGGGACGATCAGTTCCACCGATTCCACCGTCGAACTCGATGGCGAGTTCAGCCTATCAACACTCGGTACCTTCAATCGCAGCGGCGGTACGGTCGAACTGCGTGGCATCTTCGACAACGTCGTATCGCTGAACCTCAACTCGACGACGGGGTCCTGGGAAATGCGCGGCGGAACGATCCTCGGTGGCGGCGTGACCGCGACTGACGGCGCCGAGCTCATCTTCACCTCGAGCCAGGGAACGCTCGACGGCGTCACCTTCAACGCCCCTATGAACATGACGAGCGGTAGCGCGCGTGCCAACATCATCAACAGTCTGACTCTCAACGACACAGCGACGATGGGATCTTCCGCTCAGCTCTACTTCAACGGCGGCACACAGACACTGCAAGGCACCGGTGAGGTCGTCATGAGCAGCGCGTCGCAAAGCTTCGTCAACACAACGAGTAATACGAACCTGAGCATCGGCTCGGACATCACCATCCGAGGCAAGGCGGGTCGCATCGGCTCGAGCACCGCGACCTCTACGGTAACGATTGATGGAACAGTCGACTCGGACGAAGTCGGCCGCATCGATATCCAAAGCGGCGGCGGTTGGACAAACGAGGGCACGGTCATGGCATCCAACGGCGGCAGCTTGAGGCTATTTGATAGTTGGACCAACAATTCGCTGATCTCGATTACCGGCGGTGGAACCCTCGAATTGGACGGCCTCTGGGAGAACGACGGAACTATCGCTTCGACCGACTCTACCGTCTCACTCGACGGCGAATTCAGTATCTCGGCGCTCGGAACGTTCAATCGAACCGGCGGCACCGTTGAACTGCGCGGCATCTTCGACAACATCGTCGCGCTCAACCTCAACGCAGCGACGGGCTCGTGGGAAATGCGCGGCGGAACGATCCTTGGCGGCGGAGTGACCACCGCCGACGGCGCCGAGTTCATTTTCACTTCGAGCCAAGGAACTCTCAACGGCGTCACCTTCAACGCCCCTATGAACATGACGAGCGGCAGCGCTCGCGCTAACATCATCAACAACCTGACGCTCAACGACACGGCGACGATGGGATCTTCCGCTCAGCTCTACTTCAACGGCGGCACACAGACCGTGGACGGCACCGGTGAGGTCGTCATGAACAGCGCGTCGCAAAGCTTCGTCAATACGACAACCAATACGAACCTCACGATCGCTTCGGGTATCACGGTCCGCGGCAAGGCAGGACGCATCGGCTCGAGCAACGCCACTTCGAGCGTTACCATTGAGGGGATCGTCGATTCCAACGAAGCCGGCCGCATAGACATCCAAAGCGGCGGCGGCTGGACGAACAACGGGACGCTCAAGGCATCCGGTGGCGGCAGCCTTCGTACAACCGATACCTGGACGAACAACGCAGATATCGAGCTCGGAAAAGACGGCTCGCTCGAGGCGAACAGCGGACTCCCGCTCACCGGCACCAGCACCGTGACGATCGACATCGGCGGGGCGAGCGAGTTCGGCACGATCGACGTCACCGGAACCGCCACACTGGCCGGCACTCTCGACATCAACCTCACCGACGGATTCGCACCGACAACGGGTCAGATGTTCGAAATCATGACCTACGATTCAATGAGCGGGGCGTTCGGGACGATCAATGCGACCGGCTTCACGGTGGATGTCGGCGCGAGCGCAATCACGCTGACGGCGAACTAGCAGATACCAGTTGAATACGGGTGAGAGAGCAACGCGCCGCCGCCGGCGCGTTGCGAAGAGATAGCCGGTCAGGCCTCGGGATCGCTCTCGGTGGGAACGCAGAGCAATTTCGAATCGAGCTTGCCGATACGACGCGCGCCGAACGCATCGGTTGCGATGTCTGCATCGGGACGCTTACGGCACTTGGTCTTATAACAGACGTAGTCGCCGGCGATCTCATCCCCCTCGACGAAGGCGAACTCCGGCTTGGGATCGATCCCTGTGCGTGCGCCGGGGCTGCAGAGCGCGCGCGCCCTCTTTACCTTGCAGCGGCGCATGTCGAAGCGATCTTCGAGCGCATCGATCTTCACTTTCGTGTTGAGCTTGTCGGCGCCCTCGATGCGGCGGCACTTCAGATGATCGTTCGTCTCGGCCAGTCCCGAGACCGGCAAGATCAATGCGAGCGACATTGCAGCGGCGGCGACGGCGGCAATGGCCGGGATACGGTGCGTGTTCATCTTCATGGTGCCTACTCTCCAACCGGCGGCGCCCGTCGGACACCGGATTGGGCCACGTTCGTATCGGGCGCGAGATGAGTCA
Source organism: Deltaproteobacteria bacterium (assembly GCA_029262375.1). Classification (GTDB taxonomy): domain Bacteria; phylum Desulfobacterota; class Binatia; order UBA1149; family SPBQ01; genus JAJCZM01. The sequence continues at coordinate 359,932 of JAJCZM010000044.1, forward strand.
AGGCCCCTCGATCGCGACCGGCGACTTGGTATACTCGCGGCCATGCGAATCCTCCATACGATGCTCCGGGTCGGCGATCTCGACCGCTCGATTGAGTTCTACACCGACGTCCTCGGCATGCGTCTTCTGCGCAAGTCCGAGAACCAGGAATACAAGTACACGCTCGCATTCCTCGGCTTCGGCGAAGAGTCGGAAGAAGCGGTGGTGGAGCTGACGTACAACTGGGGCACCGACTCGTATGACCACGGCAACGCTTTTGGTCATCTCGCGATCGAGGTCGAGGACATCTACAAGGCCTGCGAGCAGATCAAAGCCGTCGGCGGCAACGTGACCCGCGACCCGGGGCCGGTGAAGGGTGGAACAACGGAAATCGCCTTCATTCGGGACCCCGACGGCTACGCAATCGAACTGATCAACGAGAAGTACTTGGATCTCTGATTGGGCGACTAGCCCGGACTCTTCATGAATAGTCCGGGCTAGAGCACCAGCGTTCGCTCGCCGCCCTGACCGACGCTGATCTCGGCGTAACGGCAGCTCCCGCGGCGGCGTTGAAAGATACTGTTCGCAATGAGCCAGACGCGCTTGATGCGCGTCGCAGGCGCGCCGACACGAGGGCTATCACCGACGTGATGTCGATAGTCCTCGAGAAGACGACGTTGCTCGGAGTGCCACTGCCCTAGCCCGCTCGACCCGCTGCGCACGACGATGTGGTACTCGCGCTCGTCCCAGTACGGCAACGGACACCAATAGCCTTCGCCGACGGGAAGCTCCGCGCTCCAGTAGTAGGTAACGTCGATGCCGTTGTCGTACTCCACGGCAATGCTGAGATAGTCGTGGGTCGGTAGCGAATCTTCGGCGAGCTGCGACGGCAAGGCATCGACGTTCCATCGCCATGCCAACGTGGTCTCGGGCGTGAGCGCGATATCGACGTCCTTGCGCAGAATGCCGACGTCGCAGCGCGTGTCGCACGCGATACACGCGTGGCCGTCTTCGGTCGTATCGTCATAGATCTCACCGGCGCCGAGGAACCAGAGATAGCTCCAGTCTCGCGGCGTCGAAACGCTGTCACGCAGTCGCTCGAGTTCGGCTGCGGCAGGCTCATACTCAGCGCGGGCCATCTTGCGCAGACCGTCGGGCGCCGCGCCTCGCCACCTGACGACCGCCACATCCATTGCGCCGGAAACGCTCTTCCAGGCTTCCGGCGCAGTAGAGAATTCGCCGGCCGGCGTGGACCACTGCCCCGGGAAATAGCTTGCGAACTGCAGACGCCCCGACGACGTCGCGGTAAAGGTGTGGGTAGCGCGGGTCCCGCGGAAAACGTCGCCGTCACCGATGCGTCCCCAAAGCTGAAAGTGCGGTTCGACGTACATGTCGAGCAGTTTCGAGAGATGGACGCGGCCGTTGGCGAACCAACTGACGTCTTCGCCGGCTTCGACGTCGATTCCGCTATCGAGCCACGGCGCCTGCGTACCGGGAACGTGTACGAGGCTGCAACGTCCACTCTGCACCGATCCCAGCGCGGTGGACGCTCGTGTGAAAGCGCGCGCAAATTCTTCTCGTGGAAGTTCCGGCGTGCGCGGCCGCTCGAGCCGCCCGCTGATGCGCCGCAGGCCCGCGTCTACTATCCGCCGAGCCATCAGCGCGGCGCGCCGTAGGTTGGTTGCGGGCGTCGTCACGCAGACGATCGCCTACTCGGACTGTTCGCCGCTGTCGGGCAACTCGATGCTGGTAACCAGCAACTCCGAGGAACCGATCGCGAACTGCGCATAGAATGTAAGAGGCGTTCCGTCGGCCTGCGCCAGCATCTGCTCGATGACCTCGGCGCGACCGCGCATGTTCACCGCGGGGCGCACGCAAGCCTTGTGGAAGACTTCCATACCGCCGTCGAATCCCTGATAGGCACGCACCGCCGTCACCGCGAACGGTCGGATGCCCGTCCCGTCAGACCGCGTCGCCAATTGAAGCTTGCCGATGGGAGTATCGTAGACGTCGACCGGCTCCGAATCGGTTTCGACGGAGTCGGCGTCCATTTCAACGGCGTTGGCTGCCGCTACCGCCTCCCCCTCCGTTTCAACGGCGTCGGCTGTCGCCTCTGCCTGTTGGACCGGCGCGACCCAGAAGCCCTCGATGCGAACCATGCGGCTCGTCGGGGTGAGCCGCGCGGCGAGGGCGGGACTTACTGTCGGTACGCTCAAAGCGATCACGGCGGCGGCGATCAGGCAGCGCGCAAATCCGCGTGGAACCTCGGTACTCATGCTTCCTTGGTAGCACCGGGACGCCCCTCGTGTCGAGCCGGTCGCCGTGACGCCGCCGCATCTGTGCCGGCGCCGCCGCATTCATCCACAGGCTCGGATGTGGGGTAGAACAGGTTGCAGTGCCCTGCCGCTCTGGTACCCGATAGCCACTATGGTTCACGAAAATCACGCCCCGCTGGCAGGAATCCGCATCATCGAAAGTTCGCTGCTTGGCCCCGCGGCCATCACCACGCATCTGGCCGACCTCGGCGCCGACGTCATCAAAGTGGAATCTCCCGCCGGTGACTACGTACGCGAGATGACCTGGCCCATCATCGAAGGAACGTCGCTGCTGCACCTGCACGTCAACCGAGGCAAGAAGAGCCTGGTTCTCGATCTGAAGCAGCCGGAAGGCGTCGAGATCTACAAGGACTTGGTCAAAGGCGCCGACGCCGTCGTCGAAGCCATGCGCCCCGGCTCGTTGGCACGGCTGGGTCTCGGGTTCGACGATCTGAAAGAGATCAACCCGCGCATCGTGTTCTGCAATATCTCGGGATACGGCATGACCGGCCCTTACCAGTCGCTCCCCGCGCACGGCATCGCATTCGACACCTGGTCGGGAATCGTCGGAGCGGCCTACGACGAAGAGGGATTCTGCTACATTCCCGAGCACGCGTCGGTTGGAATGCACGCCGGCCCGATGTTCGGCGCGATGGGCATCCTCGCGGGAATCATTCGCGCGCGCTCGAGCGGCGAAGGCTGCATGCTCGAGATCGGCCAGTCGGACGCCGCCGCTTATATGGACTGGTATCGGAGCGAGTCATGGATGGCTTACGATCGCCCTGAGGACGTCGTCACCGGCAACAAGGCCGACAACTACGAACGACGCGCACCGGGTACTGCCGGCATGAAAGAAGGCGTTCGCTATCAGATCTACGAATCGAGCGACGGGCACGTTCTATTCATGGCGTCGGAACAAGCGTTCTGGAAAAACTTCTGCGAGTGCGTCGGTCGCCCCGAACTCTTCGAAAAGTGGCCGGGATCGAAGTTCGCGGATCACGCCCGCGGCAATCGCGAGCTACAGGGCGAGCTGCGCAAGATCTTCAAGAGCAAGTCGTCACAAGAATGGATTCGCCTCGGTGGCGTAGACAACTTTCCCATCGCGCCGTGCAACACGCCGCAGACGCTGGCCGAAGATCCGCAATTCATCGATCGCTTCCCGCTCTACCCGCACAGTAAACACGGAGCAGACATGCTTCCCTTTCCGGTGAAGTACATCGGCGAAGAGCTGCCGGCGCCGGCGATGGCGCCAACCGTTGGCGAGCACACGCGCGCAGTTCTCAAGGACGCGCTCGACTATGACGACGCGCGCCTCGCCGCACTCGAAGAAGCCGGGGTATTCGGAAAGGCGAAGAAATAGCGCGTTTGTCAGACTGCAGTCCGGGCGATATTCTCGGCGCTTCTCGGGCCACCGCCCCTTCGGGCTGGGAGAGCGCACATGAGGATCTCCAAACGCGCGGCCGACGCCGCGCTTTCCGCAGTCATTACAGCTTCCTTCCTCACTGCGATCGCAGTGCCCTGCAACGCTCACGATGACGATCATCATCGGTTCTCCGGCGATCGATTGCAGGCGCGTTTCGACGCCTCGAACTTCTCGAAGTCGAAGTTCAAGTTCAAAACCAAACGTCAGTTGGGTATCAACACGATCCCTGCCGACCCGAGCCTATCGACCAGTTCGCTGAGCGTGCGCGGAAGTGGACTCGGCGAGGCCGACACCGGGGTCATCGTCCTCGACCCGCTGCGCTGGAAACCGGCGGGAGCCAGCGGCTATTCCTACAAGCACAATCCGAAATCGACTCCGTCCAACGGCATACGAAAAATACAGATCAAGACCGGAAGCCAGGGCGGGAGCATGAAGATCATCGCCAAAGGCAGCAACTGGGATCTTCATCCTGCAGGGCCGCAGACCACCGTACAGATCCATCTCAGTATCGACACGGACGTCTACTGCGCCGAGTTCTCGAGCTTCGATACCAATACCGGTGAGCGAATCGATGCAGTTGACGGCGACGTGCCCGCGGATTGCGCGCAGCTGTGCGGCAACGGCATTCTCGAGATTCCCGAGGAATGCGACGATGCCAACTCGAACAATAGCGACGGCTGCGCGAACGATTGCACCGGCTGCAACGTGGAAGACATCGAGTTCAACTCGACCTTCGAAGGTATTCAAAGCCTGATCTTCGATAGCCCTCTCTACCAATGCAGCGACGATCTATGCCACGGCAGCGCGTTGGCGGGGGGCCTCGACCTGCGCGACGGCAACTCTTACGCGTCGCTCATCAGCATCGCGTCGCAGATCGACCCCGGCCAAATGCGTGTGTTTCCGGGCGCCGCCGCGCAGAGCATGCTCTACAACAAAATTGCCGAGAAGACGCTCGGCGCGCCGGACGCACCCGGTGCAGCCATGCCGAACAACGCAGAGACCGTCGCTGCCGAGCTACTCGAGGCGATCAAACTGTGGATCAACGGCGGCGCATCCGAAACGGCTGTTGTCGGCGGCACGGCCGATCTGTTCGGCACCTGTCTGCCGCTGCCGGATCCTCTCGACGTTCCCCAGCCCGATCCGCCGGCGATCGGTACCGGCATTCAGCTGACCATGCCCGGCTGGTTCCTGCCCGCACAGTCGGAGAAAGAGATCTGCGTTGCGACGTACTACGATGTCGACGACCCGCTGATCACGCCGCCCACCCTGCGCGTTCCATGCGTCGGGGAGTTCCCCGCGACGAACACCAGCGACGAGTGCTTCGCTTTCAACTCGACCTTCGCCGTCCAGGACGCGCACTCGCACCATCTGGCGGTCCACATCTACAAGGGCGTCTACGATACGACGGACGCGGGCTGGGGCGCCTGGAGCTGCTACGACGGCGCCGATGACGGGATTGCGTGCGATCCGAAACAAGCGGGAGTGTGTCCGGACGGTGTGTGCGGCGGCGCGGCAATCAGCGCCGCCGGCTGCTTCTCGACGAGCCCCGGCTTCGGGCCGCCCGACTACGGCTTCGGCCAGGGACCGAGTTCGCCACGATTTGCAGGTGGCAACAACGCGACCAGCTTTGGGAAGGACCCTGACGGCGTCTATACGCTGCTGCCGCTGAGCGGAATCGTCGTTTACAACTCGCACTCTTTCAATCTCACGACCCAACACACGGACATGGAAGCCTGGCTCAACATCGGCTTTACGAGCGACCAACAGTGGCTCGCCCAAGATGTCACCGATACCAGCCAGATTTTCACGATGAATGTCCCACCCTACGAAACACGCGAGTACTGCTGGACCTATACCTTCGAAGAAAGCGCCCACGTCTATCAGTTCAGCTCGCACACCCATCGTCACGGCAAGCGTTTCCGGTTCTACCAGGCACCACAGACCCCCTGTGCGACGGTCTCCGGCTGCGCGGTCGGAAATCCGGCCGACCAGTTCTACGAGACCTTCGACTACGCCGACCCATTGATCCTCACGTACGACCCGCCTATCGTCTACTCAGGCACCACAGCCGACAGAACGGTCAAGTATTGTGCGCTCTATGATAACGGCGCCGCCGACCCTTCCGAGGTGAAAACCCAGTCAGGATCGCCCTGTTCGCCGCTGGGCTGCGGCGTGATCGGCGGCCCCTGTACGGACGCGGCGGTGAAGTGTACCGACGGCGGCCCCAACACAGGGCTGCTCTGCGGCGGAAACGACGCCAACTGTCCCGGCGCCAAGTGCAACGCGTGCGACGCCAAAGGCGGCATCACGACCGAAGATGAAATGTTCATCGGACTCGCGCGCTACTACGTTCCCTGAACTTTCTGAGTTCGCCGAACTGTTCTAACTTTCCAACATTGGAGACATTTCGATTGACTGACACTGACAATCCCTCGGGCGAAGATTTCGCCGCACTTCTGAAGCAATCCGAACAAGGTGCCGGCCCCTCGGGCGCAGCTTCCTACAGCGTGGGCGACGTAGTCGTCGGCACCGTAGTTTCGCTGTCGGCGGAAACCGTGTTCATCGACCTCGGGGGAAAATCCGAAGGCGTACTCGATATCGAGCAAGTCCGCAGCGACGACGGTGAGATCACCGTCGCTGTCGGTGACGAGGTCGAAGCGCGAGTGGTCGATACCGGTGATCGTTCAGGCTCGATCGTGCTACGACGTACGCTCGGTCGCGGTCCGCAAGCGCGCGGCGAACTCAGAATGGCATTCGAGGAAGAGATTCCGGTGGAAGGCCTGGTTGCTGAAGTCATCAAGGGCGGATTCGAGATCCAGATCGCCGGTGGGCGCGCGTTCTGCCCCGTGTCACAGATGGATGTGCGCTACGTCGAAAAGCCGGAGATCTTCGTCGGCCAGCGCCATCAGTTCCGCATCACCCGATACGAGGAAAGCCCGCGCGGCGACAATCTCGTGGTGTCGCGCCGGGTGCTTCTGGAGGAACAGGCCGACGTTGCCGCCGAAGGAACACGGGAAAAACTCGAAGTCGGCGCCGTGTTTTCCGGCAAAGTCACCCGCCTCGAGGACTACGGCGCCTTCGTAGACATCGGAGGCATCGAAGGCATGCTGCACATCAGCGAGCTTGCCTACGGCCGCGTCGAACATCCGAGCGAAGTCGTCGCGATCGATCAGACGCTGGATGTGCAGGTCATCAAGGTCGAGGCTACCGATAACCCCCGGCGTCCCGAAAAGATCGGTCTGTCGATTCGATCTCTAGCGGCGAACCCGTGGGATGAGATCGCACAGAAGCTCAGCGTAGGCACTCAGGTCGAAGGTAAGATCCGGCGCATCGAAGCGTTCGGCGCATTCGTCGAGATAGCGCCCGGCATAGAGGGCCTCGTTCATATCAGCGAGATGGGAGCGGGTGAGCGCATCAGCCATCCGCGCAAGCTCGTGGATGTAGGGCAGACGATCAGCGTAACCGTGCTGTCGATCGACACGCAGGCACGTCGAATCGGGCTGTCGATGGACGCGGCGAGCCGAGCATCGCAGGCCGCCGAAGAGAAGGAAGCGATCGCCAAGTACGGCGGCACCTCCGAAGAGAGCATGGGCACATTCGCCGATCTGCTCAATAAGCAGATCGACAAGAAGTAGCGTCAGTCAGCCCGGCGTTCTAGGGGACTACCTCTAGAAGACGGCGGGCCCGAGCACTTCGACGCCCTTCACGGCTGGGTTCTCGGTGACGTGGCCGAACTCTATCTGCAGCCCGTCGCCGTCGGTCACGTCGATGACGGCCGAGCGCACCACCGCGCCGTCGGCGCCGCCAGTCGCCACCTGATCGAAGCTCGGGTAGGCCACAGCGCCTTCGATCAAGATGTCGAACACCCTGTCGCCCACGGTGGAGCTACCCGGGTACGTGTTCGCGAAGTACAGGTTCACCACGTAGCTGCCGTTCGGAACGTCGAAGCTGTAGAGCAATTCGGGCGCCGGGGCGTTGTCGCTGTGCTCGCACTGGAAGATATCTTCCGTCTCCTCGCTATCGCAGCCGAAGATGTCGGTGATCCCGTTGATGACGCAGAGTTCACCGCCACCGCCCAGGCTGCACTCGCTGGCCTTCGGCGCGAGATTGTACCCGTAGTCGCCCAACCACAGGTCGCCGCTGCAATCGAGCTTGCTTCCCGCACAGCTGAAAGTGCCCGTATTCGCATTGATTCGAATGATACTGCCGGCAGTCTGATCGACCGCCACCTCGGCGAAGCACTTGTTGCGTGGGTCTTCCGGACAGGGATCGCCCGCAATCATTCCGTCCAAGTCGCAGTCCACACCGACACCGCAGACCGGAATCGTCGTGGTCGTGGTGGTTGTTGTGGTGCTAGTCGTCGTTGTTGTGGGCGGCAGCGTCGTAGTGGTTGCCAACGTGGTCGTGGTCGTCGTCGGCGGCGTCACACCGTCAGCATGCAGCAACTCGATAGCCTTGAGCGCCGGAGCCTGCTCGATGCGATCGAAATGGAACTGCAATCCGTCGCCGTCTGCGACCAAGACGACCATCGATCGCACGACCGCGCGCTCGCTCGCGCCGGCGGCTGCGACCTGATCGAAGGCGGGGTATTTCAGAATACCCTCGGCATAGATGTCGAAGACACGCTGCCCGACCATCGTACTGCCGTCGTAAGTACTGGCGAAGAAGAGGTTGAGAACGTACACCCCGTCGGGAACGTTAAACGAGTAGACAAGATCCGGTGACGGTTTCTTGTCGGAGTGCTCACACTGGAACAGATCCTCTGTTGCTTCGCTTTCGCAGCCGAACAGAGCGGTCAATCCGCTGATGACACAGTTCTCACCGCCGCCGTTGATGTTGCACGAACTGGCCTTGGCCGACTGGTTATAGCCGAAATCGGCCACCCAGAGTTGGCCCGCACAATCGACCTTGGACCCGGCGCACTCATCAGACGAGACGTTCGCGTTGATGCGAACGGCCATACCGGTGTTCGAATCGACAGCGGCTACCCCGACACACTGGTTACGCGGCTCGAGCGGGCAGGGATCGTCATCGCCGACCAGTCCGTCATTGTCGCAGTCGAGCGGCCCAACGCAGCTCGTGGGTAGCGTTGTAGTGGTCGTGGTCGTGGTCGTCGACGTTGTGGTGGTGGTCGGCGACAGGGTCGTCGTTGTCGTAGACGTGGTGGTCGTTGTCGTCGGCGGCGGCAACGTCGTCGTCGATGGCGGCAAGGTTGTCGTCGTTGTCGTGGTCGTCGTGTCCAACGTCGTGGTCGTCGATGTGGTGGTCGTCGTCGAGGGAGGCAGCGTCGTCGTGGGCGATCCGCCCAAATTGACCCGCAATTCGATGGCTTTGACCGCCGGGCTGTTGGCGTCGCGCTCGAAATGCAGACTCAAGCCGTCACCGTCATTCACGTTCACGAGGAACGATCTCACGACCGCTATCGCGCTACCGCCGGCGGCATCAACCTGATCGAAGCCGCCTGCCACGAGCGCACCCTCGACATAGATGTCGAAGACGCGGTCGCCGACATCGGCCGTTCCGTCATACGTGTTGGCGAAGAACAGGTTCAGGACGTAGGCGCCGTCAGGCACATCGAAGTCGTAGAACAGATCCGGCGCGGGCTTCCTGTCGACATGCTCACACTGGAAGATATCTTCGGTTTCTTCATCTTCGCAGCCGAAGATATCGGTGATTCCGCCGATCACGCAGTTCTCGCCGCCGCCGCCGAGGTTACAGGTGGCGGCCTTGGCCGCTTGGTTGTATCCGAAGTCGGCGTGCCAGAGCTCGTTGTTGCAGTCGAGTTTCGAACCGGAGCACTCAGACGTCGAAACGTTCGCATTCAGACGAATCGCGTTCCCCGTTGTACCGTCGACTGCCACAGGGCCGGCGCAGGTATTGCGCGCCTGGGTCGGACACGGATCGACGGCCGGGCCGAGACCGTCGTTGTCGATATCTCCGGCCGGCTCGCAGGTATCGCTCGCTGGATTGCAGAACTCTCCGAGCGGGCAGGAGTCGAAATAGGAACACTCATTATCTAGGCAGACGTCGGCCGTACAGGTGAGACCGTCGGAGCAATCCGCGGTGATCGTGCACACCGACGGCAACGTCGTGGTAGTCGTCGTGGTAGTTGTTGTCGTCGTTGTGGTGGTCGTTGTCGGCGGCAGCGTCGTTGTGGTCGTCGGCGGCAACGTCGTAGTACTGGTCGTCGTGGTGCTGGTCGTCGTCGTAGTCGTTGTCGGCGGTAGTGTCGTAGACGACGTCGACTCGAACAGCCTCACCTCAGCCGCTTTGAACGCCGGCGCCTGGGTCTCGCGCTCGAGATGGAACTGCAGGCCGTTGCCGTCGGAAACCGTGACAACCATCGCGCGCGTGACGGCACGTGCACTCGCACCTGCCGCTGCCACCTGATCGAAGTCGTCGTAGCGCAGAGAGCCTTCCGCGTAGATGTCCATCACACGCTCGCCAACGTTGGTGGTTCCGTCGTACGTATTGGCGAAATAGAGGTTCACGACGTAGCTGCCGTTCGGCACGTTGAAGCTGTAAATCAGGTCCGGTGATGGACTGCGGTCGGAGTGCTCGCACTGGAACAGGTCTTCAGTCGATTCACTATCGCAACCGAACAGCTCACTGATCCCACTGATCACGCAGGACTCGCCGCCACCGTTGAGATTGCAGCTACTGGCCTTGAGCGACTGGTTGTAGCCGAAATCGGCACTCCACGAGTCGCCGTTGCAGTCGACCTTCGCGCCCGAGCACTCGGCCGACGAAACGTTGGCGTTGAAGCGAATCGCGTTGCCCGTATTGCCGTCCACGGCGATGGGACCGGCGCAGTCATTGCGTGCGTCACCGGGGCATGGATCGAACTCGTCGCCGATACCGTCGTTGTCCGTGTCGTCGGTAGGACAGCCGCCGGGAGTGAAGAGGCAGGCGCCGGTACCGGGATCGCAGGTGTCAATCGTGCAGACGTTCGAATCGTCGCACACCACCCCGCTACAGAGGTCGGTATTGACCTCGCAACCGAGGGAAAATCTGAGCACTTTACTGCTGTTCGTCGAGGGATTGCCGCCCGCCACATAGACTTGATCCGGCGTACCATCACCCACCACGCCGATTCGCACAGGCGTGATTCCGTGATGCGACTCCGGCATCGGCGTGAGCATTCGCCAGTTCAGTGTGGCCGGATCGTACTCCTGGACGGCACGCTTGGAGCATGAGCCACCTTCGCCGCCGAACACGTAGATTCGATTGTTCATCACCACGGCCGAACCCATCCCCGAACAAGCTTCGGGCAGCGGAGCGCCGAACGACCAGCTGTCGGTCACCGGGTCGTAGATCTGAACGTGATCACGCGCGCCGCAGGACGCAGTATCGGCGCCGCATTGCCGGCCACCGATGACATAGAATTTGCCGCCGAGCGCAGCGCCGGATGCGTGGTCAACGCCGATCGGCATGTCTGCGATGGGGAACCAATCGTCCCCTACTGGATCGTAGCGAAACGCGCGGTCGGTGTTCTCACCGTCAAGAACGTTGCCGGCACAATCACCGCTGGTTCCGCCAACGACACCGTTGCAAGTGCAGTTGTGGCTATCGAGGTCGGTCGCATCGCACAGTCCGCCTGCGGTGTAGACCTGGCCACCGATCTGAGCGAGCGCGAAAGCTCCGAGGTGTAGCTCATCGGCGCAGGTCGTGGCCCCACCGGAACAACCTATGTTCGAGCGCTGAACCGGAGTATTGGCACCGTCGTACGTCCAGACGGTCGTATCGAAAGGCCGAACGCCACCCATGAGGATGACGTCGTTACCAATCTCGATGGCCTTCTTGTGATCGCCGGTCAGCGGCGAGATGAGCGCCGGCGGTTTGTTCTGAGGTGCGCCGGTGGTGCCGGCGCCGGAGCTGAGGCTCCAGCTATCTCCAGAGACGTTGTAGCGCGCGACGACGTTGCTGGTGCGTTGCCCCATCAAGAAGATGTAGGAGTTGCCGCCGAACTTGAGCATGGCGGTCGCGTCTTCCGCCCGATCGGTGGGAAGATCTTGCGGCGAGGTATCCCAGCTACCGCTCTCCAGATCGATGTCGCATACCTGCGCAGGAGCTTGATGAGCCAAACCAAAAACTAGTGCCGCCGACATCAGGACGCAGGCAAGCGGGCGCTGCCGAGTTTGCAGGATCAATTCAGGACTCCTCGGCCGTCATCGGGCGACGCTGATGACCGGCTGTAGAAAATTCGCGTTCGGCGGATGCGACAACGGGCCTCTCAGGCCGCATCCACCTGGGCTGGACGAGCTTAGTTTCGCTACGTATGACGCTGAATTCAAGAGCCGCAACGCACGCCTACCCACCTAGGTATGGACCATACGCTCCCACCCCCTCCCTCGGGGGCGAACGCGGGCGATCATCGTCCGTCCAGTGGCACTACTCAAGGCGAAAGAGTGACGTTGAAATGGCGGCCGTCAGGCACCGAACGGGGGGGGCAATAGGACCGCCCAGAACGGCCGCACGGCACTGCGCAAGGCACACCTTTGTGTCGCATTCGACTCAGTTTGTAACACCCGAACAGCGGCGTCGCGTTCTGAAACTCGGTACTTGCCGCACTCGCCATGCGCGTGATCATGCGCGTTCACCCAATATCCCGAAGATCTGTAATCCCGTCGCACGCCCCGCTCTTGGCATGTCCGTTGCACGGTATTGCCCCGCTATGGCTTCGTTGAACAAAAACAAGACACGAAATTCCAAGGGTGCAGTGACAGTCGAAGTGGCTCTGGTCGCAGCGGTTTTCCTCTTCATGATGACCGCCATCTTCGACGTCGCGCATTACATGCATGTGCGCTCGAAACTGCAGCATTCGGTCAGTCAGGCCGCTCGCTTCGCCGTAACCGGTCGAACACTCGACGACCCGAACAACCCAGGCGAGAAGCTGACACGAGGCGAATCCGTACTCGAGCTGATCAAAGGTCGCTCGGGCGTGAGACTCGACGGTGGAGACATCGCCGTCTACACGGTCGGCTCCGATGGCACGCTGACAGCGGGCGCCGGTGGCGCCGGCGATACGCTCATGGTGCAGGTCGCGACCGACCTCCCCTTCGTAACGCCCGGCCTGTCCAGCCTGTTCAACAACGGTAGGGCTCCGATCGTGGTCGCCACCCGATTCCGAAACGAAGAGTTCGGCGGCAGCGACTCCGACTGGTACTTCGGCGACGACGACGACTCCGACGACGGTGGCGGTGACTCCGGCGGCGGCGACTCCGGCGGCGGTGACTCCGATGGCGGTGACTCCGGCGGTGGTGGCGGCGGCGACGACTCCGACGCTGATAGCGGCGGCGGCTCTGACGACGACTCCGACGCCGACAGCGGCTGGTGGGGCGGCGGTTCTGACGACGACGACGACTCTGACGCCGATAGCGGCGGCGGCGGCGGTTCCGACGACGACTCCGACGACGACTCTGACGACGACTCCGACGACGACTCCGACGACGACTCCGACGACGACTCTGACGACGACTCCGACGACGACTCCGACGACGACTCTGACGACGACTCCGACGACGACTCTGACGACGACTCCGACGACGACTCTGACGACGACTCCGACGACGATTCTGACGACGACTCCGACGACGATTCTGACGACGACTCCGACGACGATTCTGACGACGACTCCGGCGGTGGCTCCGACTCCGGCAAGAAAGGTGACTCCGACTCCGGCGGTGGCTCCGACTCCGGCAAGAAAGGCAAGAAAGGTAAGAAGTAGTGAGTTCGCTCCTCCACAAGCGTTCGCGCGCCAATCGGGTGCGCGAACGCGGGGTAGCGATTGCCGAGTTCGCAGTCGTCTTCCCCCTGCTGCTCACGCTGCTGATCAGCGTGGTCGACATTTCGCGAATGATCTACATGCGCCAGGTGCTCGCAGATCTCACCCGTGAGACGGGCAGCCTCGTCTCGCGGGGAACCCCCATCGAGGACGCGCTGAACCAGGTGATTCGTACCAGCGACGCTTTCGATCTCGACGGGAACGGTTCGGTGATCATCAGCCGCATTCGCCGGAAGGATGATGACGACGCGACGCCCTGGGTTCACGAACAGGCGGTGAGCGGCTACTTGGACGATCAGGTAAGTCGCGTCGGAGAACTCGAGGCTGAGGCCAAAGTGCCCGGTTTCGACGATCTTCCCGATGGAGTGACGTTGACTGCCATTGAGCTGGCGAGCGCTTTCGAGCCGCTCTTTCCTATCAACGACTTCGGCCTGGACGTCTATCCAGAACTGATTTACCAGTCCTCGTTCTTCTAGCAGTAGACGGCAATACGGAACCATTTTTGATGACGATCCTAAATACGAAAACCTCTCGAAACACGCGCATGCGCAGTCACGAGCGGGGTGCCGTCATGGCGCTGTTCGTATCGGCAATCTTCTTCCTGCTGACGTGCTTGGCACTGGCGGTAGATCTCGGCGCCGCCTACTTCGCGAGTTCGACCCTTACGAAAGCAGCCGACGCTGGTGCTCTTGCGGCGGCGCGCTACGGCCTGGGCGACGGTGTGGACGCTAAGAACCTGGCGGAGAAGGTCGCTGCAGCGAACTTCCCGCTTCAAAACATCGAGGCCGAGTACGAGGCGGTCGTCTCGTATCCCGGCACGGATACAATTCGCGTGAGTGTTTCCGCTAAGAGCGATGTCCCGACGTTTTTCTCCCAGTTGCTCAAGCGCGAGTCGATTCCAATTTCGACCGTCAGCGAAGCAACACGATACCCACTCGACATGAGCTTCGTGCTCGACGTATCAGGATCGCTGGAAAGCGCCGGCGTGTTCGACGACATGCAGGACGCGGCCAAGACGTTCGTCTCGTTTTTCAACGAAAGCCTCGATCAGGTGGGGCTCGTCGCCTACTCGCAGGCGGCGGAAGAACACTACCCTATACAGAAAAATTTCCAGTCTTCGATGAAGAGCAAAATCGACGATCTCGAGTCGATCTACTACACGAATATTGAGGAAGGCCTGCGTGTTGGGAAACTGCAGCTCGATGATGCAGCCGATCGCGCGAACGCCATCAAGATTCTCGTGCTCTTCACCGACGGTCGCACCAACGCCTTCGCCGACGAATTCTATATGAACCTATCGTCGCCGAAGCCGCAGTACTATACAGGCGTCATCACGACGACGAACTCCGGGGCGTACGTCACGGGTTTCTACGAACAAGACGGTGGCCGTCGCATCAAGTACTTCAGTTCCAGCTCCGGCGATGCCGTCACCTGCTCTCCCGAATGTTATGACACGTCCAACGACCTGCCTGACGAATTGCCGGGCAACCTTTCGGTAACCGGATCCAACGTGCTCGATATCGCTCTGTCGCAGGCAGAGGGCCAGGCCAGTGCGATCCGAGGCGCCGGCTATACCATCTACACCGTCGCTCTCGGCAATCAGTCGGCGTCCGACGTGTACGACACGCCCGATCTGGCGTTCCTCAAGCGTCTCGCCAATGAAGACGGTATCGCCAACGGTAGCCAACCCGAGGGTGCGATGCTGTTCGCCCCGACGGCGTCGGAGCTAGAGGACGTATTCTCACAGTTGGCCGACCGCATTCTCACCCGCCTGACCAAATAGTCGTCACGACGAGCGTCAGACAGGCGCAGCGATACCTGCAAGCTCGGCCAACAGATAGACGTTGGCCGCCACTGTTTTCTCGAACACAGATAGATCCATGGATTCGTCGGGACCGTGGGCACCGGTTCGCGGATCCATCACGCCGTTGAGAATGAGCGGCAGGTTCGCGAAGCGCCGCCCGAACAACGCAACAAACGGAATCGACCCACCAATCCCTACGTGCACCAAGGATCGCCCCCACGCTCGCCGATACGCTCGATCAGCCGCTTCGAACGCCGCTCCCTTCGGTTCATAGAGCCACGACTCAGCCCGCCCCGGGCAATCGATGAGCGACACGCGCACACCGCCGGGCGCGTCCGTAAGCACGACCGCCTCGAGGAGCTGTCGCATCTGTTCGTGCGTCTGCCCAGGAGCCAGCCGCACCGACAGCGTGGCCGATGCACGCGCACGGATCGCGTTCTTCTGATCCTCACGGCGCGAGAACGTTGTCGACAGCACCGTGATCGCCGGTTGGCGCCAGAGCCATTCGGCTATCGATCGCCCGTCGTCCGGCAACGGCGAGACATCGTCGAGCAGACGAGCGCCGTCTCGAACGACCTGGTCATCCAAAGGAACGGCAGTAACCGAGTCGCACCAACTGCGAGGCACGTCGACGCGGCCGACCCCTAGGCGGCCGTTGTCGTCGAGCAATCTCGCGATCAGCAGTATGAGAGCATTTCCCGGATCGGGCGCGGCGTTTCCCCACAATCCCGAATGCACATCGGACTCGAGCGCTTCACACAGCAACTCGACTTCGTACAACCCACGCAACGAGACGGTGAGCCCGGGAATGTCGGTGGACGGATTCTCGCAGTCGGTCAACACCATCACGTCGGCCTCGAAGGCTTCGGGGTACGCGTCCATATACGCTTCGAGGTTGGGCGACCCGATTTCCTCCTCGCCTTCGATCACCAGGCGCACATTGACGGGGAGCGTCCCCGCTACCTCCAGCCAAGAGGCGAGAGCGACGAGGTGTGACAACCATCCGCCCATATCGTCGGCGGCACCGCGTGCGTACAGACGACCGTCACGCACCGTCGCGCCATGCGGATCCGTGCTCCAGTTCTCGCCGGCGACCGGCTGTAGATCGAGATGCCCATAGATCAAGACGGTCTGCCTCGATGGATCGGCGTCCGATCGCTCGGCGGCGACCAGCGGCAATGCGCCGTCGAGCGACAGCACACGCGCACGGTCGAAGCCGAGCGCACGGAGATCCGCACAAACGCGCTCGGCGAGCCGCGCGACGTCGTCGGCATGCGCCGGATCGCAAGAGATCGCGGGGATAGCAAGATACTCACCGAGGCGCGCAAGCGCCGACGGAACTTGCTTGTGCGCGTGTGCAGCGACACGCTCGGCCATCTGCTGGAGATCGTCGGTCATGCCGACATTGAAGCATCGAACGCAGCGCAATAGGAACGCTCCGCGGCCATGATCCGCACGGGCACGGGTCAATGAAAGAAATTCAATACTTCGAAGATTGGCAGGTCGACCAAGAACAGAAGTTCGAGGGCGAATACGAACTCACGCGCGACGAGGTCATCGAGATCGGCCGGCGCTGGGATCCCCAGCCCTGGCACACCGATGAGCAGGCCGCAAAAGAGACGCTCTTCGGCGGCCTCGTTGCCGCGTCGGCACACCTGTTCGCGATCACCTCTTGGTTCGGTACGCGCATGCCTACGGAGCCGGCCGTATTGGCCGCTCTCGGGTTCGATGAGCTACGCCTGTACCTTCCGGCGCGGGTGGGAGACCGCTTGCGCGCCACCGCGCGGTGCGTGAGCAAACGCGCATCACGAAGCAAGCCGGATCGCGGCATCATCGTGTCGCGCATGGAGTTGATCAATCAGGACGACGAAATCGTCTTGTCGATGAACACGACCTTTCTCGTCCTGCGCCGCCCGCAATAGAGACGAAGGCGGCGACGGCCGATCAGGACTCGGCCTTTGCTTTTTCCTTATCGAGCGTGAGCGTCTTACTGAAGAAGTCATTGCCCTTGTCGTCCACCAGAATGAACGCCGGGAAATCGACGACGTCGATCTTCCAAACCGCTTCCATACCGAGCTCGGGGTACTCGAGCACCTCGACCTTCTTGATGCTGTCCTTGGCGAGAATGGCAGCAGGGCCGCCGATCGATCCGAGATAAAATCCGCCGTGCTTCTTACACGACTCGGTGACCTCGCGGCTACGGTTTCCCTTCGCGAGCATGATCATCGACCCGCCGGCAGCCTGAAACTGCTCGACGTAAGAATCCATCCGCCCGGCGGTAGTCGGTCCGAACGACCCGGACGGCATTCCCGCGGGCGTCTTCGCAGGACCTGCGTAGTAAACTGCGTGATCCTTGAAGTAGTCGGGCAGACCCTCGCCGCCATCGAGTCGCTCTTTGAGTTTGGCGTGTGCGATATCGCGCGCGACGACCAGCGTACCCGTGAGCGATAGCCGTGTAGTCACAGGGTGCGTCGATAGCTCTGCCAGAATCTCTTTCATCGGCCGGTTGAGATCTAGCGCGACGGTTCCTTCGGTCCTGATGATCCGCAGTTCGTCGGGAATGAACCGCCCCGGATCCGATTCCAGCTTCTCGATCCAGACGCCGTCCTTGTCGATCTTGGCCTTGATGTTTCGATCGGCGGAGCAAGACACTCCGACACCCACCGGACAGGACGCGCCGTGTCGTGGGAGTCTGATGACCCGCGTATCGAGTGCGAAGTACTTTCCGCCGAACTGCGCGCCGATCCCCGATTCCTGCGCGAGTTCGAGAACGCGCTTCTCCATCACGACGTCGCGAAACGCCTGCCCGTGCTCGTTGCCGGAAGTTGGCAGTGTGTCGAGATACTTGGTCGATGCGAGTTTGACGGTCTTCAGACATGACTCGGCCGAAGTCCCACCGATGACAAAGACGAGATGATAAGGCGGGCAGGCTGCCGTCCCCAAGGCGCGCAGCTTTTCGACGATGAATTTGTCGAGGCTCTCTGGATTGAGGAGTGCGCGCGTTTCTTGAAATAGAAACGTCTTGTTCGCCGAGCCGCCGCCCTTGGCCACGAACAGGAACTCATACTTGTCGCCATCGGTTGCGTACAAATCGATCTGCGCCGGCAGGTTGGTCCCGGTGTTGACCTCTTTGTACATGTCGAGCGCTGCGTTCTGGGAGTAACGCAAATTCTCTTTCGCGTACGTGTCGTAGATGCCGTGAGAGAGGTACTCGGCGTCATTGCCCCCGGTCCAGACCCCCTGCCCTTTCTTGCCGATGACGATCGCCGTTCCGGTGTCCTGACAAAAAGGCAGGATCCCTTCGGCGGCGACCTCCGCGTTGCGAAGCATGGTCAGCGCAACGTATCGATCGTTGTCCGACGCTTCGGGATCATCGAGAATCGCGGCGACCTGCCGTAGATGCTTCTCGCGCAACAAGAACGAACAATCACGGAAGGCCCGCGCAGCGACTTCTCTCAGTGCCTCGGGATCGATCTTGAGGACGCTGTGCCCGTCGAACTCAAGCTGTTCGACGTGCTCGGTGCTAACCAAACAATACTCAGTGTCGTCGGCAACGAGCGGAAACGTTTCGTGGTACTCGAACAAAGGAGGCTGCTTCATGGCTCTGAATTAAAGACCGTGCTTCCCGAAATTGCGATTTCCGCCGGGCGCGACGGCCCGAGGCAGGTCTCACCATTTTTTGATGCGCGAGCCCCCCCAAAACGCCTGTGATTGCAGGGCCAAAACGGGCCGATAGGCACTCGTCACAGCACTTGCGGTACCGCCCCCCCACATTCCTGCGGAAACCGGTCCGCGCCCGGGAGTACGATGGTACTAGGCCTTTTCTCTAGCGAGGTGTGGTTGTGGAGAACAATCTAGCGGGTGCTGTGGGATCGTTCGTATTAACAGGAGTCGTCGTCGGCGTCGTGATCTATATCGTGACGATCTACAACGGGCTCGTATCGCTCAAGCACGCGGTGACGCAGGCTTGGAGCAACATCGACGTCTTGCTCAAGCAGCGACACGAAGAACTGCCAAAGCTCGTCGAGAGCTGTAAGCAGTACAAGAACTTCGAGATCGAGGCGCTCGAGCGTGTGATGAAGGCACGAACGGATGCCCAAAACGCACGCGAAGCCGGTGACGTTGCCGGCGTGGGCGCCGCCGAAAGCACGATTAGTGCGGGACTCGGAAGCATCTTCGCCGTAGCCGAGGCCTATCCCGACCTCAAAACCGACGAGACGTTCCAGCAACTGCTCGCGCGGATATCGCAGCTCGAAGAAGCGATTGCCGATCGCCGCGAGTTCTACAACGCAGCGGTGACCAGCAACAACGTACGCATTGAGCAGTTTCCCGATTCCGTAGTCGCAAAACGTTTCGAGTTCGCGAACGCGGACACCCTGGAATTCGAACAACACGAGACCGCCGACGTTTCGGTCGAGCAATTGTTCTCATAGGCGCACATGAATCCTTTCGACCTCGCCGATGGCGACATCGTCGGCGCCATCACCGCACTAGAACCCCATGAATTCTGGATCGCCGCTGGCTTCCTGACGCTGTTGTGCGTGATCTCATTCCTGGGATCTTTCTGGTACTTCCGTCGCGCACGCACGATGGAGGACATACCGACATCCAAAATACGATCCGCTTCACAGGGATACGTCGAACTCGAAGGCCACGCACTACCTGCACCGAGTAGAGGCAATCTCACTTCGCCGCTCAGTGGCAAGACCTGCCTGTGGTGGGACTACAAAGTGGAAGAGCGCCGTGCAGGCAACCGCGGCGGTAACGGCGGATGGCGCATCGTCGATCACGGAACGAGCAAAGCGTCGTTTGTTCTCGACGATGATACCGGCACCTGTCTCGTGAAGCCGCCGGGCGCTTCGACGAACGTGAGCCTGAGCCGCACATGGTACGGCCCGGCCCATAAGCGCACGCCAAGCTTCACTGGAATAATCGGCGGCATGTCGCTGGGTGGCTACCGCTACACGGAGCGCATCATCGTTCCGGGCGAGAAAATATACGCACTCGGAAAATTCGATACTCTGCGCGAAGAAGACGGGATCGAGAACGTTCTGACGCGCCCCGAGGATGGACGCCCGTTCCTGCTCGCGACACGTTCGCAGGAGCAGGTCGTCGCCGCGCTGCGTAACACCGCCGGCAATGGACTTGCCGCATCACTCGCGAGCGGTGGAACGCTGCTGTGGTTGTTCGGAGCTCGCGGCCTACTCGGCGGCTAGTTGCGTGCCTTGAAGCGATCCGCTTCCTGCTTGGAAATATCGCCCAGCGTTGCCGACAGGCATTGCGCCATGTCGCTGCCGCGAATCTGTACGGTTGCCGATACGGTCGATTGCAGCGCCGACGTGACCGCGTCGGGAAGGTTCACTGACCGCCCCGACACTTTGAGCTGCGTCTTCTCCGCGTCGCCACCTTTCAGCTGGAACTTCACAATGCCGCTCGACGTAAGCAGCTTGTCTTTGTACTTGTAGCCTTTGCCGTCCGGCACGTCGCCGCCGATCGTCTTCCAGCATTCCTTGCCGCTGCAAAGATCTCCGCCACGCACGACACGCGTGTCAGCCACGAGAGCATCGGTATCGTCGTAGACACAGGCGGAATACGCCGTGCCGTCGGCGATCACCGGATTTCCATAGTCGATCTGTGACAACGCGGGCCCCTTCTGCATTTTGATCGACATCTTGTCGCCTTCGCCACCGATGTCGCGCCAGTCGAGTTGCGCTTTCAGGTAGCCGGTCGCGCAAGCGAGGTCGCGAAGCGGTGGGCAACGTACTTCGCCCGATTTCTCTACACTCTCCATCTGTTGCACGAGCGTGTCGTAGGCCGCCTGCTGCTCCTGCGTCATGCTTTCATAGGGCAACAGATCGAAAGCCGAATCCTCGAAAGGATTGGCAATCAGGTCGAAGAACTCCTCCAGGCCGCCGTCGCGCCAGATACGTTTGTACTGGTCGTCACGAATCGCCTTTTGATGATCCGTATATGCGATCATCAGGCCGTTAGGCGAGAACTGTTCGGCGTACGCGAACGGCCGCGCCGACTGCGTAGGCGTCGCGGGATCCTCCAGGTAAGGCAACAGGCTCACCGAATCTTCGGCCCACGACGCAACACCGGCAATCTCGGCAAGCGTTGCGAATATATCGACGGACTCCACCAGAGCCAGACTCTCGCCGCCGGCAACGGCGTGCGGGCTCTTCACAATGAGAGGCACGTTGATTCCGCCGTCGTACACTTCACCTTTCGCATGGGCCGACACGAACGGCGTACGCGTCACACCGGTCGGCGTACCGTTGTCGCCGATGAAAATGATCGTGGTATCGGCGAGCACAGCCGAATCGATCGAATCGATGATGTCGCCGACCTCGCGGTCCATGGCCTCGATCGCGGCTTCGTATTTCACTCTATTAGTGGACCCTGCGTTGACGGTCGTCGTCAGCGGCCCGGTCGGAACGTGAAAGGGACTATGCGGTGCATTGAATGCGACGTAGAGCAGCCAAGGGTCCTGGTCGAACTCGGCGATTTTGGCGATCGCTTCAGCCGACACGTCGTCGGTAGCGTAGACCGAGTGCGGATCGGTCACCGTGAGCGGGCCGCCGAAGCTGTAGACGGTTTTCTTCCAACTGTCGTACGCACTGATGTTCCCGTTGAGCGCACCGGCGAAATAGTCGAAGCCCGAATCGATCGGGTGTGTGTGGTCGTCGCTCGGGCCGACGTGCCACTTACCGATCGCGGCAGTGTGATGCGTACTCGAGAGTAGCTCGGCGAGCGTGGTCTCGGCGAGATCGAGCACGGCGCCGCCGGGAGTTCCAACCCCCGTGCGCAGCGCGTGGCGCCCCGTGAGAATCTGCGCACGCGATGGCGCGCAAGTCGAGTTGGTGTAGGCGTGGCGAAACAAGACGCCTTCTTGGGCCAACGCATTCAGTCGCGGCGTCGGTCCCGGGTCGGCCCCCTCGCCCACATGGCCGTAGTACACGTCATCGTTGTACTGCTCGACCATATCGACGCCCATGTCGTCGCCGATAAAGATCAGGAAGTTGTCGCGCGCGTCGGCCCTCGTCGCGATGAGCGACAAACAGCCGAGAAGAGCCGCGAGGAGTGCGCGAAGAGTGAATCGTGAACTGTTCATGGAGTGCGCCGGGCCGGGTGACTGCAACAATAGGAAGAGCATCGGGAGCCTGTCAATGCGATTTCGTTGCAAGATCTCCCATGCCCGACTTACACAAGACTACAACGGCACAAGACTACAACTGTGGCGTCACGCCGATGTCACTCGCCTCAGGTGAGCGCGACAGTCCGACTACTGCGCCGCGACAGCCTCGATCTCGACCATGAGGTCCGGGTTTACGAGACGCGAGATCTGCAACAGCGTCTGCGGCGGCCGCGTGCCCGCTTCACCGATCCAATCGGAATAGACATCGTAGTTCGCCAAGAAAGCATCGATGTCGGTCGTAAAGAAGCGTAGATGCAAGATGTTCGCACGCGTCATACCCGCCTTCTCGAGAATCGCATCGATGTTGGCCAGCGCCGCGACCGTCTGCCCACGGACGTCTCCCGGCGCAATCACGGCGAGCCCGAGATCGGCCTCGGGATCTTCGCGCAACGCGACCTGTCCGGAGCAATGCATCAAGCGCTTGTGCCCCTCGACGACCTCGGCCTGATCCATGTGAAAGGCGATTCCCCATTCGACGGGATTGATGGATTCTCGTTTCATTCTCTAAAACCTCGCGTGCCGGCAGCCGTAACTGTTCTTTCATCTCGGTATCCACGCTAAGACCAGCGGCTGTCCGGCTATTCACGGCCGTTCGTGGCAGTTCGCAGGCAGTTCGCAGGAGGGAAAAGGCACATGGCGAGAATGTGTGAAAACCGAGTGGTGATTGTAACCGGCGCCGGTCGAGGCATCGGTCGCGAGTACGCGCTGATGTTGGCGGCGCAAGGCGCGCAGGTCGTTGTCAATGATCTCGGCGGCGCGCGTGACGGAACGGGGGCTGATCTCGGTCCGGCCGATGAGGTTGTAAACGAAATCAATGCCGCGGGCGGCGTCGCCATCGCCAACGGCGCCGACGTCAGCAACTACGATCAAGCCGGCGAGATGATCGCGCAAGCAGTCGACAGCTTCGGCCGGCTCGATGTCCTCGTCAACAACGCAGGCATACTGCGCGATCGAATGCTCATCAACATGGAAGAGCACGAATGGGACGCCGTCATCCAAGTCCACCTGAAGGGCACTTGGGCACCATCTAAACATGCGTCGATGTATTGGCGCTCGCGCAGCAAGGCGGGCGAGCACGTCGATGCGCGCCTCATCAACACGACATCGGTCTCCGGAATATACGGCAACGCCGGACAGACGAACTACGGCGCCGCCAAGATGGGAATCGCAGCGTTCACGATCATCGCCGCCCGCGAGCTAGGTAGATACGGCATCAGCGTGAACGCGATCGCCCCTGCGGCGCTCACGCGTCTGACCGAAGACCTTCCGATGGGCGCCGCCGACGAAGCGCAGAAGGCCGCGATGCACCCGCGATGGATAGCACCTATAGTCACCTGGCTCGCCAGCAGTGATTCGGCGGGCGTGACGGGTCGCGTCTTCGAAGCGTCGGGCGAAGTCCTCGCGGTAGCCGAAGGCTGGCACCGCGGTCCAACGGCAACACCCGTGGACGACCCGACCGTGATCGGAGACATCGCGCGCGACCTCGTACGAAGAGCGCGCCTCAACGCCGGTATGAACGGCAAAGACCTCGACGGCGGTCTCGAGTAGATCGTCCCAGCGAACGGAGAAAAGTGCATGCGCATCGAAACCAGCATCCCCATGAACGATTGGAGCTCCATTGCCGACTCCGCCCGACACTCGGAGAAAGTCGGCTACGACGGGCTCGTGAGTTTCGAGATCGCCAACGATCCGTTCATTCCTTTGGCGTTCGCCGCCACCGCCACCGAGCACGTGCAGCTCGGTACCGCGATCACCGTCTGTTTCCCGCGCAGTCCAATGGTCATGGCCGGCACCGCTTGGGATCTGCATGTTCAATCCAAAGGCCGCTTCACACTCGGAATGGGCACGCAGGTCAAAGGACACAACGAACGTCGATTCAGCGTGCCCTGGGTTCCGCCGCTGCCACGGCTTCGCGAGTACATCGGCGCGCTGCGCGCGATCTGGCGCTGTTGGGAACACGGAGACAAGCTCGACTTCCAAGGCGAACACTACAACTTCACGTTGATGACGCCGGAGTTCTCGCCCCCGAAATCGAACCTGCCGCCGATCCCCATCAGCATTGCGGCCGTGAAGCCGGCCATGTTGAAACTATCGGGGACGATCTGCGACGGTGTACGTCTGCACGGATTCGCGACCAAGAAATACTTGGAAGAGGTCGCTCTACCGGCCGTCAACGAAGGGCTGGTCAAGTCGGGCCGCGATCGGTCGCAGTTCGAAGTATGGGGCGGCGGGTTCATCGCAACGGGCCCCGACCAAGAGGCGGTCGATCAACAGCTCGAATGGTGTCGTTATCGCATCGGCTTCTACGGCAGCACGCGTAGCTACCACGGCGTCTTCAACCTACACGGCTGGGACGACCTCGGTATGAAACTGCACACGATGTCGAGGGAAGGTAAGTGGAAAGAGATGGCGGCAGAGATCCCCGACGACGTGCTTCACGCGTTCGTCGCGGCGGCGCCGTATGACGGTATCAACAAAGCGATCGAAGAACGCTTTGCTGGACTCGCCGACAGCATCACGCTCGATTTCAGCCAAGCGGAACCGGGATTGCAGGCGGAACTGCTGCAAGACCTCAAGAAGATCCCGCAGGAGTTCACCGGCTTCGCGAAAGACTGGTAGCTACTCGGGGAGCGCGAACGCCACGATCGAATCACCGGGGGTCGTGTTCATCAGACCGTGCCCGCCGGCGGCGATGACGACGAACTGCCGGCTGCGTTTGCCCACGCGATAGGTCATCGGCGTCGCCTGCCCTCCCGCGGGCAGGCGGTGCTGCCACAGCTCACGCCCCGTCTCACTGTCGAACGCACGAATGTAATTGTCGGTCGTCGATGCGAGGAAGACCAGCCCGGATGCCGTGACGATCGGCCCTCCCTTGGTGGGTACCCCCCACTTGAACCAGATCGGGAACGGCGCGAGGTCGCGCAGGCTGCCCACCGGAACATGCCAGAGGATCTCGCCCGCTTTCGCGTCTATCCCCACCAAGGCGCCCCACGGCGGCGGACTGCATGGTATTCCGATCGGCGACAGGAGCGGCCAACGGGCAAATGCGTAGGGCGTTCCCTCTTGCGGCTCGATGATGAATCCTTGCGCCTCCGCTTCCGCAACATCGGCACGAGGGATCATCTTGATGCCGGCCGCTACGCGCACGGTATTGATGACGACGATCTGACGTTCGGGGTCGATCGCCGGGCTTCCCCAGTTCGCACCGCCGGTATACGCCGGATAGTTGAGCGTGCCGTTCACACTCGGCGGCGTGTACAACCCTTCGTTGTCGAGCGCTTCCATCTGACGTCGGCAATCACCGCGATCCCACTCCGTCAGCCCGAAAGCATCTTCCGGGCTGATTTCCAGCGGATGAATCGCAGGAGGTTTGGTCGGATACGGCTGTGTGCGCGAGAGTTTCTCTTCGGGAACGCCGCCGGTCTGCGGAACCGGGCGCTCCTCGACGGGAAAGATGGGATCTCCCGTTCGCCGATCGAGAAAGAAGACAAAGCCCATCTTCGTCGTCTGAACCAGTGCCGGCACAACGCTGCCATCGGGCCTTTGCATGTCGAACAACGTCGGCTGAGACGGCACGTCGTAGTCCCAAACATCGTGATGGACGGTCTGAAAGTTCCAGCGCACTTTGCCGGTAGCGACTTCGAGCGCGACCACCGAACTCGAATAGTAGTCGAGTCCTTCGCGAAGTGCGCCGTAGTAATCGGGCGAGGTATTGCCGGTGGGCACGTAGATCAGGCCCAGTTCTTCGTCGACCGATAGCGTAGACCACGAGTTCGTCGTACCGCGATGAAATCGCGGGTCTTCACCGGCTGCCACCAACGGCTCACGGTCGGGCGGGATCGGATCCCACGCCCATCGCAACTCACCGCTGCGAATATCGAAGGCGCGGATGACGCCGGCCGGCGCGTCGACCCTGATATTGTCGAGAATGAACGCACCGGTGACGACCATGTCTTCGACGATGAGCGGTGCCGAAGTAACGCCGTACTCACCGGGGTACGGATCGCCTACCCCTGCGCGCAGATTGACCTCGCCATTGAGTCCGAAATCGTCGCAGGTCTCTCCGGTGGCCGCGTCGAGTGCTATCAAGCGCGCGTCAATCGTAGGCGCGATGATGCGCCGCTTGCACACCGAGTCGTTGGACCTCAGCGGATCCACCCACGTAGAAACACCACGGCAGGTAACTAGAAATCCACCGGTCGGATCGACCTGGGGGTCGTAACGCCACTTGACGTCGCCTGTTTCTGCATCCAGCGCGATGACTTCGTTAAACGGCGTGCACACGTACATCACGCCGTCGGCAACAATCGGCGTCAGCTGAAACGAACTCGGCATCGCGCCCGACTTTTTTTCGGGCCAGTGGCCGGTATGGAACTCCCACGCGACTTCCAACTCGCCGACGTTATCGCGGGTGATTTGGGTCGCGGCCGAATAGCGCCCGCCGCCGATCGCGGCGCCGTACACGGGCCACTCGGCGGTCGGGCCGCTGTGATCGATCACCGGAGGCTCGCAAGCCGCCAGCGCGAGGACGACCAGCATCGAGATGACGGCGGTGAGCCACTTCGCAAACGCGTTAGTCGACGATGCCATGCCCGCTGTAGTAAACGGGACCAAGGGCCGACGCTACCGTCGGGCGCGGCCCTACGGCATAGTCGCCCGCGAACGGCCGCGCCCGCAGCCGTGCGACCAGGCCACAGACGACTTAGGAGAGACCACGTGGATTTTGCCATCGTTCCCGAAGTAGCCACGATGCCGGCCGAAGGCTCAGGCATCGACTCGATCATCAGCCAGGCACGCAAAGCCGAAGACCTCGGATACACGGGTTGTTTCGTGCCCGATCACTACGTGTTCGAAGACATCGGAACACTGAAGCCCGACCGTCCGACCTACGACGCGTTCATGACGCTGGCCGTCGTCGCGCAACACACCAAGTACATGAAGCTCGCGACCCACGTCGCGTGCGCAATTTTCCGACACCCCGCGATGCACGCACGTCTGTTCGCACAGATCGACGAAGCCAGCGGCGGTCGCGCCGTCGCGGGCATGGGCGCCGGCTGGACGAAGGCCGAGTTCGAGATCATGGGCATCGACTTTCCCGAAGTATCCGAGCGCCTGAAAATGATGGACGAGCAGATCGAAATCATGCGCGGCCTGTGGACCAACGAATCATTCGACTACGACGGCAACTACTATCAGCTAAAGGACGCACCGTTGTTGCCGAAACCTGTTCAGGTAGGCGGCCCGCCGATCATGCTCGGAGGAAGCGGCAAGGGCATACTTCGTCGTGCCGGGCGCTACGCCGACATTCTTCACATGGTCCCGCAGACCGGCAAGCAGGGAACCACGACACCCGAAGAGATCAAGAAACTCACAGACGACGCACTCGTCGAGAAATTGGCGCTAGTGCGCGAGGAAGAGGCCAAAGCCGGTCGCCCAGCGGGCAGCGTGAAGTTCGCCACCACGGTGTTCAATCTGATCTTCACGGGATCGCCCTCGGAAACGACCGATACCGGCGCTGCCCTCGGCAGCTTGTTCGGGCTCGATGGCCCGAATGTACTGCGCCACCCCGCCATCCTGATCGGCACGCCCGAAGAAATGGTCGCGGAACTGCAACGCCGCCACGATACCCACGGACTCGATCTCGTCGGCATTCATCTGGGTACAGACGAGGGTCTCGAGCGATTCGGAAAGGAAGTGTTGGCGAAGCTAGTTTAGCGACGCCGTCGGCCGCGTGTGAGAATCAGCCCGTCCAGGTGACGCCGAGGCCGGGCTCGTCGTTCGTGGACATCATGCCGTCTTCAAGAATGAAGCCGCCGGTGACGACGTCGCGTGCAAGGTCGAAGCTGCCGTCCAAATCCAAGTAGCGCGTCGCCGGTGAGGCCAGCGCCGCGTGCAGAGCGGCTGCGATGCTGATGGCGCTTTCGTCCATGCAGCCCCACATCAATTCGATACCGCCGCAGTCGGCGATCGTCGCGATTCGCAACGCTTCATGGATGCCGCCGCACTTCATGAGCTTGATGTTGAAGATCCCGCAGGCCGCCGGTGGTGCGGCCAATTGCAGCGCGTCGCTGCTGTCGAGGATGCTCTCGTCGAGTGCGATCTTACGGCGCAGCGAGTCGGGCAACGCGCGAACAGCTGCGATGTCATCGGCCTTCATCGGCTGCTCGATGAACTCGATCTTCAAATCGGCCGTCTGATCAACGAACAGTTGTAGCTGTGCCGCATCGTAGCCTTGGTTCGGATCGACGCGAATCAAGACATCGCCGCCCAGATCGTGACGCACCATGCGAAGCCGCTCGATATCTTCCTCAACCGAGTGACCTAACTTGATCTTGAGAATACGAAAGCCGTTGTCGGCATGTTCGCGCGCTTCACGCACCGTGTCGTCCACTCCGAGAATGCCGATCGTCACCGACGTCGGCAGCCGATCGTGCGCACGACCGAGCATTTCGACGAGCGGCATGCGGATGCTCTTTCCCACCAAATCGTAGAGTGCGATGTCGAGCGCGGCACGTGCGGCGGGAGTCTGCGGCATCTGTGCGCGCAGACGACGGCTCACCGCCGGAAGCGAACGGAAGTCGGTGCCGATGAGCCAGCCGAGCTGTTCCTTCGCCAGCGCCTGTTGGCAAACTTCGTTGGTTTCACCCGTGACGTGCTTCTCGGGAGACGCCGCGCCCAGGCCGAACGACCCGTCCTGCGCATAGACACGCGTGACAACCAGCTCGATCGAGTCGATGCGACGAAACGCGATCTCGTAGGGGCGCGCCAATTCGAGCGCGTACACGTCGGAATGAATCGCTTCTATTTTCACGATCGGCGGGCTCTTTCGTCTTCGATGAATGCGACCGCGGCGTCCGTGATCACGTCCATGCCGTCGTACAACGGCGCGGCAGTGGGAATTTCCAGCTCGGCCTGAATTTGATCACGCGCGGCGCAGGTCCCGGCTTCATCAAGCCCCTCGCCGTTAATGGCAATGGCGATCACGCGCGAGTCGTAGAGCTCGACGAGTCGGCATTCGTCCGCCAACGAGGGGATGACGGCAAGCGGTAGATCATGGTAGCCCTCGAAGTGTTTGCGATGAGGAGCGTGCTGCAACACGACGCCGCGCGCCTGCCCCGATGCCAGAAACTCTGCGCCAGCAGGCCCTGCCGGATTGCGCAACGAAGATTGGCCTTCGAGAAGCATGACATCCGGCTTCACCTCTCGGTCACAGGACACGATGGCATGTTCGAGTTCTCCGGATACGAAATCGTTCGGTACCGAATCGAAGATGAAGCCGTAGCGCGAGCCTTGCATCCAGCCGGTCTGGCCGGTGTAAATCATCTCGGCGCGCACACCGCGCGCATTGAGCGCTTCGGTCAGAAAGCGCGTCGTGGTGCGTTTGCCCAAGGCGCAGTCGGTGCCGAGCACGGCGATACGTGGTGCACGAACATCGTAGATCGCGCCGTGCCAAAACCGCAGCTCGCCTCGCGGTGCCGTCTTGCGGACGTCCGTAATCGTCGCGCCGCTCTTTTCGGCCGCAGCAACCAGGCGTGGATCGTCGCTCGCGAATCCGTGCAGGCCGTTCACGACGGAGATTCCGCGCGACAGAGCGTCGAAGAGATGGTCGCGCAGCTCATCGCTGAGCACGCCGCCGTGTGTCGCAATGCCGATGACGAAATAATCCGGCGCAGCAGGCAAAGCCGCGATCGCCGTGTCGAGCGACTCGTAGATCGGAATGTCGCGATGGATTCCGTCGAGCGCAGTGCCCGCATCCTGACCGGCATAGACGTGGTCGATGAGCCCGAGGACATCGAAACGTTCGGTGCCTCGAATGAGACCGTGCGCGGTCTTCGCGTTCGGCTTATGCAAAATGCCGTTGGTGAGTACTAGTGCTGTTCCATCCATGGTCTTTGGTCCGCTAAGCGAACTCATATCAATAGCCGATCACGGCGTCGCTAAACAGCATTGCAGCGCATCTAGTTCAGCTTGGTCGAGCTTGGCCGGGCTCGCTCGGGTTGCCGTGCCGCTTGGCATGACGGATGCCTAGGCGCGACAGCCTGACGCGAGGTCGAGTCCAGTGTCTTGCGAGTGTCTTGCCCAACCCTCGCTCGACACCCGGCCTGCGTCGCGACATATTGGCGCCGGGGCGTACGTCGAGCTCCCACCCACTCGCGGGGCAGCCGGCCCTCAGAGACACACAGACACGGGGAGAACGTTCCAAGTGAAATCCGATGCCACATCCAATGCCGAAGCCAATGCCGAGTTCAATTTCTCAGCCATCCACGAGGCCATTGCCGCGGCCTCACCTGATACCGAAGCCTTCGTATGGCGCGATCGCCGCATCACGCACGGCCAGCTCGGCGAGCGCAGCCGCCGCCTCGCGAACTATCTACTCGGCCGCGGCCTGACACTGCACAAAGATCGCAGCGCGCTCGAAGGGCACGAATCGGGGCAGGATCACGTCGCACTCTATCTCTACAACGGCAACGAGTATCTCGAGGGCATGCTCGGCTCGTGGAAGGCGCGCCTGGCATCGCTCAACGTGAACTACCGCTACGTCGAGGAGGAACTCCTCTACCTGTTCGAAAACGCGCAAGCGAAAGCGCTCATCTACCATGGCGAGTTCGCGGACCGCGTCGCATCGATACGAGACAAGTGCCCGCAACTCGAGGTCCTCATTCAAGTCGCCGACGAGTCCGGCGCGGCACTACTTCCAGGTGCGGTCGACTACGAAGAAGCGCTCGCATCCGCCTCGTCCGAGTTACCGGACGTAACCCCGAGCGGCGACGACCTCTACATACTCTACACCGGCGGAACGACCGGAATGCCCAAGGGCGTGTTGTGGCGCTCGCACGATATCTTCATGGCCGCGATGGGCGGAAAGAAGATGGACGGCAGCGAGTATAGCTCCGTCGAACAGATCGCCGAGACGGTCAAGGCCGTCGGCGGCGCAATGAAAACGTTGGTGGGTCCACCGCTCATGCACGGCGCCGCCCAGTGGGCCAGCTTCATGATGATGACCAGCGGCGCAACGATCGTGCTGCCGAACGCGGTCGACAAGCTCGATCCCGACGATTTTCTTTCAACGGTAGAGCGGGAACGTTGCGTGTCTTTCTCAATGGTCGGTGACGCGTTCGCAAGGCCGATCCTCGACCAGATGAAAAAGAAATCCTACGACGTCTCGGGGCTGTTCGTCATCGGTTCGGGTGGCGCGCCGCTTTCGGCGGCCAATAAGACGGAATTCCTCGAGCACGTCCCGCACGCGACAATCATAGATTCCATTGGTTCGTCCGAGACCGGTGCGCAGGGCAGCAATGCGGCATCGAAAGACGGCGGCGTTTCCACCGGCGACTTCAAGCCCGCCGAAGGTTCGTGTGTCGTGTCGGAAGATCTCACCCGCGTGATTGACCCATCGAACACAGAAGAACTCGGTTGGTTCGCACAGACCGGGCGCGTTCCGCTCGGCTACTACCGCGACGCCGAGAAAACCGCACGAACGTTCCCAGTGATCGGCGGTACGCGCTACTCCGTACCGGGTGACCGCGCGCGCTATGGTGCAGGCGGTTCGATCGAGGTACTCGGTCGCGATTCGGTAACGATTAATTCGGGCGGAGAGAAGATCTTCGCAGAAGAGGTCGAGGCCGCCGTCAAGGCGCATCCCGACGTATTCGACGCCGTAGTCGCGGGACGCCCGAGCGACCGCTGGGGCCAGGAAGTGGTAGCCATTGTCGCACTACGCGAAGGCGCTACCGTCGATGCCGATGCGCTGATCGAAGAAGCGAAGAAGCACATCGCGCGCTACAAGCTGCCGAAAGCCGTCGTGTTCCGCGACCAGATCCAGCGTAGCCCTAGCGGCAAGGCCGACTATCGGTGGGCGAAAGAACAGGCTGTCGCCGACTAGGCCGGCCGGCCGAACATCTTGAAACATCGGGTCAGGGTGTTTCGAGGTCCCCATCGCGGATCGTCACGCCGTCAGGGAAAGCCAGACCGTCTTTGATGAGTTCCGGCGCGCGCGGCACGCCCGCGATATCGAATGTAATGCGACGCACGGTTCCGTTTGGACCGGGACCGATGTCGCGCAAGGTATTTTCCGGCGAACCAACCGTCATCGCGCCGCCGAACGTGAGCTCGCTACCACCGCTTATCACGAGCGCGAGATCGCCGTAGTAGACACTTCCGGCGCAATCGACCGCGAGACCTTGCGGATGCCCGGTAAGCAACGGTAGTTGACCGTCGTCGTCTTCGGGCTCGAGAATGCGACGTACGAAGTTCCCGTCCTGGTCGTATTCGGCGATCACACCGGTGAAGACTGACGACACGTACCAGTTGCCGTTCGGTGCACGCACGATTCCCGTGGGGGTCGCGAGGTTCGCGAAATCCAGAATGAAGATTTCCTCGTTCACCGTATCTGCGAGCGGCGAACCGAGTCCGTCGAGCGCGCCGCAACCGCCGGGCGCGTCGGGGCCGGTCGGGAATGGCGGAGAGTAGCGCAGAATCGCCGGCCCCGATGCACCCCGCGCGGATGCGAGATAGACGCGGTCGAGCTCGTCGATCGCGACTCCACCGGCCGTAGCGACATCGACGGCGATCTTACAGAAGTTCGTACTGATCTCGGTGTTCGGGTACGGGGTCGGCGCCCCAGGAAACTCGTCGAACGGCGGAAACCACAAGATAAGCTGACCGTCGCCCGAGCCGCTGTCGGGCGCACCGATCGAGCTCGTGAAGAGCGTACCGTTGTCGGCGAACTCACAACCGTGAGGTTCGCCTTGCGGCTCGAAAAAGGTCGGCGAGTTCTTGCCTGTCTGCGTGCCGGTGGAATCGAATCGGCCGTAACCGGGATGAATCGTCGGCTGGCCTGTATCTTCGCCGAGCATGAAGTCACCCGAGTCGTCGGGGTCAAAACAAATCTCACCGTTCACGTCGCGACCGTTGATCGGGTCGTCCAACGCGCGCTCGATCAGAATGTCTTCGACCAGCGAACCGGTTCCGATGGTGTCGATGTCAAAACGCCGCAGGCGATTGCCCTCGGTCGAATAGACGAGCTGTTGCGGACAAGTCGGGGCGACGTAGCCGATCACGCACTCGACGAAGGTGTCCATGTCCACGCGAGTCGAAGCAGCGTCGCCGGGAGTCGAACAACTGAGTTTGGATTCGGCTTTGACGAATGCGGCTTTGAACTTGTCCTGCGCCTTGATGAAGGCGGCTTGAAACTTCGCGGCGTCCGGTTTCACCGTGTCTTTCGAGAGTGCCTTGAGCATCGCGGCGACTTTCTTCGACGCTGCCCCGAGCTTCTTCGATGCGCAGGCACCGTCACCGCCGGGCGCGAGAGCCGTCACCGTGTCAGCCACATAGGTATCGACCTTCGGCCCGACCGTCGCCGCGTCGCCGGGCTCGCTGCAGACGGCCTTCAACTCCGCTTTCGTAAATGAACTCTGGAACTTGTCTTCGGCCTTGCTCAGGCAAGACGCATCAACGGTCGTGCTCTTCTTCTCGGCTTTGGAGTGGCACTTCAGTTGCGCAGAGGCTTTCTTACCGGTGGCCGCAAGTTTCTTTGCCTCGCACTTGATGAGTGGATCGACGGCTGCCGTCGCGGTGCGCCACGTCGCCGCGCAAACGATGATCGTCGCGATCGCGACCGATGCAGCGAGCCTGTTGCCTGACCTGTTACGTGGCATGGAGCCCCTCCCCAATCCGAATTCCGCGGTGCGCGCGTGACGGCGGCGAAGCCGTCATGCGTCTAGAAACACCAGTTCGTACAATAGGATCGCGGCCGCCGGAGACGCAATAGAAGGATTGGGGATTACCCATTTGAGGCCCGGTAAGGCCGTACGAGGCTGATTGAAGCCGGCCAGGTACTGACTACTCGCGCAGTTTGATCTTCACGCGTCCGTCGTCGAGAGCGATGTGCTCCACGCCCTCCGCGAAGCCCTGCCAAAACCCTCGGTCACCGCCGCCGTACTCTTTGACCAAATCGACGTTCTTCAGATTACCGAGCCAGGCATTCGGAATCGGTACGCCCATCAGACTCACACCGCGCAGTGCGACGATCGGACGTTCTTCACGATACGCGAGTTCTACGCCGGCGCTCACTCGCAACGTACGCCCGCCGATCACGGGGAAATCCGGATCGACGGGTATGAGAAGACGCGCCGTGGCCAGATCGTCCGAAATATGAACGGCGGCACGCCGGCCCATGTCCGTCTTGCCGGCGATCAATGCGTTGAGTTCACGTTGCGTGAACTGGATCTCGCGTTCGGCGCCTTTCTCGTCGTAGGCGCCGGAGTCCAACCACGTGTCGTCGTCGATCGGTTCGGGTGTATCGGGCCGTTGGGGCGTGCCTGGCGTGTCAGATTCGCGGGCGCTTTCAGAAGCATGCGCCGCCGAAGTCGAGAACCCGTCGAGGCGATCGATCTTTTCGTCGAGAACCTTCTGCTCTGCCACTGTGAGTTCGATCGGAGTGAACTCGGAAGGGAACAGGTAGGTACGCACCACCCACACCGTGACCCCGACGCTCATGAGAATCGCGAACGTGACGATGCCCGTAACCTGAAGGCCCGAGAAGCCGTTGCGTTCAGATGTCGTTGCGGCCTCTTGCTGTTCGTTCATCTCAGTCCGTTCGCCCATGCCGCCATGCTGAACCGATCGGCGGGAAAGGAAAGCGCGCGTTCGGCCTATCCTATTTGATTTTGTCGATCATCATGAAGTCGCCGGGCAGAAGCTCGTCGCCGGCCTCGTCCATCGGGAAATATTTGATCGTGTCGCCCTTCGTATGGTCCTTCCAAATGTTAACCGGACGAATCACCGCGAGTTGGTCGTCGTGTTTCACCAACAACTGCGCCTGCAGCTTGGAACGATCGATGAAGTACCAATCGCCGGTCTGGTTGCGCCAAATCTTCTCACGCTTCCAGGCTTCCGAGGGGAAGCGAATGGCCAACACCTCGGCTCCCGGCTCTTGTTCGCGCCAAGCGGCCGTCGCCTTCTCACCGAGCATGGCTTTGTCGGGCCCGCTGTAGCGGTCCGGCGGCAGTTCGTTCTGCGCAATGATGAGATCGCGAAGCGATGCCTGCTGCTCTGCAAGTTTCTTGCGCGTGGCGACGAGTTTCGTTTGGAACGTCGCCGCGCTCGGCGGATCGAGCACTTCCAACAACGCGAGCTCGTCGAGAACCCAATCGAGACGCTGCGGAATACCGCCCGTGAAGTAGAGAGGCCGTTTCTCGGCGACCGCCTGCGCCGCCATTTTATCGACTTCGGCCAGCGACGATTCGAGCTGCGCAGGTAGCGACTGCTTCTGCTGCTCGGCGGCGGCGCGGAACGATGCCAAGCGCTCGGCGAAGAAATTCACGTTCCCCCCGACGCGCTTACCTTCGGCCGTCTGTTGTCCTATGAGCGGCGCATAGAGCTTCGCGATGCGGTCGACCTCGGCTCGCGCCGCGTCAGCTTCCCTGAGCACTGCCGCGGCACGGGGACGATCGTTCTGCAAAATGTCGGTGTTGCCATACATGCCGGCAAGCTCTCCGACGCGATCCGAGTCGGCTTTGAGCGATGGATAGCTCGCGGGATCGATCAGTGCCGACAGCTTCTTGTGAAGCGGCGTGATGAACGTCTCTGACTCGGCGACGCTCTTTTCCGCCGCTGCAAGTCGCGCAGCCGTCTCGGCGACGCCCGCGCCACCGGCGGGCAACTGATCCAAGCCAGTATGCGCATTGCCGGCCTTGCGGCGCGCATTCTCGATGGTGTTCACGGCGGAGTGCACCTCGCGGTATGGAATGGCCGACTCGTCAGCAACCGAACGCAGCTTCGCGACCAACGCTGAGAGTGCCGCCGCATTGCCCTCGACTTCACGGATGTGAAACTTCGCGTTTCCGAGCGTTTCCTCTTGGCGATAGTCGAGCTTCGGCGCGACGGGAGGGGCTGCAGCCGGCGCGGTCGGTGCGACAACTGCAGGCGCGGCCACGGGCACAGTCGGCGCGACAACTGCAGGCGCTGCCACGGGCGCAGTCGGCGCGACAGCTGCCGGCGCGGCCGCGGGCGCAGTCGGCGCAACAACTGCCGGCGCGGCCGCTTGACCGGTTCCCGCCAACCGCGCCTCCAGCGCGGCAATCTCGCCGCGCAGCGTAGTGAACTCGTTTTGCAGGGCTGCAACCGCGGGGTCCGACGCGGGCAATCCCGCCAGCGCGGCCTCGACCTTCGGCACGTCGGCCTTGGCGCTCCCGAGCCGAATCCCGGCGAGTTTCGCCTTGGACCCCGTCGGCTGTGCCGTACCGGCTCCGGCCGATTGCTGCGCCAGCCCCAGGTTCGTGCGCAGGCTGCGGAGCGCGTTGCCGGCGACCGCAAGCGCCTGCTGCTGCCCGGGGTCGAGCTGCGCCAGCGCCGCACTGGGCACTATCAGCGTCGTCAGCATCGACAGGGTGGCCAGCGTGGCCAGCGCAAACTGGGCAACCGGGACGGATGCCGTCAATATGCCGGACAGCTGTGAGAAGCATTTGGGGATCGTGATTTTGGGATCGCTACGGTCTGTCATGATCGGCGCAGTATAGAGGACTACGCACGCTGACCGAACATCGTGAGATGAACAACCGCCAGTTGCTCGCCGTCGAGCCCCAGCAGCTCGTTGAGCGGATCGTCGCGAAACGCGGCAAGGTTGCGCGCTCCCAATCCCATGGATTCTGCAGCGAGATACACGCGCTGGCCGAGTTCGCCGGCCCGAACGAGCACGTCGCGATAAGCGCGACGACCATCGCGCGCCATGGCCGCGCCGACCGCGCCCACCATGACCACCGCCACCGCCGCCGTACGTGCCTTTTCTTGCCCGATGCAGGTCAAGGCGAACGCATCACGCAGATCGCGACCATCGAGAAGAGACAGCCGATGGCGTAGCGCTTCGTAGCGATACAATCCGCGCGCCAGCCCTTCGACTTCATGAACGATGATATACGGCGTGACGTCATGTCCGATTCGGTCTCGCATCGAGATGAACAACGTTGCCAGCTGCGCATACGAGATCACGGTCGGCTGGAACTCGAGCGGAGAACGGCGCTGCTTGATCGCAACACCGAGCGACGCATGAAGAGCCTGGGCTGCGCGCGGTAGCTTGTGTTCCTCGAGCGCAGGTGGAGCAACGGCGATCGACTGCGGCGGGCGCGGCGGCGCGACGCCATCACGATGGAGTTTGGTCGACTCTTGAAAGCGCCGCGTCGCACGTCCCTTCAATCCACCGAGTAGACCTCGGGCCTCACCCTTCTCGTGAAGCGACTCACGTTGCGCGAACTCAGGCGAATCTTCCGCCGAGTGCCCGAGCGCGTGCACCGCGCAGACCGCCTCGCGAGCACCGTCCAGACCGAGCGCCCTGTTCAGAGAATCGTCGGCGAACGCACGCAGCGGTCGCTCTCGAACTTGCAGCACGGTTGACGCCAATCGTAGGTTTTCGCCGATGTGCCCCGTATCGACCAAGGCATAGCGATAGCCGCGGTTCGCGTACTTCCATTGGTAGCGGTCGAAGACGCTACTCACTGCGACATAGGCGGGCGCGTGCAGTTCGGGCGATGCGAGATCGAAGATGTCCGCCAGTGCGCCGTCGGATGGCGCGTCTGCGACACGGGCGAGCGTGTGACTGCGAACGTCGTAGTAGTAAACGCCACGATCGAGCTCGGCGACGTTGCGCGCGATGACGTAGAGCTCGCTCGCGTAGAGCGCGCCGGCAGACGGAGCGGCGCGCAGCAGTTTCGGCGGCGAGACGTCGTCGCGACGCTCGGTCACGCCGTTGGCATAAAAGAGGAGCGCCCCTAGATCGGCGAATCCCAGTGATGCCTGCGAGAATCCAGGTGGCAGCCGGTAGGCGATCGATGCAGAGGCAACGCCGATATCGGCCAGCTCGGTAACCGGGTCCAGTTTCACCGATTCCGCGTCCGGATAGTCTTTGAATGGCTCGCCGAACGGACGCCGTGCGTGATCACCCACCGGACCGAACGTGCGATTGCCCGTGGCCCGGTGGATATGAAGCGCCGGGTCGGCATCGCGGCCGAAGCAACCGGCGCCCGTAAGCAGCACGGTAGTGCCGGCAAGAACTCGAAAAAAACCACGGCGTGTTGTCTTCATTCTTTAGCGAGATTAGCCGATCGCTTGGCCGGCTGGCAACTTGCGGCCTCTAGCCTCATCGGGCGCGCTTGGATAGAGTTTCTACATGCACGTTGGAATCCTGCAGATCTTTCAGAACTTCGAGAACCAAGTAACCGATGCTGAGCTTTGGGACCAAGAGGTCTCACTTGCACTGGACGCTGAGCGCCTCGGTTTCGATTCAATTTGGTCGGTAGAACACCACTTCAACGACTACTCCGCCTGCCCCGACAACATGCAGTACCTGAGCTACCTGGCTGCACGTACCGAGCGCATCGGGCTCGCCACCGGCGCGGTGATCCTGCCGTGGAATCAGCCGATTCGTGTCGCCGAAAAGATGTCGATGCTCGACCAGTTGAGCGGTGGTCGAGCCATCCTCGGAATGGGCCGTGGGCTGGCACGCCGCGAATACGGCGGTATGGGCGTGGACATGGACACGTCGCGCGATCGCTTCGACGAAGCCGCCGACATGATTCTCAAGGCGCTCGACGACGGCTTCATCGAGGGCGACGGACCGCACTACAAGCAAGAGAAGACCGACATCCGACCGAAACCCCGGGCGGGCTTCCGCGACCGTCTCTATGCGATCGCAATGTCACCCGACTCGGTGGACGCCGCGGCGCGCATCGGCGCGGGCATGGCGATCTTCTCGCAGGCTCCTTGGGAATCGGCGATCAAAGAGATTTCGCGCTATCGCAGCCAGTTCAAGCAGCACCATCCCGACAGGCCGATACAACCGATCTTTACCAGCGACATGGTGTTGGTCGATGAAGACGAAGGCCGCGCTCGTGAGATGGCCGAGAAGTATGTCGCCGGTTATCTCTATACCGTCGTCAACCACTACGAGTTGATGAGCAATCATTTCAAAAAGGCCAAGGGCTACGAAATGTATGGGAACACGGTGGACCTGTTCCGCGACATCGGTCTGGAACCGATGGCGCAGGAATACATCAAGGTCCAAGCCTGGGGCACGCCCGAGCAAGTGCTCGACAAGCTCGCAGAACGCCGCGATGTCATCGGCGACTACTCGCTCAATTGCTGTTTCAGGTTCTCGGGTATTCCGTTCGATTACGCGCAGCGCAGCATGCGCCTGTTCGCCGACAAGGTCCTGCCGAAACTACAGTAGGAACGCGACGCGCTCGTCGGCAGACAACGCGCGATAGAGACCGTCGAGCTGTCCTCTCGTGTCTGCGCGCACCGCAACAGAGACCGATACATAGCGCCCGCCACGGCTCGGGCGCGTGTGAACAGACTGGGTATCCACAGTTCCCATGTGCTCGACAACGACTGCGACCACCCACTCGGTGAAATCGTCTTCGTCACTACCGATGACCTTCAGCGTCAGACTGCAGGGAAATTCGAGAAGCTGCTGATCGTCGTCCGCCATCCGCGACATCGTAGCCGAACACCACGGCGTGCCCAACGAGCAAAGCCGCGAATCTCAGCGAGGCTGCTTGAGCAGCCCGATGGGAACCTACGCAATATACATCCCGCCGTTGGCCGCGAAGACCTGGCCGCTCGTGTACCCGAAGAGCAGAGGATCGGCGATGGCTGCGACTGTGCGCGCCATCTCGATCGGTTCTGCGATGCGACCGACCAGCGTTGCGCGGCCCATCATCGCAATCCCTTCGTCGCCCACTTCAGCGAGCATCGGCGTGTTGACCGGACCGGGTGCGATGGCGTTGACGCGAACCCGATAGCCCGAGAACTCTCGCGCCGCCGTACGCGTAGCCGATTCGATCGCACCCTTTGCGGCGGTGTAGTCGATCTGTCCGATGTTTCCGTTGCGGGCGCTCACCGATGAGAAGTTCACGATGAAACGATTGACGCCGTCGTCGAGAGGTTTGTTTTCGTTCGCTTTGAAAGCGGGGTGCCAGCACTGGAACGCCGCCTCGCGCATGAACAGAAAAGTCCCATGCAGATGAACCGCCATGACGAACTTGAAGTCGTCGTAAGCCTTCTTGACGATGCGCGCGTCGCGCGTCACGCCGGCAACGTTGACAATACCGTTGATGTGATCGCCGGCTTCGAGCGCGGTAGCCACCGCCGCTTTCACTTGTGCTTCATCGGTAACGTTGGCGGCCGCAACGATGGGCGCGACGGCCGCATTCTTCGCGATCTCGGCCTTCGCCTCTTCGAGACGACCGGCGTCGAGATCGACCAGTACGACTTGCGCGCCGTGCAGCGCGAGCTGCGCCGCCACCTGATTGCCGATGCCCTGGCCGGCTCCGGTAACGATGTGGGTTTCTCCGGCGAAGGCATTCTCTCTGAGGACTCGTTCCATGACTGTGTGATCTCCCTTGCACGAGCGCACACGGCGCTGCGCGAATCTCGAGGCAACTATTGAGGTTACGCCTTCGCTCTACAATTGACGTTACGCCTTCGCTCCACAAGCAAGGCATCGCGCTTTGCCTCGCTTGCAGTATCGCCGCACTATCACCCTATGGCTGCCAAGACTCTGGAATTCTTCTACGACTGCTCGAGCCCTTGGACGTATCTTGCGTTCCACAAGATCGAAGAAGTCGCCGCAGACACCGGCGCGACGCTCGTGTGGAAACCCGTTCTCGTCGGCGGCGTCTTCAACGCCGTAAACGACGATGTCTATCAGCAGCGCGCCAACGCGAACGGCCGCAAGCTCGCACACTACCTCAAAGACTTGGGCGACTGGGCGACGCTCTACGGACTGGAGATCGGCGCACCGAAAGTCTTTCCGGTGAACTCAGTGAAAGCCATGCGGGGCGCGTTCGTGGCTGCAGAACACGACAGGATCTCTGAGTATTCACGCGCGGTGTTCGAGGCGTACTGGGGTCGTCTCTTGGATATTTCCCAAGACGATGTGCTCGGCGACATCGTCAAGAACCTCGGCCTCGATGCAACGGAATTTTTCGAGAAAATCACGAGCGATACTTACAAAGCGAAGCTTCGCGCGAACACCGACGAACTCATCAAGCGGGGCGGGTTCGGATCCCCCACGATGTTCGTAGGCGGTGACGACATGTACTTCGGCAACGACCGCCTTGTGCTGTTACGGGTCGCGCTCGAGCGCAGTTAGCGCGGGCGGCGAATCATCAGATGGCGGGATTTTTTCGATAGCGGCCGTGAACCGGCTGAGAGAGCCGCAGGCCGACGTTCGAGAACCGAACGCCGGCCTGCGCCATTGTCTGAACCTACGGGATCGTCAGATGCCCATTGCTGATGATCGGTCCTTTGCTGCTCAAACGACCAGGCCCGCCAAGACCCGTTGCCGCGTTGATGATCAGCGAGTTGGTCGCTGGGGTACAGTAGGTTGCGGGAGAATTTGCGAAGTTCGGACTTCCTTCACCGTTAAAGATGTCTCCGCCTTCGGAAACGATCGGGTTGAGGAAGCAACGACGCAGATCGGTCGTGCAAACGCCTGCAGCAACGATGTCGTCGTCCGTGCCGAGGATTGCGTCCAAGCCCGCTCCACACTGCCCGGCTTCTGCACAAGGGCCGCAGCAGACCTCTCCGCCTCCGCAGGGCGAGTTCGGTGAACAAGCCGCGCCGGAGCCGCCGGCACCGACACCTGCCGTACACGTGGTATGGCAAGTAGCGAGGCAACCGGCACCTTCCTCAACTGCGGTACAGGTACGGAACGTGTCTTTCACACCGTCACAGCGATACTCGATCGGTCCGGCCGAGCAGCGCCCGTCCTGGGAGTTGATGGCGTCCACTTCGCAGAGCGGCACGCACCTTCCTGAAGGGCAGGAGTCCGTGCAAGTGCCGCCGATGCCGCAGTCGCCGTTCGTATTGCAGTTGTTGAGATCGGTCGCAGGATTCCCCAAGCAATGCGTAGGATTGTCCGAGCAGGTACCGCCCGGGCAATCGCCGTCCTCGTCACAACCGGAACCCGCGTTGACCCCGCCCAGGCAAAGCGTGAACTGCCCTGAGGTATTCCCCGTTCCGCAGCCGGTGCCGAACTCGGCGCCGGCGTCACACGCTGCCAGGCAGGTGTTCGGCTTGGTCGGCTGCCCACCGTCATCGACGCAGGGGCAGTTATACA
>JAJCZM010000045.1 GCA_029262375.1 Deltaproteobacteria bacterium
ACCCCCCAAGAACAATAGCCCCGATACCCGACAACCGATACCCGACAACCGATACC
This sequence comes from Deltaproteobacteria bacterium, assembly GCA_029262375.1. GTDB lineage: Bacteria > Desulfobacterota > Binatia > UBA1149 > SPBQ01 > JAJCZM01. Next base: position 57 of record JAJCZM010000045.1, read on the forward strand.
CGATAGCCGAGCCCCCCATGCCCCTGACAGAACAAGACATCGTCAACGTCGACATACCGCCGCTAACCTCGGCCCAGGCGTTCTACCTCCCCGAGGTCTTCAAGGGCCTGGGCACCACGCTCAAGCACATCGTCAAAGCTGTCGCACGCGGCAAGGGCAACCTGGCCATGGCCTACCCCGAGGAGCGGCGCGAGCACCTGCCCATCGAGCGGGGCGGCATGCACATCCCCAACTTCCGAGGCGTCCACCGGCTTAACCGCGACGAGGACGGCCGGGTCCGTTGCGTCGCCTGCTTCATGTGCGCCACCGCCTGCCCCGCAAACTGCATCCACATCCAGGGCACCGAGGCCCCCTGGGACGACCGCGAAAAATACCCCGCCAAGTTCGACCTCGACGAGCTGCGCTGCATCTACTGCGGCATGTGCGAAGAAGCCTGCCCCGTCGACGCCATCGAACTCACCCAGACCTACGACGTCGTCGGCCTGTCTCGCCAGGAAATGATCTTCGACAAGCAAAAGCTCCTCGCCGTCTACGACGCCACCATCGACGGCAAGCCGATGTGATCCGCGCGCCGTTGGGTTTGACCCACATAGCCCCCGGCTTGCCGGGGGTGCTTGCACGACCTGATTGAATACCCATTCACTCAATACACCCCGAATCGGCCCGGGCAAGTGCAGACTCATTTACCTTGCTCGAAGAATCCTCTGGTGTGATTCGGGTCTCTGATGTGTCGGTACCATGTGTCTTTGGTTCGACTTCAGCAGAAGGTGTAGTTGGTGTCGTCTCTGCCTCTAATACCTCGCTCTTAGGCAGCTTTGGGGCCGCAGGTTGCCATTCACGAAGATGCTGGACGACATCCCCGTAGAAGTCATCAAGTGTCGTAAGGACAGAGTCCACGAACGAGCGTTTACCCGACGATCGCTTGAGGCCCATGGGTCGAGACATCGACACCATGAACGAGCCTATTTCTCGATTATCGACCGGTACGAGAAGCGTCTGGTTTTTTCTGACGTTACCCAGAAGGTCAGACATAGAGGACCTAGACCTAATCCCCCAGCAGTCTAAGCGGACATCGGGAGAGGTAGTTTTAAGCTGGCGTAGGAGCCAGTTGATTCTGGTTAATGCTCTCCCTGTCTTGGGCGCACTCAGCAAGACCGATGCTACGACCTGTTGAGCCCGTAAATCCGCTGTCAAGATGATGTCGTTCACCGTATTAGGAATACGGATTGTGCCGGACATCACACCCTTTGCCACCATGGTGTCAACAATATTCGCAATGCGGATCGCGAGGTCGTTCCGTTCCTTCGCTGTGAGGATTTCCTGCGCGTCCGCGCCCAGTTTCCTCCCGAAACGTAGGACTGCGAACGATACGAGTTCCTCCCACTTGCCGGCCACCTCAACGGCGTTCTTGTCGGCGTGACGAAGTGTGCCGTGTTTAACCGCATCGCGGATGCCTACCCAGTGTTCGCCCATATCGCAGAAATCGATGGAGCCCGCGTTCGGATGCTGTAAGTATCGGATCAACTCGGCCAGTATCCACGCCTGGTCTGGGTCAGCTACCCCGTGATGCGATTTCTGTAACACCGCTTCGGTCAACACTCTTGACCACGAGATGTGATGGAGTGCCACCTTTCTGAGCTTGCGTTTGTCCACCTCAACGGGGTGTTCGCCGGGGATCCTCGCAATCTGATTCGAGATCGTGATTACACAGTCGATTCCCTGTTCTTTGGCCACGTCCAAGTATGCTTCAATCTGCTCTCGTTTGAGATCATTACTTCCGGTCTTTACTTCAATCAACGCCGACCAACAACGTTTTCCGCGTACTACTTGGATAAGACCATCAGGGCGAACAATACGACCGTCTGCCAGTTCAAATGGCACTTCAATGAATGTCTGCAGTCGGCCTTTGGGGGCGCCATAAGGCTTGGCTAGGGCCATTCCAAACTCATCTACAGCTGATAATACGGCCAAGAGTGCAGATGTGGCTCTGCGTTCCTGCTCTTCGGCATTGCGTATGCCCGAAACAGGGATTAGCCTTGCGATTTCCCAAGAAGAGGTATCTACTTCGTTAGCCACCCGGGATCTCCTTTTGTCTTTATTGAGATGCAGAGCTTCTTCGACGCCTTATACTACGCTGGCTTGATGCCGCTTATATCAGATGGTTCGTAAGAGGCAAGGAAATCCTCATTATTGCTGGTGCTGGGCGCATCTTTTGATAGTGCGCCTATCCCGAATCATGGTAAAATGCTGTGTTAAGCAGGAGACCCCCGGAGCCCCCCCTTGACCGCACCCACCGACACACGCCCCCCTCGACCCGAACGCCTGGACATCGCCCGCGACTGGCTGCCGCGGTACACCGGCATGCCCATCGACGGGTTTGGGGACTACATCCTCCTGACCAATTTCCGAAGCTACCTGCACCGCTTCGCCGAGCGGTTCGGCTGCGACATCCAAGGCGAAGAACGTCCCATGCAGGCCGCAACCAATACCAACGGCCTGAGCATGGTCAACTTCGGGATCGGCTCGGCCAACGCCGCCACCATCATGGACCTGCTCAGCGCCCGCAACCCAAAGGCCGTGCTCTTTTTGGGCAAGTGTGGCGGGCTCAAGCACTCGACCGAGATCGGCCACTTCGTCCTGCCCATCGCCGCGATCCGGGGCGAAGGCACCAGCGACGACTACTTCCCCCCCGAGGTTCCGGCGTTGCCGTCGTTCAAGGTCCACAAGTTTGTCTCGGACAAGATCGTCGCCCGCGGCTACGAGTACCGCACCGGCGTGGTCTTCACCACCAACCGACGGATGTGGGAGCACGACCAGCGGTTCCTCGATCGCCTGCACGCCACCAGCTCCTTGGCGATTGACATGGAGACCGCCACCGTCTTCATCGTCGGGCATTACAACCAGATCGCACGCGGCGCGCTGCTGATGGTTTCGGACGTCCCCAACACACCCGAGGGCGTCAAGACCGAGGCGTCGGACATCATGGTCACCACCCAGTGGGCCGGCGTCCACCTGGAACTGGGCATCGAGGCCATGAGCGAGATCAGCGACAAGGGTGAGATGATCAAGCACTTTACCTATTGACTTTGCGGTGGTGGCCGATCGGTCTTTGGTTTTGCCGGGTAGCCGATGGATTGGACGGGTAGCGGCTCATTCTTGGGCCAGCCCCGGGGCGTGTCGTCGGATCGGGTATTTGGGGCATCAGGTATCATGGGGTCACAGCCCTACACACCCGGGCTTTTCCCGGAGCCTCCGATGAGTCCAAGCCAGGCGAAGCCGTTGAAGTTTGCTTCGGCGATGAGTGACTCGGCGTCGACCGACCTCGCCCTGCGGGGGGTGTTGGATTCACTGATAGAACAGTTGGGCGATCCGGACGGTTCGGCGTTGCGCGCCGACCTGGTGGTGGTGTTCGTGACGATGCACCACGCCCAGCGGCTGGCGCTGTTGTTCGAGGGGCTGGATGGGGCGCTAAGTCCGCGTGTGATGATCGGCTGCACCTGCCGTGGTGTGGTCGGGGTCCGCCGGGAGTTGGAGTCGGGCCCGGGGCTTTCGGTGTTGGCGGCGGTGATGCCGGGCGCGGCGATGCAGGGGTTCAGTTACGAGCAGTTCGATTGGCCGGCCGTGCTGGAAGCGCCCGAGGCGCTGCGGGAGACGATCGACTTGTCCGACGGCGATCAACCCGTTTCGCCTAAGGCGATCCTGTTATTGGCGGACCCGTTCAGCACGCCGATGGTGAAGCTGTTGCCGGCGTTCTCCTCGGCGTTCGGGGCGGTGCCGGTCTTCGGCGGGATGGCCAGCGGCGGTGATCAGGCCGGGGACAACCGATTGTTCCTCAACGGCGCACTGGTGCGCGACGGCGCGGTGGGGGTGGCGATCGGCGGGGCGGTCGACGTGCAGACCACCGTCAGCCAGGGGTGTCGGGCGATCGGCGAGCCGATGGTCATCACCAGGAGCAAGCGTCACGTGGTGCAGGAACTGGGCGGGTGCAACCCGTTGATGGCGATCCGGCAGATGGTCGCCAGGTTGGATCCCGAGGACCGAGAGCTGTTGCAGAGCAACGGCCTGTTCGTGGGCCGGGTGATCAACGAATACAAGGGCCGGTTCGGCCGAGGCGACTTCCTGATCCGTGAGATGGTCGGGGTCGACGCGGAGGACGGGTACATCGCGATCGGCGACCCGCGTGTCCGGATCGGGCAGACGATCCAGTTTCACATCCGGGATTGCCGAAGCGCCGCCAACGATTTCAAGATGATGCTCAGCGCTCAGAAGGTCCACGGCGACGCGGAAGGGGCGCTGCTGTTTAGCTGCTCCGGCAGGGGCGAACATCTGTTCGATCACCCCCACGCCGACGCGACCATGGTGTATGACGCGCTCGGCGGTATCCCGTTGGCCGGCTTCTTTGCCTCGGGTGAGATCGGCCCGGTCGGTGACCAGAGCTATATCCACGGCCACACCGCATGCCTGGCGGTGTTTCGCGAGAGCCGTTAGCGGTTGACTGTTAGCTGTTAGCCTGATCTCCGAACTCTGAACCCTCAACCCCAGACCCTGCCCCTCCCATGACCTCCGAATCCCTCGCCGATGCCGTGCTGCTGCTCCACGCGGCGTTCATCGCGTTTGTGGTGTTCGGCTTGCTTGGGATTTTGGCGGGCGGAGCGCTGCGCTGGGGTTGGGTGCGCAACCGCTGGTTTCGGTTGATGCATCTGGGGGCGATCGCCCTGGTGGTGGCCCAGGCATGGCTGGGGATCGCCTGCCCGTTGACGTCGCTAGAGAACCACCTGAGGCAGCGGGCGGGGCAGTCGGGGTATGAGCTTGGGTTCATCGCGGACCGGGTCCAGCGGGTGATCTTCTGCGAAGCGCCGTGGTGGGTCTTTGCGGGGACGTACACCTTGTTCGGCGTGCTGGTGCTGGTGAGCCTGTGGCTGGTCCCGCCGAAATGGCGTGGGCGAGGGTAGTTGGGGTAGCCGGGGGTAGCTGGGTGTAGCTGGAGTTGGTGTAAGTATTGCGGTGGGCGGTGTGTGGGGTGTTCGGGCCCATCCGTGTGAAAAGTGGATAACCCGTCGGCTTATCGGCTCTTGTTAAATTTGCTTGCAACCGCGAACCGGCGCGGGATACTGGGCGTAGTATCTCTCATGTGATCGGCACTTCTTTTTTGAACGGAGCGGACGCATGCAAATCGAAGTCGTAGGCGTGCATCTCGATGTCACATCAAGTCTCGAAGAATATGTCAAACACCGCATGGCACTTTGTCTGGACCGCTACGACGACAAAATCGGGCGGGTGACGATCCGGCTAAGCGACATCAGCGGGCCGCACGGCCCGGGGACCAAGCGGTGCCACATCGAGGTCGAGTTGCCCCATCATGACGACGTGATCGTCGAGCAGGACCACACGGACATCTACACCGCGGTGGACAAGGCCGCCAGCCGGGTGAAGCGGACGGTCCGTCGCCACATCAACCGTGTCCGGGACGCGCGAAGGTCTCGAGAACGCGACCCGGCGAACCCGGCCTGGGCGTAGCCGACGCTGCCGGCGTATTCGGCGCGGTGTCCAGGTACAGTGTCTTTTCGTAGACGCACATCATGTATTGATGCGCTGAGGTTAACGTGGGTGCTCACCCGCGGCGGGTCAGGTTTAGTTAGCGAAACAGATTTTAGTACAGGTGATCCGCATCCTGTTTTTTTTCTCGTGCGCTTGCCCAGAAGGTTGCATTCGTTAATCGGGTACTTCAAGCGTGAGGTCGACGTCGAGTTCTTGCGCCAGGTGATCGAGGGTGTCGCGCAGCAAGTCGATCTCGGTGTCGGCTGGGGCCCGCAGTTGTGCGGAGGCTTTGAACAGCGGTTCGCCGGTCATGGGCGCGCTGACGACCTGGGTGTGGAACTCAACGACGTTGACGCCGCGTTGTGCAAGCGCGTGTGAGAACTCCCTGACGATGCCCGGCCTGTCGTGGCCGATCAGGTTCAAGACCAGCGGGCGTGATTGGCCGGCGGGTTGCGTCTGGTCGCTGGATTCGACCGTCACGGTGAGGCCGGCGTCCCGCAACTCGGCGAGCGCGTCGGTGAGGGCTTGTCGGTGTTCGTCGGGGACGTCGACGCGGAGGACGCCGGCGAACTTTCCGGCGAGCCTGGCCATGCGGCTCTCGACCCAGTTGCCGCCGTGAGCCGCGACCGCCGCCGCCAGGGATTCGACCAGCCCGGTCTTGTCCGGGCCGATGACCGTGAGTACGAGGGATGACCGCATCGGATAGCTCCTTGGAAGCAAACAAACAGGACGCCGCAGTATAGCGCACCCGGGCGTAGGCTGTTGTGTTCTGTCTGGGGTGATCGGCTCCCCGCCGCCGCCCTGCTATCGGATGCGGGGCGGCGGCGGCTATGGGCCGACAATCTGGAGGGGGAAAAAGACTGCCAGACGACGGATCGTTTCGGGTACGCCCCGATCCAACCGGGCCCGGCATAGCGTGGAGTCGAAGGTTGTCACTGGCCCCGTTCGCGGGCCCAGTCAATCTATACCCCACGCTGCGCCGTTGGCCAGCGATTCGGCCGCGCCGGTACGAACCTCAGCCGCCGCTCACCTGCGCTTCCCGTAGATGCCGACCAGCCGTTACGATCCGCCAGGCCGCAACACAGCCATCATGGTCATAACCGTCATGATCGGCCCCCCTTCGACGATGGCTGATACGCTGTCGGCCTGAACCTACGGCGTCAACAGGCTGACAACCGCAAGCCGGCCGGTAAGAAATTAGGTGGGATCCATCCGCATGCGCGCAACAAGCCTTAGCTAGCAGGCGCGTCATCCATATGGATGGCCTATGTGTGCTGCGTGCGCATGCGGACGGGGGTATGGCCGCAGTTGGGTTCAGTGGCGAGGTAGCTTCCGGTGTCGGCAAAGGCGCGTGCCCGGCAGCCCATGCAGACCTTCTTGTACTCGCAGCAGCCGCACTTGCCGGTGATGTTCGAGTCGTCGCGCAGGTCGGCGAAGATATGGCTGTCACGCCAGATATCGGGCAGGGGGGTGTCCTTGACGTTCCCGGAACTGACGGGCAGGTAGCCGCATGGGAAGACCTCGCCGGTGTGCGAGACGAAGCAGACGGCCTGCCCGGCCAGGCAGCCCTTGGTCATGGCGCTCATGTTGCTGTTTTCGCCCTCGGGGTGACCGCCGGGGTGACTCTCGGCGTGATTCCCGGGGTGGCCGCCGGGATAAACCGTCGGGGATCCCATGGACGGAAGCGCTTGCGTGTTTGTCATCCCCTTATGCGGGTGGGCTGCCTGGGGCATCGGTCGGCCTTCGGCCTTGGCGCGCTGGCGCATCACGCGGAAGTAGTGCGGGGCGCAGGTTGCCTTCAGGTGCAGCTTCTCTTCCATGGATTTGTCGTAGATCCAGTTCAGCGCTATTTCGTATTCATCCTCGCTGAGCTTGACATCATCGCTGAGTTCCATGCCGCAGCCGACGGGCACGAGCATGAAGATGTGCAGCGCATCGGCACCCAGGTCCACCGCGAGCTGGTACATCTTGTCCCGCAGGTGGTAGTTGTGCTTGGTGATGGTGGTATTGATCTGCATCGACATGCCGCGGCTGCGCAGGGCCTTGAACCCACGGATCGACTCGTCGAACGCGCCGTCGAGACCGCGGAACTTGTCGTGCGTGTCGGGGTCGGGCCCGTCGAAGCTGATGGAGACACGTCGGAACCCGGTGTCGACGATGCGCTGGGCGACCGTGTCATCGACGGGCGTGCCGTTGGTCGCCAGCGCGGTGGGCAGGCCGATCTCCTTGGCGCGCTGGGCGAGTTCAAAGATATCCGGCCGCATCAGCGGCTCGCCGCCGGAGAATACGACGATCGGGTTGCCCGTCGCCGGCAGGCTCTCGATGAAGTTCATGGCCTGTTGGTGGTCCAGGTCCTGCTTGCTCAGCTCGCGTGAGACTTCCAGGCGTCGGCAGTGCACGCATTCGAGGTTGCAGCCGGCGGTCGATTCCCAGAAGACCAGCCGAAGCGGCGGGGCCTGCGGCACGGGCGGGCTTTCCCCCGCTGAGACGCGCAGGTGGGTTATCCTCGACGGGCTTTGGCCGGGTTCTTCCGTGGGGTGGATCATGGTTGGCATCCGTTCATTCGTGTCCGGGGCGTGAGATTCTCAAAATTGGTAATCTCGGGCCCGCCCAGTCTCAAGAGGCATCTAAAAAAGCAGATGCAGCAGGTAATCCACCCGGCCTCGCATCACGAGTTTTCGCCCGGAATACTTCATGACTTCCTGGATCTGCTTGCGGTAGGTCGGGTGGTAGCAATGGTTCGGGCAGTGCTTGCACTGGGGCTTGGGGTCCATCGGGCAGACGCTGCGCTTGACCAGAGCATGGGTCAGCAGCTTGGTGCAGTCGGGGCAGAGCTCGACCGATCGGCCCGCAAGTGCTTGAATATCATGGGTTTTCAGATCGACAGCTTGCCGGTCAGACGCATCATGCAGGCCATCACAATAGACCTCGATGAAACGGACGAGGGTCTTTAGATCACCGATGATTTTGGGGTCGTCGAACCCTGCTTGGCAATTCTCTGTGTTCATACGAGGCCGCCCTTACACTTACTATAATGTACTTTCTGATCGGTCGGAACACCTATTGCTATTAAAGTCGTGTCTGACCTTCGCTGTACCCACTAAACACTAGGCAAACCCCATGCCCCACCGCTTAGAAGCACACTCAAAGCCCATGAAAGACCCAGCGATAGACAGTACGCCCGGAACCCCGCCGCTGGACCCGGATGACAAACGGCTGCTGAATTTGATCCAGCAGGATTTCCCGCTTTCGCCCCGGCCTTGGGACGAGCTTGCCAAAGACAGCGACCTCACCGGCGAGCAGGTCCTGTCGAAAATCAAGCGGCTCAAAGCCGATGGTATTATCCGGCAGATCTCCGCGATTTTCGATACCAAGGCCCTGGGCTACACCAGCACCCTGGCGGCGGCGCGGGTGCCCGAAGACAGGCTGCAGCAGGCCGCCGACGTGGTCAGCAGGCATCCGGGCGTCAGCCACAACTACAAGCGCGAAGCCGGGTTCAACCTCTGGTTCACCCTCGCGGTCCCGCCCGGCGAGTCCCTGGACGAGCACCTCAAGCGGATGTCTGATGAAGCGGGTTTCGAGGACCTGCTGCCGCTGCCGACAATCCGTACATTCCGTATCGGGGTGAAGCTGGACGTGCAGGCCGATGGCCCATCCGACGAAACACCCGACGCCAGCTCAGACGCAAACCATCAGGGCAAACAGCACAAGCGCCATGGTGCCAAATCCCAGCCCGTGACACTGACCGAACTGGACCGAAGCTTTGTGCGCGTTTTGCAGAAAGACATCCCGCTTGTGGATCAGCCTTTTGACGAGGCCTGCCGAGAGCTGGGCGTGGGGTTCGATGTGCTCGCCGATTGGATGCGACGGATGCAGGAGGCAGGGGCCCTGCGCCGTTTCGCCGGGATCCTTCATCACCGACAGGCGGGGTTCGTCGCCAACGCGATGGTGGTCTGGCCTGTCCCCGACGGTCAGATCGAGCAGGCAGGCCAATGCGCCGCCAAAGCCCCCGAGGTCAGCCATTGCTATCAGCGCCCCACCAACGACGACTGGCCCTACAACCTGTACACCATGATCCATGCCCGCAGCGAAGTGGAATGCCAGCGGGTCATCGATCGGATCGCCAGCGAGCTTGAGCCCATGGGCGTCACCGAACACCGCGCCCTCTACAGCACGGTGGAATACAAGAAGCAGCGGGTCAGTTACTTCCCACAGTAACCCAGGCCTGCAAACACCCGCGAAGCGCAGCCCGATCCGATGGGCCGATCCATCACCGCAAAGTGCCCCGAACCGGCATGAAACCGCTGTGGCTTGTCTGATAAAAAGAACATTGGTCTTTTGCTGAAATTACCCAAGTTAACACTTGGAATCTCAGTTGACCGGGTTACTATCGGACTCAAGCCCACCGAAGGATCGCCAAAGGACGCCGGACCAGGCATCGGCGTTAAGCGGCAGGGAGCCGTAGTAACAATACGATGAACCCGCAGCCAACCACCATCACGCTCACCGTGCTGGGCCCGTATCAAACAGGTCTAGGTAATGCGCTGCGCCGTCGACAGGGCCACAGCGCCAGACGTGCGACGCTATTGGTCCGCCCACACGACCACCCGGCACGTACCCGCAAGCACCTGGCCGACTCGGTGGCGCGCCTCGCCGGCGGCAAGGTCGACCGGGCCGCGAGCCTGATCGATGCGATGATCGCCGACCTGCCTAAAGCCAAGGCGCACGACCGCGAGCCCAGCCGCAAGCACTGGACCCTCACCGCTCAGCCGCGCGACCCGTTTGCGGACCCCTACGACCGCCGGACCGTCCACCTCGACTTTCTCGACCAGGCTCCCCCCATCCCGCGCCGCTGCGAACTAAGCCCAAACCAGTCGCAGCCTCAGACAGCCCATGTCACACACGTTGGCATGAGCTGAACCCAACCCACAGCATTGCACCGCTGTCCGTGCGTGACGCCCTGGCCACCTCGGCTAGGCCCCCATACCCGTGTGCGCGGTGCCAGCGTTCTTAACACAGATAACAATATCTCAGCACGCAGGTTTGCCGTTTAGCGGCGGATCACAGATCCGCGCTTTGGCCCAATGGGCCAAGCTCCCCGGATGTGGGCTTCCCGTGATGCACGAGATTGACTCGGGATGCGTACTACCACTCGGCGCAACAAAAAGCGGCCCCGCAATCCGTTGCGGGGCCGCTGTTGAATTGGGGCGCCTCGGCTAAGGCGCTTCCCGGGGACGCTTGCCTTGTCAGGCGATACTCTTGGCCTGCTTGTTAAAGACGTACAGCAGCACCGCAAACGCGAACAGGCCGACCAGGCCTTGCTGACCGAAGCCCGAGATCATGTTTGTGATGTTTGCCACCACGTCCTGACCGAAGAACTGTGTCGACCCGAAGAGGATCTGCACGAGCACCGCTACGGCGATCAGGCTGATACCCAGTTCGATGGCCAGACCGATCACGCCACGCACGTTACCAATTACTTCTTTCATTTTGAGGCTCCTTGCCTTACTGGTCCAGATCCGTGCCCTTAGGCCGCCAACGCGACGGCCTGGACGCCGGGATGAACCCGGGAGGCAGGGCCACATAGCCTCTGCCATACTCCTGTGATCGTGCCGCCGGGTCCGATAGCCGTAGTTTTTTTGACAAAAAAATCGCCCTGTATTTCTTATGTCACTTGTACCAAACAACTTATGAAATTGGCGATAGGCCCGGATCTCGCCGTTTTCGGCATCCTCGCCTCCACGCGGCGGCTCGGGCAAGGCCCGCTCTCCTGGGCAACTGGAACGTAGGCACCCCGCCCCCGCCGGGCACAGGCGCGGTGATCCCCGAGCCGGGGACGTTGGCGGTGGTGGGTGCTGCGGCGGCGTTGATCTTGCGTCGGCGCCGGGGGTAGGGCGGCGGCGAAGACAGGCGTGGCGCATGATGTTCCACACATAGCCCCGGGCTTGCCCGGGTGCCGGGGGTGTCGTTCGATCGTTTCGTGTGTCACCGGTAATAAATGGACACCGTACACCGACTCCGGGCAAGCCCGGGGCTATATGTCCCGTGGCGACACCCAATCATACGGCGACGTGGAAAAACCTCGACGGATGTTGTGATCCTCGATGTAACCCCGCACCGCCGCGACCGCTTCATCGTCGAACAGGAACACCTTCCAATACCCCGCCGTCCATATCCGGCTGCGTTCCTGGTTGGCCGGCAACTTACGTAGCACGCTCGCGGTACGCCCCTTCAATCGCCCAACGAACTTCCCAAGGTCTTCGCCCACCGGCCCAAACAGTAGATGCACATGGTTATCCTCGATCGCCGCCGCGTAACAAGCCGGTTTACTACATATAGCCTCGGGCTTGCCCGGGGTCGTGCCGGGGCGTTCGTTGGTTGATCGGTTCGTGTCCGGCGACGACGTATGCCCACCCCCGGCAAGCCGGGGGCTATGTGCAGGCCACGCGACGTGCTGTGACAATTCGTGACCCACCACCACGCGCTCGGCCGGTGTCAACAGTTTCGGCGGGTCCACGGCCGTCTCCCGCGCATGTTTGGCCGTCACCGCGTCCGGCAGATTAATCCGATGCCCCGTCGCACGCAGCCGGCCGTACATATCAAGCATCGGCGACCAATGCCCCCGCCGATCCCCCGGCAGCCACGTCATATACGTCGTCCACACCACATGAATACCCCGCGTCGCCATCCCGCGATTGTATCGTCACAGACCATACCGCGTGACACGAACACCCCACATAGCCCCGGGCTTGCCCGGGGTGGCATCGCAGTTGACCCGCCACACCCGCGATGGATAATAGAATCCGCAAGTACTATAAAGAGTGTCTTCCACAGGCGAATGGTAACTAAACTGCCTTATATAAGCGTAGAATCCAATGGCGACTGGACCATGCCGTCTCTGCGGTAAACACGCCAAGCTCCAAGAGAGTCACATCGTCCCTGCGTTTGTATTTCGTTACAGGAAAGAAAGTTTAGCTTACGTTTCGGTTTCGGCACAAAACCCTTGACCCCGCGGGGGCACACATGGGATAATCGCGATCGTTCTAACGAGAGCTACGCTAATCATCCGTGGGCGGGAAAAGACCGGGATACTACTCAACTTGACCGAGGGGCCACGTGCGTAAAGAAAATAACATGAGAAAAAGTTGTCTTGCTAAGTACGCTATCGGTTCAGCTGTGATGAGTTTCACGTGGTTGACCGCAGTCGATCTTGAGGCGGCGGTAACATACCGAACGGTTGCGCTAGTGGGCGACCCCGCACCCGGTGTAGATCCCGGTTTCATATTCGGCGGTATCACGGAATATCAGACAGCTATCAATGATTTGGGGCAGGTCGCTTTCATGGCCCCAATATTCAATCCGGATATATCCTTTAGTGGGGTCAACAGTATCTGGTCAGAGGGTTCTGGCGTACTAGCACCGGTATTTGTAGGAGATCGCGGGACCGTCTTCACGGGTTCAGATATTTTCAGCTTCACGGTAGCAATCAATAATGCGGGACAGACCGCGTTCTTAAGTGTCTCGGATAATGACAATCGTATTTGGTCTGAGGGTTCAGGATCGCTCCGCCAGATCGCCAATACGGATGGCCCCTCATTTGGTGCAGTTGCTGATTTCGATCGACTTGATGCCTACAGCCCAGTACTCAATCATGCCGGGCAGACCGCTTTCCTCGGCATCCTGACTCATTCCTCGGGCCAGTTAGTGGACGCAAGCAATGATGAGTGGGTCTTGCTGCATACACCTGGCAACATTTCTAGCCCGTGGCAACTTATCGCCCGCGAGGGTGCGGCGGCGCCCGGGACAGATCCAGGCGTGGTCTTTGGCCATTTTATTGAGCCTCTCAAATTAAGTGGGATCGCAGCAGGAATTTTTCCCACCACACCGGTCGTTCTAAACAATACCGGCCAGACCGCATTCTGGGGGACACTCACCGGCCCCGGCGTGGATGCCTCCAACGACACGGGTATCTGGACCGGGAACGGAAGTTCCTTGGCATTGGTGGCGCGTGCCGGCGACCCCGCACCCGGTATGGCACCGGGTGTTGTGTTCAGCAATATGGGGTCGTTTAATGGATTTTTTTATGAAGGACAACCCACCATCAACGACGGGGGGCAGATCGCATTCAGAGCCACCCTCGCGGGCCCGAATATTGCGGAATACACCAGAGGTATTTGGCTAAGCCGCGACGGCTCGGTAGACCTTATCGCGCATGAGGACGGCCCGGCACCGGGTACTGAGCCTGGCGTAAAATTTTTCTGGTTGTGGGATGAACCTTCAATCAGCGCAACGGGAGATGTGGTGTTCTCTGGCAGGCTCACCGGACCGGGTGTGGACAGCACCAACGACGCCGGCATCTGGCATTCGCGTGAGGGTATTGTGTCTATGCTGGCCCGAGAAGGTGATCCAGCACCCGGTATGGGGTCCGGGCATTTATTTAATAAGTTTGACAGCTATGTACTGAATGAGTTGGGACAGATCGCTCTCGTCGCTGAGTATACGGGGCCAGGCGTGAATGGTTTTACCGATAACGCCGTCTGGGTAACTGATGCCGATGGCAAGCTTACTCTCATTGTACAAGAGGGCGATACCATCGACATCAATGACGACCCGCTTGTCGAAGACTTGCGAGTGATTGATTTCTTGTCTCTTGCAGATAGGTTGGATCAATCCAGGCCGAGCGACGGAAGACCTACGGTCTTCAACAATGCCGGGCAGCTTGCACTCTATATGCTGTTTGAGGATGGAAGCAAAGGCATCGTTGTTATGACGGTTCCCGAGCCCGGGATGCTGGGGGTGTTCACATTGGGGGCGATGTTAATTGTGCGTCGGCGCGTGTAGTGGGTTCTGGAAGGACAGTGTGCCAGGCGGGAGCGGGGGGTGTGGATTAGTGAATTCAGATTGCAGATTTAGGATCTGCCCGAACCCCGAACCCCGAACCCCGAACCATCGAACTGCATCGCCCGTGTTGCGGGTGGGCTATGAGGGGTAATACTGATTTTGCTGTGCGGGCTTTAGGTTGCAGATTGCTGATTTGACCGATACCCGATACCCGATACCCGAATCCCGACCACGTCCGCGCATAAAAAAAGCAGCCTCGCTGTGGGCGGCAAGGCTGCCGAGGGGGAATTACGTTCGGGAGGGGGTCCCGAACACCCGGACCCCGGAAGGGGGAGGGAGGGCTTGGTAGGGATGGATCCCTGACAAGTAAACAGTTGGGTTTGCGCTTTGCATCTCGTTGCCGAGATGCTATTCGGGCCGGTTCATGTACAGCCACCGAGGCGGCAGGACATTAGCGGGGGTACGATTAAGAATGCGTTGACAGATTCACACCATGGATCTCTCCATGGTTGTGATCTAAGGATATCCCTTAGAAAGGAGGTGATCCAGCCGCAGGTTCCCCTACGGCTACCTTGTTACGACTTCGTCCCAGTCACCGAGCTCACCGTCGACATACCTGAATCGGTACGGCTTCGGGTGCTCCCGGCTCCCATGACGTGACGGGCGGTGTGTACAAGGCTCAGGAACGTATTCACCGCGTCGTAGCTGATACGCGATTACTAGCGATTCCAACTTCATGAGGTCGAGTT
>JAJCZM010000046.1 GCA_029262375.1 Deltaproteobacteria bacterium
CACCCTGCGCGACCACCCCGACAATTCCCGACAGCTCACCCGTACTCGTGAACAGAGACGCGTAGGACTTCGCGACCTCACCGAAGGCAATCATGGTTTGCCAAAGCGGGGTCGTGAGCACGGAACTAACACTGAAGCCAACCTGCGCGACGTTGAGGCAAGCGAACAAGAACGCCGCCAGCACAACGTTCGCAAGCGGTCCGCCGGCGGCGAACAGAATGCGGCGCATGGGGCTGACTTCGAGAAAACTCTCTTCGCTCTCGATTTTGGGCAACACGTATCCGCCGAGCGGAATCATAGAGAGCCGGTATTCGGTTTCGCCTCGCTGGAAAGACCACAAACTGCGGCCCATTCCCACGGAGAATCGTGCGATGGGAATGCCCACCGCGCGCGCCATTAAATAGTGGCCGAGTTCGTGGAAGAAAATCAGAAAACTGACTATCAGGATGACTGCTAAGTACGCCATGGTTGCCTCCTGGCAGACCCAACTATGGACCGCAAATCCCGTTCATAGGAACAGGAATTGGGCGGCCGCGACGTGCATCGATGCATGATCGGCCGACTCAAGGCCAGACCGCCGCAGATGTACGCGACCTAGGACGCAGCAGGCGACCACGCATCTGCCATGCGCATACGGAAAACCCCGAATCGGCGCAGCACGGGCGTCCCGATATCAGGAAGAACAGCCGAGCTTCGTATCGGAATGCGGCCGGTCGGCGAGCACTGAGAACCGCTCGAGCCCGTCGTAGGCGCAGTAGGGATCGCTAAAGGCAACGCGCAGACGTTCGAGCTCGGCGTCGTCGCCGGCCTCAACGCGCTCTATGGCGTACTGCGCCACCCAATTTTTGAGCACGTACAGCGGGTTTGCACGCCGCATACGCGCCGAGCGTTCTCGCGCCCCCTCGCGCGTCAACCGATCGTCATAGCGCGCAAGCCAACTGTCGAGCAGACGCGGGTCGGCAAGTGTCGCACACAGCGTCGTACGAGACGACGCATCCGATGGATCGTAGTCGCACAGTCGCCGGAAGAACGCCGCGTAGTCGCCGCGCCCGCTCGCCAGCGTCGCGAGCAGATCCGTAATGAGTTCCTCGTCGGAAGGCTCGGCGTCGTCGAGTCCGAGCTTGCGGCGCATGCGAGCACTGAAGGCATCGTTGAACTGCTCGGCGTACCGATCGACGGCGGCCTGCGCCTGCTCGCGATCGAGAATCGGCACCAAGGCTTCCGCCAAGCGGCCGAGGTTCCACAACGCCACCGACGGCTGGCGACCGAATGCGTAGCGGCCGCCGACGTCGGTCGTGTTCGGCGTGAACGTAGGGTCGAATGTATCGATGAACGCGTACGGACCGTAGTCGATGGTATCGCCGTCGATCGACATGTTGTCGGTATTCATCACACCGTGCGCGAACCCCTCGCACTGCCAGGCAGCCAGCAAGGCCGCCGTTCGCTCGACGCAGCACGCGAGTAGCCCCCCGTAATCGCCACTGTCGAGATGGTCCATGCTGCGTTCGATGACCGATTCGGCAAGGCATTCAAGATCGGCCCGCGCACCGGCGCCGCCGAACTGCGCGAGGTACTGAAAGCTCCCGAAGCGAATATGGCTGCGCGCCATCCGCATGAGTACGGCGGCAGGCTCCACGTCTTCGCGATAGACGTTCAATGGACTGACGACGAGCGAGAGGGCACGCGTGGTCGCGATACCGAGTCCGGCCATCGCCTCGCTCGCCAGATACTCACGCACGCTCGAGCGCAGAACCGCTCGCCCATCGAACCCGCGCGAATAGGCCGTGGGGCCGCTCCCCTTGAGTTGGATTTCCCATCTCAAGCCGTCGCTCTGGTCGGCTTCGGCTCCGACATCGCCAAGCAAACAGGCGCGGCCGTCTCCCAGTTGAGCAACGTAGCTACCGAACTGATGCCCCGCGTAGCCAAGCGCGCATGGACTGCTACCGACCGGCAACACGGCGCCGGCAGTGACATCACGAAGCGCTTCGTCATCGAGAGTTGCATCGACGACTCCGATCAGCGCGAAGGCGTCGCAGCTCACCGCCGCGAGACGTGGATCGGGAACGGGCTGCGGCACACACGCCGAGCGCATCCGCTCGGGCAGTCGGGTGTGCGAACTGCACCATCGCAGCGATGCGAATGAGGACGAGTTGGGTGAGGAGGCGGGCATCGAACGGCGGTGCCGCGCACCGCTCGGCCACCGTGCCTTGCCACGCGTGCACCGGCAAGGCGCGCAGGAGCCCATCGAAGCTGGCGGCTCGACCCAGCCCGCCCTCGCGGCCATCGAAGCTGGCGGCTCGACCCAGCCCGCCCTCGCCGCCGGGGGCTGATTGGGAAGCGGACGGCGGTGTGGGCGGGAGGATCGAGACCGGGGTCAGGTTCTGCCAGGACCGTGCCGGTCATTGCGATGCGTCAATCGAGGCTGGGCAGGCTTTCGGCACGCGGCCCTCGTCAATAGACCGGCACACTCGTGATGCAGGGTGCGGCGTTTGGCTGACACCGCCCCGATTCGTGCATGCGTTGAGATATGGCCGCGTCTCGGATCGTGGGATCGTGGGATCGTGTGGAATAGACGGCCGGCAAATCGGGCCCATCCCGGTCGGCTTCGGCACCGAGCGCGGCCGATTCCGGTTGACTGCTGCCGTTACTGACACTAATGTCAGTAACTGACGTGAACGTCACCGAAACCCAAAAACCGGTATCGGCCAGAGCGCGCAGTCGCATGGCAACCCGAGAACGGCTCGTTCGCAGTGCGCGCGAGCTGTTTGCCGCACGTGGGCTGTCGCGCGTTACCAGCCACGACATCGCGCGCGCTGCCGGCGTTGCTGCGGGCACCTTCTACCTGCACTTCGACGACAAAGAAGCGCTCTTCCGCGAGATCCTTTACGCGGCAATCACCGCGCTGCAGGCCGAACTCGCACAGACCATGGAAACGGCCACGGACGCTCCTAAGGGTATCCGTGCTCAGGCAGAGGCGCTCACGGCGTTCGCCGAGGCGAACCGCGATCTGATCCTCATCGTCTTCGGCCCCGACTCGGCCATCGCCGGGCTCGAAGCCGATGTTCTCGATTTCATGTCGGTGCAAGCCACCGAGGTTCTCCGCAAGCGCGCACCGGCGGGAGAGCTTCGCCGAGACATCGACCCCGCCGTCACCGCCCAGGCATTGGTAGGAATGAGCGCGCGCGTCGTGACGTGGTGGATCGCGGATCCAACGCGAAGCACGCGAGAGGCGGTCATCGAAACACTTACGAACATTCAGATCGGGGGCACGCAGCCCCCGGTGCAGATCGCAGGCACGCAGCCCCCGGTGCAGATCGCCGGCACGAAGCCCCCCGCTAAATAGCGACACTACGAGGAACGCCCGATGTCAGATATCACCCGTGACGCCATCTACAACACCGTCGGACGCGACGACTTCGCGTCGATGATAGACGTAAACCGCTACAACGAACGCACCGACGCGTTCGACAAAATCATCTCGGCCACCGTCGATCACTTCTGGGATCCGACCGATACGCGCTACATCGATTTTGATGTTCCGTTCGACATGGACGCTGAGATGATCATGCCGCCCGACTTCGCGCCGGAACTGTCGACGGCCGTTGCCGACAAACTCGACGAAGGCCAGCTCATTCGTCTATCGAACCAATCGACACGCTGGAGCCTGTCGGCGATCCTTCACGGCGAGCAGGGAGCGCTGTCGCTATCGGCAAGCCTGTGCCACATCCTGCGCGATCCCGGCGCGCTGGAGTACGCGGCCAATCAAGCGCGCGAGGAAGCACGTCACGTCACCGGCTTCTCGATGTACATCGCCAAACGATGGGGCACCGCCCTACCCTGCGGCAGCATGCTGGGCAGCCTGCTAGACGAACTCGTCGCGGCGCCGGAGGTCTACAAGAAACTCGTCGGCATGCAGATGTTGGTCGAGGGACTTGCCATGGGCGCATTCGCGACTCTGCATTCGCGCACCAACGACCCGCTGCTGCGCCGACTTGTTCAACTCGTGATGACCGACGAAGCGTTCCACCACAAGTTCGGTAAGATCTGGGCCGATCGCACCATGCCGAAGCTCAACGAAGAGGAGCACGCGCGCGTGGAAGATTGGGCGGCCGCCTGCTTCGACAAGGTGCTGTTCAACCTCGTCAACCCGGAGCAGAAGCAGGTCATCTATCGCGAGTTCGATCTCGACTGGAAATGGGTCAGTGCCGCCGTCGCGGAAGGGTTCACCGACGACCGACGCCGCGAGATGATGATGGACAGCACCAACATCTTCCGCGTGCTCATCAAAACGATGTTGAAGGCCGGCATCATCACCGACCGTACGAGAGAGCGTTATTCGCTCTGGGTGGACATGGAAGAGCTCACGCTCGAAGACGACACGGTAGCCGGTCAAGATGTCGCCGACGAAGGACTCGCCGAGCTGTCTCGAATCAACGCCTCGCGTGACAAGATCGGACGCGCCTTCAAGCAAGCGAGTTGACCGACAGGCGCCGCGCGCGTGCTACTAGCGCGTCGCTGCCTTGAATAGTCCGAACGACGACGTGTAGCCGTGAAGGAAGCTGCGGCCGCCGACCTCGCCTATTTCACCGTTGCAGAAGAAACCACCTATCGGCAGTTCGCCGAGGTGCCGCCGAAGCACGTCGCTATCGTGGCCTGACTTACCGTACAGGCCTTCGCCTCGCCCCAAACACGAAAACAGAAGCGCCCCCTCCGGCCGAGTCCCCGAATTCGCAAACTCGGAAGACGCGTACGCGCGCAGCATGTCGTCGATGTCTTCCGCCGACGTCCGCGCATCGCGCAGGTGAAGTTGAACGACACTGTTCTCTTCGACCACCGCCGCGACCGACAGAGCCCCGGTCTTCTCGTCGACTCCAAGCAGGTTCCGAATGAGATAGTCGCCGCGGCCATAGGCCTGGCGGGAACGATCCATTACGATCCCGAAGAACAGCGAGTGCCGGAACAACTCTTTGTCGCGCGTATCGAGACCGGCGTATAGCTCGCGTAGCACATCGATGGATACTCGCCCGTCGATCTCGTGGACGATGTTGCCCGTCGCCGCCGTCACGAACATCGGATCTCCCACCGGGCGACACCCCTGCGCAACCACGGTGTCTACTTCTATGTTGCCGCGAAGCGCAACCCCGACGGCGCCCGACTGGTACACACCCGCGCCCAGGAACAGCGCGTTGTCGCCGGGTTGGCTTCCGCCGCTGGCGAGCCCGCCCACGGTGCGCCCACCGGGATAGTGGATGTCCAGTAAGGACAGTAGCGGCTCCGCCTCGAAGCTGAACGGCTCGGGCAAAACAATGAAATGCACATCGTCGGCCGGCGCTACGCCGAGCACGCCACCGAGGCGCTGTGAGGCATCGCCGGCGGCGGGCACGTCGTCGTTGTCGATATGGAATGGTGTGATCTCGATGTCGGGGAGAGACGCCGCGATCAGCGCGAGAGCCGGTTGATGCTCCACCTCGGACCCACCGCCGATGACGCCGCCTCCCGAGCAGCCGAGCAGGACGCCCGACCCGAGCCCGCGGCGCACGAGCGTGGGCAGATAGGCATGCTCATCGCGATATCGATTCGAGACGAACGCAAGAACCAGATCCGCCGACTTGCCGGATAGACGCGCTGCGAGCATAGCGGTTGCCTCGGCGGCCGCGTCCTCGAGCGACGGTGCGATGGAAATACTGCTTGCCCAGTCCATGGAATCCAGTGGCGCGTGCCTGGGCACCCGCCATCCTATTGTGACATCCGAGGCGACGTCACGACAGCCGCAGCGGTAGATACGGCAGCACCCCGCCGACCACTGGCACAACCTCACAAGCACTGCCCCGCATCCACGCATACGACAGCTTGCACGATGAGACATGGCGAGCGTCATGCGCCGTGTAGCCGGAGTGACGACATAGGCGTCAGTTTTGTCGCGCTTTGCCCGATCGGCCCCACAGTTGTCGGGGCATCGCACGTGCGGCGCCGCCCGAAGCTCCGCATGCGCAACCGCACCAGGGCCGTCTAGACGCAGACGGTCAAAAGCGTGGCATGCAACGTGCTCACTAGGTCAACGACGGATGCCCTAGCGCGGCGGTTGTAGGACTGCCGGTTGCACCGTTTTGGTACAGGGGAGCGGAAACGAAACGATGAATGCGGGAACGAACACCATAGAGCCGACCGAAGGACACTACCTGCACGCAGACATCGTCGAATCGACGTCGCTACTGGCTTCCCCTGCCGTTCGCATCTGGCTCACTCTATTACTGGTGATGTTCGGGTTGGGAGGACTCGGCGGATTCACGCAACTCGCTGAAGCCGTCGCGACGCTGGAACGCAGTAACCTGTCGGGCCTGTTCACGGCGCTCACGTCGATCACTGCACTCACAGCCTTCTCAATCGGCCACGCAGCGAGCACACCATCGCGCAGTGTCTCACGCGTTTCCATGAGCCAACGGCCGATGGAGCATCTCGCACTGCCGGCACGCCCATCGCAATCGAACGCCGGGCAAACGACGAGTGCGCAGCCCTCGGCCGCTAACGACGCCGGACACGAGCAGGTACCGGAGGACAAACGTCAGCTGCCCATAGCCGAATTGGGCGAGAATCGAAGCGGCCCCCGATGGTTGCTGGCGATCGACAATCTTCTCACACGCAAAGCCTCGCGGAGGACGGTGATCGCCACTGTCGCGCTGACGTCGGCCGTTTCTGCGTTCGTCACCTGGCGCTGGGTCGGCAACATAGGCGAGACGGTTACGGCGCTGATCGGCGTTGCCGTTCTCGCCGCATTGTTCTCGCGGTTGACGCAGACGGCCGCACAGAACCGCCAGGTAGCCAACGATCTACGCTCGACGAACAATCGCCTGGTCCAAGAAATCGTCGCACGCCGAGGACGAGACCAAGCAGCGGCGCGTGAGACCGGAGCTACCGAGCAATACCCGCTCGCGATGGACTTCGGCACCGCTGCTCTGCACGACCTCGAAGCACTACGCACGAAATTCCTCAACGAGGTCTCGCATGAACTGCGCGGACCGATCACGGCCATCAATCTTGCGGCGCGCATCATCATGAAGCACCACGAGTACGATCACGATGTCGTAGAGCGTTTCGGCTCGACGATCGTCGTCGAAGGCGACCGGCTCGCCCACATCGTGAACGAGTTCTTGGAACTCGCGAAGATCGAATCCGGCTGCGTGAAATGGAGCGAAGACATCGTCGATCCGGCCGAGATCGTCACGTCTGCAATATTCGCGAACGAAGCCGTTGCCGGCGAACGTGGCGTGGAGCTCACCCCCGAAGTAGAGCCGGGACTGCCGCCGATCAACGCCGATCGAGACCGTATTGTTCAAGCACTAACGATTCTCATATCGACCGCACTGCGCACGACGCCTGACAACGGCAAGCTCATCATCCACGCTCGAGGAGTCGGCACGGAAACCCTGTTCGCGGTCGAAGACGACTGCAGCGAGATCATCGAAACCAAATCCTTCAACATCTTCGGCGGTGTGAAGAAGGTCAAAACGCAGTCCGACGGCAAGGACAACGGCGGCCACGGACTCGGCCTATGCATTGCGAGTGAGATCGCCGCACATTACGGCGGCGATACGTGGGCCGAAGGGCGCGAGGGAAAAGACGCCGCGTTCCTACTCTCCATCCCCAATGAAAGACGTGCTGCCAAGACCAGCCGCGGCGACGATTCGGGCGCTGATAGCGCCGACGGTTCCGGTGGCTCTGCGGACGACGAAAATGAGAACCCGTTCCAGATACTCGAAGCGACCACGCCCAAGGCTGGTGACGCCACCGCACCGGTACTGCTCGACCCGACCAAAAGTGCCGTGCTGCCGAGCGTGTTCGCGCCTCTGAGCGGCGAGGTCCAAACCGCAGACTCGCTCGGCGATACACCACCGGTGACGCCGGACGCCGACGATGCAAGGTCCGTCTCGATCTCCAACGACGCAGACGCCGCCCCGGCCGAGATGGCCGATTCGCTAGGCAGCATCGCTACCGACGGCGACGATGCCGCGGCCGAATCGTGGGGACGTGAATTCGAACAGCCATTCGAGGCTGAGAAGCTCAGCATGCAAGAGCTAGACGACATGCTCTACGGGCGCACCGGCATCTTCAGTATCGACGATGACGACGATGACGAATCGGAAGCCGCGGCAACCCGCCGAGAGTTCGCGGCAGTGGACGCCGCCGCACCACACGCCGACGAAAAATTGGAGGCCGGCGCAGCACCGGTGTGTGACTCCCTGGGCGCTATCGAGGACACCTCACAGCCCACCAATACGAGTTCGCGCAACGCGCCGACGAACAGCGCCTTTGACGAGTGGCTCGCCGAGGGCCAAGCGGCGCAAGAGGGCGCCCACGACGCGTTCGAGAGCACATCAGTCGGCGACTCTCTGGAAGACGCTCTGGCGCAGCTCGGACGCTCCACCGCGACGCTAACAGCCGAGACCATCGATGCACCCGAGTCGCTCGCTGCGCTCGCCGCGTCGAGCGGCAGAGCCGAAGACCACAGCCGCGCAGCACGTACGGCGGCAACCTCCAGTCCGCGCGCGGCGAAGCACGACCCGCGCAAACAACAAAGCGGATGGCAACTCGCGTCAGGCATAGGCGCGTCGCTCGTTCGAAAAACACCGCCGCGGCGCTAGCAATGCCCCGCAAGGACCGCTCGAAACGTCGGCAGCCGGCCCCGTCCGCTCGCTAAACTAATGAAGGAGTTCATCTCGCCTTGCGCAGGCTTATGCGCGGCGTGAAGCCCCGAGCGCAGAAACAATGGCCGACCAAACCTATTCACAACCCACGCCGAAACCCGAGGCCGGCGGATTGTTCGACCGACTGGCAAGAGCGCTGACGGAGCTGCTCACGCGGCGGCCGCTACTCGTCGTCTCGATTATCGCGCCGTCGGCCGCTCTGGCACTCGCCTGGCATCTGTACCGCCTCGAAGCTGCGACCGTTACCGCCGCCCTGCCCGGCGTCGGCGCAACGATGGACGTGCTGATCATCGCCATGGTGATCGTCGTCGCGATCCTCTCGTTCCTGGTTGGGCAGCTCTCGACATCGCTGGCTGAAACCGAGCAATGGATCGGGGAAGCGGGCGAGGTCCGCGCTCACCTCAAACAACTCACGTCCGACAAACGCGACACCGAAAATGCACTCACCGCGGCCAACGAACGTCTAGCAACGACCACAGCGACGCTGGAACAGTGGGCGTCCGATCTCGAGAACGCGAACACCCGCCTGCGCGATCTCAACAACCTGAAGACCAAATTCGTCTCCGAGGTCGGTCACGAGCTACGCGCTCCGGTAACCGCGATTGTCTCGGCGGCGCGAATCATCGTACGCCATCACGACACCAAGCCGGAAGTCGTCGATCGCTTCGGCTCGACCATCGTTGGCGAAGGCGAACGGCTGACACGCCTGCTCAACGACCTGCTCGACTTGACGAAGATCGAAGCCGGCGGCATCGAATGGAAGGAGACCGACGTCGATGCCGGCGACCTCATCCGCCAGGCAATTCTCGGCGTCGAGCCCCTCGCTCTCGAGGAGCGCATTTCCGTCACTGCCGAAACACCGGGCGATTTACCGGCGCTCAAGGCCGATCGCGACAGACTGATTCAGGTACTCACCAACCTGCTGCACAACGCGATCAAGTACACACCGCGGGCGGGCAACGTCAGCGTTCGCGTCACGCGCAACGATCGCGAGTTCGTGTTCGCCGTTCGCGACACCGGCCCCGGAATCAATGAAGAAGACATCACACGGGTCTTCGAGCGTTTCGTCCAGGTGCGCGCGGCCGACAGTGACAACCTGCCTACGGAGGACGTCGCATCCGTCCCATCCAGCGGCCTTGGTCTGTGCATCTCTCGCGAGATCGTAGAGCACTATGGCGGCCGCATTTGGGCCGAGAGCAAACCCGGCAAGGGCAGCACCTTCTCGTTCACCATCCCGACGGGGCCGCGCCCCAGCGCCGACGAGACACGCGGTGGGACGCCCAGCGCTATCTTGGATCCGGTGCGCGTACTCGCACTGCTCGAAAGGGACGAACTCGCCGACCGTGCCGTCGCCGTCGATCCAGCAACCGGCGTGGAATGCAGGACCTGCTCGAGCGTGTCCGAGCTGACGTCGATGCTCTCTTCGTACATGCCCGACGCAGTTCTCGTCTCCGCCAGCCTCGTTCCCGAGTCGAGCCAAGGACTTCTCGACGCCGTGCAAAGCCAAGGGATTAGCGAGTTGCTGATCCATTCACCCGACGGGCGCATTCGAGCGCGCGCGGTACGCGATAGTTCCGTGATCGCCGTACGACGCCTACGTTTCCACGCCAGCCCGGGTTCTACGATCCTCGTCGTGGAAGACGACGAGCGCTACAGCCAGATCGTCGAGTTCGAGCTTCGCCACGCCGGTTACAACGTAATTCGTGCTCGCGACGGCCAAGAAGCGCTGACAATCATCGAAAACGAAACGCCCGATGCAGTCGTTCTCGACATTCTGATGCCTCACGTAGACGGACTCACCGTGCTGGAAGAACTCGCACGCAATGAAACGAAACTCCCTGTCCTCGTACTCACCGGCATGGGCGATGACGAGGTCGGCGAGACTGCCGCGTCACTCGGAGCCGTGGAGGTTCTACGTAAGGACGGTATCGGCCAGACCACAAGCGCTCCGACCTTCGTTCGGATCCAGCGAGCACTCGGCCCGCTCTTGAGCGACGATCGCGACTACAACCCGGACGACGACCCCGAAGCGCCCTTCCCTTCGTAAGTCGGCGCATCCCCGCTACAGTCAGCCCAACGAGTCCGCGTGCGCGTCGGCCCACGACGTGCACCTGGCGGGCGTAGAATGTCCGCCCCGTGCGGTCAGCATCCGGATCATGTCGTCGAAGTCCGCAAAGAAGCGCGCGCGCAACCGCACCGAGGTACTGTACGACGGTGAATGTGCGATGTGCTCGAATCTCGCGCTGCGTATCAACACAACGCAAACGCGCAAGACACTCGACACCAACGACATGCGCAGCGCGCAGCTACCGGCGGGCGTGAGCGCGGCGGATGTCGAACGCGAGCTGCATGTCGTCGATACGGCCGGCAACATCCACCGCGGCGCGAATGCGCTGCTGCGCATTCTCGAGGAGTACCCACGCTGGCGATGGCTGGCGCGCATAGGCCGCACGGCACCCATGCGACCGCTGCTGGCGATAGGATACCGCTACGTCGCCGCCAACCGGGATCATATTTTCGGACCGAGCGCGCGCCTGTTCTGGAGCAAGCAGATCCTCTTGGTTGCGCTTCTCGCCGGGTTCGCCCTCTCGCCGAAACTGTGGATCTCGGCGCGCCCGTACCCCGTCGTTCCAGTACTCGCGCCGCTACCGTCGCTCTTGGAGTACACCGCGCTCGCCGTCAGCGTACTCGCCGCAGGCGCCGCTCTGGTCTTGACGAAGCCACGCCCCGCACTGACTGCTCTACTGATCGCGGCAGCAACGCTGGCGATGGGCGACCAGACGCGCTGGCAACCCTGGTTCTACCAATACGCCGTCATGCTGGCCGTGCTGACGGCGTGGAACGGGCGCCCGAAGGACGTTAAAGCATCACTTGAACCCACTGCCGCCCTGCGCGCGGTGATGATCGGAATCTATCTCTGGAGCGGTATCGCGAAACTCAATGCGAGCTACCTCGGAGGCACGTTCGGCTGGCTGCTCGAACCTCTCGCCGCCGTGTTCCCGGCCTCGCTGCTGTCTGCGTTGGGCTCTATCGGCGTCGCCACACCGGTTGCGGAAATAGCCATCGGATTGGGACTCGCACACCCACGGTCGCGACCGGCCGCCGTCGCCGCTGCGATCGCCATGCACACGCTCATCCTAGCCATGCTCGGCCCCTGGGCGCACAACTGGAACAGCATCGTGTGGCCGTGGAACGCAGCCATGATCGCGCTGGTTGCCGTGCTGTTTGCGCGCGACCGACACACCCGCCCCGCCCGGATACTCGCGCCTCCCATGTCGGCAATGCGCGCCGTCGCCACGGCCGCCTTCATTGTGCTGCCGGCACTGAGCCTCATCGACCGCTGGGATCCGTACCTGTCGGCGAGCCTGTACTCGCGTAACCTCCGCCACGCAGCGATACGGCTTCGGTCCGACGCGCGTGAAGCACTGCCGCTGCAGCTGCAGCCGTACGCCGACGACGAGGATGTCATGTGGCCGATGACATGGGCGCTGGACGCACTGAACGTCCCCGCCTACCCTGCGGTCAGAGTGTACAAAGGGATGGCTCGCGCCGTGTGCGCGGAGCTGCCTGATCCAACCGGCCTCATACTCGGAATAAGTAGCAAGCCGAGTATCACCACCGGTGAGATCACGGTAACCAACTACGGCTGCGCGGATCTGTAACGAAGATGCTTGCGGGGAAGAAAATCATCGTCGTCATGCCGGCCTACAACGCCGAGCATACGATCGCACGCACCTATCGAGAGATTCCTCACGATATCGTCGATGAGGTTCTCGTCGTCGATGACCATAGTAGCGATGCAACCGCAGCGGTCGTAAGACAACTGGGCATTCAACTGGTCGTACACTCGAAGAACCGCGGCTACGGTGCGAACCAGAAGACCTGCTACCAAGAAGCACTACGGCGCAACGCGGACATCATCGTGATGCTGCACCCCGACTACCAGTATCCGCCGCGTCTGATCACCGCGATGGGTGCCATGCTGGTCGCCGACCAATTCGATATCGTTCTCGGATCGCGCATCCTTTCGGGCAGTGCGCGTGCCGGTGGGATGCCGCTCTACAAATACATCGCCAACCGATACCTCACGCTGTTCCAGAACCTGTTGCTCGGCCAGAAGCTGTCGGAGTATCACACGGGGTATCGCGCGTTCACGGCCGATGTACTGCGCTCGCTACCGCTCGAAGAGAACTCCAACGACTTCCTGTTCGACAATGAGATCCTCGCCCAATCCATCCATTTCGGCTATCGGATCGGCGAGATCACGTCGCCCGCGAGCTACCACGCACAAGCAAGTTCCATAAGCCTCCTGCCGGCGATTCGTTACGGCATCGGCGTGCTTCGCACGACGCTCGCGTTCGTCACTGAGCGTAGCGGCTTGGTTCGTCATCCGATCTTCGATCGGGGCGGTCGAAAGCTCGAGGACTAGCTCTCGGTGTCCTCGGCGGCCGCGCGACGTTCGAGTTCGCGCATCACTTCGATGTGCCGCTTGCGTGTAAGCGGGTACCCCCACGCGAACCACACCCCCAACGCCAGAAACAGTGCGGGCCCGAACGAAGTCATCGCGCGCACGGCGAACAGCGCAGTGTCGGATTGCTCGGCCCCCTTCTCGAGACCGGCGATATCGAGTAAGACAAATGCGATGAACACGGCAAGGCCGCCGGCGAGCTTACGAATGAAGGTGAACACACCATTGTACAAACCTTCGCGACGTTCACCGGTGAGTAGATCGTCTTCGTCTATCACGTCGCCGACCATCGCCCACGGCATCAGATCGACCACCGCATAGCCCACCGCCAACAGCGGCGTCGACACGACCAACACCCAACGCGGCCAATCCGGCTGCACGGCGAAAAATAGGCATTGCATGCACAGCCAACCGATAGAGCCGACGATGAAGACCTGTGATTTGTCACGGCCACGCGCGAATCGGATCCACGCCGGCAGAACCGCGATGACACCGACGAGGAACGCAAGCATGACGACCTCGAAATCCTCGGACCGGCCGACCCAATAGGTGAAGAACGGCAGAAGCATCGCCGCCACGAGGTCCATCGAGATGCGCCCCGAAAGATACAGATAGGTCAGCTGTCGAAAAGTCCGATGCGCGAACGCGCTACGAAGTCCCGCCATGACGCCGGGCGTTGCCGCGCGCACGCGATACGGCGTGCGCTCGAAGCTCGCGCGGTGCACGGCCAGCCAGCACGCGGCCGCAAAGACTCCCATGACGCCGGCCGCCCGCGTGTAGCCTTCAACCCCCTCGCCCATGTAGGCCGCAAGCGGCCGTAGCGCGAGCGCCAGCATGACCCCCAGTATCGACGCGCCGTTGAGGTAGCTCTGCATCGACGTTCGTTCGTCGTAGTCGGTTGCCATCTCCGGGACGAGAGCGAGATACGGGATGAGCGCTACAGTCAGTGCGATGCTGAGCAGCGAGTACGCTGCCGCGTGATAGGCAAACAGTACCCATTGTTCGTGTGTGGGGACGGGCAACCACAACAGCGTAAAGCTCATCGACAGCGGAATGCAGGCGATCAGGAAATAGGGCCTCCGCCTCTCGCCGCGGATGCGCACCGTATCGGACAACTTGCCCATCAGCGGATCGGTCACTGCGTCCACGAAGCGACCGACCAGCGGTACAAGCGCCGCAAGTGCGGGTCGTAGACCGACGACCTCGAGAAGAAAGTACGGCAGGTACACGAGTTGAAGCGTTGCAAGTACGCCGCTCGCCGACAGGTTGCCGAGCGAGTAAACGATCTTTTTTGCGGTGGTGAGAATTTGCATGAGCGAGCGGAAGTATAGTACCGACAGCGGGCCCGCATATGGCCTCACGCGCCGTCCTCGGTCAAGGTATTCATTCGACTCCGCGAGGTCCCGCGGTCAAATTGCGCTAACCGCACAGGAGCACCGCCATGAAGATCGGAATCGCTTTCGCTAACGTAGGACCGTTCACGGATCCCGACAACCTCGCCCACCTCGGCGTCACCGCAGAGTCGGTCGGGATCGAATCGTTGTGGTCGGTGGAGCACGTGGTCGTCCCCATCGGCTACCAATCGGAGTACCCCTACGATCGCAGCGGCAAGATTCCCGGCGGCGAAGACGCTGCGATCCCGGATCCTTTGTTGCCGTTGGCCTACGTTGCCGCCGTGACGAAGACGATTCGTCTGGCGACCGGTATTCTCATCTTGCCGCAGCGCCACCCCACCTACGTTGCCAAGGAAGCCGCGACGCTCGACGTCCTCTCTAAAGGGCGCGCCATCCTCGGAATCGGCGTCGGCTGGCTACGCGAGGAGTTCGACGCGGTGGACATCGAGTTCGAAACGCGTGGAAGCCGGACGAAAGAAAGCGTGCGCGCAATCCGCAGCCTGTGGAGCAAGCAGCCCGAACCGTTTGAAGGACGCTTCTTCAACTGGGGCCCGGTCGCATCGCTTCCGAAACCGGTACAACCCGGTGGCGTGCCGATCGTCATGGGCGGGCACTCGGAACTCGCCGCCAAACGCGCCGCACGCTACTGCAACGGTTTCTTTCCAGCGAAAGGCTCGCCGTCGGAGCTGGCACATCTCTTCTCGATCGTACGCTCGGAGTGCGAGAAACTCGGACGCGATCCGGGTGAAATCGAACTCAGCGCGAGTGCGCCCGCAATGGACCTGGACGCGATCAAATCGATGGAGGATTTGGGCGTCTCGCGACTGCTCATCGGACCGCCGGGCTTTTCACGCGACGACATCGAGAAGAATCTCACGCGGCTCGGCGACGCGGTACTTTCGAAACTCTAGGCTGTGCGACGCATTCGATAGGGTTTGTAGGCCAGCGAAAGCACGAGCCCGAACGATGCACAGGCGAAGAAGTAGGCGGTGGGCGCTGCCACCAGTTCGGGGCGCCCGAGCCCGCTGAGCGCAACCAACGTGGCCAATCCCATATTGCGGATGCTGGCCTCGATCGCGATCGTAAAGGCATCATCGTCGCCGCCGACGGTCGCTCTAGCGAGCAGGAAAGTCGGTACGGCGGTCATCGCGAACAGACCGAACGACACGATCAACGCTTGCACGAACCCCACGAACGGCGCGACGCCGCCCTGGTAAAACAGGTAGGCGACGATCGCGTACACATAGACGTTCGCGGCGCGTACGTAACGTGGCCCATAGCGCTCAACCGCTAGAGGGCGCAGGCGACGGCACGTGATTCCGGCACCGATTGGAACGAGCACGGTGAAGATCAGCTGCCCGATCAACACTTCGATGGGAACGGTAAGTACTTCGCCGCCGCGCGCAAGAAGCAACAAGGCAGGCATCGTGACGACGGCCAGCAGCGTCGAGAACGTGGTCATCGTGATCGACAACGCGACGTTCGCGCCCGCGATCGACGTCAGGATATTCGAGAAGCCGCCGCTCGGGCAAGCAGCCATCAGTACGAAGCCGGCGGCGAGGCTCTCCGGCAAATCAAGCAGGGCAATGAGCGGTATCGTCACCAGCGGAAACACAAGCATTTGCAGCGCCATGCCGATCGCAAGCGTGCGCCTGGCACGAAACACACGTCTGAAATCATCGATCTGCAGCTCTAGCCCGATCCCGAAGACGATCATGAAGATCGCAAACGGCAGTGCGACGTCGCGCACGATCCCCGGGCCCACCGCGAGCTACTCCTGATCCTTTGCTTCGCGTGCTGATCGGGCGCCCGCTTGCTCTGCGTCTCTGAGTTGTTGGAGTCGGGCGATCAGGCTCGAAGTGTCCCACCGCCCACTTTCGCAAGCCGGCCGGATCCGTAAGGCCAAAGCTTTCGGTCTATTTCGCCGTGTCATGTAGAGAAGTCCGTCCCAGTAGCAGGAGTATCGGCTCTATCAGGTGTAACAGGGACGTGCGGACGAGGCATCAGGGTGCGAACGAAGGCGTGACTTATTTAGTAGGCTCTTTCTCGCTGGACTGACATAGTACGCTCGCGATGGGGCCCATTCTTCATTCGATCTCCATGTTCGTGCTCGCGCTGTTCGTGTGGGCTTGTCTGCGCGCTGCCGCAGGCCGCGTCGCGCGTGCCGGCCAAGTCGAATTCGCGCTCTGGCTACTCGGCTCCAAGCGCGCAGCACCGTGGTGGAAGAACTACCCCACCGTTACCGCCGCCCTGCTCGATGCGACCCGGCCGCCGGCCGCTCAGTTGTTGGCCGCTATCCTCGCCGGGCTATGCGCGATCGTCGCGTCGTTCGCGCTTTGGGCGGCGTTGTCGTGGCGTGAGTTCCAGGCCTGGCTCTCGCTGTTGCTGGATTCTCCTGCCGCCAACTGGAGCCTGGTCGCCGTCCCCACTTTGTTCGTGATCACGGGCGTCTATGTCGTCGGGCGCAAGAGCGACCGCATCGCGATGTCGATGGCGCGCGCTAAAGGCGCCGGACTCGTCGTCGGCTGGCTCGTACTGGATGCGGCGCTCAGCATCGTCGTCAGCCTACTGGGATGGCTAGGATTCCTGACTTCGCTGTACGCGAGTGGTCGCGAGCGAGAGCTCGACCATTTACTCACTCGCGCGACGATGGAGATCTCTGCCGGATGGGCCACCGGCCTCACGCTCGGAGTCGATCGCAACGGCTGGCCCTCATGGGGCGTATGGGCGTACGCGATTCTGCTTGTAGCGGTGTTGCCGTGGCTACATGGGCTGGGTGCGCTGGTGCTTCGCCGGGCGATTCGACACGCGCGATCGATCATCGAGCGCGTCGATGCACTGGGCCTTCTCGATCTGGAGGAGCGGCCCTTGGAGTCGATAGCCGCCGTAGCCGCGGCCGTTGCGGCCGCGTGCTACGGATTGACCATCATTCTCATCTAGCTCATCTAGCTCATCTAGAAGATCAGTTTACGGCGGACAGGCAGCCATCGACGATCGGGAGACATGCTTCACGGCCGTCGACCATGCGCCCGGCCAGCGTCTCGTAGTAGAGATGCTCTACGTAGCCACGACGAAGCTGGAAGCTGGCTACACACGTCGACGCGCGCTTGTGCTTCTCGGACTCCGGATTCTCGATGACGTAAGAGACGGTCTCGCGCTCTCCACGTTCCTCGGCCCAATCGGGATTGCCGGCGCAGTCAATCAATGTCGCGCGGCTAATGCCGACGAGATCGAGACGCGCAATATCGACGCGACGACGCGCTTGAGCGACGGCGCAGGCGCTGAAAGAAACGCTCACGAACGCGGCAATGAGAACCGCAGAGACAATAGCCTTGAAAGAACGGTGCATGGGAACCTCCTGAGGACCTAAGCAGGCTATCACGCAGCCCGGCGGGCGACGGCACAATCTCACCGCGCGCGCCGCCGTGTACAGCCGGGTTCAGGCAGGTTCAGGCAGGTTCAGTTCTGTTCGCGTTCGTCCACCGCGAGTTCGAACGCTTGGAGGTACGCTATGTAGGTTGCAGGGAGCCCGTACTCGCGCGCACCGTCCAACAAGAGCCCGAGATATCGCGGAGAAGGCTTGCGCCCGTCCTTCCCGAGCGTGGACACGTAGGCGTGCGCGTCTACGATCGTGGCCGCGTCACAGCACACCTCGACCACCGCATGCTCGTAGACGCCGTGTTGCACGCCCTCGGTGCGATCGAGCTTCTCCAACTCGGCGCGGGTGATGCGATGCAGCACTCCGCAGACCGACGCCAGCGGATCGACCACGATGTTGGCAACACCGCGCTCTCCCTTGCCGATCGCTAGATCGAACGTCAGCCGGTATCCCTCCAGGCGCCCCCAGGTACTCTTGTCGGGCCGCATGCCACGCCGGCCGATGAACGTCGCACGCTGCATGTTGCTGCCGTATGCGAAGTACCAGACTCGGCTCTCCGGACCGCTGCCGCCGGCGCCGCCATCACTACGAGTAGTCTTCATCGGACCGCCATTTTGCTTCCTCGCCGCGGTTGACCCAAAAGATCCCATGTCGAAGCGAGCAGCCGATTCTCCGAACGTTTCCAAAGTACCGATGCAAGCAGATGCCCTCGAGGTCGCACGTACGACCAAGGGCTTTCTCGACGAGGACGAAGGCACTCGCCTCTACGAACTTGCTCGCGACCACGCGTCGATCGGCCCGATCGTCGAAGTCGGCAGTTATTGCGGTAAATCTTCAGTCTACGTCGGCTCTGGTGCACGCACGGGCGGCGGCACATTAGTTTGCGTCGATCATCACAGAGGCAACGAGGAGCAACAACGCGGCGAGCTCTACCACGACCCCGACGTGTACGACGACGAAGCAGGTCAGGTGGACAGCCTACGATTCCTGCGGCACTCGATCCGCCGAGCCGCCCTGGAGCACACGGCGATATTGATGGTCACGTCAAGCGCAGCCGCGGCGCGCTTGTGTCCCGACGAACTCGGCATGGTGTTCATCGACGGCGGGCACACCCACGAAGCTGCAAACGCGGACTACGAACTCTGGTCGGGGAAAGTCGCGCGGAGCGGAATTCTGGCGATACACGATCTGTTCCCGAACCCCGAAGAAGGCGGTCAGGCACCGATCGAGATCTATCGCCGAGCGGTTGCCTCGGGCAACTTCGACGAACTCCCAACGGTTAAAACGCTCGGCGTTCTGCGACGCAAATAAAAGATTGCCCGGCGCCTTGAACGCGCCTAGGACGCGATCGCCTGCACGCTCTCGCGCTCGTCGAGGTCGTCGCCCGACAAGGACAAGAAAAAGTCGGCCGTAGCAGACTTGCCCTTGAGCGTGTCGTCGACCATCAGCACGGTCGCCGGTGTGTAGGCGTTGCGCTCCGGCGGCCAACAGACGCGCTCGGGATCGACCATGCCGGTCTCGTAGCCGCCCTTGTCCGTACGGAACAATTCGCTCCAGGAGAAGATCTCCTCCGCACGCTCGACGAGCCCCACCGCGTGGTGCGCCAAGACCAATTCGCAGGTCTCAGCCAACGTGTACCAAGGCGCATCCGCGACACATCGGCAGCCCAAGCCGTCGAGCATGAACTTGTCGAGCGTATCGGAATCGAGAAGTCGTGCGCGCCCTTCTTCTCCACGGACGGCGCCGCCGAGAACAGGATAGTACCAGTCCATCGAGAAGCGACCGACCGGATCGGGCGATGCTTCGGCGGTGAATAGTTGCTCATGATCGCGAATGGCCGTCCCCAATTTCTCGCGAGCCGCCCACCAACGCGGGCGATCGTGCGAAAGGAGATCGGCGATACGTTCGGCGCAAACCAGACTGCCGTGAATCGATGACGAGCCGGTGATCAGATAGGACTGCCAACGGATGCCGTTTTGGCGGCGCGCCCAACAGACGGTTCCGTCCGGCTCCTGCATATCGACGACGAAGTCGATCGCGCGCTCTACGGTCGGCCACATCTCGGCGACGAAGCCGATGTCACCGGTCGCGACGTAGTAGTACCAGACACCGGTTGCGATGTAGGCGGCGTGATTGGTCTCGCTTTCGGGCTTCGTGACGATGCCGTCAACCTTCTCGGCTACCCATGTGCCGTCGGTGGCCTGGATACGCGCAAGATGGCGAAACGACGCGAGTGCCGGCTCGATATCACCTGCACAGATCAGACCCATGGCCGCCTGCACTTCGTCCCAGGCCTCCCACTTGCCACCTACGTACCAGGGGATCTCGCCGTCGGCCGCTTGAAAAGTTTTGATCCACTCGGCCGTCGCTCCGATCTGTTCTCGAGTCAGCATCCTCAGGTCATCCTTTGACGGCATAAAACACGACGCTCTTCCCGATGAGCGGATTTAGGACCGCTTCGAGCATGCGAGTGAGTGCGGGACGAGCCATCATGTCCCAAACCAGTAGTCGGTGGTACGTACGCACCAGCCATGAATCTTCGTTGTCGATACCGACCACACACTTGATCCACCAATACGGTGAGTGCAGACCGTGGGCGAAGTGACGCACGATCACCGAGTAGCCGTGGCTCTCGATCTTCTCGCGCAGGGCATCGCGATCGTAAATGCGGATGTGGCCGCCCGGCTGCATCGCGTAGTCTTTCGAAAGCATCCAACACAGCGTTTCCGGCCCCTCACGCGGGACCGATGCCGCGAGCAGCGCGCCGGGCTTCATGATGCGATGGATCTCGGCAAGCGCGGCGTCGTCGTCGTGCAGATGCTCGAGCACCTCGGAGATGATCACGCAGTCGAACGTATCGTCGGCGAACGGAAGGCTATAACCACTGCCACGCACGACCATCCACGGGCCGGTGTCGCCCTGAGCACTGTTCCAGTCGGGATTCTCTTCCAGAAAACGCAGCGCCTCAGACGTCTTGCGCACTTCGCTCTCGCCAAGATCGAGCGCAACGCTGGTCACGCCGGAGTAGCGCCGCGTGTGGCGCACGTGGCGCCCTTCACCACATCCGAGGTCGAGCACGCGTGCGCCCTCGGCAAGCGGCAGCAGATCGAAATTCACCGTCAGCATGCGCGCTCTCTCTGCTCGGCCTCGTAGGCAAGCTGTGCAGCGCCCACGGCGTCGACAGCCGCCAAAGGCTCCACAGGCACCGCGTGTTCAGCGAGAACTGCCGCCGGCGCGCGATCGGCGATCGCCTCGCGATAGTTTTCCAACGTTCGCTCGGCCGACTTGCGCCACGTGAACAGATCGAGCACACGCTTGCGCGCGGCCTTGCCCATGGCGAGCCGACGTTCTTCGGGCGCATCGAGCAATTCGCGAATCCCGGCGGCCAGCGCTTCCGGGTTGCCCGGCTCGACCAGTACTCCGGTCTTGCCATCGGTGCCCACGACTTCCGGCAGTGCACCGCCGGTGGTGGAAACAAGCGGTATCTCACAGGCCATCGCCTCACCCGCAGGCAATCCGAAGCCCTCATACAGCGATGCAACGACCGCGACGTAAGAGTGCGCGTAGGCCTCGGCGATTTCGTGCGCCTCGACTTTACCGGTGAACGTCAACGCGTCGCCGACTCCGAGGCGCCGGATCATCTGCTTGGTGCCCGATCGAGGGCGAACTCGGCCGATGATCTTCAGATGCACCTCAGGCCGATCGCGGCGCAAGATGGCGAGTGCTTCGAGTAGGTAGCGTAGTCCCTTGAGCGGCACGTCGGCCGACAACGTCGTGATGAGCTGGTTCTTGTCACGCACAACGCCGGCGCGCGGCTGAAATATTTCGGTATCGATGCCGATGCCGACCACGCGAAGTCGGTCACGCTCAACACCGAGTTCGCTGTGGATATCGGCGGCAGACGCTTCAGAAACAGTGAGTATGCGATCGAGTCGGCACGCAACGCGCTTTTGCATCGCGAGAAAACTGTACCAACGCCAAAGTCCCCAACGTCGCTTCACGGCGTACAAAGGCATCGACTTCATCTCGATCGTGTAGTCTTTCGTAATCGGATGATGGATGGTCGCGACGACCGGCATTCGCTTGTTCAGCTCCAGTAGCGCATCGCCGAGACTCTGGTTGTCGTGAACGATGTCGTAAGCGCCACCGTTGTCGCTGACGGCGCGAAATTTGCGATCGACGCGCTGCAGGAACGTCATCATCTCGGGAAACTGACCGGTCATCGTCCGGCAGTACTCGACCCGGTTGATCGGATCCTTGAGCTCCTCGAGGCGCGGGACCTTACGAAGCTTGTCGCCCTTCCACAGATCCATGCTCGGGACTTTGACCAGGCCCACGCCTTCATCGAGCTCGGGGTACGGCGGGCCGCTCCACACATCGACCTGGTGCCCCATGTCGACGAGTTCCTTACTCAGCAACTTCACGTAGATGCCCTGGCCTCCCGATCTGGGATTGCCTCGGTAGGTAAGCAGAGCGATGCGAAGCGGCTTTTCCGTCATGTTGACCGGGATCTTCCTCGACGAGCGAAATAGTGAAAGGAGAGATGCGCGTACGGACGCAGGCGCCGCTGCATCGACCGTGGGTCTACACGCCGGCTGAATTCGCTACGAAAGCCCGCGTTTTATTGGGATAAATCGACTATTGCAACCTGTTGCAGCGGGCCTCAGCCCCAGGCGCTGTCTTGGACCCGGGCCAGCACTTCCTGCAGCGCCGAGGTCTCCTCGAACCAATAACGCTCGCTGCCGAAATCGGGGAAGGCACGCACAAATGCTGGATCTTCATAGCGTTTCGCGATCCACGCACTGAAATGAACGAGCCGTAGCCCTCGCAGCGGCTCGATCAGCCGCAGGTCCGCCCTGTCGAAATCGCGAAGCTGCTCATAGCCCTCGAGTAGGGATTCGCGGCGCACGAGTGCCTCGGCGTCGTAGCCGGGCACCAGCAGCCAGAGATCCTGCACGCAGGGGCCGCGGACCATATCGTCGAAATCGACGAGGAACGGCCCGGCGTCGTTCCACAGCACGTTGCCCGCGTGGCAGTCGCCGTGAATGCGTTGATAGTCGACTTGTTCGAACCAGGGAGCGGACATTTCACAGATTTGCTCGACCAACGCCTGGTAGCGTTCGGTCACACTCGCCGGCAACGCGTCGGCGTCTAGCAGCGAGTCCAAGTTGCCGTAGCCGTAGGTCTCGATATCGAGCCGCAGGCGCGACGGCGCGTCGCTCGCGACGCCGGTCTGGTGCAGACGCGCAACCAAGCGTCCCAACTGCGCAAGTTGATCGTTGTCCATCTCATCGGGCGCGCGACCACCGACTCGAGGGAACAGCGTCCACCAGATTCCCAGACCTGCGGCTTCGCCGAGAGTTCCGATTCCTTCGATCTGCTGGGGTGCAACGACGGGCACTTCGTCCTCGACCAGTTCTTCGAGGAAGCGATGTTCTTCGAGAATCTGCTCACGACTCCAGCGTCCGGGGCGGTAGAACTTGACGACACGAAACGCATCGCTCGCCGATTTCGGCTCTTCGTCGAGTTCGATCTCTACTTGGTAGACACGGTTCTCCATACTAGCGAGCTGGAGAACCCGACCGGTCGTGCGTACGCCCGCTTCCTCGACGGCATCGAGAATTCTGTCAGGCGTGAGTTCGAAGAAGCAGCGTGCCTCTTCGCCGCCCCAGGGCGTATCGGGCGAATCAGGCGTCGTGTCGTCAGAACTCACGACATTTGCCCGGACCAATCGTGCTACCGCGTCGCACCATCCCTACTCGACGACGATCGTCGCGCGCTCGATCGAAAGCGGCTCGCTCGTCTGGCCGCCGCCCGAACCGGCCTTTTCGAGCGCACCGAGCGTATCGAGACCGTCGACCACTTCGCCGAAGACTGTGTGGTTTCCATCGAGGTGCGGTGTGGGAACGAACGTCAGAAAAAACTGAGAACCGTCGGTACCGGGCCCACGGTTCGCCATGCTGAGCTTACCCGGCGCGTCGTGCTTGGCGTCACCGAAGAATTCACCGTCATATTCATAACCGGGACCGCCGGTGCCCTGCCCGAGTGGACAACCGCCCTGAGCCATGAAGCCCTGAATGACGCGGTGAAACGACAATCCGTCGTAGAACCCCAGCTGCGTCAGATAAATGGTACTCGAGACGTGCATCGGCGCTTCGACGGTTAACAGTTTGACGCGCATGTCGCCCTTGTTCGTCGCGAGTTGCCAGTAGTAGTTTTTCGACGAATCGAAACTGGCCTGCGGCGGCTTCGGCAGACTGGTGCGCCAGGCGGTGGCCGACGTGTCGATGTTTTGGGCTGCGATGAACTCTTCGATTTCCTTCATTTCCGAGGTGCTCCTAACCGATCCTGGCGCAGGTTTGCTCCGATGCAATGCTCGGTTGCGCGTGGGATTTCATTCAAACGATAAGATGAGTCGTGGTAGCACGGCTAGCGGCCGCTGGCCAATTGCCATAAGTACCGCGCATGTCGCTACCGCCCGAAAACGAGCGCCTACTCTTCCCGATCGACGCCGGATGCTTCGGCTGCTCACCGACGAGCGAAGCCGGGCTGCGCATGCACTTCTTCCGCGAAGGCGACGCAATATGCAGCCGCTATACGATCTCCGACCGTTTCCACGGTGCCCCCGGTGTCGCGCACGGCGGTATCGTCGCAACCGTATTCGACGAGGTCAGCTGCGG
This sequence comes from Deltaproteobacteria bacterium, assembly GCA_029262375.1. Lineage (GTDB taxonomy): Bacteria > Desulfobacterota > Binatia > UBA1149 > SPBQ01 > JAJCZM01. The sequence goes on from JAJCZM010000046.1 coordinate 24,624, forward strand.
CACCGTATTTTTCCTGACCAACAGCGGAGTCGTCACGGGTGAACTGACCGTGCGCTACATAGGACCCTGCCCTGTCGAACGCGAGTTGCTCGTGCGCGGCCGCATCGTCGACAATAGCCATGCGAAATACGCCACGGTCGAGTGCGAGATGCATGCCGACAACGAACTCGTCGCGCGCTCTAGCGGCAAGTTTTTCTATTCGCCGCTGGTCGGCCCGAACGAATGAGGCAACACGAGATGAAGGAATTGCGCGCGAACAACGAACAGACGGAATTCTGGGACGGACCTCACGGCGACGTCTGGGTCGGCAATCAAGAGCTCCTCGATCCACAGCTGGCACCGTTCGCGAAGGCCGCGCTTGAAGGCGCGCAACTCGCGCCGGGCATGACGGTACTCGACATCGGCTGCGGTTGCGGAGCGACAACCCTACTCGCCGCCGAAGCCGTCAGCGCCGAAGGCAATGCAGTGGGTGTCGATCTCTCGGGCGTCATGCTCGCGCGCGCGGTCGAACGTGCGAAAGCGGCCGGATTGACCAACGCAACGTTCCTTCAAGCCGATGCACAAGTTCATGCGTTCGAGCCCGCGAGCATCGACGCCGTGATCTCTCGCTTCGGCGTTATGTTCTTTGACGATCCGGAAGCAGCATTCACCAACATAGCTACGGCAATGAAACCCGGCGCTCGCATATCGTTCGCGTGCTGGCAGACCGTCGACCGCAACCCGTGGATGATGCTTCCAGTGCTCGAAGCATTGAGCTTGGTGCAGATCGAAATGCCGACCGATCCTCACGCGCCCGGGCCCTTCGCGCTCGCCGACAGCCACAGAACGAGCGAGATACTCGCGAAGGCCGGATTGAGCGAGATCCACACGCGCGCGTTCGAGCCCGACCTATCCGTGGCAGGCGGACGCGACATCGCGCGCAGCGCAGAGTTTCTCATGGAACTCGGCCCGATGCGCCGCGCACTCATGGGTGCCGACGACGATCTTCGCGCCGCAGTCGCTGAAGCCGTCGCGGGTGCGATCGCACCGTTCGAGACCGGCAACGGCGTGATCATGCCGTCCGCCGCGTGGATCGTCTCAGCCGTCAAGGCCTGAGCAATGTCCATCCCGCGTCGCATCCGATCGCGCATCGTCGAAGATAACGTCGCGCCGTCGCGCGTGGGCATCGACGGAATCAAGATCTCCTATCGCCTGCGCCCGGGTAGCGGCGCGCCGGGCACACACACCGTGCTCGTACTGCACGGCTTCACGGGCCAAGGCGCGGATTGGGCTGCCGTTTGTGACCAGCTCGCCGCGGCTGGGCATGGCACAATCTGCCCGGATCACCCTGGACACGGCGGCTCCGACGCCCCCGACGACCCCGCGCACTACTCGATGGAGAGACTGGCCGACATGCACGCCGCGCTGTGCGCGCACTTGGACTGCACACCGGTTGTAGTCGTTGGCCATTCGATGGGTGGAGCGGCTGCCGAACAGTTCGCGATCCGCCATCGCCGCGCCGTCAGCGGGCTCGTGCTGGTTGATAGCATCGGCGGTAGGCGCAAAACCTCTTGGTCGCGTGTGCTCGCGAAGTACGCAACTCCTGAGCTGCGCACGATCGCCTTCGATCAAGGCATGGGCGCGCTGTACGACCATCAGGTCGCACAGGGGTCACGCAGCCTCGAGCACATTCCGGAGGCGCTCAGGCCGGACATTCGAGCGCACTTCGCCGCGACATCAGCCACAGGATACTTTCACGCCGCTGCAGGGATGCGAGACCGCGTCGATACGCTCGACGCCCTTGCCGACTTCGACGGGCCGGCACTCGTCATGACCGGCGCCGACGAAGATCCGACATTCATAGAGGCGTCGCGTGAGCTTGACGGATGCCTCGCGGACAGTCGCTTCCGCTTCATCGAAGACGCCGCACACAACCCCCAGTTCGAGGCGCCCGATCGCATGGCCGAGCTCCTGCTCGAGTTCCTCGCCGGACTCGCAGACACGCTGACCGCATGAAAACGCTCGACTTCTCGGCTACCGGCCAACGACTACTCGACACCGGTCACGCCGTGATCAAGAACGCGTGCGCAGCGTCCGAGACGAAAGAACTAGCGGCGATGTGGAAGAAGCCCGAGCTATTCAGGAAGCATGTCGCGATGGGCCGACATGCGTTTGGCGAGGGCGACTACGCGTACTTCGCGGATCCGCTTCCCGACGCAATCGCCGGATTGCGCTCGAAATTCTACGAAGGACTGCTTCCGACGGCGAATACGATGATGGAACGACTCGGGCGCGAGCATCGGTACCCCAAGACAATCGCGGCCTATCATCGAGAGTGCGCCGCCGCGGGCCAGACGAAGCCGACCCCCCTGCTGCTGCGCTACGAAGAAGGCGGCTACAATCGACTGCATCGCGACCTGTACGGAGACCTACTGTTCCCGCTTCAGGTCACCCTCATGCTCAGCCGCCACGGTATCGATTTCGAAGGCGGGCAGTTTCTGCTCGTCGCCAACACGGCACGACAGCAAGCACGCGGTGAAGCGATCGAACTCGAGCGCGGCGATGCGGTCGTGTTCCCCACCGCAGACTTCCCCACGCAAGGCGCGCGCGGTTGGCGACGCGCCGAGATGCGCCACGGGGTATCGACCGTCACGCGGGGAGTGCGGATGACGGCGGGCCTCATTTTTCATAACGCCGGCTGAAGCCGGCTATGGCACAACGCCGGCTGAAGCCGGCTATGGCACAACGTCGAACGACGCCGGACAACGCCGGATTCAGTCGGCTATATGTTTCTATTCGGGGACGGCCATTCCCTTTTGGACGGCTGGGCGCGCGGCGACGCGGTCCATCCATGCACTCAGGTTGCCGAAGTCGGTGAAGAAAGCTGCTTGCGCGTCGTGGGCGGCCTTCAGCCACGGATACGTCATGATGTCGGCGGCACTGTAGGTGCCCGCGAGAAATTCGCGGCCGTCGCCGAGAACCGTATCGAGCACACCGAAGACGCGCAGCGACTCGGTGAGGAAGATGTCGATCATCCCCTTGTTCTGCTCTGCCTCGGGCGCATTGATCTGAGACGCCAGTCGGCCGAGGTTTGGACCGACATGCGCCGCCTGAAAAAACATGTATTGGAACGCTTGCGCGCGTCCGTGCGCGTCGCCCGGCAACAAGCCGCCGTGCTTGTCATCGAGATAGAGAAGGATGGCGCCCGACTCCCAGACAATCTCATCGTCGTCGTCGATCATCGGAATCTTGCGATTCGGGTTCATCGCGAGAAACTCGGGCTTGAACTGTTCTTCTTGATCCAGGTGAACCCAAACGGTCTCGTAGTCGAGGCCGAGCTCTTCCAGGGCGATAGAAACTTTGCGTCCGTTCGGAGTGGCCGCGGTGTAAAACTTGATCATGGCATGATTGCTCCTCTTTCTGCCTACGCGATATCGCCTGGTTTCGCTGCGCGCTAACCAGGCACTCAACGCCTGCGCCGCGACTAAGTCCAGATTCGTCGATTGAATTGTCGAGCGATTGCTCGGCGGCTGGCTTCACGATGAAATCAACATATGCTCGCGGTCGAGCGACGCGCAGGACGACGGACCAGAACGATTGACCGGTTCGATTGACCAGGAAGATCAAGATGACGACCACTCCCCACACGATGAGCGGACGAACCTGCGTGATCACAGGGGCGACCAGCGGTATCGGCCAAGCCGCAGCACTCGAACTCGCACGCCGCGGCGCTCGCCTCATCATCATAGGCCGCAATCGCGCGAAGACAGACCGACTGCTCGCAACGCTGCCTCCCACCGATCATCGCGCCGTGATCGCAGACCTGGAAATCATGGCTGAGGTGCGGCGCGCGGCCGCAGAGATCGTCGACATGCAGGTTTCTGTCCACGTGCTTCTCAACAATGCCGGACTGGTCACTGTTGGCAGGACGACGACGATCGACGGCTTCGAGAAGACATTCGCCGTGAACCATCTGGCGCCGTTTTTACTGACGAACCTGCTGCGGGAGACCCTGTCGCGCAGCGCGCCGGCGCGCATCGTCAACGTCGCATCCGACGCACATCGTTTCACGGGTGGCCGCATCAACTTCAACAATCTTCAGGGCGAGCGCAGTTACAGCGCCATGCGCCACTACGGTCTCACGAAACTCTGCAACATGCTGTTCACGCACGAACTGGCGCGCCGACTCGAGGCCGACTCAGTCACCGCGAACTCGCTACACCCCGGAATGGTCGCAACGGCCCTCGGTACCGACAACGGCCTACTCGGCAGGATCGGCATGAGTCTGGTACGCCCGTTCAGCCGCACGCCCGAACGCGGCGCCGAAAGCTCGATCTACTTGTGCTCGAGCCCCGAGGTCGCCGGCGCCAGCGGCGGTTACTACTACAACTGCAAGCCGTACAAGGCGGCCGGCTATGCATCGAACACCGACGACGCCGCCCGCTTGTGGAAAATTTCCTGCGAGCTTACCGGCCTTCCCGCCGACTCCTGATCGAACATCCGGCGTCGACGCGAACCTTAACCGCGCATGCCGACCGCAGCCGCCACTTCGTGGAGGCTTGCTTCGGCACTCGGGCGATCCGCCATGTGTGCGAACCAGGCCGACACGTTCTTCAATTCGGGGCGCACCGGCTGTCCGGCGCTCGCGAAGAAATCGAGCATTCCGAACAGGAAGACGTCGGCCATCGTCATGCGATCTCCGCACAAGAAGGTCCGTCCTGCCATCCAACCGTCCAGCTTGTCCAAGCCGCTCTGCGCGGTCGCCTTCAAGTCATCTGCGGCCTGCGGAATGCATATGAGCCGATCCTTGAAGAGTTCCAGACCTTCCGCGAAGCGAAACCCGTTGGCCATGGGCTCGCATATATTGAGATCGACTTTGCGCGTCCACATGCGCGCCTCGGCACGCTCTTCGGGCGTGGAACCGACGAGCGACGGGCCGGAAGACTTCTCATCGAGGTACTCGCAGATCGCAGTGACTTCGGACACGAAAGCACCGTCATCGGTCTCGAGCGCCGGCAACTGACCACTCGGGTTCTTTTCCAAGAACGGTGCCTGACGATTCTCGGCCGACATCAGATCGACTTCGACCTTGTCGAGTTCGATGCCCTTCTCGATCGCGAACATGCGCACGATGCGCGGGTTGGGGCCGAGAGAATTGTGCAACTTCATGAGCCGGCTCCTTTCGTGGGTTTCGCGCCGAATTTGTCGAGCGCTTCTTGCATGCCGCGCAGCAGACCGGCAGCGACAGCGGTGTTGTAGAAATATTTGTACGTCTCGCGCTGCTCGTGAATTTCGGGATCGAGCGTTCCGTCGGGCGCAAGGAAGTACGTGCGCGGAATGTATTGCCCGTCAGGCGCGTACTTCGTACTCGTCTCGGCGTGCTCTTCCTTGTTGAGCCGAATCATCACGAATTTCTTCGACTCTGCGACCACTTTCTCGTCGTGAAAGACCGCACTGTACTTCGTGCAGTGTGGACACCAATCGGTATAGAAGATCAGACACACGGGCTTGCCCGACGTCTTCGCTTGAGCGAGCCCTTCTTCGTAACCGAGCCAGCTCATTCCGGCATCATTCCAATCGCCGCCTGCGCAGGCATCTGGTATCGGACCGAAGGTGAACAGAAGAGCTAACGTAAATGCGGCGGTTCTGATTAGGGGTCGTAACATGGGCAAGAATACTCCTTTGGGTGCGATCATCGCCTGGCCCGGGTACGCGGCCGTTGCGGCCGGCGCGCCAACTCTCTACCTATAATGGGGCCCGCCGCTACAAGAAAGCTCCAGCCCCGCGACGAGCATTCGGAGAAGAGCCATCGTCATGAGCGATACACACACGGTCATCAATCAAGTTCCCCTGCTCGAAGGCTACAATCTGTTCACCAGCGACCAACCATTGGTCGAGGCCGTCGCCCGGGAGCAAGCAGAGCAAGGGGAGAATACCGAGTGGGCGCGCGATCTCCTCGTAGATTACGGCGGCGTCGCCGGAAGCCAAGAAAGCTATGAATGGGGGAGGCTGGCCAACACCCACGAACCGCAGTTCATGAGCCACGATCGCTTCGGGAATCGTATCGACGAAGTGACGTTCCACCCTGCCTGGCACGCGCTGATGCGCCAGTCGATGCGCTACTCGGTCCACAATCGGCCCTGGAACGACACGCGTGTCGGCGCCAACGTCGCACGCAGCGCGCAGCACTATCTTCTGGTACAGACGGAAGCCGGCCATGCCTGCCCCATCACCATGACGTTCGCCGCGCTCCCCGCTCTTCGACATCAACCCGACGTCGCTGCCGAGTGGGAGCCTCGGTTGCTTGCGAACGAGTACGACCCACGGTTCATCCCGGCCGATCAAAAAACCTCGGCCACGATCGGCATGGCGATGACGGAGAAACAGGGCGGCTCCGACGTACGCGCAAACACGACGCGCGCCGAACCGATTGCGGGCGGCGGCCCGGGCGGTGAATACCGCCTGACCGGACACAAGTGGTTTTGCTCAGCGCCGATGTCGGACGCCTTCCTTACGCTCGCGCAAACCGACGCAGGCTTGAGTTGCTTTCTCGTTCCACGTTTTCGTCCCGACGGCTCGCGCAACGATATCCGCATCCAACGCCTGAAATCGAAACTGGGAAACCGATCGAACGCATCAAGCGAGATCGAATATCAAGACACGTGGGGACGCATGCTCGGCGAGGAAGCGCGCGGCATCAACACGATCATCGAGATGGTCCATCACACGCGTCTCGACTGCATCAGTGGCAGCGCCGGGATCATGCGACAGGCGCTCGCCCAAGCAGTCCACCACGCGCGCCACCGCAGCGCGTTCGGCAAGCGCCTGCGCGATCACGACCTGATGGCATCGGTACTGGCCGACTTGTCGCTGGAACTCGAAGGCGCGGTTGCGCTGATGGCGCGTGTCGCGCGCGCGTACGACGCCGCCGACGACGAGCACGAACGTGCGTTCGCGCGTATTGCGACGGCCATCGGGAAATTCTGGGTCTGCAAGCGCGCGCCTCACATGATCTACGAGGCAATGGAGTGCCTCGGCGGCAATGGCTATGTGGAAGAATCCATGCTGCCGCGGCTCTATCGAGAAGCGCCCGTGAACGCGATCTGGGAGGGATCGGGCAACGTGATTTGCCTCGACGTGCTACGTGCGATCGCGCGCGAGCCCGAAAGCCTCCCAGCCCTGCTCGCGGAAATCCGCCTGGGTACCTCCGGTCACGCCGATCTCGAGCGAGAGCTCGCCGAATTGCAGTCGCAGCTGGCGCAGCGCGATGGCATAGAACGACGCGCTCGCACGATCGTCGAAAAGATGGGCGTACTGCTGCAAGCGTCGCTGCTCGTGCGCCACGGCCCGGCGGCCGTCGCCGACGGCTTTCGCGCCGCACGCCTCGGTGGGTCCGGACGAATCTACGGGACCATGCCGGCAAGCATCGACTGCGACGCCATTATCGAGCGCGCCACACCGACGAATTGAGCAGCCTCGGGAGGCCGAGCAAGTCAGACGAGTTCGTAGTAACGTCGGTAGCGTCGGTAGCGTCGGTAACCTGCGCCCCCAACGCCCGTATTTAGGTGCGTAAGGAGAAAGCGTCATGAAACCTGGCCTATTGTTTTTCTTCGCAATCGCGGCCTCTGGATTCGTCGCGTCGATGGTCGTTACTCGAATCGGCGCCAGCCTGGAGGGCCCGGTCGAGTTGCCTTCGGTGCACGCACAAGAGAGCGCGCCTAGTGAAGCAAACGTGACATCCAGCGAAAAATCCCCGGACAAGAACTGGAAGAATCTCTCGAAAGACGAGTGGCGGGAACTGTTGGACGACAATCAGTTCTACGTGCTGCGTGAGGCCGGAACCGAACGGGCGTTCAGCGGCGCGTATTGGAACGAGAAGACGCCGGGCACCTATGTCTGCGCAGCATGCGGTCAGCCTCTGTTCGACGCGAGCACGAAGTTCAAGTCAGGCACCGGCTGGCCGAGCTTCTGGACACCGATCTCGCCGGCATCAGTCGATGAACATACCGATACGAAGTTCTTCGTATCGCGAACGGAGGTTCGTTGCAGTCGTTGCGATTCGCATCTCGGACACGTCTTCGACGACGGCCCGGCGCCGACCGGTCAGCGCTACTGCATCAATTCGGCAGCGCTGGATCTGCAGGCGGAAGCGAAGTAGAGCGCGTCGCGCACTCAGTGCCGAATGGGCACCGACACGGTGACGCTGGTTCCCGCGTCAGGGCGTGATTCAATCTGTAACACACCGCCGAGCATTCGCAGTCGCTCACGGATACTGAAGAGCCCATAACCGCCGTCGTCGACGGCCGCGTTCTCAACCGATGTCGGCTCGAAGCCGATGCCGTCGTCGACGACGCGCACGACGACCCGCGAGGGTCCGCCCGAGATCGCGACACGCGCTGATCCGGCGCAAGCATGCTTGCCGACGTTCGCCAGTAGCTCGCGTACGGTTTGAAAGAGTACGAGTTGCGCATCGTCGTCCAGCGCGCGCGGCTCGCCATCGTCGCTCACGGTGCAATGCACGCCGTACTGCGTTTCGGTTTTCTCCGCCAACCAGTCGACAGCCGCCTCGAACCCGAGTTCGTTGAGCACCGGCGGGCTGATCTCCGACAGGAGTGCACGTGCGTCTTGGATCGTGGCATCGACGATCTCCGCTAGCTCATCGTACGCAGCCGATTGACCGCCTTTGGCGGCGGACTCGCGCAGCGCGCCGAGCTTCACCTTGGTCACGCCGAGGTTCTGGATGGTGCGGTCGTGGAGCTCGGCACCGATCCGCCGTCGTTCCTTTTCGCCGGCGAGCGCGGCGCGCGTGGCGAGATGTCGCAGCTGCGCTTGATGATGTTCGATCGCGAGCTGGGCCATGCGCTGATCGTGGATGTCTTGGCTCGAGCCGACGACGCGCGTCCCCGTACCGTCTTCGCTGCGGGTTGCTCCTCCGCGCGCTCGGAACCAACGGTACTCGCCCGAGGACGTTCGCAGCCGGTGCTCGATGTCGAACTCTCCATCGCCTGCAACGTGCCGCTGCAGACACTGCACGACCGCATCGACGTCGTCGGGGTGGATGTGATCGAGGACTACCCAGCTCGAGAACTCGAGCGCGCCGGTTTGGTAGCCAAGCAATCGCAGATATCCGTCCGACAGCCAGAACAGTTCTTCGTCGATGTTCGGCCAGTCCCACAAGCCGTCGTTGGTACCGCGAGCGGCCAGCTCGAAGCGCTCTTCGCTGCGGCGGAGCGCGCGCTCGGCATCGCGCAGCTCGGTGACGTCCTGCGCCGTAGCGAACACCCGTACGACATTGCCCGACTCGTCGGTGAAAACTCTACCGTCGATCTTCAGGTCCCGCTCTCTCCCATCGAGCGTCTTGATACGGTACATCGTGCCGGGCGCGGCTTTCCCGCCGGCTACCAGCGCGCGCCCCTCGGCCACCCGTGCTCGCTCGGTCTCACCGACGATCCGATCGAGAAACGCCGCTAAACCGGGTTCGAGGTCGCCCGGCTCGGCACCTAGCAGGCGGTATAGCTCGTCGGACCACACCTCACGCCCCGACGCGACATCCCAATCGGAATGCCCGATGCTGGCTATCGCTTCGGCGTCGACGAGTCGCTCGCGACTCTCGCGAAGCGCCTGCTCCTCGTGTCGCCGTTCAGTGACATCCTGCAGGGTACCGCTAATCCGTACGATACGACCACGCTCATCGAAATCGACGTCACGTTCCGCCTGAATGTAGCGAACCTCGCCGTCCGGTCTCACGATCCGACGATCCTTGACGCGCCGCACCTTTGAGCGAACCAATTTATTCCAATCGCGCACGAAGCCATCACGATCATCCGGATGTAAGAAATTCGCCCCGAACTCCTCAACTGACGGTTTAGGCGCGCCCACAGGGAGTCCGACGATCCGATACATCTGCTCGGACCAACGAATGTCGTTCGACTCCGCCTCCCAGACCCAGCTGCCGAGCTGCGCTAGACTCTGCGCGCGCGATAGAAACGCTTCGGTCTCTCGCAACGCAGCCTCGGTGTTTTTCTGCGCCGTGATATCCGTTCCGATAGCGGCGTAGCCAAGCAGCTGCCCTCGGTCGTCAAAGTATGGACGCCCGCGCGCAAGGATCTCCGCGTACCCGCCATCGGCTCGACGAAGCCGGAACTCAAGCTCGTATGAACGTATCCGTTCGAGATGATCCTTGCTGACTGCCACCACTCTCGAACGATCGTCAGGATGGAGCATCTCGTCCCAACTGCCGCCGACTTCTTCATCCGGCCCGATGCCCACCAGCGCGCGTCCATAGGCGTTGAAGTACACCACACCAGCCGTGGGATGAACGATCCACAAAACTCCGGGTAAGGCCTCCGCGACCCCCCGAAATCGCTGCTCGGCTGCGACGGACGCCGACGCGGCGCTCTTGCGCAGCACGACCACGCCCGCAGTCGCCACCACCGCACCGATTGCCAATGCGCGATTGGCGAGGTCCTGCCAGGCGTCGCCGCCCGACGGGGAGAGAGCATGCCCCAGTACAGTCAGCGCGCTGCCGACGATCGCAAACGCGATCGTCACGGAGACGCCGCGGATCCAGAGGGTGAGAAGAACCGGTAGCATGTGGGCAACAGCACCGGCGAATCCGAGAGGAAGCGCTACGTCGGCCGCCAACGTCGCCGACGACAGCGCGAGGGCGATGGCCATGGGCCATGCGCTCGCAGACTCATCGCGCGTGGGGATTGTGGGGGCGGTCGGCATCGAATCGAATCGTCCGCACGAATTGTAGTCGCCGCGACGCCGTCACGAAAGCGACCGCGCCAGATTGCCGATGGATCAGTTCTCGCCAGTCAGACGATCGACGGCAGCCAGCAGGTTCTCGCACTGCTTGCGCACACTGAAACCGGACTCCGCCAACCGCTGCGCATTCGCGCCCTTCGTCTGCTTCCAGTTCTCGCCGAGTGCGCGCGTGATCGTGGCGGCTAGAGAATCGGCCAACAGCTTACGATCGTCGGTCTCCGGTACGAGCGCCCCGACCTCGTCGGACACGAAGTCGCGTGGACCACCGGAATCCGCACCGATCACCGGTGTCCCGCAGGCCATGCATTCGATGAACACCAACCCGAACGGCTCCTTATAGGAAGGAAAACAGCCTACATCGGCGGTGTTGTACAACACCGCGAGCTCGTCTTGCGGACGCGGGCCCAAGAAGAAGACATTGCGCAGTCCCAGTTGCTCGTAAGCGAGATCTTGCATCTTCACCTGATCTTCGTGTGGCCCCGATCCCACGACCAACGTCGCGACATTGCCAAGCTTCTCGTATTCGACGGCGGCCTGTAGCACGCAGTCCAGACGCTTCCAGTCGGCGAACTTGCCGCAGAATATGACGACCTTCTCGATACCGCCGTCGATCGCGACCGGACCGGCATTGCGTGAGCTCCCCTCGTACGGAGCGGTCGTGAAGCCGGCGAGCACATTGTCTCGGTCGGCGTAGAGATCCGTAGGAGTGTCGATGCGACGGAACGCCGAGTGGTTGTACCCGTTCGGAGATAGCACGACACGTTCCCGCGGAAATTCAGGGAAGATCTCGGCCAACGCTTCGATCTGCTGGTTCGAGATCGCCGCGCACAAATCGACACCAACGCGGGAGCGATTGGAATAGTCGAAGACCCCGGATCGACGCATCATGGGCAAGAAGCGCTCAGGGAAGTGTTCGGGATCACGACCACCCTTCTCGTGCGCGAACATCTTCAGGGCGGTACCGTGCACGAAGCACAGGAGCGGGATGCGGCGCTTGCCCTCGGCTACCCGCGCCTCGAGCACATCGCTCAAAACGAGTGGGTTGAGAAAAGAGTGATGCGCAACCGCCAGTGAGAACTCCGCGTTCTCCTCGCGTTCGACGGCGTTCATATACTCGAGCACCTCTCGGGTCAGACGCGTGCGATAGGCCGCGAACTCCTCGTCGCTCATCGAGTGCCAGCGATACGAGCTGGTCGGCGAGATCGATTCGCAGATGGGAATGTCATGCTCGAGCTCAAAAACGCGCACGTCTGCGTCACGCGTCGTCTGCTTACTCGACGGATACATCGAATAGCTCGCCGTCCCCGCTAGATCGTTGTAGGCGAGGTGGTGCGACTCGTGCAGAATCCCTGACCCCGGCGCGTACTCGCCACCGCGTTGCCAGTTGTTCGTTCCGAGTTGAAAGATCAGTCTGCGCACCTTCGACATGAGCACCCCCGAGCGGCGCAGCCGGCCGCATCACGACATTCTACCAAACCGCCCCCTCAGCGGGGGCGTTTGCACTAATCCGGCGCTCGGGGCCGCGCAGGTCTTCGATCGCGCACATATATGTGCGACCCTAGGCAGATATCAGCGCGCTCCAACGAGCGCCGGGAGACCACCTACTGCATGAAGCACCTGTTCACCGCCGCCCTCACTCTACTTCTTCTCGCCACAACATCTCTCACCGCCTCAGCGTCGAACTGCGGTCAGCCCGTCAGTGACGGCGACGCCCCGCGAGCCGTCGACGCGCTGCACATTCTGCGTTCCTCGGTCGGAGATCGTGATTGCACGCTCAGGGCCTGCGACGTAAACGGCGACTGCCGCGTCAGTGCCGGCGATGCCCTGCGGACCCTGTCAGCTGCCGTGGGCTTCAACTCCGGCGGCTACTGCGACGCCGAATGCCCGGCCGAGAAACGCTGCGAATCCTCCGGCGCCCCCATGTGCAACGGCACGTGCCCCGCCGGTTACGTCTGCACGGCCGATCTCACCGACGAGGTCGAGCCGGACGTGCGCGCGACGATCTGCCACGTGCCGCCTGGGAACCCTGAGAACGCGCACAGTCTGCTCGTGGGACTCGATGCGGTTGCCGCTCACCTGGCACATGGAGACTACCTCGGGCCCTGCGACAACGACGGCCGCTTCGAGGCCGATCACAAGCGCGACAAGGATCACGACAGCGACTCAGATTCCGACAGCGACAGCGACTCCGATTCTGACGACAACGAGTTCGTAGAGTGCATCTGCGAACCGCGCATGGTCTCCACGACGACGCTGCCGGTCGCAACGACGACCACGACGACGCTCGACGAGGCAACGACGACGACGACCACGACTACGACCTCGACCACACTCGAGGCCGGTGACGATTCGGACAACGACGGTCTCGGCGACGACGTCGATCCGTGTAACGACGATGCTCGCAACGCCTGCTTCGGCGAGGCCGCCGTCGACGCAGCAACGGGGAACGTCATCCGCATCAATGCGAACCCCTCAACCAGCGACGAATGCGCGGGCGAGCGTGTCGATTGCAACGGGCAGACCTGGAACGCCGACTTCGGCTTCAACGACGCGGGCGACGGCAACGGCGCGTGCTCGCTAGGCGGCGGCGAGCCGAACTGTGTGATCACCGGAATCACAGAGATATTCGGGTGCGAAGACGATGCGACCGAAGATCTGCTGCAATGCGAGCACTTCGACCGACCGGCCGACCCGGAACTCAGATACTCCTTCAACGTGCCCAACGGCAGCTACCTCGTGAACCTCTTGTTCGCGAACACGTTCGAAGAAACGGCCGCGCCGGGCGCCCGCGTCTTCGCCATCACGGTCGAGGGCAATGTCGTTTACCCCGCGTTCGACCAGGTGGTCGCGGCGGGCGGCAGCGGGCGCGCGGTAGTGCGATCGGTTGTGGTTTCGGTCGACGACGGTGACGGTCTGTCGATCGAATTCGGGCACATCACACAAAACCCAAGCGTGAAAGCCATCGAAATTCTCGTGGCAACTCCATGATTACGTTGTAGTTAGCGCGCGCAGGCCCCGTGAGTGCACGGGTGCCTGTGCTAAGTAAAGTTTACCGCAGGCATTCTGGATGGGACTCTGTTGGGGTGGCTAGCTCTTCGTAGGGCTGCCTCCACCTAAATGCAGAGAAATTTTGCCGCAGCCATCGTCTTCGAATGTCTGCTTGCGTGCTTCGTCACGCTCCTACATCCAACCCACGGCCAAGCCGGCTGTGGCACTCCGGTGAGTGGACAGTCTTCGCCCCGGGCTACCGACGCGTTGCGCATCCTGAGCGCATCGGTGGGCACGTCGACTTGCACGCTCGGGTCTTGCGACGTCAACCGCGACTGCGTCATCAGTGCCAGCGACGCACTCAACACGCTCCTGGCCGCGATCGGTACGCCTGCCATGCTCGATTGCAGCGCGGCCTGTCCGAGCCCGACGCCCTGCGAAAGCGCGGCCTCGAACATCTGCAACGGCACTTGCCCCTACGGCATGGCCTGCGCCGCTTCTGAGAGCAGCAGTCTGGCTCCCGACCCGCGTGTCACCGTCTGCCACGGTGTACCTCGGCGAACCTCCACCGTACCGCTCGGCGCGCTCGACGATCATCTTGCTCACGGTGATGCCCTGCGCGCCTGTGAACAAGCGAATTCGCAAAGCGCTGCGCCCGTTCTCAGCAACTCGCTTGGCGGCGCCTCGGGCACGGTGAGTGCGTGCAGCTGCGTGGTGGTAGAGGTTCCCACTACCACCACCACCACCACGAGTACCTCGACATCCGTCACATTGCCGGCCGCTCCGGCCGACGACAGCGACAACGACGGGCTCGTTGATAGCGAAGACCCCTGCCCCACCGAGCCACTCAACGAGTGTTTCGGCCACGTCGCCATCGACACGAGCACACAGTTGCCCGTACGTCTGAACGCCAATGCCGCCGACCTCACCGAATGCGGCGGCAACCGCATCGATTGCACCGGCCGCGTCTGGCTCGCCGACTTTGGCTACAACAAGCGATTCACCGGTTCGGATTGCGACATCAATATCGCCGGCCAAGGCTGCTCGATCAGGAACACGTCCGACATCTTCGGCTGCTCTAACAAATCGACGGAGGACGTTCTGCTCTGCGAGCACTTCGATCGTGCCCCCGAGCCAAACCTCATCTATTCCTTTAACGTCCCTAACGGCCGCTACCTGGTGAATTTCCTGTTCGCCAACACGTTCAAGGAAACTCGCACCGTGGGGAGCCGACTATTCAACGTCGCCATCGAGGGGGCGATCGTCCTGGAGAACTTCGACCAAGTCGCGACTGCCGGCGGTAGCCGGATCGCAATCGTTCGGTCTATCGTCGTAGAGATCTCCGACGGCGACGGAATGCAGATCGAATTCGGACATGTCGTCGAGAATCCGACGGTAAAGGCCATCGAGATCCTCACTAATTCCGCCTTCTGAGCGAACCGCAACGGCAATGCCTGCGCGTCTGCTTCGCCGTTCGCCCTACACTAGTGCGCAACACGGACGTCAAAGCGGCGGCCGAGTGTCATCAGCGTGGCGCAGGCGTCTACCTCCGCCTTAGAAAAGTCGCGGAAAACACAGATGTCAGGCCTACGTTCTTCCGGCCGCATCTTTGCTCTACTAGCCCCGCTCGGCCCATTCAGGTCGAAGCCCACAAGGGAAAGCTCATCACCAACGCCGAGAGCGTGTGACGAGGGGGAACACTAGGGATGCACAATTTGTTGCGCAAGATCATGACACTGACCGCCATTGCGGCAGTGATTACACTAACACTCGCTCCACGAGTCGAGGCCGCATGCGGCGACTTCGACGGCAGCGGTTCGGTCACAGCGACCGATGCCCTGGGGATTCTGAGCACCGCGGTCGGCATCTCCGACTGTGCAATGGCTCGCTGCGATATCGATTCTAGTGGCGCCGTCACTGCAACCGATGCACTCGCGGTGCTTGGCAGCGCGGTTGGCCAGCCAATATCGCTGGTTTGCCCCGGAGTGGCGGTCACCCAAATCAGTGAGCTCCCTCGTGCCACAGGCGCGGTGGTTCCGGCTGACAACGCGGCCGGCTTTACCGCCAGCCTCGCCGAAGGTGATGCCCCGAGCGGTATTCTTCTGGGAGCGATCAGCGAGAACTTCGGAGCTGGGAGCTCAATGGCAGCTTGCCAGATCGCCAACATGACGAGCATTGCCATGACGTCGGCCGCCGAGGCCGACAAAATCCTTTGCTACATCCAAGCGGCATTCGACGGCATCGAGTCGCTCGAAGGCGGCACGATCGACATCTACGACGGCGAGTACCACACATTGGCACTCGACATCATCAACGATGACTTCGGTCCCGGCGGCCCGGGCGGTCCTGGCGGTCCAGGCGGCGGCGGTCCCAGCCTGATCAAGATGAAGCTCGAACGCAGCGGCGAGTCGATCACCGGCTTCGAACTGTTCGCATGCGAAGATCGCGACGGCGAGTCCGTTCAGAGCGAGTACATCAGCCAGAACATCAGCAGCACCGACTTCTCGATGGTCGCCAAAGGCCTGCGCGAAGACGACTGGGGCAGCAACGCCCACCAAGTCGTGGTCAACGGCGACCTCAATGACGCCGGCCTGTTCGTCGGCACCAAGCTGATCACGATGAGTTACTCGAGCGCATGGGGTGAGGAAGCCGAAGGCTATGGTCGCATGGTAGTCGGCCAAGGCGCCGGCACACTCGACCTTGACGGCTTCGATGCGGGATCGCACCAGAATCCTTTCGAGGACGAGGAACAGGTCTACTCGCACCGAGTAACCTCGGATGCAGAACTCTACGACCACAACGTTGCAGGCGACGACTACGAGATCGGCCTGCTGGCGATTGGCACGGGCGCGGCAAAGATCGGCTCGCGCCACGGTACGCGCTATTCCTGGCAAGACTTCACCGAGGTCGAAGGTTGGGACGGCGAGACCACGCTGATCGACTACGATCTCGCGGAAGCTTTCGTGGATCTCGTACTTGATACCGACCTGCCTGAGGTCGAGGACGTAGAAATCGCGTTCGCCGAAACGGAGTCTTTCGGCTGCGACGAGGCGCCCGAGGCCACCGTCACGATCGACATGGCGGTGACGCAGACGATGTGTAACCACCTCGAACTCGAGAAGGAATGGTTCGACTGTTGGAACACAGTCAACGGTAACGGCGGTCCCGTCGGTGAGCCCGGCCCCGGCCCTGGTCCCGGTCCCGGCGACGGCGGCCCCCCGCTCTGCGAAGGTGAAGGCTGCAGTTGCTCCGAAGCCGGCATTTGCGGCGGACAAGCCCCCGGCGGTTGTTGGTGCGATGCGGCGTGCTTCGATAGCGGCGACTGCTGCTTCGATGCCTGCGACACCTGCGGGTCCTGCGGCGGCGGCGGCGGATGCCCGCCTGAAGACCCGAATTGTGGCGGCGGATGCCCGCCCGAAGACCCGAACTGTGGCGGCGGCAAATGCGGCGACGGCTACTGCGAGGAGTGGGAAGACGGCTGGAACTGTCCGGAGGACTGCGGATTGCCTTGCGATCCTTCGGTCGATCCCGACTGTTTCCCGTCCTGCGACCCGAGTGTAGATCCCGACTGCTTCATGCCGTGTGAGCCTGGTGATCCGGAGTGCTTCCCGGGATGCCCGCCTGAGGACCCCGCTTGCGACGCCTACTTCTGCGGTGACGGCCTTTGCGACGTCGGCGAAGATGGTTGGAACTGTCCGGAAGATTGCGGTCAAGCCTGCCCTCCCGGCGACAGCAGCTGCGAGCCGCAGTGCAATCCGGACATCGACCCACAGTGTGCGCCCAGCGACTGCGGTGACGGTCACTGCGACGAGTACGAAGACGAGTGGAGTTGCCCGATGGACTGCAGCGACGGCACCGGTTGCGATCCGGCGACCGATCCGGATTGCGGCCCCCCGCCCTGCGGCGATGGCTACTGCGATCCGGGCGAGGACGACTGGAGTTGCCCGATGGATTGCGGCGACGGCACCGGCTGCGATCCGGCGACCGATCCCAATTGCGGACCTCCGCCCTGCGGCGACGGGATCTGTGAGCCGGGCGAGGACGACTGGAGTTGCCCGAGCGACTGCAGCTTCGATCCGGGTTGCGATCCGGCGACCGATCCCAACTGCGGTGTCGCGGCCTGCGGCGACGGCTACTGCGAGCCCGGTGAGGACGAGTTGAACTGCCCGAGCGATTGCAGCTTCGATCCGGGTTGCGATCCGGCGACCGATCCCAACTGCGTACCGCCGCCTGCCGACCACTGCGGAGACGGCGTCTGCGATCCGGCATGGGATGAGGGGGAGGCCAACTGTCCGGTCGATTGCGGCCCGCAGTAGCGCGCAACGAACTGAGAGGGGTGTAGCCATCGGCTTCCGAGCCGCCTGACTACCTAGCCCGCCAACGGGCGGTGCTCCACACGAGCACCGCCCGTTTTTCTTTTTGTGCTAACCTATGCGGGATGCGCCGCGCCGGACGGACCGTAGTATTCCTCGTATTCCTGGTCGCGGCGGCGACCTGGTCATCGAGTTCGATGTTCGCTCTGGGCAACATCGTGCATCCCGACCGCCCTGTCATGGCGGTGACCGTTCCGAGCGCACTGGTCCGGCCCCTCAACACTCTCGCGATCCACAGCAGACGACCCCGCTCGATTTCCGTAGCGCTGCTGAGCGATTCGACGGCGATCGCTTACCCCGAGGGCAAGCGTATCCACGATCGCTTGTCGCAAAATCTCGCCTCTCGCTGGACAGGCCGAGCATCCGTCTACGTTGCGTCGCTCAGTTCCTTGGGCATGACGCCGGCGGGCTTCTACCTCCTAGCCGATCCGATCACGGCTGCGCATCCCGATGTCGCGATCGTGACCTTCAATCTCGGGCTGGCGCGTAGTCGGCTTGCCGCCAGCCTGCAGCGTCCCGAGTTGGCGGGCTGGGTGCTTGCGCGCCGCTGGTGGCAGACGCTGATTGAGCTCGACCTGCATAAATATGGTGTCACCGCAGACCGCCTTCTCCTGTACCGCCTCTTCGTGCTCAGCGGTCAGACAAGTCGCTGGCTCGAGCAGAGCTCGCAGCAGGCACGGCTGGGAGCTTTGCGCCAAGCGGTAGAACAACTGTTTGCAGATCGATTCGACTTCACGGGCGACCTCGCCGCACGCCGAGCGCGCGCGACGCTCACCTACATGGAGGAGATGGCGCCGGGTTTGCCCCCGCGTCGCAGCGCGCGAAGCGCACAACGGTACTACAGCGAAGTCATGGACGGACTCAGCGAAGACCACTGGGTCGCCGAGATAACTCGCGCGCTACTACAACAACTCGCACGCGCCGGCACACAGACAATTCTCTACGTTCCGCCCATCAATGTAGAGTACGCGAAGTCGCTCGGAGCTTACGATGAGGCCGGTATTGGGAGAACGCTCGCAATGCTCGAGCAGTTGGCGCTCGATACGGGAGCAGAGTTCGCCGACCTGCACGACTTACTTCCGGATGTAGCGTTTCGCGATACCGGCGGGCATTTCACGCACGAACCACCGTACGACGGTCCACAACTGGTCGCTGAAGCCTTGACCCCGTACGTCGAGCTTCTGGTGCGAGACGTGTCCACGAATCGCTGATGCTTTTCAATACGCTACAGTATGCGCTCTTCCTCGGCCTGGTGCTGCTCGGCCTACGCGTGCTTCCGGCGCGCATGCGCACCGGCTTACTGCTGGTGGCAAGCATCCTGTTTTACGCACTCTGGCTGCCGGCGTACCTGATCCTGCTACTGGTAGACCTCGGCGTGAACTATGCGTTGCTGCGCGCGATGCTCGTCGGCAAGCGACCGCGCGCGTACCTCACGGCGTCGGTCGTGTTCACCCTCGGGCTACTCGCATGCTTCAAGTACGCCGCATTCGTGATCGAATCGCTGCTTGCCGTTCTTCCGGCCGTCGGACTGAGCGGTCTAGCGACCGCTTGGTCGCCCGATCTACCCGACTTCTTTTTGCCTCTCGGGATTTCCTTCTACAGTTTCCAGATGATCGCGCTCGCGGTGGACACGTATCGGCGCGACATCGAACCGGTAGAGAGCTTCTCTCGCTACGTGCTGTTCATTTCGTTCTTCCCGCAGCTCATCGCCGGGCCGATTCTACGCGGAGCGGAAATGCTGCCGCAGCTCGCGCGCGGCGGCGAGATGACACCGCAGCGCACGCGTCGTGGCGGCTGGCTGCTGGTGTCGGGGCTTCTCAAGAAAGTGGTGTTCGCAGACTATCTGCTCGCGCCGTTTGTCGACGATGCCTTCGGCGCACCCGCTGTCGGGTCGGCCGCGTATCACTTGATCGTAACGTACAGCTTCGCTTTTCAGATCTACTTCGATTTCTCCGGCTATGTAGACATGGCGCGAGGGTCGGCACTACTGATGGGCTTCGAGATCCCGACCAATTTTCTCGAGCCATACCTCTCGCGCAATCCGGCTGAGTTCTGGCGACGCTGGCACATCACGCTCTCCACTTGGTTGCGCGACTACCTCTACATAGCACTAGGCGGCAATCGTCTCTCGGCCGCACGAACCTACTTTAACCTGTTCGCAACGATGCTACTGGGCGGACTGTGGCACGGCGCCGCTTGGACGTTCGTCATTTGGGGCGGCCTGCACGGAGTCCTGCTGGCAGGCCATCGCCTGATGGGCGGAACCGCCGGCGACATCGATCGGCCGATCACGCTGCGCGACCTTCCGGGCCTGCTGTTCACCGCCCACGCAGCGGCACTTCTGTTCGCCGTGTTTCGGGCGCCAACGGTCGGCGACGCCGGTCTGTTCTTCTCGGGCTTCATGACCATGGACTTCCTGTCGGGATGGCCGGCGGTCCAGACGATCATCGTTGTGGTGTGTATCGGCTCGCATCTCGTCGAGCGCGCGGTTCGCCCCCGAGTGGGCCGACTCCAGCAACTAGCGGCCCACACGGCCTGGGGCCCTGCCGTAGAGGGCACGCTGGCCGGCCTACTGATCGGACTCGCCTACGCCGTTGCCGGCGCCGGCGGCGAGTTCATCTACTTCCAGTTTTAACTCGACACTGAGGGCTCCACTTGTCTGACCAGGCCGGTGCGCCTATTTTGTCGCCACTAGAGCGCGCCGTCTGACGCCGCTCTTCGGAACTCAGCAGGAGGAACTCATGGCCATTCGACTCGGAGACGAGGCACCCAATTTTCAAGCCGACAGCACCGAAGGAAGGATCGACTTCCACGAATTCATCGGCGACGGCTGGTGCGTACTCTTTTCGCACCCAAAGGACTTCACGCCGGTTTGCACCACGGAACTCGGCTACATGGCCAGCATCAAGCCGGAGTTCGATAAACGGGGCGTAAAGATCATCGGACTCAGCGTCGATCCCGTCGCCGATCACGTGAAGTGGTCGAAAGACATCGAAGAGACCCAAGGCACTGCGCCTAACTATCCGCTGCTTGCCGATCCGGATCGCAAAGTCGCAGACCTGTACGACATGATCCACCCGAACGCGCTCGACACGCTCACCGTACGTTCCGTGTTCGTGATCGGCCCCGATAAGAAGGTCAAGCTCATGCTCACCTACCCCGCGAGCACCGGCCGCAACTTCGACGAGATCGTGCGGGTGATCGACTCGCTTCAGCTGACGGCGAAGCATCAGGTCGCCACACCCGTCAACTGGAAGGACGGCGAAGACGTCATCATCGTACCGGCGCTTTCCGACGAAGACGCGAAGAAGAAATTCCCGAACGGATGGAAGACGCTCAAGCCGTACCTGCGTCTCGTTCCCGACCCACGCTAACGCAACCTGCACGACAGCAGCTGCCATGGTCCCGCATTGCCGCGGGGCCATGGCCCGGACTCCCGAGACCCCGATGAGCAATTCCAGAAATCCTAAAATGCCCACCACCAACCGCGGCGTCGCAGTCACCGTGACCAGGTCCGCAGTGTTCGCGACGGCCATCACGTTCGCCGGTTTCACCAGTTTCATCATGTGGCCGACGCCGGCAGGCGCCGAAGAGAGTTCCGACGCGCGCAGTGCGACGGAAACGACTCCCGCCACCGAGGCAGCGGCCGAAGCGGCCGACCCGGATTCGAAATTCGCGTTCGCGTTGGACGATCTCGGCGACGGCACGCGCCCGGACGCCACCGGCACCCCGCGTCCGATCACCTACGAGTACTGCATCCCCAAGCAGCCGCAGTCGATCTCGATGGTGGGCAGCACGGACCCGACCGGAACTGTCGAGCCACGCGAAAAAGGAACCATCGGCTGCAGCGACGACGAGTTGCTCGCCCGTGGGCACACGGGCCAGCCCGACTACCTAAGCGTCATGCGCCGAATCGCAAACAACGACTTCGTCAAGAAGCTGATTATAGTAGACACGCAATAAGCGTGGCTTGTGTCGGTCTGCGACGGGGTCTAGTGCTGGCCGTATGGCCCGCCGCATCGTCCACTACTTCGACTACAAGAGCCCGTACGCGTTCCTGGCGCAGAGCGACGCGTTCGCCTTGTCCGACTCGCTCCCCGAACCGATCGAGTGGCTCCCCTACACGCTCGACATTCCGAAGTTTCTGGGTGCTGCCGAGCTCGACGGCGACGGCAACGACACGATGGGAAGCAGAACCGAGCATCAGTGGCGTCGCGTTCGATACCTGTACATGGACTGCCGTAGGCTCGCCAACGAGCGCGGCCTGACGCTGCGCGGACCCCAGAAAGTTTTCGATACATCCATCGCGCACATCGGCTTCTTCTACGCGCGCGCACACGGCGACTTTCGCGCGTACCACAACGAAGTCTTCACACGGTTTTGGCGCCGCGAGCTCGATATCGAAAACCCCGACGTCATCGCGTCACTGCTCGACCAATCCGGTATCGATGCATCGGGCTTCGCCGAGTACCTGGGCGGCGAGGGCCGCACCGTCCACGACCGCAATCAGGCGGATGCCGAAGCCC
This sequence comes from Deltaproteobacteria bacterium, assembly GCA_029262375.1. GTDB lineage: Bacteria > Desulfobacterota > Binatia > UBA1149 > SPBQ01 > JAJCZM01. Next base: position 47,260 of record JAJCZM010000046.1, read on the forward strand.
ACGGAATCTTCGGCGTACCGAGTTACCTGGTCGGCGACGAGCTCTTCTGGGGAAACGAACGCTTTGATCGCGTAAGCGATCTCGCACGGTCATAGCAGGGCCTTGGCAGAGCCTTAGCAGGTATTAGGCAAGCTCCATGAGTTACGAACCGGAAACGCGGTACGCCAAAAACGGCGACGTCTACATTGCTTATCAGGTGATCGGCGACGGCCCGATCGACCTCGTCGTCGCCACCGGCTTCACACATCACATCGAGCTGACCTGGGAGAATCCGGCGTCAGCGGCGTTCTTCCAACGATTCGCATCGTTCGCACGCGTCATCATGTTCGACAAGCGCGGCACCGGCCTATCCGACCGCGTGCCGAACAACGAACTGCCTGATCTGGAACAGCGCATGGACGACGTGCGCGCCGTGATGGATTCAGCCGGTTCCGAGCGCGCGGCCCTTCTCGCCTTCTGGGAAGGAGGACCCATGTGCGCGCTGTTCGCGGCGACCTACCCGCAACGCACGAGCTCTCTCATGCTCTACGCGACGCCCGTGGCTTTCACTCCCAGCGACGACTACCCGTGGGCGAACAATCCGGAGACCTACGAGGCCTTCATCGAGGCATTGGGCGACCGCTGGGGCCGCGGCGAGATCTACAGCATGCTCGCACCGTCGTGGGCCGACGATCCGGTCGCCCAACGGTGGCTCGGGCGCCTCGAGCGCATGGGTGCCAGCCCCGGCGCCGTGATGGCGCTATGGCGTATGAACTCCGAATTGGACGTAAGGCATCTGCTGAGCGCGATTCGTGTCCCGACACTCGTGATGCATCGTCGCGACGATCCAATGCTCGACATCAATGCCTCGCGATACATCGCAGAGCGCATTCCGGGCGCCAAGATGGTCGAGCTCGAAGGGCGTGATCACCTACCGTGGGTCGGCGACTCAGACGCGATCTCGCGCGAGGTGCAAGCGTTCGTCACCGGCGCCCGCGCGGAGACCTTCGTGGACCGCGTACTCGCGACCGTGCTGTTCGTCGATATCGTCGGCTCAACGCAGCAGGCCGCCGAGATGGGCGACGCCGCATGGCGGTCACGGCTCGACGGATTCTATGACGGGATGCGACGGACACTCGAGCGCTACCGAGGGATCGAGGTCAACACGACCGGCGACGGATTCCTCGCACGCTTCGACGGACCCGCGCGCGCGATACGCTGCGCCGAAGAAATCAGTTCGCAGAGCGCGCAAATGGGACTCCGTGTTCGCGCTGGGCTGCATACTGGCGAATGCGAACTGCGCGGCGACGACCTCGGTGGACTGGCCGTGCACATCGGCGCACGAGTCGCCGACCACGCCGACGGCGGCGAAGTCTTGGTTTCGAGTACCGTGAAAGACTTAGTCGCCGGGTCCGGAATTGAATTCACCGACCGCGGCGAGCACACACTAAAAGGCGTGCCGGATAGCTGGCGGCTGCACTGCGTCGCGGCCTAGGCCGGAGCCGGTGTGGCCATGGGACGGAGTGAACCGGTCTACACGGCCCGACTCTACACGTCAGGCAACGACGCGTTGAGCCGATCGATCGCTTCCACATACTCCGTCAGCAAACCGCGCATCACTTCGCGGCACGACTGCACGCGATCTATCTGCCCCACGACCTGCCCGATCGGATTGAACGCGACCTGCTGCGTCTCGCCCACGCCGGCATAGCGGTGCGTGCGCTTGATGGCATCGAACGTCACCATGCCCTGTAGAGGCATACCGAGCGGTTTCGGATTGCCTTCGGCCTCCCACGCTTGCGTCCATTCGTTGCGCAGCATGCGACACGGTTTGCCGGTGTAAGAACGCGACCGAACGGTGTCTTCGCTGGTGGCCGTAAAATACGATTCCTTCTGCGCAGGCTCGGCCGCCGCTTCCTCGACCGCAAGCCAAAGAGACCCCGTCCAAACGCCCGCCGCGCCCATCGCCATGGCTGCCGCCATTTGCTTGCCGTTGCCGATACCGCCCGCGGCCAATACCGGTGTCGGCGCAACCGCCTCGATGATCTGCGGCCACAATACGATACTGCCGACTTCGCCTGTGTGGCCTCCGCCTTCGTAGCCCTGCGCGATGATGATATCGACGCCGGCCTTTTTGTGGGCGAGCGCCTGCTTCACTTTGCCGCACAGTGCGCCGACCAAGCGACCGCTAGCATGAATCTCTTCAATGATATCGACGGGCGGCGTTCCCAACGCGTTCGCGATCATGCGCATGTTCGGTCGGCCCAGCGACGCTTCGAGAAGCGGTCGGGCCGTTGCTTCCGTCCAACCGGCGAGTCCGCCCTCGATGGTGCCGTCGTCTTCGATACCGGGGACGCCGTGGTCGCTGAGCAGTTTCTCGGCGAACACGCGGTGCTCGGCGGGGATCATGCTTTCCAGCTGTTCCAACAGCTTGCCGGCGTCCATCTCGCCCATGCCCTCGTATTTCTGAGGGATGACGATATCGACACCGTACGGCTTGTCGCCGATGTGTTCGTCGATCCAGTTCAGTTCTTCGATGAGTTGCTCGACGGTGAAGCCCACCGCGCCGAGCATGCCCAGGCCGCCCGCCTTACTGACCTCGACGACAACATCGCGGCAGTGCGTGAAGGCAAAGATCGGATATTCAATTCCCAGTTGCTCGCAGATGGCGTTCTTCATGACCAGCCAAGATTTACGAAGAACGGGGGGCGAAGCAATAGCTTCGCCCCCCGGCTTTGGCCACACGACGCCAGGCACGTCGTGCTGTCCGCCAAACTAGTCGGCCTTAGTCGGCCTTAGTCACCCTTGGCCTTGAACTGGGCCGGATCGTTCTTCGACGGAGAAGACATCGGCACTTCGAAGCACAGGGTGCCGCCGTCGTCGATGATGAACTGGGCGGTCACCGTCGGCGTCAGTGGCAGCCCCGGCGCCGCAAAGTTCAGACCCTTCATCTTCACTTGGATCTGAGACTTGCCGGCCGTTCCTTCTTTGAATTTCACTTGTTGGATTCCATCAGGAGTGCCGGTCTTGTCTTTGTGCTTGAAGCCCTTCGTCCCTGCGGCCTTCCAGCAAGGCTTCGTCCCGCAGGTTCCGCCCGGCAACACGCCGGCTTCGAGAAGGGGCTGCGGAGTCGCCGAGGTGTCCCACACACACAGACGGTAGTCGGCCGTGCCGCCGACCGGATCGGCGAACTCGAGCAACGTCGTCGCGTCGCCCTTGTTGTACTTGAACTTGAGTTGGTTCTTCGACGGATCGCTCGCCTTGAGCTTGATCTGCATCTGCGACTTGCCCGACACGGCGGTACGACAGCCGACGATCGGAGCAGGACCACATAGAACCGGCAAGGTCGTGGTCGTCGTGGTGGTGGTTGTAGTGGTCGTCGTCGATGTCGTGGTCGGAGGAGGAGCGATGGCGCCGGTCAGATCGGCCGCCGCCATATCGTCGGAGGCTCCCGTAATCGGGTTGGGGCCGCAGAACCGGCCCGACCACAGACCGATATCATCTTGTGCGACGACGATGCAGGGGATGCCGGGGGCACCGAAAGGACCGCCCTCCGTGAGCAGATCACCTTCTTGAATCGGCAGCCCGGCGCAGTCGAAGGCGCCGATCGCGAAGGAAAAAGGTGATACCGAGTAGAGGATCATGTCCGCGGGCGGCGCGTAGGCACCGTCGCCGGCGACGTCGAGTACGATGAGCGCGTCCACGTCGTCAGCAGGAGCGCCCAGGCCGAGCGCGGGACCAGGCGCGTACAGACCGAAGCCGCCTCCGAAGGCAACGAAGATGTCCGACGGCAACGCGCCGAGGGCCGCAGCAGTCGGAGGATCGACGGAGAAGTAGACCGGAACGTCCGGCAGGGTATCTCCCGTGGGATCCCAAGCGCCGATCGGTGCGGCATCAAAGGCATCAACGGCATCGATGAACGGACCCGGCTCGATCAGGGGGATTGCCGGCGCGGTCGGCAATCCGAACGGGATCGACGGGAGGCCGTTGCCGTCGAAGCCCTGATAGTTCGGGCTTGCACCCGGTGTGATGGCACCCGGAACCAGCCACGCAGTGCCGTTCGGTGCGGTAATGAATACGTCGGAAGCGGCCTCACTCGATCCGCCGCCGAAGAGGTCGGCAGATTCGGCGCCCACGTCGGTCACCGTGAAAGGACCTGGGGTACCCGGAGCGCAGGCGCCCAAGGGATCGCCGGTCACGAGATCACCCACGCCGAAGAGCAGCGAGGTCGTCCCTGCCGGATACGGAAACGCGACACCCACGAGCGGACTCAGTCCGCTCGAGAATGCGTTGACGTTGTAAGGACCGCCGGTGGCCGGCCAACCCAGCCCGCAGCCGGGAGGACCCATCGGGACGCTGTAAGGCGTCCCCGGACCGAAGATGTCTCCGTCGATCGAGAAGCCGGCACCAAAGCACGGCGGGCCCGCGGGCGGCGGCGGCGGCGGCGTGGCGCCGGTAAAGGAATTAGACATCGACTGCGCGAGAACACGATTAACACTCACGGAAAACATCACTGCGATGGCAGTGAGGCAGGCGAGCAGTAGGCGGACATTGCGGTTTGATTGCATGGTAGTTACCCCCGAAACGGTTGTCGGCCGTGCGCCCGGCACACGGCGAGTTCAGGTTGTTCAAAGTTGCGCCCTGAAGGAAGGCGAAGACATGGAACGGGCCCGCCGTGACAGGCGATCCGCCCGCAAGGCGGAGGTTTCACGGACTGATCACCTGTCACAGCGAAGCTCATGTCACGTGGTACGCGAGAGCGGCGACGTCGGATGAGAAAAAGTGTCAGATCGGCGGCGATTCGGGCGAATCGTTCAAAATGCGGGGAATTCGGCCCTCAGTCGGGCTTCTTTTGGCCCTCTCGGACCTTGATCCATTCGCCGACCATGGTCGCGAAATGGGCCGGATTGTAGACGTCCTCTTCGTAGGACCACTGCATGTTGCCGGCGTATTTGAGGAGCGTGAAGTTGTAGGCCTGGTGCAGACTGCCGTCGCCCGGATCGACCATGCGGTTCCAGACCTGGCAGACGACCCAACCGCGCTGCTCGTCGATCATGTACCACTCCATCGGGAAGTACTTCATCTCGCAGTTGATGGGCTCGGCCATGGTCTTGGAGATCCAGTTGCGGATCGCCTCGCGGCCACCGAGCGTGCCGTACAGATGCTCGACGTAGGTGGCATCTTCGGTGAACTGATCGGCCCACGGATCCCAATCACCGCTGGTGCCGGCCTCGAGCGCCAGGCGCTGATAATTGTCGAATGCTTGTTCGAGTTCTTCGCGAGTCCACTTGCCCATGGGATCGAGTTCTCCGTTCGTATGGATGCGCAGTAGGCCCGGCGCGCCGAGCACAGCACCTGGCTGCGCTCGGCGCGCTCGGCGTTCTCAAATTGCTAGTCGTTGCCGTCCACGCTCCAGATACCGGCACCCTTGGCCGATATGTAGAGGAAGGCGAAGCAGTAGATCACGGCCAACTCACCGTGGTTTTGGATCGGCAGCAGCGCCTTCGTGCCATGCGCCATCCAGTAGGCCGCGGCCATGAGGCCACTGCAGACAAACGCCGCCCAACGGGTCATGAAGCCCGCGGCAATCGCCAAACCGCCGACCAGTTCGAGGCCACCTGCAACATAGATGACGAACGCCGGCGCATCGGGTGGCGGCGGCACCGGGAAACCGAACAGCTTCGAGCTTCCGTGAACGGCGAACAACAGTCCCAAGACGATACGCATGATTGCGTAGGTCTCGTCGTCGTATGATTTCATAAAACCGGCCATGACTACCTCCTCGGCGGCTGGGCTGAACCCGAGCAGCAAGAACAACTGCTGAGCTAAACCCACGTACGTAGGTGCAGCAACCACGCGGCGCGGCAACCGGCTCACAGCAACGCCCATCGGCCGATACTAGGCTAGCCATGGCTAGCCGCGGCTAGACACAGCTCGACTATGTAACGCGATGCGCGCACAGTGATCGCCCTCCCGCCAAAAGAAATGAAACGAATCCTGTTCATCGGTATCGGCATCCCCTTGATGCTCGCCGCACTCGTAGGCCTCGTAGGTCTCGCTACGACACCGCCGAGCGCCGCAATCCGTACGATTTTCATTGCCGACAATATCGTGACGATGGCCGACGCAGGACCGTCGGGCGAACGAGATCAGACAATCAACGCCGTCTACGTAAACGACGGAGTGATCCGCGGACTCGGCGCTCTCGACGACATGCGCCGGCTCGCCGGGGCCAATGCCGACGAGATCGATTTGCGACCCGCGACCCTGCTTCCCGGGTTGATCGAGGTCCACACCCATCCGATCGCGGCGGCACTTCTCGGAGCCACGGTCGATGTCAGCGGCTTCACCCACGACTCGCGCGAATCCGTCATGGCGGCGCTCGAGTACGCCGCCGCCAGCTTCTCGCCCAGTCCTTGGCTTCTCGCGTTCGGCTGGGACCCGGTGATGATCGACGATCTCGAGGCCCCTACCCTCGCCGAACTCGATGAGATCTCGCCGGACCGACCGATGGTCATCCTCACGCAGATGATGCACGACGCCTACGCGAACTCCGCCGCGCTCGCCGCGGCCGCCATTGACGACGACACCGTCAATCCACCGGGCGGCGAGTTCGTTCGTGACGAAGACGGACGCCTCACCGGAACCGTGCGCGAGATCGCGGCCATCGACCGCCTGCTCGACGCCATGCCGCCCGCACCCGCCGGAGCGGCGGATCTGCTGCTCAGTCTGCAATACGCGAAGTATGCGCGTGCTGGCTACACGACTCTGGCCGTGCTCGGAGCAACCGGGAAACAACCGAAGTCGATCGAGATGATGGCCGCACTGGCCGAAGACGAACACGTACCCGTGCGCACGGTGGTCTACGGCCTGCCCGAGCAACTCGACGCAGGCAATTGGAAGGCCCGCTCGGGGAACTCTCGGTTCACGATTCGCGGCGTGAAGTTCTGGATGGACGGCTCGCCGTTCGCGGGCGGCGCCGCCTGGGCCGGGCCGTACGAGAATACGCCGCTTACGCTCGAACGCTTGCATCTCGGCCGCGATCATCGGCCCGAATTGACGCACGACGAAGCAAGCTTCGAACGCGAGTTCGCACGCTTCCACGAAGCCGGATTTCAAGTCGCCGTACACGCGCAGGGCGAGCGCGCGATAGACCGGGTGCTCGATGTCGCCGAGCGCGTACAGGCGCGCTCACCGCGCCCCGACGCCCGCCATCGCCTGGAACACAATGCCCTGATCACGCGGGCTCAGCTCTCTCGTGCCCTAGAGCTGGGCGTCACCCCGAGTTTCTTCATCGATCACATTAGGTTTTACGGCCATCGCTTACCCGAGATCGTCGGCGCCGAACGCACCGAGCGCTACATGCCGATCGCGACCGCCCTGGCGCTCGGGCATCGCGCGACGCTGCACTCCGACAATCCGGCGACCCCGATCGCACCGATGCGGGTCTTGCAGACGGCCGTATCGAGAAAACCGCGCAGCGCAGACCCGGGCGGCGGCGATGTCGTCATTGGCGCGCACGAACGCTTGACGATCGAACAGGCTCTACGCGCTATCACCATCGACGCCGCCTGGCAGCTCGGGTTGGAAGCGACGATCGGTTCACTCGAAGTCGGTAAAGCGGCCGACTTCACCGTGGTCGATCGCAATCCATTCGACGTGACGCCGGAAGCACTGACGGATCTCTCTGTCGTAAGTACGTGGCTCGACGGACAGCCGGTCGATACGCGCCCGTGGCGCCGCGCGAACGTCGCGTTGGCGTGGACGGCTTTGAGAAGCGTGCTGTTCGAAGGCGAGGACTGAGACGGGCGTTCTCCTCACCCAAACGGACGAGGAGAACGCCGCTGGTTCTCAGTTAGATCTGCTCCTCGTAGAGCATGGTCGTGGAAGTCGTGGGTGGCTCGACGATCGTGGTTGACGTACTCGTCGATGTCGTTGTGGACGTGCTCGATGTCTCGCACGTCCCCATCTCGATGACGATGTCGTCGATAGCACCCGAGCCGAACAGGCTCACGATCATCGACCAAACGCCCTCGACGCGGTCGAACTCGACGACGGTAACGCCGTTGTTGCCGACCTGCGGCAACGCGACCGAGCTGAGCAACTCGCCCTCGGCGCCGTACAGTTCGACGACCGCCGGATCTTCGGTGGTCTCGACGTCGAGCAGCCTGAGCGACTTGACGACAACCGGCCCGATGGCCGTGAAGTCGAGATGCGTTGCTACCGGGCGTGCGTTGCCCTGGTCAGACGGATTGTCGACCAAGCCGTCGGCCGGAGCGACGTCGATCAGGTTGTGGGCGACGATCAGAATGTTGCCCTGCGCGACCGAGTTCTCGAACTCGGCGCCGGCTTCACCGCCGACACCGATGCCGGGGCCGTCGAACGTCTCGTTCGGTGTACCGAGATCGTCGTCGCCACCGCTGCAGCTCCCTGACGAACATGCGCTGTCGTAGATCACTGCAGCATTGTCGCCGGGAAGACGCTCGATGTTGTCACCGTACACGCCGACCGGGCCCATGCCGCCATCACAGTAGACTTCCGAAAGGATCGTGCCTTCAGCGTGCCCCTCGAAGCTGATGACATCGACCGAGCCAGCGGCCATGCCGTCGTAGGCACAAGCATCGACTTCCTCATCGCACCGATCTTGCGTGCACTCGTCGTCGTCGGAGCAAGCGGGCGCCTCACCGGCGCTGCAGCCCAGCTCGGCGTCGCAGCGTTCCTCGCCGTTGCAGAACTGGCCGTCGTCGCAGACAAGCGCCTCGCCCGCCAAGCAGCCGAGCTCGGCGTCGCAGGTCTCTTCACCATTGCAGACGTCGTTGTCGCTACACGCGACCGGGCCGTAGGTGCAGCCTTGGTCTTGGGAGCACGAATCAACTGTACAGGCATCGCCGTCATTGCAGTCCATAGCCGCGTGGGCGCACCCCTCGAGCGCATCGCAGCTATCGACGGTGCAGTTGTCCTCGTCGTCGCAAACGAGCGCAGCGCCGGCCATGCAGCCCGCAGCCGCGTCACACGACTCGTCGCCGTTGCAGACGTCGCCATCGTTGCAGACCAGAGGCTCGCCTTCGACACAGCCCGACTCCGGGTCGCAGCTCTCCATACCGTTGCAGACGTCGCCGTCATCGCAGCTGATGGGCTCGTTAAGGCAACCGCCCTCGGCCGAACAGCTATCCATGGTACAAGCGTTGCCGTCGTCGCACTCGACGGCGCTGTGGCTGCAGCCCTCGACGGGATCACAGCTATCGACCGTGCAGTCGTCGAGATCCTCGCAGGGCGCGGCGTCGCCGTCGATACAGCCGAGCTCGGCATCACAGTCTTCGACGCCGTTACACACATCGCCGTCGTCGCAGACGAGCGCTTCGCCTTCGACGCAACCGGCGCTCGGATCGCAGGTCTCAGTACCGTTGCAGGTGTTGCCGTCGTCGCAGACGATCGGCTCGTTGCTGCAACCGTCGGAGTCGTCGCAGAGATCGTCGGTACAGGCGTTGCCGTCATCGCAATCGCGCGGAGCGGCTTCGACACAACCGGACGTCGCATCGCAGGTCTCTTCGCCGTTACAGACGTTTTGGTCGTCGCACTGCAGTGCTTCGCCTTCCATGCAGCCCGACTGCGGATCGCAGGTCTCGGCGCCGTTGCACACGTCGCCGTCGTCGCACATCACGGCGTCGCTCATGCATTCGCCGGGACACAAGATGTTCGACTGCAAGCCGATGGCGCCGGCCATGACGCGCAACGCGTCCGTGGCACAGACCACGCCGTTCGAGTCGACGTCGCAAACCGCGGGGCGGCAGGAACTCGATAGGCCGGTGCCAAAACGCAGTATATGCAGCGCGTCGCTGGCCGTCAGAGCGCCGGACTCATTCGGATCACCGCACATGCCGTCGGCAATGAAGCAGGTATCGGTCGTGCAAGCATTGTCGTCGTTACAGTCGACGGCGGTGTCACAGGGGATGAAGGTTGGCTGGGCCCACGCGGGCGTCGCCATGAACAAGGTCAGCGCGGCCGCGGCGACATAGCGTAATACTGGGTAATTCATACTGGGTTCACTTCTCCTAAGGGCGTTCGTGGGAGCGTTCGTGAACCCGACAGTGGCGCTCGATCGAGCGCTTAGCACGCTCAGGTGAGGCGGCGTTTATAGGCTGATATATCATCCCCCCCCATGGGAGGGGGGCCGCGCCGGTTCTACGACGCGCTGCGCCTGCCACCCGAAAGGGGGGTACAAGCGGTGCAAGTGGGTGGGCGGGTCAGTCGCTCTTGGCCTTGAACGACTCGCCTTCGTTCTTCCTCACGCCGACCCCGGAGAACGACGCCGACCAGCAGATTCCCGAATCCGAATGCAGTTGAACCTCCACCGGAAGCGCCGTTGGAAGCGGCGGGAGCACCGGCAGCGTGAGCGCTTTGCCATCGGCTTTGAGCTTGAGCTTCGCCTTGGCATCGATGCCCACACCGAGTCTGAGCTGCGAGACCCCGTGCGGCGTCAGCAGCTTGTCCTTATATAGATAGCCCTTCGCGCCGGGCGGATTGCCTTTCGCGCGCCAGCAATCCTTCGAATTCGCACAGATGTCTCCGGCCGGGATTTCGGCTTCGAACACAATCGCAGGCGCGCCCGAGGTATCGAACACGCACAGCCTCAACGAATCGCTCACTGTGGGATCGCCGTAATCGGCGGCATCGGTCTGCTCGCCCACCCATCTGAAATCCAAGCGATCGAGCGTGTCGGGACTGCGATCTCTGAACGAGAACTGTGCCTTGCCGGAAGCGAGGGGCTCTCTGCAATCGGCGCGCGGCACGACGATACCGGTGCACTCGCCCGCCCCATCGCACTCGCCTACGGCGCAAAGACTGCCTTCGAGCGCGCACGAGGTAGCGGCCGCCTCGACCGTGCAGTCGGCGGCGCAGCAATCGCCGTTGGTTCGATTGCCGTCGTCGCATTGCTCGCCGCAATCGAGTCGGCCATTGCCGCAGCCGAGCCACAGCGCCATCGCGTTGCCCTCCGCCTGGAAGTTCTCGGCCGGATCGTTCCACGGATCGGCACCCTTATCGCCAAGCCAGCCATACGGATCGATCACGTTGGCAGCACTGGATTCCGGACTGCCCGCGGGCGGATGCCGCCGTACCTCGAAGTGCAGATGCGGCGCGAACGTGCCGAAGTTCCCGACGGTACCGACCTGCTGGCCGGCAACCACCGGCGCGCATTGCCCGACGAGTAGATCGGTCAGCGGGTTGCCGCCTGTATCGGTCCCCGCGAGATCGGCGGCGTGCAGGTACCACGACGCGTAGCCGTGATCTCCCACCACGCCATGGTCGATGTAGAACGTATGAAACTTCTCCCACCCGCTCGACGCACCGAAGTGACCGTTGATGGGGTCCTCCTGTGCCTTGCAGAGACTGCCGTCGGCGGTGGCCACGAGCGGCGTCCCCGCCTGGTAGCGATAGTCGTAGCCGGCGTGGCTCGCGTAACTGAGCACGCTCGGATTCGACAGCGCACCTTCGTAGTTCCCGTTGACCACGTACGAGGAGCCGTCGGCGCTGTAGTAGCCGCAGATGCACAGCGTGTTGAGAAAACACGCCGGGAAGTCGGGCTCCGCCGGGCACAGTTCATTGACGACACCGCGCTCGGCACTCTCGCCCGTGTAGGCCGTGATCTGCGTATCGCAGCAGCGTTGGTAGAACGGCCCGGTGTGATCCATCACCGAGATCATCGGCGCCGAGTACGCGTCTTGGCCGAGCCAGTCGACCGGAAACGCTGGAAGAATAAAGCCGTCGCCGCAAACACCCGAGTGGCATTGTTCCGGACCGGTACAAGGATCGGCGTCGTCGCAATCGTCGTTCGTCACGCAGGCCGGGCCGGCGTATGCCGGCGGCGCCCACAGCGCGGCCGGCTGAAGAACAGCCAACGCAAGGGCACCAACGACGGCGAGCATCTGCGCGACCTGCGCGCCCCGCACGATCCACGCTCTCCTTTTCAGGCTGGTCGGCCGCATCAAGTCGAGAGTGAATCGCCGAGGCAGTCTAAGTCAAGATGGGATCGTGCCTTGCGAATCCCGACGGCGCCTCACATGGTGGCGCGAACGCGGACCCAAGCGGGCCAACCGAGGCGCGACGAGACGAAATGAAGCGATTGCTCTACATCGGCCATGTGTGGCCCGAGCCGAGATCGTCGGCGGCCGGTGGGCGGGTCTTGTCGATCCTCGCAGCATTCGAGCGTGACGATTGGCACATCACGTTCGCGAGCGCGGCCGAACCGGGCCCGCGCTCGGAAGGGCTCGACGGGCTCGTAGACGAAACCGCGTCGATCGTTCTCAACGACGCGAGCTTCGACGGCTTCGTACGCAGCGCCGCACCCGACGTCGTGATCTTCGATCGCTTCATGATCGAAGAGCAGTTCGGCTGGCGGGTCGAAGCCGAGTGCCCCGATGCGTTGCGCGTGCTCGACAGCGTGGACCTACACTGCCTGCGTCGCGTGCGCGGCGCCTCCAAACCCGCCGGCCGAGACCAGGCGAGCAACGCCGGACCTCACGACCAACAGCTGCGCGACGCGCTGCTGCGAAGCGACGACGCCAAGCGGGAGATCGCGTCCGTATTGCGCTCGGATCTGACGCTCGTGATCTCGCGCTTCGAGCTCGGTCTGCTCACACAATGCTTCTCGGTGCCGCAGCGATTGCTGCACTACGTCCCCTTCATGCTTGAGGCCGACCCCTCACGCGCAATGCCGTCGTTCGAAGCGCGATCGAACTTCGCGACCATCGGCAATTTCATGCATGCGCCGAACGCCGATTCGGTTCGCTGGTTACACGACGAGATCTGGCCGCTGCTGCGCAAGCGATTACCGCAGGCCGAGCTGCTCGTCTACGGCGCGTATACACCGACAGCCATCGAACGACTCGACAACGCGGCCACCGGGTTTCGTGTGAAGGGATGGGCACCTGACGCGCTCGCGGCTCTTTCGCAGGCACGCGTTTGCCTCGCGCCGCTTCGATTCGGAGCCGGACTCAAAGGAAAGATCGCCGACGCGATGTCGGCGGGCACACCGACGGTGACGACGCCTGTCGGCGCCGAGGCGATGCACAGTTGCGAAACGCACACCGCGCGCGCGTTCGAGAACTGGCCGGGCGCTATCGCCGACGACCCTCGCGCAATCGCAGATGCGGCGGCTGCGCTCCATGACGATTGCGACCGATGGCAGCGCGCGCAACGCCTCGGCTTCGATCTAATAGCTGAATGTTTCGACGAGAAGGCGCACTCGCGCGATCTGCTCGCCGCCATCGACGATGCACGCACGCATTGCCAAGCGCGCCGCGACGAGAACTTCACGGGAGCAATGCTGCGTCATCATCATCACAGGGCCACGGAGTTCATGGCGCGCTGGATCGAAGCGAAGAATCGATCGTCTTAGGCGTCGACCGCCGACGCGTCTTCGACGTGGCGTGCGAGCGCCGACCAGAAGGCGATCATGCCCGCGCCGTACTTGACGAGATCGGCCTTCGCGAAACGTGCGGCCTCCGCCGAGATCGGTTTCGCATCGCGCACCTTCATGTGCGCCTCGGCGACGCGCTCCATCTGAATGAAGCTGCCGACGCACTCATCGACCGCGTTGGCCACGGTCAACAGGCCATGATTGCGCAAAATGATCGCGCGGTTGTTGCCAAGCGCATCGGCAATGCGAGCACCGGCCTCCGTGCTTTGCACCTGCACTTCTTCGTCGTCGAAGATCGCGTGATCCTCGAAGAAAATGCAGGACTCCTGTGTGATGGGTTCGATCGGGCGGACTTCGGCCGAGAACGGAGTGCCCCAGCCCGTGTGTACGTGCGTGGCACTAACGGCGTCGGGGCGCGCCGTTAGAATCGGATGATGGATGTAATAGGCCGCCATGTTGACGATCCCCTCGCCTTCCACGAGCGAACCGTCCGGTCCCATCAGCACCAGATCTGAGACGCGAGCCTTGTGATAGGAGATGCCGAACTTGAGCATCCAGAAGCAGTCGGTGCGCTCGGGGTCGCGGGCACTGATGTGCCCGTCCCCAAGATCGCCCCAACGCTGCGCAGCGAGCAGCCGGTAGCCCAAGGCAACCTGCTGCTTGCGCTGCGCGCGGATGGTTTCGTTCGACGGTTGCTCGGCCTGACCTGCTGCGTTCGCCATCCCGAGTGCTTAGTCGACCGGCGCGAGACAAGCCATGGCGCTGCACACATCTACAACCGCACCGCCCGTCTTCAGGAACTCCGATTTCTGCGTGCGCGCTGCCGGCTGGCGTCGCGGGCACTCGTGCGGATCGGAACCATGGTTCATCGCACACAGCTGAAGATCGGCCCATTCGGGATCGGCAGGAACAATCGTGCTCGGCTCGATGTTACCGATCGGAGGCGCCGGGTTGCCGCTGTCATAGATGACGAGCGCAGAGCCGTCATACGGGTACGACGTGATCGGCGGGATGTCGTAGTACGGAGTCACCTCGGGCACGACCTTGCCGACCGACAGCGTCGGCGTATGAATCAGCGCGCCCGTCGAGCGGGCCGCGATCTCTGCCGTCACCGGCGCGACCTGATGATCGCCGAACGCCACTTGGGAGAGCAGCTTCTTCGCCGGCGTGCCGGGGTACGGATCCGCAGTCACGTGATTGATGTGCCCGCTCGGATCGGTGCGGTCCCACAGGATCTGCGCGGTGGCAAACAGCACGCTGCGATCGAGCGAGCTCGGATAGGCATTGGCAAGCGTCACACCGAACGCGCTGAAATCAACGCTTCGGTTGAGCAGCGTGCTGTAGTTGATGCCGGGTACGCCGAGCACGAACCGCTCGATGTCTTGAGAGATGGCAGCCAACACACCGCCGAGGATGCCTCCTTGGCTGTTACCGTCATAGAAGAGTTCGCTCGGATCGATGACCGACTGACCGCCGACCTGGAACGCCGGGTCGCTGGCGAAACCGGAGAGGTGCGTCATCAAACGACCGAGAAATTGGAAATTGAGGACGCCCTGGTGCTGCCGATCGATGAACGCCGGGAACGCCGAGAAGTTATTGAGAATACCGAGCACAACCAACGTGTCTTCGTTGGCGAAGCCCGTCCAATCCGTGCCGCACATCACGAAGTTGTGCTCGCTCGAGAAATCGCGAACGTGACTGGAACTGGTCTGGCCGCCCGTACCCAGCAGACCGTGACCGTACAGTGACGGACGCGCGGGAACCGCGGGTGCGAAGCCGCCGGTCGTCGCGGCGTAAGGGATGATGCAGCGATAGGTCGCGGTGAAGAAGTCCCCCGTGTTAAACGGCACCTGATCATCGTCCACGCGCAACGTCGATCCCGGAACACCGCCGAGGGTCATATAGAGAGGCACCTGATAGGTCCCCTCGACCATACGGAAGATGTTGGCGTCGAGCGGTTCGGTGATCGTGTCTACGGTGAAGGCCGGCGCCGCTGCGCCCAAGATGTTGTCGAAAGCGTCGTCGCGCATCGCCAGGTGGCGACTCGACGTGCTCTCGTCGCTCTGCGTGGTGAAATCCCAAGCCAGGTAGAGATCGCCGCGCGTGATGCCGAAGCCTTCGAGCGTCGTGAAGAGCTCTTCCATATGCGCACGGTGCGCTTCGACCGGCACGAGACCGGTGGGAGTATTGTCGCGATAGGCCGCAAACGTGGGGCTCGATGCCAACGTCACACCGCCGGCGTCTTTCACGCCGCGCATCGCAACGATGTAACGACGACCGTTGATGAGATTCTTGCCGACTCGACCAATGAGTGCCTGATCGGCGGCCGTCGCGCCGCGCTGATCACGTTCCATCCAGATCAGCTGCTGATCGCCGGTAAGCGCATCGACCAGCACGACCGGAGCGCTCGGAACGAGCGAAGCCGCCAGGTCGGTGATCGGAGTTGCGCCCGTCATGGCCAGATCGACGTCTTCGTTCGCGGTCAGTAGCATCGGGCCGATGCTGAAGCCGTCGGCAAGATTCCATTGATCGGGAAGGACCGGATCGCCCGAATCGTTGGCCGGTAGCGCGCCCGGTCCGAAGTTGAGTCGACGACCGCTCGGCGTACTCGTATCGGGAAGGCTGAAGTAATCGTTGGGGAACGGGAAGAGGCAGCGCGTGTCGTCGGTGGGATCGCAGATCGAAGCAACCGACGACGGGATTTGATCGACGGCGGCATCGGCGAACGCCGCGTCGCTGTAACCGGTGAGCGCTGAGAGATCCACACAGAGCTTGCCCAGCTTGGCAGTGGCCTTGGCGGCGAGCTTGGCGATGTCGGCCTGCACGTCAACCGTGTCGCATGCGGCGCCGCCGCATTTGCCGAGCAGCTTGGCCCCCTTGCTGATGGTCTTGCCGGCTTCTTTGCCCGCCTTCTGCAGGCACTTCTTGCCGTCGGCATCGGCAGCCGTGTAGTTCGAGCCATCGGGAGCGAACGTGCGCTTGACGGCTGCAAGGGCATGCCGTTCGCAGACATCGTTCATGTGGTCGCTCAACTCGGTGGGCGTCAGCGGGCCGTAACCGGCCGCGGCAATCGTGGGCTCGTCGAAGCAAGCCTTTTCAATCTTCTTCTTGGATGCCGCGTAGGTCGCCGGAATTTTCGGATCGAAGATGCACGCCGCGTCGGTCTTCTTGTAGCATTTCACGTGAGTCCCGACGATTTTCTTCACGCACGACGACGACGACTTCGCGATGGTCTGTCCGCATTTTACGTCGGGTGTGGTGGCGGCGTATGTCGCCGGCGCAGCGAGCGCGAGAGAAAGGCCCATGCCAAGCGCGAGCGAGAAGGAGAGCTTGAATCCATAGTGCGACATGTCGATACCCCTTTGATCTGAAAATGATCTGAGAATGATCTGAAAACGTGTACCCGCGCACAGGTGCGCCGGTTGGTCATCGAATATAGACCGGGAACCGCGCCGTTGCCCAGCCCTTTCCGTGCAGCCGATCCGGCTGTCCAGCCCAGAACGGACGAGTTGCGCAGCCGTGACGGCGAAAACGAGAGTGAGCCCCCCCGGGAGGGTGAACCGCGGGTCGAGGGAACGACCCAACATGCCCCGCACGGTCATCGCTCAGATGCACCTTCATGACCTGGAACCGGGGGGTCGACCAGCCGCGCCATCGCACGCCGGCCGAGACACCGCGCTCGGCAACCTGACCGACTCGCTCGTTCCAGTTCCTGCACGCCCTCGCTTGTCCGCCTCGTGGACCGCGATATAGCTGGCTCTAAGCGTGTATTGCCAGGCCCGAATTGCCGGGCGGGCCGGCGCGCACGCCCCGGAGAGACCATGGCACAAGAATCCCTGATCGCAGTATTCGTCGATTTCGAGAACGTCGCCATCGGTGCGAAAGACGCCAAAGTAGAATTCAAGGTGGACCTGCTCATGCAGCGCCTGCTGCAAAAAGGGCGCGTCGTCTTCAAGCGCGCGTATTGCGACTGGAGTCGCTACCGCACTGCGGTGCGCGCGTTTCACGGCGCCGGCATCGAGTTGGTCGACATCCCGCAGAGCAAAATGAGCGGCAAGAACAGCGCCGACATCCGCATGGTCGTTGACGCGCTGGACCTCTGCTACGCAAAAGACCACATTGACACGTTCGCGCTGATTTCGGGCGATAGCGATTTCTCGCCGCTGGTCTCGAAGCTCAAAGAGAACGACAAGCGCGTCGTCGCATGCGGGCTGCGCAACTCGACGTCGGACCTCCTGATCAGCGGCTGCGACGAATTCATCTACTACGACGATCTGATTCGCGAAGAGAAACGCTCGAAGGCACCGCGCAAACGTGCACCGAAGACCACCGACAAGAAGCGCGAATGCATGGAGCGACTCTCGACCACCGTGACGTCGCTCATGGCCGACTACGATCCGGTGTGGGGGTCGCTGGTCAAGCAAACCATCAAACGCGTGTACCCGGGTTTCAGCGAGAGCTACTACGGCTACACGACGTTCGCCGACTTGCTCGAAGCGGCGGAGGCCGCCGGCATCATCAAATTGGAACTCGACGAGGCTCGCGGAAACTACAAGGTGAGCACGGCCGAGTAGCCGGCCGGCACAGTCTTCGTCGCAACCCTTGCACTAGCCGCCGCCCGCCTTTTTGGTGAGCCGGTGCGAACGAAGAACAATCCCATTCGACGACTGCTCGCTGCGCCGGCCATGCCGGCCACGCTTGCCACGCTTGCTCTAGTCTTCGGTGCCATCTCCTGCGGCGATGACACCGCTGTCACGCGTTATCAGGTCACGTATTCCTTCACCGGGGGTCGCAGCGAGGCCGTGCAACTGACGGCTACCGTCGATTACGCAACCGCAAGGCGACGGGTTGTGACGCCAAGTTCGCCCCTTGCCGTGTGCGAACCGAGAATCGGCGCATCGCTGCAGGCGCTCGACAACGGGCGTGGGCGGCTGACCGTCCAATACTACGCGCCTACGGACGACACCGGTGGCACCGATTCCAACCCTTTGCTTGCGGCCCGCGCTGCGCTGGCAGGTCCGGCCGCTCTGTTCGATTGCACGTTCGAAGTCGTAGGCGTTGCGCCGTTCGCGTTCTTCGACGCTACGATTACTGATGCGCTCGACGCGGAGGGGAACGCCGTTGTGCGTCCCGAGATCCAAACACGCGTCGTACCGTTAGGGCCGCCACCCCCGCCCTTCCCCGACAACTTCGTCGACTACGACATCACGCTCGCGGTCGACAACGACGCCGGCCCCTTGGGCGCGTTGCAATTTGACGTTAGCTATCTGGGCGACGATGGGGGCTGGCGGAGACGAGACGGCAGCCCGCGCTGTAGCTGGAATCCGCAGATTGAATTGCACGCCTGCAACGATCGCACGAGCCGCACGCTGCGCTGCGCGGCTGTTGAAATCAACGGCTTCGACACGCCCACCGACGTAGTAACCTGCGTACTAGCGGCATCCGAAGAACCCATGCCCGATTCGTTCGCCGTCTCCCTGGTCGAGGCGAGTTCCCCAGAGTTCAGCCCGGCATCTGTCGACATGCGCGTGGGGCACATCGCCGAGACCGACCCAGGGGTTTCCCAAGCGACCCCCTCCTACGACGTCACGGCCGAAGTGATCGACGACGTCGGTCGCGTGGGCGCGCTTCAGTTCGAGATCGAACACACGGGCACGAGCGGCGGATGGCAGGGCGCGGGCGGTGGCGTTCGTTGCAGCTGGCATCTCGAAGCGGCGCTATCGAGCTGCAACGATATCGGCGGCGGGCGCGTTCGCTGCGCGATCGTCGACATCGCAGGATTCGACACGCCGGCACCGACCGTGACGTGTACCTTCAAAACCGACGAGACTTTGAGCCCGTCGAACTTCGTGGTGAACGTCGTCGATGCGAGCAGTCCGGAATTTGGGCCGCTCGGGCTAGAGATGGAAGTGACGCGGGTGGAGCGGCGCTAGCGCCGGCGCTTGCCAAAACCTAGCGGGCGGCCCGCCCGATCGGCGAGAACTGCCGGCCGGCTCACAATCGCGCACAATGAACCAGCCTAGCCCCCGACTCACTCCCCCAGATCGAGATCGTCGAGTTCGATGGGTCCCGAGCGCAGTAGATGCATGACCAGTAGTCGGGTGCGTCGCGAGATCACGGCACGCCCTGCTTCGAGTTCCGCGACACGTACTTGAGGATGGCGGTATCCGAGCTGAAGCCCGAACTCGACCTGTGTCATGCCCAGACTCAATCTCGCAGCCCGCAGCTGAGCGGCACTCATGTCGAGTATTCCTTAGAGAAGCCGATCGAGTAATCGCGACGATTCAGGCGCGAGGCAGCGACAGAAAATAAGGTCTTCTCGTCGAGCACTGGGCCTACGGCTTGCGTCGAACTGCCAACGTGCGGTGAGCGATTTGCCACTGTTCCCTCCGTCTATCAACCACATCCGCCGCCGTCCCGCCGCGCGAGGAGTCACCACGCAGAAAGCACACGCCGGAAAGGACCTTCCCGCGCGCCTCTGCAAGATGGGCCGCATAGTGCAGCGCCAACCCGATGCGCGCAAGAAACTCGTTTTCCGTATGGGGGCGGCCCCTAGGATAAACTCGGGGGTTGCCCCTAGGTCACGCCTACTGGACGGCTGCGCCTAGTGCAGCCCGGTGCGGATCCGCCAATCGAGATACTCGTTAGCGGAGATCATGGACGCGTCGTCACTTCGACGATTCTATGGAATCGTCGTCACATTGACGACGTTGGTGCCCGTGCGCCTGGTCCGCCCGGGGCCGGAAG
>JAJCZM010000047.1 GCA_029262375.1 Deltaproteobacteria bacterium
GGGTCGCCCGCGCATGCATTGGTTGTCGCCACTTCCGAGGGGCACAGCGAGGCCATGCTGCGCGCGAAGGAAGAATTCGACATGAGCCGTCCGCACCTGCCCGATCCGGACGTTCGTGCCGACATGACGTTTTTCGAGGGACCGGCAGGTGGCGCGGTATTCTCGGTCGGATCGATCTCATGGGCGACGTGCCTGGCTCACGACGAGTACGACAACTCGGTTGCGAAGATCACCAGCAACGTACTCGATCGCTTTCTCGATCGCCGACCGTTTGACGTTCCACTGGCCGACGCTCGAAAGCGGTGACTCAGCGTTCGTAGCGTACGCCGCCGTGCACGAGCAGCGGTGCGCCCAAGGTCACGAGATCGTCGGCACTGCGACCGACGCTGATCTGTTCGTCGAACAGATTCTCGATGCCGACGAAGATTTCCCAGCCTCTCGCGAGTTTCTTCGACGCAGCCAGGCTCACGGTGAGGTAGTCGCCGAGGCTGCGCAGATTCGTGTCGTCGTCGAACTGCTCGCCGACATAGCGCACCTCGACGGACGTCGTGGTGTCACCGGGCCAATGCTGCGAAAGCCAAGCCGTGGCCTGATGTTCGGGAACCTGCGGGATGCGGTTTCCGTCGAGCATGCGATCGGCGGGCGCGCTTTCGATCTCGGCGTTGGCGTACAGGTAGGACGCACCGGCGGTCAGGTTGTCGGTGAGCGACCACTCGCCGTCGAGTTCCGCCCCCAAAATGCGCGTGTGCCCGAGGTTCGTACGGCGGCGGCACACGCCGCCGTCTGGCACGAAACCGCATGGATCGACGGTTCCCGGGCCGTTGCCGACCGTCACGTTGGCGATCGCGTCGTCCACTCTGTTCCAGTAGCCGGTCGCACTCGCGCGACCGTTCGCGAACCTGAGATCGATGCCGCCTTCTGCGCCCCAGAGTTTTTCGGGGTCGAGTGACGCGTCCGCTTCGGTGATGTCATTGCGCACGCGAAACGGCCGGTGCAACTCGTTGACGGTGGGAGCTCGGAAACCGCGATAGGCGGACAGACGTAGTGAGACGCGATCACCGGCATCGTAAACGGCACCGACACGCGGGCTCACCAACCATTCGTCGCGAGTGGAAAAGCTATCGTCGACCAGCAGCGCTCCGTCGGCGAGATCGCGTTCTTTGCGACGTCCGTCGTAAGCGTTCCAATAGTCGAGCCGCAATGCCATCGAGATGTCGAGACGGGGGCTCGCTGCGATCAGGTCTTGCACGTAGAGCCCGCCCAGGTGTTGGCGGCCGCCGGCCAGTCGCCGTCTTGTGAATCCAGCTCCGAGGTTTCGAAAATCTTCGTTGGTCTTGCCGTCGACCCAGAGGTAGTCAGCGCCCGCCGTTAGCGTGTGGGTCGTCGTTAGCCTGCGCGACCATTTCGCGGCGCCGCCCAATGACAGTGATGGGACGTCGAACTGATCGAGCGCCGGGCGTTCGCCGTTGCGGTCGGTATCCTGCGCGCTGAAGTCGCTGTCGAAGCGCTGCGACTGCACGAACGTGTCCACGATGACGGAATCGCCGCCGCTGCTGCGATGTTGTAGTCCGAGGCGCGCGAAAAACGACTCTGTGGTGTTGCCGGTCAGCCGGGTGCCGTTGCCGCGATCTTCCGAGAAATAGCGTACGACCGCACGGGCGTCGGTCGAGGGGCCGATCGAGCGCAGTGCATGTATTCCGCCGGATCCGTGTTGGGAATCGGCGCGACGGTCGATCGCGCCCCGGCTGTTCTCGTCGAGCAGACGATAGCCCTGGGTATTGAACCACGCGCCGTCGACCAGGACTCCGCCGTCGTCGTCGCCGCTGCCGAGTACTGCCTGCACGTCTGCCGTTGCGCGGTTGCCGCCGGCCGCGCGGAGTCGCACGCTGTCGCGACGCGGGTCCAGTGTGATGATGTTGATCACGCCGCCCATGGCGGCGTTCCCCCAGACGCTCGATCCGCCGCCGCGCACGATTTCGATACGCGCGACGAGTTCGGTGGGAATCTTGCTCCAGTAGACCCAGCCGCCGAATGGGTCGTTCATCGGAATGCCGTCTAGCAACACGAGCGTTCGGCTGACCCCGCTGGGTCCGATCCCGCGAAGCGAGACCCCTTGCGTGGTTGGATGCGCGGCGAGACTCGATTGGCGTCGAAACAGACTGAAGCCGGGGACGCTTCGCAACAGGTCATCGATCGTCACGGCTGCCGAGCGTTCGATGTCTTCGCGGTCGATGATGGTCACGTTGGCCGGTACGTCGGCAACGCTCTGTTCGATTCGCGATGCCGTGACCGTGATGGCGCGAGTGGTCGGCTCGCTGTGCGCCGGACGAACGAGAATGGTCGCGAGCACGAGAAGGGAAAGGAGGGGAGCGAAGCGCGTCACTGCCGGCCTGGTATCGAGGTCAGGCGTCTTCTTTGGAGCCGAGACTTTCGAACCTACCGCCCATTGCTTCAGCAAACGCATGCGTGGGCTCCAGGCGTGCGAACAGAATCTTCAAAATGGCGGTAATCGGAACGGCGAGAAGCATGCCGACGACGCCCCAGAGCATTCCCCAGAAGATCAAAGAGAGCAGAACGACGACCGGGTGCAGATCGAGCGAGTCGCCGATGATCATCGGTTCTACAAAATTGCCTACGGTGATTTGTACGCAGGCGGGTAGGGCGATCGCGAGGACGGCGGCCGTGGTGGTGATGCTCGGATCCACGATCACGACGGGCAACGGCAGAAGCGTGGCGATGATCGAGCCGATGCTCGGGATGAAGTTCAGCAGGAATGCGAATAGTCCGAAGACCAGAGCGAGATCGACGCCGAGCATGCTCAGGATGCACCACACGACGAATCCGGTGCCGGCCGAGATGACGGCTTTCGTCACTAGGTACTGGGTTACGCGCGCTTCGATTTCGAGCCAGGTGGTGTTCGTGCGTGGGGTGCCGGGCAGGTCTATCGCGCTGCCTGCGCCGATCAGAAGATAGATGACGAAGATGAACACGAGGAAAGACTGCGAGACCAGCGCCAGGATGGCGTTCGTCGTGTTCAGGAGTACGCCGCTGACCGTCTGAATCGACATCTTCGAGAGGCGGTCTGTGACTCCCTCGGGCGTAAAGTCGGCCACGTTCACCGGAAGTACCTGGCCCAAGCGCTCCAAGAAGCGGGTTACCTGCGCGATGTAGGTGGACGCGTTGTCCGCGAGCTGGCCGACGGAGGCCGTGATGAGTACGCCGAGCAGCGAGAACAGTAGGAAGGCCAGCATCAGCGTCGAGATGACGGCCAAAACCCGTGGAACTTTCAGTAGGTCCATCTGGGCGTTCACCAGCGAATTCAGTCCCAGCGAGATGAACAGAGCCAGCACGAACGGGATCATGACGGGCTTGAGCCAAAACATCGTACCGCCGAGAGAAACGGCGCTGAGAACGATGAGGCAGATGGTCTGAATTCGATTTTCGAGCACTGATGGGCGACGGCGGATACGCCGACTTCGGTCTATCTATCATATGAGGGCTGCGCGTGCGCCTCGGCGGGTACACAAAGCGTCAGCCTGAACTATCCACCTGCATACGGGCATACGGGAATTCCCCCGTGGGGACACGCCTTGCGGATGGCGTCACCGCAGGCGTTTGCGCAGCCGCTTGGGGTAAACCCGCAAGCCGGGCGGTCAGTAGTTCTGCGGAGCGACCGCCATCGCCAATTTTATAGGGGTGTTCCCTAGCTGCGCCATGGCAGGTGCTTGGCGGCCGCTGTTGCCGGCCTGGTCTGTTGCTCTCTGCGCGACCTGCCGTGGTGCGCCGGTGCGCTTACGCGCCGACGCGTCGCGCGAAAGACATCGCGAGCTCGGCCAAGGGCGCGACGAGGATGGCGTTCTGCGCCGCATGCGCGCTCGCTGCCGTACCGTCTCGTACGCGGCCGACGATGCCCTGGAGGATGCAGGCGAGCCGGAAGACGTTGTAGGCCAGATAGAAGTCCATGTGCTCGATGCCGTCCCTGCCGGTGCGCTCGCAGTATGCGCGCACGTATTGCGTATGGCTGGGAATCCCGAGCGCCGCGATGTCCTGGCCGACGAGGCCCATGAAAATGTCCTTCGGCATGTGCCACTGTGCCATGTGGTAGCTGAAGTCGGCGAGCGGGTGGCCGAGAGTGCTCAACTCCCAATCGAGAACCGCGATCACACGCGGCTCGGTCGGATGGATGACCATGTTGTCGAGTCGGTAGTCGCCGTGGACGATGCTGACTTCCTCGTTGGCAGGAATGTTTTCGGGCAGCCATTCCATGAGGCGGTTCATGTCGGCGAGTTCCTCGGTCGCCGACGCCGTGTATTGCTTGCTCCAGCGACCGATCTGCCTGGCGAAGTAACTGCCGGGCTTGCCGAAGTCGTCCAGGCCGAGCGCCGAATAGTTGGTCGTGTGCAGCCTGGCCAGCGTCTCGTTCATCGCGTCGTAGATCGCACTGCGATGCGCATTGGTGACGCCGGGAATGAGTAGATCCCAGATCACGCGGCCCTCGACGCACTCCATGACATAGAAAACACTACCAATGACGTCTTCGTCCTCGCACAGAAGATAGGCCTTCGGGACGGGGAAATCGGTGTTGTTGAGCGCCTTGATGACACGGTATTCGCGGTCGACAGCGTGCGCCGACTTGAGAAGTTTCCCTGGCGGCTTTCGTCTCACCACGTACTTGCGGTCCGGGGTGATGAGCTGGTAGGTCGGATTGGACTGCCCGCCTTTGAACTGTCGAACCTCCATCGGCCCTTTGAAGCCATCGATGCGTTCGCTCAAGTATTCGAACAATCGATTCTCGTCGAAGCGGTGCGCCTCGACGACGGGCTTGGTGCCTGAGAATGTTTCTTGCCTGGTTGCTTCGGCCATCGGGCGGATTCTCCTTTCGCAGGGGGCTCAGACGAAGTGCGACATGATGTCTTCGGCGTAGCGGTCGATCGATTCGAGTTTCTGCTCGAACGTCGCGCTCTCGCCGTAGTAGTGCGCCCACGGGAAGGTCATGCAATGTGTGGCACCGGCGTCGGCGAGTCGTTTATGCCCATCGACTCCGAAGGCTTCGCGTGACGATGCGAGTACGGTGAACGGAATGTCGGCGCGAAGCGAGTCCGCGCGCAGTGTCTTCAATTCGGCGATGATGGTCGTCATCTCATCGATCGGGTGCAGATCCGATACCCAGCCATCGCAGCGCGTCGCCGCGCGACGAAGTGCCGGCTTGGACAATCCGCCGCAATAGATCGGCACGTTGGGCGCTGCCGGGCTCATTTCGAGCGGTGCGAAATCGTAGAACTCGCCGTGATGTTCGACCCATCCGCCTTCCCAGAGCTTGCGCAGTACTTCGATCATTTCATCGGTGCGTTTGCCGCGGCGGCGAAAGCTCTGGCCGAGCAGGTCGAATTCCTCTTCCATCCAGCCCACCCCGATTCCCATCGTGACGCGACCGCGCGAGATAGCCGAAGCCGTCGCCACCGATTTGGCAACCAGAAAGGGATTGCGCATCGGCAGTACGAAGATGTTGGTCGTGAAATTGATCTTTGTCGTCACTGCCGCCATCGCGCCGATCATGACCCACGCGTCGGCCCAATCGGTGAACGGTTTCCAGCGCAGACTGCCGTCGGCTGTATAAGGATAAGGTGATTTGATCTCCTTTGGATGCACCACGTGATCCGACACGGCGACCATGTCGTAGCCTGCGCGGTCAGCGGCTTCGGCGAGCCGGCACAATTCATCGATCGGAGAGAAGGCGGTCGAGATGGCGAACTTCAAGCAGAGCCTCCCAGGCAGCGGCGTCGCGCCGCGCGAGTCGGGGATTGTAGACAGGTGCGGCTCAGATCCAAGTTGGGCAGGCCTGGTCGCCCGCCTGCGTCTAGGTCTGCGCTCGCCGGCCGACCGGGGTAGTATGTGCGCGCTTCATGATACCTGCTTCCGTTAGGCTCTTGGGCAGACGCGGCATTGCCCTGTTCTGCGTCATCGCGTTCGCCCTGGCCATGGCGTCGCTCGCCCCAGCCCAGGCCCAAGCCGAGCGTCAAGCCGCACCACAAGCCGCACCCGATGCCGACGGAACATCCCCGGACGCGCAACCGGAACAGGCGCAGGACGCCGGTCCGCGACGCTCGGTACCTTACAAAGTCGAGTTTTCTGGAGACCTCGAGGCTTCGCTCCAAGAGTTGATCGAGCGTGTCTCGATTCTGAAGACCGACATCGATACTCCGCCGTTGTCTGATGTGGGACTGAGGCGGCGCGTGCGTGCAGATGTCGCACATCTCGAGGCTGCTCTTCGTTCGCAGGGCTACTATGCGGCCCGCGTGGCGGAGAAGGTCGATCTTGCCGTTCGGCCGGTAGCGGTCGAGATCGCGATCGATACCGGCGAACGCTACCTGCTCGAAGGCATCGAGTTCCGGCTGATCGACGAGCGTCCGACGCCGCACGCGGTGTGGTTGTTGGGATCGCGGCCGAAACTGGAGCCCGGGGCTCCGGCGCGCTCCGATTCGGTGAAGACGTTGGTCAGCGATGTGCTCGCGCGCTTCGTGGATGCCGGCTACCTGGGGGCACGCCTCGGCGAACGTGAGTTTCGAGTCGATCACGCGACGCGTCGGCTCACGGGCGTGATCGAACTCTCCGCCGGCACTCGCGCGCGCTTCGGCGCCGTCCAGTTCGAAGGGCTTGTCGACGTACGTGAAGATCACGCGCGCAGTCTCCTGAAGTGGACGCAGGGCGACTATCTACGCCGCGAACAGATAGATGCAACGAACGCGGCCCTCCTCGCGACGCGTTTGTTCGACTCGGTCCGTGTGGATCGCAAAGCTCCAGTCGCGGGCGAGGACGTCGCACCGGTGACGATCGTCGTAGTCGAGCGCGCCTTTCGCTCGATCGGATTCGGACTGGACTACGATACTGAGGACGGGATCAGCGCGAACGCATTCTGGGAGCATCGCAATCTCTCGGGGGCGGGACGACGCATTCGCTTTTCGGTGCACGGCGGTTTGGAAGAACTCGGCGGCGATGTTGCGTATCGACGACCTAATTTCTTCCACCCAGATCGAGCATTCCTCGGCGATCTCTCGCTCGGGACTGAAGACACCAAGGCGTACGAGGCGGAGCGGGCGGCGGCATCCGTCGGTATAGAGCGCCTACTGGCGCCGGGCATGGTCGGGCGCGTCGGCGTCGGCTTCGATGCTACGACGGTTGAAGCAGCGTCCGCGAATGACGGGACCAACGGCAATGAAACGGTTACGTTCGTCAGTGTGCCGCTTGTCGTTCGTTACGACAGCAGCGATAGCCTGCTTGCACCCAGCAAGGGAGTGCGTGCGGATTTCTCGACGACGCCGTTCTTCGAGCTCTTCGGTTCGGGCGCTTCGTTCTCCAAGAATCGTCTGACCCTGCGGGGCTATCGCCCCACGGCGGACGGTCGCTGGGTCGGGGCGTTGCGTACGAGCATCGGCGGAATATTTGGCGTGGGCCGTAGTGAAATTCCTATCGACAAGCGATTCTTCGCCGGCGGCGGCGGCTCCGTTCGCGGCTACGAGCACCAGTTCGCTGGTCCGCTCGATGTGGATCGCATAGATCCCACGCGGTTGCGTCCGCTCGGTGGCCGGTCCGTGTTGGAATCCGGTGCCGAGCTGCGACGTCGCATTGGAGAATCGTTCGGCTTGGTCGGCTTTGTTGATGGTGGCGCGGTGTATGAAGGAGCGACGCCGGATCTCTCCAAGAAATTTTTCATCGGCGCCGGGCTCGGGCTGCGCTACTACACAGCCATCGGTCCGGTGCGTCTCGATGTCGCGACTCCTGTCAACGGCCGCGCTTCCGACGACCCCGTGCAGATCTACATCAGCATCGGCGAGAGCTACTGATGTCGCCGCCGGATGCAGCAGCGGCGCGCGACCCGCGCGGCGCCGGGTCGCGCGCCCGTCGCTTTTTCAAAGGCGCGGTCGTCGTCGGCGCAGTGATCGTCTTTCTTGCGGTCGGTCTCATTGCGGGCGGCATTGCGTACCTGAGCACCGACGCCGGTGCGACGCGTGTAGCGGCCTTTGCCGTCGATGCCGTTCGCGACGCGCAACTCGGTCGCTTGGAACTCGACGAGTTCGACATCGAACTTCCTGCGACGCTTCGCGCCGCGCGCGTCACGATCACCGGCGACAACGGACCATGGTTACAGATTGCAAATCCGGAGGTCCGGTTGGGGCTTGCCGCATTGGCTGCGGGTAATCTGAGGTTCGAAAGGTTGTTCGCGACGGCTCTCGAACTCGGGGGCATCCCGCAGTCGACGGATGACACGGAATCGGACTTCCCTCGCGCCTATATTCTCGATGAACTCGTTGTCGAACAGCTTTCGATAGACGAGCGGCTCATCGGCCTGACTTCCGACGCGGCAATCGCGCAGCCGCGATACGTCGGTCCGATCAAACTCGACGCTGCTATCGTTGTGAGACCCGGCTCGGGCGCCTTCTATGTTGACGGTGCAATCGAGTTCGCGGCAATCGAGACGAGCGGTGACGATGGGCAGGCGTGGGTGGTCGGGCCCGGCAGTTTGCGTATTGACGTAGCAGGTCGGCCATCCGCAGTATCCGGCTCCGCGACCCTCGTCGTGCAACGCGCTCGGTTCGGTGACACGCAGTTCGAAGACGCGAACGTTCGACTTCACTTGGAGCCGAAGCGAGTCGGAACCGTCGTCGCGGTGGAGGCGGATGGCGCACTCTCGGGGCTACCGGAGCCTCTACAGTTCCTGTTCGCCGAGCGTTTGACGGCGGCGGGCCGTGCGCTCATTGGCGGCGACGGGCAGCCGATCGGGGATGTCACTGTGGAGATCGACGGCGGCGCCGGCCTTCGTGTGCGATCCGAGTTGCGCCGCGAATCCGACGACGGTTGGGCGGGGCGCGTCACCATGGAGGGTGAAGAGGTTCGATGGCCGGATTCGGCCGGGCAACTTACCGAACCGTTGGGACCGCGCTTTAAGTTCGTCGCCGACGTAGCACTCCACCCCGGCAAGAGCGTGGCTGCTCCGAAGTTCGATCTGGATTTCGGTCCGCTCACGGCATCGGGAGATGCAGGGTATTTGCTCGAGGACGGTGCGCTGTTCGCGGACGTCGAAGGAGTGTTTGACGACCTGAATTTGCTCGCCGAGGTCGCGGGTCGCGATCTCGAGGGGCGGCTGGACTTTACCGTTGTTGCATCTGGAACCAGCGAGGCGGCGGTCGTCGCAGTGACGGCGCGCACGGATGATTTGAAGCTCGAAAATACGACGCTCGATGCCGTCGAGATTGCGGCGAACATCACAGGGCTTCCCCGTGGCCCCATCGTGGCTCTGACGACGACGAAGATAGGCAACGCCACAACGACACTCGACGGCGTCGTCCGCATCGACGTAGCGAATGATCGAACGATGACGTTCGAAGGCGACGCGAAGCAGGGAAGCGACAACCGAGCGCGCTTTTCAGGCCGACTGCTGGCCGACGGTCGAGTTCAGCGCGCCCGCATCGATGCCGCCATTGCGAGACTCGCCGATCTGGGTGCGTTGGTAGGGATGGATATCAGGGGGCGCGTCGATGCGGACCTTCGCCTCGGCGCCGACGGGATCGTGGGGACGGCCGAGGCCGAAGGGCTGTATCTCGCCGCGGCCGACTTACTGGTCGGGCAGCTGAGTGTCGGCGCGCTCGCCGACACTCCGTCAGGGGTCGTCGCGACGGTCGAAGGTCTTCGCTATCGCGGCATCACGATGGACAGTGCCGTCGTCGAAGCCGCGCCGTCGCGCTCGAACCGTGAGTGGAACATCAAGGCGAAATTGCATGACGAGCACGGAGCCGTCGACGTGTACGCTGCGATGCGGGCGGGAAATGCAGAGCACGGTTTCGCCGCGACTCTCTCAGAACTGTCAGGTAGCGCACTCGGTCACGAAGTGTCGTTGGTCGAGCCGGTTGTGTTCGCGTCGAGCGCCAACGGCGCAGCAAACGTCGGCGGGCGCATCGCGGTGGGCGCGGGACATTTGGACTTGGATTGGCACCTGCGAACCGGTGGCTCGTTCGGCGAGATCCGTGCCGACCGATTTCCGCTCGCTTACATCGCGCCGCTGGTGGACGAGACGCTTTGGCTCGAAGGCATTGTCGCCGCAGATATCGTGGTACCGGATCCGGCCCGTGCTGATGCCGCCGCGCCGTCAATCGAACTGAAGGTGCGTGGAGCGCGCGCTGCCGAAACGGGGCTCGCTGATACGTTTCCGGGATTTGATCTGATCGCGACGGCGCGCGAGCGCGAGCGCGACAACGACGTCACATTCGACGTGGTGTTGACGGACCCGTCCGCCGAACGGTTGCAGCTCGAGGGGACCGTGAGTACGCAGGCATCTGCCACACCGTTCGGCGGTATCCATGACGGCAGCGTCATTGCTGCGTCGCTAACCGGGGCAGTCGGCCCACGTGCGATTGCGGAACTCGCGGCGCTCTTCGATGCGCGGCTGACGGCTCGCCTTACCGCCGACATGAAGATTACCGGACCCGTCGGCGACCCGTCGATGAACGGTCGTTTACAGGTCTCACAGGGGCGTTATGAAGACAGCACGACCGGCGCGGTTTTGCGCGATCTGGCCGTCCTCATAGCGTCCGACGGCACCGAGCGCGCGCGCATCGATGTTACCGCGCGCGACGAGGACGAGGGCCGACTTGTGGGACGCGGGACTGTCGATCTCAGTGCGGGAATCGCGCGACCGTCTGCAAAGGCTAGATTGGAGTTGGCCTCCATGCATGTCGTGCAACTCGATGAGGCGACGGCACGCGTCAGCGGAGTGTTGGACTTCGACGCCGACGCGGACGCCGCGCGGCTTTCAGGCACCTTGCGCACCGACAAGCTCTCGGTAGAGATCCCCAAGCGACTGCCGGTCGAAATTACCGAACTGGCCGTGATCGAAGACAACGCCGCCTTGCTCGGGCGTGACGCCCGTAAGACGGCGGAGGAACCTGCAGGACCGATCGTCGATCTCGATGTGGTCGTCGAAGTGCCAGGACCGGCATTCGTGCGATCCAAGGAAATGAAGACCGAGTGGCGTGGCAGGATCAAGCTTGGCGGCACTTCAGTCGTGCCGGCGGTTGGAGGCGGACTCGAACTCATGCGCGGCGATTTCAAGGCGCTCGGCGTTCGGATCGTCGCGAGCGAGGGGAGGTTGCGTTTCGATCCGTCGCCGGACGCACGCCATACCATCGATCTGCGCGGTCAGATCAAACGCGATGCGATCGACGTAACAGTCATCATCGCAGGCCCGTTGAGCAAGCTCGCCGTACGACTCGAGTCGCAACCGCCTCTACCCGAAGACGAGATTGTCGCGTTCATACTGTTTGGATCGAGCGTGTCCACGCTGACCCCGCTGCAGGCGGTTCAGTTGGCGGCCGCCGTGGCATCGCTCGCCAGTCCGCGAAGTGCGTCCGATCCACTCGCGTGGTTTCGTGATTCCACCGGCCTCGATCGCATCGACATTCTCAGCCGGTCGGCTCCGGAGGATCAGTCGCAATACATGCTCAGTGCGGGGAAATACGTGCGCGAGGGGGTCTTCGTCAGCGTAGCGCAGCCGCTTGGTCTGGGGGCGAGCGAAGTTGCGGTGGAGTTGGAGGTGACCGACCATCTCACTGTGAAGAGCTCGGTCGGCGCCGATTCGAGAGGAAGTGTCGGTGCGGCTTGGACTCTCGACTACTGACGCCGTTGCGTGATCGTGCGTGTGCCTTCGCCGATCGAAAAACTGATCTCGACCAATTTGTCGGACTGCGGTCGCGGCGCAACGGACACGGTGACTTCGCGCGCGGCTTTGTCGGCCGGAGCGAGCAAAAAATTGGCGTAGCGGGCGAGTGGCTGGGTGGTTCCCGTATCGAACTCGATGGTTCCGTGTGTTGGTTCCAGCGGGCGTCGCCTCGCATTGCTCAGGTGCACTTCGATCGTGTCTCCCTTTTGCACGAGCTCTACGTGCAGACGACCGACCATCCCGAGTTGTCCGCCGTGGTGCGGTGTATGGTCGGCATGCGCCAGGACTCGCGCGGGGGCGCCGTCGTCCGCACCCTGATGCGCGGCGTGGGGTGCGGAAGTTGATGTTGCGTGCTCGTGTCCTTCGCCGGCGCTGAAGTGCACGATCGGCAACGCCGCCAGAGCGAGTCCGACCAGCAGGGCCCACCATGCCGGTGCTTGCAGTTCGTTCTCGCCACTCATGCTTGGGAGCGTAGAAGGCATAGGGCAACTATCATAGCGTGTTCCGCATGCTTGGACTGAACTTCCCGACTTCCGGACTTGCCAACCTTCGAACCTGCAAACCGCGGCGTTTACCGCCTAGACCGTTTCTCCCGATCTTTTCAGGGCGATTGTGACGCCCACAACGAACAGTGCCGCGCCGTATACACCCGGCAGATCTACGAGCCACTGTTCGGGAGGGAGACGGCCGACAGCGGTATCGACCACGTGTACGAGCGCGTGTGTCACGTTCCACGCGGTCACGCCGATCATGACGGGCATTCGATAGGAAGGCACGACCGCGGCCATGGCGAGTGCTACGCCCATGATGGTGAATACACAGCCGATGTCGCGAATGAAGTGCTCGTTCGGTGGCCCGGTCGCAGGGACGTTCGCCGGCAGATTGTGGTACCAGTGAATCGGATCGACGAGCATCCACAAGCCGATAGCTAGGTTGCCGACCGCAAACAGACCCAGGATCACTTTCCAATTGTTCATAGCGTCGTCTCCTTCGTCATCGTGAGAACGAATGCCGGCGTATCCTGTGCCGCGCTCGAGCCTAAGGGAAGGGGGGGCGCGCGCGACGGAGCCAATTGGCATCGTCGTCAGGTATGGATAACAACTTTGCGTCGTAGCGCGGCCGAGCCGGGCAGGCTTCAGGAGAGTACCGGGAAATGCGAAGACTGGAAGGAAGAACCGCTGTCATCACGGGTGCCGCATCGGGCATCGGCAAGGCCATCGCGGAACGATTTGCCGAAGAAGGCGCAAACATGTTGATCACCGATGTGACGGCGGATGCGCTCGAGTCCGTCGCCGCGGCGCTTCGTGACGGTGGGACCGAGGTCGAAGCGCGCGTATCGGACGTCAGCGACCCTGCATCGGTAGAACAGACCATCAACGAAGCCGTATCGCGTTTCGGCAAAATAGACGCGTTGTGCAACGTCGCCGGAATCTTGCGCTGGGACAACACGCACGAGATCGACCTCGATGGTTGGAACCGCGTATTGGCCGTGAACCTGACCGGTACCATGCTCATGTGCCGCTACTCGCTCCCGCATCTCATCGAGAGCAAAGGGGCGATCGTGAACATGGCGTCTACCGCCGCGCTGGCCGCCCAGCCCTTTGGCGCCGCCTATGCCGCCTCGAAGGCCGGAGTCGTAGCACTGACGCGCAACATTGCGCTCGACTACGGCGACGTGCCGGTTCGCTGCAACGCGATCGCACCCGGCTCGATCAACACCGGCATGACCCAACAGGTCGAGTTTCCCGAGGGCGCCAATCTCAAGAACCTCAAGCGGATCATGTCGCTCAAGGGCTTCGGCTTCGCGGGGCCGGAAAAAATTGCGAGCGTTGCTGCGATGCTCGTCTCCGACGACGGCTCGCACATCACGGGCGAAGTGATTCGCGTTGACGGCGGTACGATTGTCTAGGCGTCTGGGCGCCTAGTCGTCCTCCTCGAACTTGACCTTGCTGGCCAGCAACGTCCCGTCGAGGCCGAAGGTGCCTTTCACCTCTACTTCCGCATTCACGATCAGGTCGGCGGGGGTGCCGTCGTCATACTCCGTCGCAGCCGACGTGACGACGTTCTGAGTACCGTTCAGAACGAACTGCGTGGGTGACACGATCTGGGTCACGAAGCCTTTGATCTCGGCGTCTTCGCCCTCTTCGCCGCCGGAACTGCCGTCTTCGACTTCGACCTCAACCGCTATGAGGAGTCCTCCGACGGGCGCGGTGAAGGCTTCTACTTCGACGAATAGACCGTTCGCCAGCCCGGTCGGTGGAGCGTCTTCGATGTCGGCTGTGCTGTAGTCGATCTGCAGCATTCCGATGAAGAAGGTTTCGGCAACCAGATCGATCTGCGCGATCGTCCCTTCGATCTCGAAGATCGTAGATGCCGGTTGGAACTCGACCCTGGTTGCCAAGACGATGCCTGCCGCATCGACGAATCCGCTGACTTCTACGATGTCGCCGGGTGCCGCGGTGGCCAGCGTAATTCCCTCGAACACCGTGCCGGCGTTGGTTCGTGCTGTTTGGGCGAGAACCTGCACCGTCCTGCTCCCGACATCGACCGCCTCGATCGGTCCGCGCAATACGTTGTCGAAGTCGACGCTCTCCGCGACGCCGGTACCGGTCGTCGAGTTGCGCTGTCCGCGCACGGTGACGAGCATGCCCAGGCGGAGATCGGACGCTGAGGCGGGCGCGCCGTTGAGCACGACCGTTGCGCCATCTACGTCGAACTCGATGTCGTTGACGATGATGCTGCCGAAACCGGTAATCGGTCCGAACGTGACGCCGGTACCCGAAATGCCTCCATCGAAGCCACCACCGCCGCACGATGCGAGCAGTTGCACTGCGGTCAGAATCGCCAACGCCGCGACCGCTAGCAGTGCGCGCGCGCGGGTCGGCCTCTCTCTATGCGCCGTCAGGTTATTCAGGTTCATCCGTTTCATCCGTTGCGTCCGTTTCAGCCGTTGCACTACGGCCCGTTTCCGGCATGTCCATTTCGCGGACGTAGACGCCGAGAACCAGGCGTTTTCGTCCGGTGCCTTTCTTCGGATCGGCGGTCGTTCTGTCGTGCCGCCTCATCATGCGATCCATTTGTTCCAGAACGCGCTGGCCCTTCTCGTTGGCGGCCGTGCGGAGCTGGTCGATGACTTCTTGAGGGAGGTCGTCGTAGACTACCTTGCGTTGGAACGTGGCGTGCTTCGGCGACGCTTGTAGGTTGTGGTCGATCGCCGCCGCAAGATCGGCCACGTCCGATCCGAGCATCTCGATCTTCTCGACCTCGCCTTTGGCCGGGATGTAAGCCTGTGTCAGCAGCCGTACGTGATCGTTTTTTGTCCGCTCGACAACGCCCAGGCGTAAGAGTTCGTCCAGTGCAGCTCTGACCGGCACATCGTTACCGTAGGTTCGGACCAGCGTCGTGAAAGAAGCCTTCTGATCTTCCTGCTTGCCCTCGAGCGGCAGGCTCAGAGCCCGACCGTTCTTGCCGATGTAGGCGGAGTCGTTCGTCCAGCCGGCCGTCAGGCGCCTGATGCGGTTGTGTTGCTCTCTTACCGGGGTGTCGTCGGGGCCGTCTTCCGACATGAGGCGTGCGACGTCGCGGCGGGTGAGACCGGTGACTACCGACACGCGTGAGACGGTGTTCTTTCGACCAGGCAGCGCGAAGTCGTCGCTGGCAATGTCGATGAAGACGCGCTTGGCGATGTCCGAGAACGTCTTGTACGAGATGCCGTAGCGCAGCAGGATTCGAACGACCGGCCTGAGAAGGCGACGGACGGCAGCGGCCAGCGCGTTCTCTACTTCTGAATTCTTCTGAGCGGACATCGATACGTGCTATGGCGATGGCCGGTCGGCACAGCCACGCCATATCACGATCCCTCGTTTCCTGAGTGAGATCAAACGCTATTTGGGGGAAAATGCCCAAATGCTTGCGATAAAGACCTCAACGAGAAACGGCCGGCTATCACAGGGTGACAACCGGCCGTTTCTTTTAGCGGGGAGGGGGCTCCGCTTCGTTCGTGATCGTTAGGCTATATCTTCAGGCTACCTGGCCGTACTTACCGTAGTCCGCGTCGTCGAGGCTGACGTGTTCGAAGTCTGCCTCTCCCGTGTCAGACGCGCCCTGCGAGTCCGAGAGATCGACGTCGCCGTCGATATCGTCGACGACGGCCGCTTTGTACGACTCGTCGTAATCGTCGAGGGGGCTGGGGAAGGGGCTCCGGCCTACTTGAACCGACTTGGTGTCGCCCGTGACGCGGCGTCTCTCCAGTTCTGAGTCCTTCCAGTCAACCAGGCGGGCACGCAGGCAGTCGGAATCGATGCCCAGCGTGTCGCAGATGACGCGGAAGGAGAACGGGTAATCCCAGGTATCTTCCAGGATCCACTCTTCGGCCTCGGCCGACATCTTCCTGTATTTGCGACGCGTGGCTCCCACGTGCTTGTAGAAGCACCGGATTCCATCTTTGAGAACGGCATACATGAGCGACTTTTCGGCGCCCATGCCGTCGTCGTTTCGCTGCTTATCGAAGTACTGCTCCGGGAGCGTAAGATCCGGGCTGAGATACTCGAGCAGCGAGGGCATCAATATGAAGTTGCCCCCCAGCGGATTCGGCTCGTTGCGGCGCCGCCGCGAACCGTCGTTTTTTACAGTGGGAGTGGCCTGGTTGGTTTCGGTCGTGGGCTTCGACATGACTGCCAAATGTACAAGAAGCATGCCGCCTCCGAGCCCGCGGTTTTACTCGTCTTTTCGAGCTTGGCTGCCCCTCGTGTGGGCTAAGTCTCAGAGGCCGAGACCACCCTGGACTACGGTCGTAGGCGGAACAGATAACTGCCGGTTTTCAAGGCCCTTTAGAAACGTTCAAAAAAAGTACTCAAGCGAGTCGCCCCCCCGAGCGAGCTAGGTCCGGCGGTCTCGGCTGGGCGTGGTCCTAGGGAATTCCCCGCACGCCCAGGTCCATGCAGAAGCGCGAGTGAGGCTTCAGGCCGTGCACGGACGCCAGATTTCGGCTTTGAGACACACCAAGGCGGGGGCATACGACGACACAATTTAATGCAAAGCATTCTAATTGACAGATGAGTGGCTGGGGGGCTAGTTTGTACCCCCATTCAACTTTTAGAATGGACCGGCAAACTCGTAGGGGTATGCAGTCTTTGGGACAGGCGATGGAAAAGCCGAAGCTGAGCAGAAAAGAGCGAGAACTCGCGTTCCGAATGAACCTCGTGCTCGACGCCGCGGAGGACGTGTTCAATGAGCACTCCTACGCGACCGCTTCGGTCGAAGAGATCGCGCACCGCGCGGAGATCTCGGTCGGCACCCTGTACAATCTCTTCCATAGTAAGGAGGAGATCTATCGCGCGGTCGTATCCCGCGGCCAGAAGCTCTTCTTCGAGAACATCGAAATACGCGTCGACGCAGCGCGTGGTCCTCTAGAGCAAGTGCGTGCGACTGTCACTTACTTCTTTGAGCATTTCACCAGCGTCGCCGGCGCATTTCGCCACTACAACACGGCGACCAACGGATTTCAGTGGGAATTGAAGTCTCAGCTCGAACAAGAAGCATTCGAAATGCAGCAACATTTCACGATGCGTCTCGTAGATATTTGCCAGCGAGGCGTAGATGATGGAGTCTTCAAGGGTGGGGTCCCCCCGGAACTGATGGCAACTACGGTTCTGGGAATTCCTCACTCTTTCCTGATGGTCTGGTTGGAACAGGGAGGCGTCGATCTTATGAGCCTGGAACCTTCCTGTCTGGCGCTGACGGACCGAGTGCTGGGTGCGGCGAGCGATGGATAAACCGTAGCCGGACGCATCCAGTTTGGCGGGCGCCCGTGATCGACGGCGGGCAAACTGTCACCGTGCAAGGCGGTGACTTGTTGTGGGGTGGAAAGATGAAGAGTCTCAGCCAGGCTCCTAACCTAACGCATGCCAATGCAGCGACCATTTGCGAGATGGCGCTCAAAGCGATGGGCCAACACACGGATCGTGCGGTGGACTATCGCGACGGCTATGACTTCTTGGTCGGTGACAAGGTTCGTATAGCGGTTCGCTATGCGATCCCGACATCGGATAGGCAGCAAGTCTACAAGAAGAGAAACGGCGAGTTATCGCATTACACTTACAAGCGGTGGACGTTCAACTTCCATCGCCACGGAAAGATCGACAATCGATATTGCGATTTCTTCGTGTGCTTCCTCGCGTCGGCTAACGCCAAGGCGCGCTCGGATGT
The DNA here is from genome assembly GCA_029262375.1 of Deltaproteobacteria bacterium. Taxonomy (GTDB): domain Bacteria; phylum Desulfobacterota; class Binatia; order UBA1149; family SPBQ01; genus JAJCZM01. The sequence goes on from JAJCZM010000047.1 coordinate 17,918, forward strand.
CACGGTTTTCGTGATCCCGTGGGAAGCAATCACCGGTCTCACATTTTGCTCGTCGATGCGTGAGGGGAGCTCGAGGCCTTACCGTGGCAAGTACGCGGTATACCAAGATGCTTGGCATCTGATTGGAGAAGCGACGGGGGCCGACGTAGCCGTCGGTGATCGTAAGCTGCTGCGTATCAGTGCGGACAGCCGTAGGCGGTTGAAGTTGGTCACGGGGAACGAGGAGGCGGCTGCATCGCAGTCGCCGGAGTCACCCGCGGCGCAGTCACAGCCTGCTGTATCGGCGATGCCGACCGTCGCGAAGGACACCGGCCATCCGGCGTTCGTTCGTACAGCTCGTCCGACATTAACGGTTGATTGAACCGCGGCGGCTTACTCGGTCGCCGTTACCCATTCTTTGAGCAGAAACAGTGCCGCGGTAATCGTCACCGCGGCTGCCAACGGGTATGGCCCGGCGGGGTCGAGAAACGCCGGGCCGGTGGCGAGCGCTCCGCACACCGCGGCCCCGAGGATCAACATCGCGTCGAGCACGAACGTGATTCCCAGCTGGCGAGCGTTGCGACGCTCGGACCGACGACGCCATTCTTCGGCACGCTGAACATGCTCCGCACTGATCTCCGCGTACGGGCTACGCGCGCTCATGATGCTCGCATCGGACGAAGCCAGGAAGAGACGACGCGCGTAACGGTTCACGTTGAACCAGTACAGTTCGCGTGCCCCCTGGCTCATGCGATCGACATCGAGACCTTCGAGATCCAGCGAGTCGCCGGCCGGTCTCGGAGTGCGTCGCGCAAACCGCGGGCGACGCGTTCGAGCGTCGGCCAGCGAGACAACGTTGCCGCCGCCTTTCCTGGGATCTGAATTGGTGCCTGGGGTCGTCGTCGTTTGTTCCATTAGTATGAGCGGCCGGTGTTTGGTCCGGCCGTTCGGATAGAAGCAACGGCTATGCCATGACGAGATGCCTTGAATTTCAACAAGTTATGCTTGTCTCATCGTCAAGGTTGGACAATCACGCGCACCCCGCGGCACGCAATCGTCACGTTGGAAACGCGTGCGATGAAGAGTCTGACGGGCGAGATGACGCAGATGCCATGCGGTTGTGAACCCATCGACATCAGGTATGTTGGGTAGTCGCTTGCGCGCCTTGTGCTCATTGCGCACAACGGAGAGGTGACCGAGTGGCTGAAGGTGCTCGCCTGCTAAGCGAGTGTGGGGGTTAAACTCCACCGAGGGTTCGAATCCCTCCCTCTCCGCCACCGCCGCACCCCGGGGGCGGGGATAGAGTTGGAACGAGGAAGTTGGAACGAGGATAGGGGGAGTGGGATAGCTCCATGGTCGGCAGTTTCATAAGATCCGCGCGTTCGCGCTTTCACGGTATCCGTACACTGGCACTTCTCGCGTCGCTGGCGCCGATGCTCATGCCGCTTTCCCTGACCGGCTGCACCGCGCAGGCCAAGCGCATGCAGTCCGAAGCTCCCGCGTACATCAATCGAGTCACCGACACCGGTTATACGTACTCGCACAACTGGGAAGGTCTTCCCTGTTTCAGTACCGATCTAAAGGGCAGCGATTGGATCTTCGAGGAATCGACCGCGGAACGCGTTCGCTGGTCGCGCGGCGACCTCGTGCTGAACATGTATTTCAGCGACAATCGCTCGCAGCGTTTCGCGGCGGGCGGTATGGAAGCTGAGGAGATTCTACGCGCCTTCCTCGCTTACGAACTCGAGTACATTCGACCGAACTTCGACTTCCAAGTCACCAAACCGCCAAAATTTGCCAGCGTCGAGCAAGCCCTGTGGATGCAGTGGGAATGGACGGGGACCGGCGGCAAGCGTAAGCGCGCCGAAACCCAAGCCCCCGCTGACCAGCGACACGTGATCATTTCGCTGTGGCTCGATCCCTGGGTGCTGTCGTTCGATTGGGCTTCGAGTGATATGAACGTGATCGACGGTCCGACGCTCGAGATGATCGAGACGCTCGAGTCGTTGCGGTTCCATCCGCAATGTTTCACCGCGCTCACGCCCGGCGAAACGCGCTAGCCTGCGCCACAGTCCAGAATCAGATCTTCGCCGACGGCGAATCTCAGCACGCGTACTGCATCGGTGGACGTGACGGTACCGCCTGCGTCGACATCGCAGACGCTCAACGGACATTCGACCAACCCTACGGCAGCGTTGAGCGTGATCAGCGCATCCGTCGAAGTAATGTCCCCGTCTCCCGACGGATCTCCACACTCGCCTTGGGGAAGCGACGTCGAGGTCGTAGTTGTCGAGGTCGTGGTGGTCGTCGTCGTGTCTGGAGTAAGCAACCAGCCGGTGTCTCGGAGCATCAACGATGCGAGAACGAGGTCGTGGATCGCACCCGTGTAGCTCGGCTCCATTAGCTGTGCAGGTGATACGTCCGTCGTTACGTGTACGGCGGATACCGCCGGTGCGAACGTAGCGGGAGCATGGAGGATGATACGGTCTTCGAGATCGATCCCTCCGGTGAGTCCGGCAGCTGTTCCACTAGCCGACGTGCCGGACCAGACGAGATTCGGTTCGTTTCTTACCGCGGAACTGCGTTGTTGGGAGTCCATGTCGGATAGCTGCGCCGGGGTCGTCGTTTCATCGCGCAGATTGCGTAAATAGGCATCCGTACAGCCTTCCTCCGGCTGCACGGGACAGGCGCGATTCTCGCCGATCTCCAGGTCGGCAAGATCCACAAAACCCAAACCGTGCGCCAATTCGTGAAGTGCCGCAGTAACGAAATCGATGTCTGCGCCCGGTGCTGCATCCAGGCCGTAGTAGAAACGGCGCGGCCCCAGTGCGTCCAGACCGTCAACGTCGCTATTGAATCGGATGCGGATGTCTTGGTTCGTCGGATTGAGATCCGTGCGCGCAAGGCGGTTCGCGAGCGCCGCGACGTAGAAGGTTTCGGCGGCGGGAGCGCCGACGAAATCTCGATGCGAGGACTTGGTATTGGCGAAACCGACCGGTGCAGTCAGAGCGTCGCCTCCCATCGGATTGAAGCGGGCATCGACCAGGATTTCGACCGGGCTACGCAGAAGCTCCGCCCACCGGTCGGCGGCATACTGCAATGCGATAAGCCGCTGCTCCCCGAGCGTCGTACCGGTATTGCCTCCCGTTGGGAGAGCCGAGGTCGGGTCATTGAGACCTTCGTCGACGCTATCGAGATTGACGATCGTTACCTGCGCGGCGTGCGCACTCGAAAACAGACCGATGAAGGCGATGGAGGCTACGGAGGCAAATGTCGATACGATCGCGTGGCGCCCGCAATTTCGTATCCGCGCAAATTGTGAGGGAGCGTTCATACTCCCCATATTTTAACAGCCCGGCGGCAGGCTGTCGCGCGGATCTTCTAGCTGCACACGCAGTCGAGGCCGCTCAGGCCGCAAGACATCGCCGGCGGGCAGTCACCATTGCACGTAGGGAATGTATCTCCGCATGCGGGCCCGGCGAGAGTCGTCGTTGTTGTTGTGGTGGTGGTCGTCGTGGTGGTCGTCGTCGTCGTCGTGGTGGTCGTGGCAGCAAAACAATTCGCACCCGTCGGTGGTTCGTAAACCTGCCCGGAGTCGCCCGCACAACGATACTCGGAATCGTACTCTAGCGTTACTCGCACTGCGCCCGGCAAACCAGTTGCTTCGTTGATCACCGCGCTGTTGGTCAGCCCGATACAGGAAACCGTGCCGAGCGTGCCACCGCCCAGACCGAAGTTGCCCTGCGCGATGATGGGGTCCGAGAAACAGCGCCTTTGCTCGGTAATCGTACAACTGCCGGCGCCGAGCACGGTACAGTCGGCATCGGTTGCGCAGGTCAGATAGCCGCGGCCGTCCGCATAGGTGATGCCGTCGCAGAACTTGTCGGACGGACCGTTCGTACAGCGCCCCGTGGGACCGCAGAGGCCGGTGTTGCATTCGTTCGGGCGTACGCCCGCGCCTCCGCCTCCGGTACAGATGCCCGCACCAGCGGCGGTGCAGATTGAGTCATCAGAGCACCCCAACGTGGGCGCACCGGAGCAGACGCGACAGGGGCACAGTCCGCCCGGTGGATTGTCGCAGGGCAGTGCGTACGGGAGTGAAGAGGTACCCGTATGGATGTCGATGTTGAGGGAGAGCCCCGTACCGCTGATATTCGTCGTCAAGCTAGGAGGGCAGTCGTGACTCGAGGGACCGAACGTGGTGTGCTGCGTCGTTGTGTCGCAGGCGAGTCCGCTGCGTTCACCATCGTCACAGATCCCGTCTCGCACTCCGTCTGCCGTGGTTACATCGCCCACGCACAGTGGGCATGGGGTGAAGAGATTCCCTCCGAGGTGCATCACGGCTGTGAGGCCGATCTCGTTGGTGACCCATTCGCCGGTCCCTGCGTCGAAGATACCGTCGTGCCCTTCGTCGATGCGAATTTTGATGCATGCAGGAGCGCCGCCGGCAGCGATAGAGACAGGTGGACCTAGATAGCAAGTGCAGTGGTTGTTCGTGGCGCCGCAATCATCCACGTCGGCGCCGTCGACGACGTCGCAGCTGAGCGATGCGTCCTTGTCGCAGCGGCAGTATGAGTCTCCCTGTTCTTTCACGGGATCGAGACTCGGCGTGCAGACGGCGCAATCATCATCGCAGTCGAGTGCGATGTACTCGCGAAAGCGATCGGTCAGATCGATGTCGTGCCCGGCGCCGCGCCAACCTCCGCTGAAGCTGGAGTCGGTCAGCTGCTGGCCGTAAGACGCGTTCGAGATTCTTACTACGCTACCGACGTTGCACTGTGCAGGAAGCGCGTAAGCAGCCGCGATCAATCCGTCCGCCCATGCCGTGGTGGTGTCTTGCGAGCAGTCGATCAGATCAGCGAGATGGTCGCCGCAAGCGCGAAGCGCATTGATTTCAGCCGCTGTACTGAGCGTGGGAAACTCATCGAGGTCGCAGCGCTTGACCAGCTGGTCGGTATGCTTAGTCAGCTCTTTGGCTACCTTGCCGTTCTCGTCCGCGCCGCGACACGAGTAACTCATGCCCATCGCGGCGTCGTCTTTCGCGCGTTGGCAGGAGATGCGTGCCGCCAGTGTTCTGTCCAGAAGCTTGGAAGTGCTCTTGCCAACGGTCCTCTGACACTTGCTCGCCCGCTTGGGTAGTGCCGCAGCCGGCGATCCCATGGACTCGCGCATGGTCTGTCCTACCAACCCGTCAGCCAGTGCTCCCATACAGGCTCCGACTTCCTCGAAGGAATCTATCCCGGAGGTTGCCTCACCGTCGTCGCTAGTCTGAGCAGGAGACGGACAACGGTTAAACAGCGGGAGTACCGAAGAGCCAATGCACGCACTCGACGAACTGGTAATGGAGGAAGTCAGCGCCGCGCGCTTGGAGACCAGTTTCGATTTCGTATCGGCTTGTACGACATCGTTGCAGTTCACGGTCGAAACGATCTTTCCGCGGCTGCGTTTCGTGTGGCACTTGACGACGACTTTTGCTGCGCTTCGCGTGTAGCGAGCGACGGCATTCGCGATCGTCTGTCGGCATTTGGCATCATCTGCAGACTGCGCGTTGGCAGCGCGCGGCGCGATGGGCGTGACGGGAATGACGCTTACCGCGACCGCGACCGCGAAAGCGGTTGCCGTGATAGCCGCACGACTCGATACGAATGAAGAGAAGTCAATCACGGAATGTAATGAGAGGTGGCCCTCTCGCTACATCCTATGATCGGTCCTTAGCGCTTGTCCAGATGCTTTAGGAAAGGGTGGGGCGGCGTGCCGGAAACGCCGCCCCACCGATCAGGCCGTGTGCTTGCAGTCCGCGGGGATCACGGAGTGCAGGCGCATGCCAGGCCTGATGTCTGGCAAGTCTCACCCGGGGGGCATTCGCCCGCGCCGCACAGCGGGAAGGCGTCTCCGCACGGCAGAGGCGGAACGAGGGTGGTGGTGGTGGTGGTGCTCACCGTCGTACAGGTCGCGCCCGTGGGCGGGTCCCAGCGCACCGAGGGGGAGCTTGCGCATCGCGGCCGTATGTCAGCCTCGAGGGCTACGCGCACCGCGCCCGGAAGGCCGCTGGCCTGATTGATCACCGCGCTGCTGGTGAGCCCGATGCAAGAGTTGGTTCCGAGGTTGGCCCCCAGTACGCCCGGTCGTCCGTCGACCACGATTGGGTCGGGGAAGCAGCGGCGGTTCTCCGTGAGGGTGCAGCTGCCGGCGCTGAGCGCGGTGCAGTCGGCATCCGACACGCAGGAAATGTAGCCTCGGCCGTTGGCGTAGGTCTGGCCGTCGCAATACTTGTCGGTCGGGCCGGCGTCACAGACTCCGGACGGACTGCAGATGCGGTCGGCGCAATCGTTCGGCTGAACGCCGGCGCCGCCGCCCCCGGTGCAGGTTCCGAGCGCGAGTGCTGCACACTCTGAATCGTCGTGACACCCGACGCTGGAATCTCCCGAACACACACGACAGGGGCAACTCTCGCCGGCTGTGTCGCACGGGAGCGTGAACGGCATTTCTGCATACTCGGTATTGAGGTCAACCGATAGTGCGAGGCCGCCACCGCTGATGTTCGTCAGCCCAGAGGGCTGACAGTCGAGACTCGACGGACCGAATGTCGGCTGCTGCGCGTTCGTGTCGCAAGGGAGTCCGTTTTCATCACCGCCTGCGCAGGTCCCGTCACGTACCCCATCGTTCGCCAGCGTATCGCCGCTGCATACGGGGCAGGGCTGGGAGAGGTCGGTGCCGAGGTAGATCACGGCAGTGAGGTCCACAGAGTCGCTCCACTCGCCTGTGCCGAGGTCTACCGTTCCACTGTGATCGCCGAGGAGCTTGATCGCGATGCATGCCGGTGCGCCGCTTGCGGCAACCGCGGCTGGTGGCCCGAAGTAACAGTTGCACACGTTGTCTACCGCGCCGCAGTCGGCGTCGGTGTCGTTGATCGTATCGCAGCTTACGGATGGGTCATTCGCGCAACGGCACGTCGACTCGGCCGTGCCCTTGCGAGGATCGGTGGCTAAGGCGCAGTTCGCGCAATCCGAATCACAACTGATCGACAGGAAGTCCAGGAACTTGTCGGTTAGATCGATACCGTGAGCGATTCCGTTCCATCCGGCACTGAAGCTGGAGAACGTGGTTTGCTCACCGTAGCCGGCGTACGACGTGCGAGCGATGCTACCGGCGCGACAGCTCGATGCGAGCCCGTAGGACATGGCAACGAGGCCTGCGCCGAATTGATCGCCCGCCGCGTCGATCAAGCATGATCCGAGCCCCGCGGTAGAGTCCGCGCAGGCTTGGATCGAGTTGAGTTCCGCACGTTGCGAGAGCAGCGGATTGTCATCGACGTTACAGCGCTTGTCGATGATCGAGAGTAGCTTCGAGGTCGTTTTCGCAATGCGCCCGTCCGGGTCTGCGCCGCTGCAACCGTAGCCCAAACCGCTGCCGGCTTCGTCGAGCTCGTTTTGGCAGGCGCGGAGTTCCTTCGAATAGGACTTCGTGAGTTTGCGCGCGGACTTGCCGAGGGTCGTTTGGCACTTTGCGACACTACGGGTGAGCGCGCCGACCGGCGCGCCCGCGCTTTCGAGCATGACTTGTCCTGCGGCGCCCTCGGCGAGTGCGATCATGCACTCGGCCAACTCGGAGTAGTCGTCGATGCCGTCGGTCGCGGCCGCGTCGTCGACGGCCGCGCCGGGTGACGGGCATCTCGGGTACTGCGCCAGCAGAGACGGCGAGCTGTTGCAGGCGTTCCCATCGACCACACTACGGAGCTTCGCTCGCTGCTTCTCCAGCCTGTCTACCGGATCGGCTTCGAGGGGGTCGTTGCAGTTCACGCTTGGGGCGATTTTCCCCTTACTGCGCTTCTTGTGACATTTCGAGATTGATTTCAGTACTGCCTGAACGTAGCGGCCGTTCGCGGTTGCAATTTCGCTGCGGCACTCGCGCTCCTGCGCGGTTTGCGCATTCGCACGCGACACCGTCGCGAAGATCATCGCGATGATTGTGAAGGTGATGGTCAATAGGATCTGGAATCTGTCTTTTGCTGGCATGACGCTCTCCTTCATGGCTATGGCAAGCATTCGCACGGTGCTCCGATCAGCGTTCCCTGACACGACTGTCCTGGTGCGCAGGTTCCGCCGCAGACGGGAAACACGGTGTCGCCGCAGGCCGGGACCGGCAGAGTCGTCGTTGTCGTCGTCGGAGGCGTGTTGCAGATGCAGGCGAGACCGTCGACTTCACACACCAGGCCTGCGGGGCACTCACCGCCGCAGATCGGGAACGAATCACCGCAAAGTTGCGGTGGTAACGTGGTGGGCGGTGTTCCGCAGTTCGCGCCGCTCGGGAGTTCCCAGCTGAGCGATGGGTCGGAGGCGCAGGTCGGGTCGAACTCGGTGCTGAGCGTGAGCACGCCTGGTCCCGGAAGGCCGGCCGACTGATTCACCGCCGCACTCGTGGTTGCCGCGATGCAGAACGTTGCACTGAGATCTGCTTCGAGGACGCCCGGCGACGCCTCCTGGATGAGTGGATCCGGGTAGCAGGCGCGCTTCTGCTCGAGAGTACATGAGCCGGCACCGAGCGGAGTGCAGTCGGCCGTTGTCGTGCATTCGATGAAACCGTTGCCGTTCGCGCGGGTGATTCCGTCGCAATACGTGTCGATCGGTCCGACGTCGCAATACCCGTCCGCGTTGCATACGCCGTCACTGCAGCCGTTGGGGCTTACGCCCGCGCCGCCGCCACCCGTACATTCGCCGGCGCCGGCAGCTGTACAGTCGTCGTTCGAACTACAGCCGATGTTCGCGTCCGTGCTGCAGACACGGCAGTGGCATTCGGCACCCGCCGGGCTATCGCAGGGGAGTTCCGCATTGAGCACGGAGTCCTGATCGCTCAACGCCAATGGTATGACGAGGCCGCTACCGCTCACGTTGGTCACGGATGCCGGCGGGCACTCGTGACTCATCGGGCCGAAGTCCGGGTGGATAGCCGTCGTGTCGCACGGCAGTGTGGCGCGAACGCCGCCGGAGCAGCTGCCGTCGCGTACGCCGTCCAAGGGAGTGATGTCATTCTCACAAATGGGGCAGGGCTGTAGCGCGGTATTGTCGCCAAGGTGGACTTTGGAGTTGAGGGTGAAGGCATCGATCCACTGGCCCGTACCGAGATCGACCGTTCCGATGTGATCAGCGGTGAACCGGTTGAGAATGCAGACGGGAACGCCGCCTGACGACAGTGAGAGCGGCGGACCGAAATTACAGTTGCAGGTATTGTTGATCGGGCCGCAGTTGTCGGGATCGGGCACATTGACCTTGTCGCAGGTGGCGGTCGAGTCGCCCTCGCAGCGGCAAGGTGCAGTCAACCCATCCTTGTCTGTGTCGAGCGTGAGCGTGCAGTTCGCGCAGTCGGCATCGCAGACGATGTCGTTCAGCTCGATGAATCGGTTCGGGAGGTCGACATTGTGGGCGGTACCGGTCCAGCCGGTGCTGAGTACGGTTTTACTCAGTTCGTCGCCGGCAGCAGCGAGTACGGTTCTTACGAGACCGCCTGCGGTGCACACGGCGGGCAATTCGTAGGTCATGGCGACCATGCCGGCGCCAATGCGGTTACCGATTTGGTCGACCGTGCAGGTGCTCAGCTGCGCCGGTGTATCGCCGCAGGATAGGAAAGCGTCGAGTTCGTGGCGCAGATCGAGAAAGGGCGAGTCATCGATTTGGCAGCGCGCGAGAATAGACGCAGCAAGCTTCGCGCCGATTTTCGCGATCTTGCCACGCGCATCGTAGTCGGTGCAGCCGTATCCCAGTCCTGCCTGCGATTTGTCGAGCGCTAGCTGACAGCGTCCGCGTTCCTTGAAGAAGGTGCGCGAGAGCTTGGCGATGCCTTTGCCGATCGTGCGCTGGCATTTTTCGCCTTCAGTGCCGAGCGTCGTCTCTGGCGCCCCCAAGGTGCGGCGTGCCAGCCTTCCCGCGAGTGCATCGGTGAGCGAGATCATGCACTCGCTCAGTTCGAAGACATCGTCGATACCGTCGGTTGGGCCGCCGTCATCGCTTGCGGCTCCCGGAGACGGGCATCGAACAAATTGAGCAAGTACTGCGGATTGACCGGCGCAGTCAGCGGAACTGCCGGAGATCGTCTCGCGCAGCTTGTCTCTCTTCGATTCGATCCGATTTTTCAGGTCTGCCTGCGCGATGTCATTACAATCTATCGAGAGACCAATTTGACCTTTGCTGCGCTTTGAATGGCACTTCGTGATCGTTTTGAGGGTGATCTTTGAGTACTTTTCGACGGCTCGCGATACGCTGCGCCTACACGCCGTCTCTGTGTCGGTTTGGGCCTCGGCTGAGGGCGCACCAGTCAGTAGGAGTGCGCACATGGCCATCATCAAGGGGAATCTTCTCGTTGTTCTCTTAGTCATCTTTGTTCTCCGCTTCGATCGAGTCAGTGAACAGGGCGGCACCGGAGGGCCGTTCGGTGCCGCCCTGTTGGCGAGTGCGATAGCGACCATGATGGGGTGGTCGCTACGGCAAGCACTCGCACGCCAGGCCGGACATCTGACAGCTGAGTCCCGCACCGCATCCGCCGTTGCAGACCGGGAACGTCAATCCGCAAACGATCGGCAACGTGGTTGTCGTTGTGTCTAGCGTCGTCGTTGTTGTGGTAGTCGTGTTGAGTGTTGTCGTCGTTGTGGTAGTAGCGGGGCATCCGCCGACACCCGCCGCGTAGGCGAAGCTCGGGGCGAGTGCGCAGTTGGCGACGGTCGTACTTTGATTGATGACACGTCCCGGGCCGGGAAGGCCGGCGACCGTGTTGATTGCGCCGTTCGCGGTAGGTGGTGCGCAGAACAACGAAGCCGAGATCGGGGTATCAGGATGGGGGGTGCCTGATGCAGAAATCGTGGGTTGGAAGCACTCACGATTGCTCGAGAGGGTGCAGGCGCCGCAGCTCACGGGACCACAGCTACTGGCCGTGCAGTCGCCGTTGTTCAGGCAACTTACGAATCCATCGCCGTTCGCGCGTGTGATGCCGTCGCAGAACCTCGCGAGCGGTCCGGCCAGGCACTCTCCTTCGCCCCCGCCGATATCCGTGCAGACCAGGTCGCTGCATTGGTTCGGTCGCGGATTCGTTTGGCTTGTCGACCGGCACGGGCCTTGCTGGCCGCAGTCGGCGTCCTGCGTGCAGGGCAGTGTCGAATTCCCGTCGCAGACACCACAGTGGCAGAGTTCAGGACTGCCCGTGAATCCACACGGTACCGCTGAGCCGAGCGCCGCGGATCCGGTGGTCTGTTCGAGGTCGATGGTCAGACCGGTGCCCGACACGTTCTTGCCCGTACTCGGGAAGCAGTCGAGGCTGTGGCCCGCGCCGGACGGCGCCGGGAATGTTTGGTTCACCGCGTCCACGTCGCAAGCAAGGGTGTCGTTGGCACCGCCGATACACGTGCCACCACGTTTGCCGTCGCCGTGAACTGGGTCGTTCGAGCAGTAGGGGCACGGTTGGATGATGCTTTCGCCAAGGAAAACGACCGCTTTCAGATTGACTGTGGTGCGAGCGTCGCCCGTGTCCACGTTGACCGTTCCTGAGAGGTCGGCGGCGAATCGATTGACGATGCACGCCGGCGTGTTTCCCGACGAAAGCGGGAGCGGCGGTCCAAGGTAGCAATCGCAGTTCGCGCCGCCGCAGTCATCGACATCGGGCGAGAACGGTTCGTCGCAGCGTTGGGTGTTGTCGTTGGCACAGCGGCACGAGCCGCCTGCAGCTTCGAGACCGGTGACGAAGCAGTCGCCGCAAGGCTCGGGCGAGCCGCCGTCGAAAGGCCCGATGCAGTGGAGGTTGGCGAACGTCACGACACCGTCGTTCACGTCGGAGTCATGGGCGATGCCCGTCCAGCCGGAGTCCAGTTCGGTCACCGTCGTGCAACGTTCGACTGTCGTATTGCAGACGCCTATCGAACAGTCGCCGTTCGTGAGACATGGGATGCCCGTCGTCTGCGCATGCAGGAACACGCTTGTGGATGCGGGGCAAAGATCCGCTTGGCAGTTGGGTCCGGAGAACCCTGCTTCGCAATCGCATTGCGCGTCGCAGCCGTCCGACGGCGTCGTGTTGCCGTCGTCGCAGCCTTCGCCCGCCGCGGGGTTCGTCGTGCCGTCCCCGCAAACGACTGGCGTGCAGTCGCCGTCGCAAGAGAGGGCGGGGCCGCCTTCATCGCAAGATTCGCCTGCTACCGTGTTCGTCGTTCCATCGCCGCAGACGGCTGGAGTACAGTTGCTATCGCAGGTTGGGCTATCTCCACCGTCATCGCAGGTTTCGCCCGTATCCGTGACCGAATCGCCGCAGGTAGGTAATGCGCAGGTGGTTCGGCATGCGTCCGGCGTCGTATCGGAGTTGGCCTCGGCGTCGTCACATTCTTCACCGGGGTCGATGTTACCGTTGCCGCACTGAGCACAACTGCCGTTTACGATACCGTCGTCGAATTCGTCGCAAGCACCGATGACCGCGCCGCTAAAGCTGATCGCACGGCAGGTTCTGCAGTCGGCCGCTGCTGCGAGACAGTTGCCCAGCGCCGTCGTATCTGCGGAAGAGGAACACAGTGACGGGAATGCGTCGGCCGGATCGACGCCTGCGCAGCGCTTGATGGCTGTGTCGACCGTCTTCTGTTTTGCTTTCCCTACTTTGCCGCGCGCGTCCACGCCGATGCAGGCGGCGAGGTCGCTGCTTTCGTCGATGGTGCCGGCTTTCAGGCCGCCTTTCGCGCAGCGATTGAATTCCTTGTTGCGCGTGGAGGCTACCTTCTCGTATGCCTTCGATACCGCTGCCTGGCATTTCGCGCCGTCACTATCGATGGCCGCGATGATGATGGCGGTTTCGAGCGGGTCGCCGAACGTGTCGTCAACGAGTCCGAGCTCGTCGTCGACCATCGACGCGTTCACTGTGTTGCCCGATGTGTATCCGTAAGGCGGCAGAGGGGCCGTACAGCTTTTTGTCTCTGTGGTCAGAGTGGCGGTGGTTGCTTTCTGTACCTTCCCGCGCGGATCCGCTTCGAGACACTCCTGGGCGGTTTGTCCGATGAGTTTCTTGCGGCCGGCATCCTTGATGCATCGCGTGTTCTCTTTGCCTTGGGTCGCGGCGACCTTCGCGCCGCGCTTGTGGAGCGACGTCACGCACTTTTGTTGGTCGCTGGTGAGCGTCTGGGCGTGCGCGAACGTCGCGGTCAGCAGCCAGAGCGCCGAGAATGCCGCGGCTAGAATGTAGTCCGTGGCGCTGATGCGTCCTTGCTTGGCTTCGTGTGTATTCATGGTCTGGCCCTCCCGATTCGGCGGCTGTCCATCACAGCCCCGAACGCAGTGTTAAGTATTAAGTGTCACTCAATACTTAGCTTCTAGGCTACTTTGCTCCCTCATGTCAAACTCATTTTTCCCTAAAAGATTGCGCATTGTGCGATTCGCATGTGGTAGAAGTGTTGAGTAAACACTTTGTGTGGAGTACTACTTGATGAAGGGGTGGGGGGTGAGAGCTAGGATTCGCCGCAGACGGCCCGCAAAGCTATGAACAGTCATCACAACGGGCGGGGGCAGATGGGCGAGCTACTGAAGATGAAGGACCTGGTGGCCCATTCGGGGGTCAGTCGGGACACGATTCACTTTTATATTTCGGAGGGGCTACTCCCGGCACCGGTTCGCAAGAGCCGCAATATGGCGTGGTATGACGAATCCCACGTCGAGCGCCTCGCCGTCATCAGGAAGCTTCAGGACGAGCGTTTCCTGCCGCTCAAGGCGATCAAGGCGATTCTCGCCGACGGAGATACCGCCCCATTCAGCCGTGACCAGGAGGCGTTGCTCGGGACGCTGCGCGAAGAGTATGCGTCGCGCGGTCATTTGGCCGGCGGTACACCAAACGACGCCGACGCCGTCTGCGCGCGATTGGGAATGTCGGCCAGCGATCTTGCGCTACTGGCTGAACGCGATGTGATCTCGGTTGTGCGCGAGGACGACCGTGCCGTCATCTCTGAGGAGGACGTTACTATCCTCGAGGGGATGGCCAGAATTCGTGAGGTCGTGAAGCGCCCCGACGGTACTTGGCGCCCTGAGGATTGGGAGATGTTGAACAGACTCTCTCTTCAACTTCTGGAGGAAGAGGTCGCCATCTTCGCAACGAGATTCGAGGACCTCGATGGCGCGAATATCTGGGATGTCGTCAACGAAGTCGTACCGATCATCAACGACGTGTTCGGTATCCTCCACATGAAGCACATCCGGCGCTTCGTAGAGTCGGCGTCGCTGATTGTCGAGGAAGATGGCGACGCGGCGTCCGAAGTTGTGACGGCTTCCTCGGTTGCCTCAGATCCTTCAGATTCCGCGGCCCCGCCGGACTCCGCAAAGAAATAACGCGCTCGCTCAGGTTTCGACTTTTACGAGGATCGGCGAATCCACGCTTCGCAGGTGTAAGTCTCGCTGCGGGAAGCTGATCTCGATGCCCGCCTCGCGGAACTTCGCATCGATCGCCTTATGCATCGCATGCCGCGTTCGCAGCCAGTCGTCGAAGCTCGCGATGAATACCCGCAGCTGGAAGTCGAGTGAGCTGCCTCCGAACGCATCGAACAAAACACTCGGCGGTGGATCGACCAGTACGTAGGGGCATTCCTTGGCGGTTTCCAAGAGTTTGGCTTCGGTGAGTTGAACGTCGGAACCGTATGCGACGCCTACATTGATGACGACACGTAACACGTTGTCGGACAGAGACCAGTTGATCAGCTGTCCGGTGATGAATTCCTTGTTCGGGACGATGAGTTCTTTGCGGTCGAAATCGGTGATCGTCGTCGCCCGCGTGTGAATTCTGGAGACGGTGCCGGTCGTAGTCCCGAGCGTTACGGTATCTCCGACTCGAATCGGCCGTTCGAACAGTAGGATAATTCCCGACACGAAGTTCGCGAAGATCTCCTGCAAGCCGAAGCCTAGTCCGACCGTCATGGCGGCAACCAGCCATTGGACGTCGGTCCAACCCAGACCGAGCGCGCCGAACCCGAACATCGTGCCCGTGATGGCGATGAGGTAGCGCGAGATCGCCCGCGCGGCGTAGCGAACGCCCGCATCGAGCGGCAGTCGTTGCAACACGGCGATCTCAAGGAAGCCCGGTATGTTGCGCGCTGCAAGCGCGGCACCGGCAAAGCAACCGAGCGCGACGAGTAGGTCTGCCAGCGTGACGACGAGAGTTTCACGGACGGTCCAGAGTTCTACGCGATCGAGCAGTCGGAATGCAGGGAGCATGTCGCCCCAGATGGCGAATAGGCCGACCGCAGCCACGGTACCGAGAACGGCGCGCACGAGCTGTCTGGTTTGGGCGCTGACGGCTGCTACGTCGGGGAGCTCTTCCATCGCGTCCGTGTGCTCGACCAGCCCTTCGCCGGACTTTCGTTCTTCGCGCTTGCGCGCTTCTGCGAGTTGGGTGCGTGCTTGCTCGCGGCGCAGATTCAGTTCGGCGAGTCGCAGCCAGCGAAGTATCAGCCGATCCGCTACGGCTATGCCTACGATGAGCCAGTTCGTTGCCGGGACGTTCGCTGCCAACTGTAGGGCGGAGAAATACCAACCACTCGCCGCGAGAAGCGCGAATACGATAGGACCGCCTACTCCCGCGAGTCTGACGAGACCCGCCGTCATGAGCGGTAGGGAAGGCGCCTGCACGCTCAGTGCTGACGGCGCGGGCATGAGCGCGCGATGGGCGAAGACGGTGAGCACGCCCATCGACGTAATGAACGCGATGCGCCCGAGCGAGTTCTGCCAATCCGCTTCGCCGTGGCCTTCGAATAGCAGCGTGATGAGAACCGCCGCTATCCCAGTTGGAAGCGCCCACGCCGCGTGCCGACGAATCGCTTCAATTCGGGCACGGGACCAACCCAGGTGCGTTTCGGCCAGTCCGCCCTTTCGGCAAAGCTGGCGTAGGAACTCGAACGAGAAAAGGACAGCAGCCACTTGCGAGAGGGCTTTGGCGAGCGCGACGATGAGATTCGGCGCGCGCTCGTCGTGCCCGGCGAGCATCACATACGATGCGACGTTCATCAGCGCGGGCCATGCGAAAGCGACCAGCAGGCTCGCTGCCAAAATCGCCACGGCATCGATTGCTCGCTCGTCGCCCGGCGTGCGCGCGCGTTTCCCCCGAGCTCGGACGAACCGACGCAGCCGACCTTGGCAGTAGAAGAGTAGGGCGAGCATGCTAGTGGCCAGCGCGAGGAAGCCCGGTTGTTGTGTCGCAATTCGATAGAAGCTCGCCGCGACCTCGGCCCAGCCGCGTGGATGTGCGAGCCAGAGGGCTGCCTCGACAGCATCGGGAATCACCGTCGGCCATAGTGGCTTCGCGTTTCGAATCCAGAGGACGTGTTCGTCTATGTAGCGCTCATAGCGCGCGGCGTCCTGGACGAGTTCGGTCTGCGCACCGTCGAGTTCAACCAGAGCCAAGAAATACTTGTCGTAACTATTGATGAGCCCGTCGAGGTACTCTCGCTTTTTGGAAACGAGGTCGCGTGCTGTGGTAACGAACGCAACGTGCTCGACCTGGGCGGTGTCCGTGCCCAGCGAGCCCGAAGTGCTTGCGACGATCTCGTCGACGGCTGCGGCGACACTGCCGACGCCGCGACGCTGCTCTTCCAGCTCGATCATTCTGAACTGGGTTTCGGCGATGGCCGCTTGCCGCGCTCGGGCTGAACTTGGACTGAACTGCGGAAGGTTCTGTTTCTCTTTGCGCAGCAGCGCACCGATGGCGTTCGAGTAGCCAACGATGGCCGCCTTGGTCCGGATGCCGTCGAACCGCTTGCGTAACGCTGGTCCCCTTGCGCGAGCGACGGCCAGTTTTTCCTCCACCGCAGTCAGTCTACTAGACAGTCCACCGTCAGCAGCACGCTCCGCTGCGAGAGCTGCCACTTCGGCAGCGAGCGCACGCAACGCGGGGTGTACGGTGGTCGCGGCCTCTCGTGCTGCGTCCGCTACGCGTGCCGCTTCCTCGCCGGCTGCCTCGCGTTGGACTGCCAATGCTTGGCGCCAAACAGCAAGCTCGGCCTTCAAGTACGAGACCCTGGCGATCGCCACATCGCGTCGCGTTGCCAGTAGATCGCGGCGTCCGTCGTAGCTGAACAGTTCCTGGGTGTGCAGCTCCGCCTTCGCTTCGTTCTCCGCGAGCTCTGCTGAGAGTCGCGAACGCAGCGCGCGTTCTTTGTCGGTGCCGCCTTCAGGGATCGTGCTCAGGCGCTCGCGCAATGCGTCGGCCTTTAGTTTTGCTTCACTACCTTCACGCGGGAGCGTCGTCCTTCGCTCAGCACGGTGGGCTATCTCGCCCTCGAGTTTTTCTTGTGCGATTCGCTGTGTGGCGAGGTCTGATTCCAGTTGTGCGATCCGTGCTGTGACCTGCGGTAGTTCTGCACCGTTGGTGATGTTCGGATCGACGGGGTCGGAGGGGGTGTCGAGTTCTGCTTCGAGCGCCGCTTTCTTACCCGGCGCATCGTCGAGCAATCGATCGACGTACTCGCGTTTGAGGCGAAAGTGCTCTGCTCGCCGCCTGGCTTCGATGGCTACGCGATAGTCGGCCGCTAGCTGCTCGCGTGCGGCTGCCGGCAGCGCGCTGCGCGTCGAGACCTCGGCAAGCTTGGCCTCGAGCTCTTTGATGAGCGGCGTCGTGAGCTCGGTTTGGCTCGGCTTGTCGTCAGAGTCGTCGGCCGCCCATGCTGCCGACGCACCGACGCCGGGCCCGATCCACGGTAAAGCGATCAGCGCAGTGGCCGCGACGACGATCGCGGCCAGCGAGAGCCAGCTGAGAAGAACCAGTTTGCGTGCGTGTATCAACGCGTGCCTTCCTTGTTGCATTCGAAAATCTGCGAAAGTTTGCGCAAGTTTGCGAAAGTTTTCGAGAGTCGGCGACCGTTTGGATCGTCGCCCGGAAACGCTTCTCTTATCACAGTCGGTGGGTGTATCGATGCGTCGGCCCCGGCGCGGCCGTTGTGACATAGCCGACCCTGAGGTAACAACCCGCCATGTCCCGATCCCCAATAGATATCTCAGGTAAGACGATTGTGATGACCGGAGCGACCAGCCAGGTCGGCCTACCCATCGCGCGTGCTCTGGTCGATGGCGGCAATGAGGTCCTCGCGCTCGGGCGATACGGCGGCAAGGGCAGTCGTCGGCAGGTCGAAGCTGCTGGCGCATCGCCGGTGGTGGCCGATATGGCGGAAGGAAGCTTCGACGGTGTCCCGGTCGATCCCGACTGTATCCTGAATTTTGCGGTTCTTAAGGATGGGGATTTCGAGAAGGATCTTCGCATGAACGCAGAGGGCATCGGTCTGCTGATCGGGCACTGCAATCGAGCGAAGACCGTGCTGCATTGTTCCTCGACCGCAGTGTACGAATCCGCCGGCCACCATCTGCTCAAAGAAACGGATCCGCTCGGCGACAACCATCGCGTCCTCTTCCCGACTTATTCGATTTGCAAGATCGCCGCTGAGGCGACGGTGCGGTTCGCCGCGCGGCAATGGAACATCCCGACGACGATCGCGCGGCTGTGTGTGCCCTACGGCGACAATGGCGGTTGGCCTTACTTCCATCTCGAAATGATGTTGGCGGGAATGGCCATCCCCGTGAGCGGTGAACCGGCGAACCTCTACAACCTGCTACACGAAGACGACTACATGCGGATGCTTCCGAAGCTACTCGAAGTCGCGTCGGTTCCGGCCACGATTGTGAACTGGGGGGGTAGTACCGCTACGAGCATCGAACAGTGGTGCGCCTACATCGGGGAACTCGTCGGTGTCGAGCCCAGTTTCGAGCAAAGCGATCAAGCGCTCTCCAGTGTGACCATCGACACGACCAAGATGCATGAACTACTGGGGCCGACCTCGGTCGATTGGCGAGACGGGATCCGGCGCCTGATCGTTGCGCGCCGCCCCGACGTGACGCTCAAGAACTGAGCGCGCTGTTCGCCGGCACCGTTTTTGACACCGAATCGCATGGAAATCGTCTGCGGCCCCCCGTTCGGGAGCCGTGCGCTTTTGTTCGGCCGTACGCTCGTGGTTCAATCGAGTAATGTTCGAGTCGATGTCTGGGATTCACTGTCTGCAAGGGGCAATTCGGCGCAGTAGGGTGGGCCGCCTTGCGTTGCTGCTCCGGCCGTTCTGGTTGGTCTTGCTTGCCGCCGCACCCTTCGCAGCGCCGGTTCATGCGCAGTCGGTCGTCGGTGTGATGGCTGACGGGGGCAGCGTGAGAAGCGCGGCCGATGGAGCCGTCGTCGGCAATCCGGGTGAAGTACGTCTCGTATTCGATCGCCTCGAAGCAATTTTCAACAACCGCATCGTTCGACCTGCACGAGCCAATCTCGGTTTTGCTTGGAACGCCGACGGAGCGCCCGCCTGCTCCGATGGCATAAACAACGACGATCACTCGGCACTCGGTCGCGGCGTGCAAGATGCGACGATCGACTACCCGGCCGATGTCGACTGCGTGTCGGAGCAAGACGCGAGCGAGGACAAAGCAGGACTTCAACAGCAACGGCCGGCTGTGATTTCGGGAACGGTCGACGGCGATGGTCGCTTCATCATTCCTGCATCCGGGATCGACATCCCCGCCGTTTGGGCTTGGAACGATGCGATACCGCTCGGCGGTGATCAGGTTCACACCTACGAGTTTGAACCAGTAGGCGGTGCGGTCGGTACGATCGACCCGTTCACGGGCGACGTCGGTATACACCTACGACTGCGCATTCGGTTGAGCGTCGAAGGGGCAGGTGATCTCATCGGCCCGGGCAAGAACTGCTACATCGGTTCGCTATCACAGCCCATCGCCGTCGTGTTGACGACCGCCGATGCCCATTCGAGCGCCGGACTACCGACGCTTCATGGCGCGTCCTACGACCGCGAGAGCGGCGCGATCCGCCTGGTGGGATACAACGTTCGCGACGTGAGCGGCGCATCAGACTGTGGCGCGTTCGGTGCGCTCGACCGCGCCGTCGGGGCTGCGTTCGGTGTTCCCGCTGCCCGCGGAAACATTCAATTCAGCGGCGTCGGCCGCATGGTACCTGCGCTGCGACCGGCTGAAGCGGCGACACCCGAGATGGTCCGCTTACCGCGCGAGTTGTTTCCGAACAAATTACCGGCAGAGCGCGCCGCGAGAACTTCCGGCGGTATCGTCTTTCGGTCGAGCGCCGCCGCCGCGACTCTCAGCGACGACAGCCGGAGCGCCGTCAAGGATCGTCCGAGCAGCGACGCGGCCGCATCTGCCGAGCCGGTGCGCCCTCTGAACTTCGCTCCGAGCAAAGCAAAGGTAACAAAGTCTGCGCCTGTCGCGAAGCCGGAAATTACGACACCAGCTAGCCCGGATGTCGAGTCGGCAGCGGCGCCCGTGCCCGTGCCGGCGGCCGAGCCAGTGGCACAAGCTGCCTCGCCTGCATTGAAGGACGCGCCCGCATCGCCCGCGCCCGCGCCGGTGGCCGAGCTCGAAAACGACGTCGCTGAGACTGTCCCTGAGACGCCGTCGCCTGCGATTGAGGATCCCGTCGAAGCCGCGGAAACTGCGACGCCCGAGCCCGCCGCGGCCGCGACGGACGCGGCGCAGCCCGGTGAGCCCGCAGCGCCCGCAGCGCCAATAGACAGACCACAACCCGCCGAGCCTGCGCTACCGGACGCCGTGCTGGTGCCGACGCCTGCAAACACGCTAACAAATCCGGACGATGTCCTCGGCGCGCAGCCGCCCGCCGCCCAGCCGTCTCCCGCGCAGCCGCAGGCAACTCCGCTACCGCCCGGGCCTGCGCTCGTTCCCGAACCGCCTAAGGACGATGGCGAGTCGGGGCAGGGGTTGAGCGAGCACCACAGTGGGCCACGGTTTCCGGGAAACGCGCCGCCGCCATCCGATTCTTCGCACGACCCACCGCACGACCCACCGCACGACCCATCGCACGACCCTTCGCAGGCCAAGCCCTCGCCGCCCGAGCGTTCCGACCGCGAGTAACTATAGTAACTATGCTCTCGCTCAGATCCGGCTCCCGCTCTGGCGCGGCGCTGTGGCGATCTCTACAATAGAGAACTGCTCGGTCACGCCCGGCGTGGTCACCGATGAGGTTGCTGTTGTGAGGTGGATGCCATGGCGAGACGAAGGCGACATGCTGACGCGAGCCGATTGAGCCGGTCGTTCTTAGCCTGCCCGGCCTGCCCGGTCTGCCCAGCGCGTCCGTCGCCAGTCGGGCGCTGCGTTTTTGCTGTTTTGATCGCGCTGCTGGCAGCGTGCTCGACCGGTCCAACCGCCGGACCGACTGCAACGTCCGAAGACGAACTCTACTCGACGACCCAACTCGCCAACTCGGTGCTGTACCATCACCGTTGGCCGGGCTTCCCGTGTTACACGATCAAACTCGGTGGCAACGATTGGGAGTTCATCGATTCGACGGCCGCTCGAGCGCGCTGGCGTAAAGCGGACGCGGTTCTGAGTGTCTACTTCACCGACAATCGTATCTCGCACTTCACAACCGTCCTTGCTCCTGGAGATCGCGTGCTGCGTGACTTCCTTGGCTACGAGCTTTCCTACGTGCGTCCGAACTTCAGTCTTCACACGAGTCAGCCGCCGCGTTTCGCCCGTGACGCCAACGGAGAATGGATGCAGTGGGCTTGGCAGGGCCTTGGAGGAAGAACTGAAGAAGCGGCAGTAGCACCGGCCGACCAGCGCCACGTCATCGCGAATCTTTGGCTCGAACCGTGGGTGCTGACGTTCGATTGGGCCAGCGAGCGGCTCTATACGATCGATGGACCGACGCCCGGTATGATCGACGTGCTCGACTCTCTCGAGTTCGACCCGATTTGCAGGAGCTAGACTCGTTTTCCTGCGCGCCTGTTGAGGGTAGTCTTGCGGATACCCGTGGCGGATGACCCCAAGAAACAACGCTCGTCTCGCGTTCCCGCCGGACGCATCGAGCGATTCGCTCGCTTTGGCGTGACGGCCGGCCAGCTGGCGATCGGAAGTCTGGCCGAAGGCGCCCGCCGGCTGCTCGATAGCGACGAAGACGCGCGCAAGCTCGACTCCAGTGTCATTCTGAGTTCCGCCAACGCGAGACAGCTCGCCGTGGGTCTGTCGAGAATGCGCGGTGCCGCGATGAAACTCGGACAGATGCTCTCGCTCGAAGGCCAGGCCGGAATCCCGGCCGAGTTCGCCGAAGCGCTTCAGATCTTGAGACAGGAAGGCGACCGCATGCCGGCGAACCAGCTCGGACGAGTGCTCACACGTGAGTACGGTAAGGGCTGGCGCGAGAAGTTCGAGCATTTCGACGACCTACCCATCGCCTCCGCATCGATAGGGCAGGTTCATCGCGCACGAACCGCCGATGGCCGCGACGTGGCGCTAAAGATCCAGTATCCGGGGGTCGCGCAGTCCATCGATTCCGATGTCGACAACCTCGCGTCGCTGCTGAGACTCGCCAAGGCGCTACCGTACGAACTCGACATCGAGCCCATGTTGGCAGAGGTGAAACGGCAGCTCGCTCGAGAAACCGACTATCTGCAAGAAGGCGCTGCGCTCGGCCGTTATCGTGAATTGCTTGCCGGCGACGAAATCTTCTATGTGCCGGCGGTGTACGAAGATCTGACGACGTCACACATTCTCGCGATGGAGTACGTTGAGGCCGAACCGATCAGCTACTTGTGGAAGAAGCCGCACCCGCAGCCGTTTCGCGATGCGATCGGGACGGCGTTCCAACGATTGACGTTTCGCGAGTTGTTCGAGTTCCACTTCGTACAGAGCGATCCAAATTTCGCCAACTTCATGTACATGCCGACACAGACGAAGCTCGTGCTTCTGGATCTGGGCTCCAACGTCGAGATTGCAGCCGAGTTAGCGGAAGGATACGCGGAGCTCACGCGCGCGATCTTCAGCGAGGATCGCGATCGAATGCGCAACACCATGTTCGAGATGGGCTGGTTGGTTGCCGAGGATCGCGAAGAGCAAGTCCAAGGCTTGATCGACCTCGTCATACTTGCTTGTGAGCCGGTCGAACAAATCGGTGCCTACGACTACGGCAACAGCGATCTCTCTCAGCGCACCAGCGATGCGGGCGTAGACCTCGCGTTCGGCAAAGGGCTAATGCGGCCGCCGCCGCCGGCGACGATCTTTCTTCATCGTAAGCTCGGCGGAATGTTCCTCATGCTTCAGCGCATTGGCGCGCGTGTCGATACGCGCGACCTCGTCAGCGAGTTCCTGTAGGTAGGCTTGCCGCGCGCGCGATTCGGGCGTCTCTCCCAACGAAAGAACTCGACCGGGTATCAGTTCGTCCGCGAACTCTGCCAGGGCAACGTAACGTCTTGGGGCCGTAGCCGCCGTTAAGGGTTTCATCTCTTCGTACCTCCGCAACATGTTCTGCCTCTCGTAGCAGGGGGGGGCGGAGAGGAACCGGGCTTCGTTTCTCGGGGGGGAGGCGACGCCTGGTGGGTCGGGCAACTTCCGATCGGCGGCACTTGTCGGCCGGGCCAATCGCTTGCGCGATCCGTAGGGCGACACTAACGCACGCGTTGCGTTGCGCGCGCCTCGAAAACACGGCCCTCGGCGCGCGGTCGCATATTCTCGCTAAGGAGTAGGTGTGAGTCGCGAAGCAGTCAGGGAGGTTCCGCACGATACTGCGGGTCTCCCTGAGACATGCGCCTTGCGGTGTGCCTGTTCGTCTCCTGCGAGGACGTCGTTCGCTTCGTCATTGACAGGGGGTACGGCGGGATATCACATACTACCGCTACGTCGATGGTCCATTGGTCGGCGCGCGATGGAACCGAGCGGAGTAAGAGTATGTCCCAAACGATCGTGGATTCTGCCGAGGCAAGTGCGTTGACGGCTCGCGAGGATGTTCCCGGGCCGTCCGGTTTTGCCGGGCTCAAGCTTTGGCGCGCGTTCGAGAAGGATGCGCTCGGTAGTATCGAACGCATCATGCACGAGTACGGTGACGTTGCGCGCATGAACCTGGGACTGGTCGATATCTACTTGGTTACGCATCCGGACGGGGTGCGCAGGGTTCTGCAAGAGAACAACACCAACTACAACAAAGACACGTTTGATTATCGCGCATTGCGCGTAATCGACGGGAACGGTCTGCTCACATCAGATGGTCCGCACTGGTTGCGCCAGCGTCGCATCATGCAGCCGGCCTTTCATCGTCAACGCATCGCCGAACTCGCATCCGGCATGTCCACCCGGATCGCGGTGATGTGCGAGGAATGGGAACGGTTGGCGCAAACCGGAGAGCAATTCGATCTGCAAGATGAACTGCAGCGCCTCACGCTCGATATCGTTACCGGCGCACTGTTCGGTGCCGATGTCAGCTCGCGGGCAGGCGAAGTCGCCGGCGCGTTCACCGACGTGAACGAGGCGGCCGTCAAAGTACTTTTCAATCCGATCTCGGCGCTTGTTCCTGAACTGGCGTTTCGCATGAATCGCAAAGGTGGTCGGGCACTCAAGGCAATCCATCGAATCGTTGGAGACATTATCAGTGAGCGACGTCGCACCGGAGAGAATCGCGGCGATCTGCTCTCGATGCTGCTCGATGCGCGTGACGAGGACACCGGCGAAGGAATGAGCGATGAGCAGCTTCGCTCCGAAGTGCTGATTCTGATGCTCGCCGGGCATGAGACGACGATGAACGCGCTCGGCTGGACGTTCTATTTGTTGGCCAAGCACCCCGCGCACTGCGAGCGGCTACGCGAGGAAGCGACGTCGGTTCTGGCCGGCCGCGCGCCGACGGTTGATGATGTTGCCGAGCTCCCCTACACGCGCATGGTGCTCGACGAATCGATGCGCATCTTCCCACCGGCGTGGGCGCTTTCGCGCGCGGCGCTCGACGACGATGTCGTGTGTGGTTACCGAATTCCGAAGGGCGCGGTCGTGTTTCTTACGCAGTGGGGAACTCATCGCCATCCCGAATTCTGGCACGATCCGGAGACTTTCGACCCGGAGCGCTTCTCGCCCGAGAAGGCGGATGGGCGTCACAAGTATGCGTACTTCCCCTTCGGTGGTGGGCCGAGGTTGTGCATCGGGAACTCGTTCTCGATCATGGAGTCGGTGATGACGCTGGCATCGGTGCTGTCGCGCTATCGCGTGCAGCTCGACCCTGACGATCTGGTCGTCGAACCGGAACCGCTGGTTACGCTGCGGCCGAAGCACGGAGTGCCGGTTCGCATCTCGAAGATCTAGATGGAACCGGCCCCCGGTTATATTTCAGCACGACCGTCGCTAGTGAGATATTGCGGTGAATACCTCGCCGCGCTCGAGATCGAGGCCGTGGATCACGACCAGTAGTTCCTTCGAATCGGCGAGCGTGCGAACCAAGACGCGGCAGCGCTTCATTCGATACGGCGGTACCGTATGGCGCACCGTTACCGATGCCCACGGTCGGCGGTCGAGCATTTTCCGCAACGCGCGCAGATGAATTTTACCAATCACCTGTTCGAGATGGGTGCCCAGCAACGCGTTACGCATGGTTTGGTCGTCTGGGAAGGGCGGCTGCTTCGCTCCGACAATGACCCCCGTCACGTCGCAAAGCAGAACCACGTCCCCACGCACCTCGCCCACTTTGTCTAGTCCGCCCTGTGACGGATCGTGTACTGGCGGCACCGCGTAGCGTCCGAACATCCCCGTTTGTTCGTACGCTCGGGTGCTCGCCGATTCCGCGCCGATCGTTTCGGCCCCCTCGGTCGAGATTCCCTGTGTTCTCTGCATTTTGGTTCCTCCGCTGGACCAGGACGCGATCGTACGTGTGCTCGAACACGAAACGCGACCGCAAAATCCGACAGGAGGCGATTCTTCGCCCAAATGGCAGTGTTTCTCCTAGCGTCGTCGGGGCTATACCGGGGCGCGATGCGGGCAACCCCCGACACATATGCGCTGCGTGCGCGCATGCGCTCGGTCGTGGCAGAGCAGGGGGTCGGACTTCGTGAGCAGTTCTTTGGGGCCCGAAGTCGATGCTCTGCGCACAATCGATGAGGCGCGAGTACGGCCGGTGCGAACTTGCTGTGGCGTCTGCACCGGCGAATGAAGAATTCCAACAATGAGAACGGCGGCCGGAACGTCTCTTGTTGGGACTCGGATAGAGGCGATAGCGTCGAAAAGTTGATGGTTGCTACATTGCGTGACGCAACCAACGTGTTGCTGAGACGCGAGGGAGTCGCGAAAAACAACCTTCTCGGAATGCCCCACCGTCAGGCGCATTTCTTGCACCGTATGGGCCGAGATGAAAAGCGCCGCGCATATTCGCAAGAAGAATCAGAGGGGATCGGTCATCGTCGAAACGGCGTTGGTCGTGGTTGCGTTCATGTTCTTGTTGGGCGCGGTGCTGGATCTCTCCAACTACCTACACGTGCGTTCGAAGATTCAGCACGCGGTGAGCCAAGCGGCGCGCTACGCGATCACCGGTAATCAGCTAGACGACCCGGACAACTCGGGATCGCTGCTCTCTCGTGAAGCGTCGATTGCCTTCATCTTAGAGCGTTATACCGACATCAGCTTCGAGCCTTCGGATATCGACCTGTACGTGGTGAACGCCGATGGCTCCACGTCTTCGGGCCTTGGTTTCGGCGGCGACATCATTCTCGTGCGAGTGAGGCATGAGATGACGCTGATTACGCCGGGCCTAAGCAAGCTGTTCGACGACGGCGTGGCGAAGATTCGTTGCTCGACGCGGCTCCAGAGTGAGCAGTTCACGTACAACCGATGGATCACGAACGACCAAGAGGTAGCCTGACGATGCGACGACGTAAGAACGAACGAGGCATCGCCGTAACGGAGTTTGCGCTCCTGTTCCCGCTTCTGGTCGCAGCGATCATGGCGTTGGTTGACGTCTCGCGAATGGTCTACGGCCAGCAACAGCTGAGCGACCTCGCACGTGAAACCGCGAACCTCGTCTCGCGCGGAACCGACGCCAATTCCGCCATCGATGCGGTGATCAAAACCAGCGAAGCCTTCGATCTGAATTCGAGCGGACTGGTCATCATCAGTGAGGTCGAGCGAAAAGATGTGCTCGACGCGACGCCTTGGGTGAAGTCGCAAACGACGAACGGCAGCGTGCTCTACGGGAGTCGAGTCGGTTTGATGAATAGCAAAGCGAACATTCCGGGAATCACCGCACTGCCCGTGGGGGTATCGGTCACTACGGTCGAACTGGTGCAGTCGTTCACTCCGGCGTTTCCAAGCGGGAAGCTAGGCTTGGACTTCTATCCGTCGGAAATCTATCAAGCCGCCTATTTCTAGGCGCGAGCGAAAGGCTTCTATGAAAATCAGAAACGAAAGAAGGGGTGAAAAAGGCGTCGTACTTGCGCTTTTCGTCTTCGCCATTGTTTCGATCCTACTGGCCATCGGTCTAGCAATCGACTTGGGCGTCGCCTACGTGGCCAGCTCTGCCATGAGTAAGTCTGTCGATGCCGGCGTGCTCGCAGGGGCTCGCTATAGCGATGGCACGATCCCGGAAATAGAAGCGTTGGCGGTCCAGATCGCCGAGGCGAACTTTCCTGACAATTTCATTCCTGTTGCCTACACCGCAACGGCGAGCGTTCCGTCGACGGATACGATCAAGGTACGCGTGGAAGCGAATAGTCATTCGCCTGCGCTTTTCTCGAGGTTGATTGGTAAGACCTCGTTGACGGTGAACAGCGCGGCCGAAGCGGTTCGTTATCCGCTAGATATGAGCTTTGTTCTCGACGTGTCAGGCTCTCTCGTGTTTGCGAGCGTGTTCGACGACATGCAGGCTGCAGCGACTTCGTTTCTTACGCAGTTCAACGACAATTTGGATCAGGTCGGCCTGATTTCGTACTCGACGGTTGCGACGGAACATCACGTGCCCGCGAAGGCGTTCAAAGCAACGCTTACCACTACGATCGCGGGACTGAGCGGTGGCGGTTACACCAACATCGACGAGGCGTTGGAGATGGGTAAAGGCCAACTCGACAATGCGCCGAACCGATCCAACGCGGTCAAGGTCTTGGTCTTGTTCACCGATGGGCGGCCGACCGCGTTTAGCGACGAGCTCTACATGAACCTCACGGCTCCGAAGCCGGAATACTACGATGGCGTCATGGTGACCGGTAACTCGGGTTCCGGTACCGGGCTGTTTCAGCAAGGAACCGGCCTGAAGATACGCTACTTCAGCGCCAGCACCGGAAATCCGGTGACGACTTCGAACAACTACTACAGCAGCTACGATAAGCCTCAGTACCTGCCGGGTAATCTCTCTGTGAACGGCGACAACGTGCGTGCGATCGGCATCTCGCAGGCCGAAGCCTGGGCGAATACGATTCGCGCGGCCGGATACACGATCTACGTAATTGGTCTGGGCAACCCGAACGGAAGCGCTGACTTGCAGCCCGATCTAGATTTCCTGGAACGCGTCGCGAACCATGGCGGAATCGTGTCGTCCTCGCAGCCGAAAGGCGCCATGATCTTCGCGCCGTCGGCCGTTCAGCTTGAAGCGGCATTCGACGCGGTTGCCGATCGAATTCTCACCCGCCTCACCGAGTAGTCAGTTCAATGCGACGTGCGGGCGGTCTATAGATCGACCGCACGGCGCCCCCAAACCCCCCA
>JAJCZM010000048.1 GCA_029262375.1 Deltaproteobacteria bacterium
CCAACGGCGATGAATGAGCGGCTTCACAGCCCAGCCTCGTGCCGGCTACGCTACGTTGACCACGCCCTCCCGCGTGCGCTACTGGCATTGACCTAGACATCCGGTCAGTAAACTGTTGCCGACCGAAGTGGGAGTTACGTCGAACTGCGAGGTCACGCCTTCGGTATCCGGGTTGTTATCGAGACAAGGCACCGTGGAACAGCCGACGGTGCAGTCAGGATCTTTTGTACAAGCCAACGGCGGACTAGACCCCTCACAGACGCCTAACCGCTGCTCATAAACAACTAGTTTGATCTCTCCGTCGTTCCCGGCGGTCGCGTCTCCCGCTGCCGATAGGCTTGCGACAGCGTTGATAAAGAGCGGCTGGGTACCCGATTGCAGTGGTGCGTCACCGGGCTCCTCGGCGGCAGTGACCACGATCCTACCTCCATCAAAACCGGGGGCGTCAATTGACGCATTGCCTGCGATCGATACGTTGCATCCGCGTAACTCTACCCACGCACCCTCGCCGCCAGCGACGCCTGTATCGCCGTTAGAATCGATCTGGGCGTTACTCTGGATGATCAGGTCGGATGCCGAGTCGAGAATCACGTCGCCACCGATGCCGCCTGCTTGGGTCGCTTCTGACCATATTTTGCGACCCGTATTAAGCGTGATGTCCCCCAAGGATAAGATGTCAAGCGATGGGCCTACCAATCCACCCCCCAGGCCCCCTCGACCATCTACATCGGCGTCAATAACAACACCCCCGCAGCCGGCCGTAATGAAGACACTGCCTCCAAATGCATCGCCGCCACTCACATTGACACCGCCGCGAACAGATAGTGCCCGGAGCAAGGTTACCCCGTTCGCAGCCGTAATCTCGATCTCACCGCCATCGCCGAAGGTACCTTTTCCGTAGGCATCGATGTTGGCGAGGATCGTAATATCCCCATTGGCCGTGGGTTGTACTGTGCTGTTGCCATCTGCGAGTAGGGTTATGACTCCCGCCTCAAAATTGGTCGAGGTCACATCTATCGTACCATCAAGAATGGTATAAATGTCTCCCGCCGCGTATACGAAAACCTCTCCTCCAAAGCTGTCTACTGCCCCGCCGGTGGCCCGAATCGGATTCGCGATCGTGACATTCCCGCCACTGCCGATCGAGATGTCACCCCCGTCATTCTCGCTGCTCGTTGCGTTCGCGCTGATTCCGTCGGTACCGTCATTTTGAATCGTAACGTTCCCAGCGACATCGATTGTTATCTGCCCGCCGCCGTCGTTGTTGTTGCTGCGGATAGCACCCCATAGGTTGAGAGATCCCGTAAGCTCTACCGAAATACCGCCAACCACCAACGCAGGCCCCTCATTGGCTTCCATTTTCCCGCCACCCAGAACAGATAGGTCGTCGGCTTTGAAAGTGAAGAAACCGTCGATTACTTTAACCCCACCGGCTGGATTGATCGTGACATCGACGCCGCTACAATCCACCAGATCCCCATCGAGAACCGTCTTTACGCTGCCGATGGTACAGGTCGTAGCCGTTGATGAGTTGCAGATGCCGCCCGCCAGGTGGTCGCAGTTCCAAACGGTCGCCTGAGCCGCCGTGGCCAACGACCAAATCAAAACTCCAACACCCGTTAGCCAGCGGCTGGGATGAAGACGCTTGTACATTTTGGACCTCACGGCGCGACCACGACTGTCGACTTCGCACTAGGATTGTCGGTACAGTTGGTGATGTGTTGGAGCGTGTTTCTGCCGATTAAGTCTGCAGTCATGGCGTTGCTATTCAGTGCACCATCCCTCGCCGGGCAGCAATCCATCGAGTCCGCGGATGCCAACCCCGCGGCTAGCAGCTCACGTCCCAGAACAGCAGCTAGACTGAAAAATGTAGTGATTGTCGGATTCATGGTTACCTCTATCTTGCTTACATACGTCTCCGAAACACTCATCCCCGAAGCATCGTAGCCGGGCCGTTCGGGTTCACCCCTCCCCGTCGCGTCCGATCCACAGCTACCTCCGCAGACGATTTCAAAGGCACTGTCAACGTGACGGAACGCCTCCGCCGCAAGGCGCATCGAGAAGTCGACACTACACTTGTCGCTCCAATCTGATGTAATCGTGCCTTCCATCGTCATACGAGTGTATGACTCATACGAAATAGGCCTTGCGTCAAGAAGTTAGATCGGTCGAAGCGATTGCTGTGCGTCGCGCGTTACTTAGAACCAACTACCTAGGACTATCTAGCGGGTTTTGTTACGTTAACATCAAGTTAATGGAATGGTCCGCCCCGCTCCCCTAACGGCATCAATGTGCCAGTGTTGAAAGATTCAACACAACAAGGAGCGGAGCGAACCATGGGCAATATTATCAAAGAGGGAACGGTCAAGGTAGTGGGCATTGATCTGGCGAAAAACGTCTTCCACCTGCACGGCATCGATGCGAGTGGCGAGGTTGTAGTGCGCAAGAAACTGAGCAGAACCAGGTTGGCGAAGTTTATGGCGAAGCTCCCGGCGTGTCGGGTCGGCATGGAGGCCTGTGGTGGTTCTCATTTCTGGGCGCCACGCAATCGGTATTGCAGGTGGCACTATCCTCGCCGCACTGAATACGAGCGGCTTTCCAGGCACCCTTTGCGGCGTGGTTGCAGGCTCGGCGTACTTGGTTGCAGACGCTACTGCAGTTCACGGCCTCTGTCGGCGTGACGCTCGACACAACGAATAGCGACGCGGTGGCGATGATGAGTATTACAGCAAAAGGCGAGATGCGAGTGGTCATGAGTGTGATTTTGCAGAAACATGACCCCACTTGGCAGGGGTATTTTGCAGAAACATGCCCCCACCGTTTTGCACAATCATGACCCCACCCCGAGGCCGTATTCGGGCATTGTCGTACCCAGCGGAGGTACGAGATGGCCTATCGGGAGTACGGTATGTGGGAGATTTTGGAGGTTCTGCGGCGTGTCCACGCCGGTGAGGGGCGGCGCTCGATTGCGCGGGTAACGGGGCGTTCACGCAAAGCGATAACGCGCTATGTCGAGCGTGCCCAGGTTTTGGGCTGGGAGCCAGGTGGGCCGGTCGAGCCCGATGAGGCGCTTTCGGGGCGCATAGCGACCGGTCTTCGCCCCGGGCCACCGCCCGCGCAGGGCAGCACCACCGAGGCCAAGCTATGGCCGCATCTGGAGCGGCTACGCGGGTGGCTCGATCCACCATCGGGGCGCGCGATGACGCTTGCCAAGGCGCACCTCGTGCTCATGCGCCACGGCGTCGACGTCAACTACCACGCGCTTTACCGGTTTGCGTGCAAGCACTTGGACTTCGGCCGCACGCGTCTGACGGTGCGCATGGCTGAGTGCGATCCGGGTGAAGTCGCCGAGGTCGACTTCGGCTATCTCGGCCTGGTCGCGGACCCGAACACCGGGCGTCGTCGCAAACTGCACGCCTTGATCGTCACGCTCGTGCATAGCCGTCACCAATTCGTATGGATGACGCACACGCAAAAGATCAGCGATTTTATCGAAGGCATTGAACACGCGTGGGAGTTCTTCGGCGGCGTTGCGCGTCGCGTACTGCTCGACAACCTAGGAGCGGCCGTGACTAAGGCCGATCGTTACGATCCATACTTCAATCGAACCTTTGATCAATATGCGAGCTATCGCGGATTCGTAATCGACGCCTGTGTCGTACGCGAACCGAAACAAAAACCACACGTCGAGCGTCAAGTCCCTTACGTGCGCGAAAACTTCTTCCGCGGCGAAGACTTCATGGACCGCGACGACGTACAACGACGCGCCGAGGCCTGGTGCCTGGGCCGCGCCGGCATGCGCATCCACGGCACCACGCGCAAGCAGCCTCTTGTCGAATTCGAGAAGTCCGAGCGGGCGGCACTGATTGCAATGGATCCACCTATTCATTTCGACGTGCCGAGCTGGGCCGAGCCCAGGGTGCATCCGGACTGCCACATCCGCTTCTCCAACGCGCTGTACTCGGTACCGTTTGCCTACAAAGGCAAGCAAGTCACGGTGCGCGGCGACCGCGCGCTGGTGCGCGTTTACCATCGCGGCGACCTGATAAAGACCCATGAGCGTAAAACGGCCGGCGGCCGCGTAACCGATTACGCCGATTACCCGCGAGAAAAGGCGGCCTACGCCATGCGTGACCCGAATCGGATCATCGCCCGGGCCCGCGGCTGCGGCACCAGCGTTGGTCGCTTCGCCGAGCTTCTGCTCGCGGGCGACTTCCCCTGGGCCAAGCTGCGCCAGGCGCAAGCGCTGCTTCGCATGAGCGAGAAATACGGCGATGCCTGCGTCGACGGAGCTTGTCGGCGCGCCTTGGCCTTCGACCTGATCAACGTGCGCCGACTCCGACGCATCATCGAGAACGCCCTGGGCGACAACGACCAAGAGCCCACTACGGTGGCCGAGGTCGTGCAACTGCCACTGCGCTTCGAGCGGCCACCGTCAAGCTTTCGCAACACCAACAATACAAACAACCCACAGGAGTGAACCGATGGAAGTTAACCAGTCTTTAAAATCCGTGCTCAAGCGCCTGAAGCTATCAGGCATCTTGATTACCTTGCCCGACCGCACCGCCTACGCGCGAAAATCGAAGCTCGCGCTGCCCGACTTTCTCGAGCTCGTACTGCAAGACGAGATCGACCGGCGCGAGTACAAGAACCTCGCCACCCGCCTATCCAAGGCCTGCTTCGAACAAGAGCAAACCTT
>JAJCZM010000049.1 GCA_029262375.1 Deltaproteobacteria bacterium
TGTCCGTGGCGCGCTAGCCATAGCCATCATTTCGAGCGAGCCGATCGGGATCACTGCGTGACCGTCGACGAGCGCCAAACCTCGAGCAAGTGCCAGTCCGATCCTCAATCCGGTGTACGAGCCCGGCCCGACCACGACGGCGATACCGGCCAGGTCTTCGACGTCGGCAAAGCCGGCTTCGAGCAGGCCCTCGACCAGCGAACCGAGCGCCTCACCGCGGCATTCCTTGGCCGCCAGCTGCGCGCGGCCGAGTACCGTATCCGCAGTACATAGCGCCACCGACGACACCGAAGCCGACGTATCGATCGCCAGAACTACAGGCTCTGATGGATTCGGGGTCACCCGAAGAAGATGCGCGAGATGTCGTTGTAGACGACGAAGACCATGAGCGCGACGAGCAGAAGAGCGCCGGCTTGGAGCGCATACTCACGCACACGCACGGAGATCGGCTTCCCTCGGATCGCCTCGTAGCCGAAGAAGAGCAGATGGCCACCGTCGAGAATCGGAATCGGCAAGATGTTGATGATGCCGAGGTTCACGCTGATCACGGCCATGAAGCGCAGAAGAGGTTCGAGTCCTGTAGCGGCCAAACGACCGGCCTCGCGCGCGATCATGATAGGCCCACCGAGCTCGTTGGGATCGACACCACCGGTGACCAGCCGCGCGAGCGTCTCGAAGATCATGGCGGACCAGCGATACGTGGCCACACCGCCAAGCTTCACGGCGTCTACGAAACCCACCGGAATCGAATCGACGTCGCGATGCACACCGATCATGTAGAACTTCCCGACGACTTCGCCGAACATGTCCTTCTGCTCGCTCAGCTCCGGCTGTAGCGTGACCTGTCGGCTGGATCCGTCGGCGCTGACGATGTCGAGCGCAAGCGCTTCGCCTTCGCTCTCGCGAACCAGCAACGCGAACTCGTCCCAGGTGACAATCTCTTTACCGGACACGCCGGCAACGCGGTCGCCGGCAGCCAGCCCCGCGCTCGCGGCAGGTAGCCCGGTCACAACATCGCCGATACGCGCCTGCTCTGTGGGAATCTTGTCGCCGTAGATCGTGTAGGTCATCGCGAACAGAATGAACGCGAACACCAGGTTGACGGCCGGCCCGGCCGCGACAATAGCCGCGCGACTCGAGATGGGCTTAGCAGCGAATCCGCGACTCGGATCCGCGCTTTCTTCAGCTGCGCGCCAGTCCTCTTCGCCCGCCATTCGCACGTAGCCGCCCAGTGGCAACAGCGCCAGGCGGTACTCGGTTTCACCGTACTTTCGCTGCCAGATGGTCGGACCGAAGCCCATCGAGAAGGTCAGGACTTCGACATCGCACCACTTGGCGACGAGAAAATGGCCGAGCTCGTGGACGAAAATGACGATCGCTAGGACGCCGACGGCGCCGAAAATGCTCTCAAAACTCATGATTTAGGTCACGGCCGGGAGAAGGCCTGCCAATTGGAAGCTAGGCGGGTGTCCTCACCGGGCACCCGTGAGGATAGCATAGTAGTAGATGAAGACTATCGGCAGAACGAGACTGTCTGTCCTGTCGAGCACGCCGCCATGGCCGGGGAAGATCCAGCCGGAGTCTTTTGCCGCATAGGCTCGCTTGAGCATGGATTCCAGCAAATCGCCGACTTGGCCGAGAACGTTGATAAGTAGGGCCACCAGCAGGACCTCGACGTTGTCGAAAACCCTTAAAACAAGCCCGTTGAGCAGCCCGGCAACGACCAACGCCGCCGCAAGCGAGGAGATCGACCCCTCGATCGTCTTGTTGGGGCTAACTTGCGGCAGCAATTTCCTCTTGCCCCAGGCCGATCCGCCAAAGTAGCCCGCCGCATCGCCGGCCATCGCGGTCCCCACAACCAGACAGACTAGGTCGGGGCCGATGTCCGGAATCGCTCGCACCCAGATGAAATGCGGCAGCAACAAACCGCCGTACAGGCAGCCCAGCAGAACCTGGGCGGCGTGGTTGACGCTCCGCTCCATGTCCTGGGCAGTCGCGAGCGTGGCGATCAGAACGCCACACAAGCAAACGACGAGGCCCGCTGAGATCGCGATGCCGGTCTGCGCGAGGCCCATGGTCAGGGCGATGATCATCCCGCCCGTCGTAACCATGGTCGTACCGCCCGGTACGCCCTTGAGCGCCATGCCGGCAAACTCTTGCAGGGCTATGTAGGTCAGGACGAGGATGAGCAGGTTGAGAACCCAAATAGGGGCCCAAAAGATGGTCCAGAGCAGAAGCGGTATGGCGACCGCCGCCGTCATCAGGCGAGAACGAAGCAAATTTAGCCCCCCGACGCCGTAGGCGCCGATCTCGTTACGATACACCCCGGCCTCGGGGTGCGCTCGCTCGGTCTCTGGGTCCCTGTGCGTTGTACAGTCACCACGCGTCCGCGCTCACTTCGCCTCTGCCAGTTGCTCCTCGGTAAGTCCGAAGCGTCGATCACGGCTCTTGTAGTACTCCATTGCCTCGAGAAACTGCTCCCGCCTGAAATCCGGCCACAGGGTACGAGTAACGTAGAGTTCGGCATACGCGATTTGCCACAATAGGAAGTTCGACACGCGCATCTCGCCGCTGGTTCGAATCAGCAGGTCGGGATCCGGGATCCCGGCGGTCATCAGCGCGCCGGCGAACGACGTCTCATCGATGTCTTCAGGCGCGATCACACCATCGCGCACTTGGCGGGCCAGCTTTCGTGTGGCCTTGATGATCTCGTCGCGCGAGCCGTAGCTGACAGCAAGGATCACAGTCATGCGCGTGTTCTTGCGCGTCTCCTGCTCGACGTGGCGTATCTCTTTCAAGATCTCGGCGGGGAGCTTGCGCAAATTGCCGATCGCGCGCAGACGAATCTCGTAGCGCATCATCTTGTTGAGTTCGGTCTTCAGATAGCGACGCAGCAGTCTCATGAGAGCCGAGACTTCTCGCTCTGGTCGCTGCCAATTTTCCGAGGAGAACGCGTAGAGCGTCAGGAATTCGATGCCGATTTCACGTGCGGTTTCGACGACCTCGCGAACCGAGTCTTTGCCTTTGCGGTGCCCTTGTACGCGCGACAGACCGCGCGAAGTAGCCCAGCGGCCGTTGCCATCCATGATGACGGCGACGTGGCGCGGAAGATCTTGCTGTGCAATGGCGGACACGTTGAAAAGGCGAAGTCGGCGCGCAGCGCGACTCGGTCAGACGGCCATGACCTCTTCTTCTTTCGCCTTTACGACTTCATCGATACGCGCGATACCCGCGTTTGTGATTTGCTGAACATCGTCGAGGCCTTTGCGATTCTCGTCTTCGCCGATCTCTTTGTCTGCCAGCAGCGTTTTGAGCATGTCGTTCGCATCGCGACGGTGGTTGCGACACGAGATACGATGGTTCTCCCCCTCTTTGCGAACCTGCTTCACGAGATCGCGACGACGCTCCTCGGTAAGTTCCGGAACCGGAACACGCACGAGCTTGCCGTCGTTCATGGGAGAAAATCCCAGGTTGGCGTTGCGAATGGCCTTGTCGATGTCATTGACCGCACTTTGATCGAACGGTTGTACGACCAAGAGACGTGCTTCCGGGGCACTGATCGTCGCAATCTTGATGAGCGCCGTTTCGGTCCCGTAGTAGTCGACCATGACGCCGGAAAGCAGATCGGGATTCGCACGACCGGTGCGGATGCGCGAAAGATCGCGCTGCAACGACCCGACCGTTCCGTCGATTTCAGCCTTAAGATCCGCCGTAACTTCGTCGATCATGCCTAGGAATCTCCGACGATAGTGCCAATGGGTTCGCCCGCAATGGCCTTCGCAATGTTGCCCGGCTTCGTGCCATCGAACACCACGATCGGCATC
The DNA here is from genome assembly GCA_029262375.1 of Deltaproteobacteria bacterium. Lineage (GTDB taxonomy): Bacteria > Desulfobacterota > Binatia > UBA1149 > SPBQ01 > JAJCZM01. The sequence continues at coordinate 3,825 of JAJCZM010000049.1, forward strand.
GCGTTTTCCATGCAGAGTGATATCGCGGTGGCGTCCATGACGCCCAACCCATCATTTAACACCTGCTTGTAGGTCAAGGAAGTATAACGTGTCGCGGAAGGATCCTTCTCTGGATCTGCGCTGTAGACACCGTCTACGCGCGTCGCTTTCATGATCACATCGGCGCCGATTTCGATCGCGCGAAGACTGGCCGCTGTATCTGTCGTGAAGAAGGGATTGCCGGTGCCGGCCGCGAAAATCACGATTCGGCCCTTCTCTAGATGGCGGGTCGCGCGACGTCGAATATAAGGTTCGGCCACTTGCCGGATCGTGAGCGCCGATTGAACGCGCGTCTCGACGCCGAGCTTCTCGATCGCGTCTTGCAGCGCGAGGCTGTTGAGCACCGTGGCGAGCATGCCCATGTAATCAGCGGCGGAACGATCCATCCCGGTTTCGGCGGCGGCAAGTCCACGGAAGATGTTGCCTCCGCCTACGACGATAGCGATCTCGCACCCGCCACGCCGCACCTCGGCCAACTCCTCGCACAGAGCCGTGATGATCGCGGGCGAAATACCGTATGATTCAGATCCGGCTAACGATTCGCCGCTCAGCTTGAGCAGAACGCGCCGATACTTTTGGTTGGCCGCACTCATATCCTATGCGGGCAAAGAACGTGATGTCGGGAACCGTCAGGATCCCTTAGCGAGTTGTTCGGCGACCTCTTCGGCGAGATTGGACTCTTTCTTTTCAATGCCTTCGCCGAGTTGATAACGGACAAATCGCCTGACCTCGAGCTCCGCCCCCGTCTCCTTCCCAACCTGCGCGAGAAGCTTCTCGATCGTGAGATCGGGATCACGAACGTAATCCTGCTCTACGAGACAGATCTCGCGGTAGTACTTCTCAATCTTGCCTTCGATGATTCGGTCGATGACGTTCTCGGGTTTTCCGGAAGCCAAGGCTTGGTTCTTGAATATCTCACGTTCCGCGTCGAGGTCGGCCTCGGGGACGTCTTCGCGACGTGCGTAACGCGGGAAAGCCGCTGCGACTTGCATGGCCAAGGAACGCAACACTTCGCCGTGTTCGGCGTTGGCGCCTCCGACTTCAATGAGTACGCCGATCTTGCCACCAGCGTGCACGTAACTGCCAACGGCGCCGTCAGACTTGATGCGGGTGAAGCGACGCAGACCGATGTTCTCACCGATGTTCGCGACGGCCTCGTTGATTACTGCAGACAGGCTCGCACCGTTGACGTCGATCTCGGCAACGTCTTCACCGGTGCCCTCGCTCGGAATATCGCTGGAAAGAAGCGCGTTCGAAATGTTCGTCAGAATCGCGACGAAGTTATCGGTCTTCGCGACGAAATCGGTCTCGCAATTGAGCTCGAGAAGTACCGCTTCGCTGGCATCGTCGCTCGACAGCACGCCAACCAGCCCTTCGGCTGCGACGCGACCTGCCTTCTTGGCGGCGCTGGCCAGGCCCTTCTCTCGAAGCAGCGCAACGGCCGCCTCGAGATCGGCCTCGGTCTCCTGAAGCGCACGCTTGCAGTCCATCATGCCTGCGCCGGTGCGATCGCGGAGATCCTTTACGAGAGAAGCGGTAATCGTGCTCATTGAGTCGTTCCAGGCGTCGTAGGTTCGGTCGGTGCGGCTTCGGCTTCCGGGGCTGCTTCTGCTTCGGGCGCTGCTGCCGGTGTCGCTGCCGCTTGGGTCGCGGCTGCTACGGGCTCTGCGGAAGCGCCTGCAGGAACTTCGTCGGCGGCCGTTGCCGGCTCGGACGGCGTAGCCGTCACGCCGAACTCGGCAGCCATGTCGCCCTTGCCTTTCAGTCGCTCTTCACGCGCGGCCTGTCCCTCGAGATGCGCATCGGCAATCGCGGAACAGAACAGTCGGATAGCACGGATCGCATCGTCGTTGCCGGGGATGCAATGAGAGATGTTGTCGGGATCACAGTTCGAATCGACGACCGCGATGACCGGAATGGCGAGCCGGTTCGCTTCGTGAATTGCGATCGCCTCGCGATCGGGATCGATGACGAACATCGCGTCCGGCAATCGCTTCATGTCGCGCACACCCTGAAGGTTGCCTTTCAGTTTGTCGCACTCGCGCTGAAGCATGAGCCGCTCTTTCTTCTTGAGAAGCGACATGGCCGCTTCGTCTTCGAGCTGCTCTTCGACCTTCTTGAGTCGTTCGATCGACAGCTTGATCGTCTGGAAGTTGGTGAGCGTTCCGCCGAGCCAACGCGCGTTGACGTAGGTCTGACCACAACGCGCCGCTTCAGCCTTGACCGGCTCTTGCGCCTGCTTCTTCGTACCGACGAAGAGTAAGTTGCCGCCATTTGCCGCGATCTCTTTGACGACGTCGCACGCGGTACGGAAAAGCGTGACCGTCTGCTGAAGGTCGATGATGTGAATTCCGTTTCGTGCGCCGAAGATGTACGGGCGCATCTTGGGATTCCAACGGCTCGTCTGGTGTCCAAAGTGGACGCCCGCTTCGAGCAGCTGCTTCATACTAACTTGGCTCATTCAGACCTCTTTCTAGATTCCATCGTTGAGATTCCTTCTGTTTCCGGCTCCGCAGTTTCAGACGGTACACAATCGAAGCACACTGGCGCGCGAAGCACACTGGCGCGCGAAGCACAGCTAGCGCGCGAAGCGCAGCTCGCCGGCGAAGCGCGGTTGGCGCGTCACGTGCGACCTGCGGGCCCCCCGGAAAAACGCATAAACACCGGACATAACAAAACATTAGGGGGGATGCAATGTGTCAATAAGCCCCGCCCCGCCTGCATTTAGCCTACGAGTTCATCGACGATAGGAAGTCGTCGTTGTCCTTGGTCCCCTTCATCTTTCCGAGCAGGAACTCCATCGCCTCGACCGTATTGAGCTGGGTAAGCAGCTTTCGCAAGACGTGTACCCGAGTGAGCGCATCCTTCGGGACGAGCAGGTCCTCTTTTCGGGTTCCGGACTTCTGGATATCGATGCAGGGGTAGATGCGTCGATCCATCAGCTTGCGGTCCAAGTGGATCTCGCAGTTGCCGGTTCCCTTGAACTCTTCGAAAATGACCTCGTCCATACGGCTGCCGGTATCGATCAGGGCGGTACCGATGATCGTCAAACTGCCGCCGTCTTCGATATTACGGGCCGCACCGAAGAACTTCTTCGGTCCGCGTAGCGCGTTAGAGTCGACACCACCACTGAGGATCTTGCCGCTCGGCGGCACCGTCGCGTTGTAGGCGCGCGCCAGGCGGGTAATCGAGTCGAGCAGGATCACGACGTCCTTACCGTGCTCGACCAGGCGTTTCGCCTTTTCGATAACCATTTCAGCTACCTGCACGTGTCGCGTCGGCGGTTCGTCGAAAGTCGAGGCTATCACCTCGCCCTGAACCGATCGCTGCATGTCGGTCACTTCCTCGGGCCGCTCGTCGATGAGCAGCACGATGAGAATAACCTCTTTGTGATTCTGGGCGATACCGTGGGCGATGCTCTGCAGCATCACGGTCTTACCGGTTCGCGGCGCCGCGACGATCAACGCGCGTTGCCCTTTGCCTACCGGCACCATCAGATCGATCACCCGCGATGTGAACTCGGCAGGGTCATGCGACAGCGACAACGGCTCATCTGGATAGAGCGGCGTCAGATTGTCGAACAGGACCTTCTTACGAGAGTTCTCGGGCTCTTCGTAGTTGATCGCCGAGACTTTGAGCAGCGCGAAGTAGCGCTCGCCCTCTTTCGGCGATCGGATCAGCCCCGAGACCACGTCGCCCGTACGCAGGCCGAAACGCCGCACCTGGCTCGGCGATATATAGATGTCGTCGGGTCCGGGAAGGTAGTTGGAATCGGGGGCACGGAGGAAGCCGAACCCGTCGGGGAGTATCTCTAGAACCCCCTCTCCGTACACGTTGCCCGACTGCTCGGCCTGGGCGCCGAGGATGCCGAAGATCAGTTCCTGCTTGCGCAGGTTCGACGCCCCTTCGACGTTCAATTCACGAGCGATTTCGACGAGTTCTTTCGCCGTCTTCGCCTTCAGTTGCTTGATGTCGAGGGTCGGGGCGTCTGGATTGATTAATGCCTCAGCCGCTTCTTCCGCCTCCGCCTCGCGGCGCTCACGATTCTCGTCGCGCTCGTCTCTTCTCTTGGGAGCCGTATTGCCCGGTTGACGCTTCTCGCCACCGCCGCCGCCGCCCTTGCCGCGATTGGAGTTCCCGCGCGAGCGGGGGGCCGCTTTACTCTTTCTAGTCCTGCCTTCTGTCACAGTGCTCCGTCCGGTTGCCGTACTCGGCATTTGTTGCGGATTGGTTCGGACCCGACTCGCTCGCGAAGCACCCTAAGTTGGTGATTTCGTGATGAATTCGGGCGTGGATTGTGTCGCTGTGGGCGCTCCGCCGAGCCTAAGAGCCGTATCGCTCGTAGGCCGGTCGCTCCTGGGCCGCCTTGCGGATCGCCGGCGCCTTCAAGTGTAGCCATCAACCGGAGAGAATCTTGGACCGCGCGCCTGAGAGTGAGCCTAAAAGTCCAGCGTTTGATTGCACAAAGGGGAAAACCCGAACTGGCTGAGAAGTGAACGCTGGCGCCGAGGCGCGGTAGGAATGGTCCCTCCGGGAGGGTGTTTAGACCGTACTGAATCCCCTTGCGGGAGTCAATAGAATTCGGGATCGGCCCTTATGTGACCCTTGTGATCTCTATGGGGCTCGCAGCGCATCGAGCAGCTCGGTCAGGTCGGCTGGAAGCGGCGCCTCGAGCGTCATCCGACGCCCATCACCGGGATGATCGAAGGCGATTCGCCAGGCGTGCAGAGCCTGCCGCTTCATACCGACGAGCGCAGCCGCGCGCGGCCCCCACTGCTTGCGCAGACGTGCAAGCGTTTTCGGCCCGGGCGCTCCGTACGTCTTGTCCCCGACGATCGGCCAGCCCTGCGCCGCCAGGTGCACTCGGATCTGGTGGGTACGCCCGGTATGCGGCGACACGCGCAAGAACGTCGCCAGCTCGAAGCGTTCCTCGACCTCGTACACCGTCAGCGCCGAACGCGATTGGCGCGCGGCGATCGACATCTTCTTTCGTTCGGTAGGATGGCGCCCGATCGGCGCATCGATCTCGCCGCCCTTGTCTACGTTGCCGCGAACCACTGCCGCATACTCCTTTTTGATCGTACGATCGCGGAACTGCGCAGCGAGCTTCTCGTGCGCGGCGACCGTGCGCGCAACCAAGATGACTCCCGAAGTATCGCGATCCAAACGGTGGACGATACCGGCGCGATCAGCCGGCCCTGTCCACCCGGTCGGTGGATAGGCATGTAAGATTGCGTTGACCAATGTACCGGCGCGGTGGCCCGCAGCCGGATGAACGACCATGCCCGCGGCTTTGTTGACGACGACCAGATCGTCGTCGGCGAAGAGCACTTCCAGCGCAATGTCTTCGGCGACGGCGTCGCCCGGCTGTTCGCGGTGTACGAACCGCAGCACGACGCACTCGCCACCGCGAAGTCGCATCGAAGCCTTAGCGGGCTTGTCATCGACGGTTACGTCACCGCGCGCAATCGCCGCGGCGATTTGTGAACGCGTCGGCGCATCGTCACGCCCCGCCAACCAGCGGTCGAGTCGCTGACCGCTGTCGTCGGGATCGACCAGATACGTTCTCCGGTGGTCCGCCTCGCTCGCGTCGCTCGCCTCACTCACCCCGATAGTCCGGTCGCAGATGGAAGCGACAGGAGAATGTCTTTTGCGCGTGCAACGTCGCTGGCGATCTGTGCCGTGAGTTCATCGGGGCCGCTGAACTTCTTCTGCTCGCGCAGCTTCTCGTAGAACTCCAACGCCATGGGACGCGCATAGAAGTCTTCCCACTCGGTGAACAGATGCGCCTCGATCACGGTTTCGGTGCCGCCGAAGGTCGGCGTGTGACCGATCGAGGTAACCCCGTCGATGGTACGCTCGCCGACGACGGCGCGCGTCGCGTACACGCCGTCGGGCGGTACCAGCTGCGTCTTGGGCTTGAGGTTCGCGGTCGCGAATCCGAGACTGCGCCCGCGCCCTGCCCCCTTGACGACACGTCCGCGGACGACATGCGGACGACCGAGCAATTTCGCCGCCATCGCCACGTCTCCCGAAGCCACTTTCTCGCGCACGAGGCTGGAATGAACGATCAAGCCTTCGGCTTCTACCGGGCTGATGACTTCGACTGCGAACCCGTGTGTGCCACCGGCTTCGATGAGTTTCTCGACATTGCCCCCACGCGCTTTGCCGAAATTGAGATCGTGACCGACGATGATCTTGTCGGCGTCGAGTATCTCGACGAGAAACCGACGAATGAACTCGTCGGCCGTAATGTCGGCGAACGCGCGAGAGAAGCGCTGCACGACGACACCGTCCATGCCGTAGTCGTGCAACGAGTGCAGCCGATCGCCGAGCGGCATCAGCAAGCGCGGCGCCGCTTCCGGCCTCAGAATCGAAATGGGATGCGGCTCGAACGTCAGCGCGACGGCATCGCTACCGCGATGATCTGCGTCTTCACGCACCTGTCGCAGGATGTACTGGTGACCGCGGTGAACGCCGTCGAAGTTCCCGATGGTGAGAACGGGGCGCCGAAACGCACCGCGCGCACGCTCGAGACTACGAAAGACGCGCATCGTTTGTTGATCTGGCGGACTAGCCGCCCATCTGCCTCAGCAAGGAGTTCGCGCGCTCGGCTTCCTGCGACCCGGGGTAGCGGTTGACGAGCTTCTGAAGGCTAAGACGCGCATCGACATCGTCACCGATCTTGCTGAACACGTTCGCTAGCTTGAGCAATGCTGCGGCGCTGCGATCGCCGGAACCGTAGCGCAGAACCACCTGATTGAACTCTTTGATCGCGTTCGAATACAGGCCCTTCCGCAAGTACGACTCGCCAATCCAGTACTGCGCGTCGTCCGAATAGGCGGACGATGGGGATCGATGAATGAAGTCTCGGAAGTATTGGATCGCATCGTCGTAGTTGCGATCTACGAACGCGCGTACACCGTCGTCGAAACCGCTTCCGCGCAGCGATACCGGAACATGCGGCACGTCTTTGTCGAGTCCCGACTCACCGGGTTCCACCCATGCACCGCCGCCGCGAATTCCGGCAACGATGCCGCCGCTGCTATCGCGCGAAACGTCACCGCCAACGGGCGCACCGGGCTGCCCATCTTGGATAGCGTCGGGAGTCCCTGGGTACGCGCTACCGCCGGGAAAACCCGACGGGATGCCGGGCGCCGAAGCCATGCGGCCATCGGCACTGTCGCCGACCGCCGGTCCGCCGTCGGGCGAAGCGGCGCTGCCGTCGCCCTCACCTTGATAAGACCACGCCGAAGAATCCGTTGAACCACCACGCCAACGCGGATCGGAAGAACCGGCCGGTGCCGTCGGATAGGCACTCGGCGCACCGCCGCGCCCCCCATCGGCGTACTGCATGTACTCGACGAGCGCGCGCAGACGTTCTTGATCGCGACGTACCGCTTCCAGCTCCTCTCGCGTCTCGACGACCATGCGCCGTAGCTCGCGATCGTTGGTCTGCATCTGAGCCGTCGCCGCGCAGCCGGTGAGACCGAATGCAACGATTGCCACAACGGCGGCGTTCACAGCAGTAGGCAATTGCGCGATGCAACGCGGTTGCGGGCTATGCGCGCGATCCAAAGAATCCGGGGTGTTCATGACTGGTTCAGCGCCTCAGTTCTACGAGATGGCAGCGTCGGTTTTCAGACCAGCATTTGTCGCTCGTGTCTTTGCAAAGCGGAAGCTCTTCGCCGTAGCTCACGGTCGACATGCGCTCGTGGCTGACGCCGAGGCCGATCATCGCGTCGCGCACGGCACGGGCGCGGCGCGCACCGAGAGCCAAGTTGTATTCCGACGATCCGCGCTCGTCGCAGTGGCCTTCGATCTCCACTTTGAGTCCGGGGTTCGATTCCATGATGGCGGCGTTGTTGCGTACCGACTCCATCGCCGACCCGTCGAGGCCGTCCGAATCGAAATCGAATCGTACGTCTTGGAAGACACCGCCGGCAGCGACTTCTCCGGTCCCTTCAAACTGATCTATGCTCGACGCGGCGGCCATCTGATCGGCCGAAAGCTCGTCGTCATACATGCCGCCGCCACGCTTGGACGAGCAGCCCGCGGTGGCAAAAGTAACCGCCAGCAAACACGCCGCGATCGCGATCTGCTTCTTGCCCATCATCCTGCCCATCATCTTGCCCATCATCGTTCTCTTCCTGATCTTCATGTCAGTGCACCTCTCTCCAACGCCTACAAAGTGGGGCTTATTCGAGTCTGCGCGACCAACTTGGGGAGCTATCATCGCTCGAACCGTCGGTCAATTGCCTCTCTTGCCGTCCTTGTACGTCTATCATGTATAGTTTGCGCGTTCCTGCGCGCTTACTGGAATACGCCAGATAACGAGAATCCGGCGACCACGTCGGATCCTCGTTCGACCCCGAGCTCGTGAGCCGCCGCGGCGACCCGCCGGATGCCGGCATCACGTGAATCTGAAAGCGCCCGTTGGCCTGACCAGCGAACGCGATGTACTTGCCGTCGGGCGACCAAACCGGCGAACAATTGTAGTTGCCGTCGAAGGTGAGCCGCCGCAGGTCGTTGCCGCCGACGGTCATCTCGTAGATCTGGGGCGTACCGGAGCGCGAGGAGCAAAACACCATCCGACGACCGTCTGGCGCCCACGCCGGATCCACGTCGATCGCCCAGTGGGTGGTCAGCGCACGCACCTTGCCGGCCGACGGGTCGAGTTCATGGATGTCGGTATTGCCGTTGTCCTCGCGAGCCAGCAGCACGCGTGAGCCATCGGGAGAATATGCGCCGCCCACGTTCACACCGAGCTTCGACGCCAGGCGACTGTCGTAACCGGTGCGCAGATCGAGGCTGTAAAGAACCGGCGACCTGTTGCGGAACGACGTAAACAACAGCGCCTGCGCCGATGGATGCCAAGACGGCGCCATCGTGATCGAGCGATGGTCGGTCACCTTCTTCACTTCGCCGTCGAAGCTGTAGGTATGGATTTCGCGAAAGTGGCCGCCGCGGTTCGATACGAACGCGATCCGCGAGTCGAAGGGCCCGGGAATGCCGGTCAGGTATTCGAGCACCGTATCGGCCATTCGATGCGCCATGCGCGCAGCCTCAGAAGCCGAACCGCTCAAACGACGGCCACCGCTAGAGGAATGATCGGCGACATCGAAGGAGCGCACTTCGACCGCCATGTCGGCGCCCGTGCCCATGACGGATCCGCGGATGAGCGTCATCGCGCCGATACTGCGCCAGTTCTCGAAATTGATGGTGTCGCTGGTGACGCCCGAAGTCTGCGGATCGTCGATGTAGGCTGCGGGATCGATGACCCGGAAGATTCCCGAGAGTTCGAGATCACCACGCAGGACTTCGACGAACTTGCGCGCGGAGGAGTCGTCGACGGCGCCGCTGCGTTTGAGCGCCGGCACGGCAATCGGAATCAGCCGCGCGCCGGCGCCTACGATCTCACCTCGAATCTGGGCTTGCGCACTACCTACTGAGCACACGCATGACAGTGTCACGCCCGCGATGGTCATCGCCGCGAATCTTCTCAATCCCCTCTCCTTACCTACCATTCTCGACGGAGTCGCAACGACCCGCACTTGCGTGAACACATTGCGGGCCTCGGTACGCGACCCGCTACCATTGCGACGCATCTCCGGCGCTAATCTTCAGTTCGAAATCACCAAAGTCTGCTCGATACTTCTCCGGAGGCGGTCCTAGATCGACTGTGCTGCGCACCGCGTTGAGTGCCGAGCGGTCGAAATGCACGTTGCCAGAGGACTCGACGGCCCGCACCGACGTGACGGTACCGTCGGGCAGAATGGAGAACGCCACTACGGTGGCAAGATTCGGATCGGAGTCTTGTCCCCAGACGAAGTTGGCCTTTATCGAGCCGAGCACACGGTTGTAGTAGCTCCAGAACGCCGCGCCGCGGATCTGCCCGGTCGTGCTTCCACTGCCCGCGCCGCCACCGCCGCCGCCGGCTGTGCTGGCGGAGGTACCGGCTGCGCCCCCGCCGCCTGTGGGTTTCGGCGCTTCAGCGGCCGGTTTGGGCGCGGGTTTAGGAGCGGGCTTAGGCGCCGGTTTGGGCTCGGGCTTGGGAGCCGGCTTCGGTGGCGGCTTCGGCGCCGGCTTCGGCTCGGGCTTCGGCACCGGTTTGGGCTCCGGCTTGGGCTTGGGCTCAGGCTTCGGCTCGGGCTTGGGCTCCGGCTTGGGCTCCGGCTTGGGTTCCGGCTTGGGAACGGGCTTCGGCTTCGGGGGCGGAGGCGGCTCCGGCTTCGGTTCCGGTTTGGGCTCAGGCTTAGGTGGTGGCGGTGGCTCGGGCTTCGGTTCGGGTTTCGGCTCGGGCTTCGGGGCCGGCGGCACACCGCCTTTCGCAAGCGGCCCTACATCCAAGAGTGGCGATCCGGCCGACGGCGAAACCAGGCCTACAACTGCCGCCCGCGGCAACTCACGCTCGCCCCACGAAAACACCGCACCGATGGCAACCAGTGCAAAAATAGCGATGTGGACGGCGAGCGAAACCAGCAACGCCAACAACAATTGAGGATCGAATCGGCGGCGGTGAAGAAGCCGAGGGGCAGGCACGCCGCCCGAGTCCGACTGGCGAAGCATCAGACGTCCCGAGGCTCGGTAATCATGCCGAGTTTCTCGATGCCGGCCGACTTCAGAGCCGCGATAACGCCGACCACCGTGCCATAACTCGCGTCGTGGTCGGCGCGTAAGTAAATGATGTGATTGGGCTTTTCGATCGCGATCGCGACCAGCTTCTCCGTCAGCGTCGCCAACTCGTAGCGCGTGTCGTTGAGATAGACCTGCCCGTCGACGGTCACCGAAACGACCAACGAGATCTCTTCGCTCACCAACTGTTCGCCGCCGGCTTTCGGCAGATTCACGTTCACGCCCTGCTGAATCATCGGCGTCGTCACCATGAAGATGACGAGTAAGACGAGCATCACGTCGACGAGCGGCGTTACGTTGATCCCAGAGATCGCGCCGCCGTCACCATCATCGAGTCCGCCTGCCATGGGTAGGGTCCGTCGCTCCCAGCCTCAGGTTAGGAAGTGGCGTTCGGCTATGTTGAGGAATTCAGAGGCGAAATTGTCCATCTCGATCGACGTGACGCGGGCTTGGCGAGCAAAGTGATTGAACGCGACCAAGGCAGGGATTGCCGCGGCCAGCCCCATCGCCGTGGCAACGAGCGCTTCGGAAATGCCGGGAGCGACGGCCTGAATGGTGGAGGCACCGGTCTGCGACAATCCGAGGAAGGAATTCATGATGCCCCACACCGTTCCGAACAGGCCGATGAACGGTGTGACCGAGGCGACGGTAGCCAAAAACGTAAGCATTCTCTCTAGTTCGGTGCGTTCGAGGCTGGCAGCCCGACGCATGGCGCGCTCGACATTGGCGACGCCGCCGATGTCGGTGGTCAGCGCTTCCCCGCTACCGCTGCGTTTGGCCGAGCGCAGTCTGACGAGTTCTTGGTAGCCGGCCTTGAAAACGCCTCCGACGGGATTTCGCGGCGTGTCGTCGCAGACCTTGGCCATTTCGGTCAGGTTGCGGGTCTCCCAGAAATGTTTGACGAAACGGTTGGAGCCGCGCCGCGCCGAGCGAATCTGGCGGGCCTTATAAAGAATGACGCCCCAACTGGCGATCGAAGTAAGGATAAGGATGTAGAGAACCGCCTGCACGACCGGGCCGGAGCCCGAAATCATGTCGAGGACACTCGGAGGTCCTGCGCCGTCGGTCATCGATTTTCCTTCTTAAGGAGAGTTGCTGTCCACATCACCGCTACATCCACCACCACATGTACACCCGTCGAAGGTATTCGCCCCCTTACTGGGTGTCAATAAATCCGACGCGCGTAACCCGGCGCTATTCACGGTTTGACACCTCATCCCGGGCGTGGTGAAAATCCCTGGTTTTCCCGAACAATTCCGGGTGTTTGTAAGCCGGGTGGAGCATGCGTTTACCGCGCAGGACTCGCACCGCGGCTCGGAGGAATTCATGGCTACTCGTATCGGCATCAATGGTTTTGGACGCATCGGCCGCAACATGTTGCGCGCCAGCTTGAACTACGATTTGGACATCGTGGCGGTCAACGATCTGACCGACTCCAAGACTCTCGGCCACCTTTTAAAGTACGACTCGATCCACGGGCACTTTCCCGCCGAAGTAGTGGTGGACGGCGACGACATCATCGTCAACGGCAAGACGATCAAAGTGCTCAGCGAGCGCAATCCCGCCGATCTGCCCTGGGGCGATCTCGGTGTGGATGTCGTCGTCGAGTCCACCGGCATCTTTGCCGACAAAGAGAAGGCCTCGGCCCACATCAAGGCCGGCGCGAAGAAGGTCATTATCTCGGCGCCCGCGGGCGGCGTAGACCTGACGCTGTGCTACGGCGTGAACCACGACCAGTACGACCCGGCGAATCACCACGTCATTTCGAATGCGTCGTGCACGACGAACTGTCTGTCGCCCGTTGCCAAGGTGTTGCACGAAGAGTTCACCATCAAGCAGGGCCTGATGACGACGATTCACAGCTACACCAACGATCAGCGTATTCTCGATCTGCCGCACAGCGACATGCGTCGCGCACGTGCCGCCGCGATGTCGATGATTCCGACGTCCACCGGCGCCGCACGCGCCGTCGGCCTGGTACTTCCGGAACTCAACGGCAAGCTCGACGGCATGGCGATTCGTGTACCGACGCCGAACGTTTCGGTCGTCGATCTCGTGTTCCGGACCGAGAAGTCACCGAGCGCCGACGACATCAACGCCGCGATCAAGGCGGCGGCCGACGGTCCGCTCAAAGGCGTGCTGCAGTACTGCGACGAGCCGCTGGTCTCAATCGACTTCAACGGCAACCCGCACAGCTCGATCTTCGACTCGGGTGTTACCAAAGCGATGGACGGCGGCTTCGCCAAGATTCTGTCGTGGTACGACAACGAGATGGGCTTCTCGACGCGTCTGTGTGACGTGTCGAAAATGATCGGCGCGTCGCTGTAAGCGCTGTAAGCACCTTAAGACGGAGAAGCGAAGTTCGTTGCAATCGATCAATCAAGTGGCGCTCACGGGGAAGCGCGTATTCATACGCGTCGACTTCAACGTGCCGCTCGATGGCGATCGAGTCACGAACAACTCGCGCATCACCAACGCGTTACCGACCTTGCGCTTCGCGATCGATGCGGGCGCAAAGGTCGTTCTCGCTTCTCACCTCGGTAGACCCAAAGGCGAGCGTAAGCCCGAGCTATCGCTCGCACCCGTCGCCAAAGAACTCCAGCGACTGCTCGACCGACCGGTAGCAATAGCGACCGATTGCGTCGGCGCAGACGTCGAAGCGCAAGTCGCCGCGATGAAAGGCGGCGACGTTCTACTGCTCGAGAACCTGCGCTTTCACGCCGAAGAAGAAAAGAACGATCCGAAGTTCGCCGCCGCGCTAGGACGTTTGGCCGACGTCTATGTGAACGACGCGTTCGGTACCGCGCATCGCGCGCACGCATCGACCGCGGGGATCGTCGATCACGTCGACACGGCGGTGGCCGGTTTTCTGATGCAACGCGAAGTCGATGCGCTGTCGGGATTGCTGGCGGGGGCGAAGCATCCGTTCGTCGCCATCGTCGGCGGCGCCAAAGTTTCGGACAAGATCATGTTGCTCGAGAACCTGCTCGAGCGTGTCGATGCGATTCTCGTCGGCGGCGCCATGGCCTATACTTTTTTGAAGGCGCAAGGGCATGCGGTCGGCACCTCGCGCGTCGAAGAAGACAAACTCGATCTCGCCAAGAGCCTGCTCGAGAAGGCGGCGGCGAAGAACGTCGCGATCGAACTACCGAGCGATCACGTCGTTGCAGCCGAGTTCAGCGAAACGGCGAAAGCCGAAACCATTGCCGGCATAGACATCCCCGACGGCAAAATGGGCCTGGACATCGGCCCCTTTTCTCGAGGAAGATACGGCGATCGCATCATCCAGGCCGCGACCATCTTGTGGAACGGCCCAATGGGCGTGTTCGAGTGGGAAGCGTTCAGCGCCGGAACCATGTCGGTTGCCGAAGCAGTCGCGAACAGCCCTGCGATTTCGGTCGTAGGCGGCGGCGATTCGGTTGCAGCACTCATGAAGTCAGGCCGCAGCGAAGACGTCACTCACGTCTCTACCGGCGGCGGGGCTTCTCTAGAATTTTTGGAAGGCAAACACCTTCCGGGCATCGCCGCGCTCGACGCGAAAGCGGCCCGGTCGGCATAGCCAAGGTTAAGGACGGGGATCATTCATGCGAACACCGTTGTTAGCAGGTAACTGGAAACTCAACTGCACACGCGATGAAGCGCGTGCACTCGCTCAAGCGATCGTCGACGGCAGCAAGAACGCCACCGATCGCGAAGTGATGATCGCGCCGACCTTCGTCAGCCTCGACGTCGTCGCCGACGTCGTCGCAGGCAGCAACGTCGGTCTCGGCGCGCAAGACGTGTACTGGGAAGCGAGCGGCGCATTCACCGGCGAAGTGTCGGCGCCCATGCTCAAAGACGCACGCTGCACGCACGCGATCATCGGCCACTCGGAGCGCCGACAATTTTTCGGTGAAACCGACTACACGGTAGCGCGCAAAGTCGCGGCAGCCGTAGAGAACGACCTGAGCCCGGTCGTGTGTGTCGGCGAATCGCTCGACCAACGCGAAGCGGGCACGACGATGGGTGTGATCGAGAAACAGATCGCAGGCGGCCTGTGCGAACTACCGGCCGAGCACTACCCCAAATTGGTCATCGCCTATGAGCCCGTATGGGCCATCGGTACGGGTAAGGTCGCCACGCCTGATCAGGCGGAAGACGTCCACGCCCACATACGTAAACTTCTGGAGACGGTCTTGACGCCGGCTGCTGCATCCGCGACGCGGATTCTATACGGTGGCAGCGTCAAACCCGACAACGTCGACGAACTCATGACTCGCCCGAACGTCGACGGCGCCCTGGTAGGCGGAGCCAGCTTGAAGGCGGACGACTTCCTCCGCATAGTCAATTTCGCGAGCTAATTTCGAGGAGCGCAAAGCGTGAACGCAGTACTAATCGCAGTAAACATCATCGCCGGCCTATTTCTGATCGGCGTGGTTCTCTTGCAGTCGGGCAAAGGCGCCGACATGGGCGCAGCGTTCGGCGGTGCGAACTCGACGATGTTCGGCCCCTCGGGCCCGGGCAACGCCCTCACGAAAGCAACGGCAGGTTTCGCCGCGCTCTTCATGCTGACCTCGCTCGCGCTTGCCGTGATGTCGGCCGATCAACGCTCGGTCTTCGATGGAACGGCTGCACCGGCCGCCTCTGCACCTGCCCCGTCGAGCGACACCGCCGCAACGACGCCGCCATCGGGCGCGTTCGATCCCGAAGCGGCAGCCGAAGCAGCCGCCGCAGCCGCAGCCGCGAAAGTGGATTCAGCGATCGATGCCGTCGGCGAAGCAGCGGGCAATGTCGCTGAGAAAGCAGCGGCGGCGACCGAGAAAGCAGCCGAAGTTGCGGGCAACGCAGCGGCGGCCGCGAGCGATACAGCAGCAGGTGCGAAGGAAGCAGCTGGCAATGCCGCAGGTTCAGTCGGCGACGCTGCGAACAAAGCAGCCGCGGGCGCAGCCGACGCCGTCGAGAAGGCAGCCGACGCGGTTGACCCGACCGGCAGCGAACAATAAAAACGCTCGGCTACGGCACATCGTTCCCTCACGAAGTGCCACACGAATTGCGAGGATGGCGGAACTGGCAGACGCGCTAGGTTGAGGGCCTAGTGGCCTTAATTGGCCGTGGGGGTTCAAGTCCCCCTCCTCGCACCACTACAACCGAACCTTTTCAAGAACTTGCGTGCCCCGCGCAATGGTCACGAGGCACAAATCGCCCGCTACCGTCATCTCGCTTATTCGCCAGCAAGCTCGGGAATGAGATCCGCAAGCAACTCAGCCGGCCAGTAACGCGGGATCTGTCGATCACCGTAGTAGAGCGATGGCCCGATACGCATTCGGGAGATTTCCTCGGATGTAAGATCGTATGCACTGCGCGTGTGGTTCTCGGCCTCTCGCGCAAGCGCTACGTCAGCTACGATCGCCTGCAGCGTCTGTTCCGACTCGAAGTCTGTAGCGAATCGATCGGGATCCAGACCGAGCGCATCAGCCAGCTCACTCAGCGAGCGCGATTCAATAGAAGCACAGTCGGGCAACAACGACTCGTAGGCCTCAATCAGTTGTCCCTGCTTCGCCGCCGCATGGATCATACGCGCTCCCTCGAGCGCTCCCGGAAGCGTCCGCGTGCGAAAAGAACTATGAACCAGCGACCAGGCCGTGCCTTCAGCCTGCGTCGCATCCATCAGCGAGAATCCACCGCCCACCTGCGCGTAGTCCTCTCGGAATCGCGCCATGTCGAGTCCAGCACTGCGAGCCGCTTCGAACATCTCCGCCTCACCCAGCGCAAGAAACTTCGGATCAGGTGGGAACTCCGCTAGGAACTCGCGATACTTCCCTTGATTGATCGATGCGAGACCGCCGCGTAGCAACGTCTGATGGTATCGATCGACACCGTCACCGAGAAGCATACGCACCGTGATCGCCAGCCGATTCGGATACAGATCAACCAATTCACGAAGTCTGTTGTGGGCATACTCCGGATAGCCGCACGCCGCATCGACGAACGCTGTAAGACGGACCGGAGCATCGGCGGGACCGAGTCGTGTCCAACCACGGTCCGGCAATTCAGGTGCAGGCAGCTTGGGGACGCGATCCGGACGAAGTTCGTCGAAGCGTTGGATATGACGCGTTCCCAAAACCTCTGCGATTGACGGCGTACTGCCCAAGGACGGACACGGCCTGTCTTCAACGACCACGTCGACAATGCCGCCCGTCTTCGGATATCCGTCGCAGCCAGTCCTCGATACGTACTCGACCGTAGACTTATCTGCCGGTGTCAGTCGCGCATTTGGTGTCCGAATCCAAGATGTCTCGCCGCACGGAACACTGCGAGCACCGAGCGGCCGCAGAGTGACAATCGCCGCGTCTGGCGCCTCATCTAGATGCGCCTCCGTAGCGTCGTTTTCTAGTCGCTCGCGATGCTCGATCGCCGGAACGCACGAGACCATCTCGGAATGAAAATGGCGGCAGTAGTCTACGCGCTCACAGGACGTGGCCTCAGCATCGTGAGACGAACCCGCAACGAAGAGTAAGATCGCAAGTCGGACGAGAACTAGCTTCATCACATGCGGTATATACGATCTGGAGAAGACGCGTCGAGAGTCGCTTCGCCGCCGGGCGAACAGACTCGAAGCGGAGTGATCGGGGCAGCCAGACACCGAAATCCAATTGGGATGACGGGAAACCGATCAGCGTGGACTAGCGTCGCGTGATTCGCAGCCATCTCCCAGATACTCAACTCAGCGTCACAGCCATCCGTGCGTTACAGATGGCTGTGACGCTCATACAGCCGGGACATGCGCACCGGTGAGGCGTGCTCGTCAACGACCAATACGCCCCTAGTTCGCGGGCACGATAGACGAAACACTCACCGTCGGCGCCGTCACCGTGTCCGCCATATCAATCCCGACGCTCACGATCGCGAAGTCAGACGTAGCCGGCGGGCCGCCAGATTTCGCGAAACGGCATGTGAAGATCGAACCAGGACCCTGGATGCCGTCACCCTCGATCATCATCGCGTTGAGAACGCGAGTGTCGTCTGCATCAAGTAGCGCGACGGCATCAGGATCGACCAGCGGTGTCGTACAGGAAACCGAAGCGCCGCGCCCTTCGAACTCTCCTCCGGCAGCGCCGTACTGAACATCAACCTGGATACCGAAAAGTTCGGTAGTGTCGTCCAAGCCAAAAGTGACATCGTAGACATCGCCACGCAGAGCGGGCGTACAAATCAACGAGGTCTTCCATTTCGTGAAACTCCGCGTAGCGAAGCCGTCGGAAAATATCTCTTCGACTATGCCCACCGACGGGCACTTAGCGCGGTAGCAGATCTTGTAGAATGCGTCCGGGTCGCCATCCAACGTCCCGAAAGGTAGCTCCGATTCGTCGATGCTCATCGAAACCGGCCGGCAGATCTGTTTCGCCTTGAGCTTCACGCGACAACCGTCTGTATTCGGCAACGTCGCGCCGGCAGCGCTGAGTTCAGCGGAGAACGAGCCCGAGATACCATCGCGAACCCGGAAACACTGCATATGGTCCAAGCCTTCAGCCCTGGCCGATGAGATGCCTTGCGGCGGTATGAGCGACGCGGCCAGGAATACGAGTGCAACGAACGAACGACGAACTAATACATTGAGCGTAGTGCTATGCATGACATACCTCCGAATTGTGAAAACGTTTTTAGGAATCGTGACTCGGTCGATCAGAACCGCTACGGACCGCAACGGACCGGAATCGGAATCTTTCCGACTACAGCATTGATCAGCACCAAGGCATCGGTCGCTGTGATCGCTCCGAATGGCGCAGCAACATCTGAGATGGGATGCGGTGGGGTCCGTTCGTATCCGGCCGCCATTTGCAGTGCGGCTAGAACATCGAGAATGGTAAGCGCTGTTTTTCCGTCGCTTGCGACGTAGTCTCCACAGACAGCCCTTGTCGTGCAACTCTTTCCGTCGCTGCTAGACGTCAGGTATTCCGTAATCTCATCGATCGAGCAGGACGAGAATTCCGTCGGCGGCGTCAGTGCCGACGGATTCTTCTGCATGATGAACGTCGAGGACGGCTGAGCGGTGCATTCATGCTCATGAAAGGCGATCGTGCAGTCCTCCTGGCCGTCGTGCGCGCACTGCCCAGCCGAGTGACCAAACTCATGTGCGAGAAGCGACCAGTTGGTTCTGAACAGTGCACCTCCGTGGCGCTTGCCAACAGCCGCACCGTCGGTTCGGCAGAACTGTTCGGCGAAAGACCCTCCGAGCCCGCCGCCGGTCGGTTGGCCCGTCACCTGATATACGAATGGCGCGCCGCTGAGATGATTCCTCTTCCATGCCCGAACCTGTGTGGCTCGGGTATCAATGCTGTTCGTCGTCGAGAACTCGTTCGGGTCTTGAACCCACACCCTGACCTGCGTGACCTGGAATCGGACGTTAACTTGCGAGGCAAGCAGGAAGCTAGCCCCAATCGCGATGTTCACCATGTCACGAACGCTGGATTGCCCACCACCTGACTGCAGTGACGCGCTCGTATCGGAAATCATTGTAATCGGTGCAATCGCAAGGCGCCCTGAGATCATCGCGGCTCGCTCGATACTCTCGATGCCCGTCGTAGAGGTCATGTCGGGCCCGGTAGAATCGAGCCCAAGCGGTAACATCTGAACCTCATGGATGTGTTCCATGCCGTACTGCGCTTCGGATGCCTCCACACCGACCGAGAGCGGCTTCACGCTGTAAGCGCCGGTTGTAGATAGTATCTGCGCCGTAACGCCCTGGTCGTCGAAGACGGCCGTGACCATGCTGGTCGGTTCGCCCCTTAGAGTTCCGGCATATGCGTTCGCCGGACATGGAAACGAATTCTCACCGTCCGGCGATACTATCGTCGCAACGCAGTCCGGAGCGATGACGGGACTCCTCGTGAGCTGGACCACAAAGTCGCGACCATGAGCTGAAAACTCCAGGTCTCGGAGGTAGCTGTTCCTCCGAGGCGCGCCGGCGGTTTGGTGCAACCGGCTCTGACTGAGATCGATCGCTACATGATCGATTTCGACTTGCTCCTCCATCTTCCGGACGAACTCCAGATCCGCAATCTGAGTCCGGGCATCTGCTAGACGTGGCACAACAAGAGCAAGAGATACGAGAATAGGAATCCGCAATATGTTCACTTGGAACCTCCAGGTCGAAGCGCGTCCGACGAGCGGCGTTGATACCCGTTAGAACGGGCTCGCCGTTTCGCACGGAGGAACCTGAAGCAGCGAACAGAATCGGATTCGGATTCATCGCTACCAAGCCCCACCGATTGGAACCGGCGAAGTTGTCAGAACAGAAGGACATCGCGAAGCACGCTCCGGACTCGCCGGACCATACTGTGTGAGCGTCAAACTATCGGGGAGTTCGTCAAACGGACCGAAGACAATCACGTCCGATCCGTCGGCGGCACGCGGCCGTGGGTCGAAGACATCAGCTGGGTCGACCTCTTCTGTCGCAACTGTCGCTTTGTTCTCTAGGGCAAAGGCCCACGAAACGGTGTCGGCGTAGTACAACGCTGATGCTGGCCTTTGGGCCGTACGCGCTACGAAGTCCGCCTCTTCGGTGCAAGCACTCCCGCGGTTAGACGGACAGCACTCGATTCGATACCGCAGCCGCACAAATTCCTTTGGGTCGATGTGAACCGCAATGAAATACGGTTCTGGGTTCATGCCAGCTAGAAGTGCCTCGTTGGCGCGACGTTGTGTATCCGCCGACTCGCGATCCGGGGAGTTCGCCAGGATATCACCGGCTCGTGCTTGCCCTCGAGTCATCACCCAGGTCGCTAGGATGGTTTGGCCGGGCTCCGCCGCTCGCGTAGCGGGACTCGCGCACGCTAGAGTGAGCCCGCTGAGCAGAAGACCGGCAATGACTTTCGTGAATCCCAGTTGATAATCCCTGACATTCATTTCGTTCGTCTTCGTGAGTACTATGTTTCGTTCCATCTCAGTCACCATGCGAGTAGTCCGCATCTTGATTCTTGGGTGGATACTCACGACAGTTTTCCCCGACGAGCCCTCCAGTCTCTCGACCGGACGACTATCGTTTGTTGCGCCGGAAGGTAGCTCGGGGATGCCATGGCCCACAAGACACTTTTCCGCACAACGACTGTCGTGACGTCACCACGCGTTCTATCTTTCGTTCATGATCTCATCCGATTGTATCCGCTCTGCGCGCGCACACGCGAGGGGGAGTGCCGTAGAAGTGTAACCTTGAGAGTACGCAGGAGTCGGCGCAAGCAAGAGATACCGCGCCACAGCAGAACGCCGGCTCCACAGCTCGCAAGGTACGAGCGCCGCGCGCGAAAGGAACGGACTTTAGGAAAGCTCAGGACTGTGGGATGGGAAGAAGCGGAGGGACCAAAATGGGGCACGCAGCCGCGTCCGTTTGATTACTTCGGGCGCGCCACCCGGACGTCAACCTCAAAGAGCTTCGCAACTGGCTTCTGAAATGCCTCGGCTATGAGCAGCGCATCTTTTGTAGTTGGCCTGACCCGATGGTTCTTGAGCCGATTGACTCGCGTACGCGATAGTCCCGTTCGCAGAGCGAGATCGCGATCCGTCCAGCCCCTGGCATACAGTTCTCGCACAAGGGAATTGCGGACGACGATCTCAGTTTCCCCAGATATCAGACTACAGCGTCGGTCCATCGTGCTCACCTCCGTGCGCTGCTAGTTCGCCGCAATTCTGTCGAAAGATTCGACCGGCTCGCGTAAACGGAACATCTCCTCGACCTGCATACCCAGTAGCCCACTGAGCAGAACGGCGTAGAGTAGCGGCGGATTGGCTTCAACGGACAACGTTCGAAGAACTGATCGATATGGAATGCCCGTACGCTCGGCCGCCGCGCTTGCCGACATGCGAATGCTGGATAGTTCTTGTCGGATGTTGTTCTCGATCGTGCCTTGCGAATTCATGATGCTCTCCTCTCTGGTGGCGATTCTTGTGACACGCTACCACGCGCCGAATGCCGCCCGCTTGTTCCGACGGCTACTCGCGACTCGCAACGACGCGGAAGATAGCGCCGAGAAATGTTGTCGCTCAAGCGGTTTCACTTGCTGTACGACAAGTCCCCGCCGTCGTTCGGCCGCGACGGCATGTCACGGGCCGCAACGACCGTCAGGAAGCCGACCATCGTTCGTCAGCGAGTGTTTTGGCGATAGACGCCTCTGTGCGCGCACGAGGGGATCTGGTCGGGAACGTTGCCGTCGCGCTGGGCGATGTTCCAGCCCTGTGGCGGCTGACGACGACCGAGCCGAGTCGACCCAGGTTGGCAATTCGGTGCAGGCAACTCGCGCGCCCACCCGTTCGCGGCCCGTAGCGTGCCGTGGCAGCGTGGCACGCCCCCGAATGCCCGTCGATTCGTTGACACGACTGCTTACGCGCGGCTACTACAGATACTTACGAGCCGCGTGTTGCGGCCAGTCACATTGCGGGAGGGGAAGAACATGGGCTTCGACAATGATCAGGATACTGGAGACGGCAGACTAGATCTGATCTTGCAGTTCTTGTTGCTACGTCGGCTCAGCCAATTCGACTGGCCCGTGCAAAGCATCGAACTCTTCAATTCCTTGTTCAAAACTCGTAGCTCTAAACAGCTCCCAGGCTGGCTGAGCAAAGGAACTAGAGAACGCGCGCTGGCAAACCTGACCGGGCTCGGCTTCGTAGATTCCGTACAACTCAGCGGCCAGGGTGCATGCACGCCGCACGGATATCGCATCACGACGCAGGGGCGGGACGCGCGTGCGCGCATCGCGCACGAACTACTACGAACGCCCGCCTTCTGGCTGCACGCTCGGCCCTGGCCATACCTGATGATGGAAGTGCAGGACGAGATCGGCGCTGACGATATCGACGCAAGCATCCTCGCACTGGAGACTTACCGTCAACACTGGTGGGACTGGTTCTCGCTAGGCTCGCAGCTTGTGGCGACCTTCAGAACACAGAACAATGAAGGTGAGATCGAATTCGCCGTCGAAGGATGTCATCAGGCGCACCTCGCGGCCGTGAAGGCCATTACCCGCGAACTCGACGCGACGATCGACGAACTCCGCGCACGTCGGTCAGAGCGCGAGAGCGAACAGATACGGAACGGCACGAGCTATGAGCAAGGACATCATCGAACTCTCCGAGGTGACAAAGGTCTACGGTCGGGGATCCACACAGGTCACCGCGATCAAGAGCCTGAACCTGACGATCCCGCAGGGGCAGATGTGCGCGATCACTGGCCCGAGCGGATCAGGCAAAAGCACGGTGATGCATCTCGTCGCAGGATTGGCTAGACCGACCCACGGCCGAATTGTCGTCGACGGAATTGACCTGACCAACGCCAAGGACGACGAGGTCACCGTGATGCGGCGCCAGCGCGTCGCAATGATTTTCCAAACCTTCAATCTGCAAGCCGCTTGGACCGCAGCCGAGAACATCGCCTTCCAGCTCAAGCTCGCTGGATTTCCGAAGAATGAGCGCAAAGGAAAGGTAGACGCGGTGCTGGGCCGGATGGGATTGAGCCATCGTCGCAATCACTACCCTGACGAAATGTCTCGTGGCGAACAGCAGCGTGTCGCCATCGCACGGGCTCTTGTAGTCGAGCCGCGTATTCTACTCGCCGATGAACCGACGGGGAGTTTGGACTCGATTGCCTCTGATGAGATCGTCCAGAGTCTCGTGGACCTCTCCCACGAAGATAAAGTGACCACGCTACTCATAACGCACGATCCGGCGGCGGCGGCGCTCGCCGATCGCCAGATCCGTCTGAAAGATGGGCAGATCATCTCGGATCGGACTCGGAACTATGAGTACAGCGAGATCGTAGACGCGCAAAGAGCGACAGCCGAGCAAGAAGCGGTCGAGTCATTGGAACTCACCGATAAAGAACGGAAGCTACTGAACTAAGAGAGACGAAGCTCGTCTACCAAACGACCGCTGCGCCGCCGAGCGATAGTCCCGCGGACCCTGCACCCAGAAAAACCTTCTTCCCCACCTCGAGCACGCCTTCCTTACGGGCCTTCTCCAGCGCTAGTGGAAGATTCGCCGATGCGCAGTTGCCGCACTCGACGAGCGTAGAAATGGCCTCTTCGGGCGCGCGACCAAAGAGGCCCGCAGCGAATGCAGTTAGTCGTGGGCTTACCTGATGCGGAACGAGGACTTCGACGTCATCGGCGCTCCAACCGGCTGCCTCGAGCGTGGCCTGGACAACACCGGGCGCGAGTTCATGCACGGCGGCGGCCATCGGTTTCATATCGCAAATGAGATAGTCGCGACCCTTGTCCGAGAGATCTAGCGAACCGCGCCCTTTCGCCAGGCAGTGCGGCCACAGATCGCTGCGGGCAACCGTATGGCTCGCGTAGATTCCACGATCCGGGTCATCACCCGCGCGGTGGTCGCGCACGAGAATCGCTCCGCCTGCGTCTCCGATAGTAAACGAGGCGATATGCTTCATCGGATCGGCACCGTCCGCGATCAAGGGCCAGGGGATGCCATGGCTGAGCACCTCTCCGGAGGCGACCAGAACCGTTCGGTACATCCCCGAGCGGATGAAGGCTTCAGCAATTCGGACACCGTCAAAAACTCCGTTGCACGCATTCCCGGCATCGAAACACGGTACACAGTCCCAACCTAGCTTGGCTTGTAGAATGTGCGCCGTTGCAGGTTCGATAACATCAGAGAACGCCGCACCGTAGATCAGACAATCGATCTCAGCAGGAGCGACGGACGCTCGAGTCAGCAGATCTTGCACTGCCAGCAGCGCCAGATCCGACCCGTCATCCGCATCATCACTGATGTGTCGCTGACGCACGCCGGTAATCGCCTCAATCCAACCCGGCTCAACGTCACCGGGTAACCGTCGCTCGAGCTCTCGGGTAGTTTCGACGGTCGGCGGAAGGTACGAGCCCACCGCATCAATGATCGGTCGTTTAGTCATGCATCCTCAGCAACGGCTGCGGCTACGTCGAGTTGGCGCAGCTGCCAAAGCGGCAGGAGCAACGCCAGCGAACAAACGCCGAGAATCGTCGATACACCTCTCAGAGAAATTGCCCATGGAAATCCGAAGTCCAATACCCATCCTAACAAATAGGCCAGATGGTATTTCACCCAAAGGGATCCCGATACGAAGCCGCCACCTAGACCGAGGCCCAGACCGGCAATCATGACGACACCAAGTTCGAGAACAATCGCGGTCACGAGCTGCTTTCGTGTCACGCCCTGCCCCACGAGCCGTGCGATATCGCGGCGTCGATCGTGAAAATTAGTGAAGAGGAACAACAGTAATCCCACGCCCGTCGGTACGAGAAGCACCGTGTAGAGCACATCGACCGAACCGAAAGCCACATAGAGTCGCTCTCGGTGGTAGTCGAGCAACTCCGCTACAGGCAGGACTTTGTACGCGGATTCGTCGCCAAGACTGGCCGTGATTCCCGCTCGAACAGAATCTACGGTCACGCCCCGCTCAACCCGCACAAGAAAACGCGTTACGCGATCGTCACGCCACCATTTCTCTAGCGTATCGGCAGAAAGCAGCACAACTCCTCTATCATTCGCGTAGTCGACTACAATTCCGCTTACCGGCACGCGCAAGCGTCCGGAAGGTGTCGTAAGCTCGAGCACGTCACCGACACTCACGTTCGTGTGCCGCGTGACCGATTCGGAAATCAGAACGCCTTTGCCTTCGCGCACGTCGCGCAACGCGCGCCCAACATCGCCGTCAACGAACCAGCGCGCATAGTTCTCGCCTATCAGGAAACTCTTCGAGACTGCCTGGATGCCGATGCGCACCCCACCCATGTCCTGGCCTGGGATAAGGCGCCAGGTATCGACCGACTCGACACCATCAACTGCCGCAATGGTTTCCAGCAACGCCCGCGCTTGTGGTTCTTCGAGCCAGCCTCCACGCGTGTGCGTCGAGGACACCGTCAGATCGCCGGCCAGATAGTCGCCAACCCAGCTCTCGGCACTGGTTTCGAAACTGCGGAACACACCGCCCAGCGAGATAATCGCTGTCATGACCAATGCGATCAGCCCGACAACCCAGGACGTCCGCGGAGCCGATGACGACATGTGCATCGTCGCGACCTCTCCTGCAGCGCCGAACCAACGGTCGATCACCGGCGATAGTCTGCGAGATACCAAAGCGAGGGCGGCCGGGCAGAGACAGGCGATCCCGGCAAAGCAGATTACGGCTGCAACATTGCCGAGAACTTGAGACCGATACGCCGACTCCAAATAGATGACCGGCACCAGTAGGATCCAAAAGACGAGGGCGAGTAATGTAGGCTTCCACACGTCCATCCCATGCGGCCGGTACTCGTTCTTCACATTCGATACGGCCTCGACTGGATCGAGTTGAGACACGCGCTGTGCAGGTATCAACGCCGCCACGATCGCGGTAGAGACTCCGCCGGCGAACGCGAGTCCGATATCCATAGATGTTGCTGTCAATTCCGCCGTGGAAAGTCGCGTTAGATAGACGATCTCCATCGTACGAAGGAGCGCGTCGGAAAGAACGCGGGCGAGAGCCAAGCCTGCTACCACGCCTAACGCCGATGCTAAGACGCCAATGATCGCGGCCTCGCCTAAGACCATCAGTCGAATTTCGCTGCGCCGGACCCCAGCTGTTCGCAGCTGGCCCACCATTCGCCCGCGCGTCACCATCGCTGTAGAGATCGCCGAGTACGCGATGAACGCTGCAACCATTAGCGCCATTAAGACATAGCCGTCGACGATGGTCTGGAAAGCAGAGAGAGCTCGCTCTCGGTAGCCGGCGCGACCGAGCGGCTCATCTACGTCGTAAGTTGCACCGACAGCCGAGTTCAACTGGCTCCGCAACTCTACCAACGAAGTCTGCGGCCGCGGAACGATATCGATGTACGACGCTACGTCGCCGCGCAGACCCAGGAGCGCCTGCGCAGCAAACAGGTCCAGGACGGCAACAGGCTGGTTCAGCCCGCCGAGCGCACCGGGCTGGCTAAGCACACCGGCTACACGCAGATCCGTGGGACCGGTCGGCGCAACCACACGAATCGTATCGCCAACCTGAAGGGAAGCTCCCGGCGGCACGAGGATCGCCTTCGGATCGTTCAGAAGTTCGAGTGGATCATCGATACCGGCAATGCTGACGCGGTAGATCTCTTCTATGCGATCAACACTGAAGTCCATGCCGATCAGACGAAGGCCCTCACCGTTGTCAGCTCGTGGCACCGTCGCATCGATGATCGCGATGGCAGCGGCCACGCCCGGATGCGCACGGACCTGAGCCAAGGCGCCCATGTCGACCGCCAGCTCGCCGCCTGGAGCGGTGAGCTGGAGTTCGGCCTCGCCGACAACCGCCATGATGTTCGCCTCGAATGCGACGTTGACCGCTTGGATTACAACTCGAAACCCGACCATCACCGACACGCCTGCAGCGAGCCCGACAATCATCAGTAAGGTGCGGAATCGATTTCGTCGCAGTTCGCTGAGGGAGAAACTACGAAGGAGCGTAAGGGTGGCGTTTCGGCCTACTGGGAGATGGACCATGGGTAGAATATATAAGGAGCGGATGCTCGCCTTACGGGAACGTTACCCCACAGCCAGCAGGGCCACAAACATCTGATTCTGAAGGAAAAATTCGCCACCGCCCGGTTTGTGGCGGCCCTTTTTCATCGGAGAGCAGAGGGTAGATCAGGCGGATCATTGCGCGAGCGAGTAGCGGATCGCGCGTTCCGCATTTGTGCCCTGAGGCACAATTCCCGCCCAACCATGCCCAACAGTGCCTAACCCGATTCGCGAAAACGTTTACTTTTCGCGGCGCGTTCTTGGGTTCAAGTCCCCCTCCTCGCACCACTTTAAGCCCTGATAGATCTGGCTTTCCCGACGCCTCATCATCTGCGACGGACAATTCGACGGACACTCTTTTTCAAACAATAAAAAGTTGCGGCCTTTACGGTCCGGTTGCAACGGTCGCGCCGCTACTAGTCGAGTCCACAGATTCCCCAGTTCGACGCCGCCGATTCACAAAGGCCGCTAGTGTCACAGGCAAGGTTGGAGGCTTTCGGCTCCACGCAGCTACCGATGTCGACGCACAACGCAATATCGACGGGCGTATGGCAGCTGCCGCTGACTGTTGAGTGCTTGATGGAGAACTTCCCGCTTAGGTCCGGGTCCGGCACCTGCACGCCGTAGTTTCCGCTATTCGTAACGGTGACCCGCGTGAGAGAAATCTTCTCTTCGTTGTTTTGAAGGAGGCGAATACCGTCGCCGAGATTGTTGTCGACCACAACATCTCTTGCCTGCAGCCGGCTCGCTACGACCCCGTCTCCAAGGTTGTTGCTGACGACGGCCCCTTTGAGTTTCATATGACGGCCGTCGACTGCGTCTCCGAGATTCTCGGAGACATTGATCTCCTTGAGACTCGCGGTGCGCAGCACGCAGCCTCCACCGTCGTTTCGCAGAACGTCTACGCGCTTGAGTGAAGACTTCCCGATGGAGTCGATTCCAACGCTCCCGTTATCCGTAATCGCGGAATCTTTCAGGCGCAGCGTGCCCAGCTGTAGGGCGGTGCCGGGTATTTTGAACTGAACAATCCCGCTGGCGCCGTTGCCGACAATGGTCAAACCGGAGCCGTTGATGCGAGGAGCCGAGACGCCGTTGGCGCCGTTCCCCGTGATCACGAGATCGGTGAGTTTGAGCTTGAACGACGATGTGATGCCGACCAGCCCCCCTGTGATTGTTCCCGGTCCGTCGATACGCGATAGGCCGGCTAGGATCGATCGCTCGTTCGGATTGCCGGTCAGTGTGAAGCCAGCAAGGTTCAGACGGTGGTTGACGATTAGTGCAGGACCGTCGGTGTATCCAGAGCAATCGAGATCGCCGGTGAGAAAACCGTTGTTGACGATTTGTCCGCAGGTGGTGACTGGTTCCTGAGCGGCGAGCGTCAGTACGGGGAGAAGGAGTAAACTCGAGAGTGCCGCAGCTGCCGCGAGCGATGCTCGGAGGCCAGTGCGCGAGGCGAGTATGCGGGACTGAATCACAGCGATACCGGGTTCAGTATGGGCCCTGGCGCGAAGGTCAGTCAACGACGTTGCGGGCCCGGCACCAGGCAGGGCGTCGTCGCATACCGGCACTCCTGCTTTCCGCCAGCGATCATCCGTTGATAACTTTCGATTGTCCGTCGACGGACAATCGGTGCCCTACCCTGACCTACTGTGACCAACCGAGCGCACGAAAAGCCCTATCTCTTGCGCTTCCTATGGCCTTCAAGTCCCCCTCCTCGCACCACTACAACCAAACCTTTTCAATAACTTGCGTGCCGCGCGCAATGGTCGCGAGGCACAAGTCGCCCGCTACCATCATCTCGCTTATTCGCCGGCAAGCTCGGGAATGAGATCCGCAAGCAACTCAGCAGGCCAGTAACGCGGGATCAGACGATTGCCGTAGTAGAGCGACGGCCCGATAGGCATTCGGGAGATCTGCTCGGAGGTTAGATCGTATGCACTGCGCGTGTGGATCTCGGCCTCTTGCGCAAGCTCAACGTCAGCTACGATCGCCTGCAGCGTCTGTTCCGACTCGAAGTCTGTAACGAATCGATCGGGATCCAAATCGAGCGCATCAGCCAGCTCACTCAGCGAGCGCGATTCAATAGAAGCACAGTCGGGCAACAACGACTCGTAGGCCTCGAGCAGTTGTCCCTGCTTCGCCGCCGCATGGATTATACGCGCTCCTTTGAGCGCTCCCGGAAGCGTCCGCGTGCGAAAAGAACTATGAACCAGCGACCAAGCCGTGCCTTCAGCCTCCGTCGCATCCATCAGCGAGAACCCGCCACCCACCTGCGCGTAGTCCTCTCGGAATCGCGCCATGTCGAGTCCAGCACTGCTAGCCGCTTCGAACATCTCCGTCTCGCCCATCACAAGAAACTTCGGATCAGCTGGGAACTCCGATAGGAACTCGCGATGCTTCCCTTGATTGATCGATGCGAGACCACCGCGTAGCAACGTACGATGGAATCGAGCGTCACCATCACCGAGAAGCGTGCGCACCGTGATCGCCAGTCGATACGGTATTCCTTCGATGGACGGCTCATCGGCTCAGCTTGCCGCGGCGCCGGCTAACGCAACAATACCCCACGGAGTATTGTCCGTAGCGGCGATCCCGTCGTAAAGGATTGAAGATGGCGCGCACCAACGGGGTTCTATGATCGAAAGCGGACGACGTCGCGAGATTGCCCAGACGATCGGGTCGATCATGCTCGCCGGAGGACTGGCCGGCGCGCTCTACGGCCTGTTCTTCGAACGTTTCCACATCACCACGGAGATCCTGCAGGGCGCGGCAACGGGCCTAGTGCTGGGGTTCGTGCTGGCGAGCATCGACGCCGCGCTGATGTTTACCCGTACTGGCGAGTGGATACGCAGCGCGCGCTTCGGCGTGCTGCTCTCGATCCGCACCAGCATCTACGTGTTCGTGATCGTCAGTGGCTTAATCCTGAGCGATATCGTTTTCGATCGCGACTCGATGTCGGAGGTCATGGCCGACGACAGCTTCGGCCACGACATTGCCTTCGCGCTGACGATCGCGATCACCGTCAACTTCGTCATTCTGCTGCGCGGCCTCCTCGGTCAGCGCGTTCTTTCGAACTTCCTGTTGGGCCGCTACCACACGCCCGTGATCGAGAGACGTGTCTTCCTGGTCGTCGATCTAATCGATTCGACCGGGATGGCCGAGCGTTTGGGCGACAGCCGGTTTCTCGAGCTGCTCAACCAGTTCTTCACCGACATTGCGGCCGCGGTGCTGGAAACGCGGGGTGAGATCTACAAGTACGTCGGAGACGCCGTCATCATTTCGTGGAGCGAAGTAGCCGCCCGTCGCAGCTCTCGGTGTCTCGTCTGCTACATCGAGATGCGGCGGCGACTCGAGGCACGAGCCGGCCGTTACATCGAACGGTTCGGCGAAGCGCCCCGGTTTAGAGCAGCGTTGCACGGTGGGCCCGTCGCCGCGGGCGAAATCGGAGATCTGAAACGCGAGATCGTTTTTCTCGGCGACACGCTCAATGCGACATTCCGAATCGAAGAGCTGTGCAAAGCACACGGCGTCGCAGGCATGGCTTCGGCCGCCACGGTGGCAGAGCTGCAGGTGCCGGACGGCATCCGTCTCGAACCCATCGACGACGTGGTGCTGCGCGGCAAGAGCGGCCCGACGGGCCTAGTCGCATTCGATCTCACGCGTTAGGCACAATCCTGCAAGCTGAAATCTTATGCGGCCGCGTTCAGGGACCTGGGCCTATCGGCCCGTCACCATTGTCAAAGCTATGAGCAGCTTCAGTTGCTTTTCATCAACGCTAGCTCCGAGAAGTTCTTCCTCGGGAGAAGTCCCGTTTTGAACGAGAATGATCTGTGTGATGATGGTCTTCCAAGAACCGCCGAGGCCTGGTTTGATGGTGGTCTTTACGACTCCATCCGTGACACCATCTTTCGTCTTGTAGGTGCTCTGTGTCCGTCGAGAACATCCACACGCACCACCACGGCGCAGACGGCATTATCATTCATCACCCGTTGCTCACCGAAGCGTCAGATCCGACGCCCCACCACCGGCTACCAACTGGTACGTCGCCGACGAAACGATATCCAAGACGAACGTTTGTATTGACGGACCTTATGTCAGATGGGGCGGAACAGCGGGGCCGATCGGGTGTCTTCCCTAACGCCGAGGCGCTTCTCAGGTAAGCGGCGTCTATCGATCCTCTGGCAGCGGGAATTGTGCCCAACGGCACAAATCGGGGCATTCCCGACCCGCGCGGTCGCGCTCAATCATCGTAGACCTCTCGCCGATGACCGATCTTCACGATCAGCACGGAGTTCGGCGGTTCGATCGTATAGACAACGCGGTAGTCACCGACGCGCAGTCGTCGCGCACCTTTGAAGCTGTAGCGCAGCGGCTTGCCGAACTCGATAGGACTCGAGCCGAGCTTTTGCTCGATCGCCCTGCGGACGCGTCGCTTGGCCGTGGTCGAGAGTTTCGGAATGTCGTCACGAACAACGCTTTCCAAGTACTCGATCCGGTACTTCAATCCCAAGCCTTGTCGTGAGAGATTCGCTTCTGCTTCTTAGCGATTCGGTCGTCGGCTATCCGTGAGAAGTGCAGGTCCTCTTGATACTCCAACGCCTCCTCGATCAAACTCAAACCGACGCCCGCTACAGATTGGTCGCGTTGGCCCGAGAGGCGCTCGAGCGCCTTGTAAACATCGTCATCGACCGTGATGTTGATCCGCTTTTTCGTTGTCGGCATCGCTCACTACCTCGATTGTGAGTGTAACACCAGTGCGACACCTCGGTCAAGCACATCCGCGGCCTGCCGCGTAGTTCAGCGAATTGTGCCCCGAGGCACAGTTCCCGCCCAACCATGCTCGACGGGGCCTAACCGGATTCGCGAAGACGCAGTCTCTTCGTGGCACGTTCTTCCGCGCGACGCGCTGAGATAACTACTAGGCGGTTGCTTCGCGTGACCAGTACTCTCGCCCTCGCCATGTCGGGCCCAGGATTCAAGTCCCCCTCCTCGCACCACTTCAGCTGAACTTTTTCAACACGGTACATTCCGCGCGGAATACACATGGGGCACAAATTGCCCAGCTCAACCCAAAAGCGCCTTGCGGGAATTATCGCATTCCGATAACCTAGTAATATGATCGAGTCCTTCGGGAATCGCCTGGCCGAAGATCTGTTCGCCGACCGACGCTCGAAGGTGATCCGGAGGTTCCCGCAGGAGCTGTATCGTGCAGCACGACGCAAACTGCTCTATCTGCACGACGCGGCGGCTCTCGGCGATCTGCGCGTGCCACCTGGCAACCGCCTGGAGGTATTGCGCGGCGAATGGAAAGGGTTCCATTCTATTCGGATCAATGATCAGTGGCGCGTGGTATTTCTGTGGTCGCCCGGAGTCGCAACGGAAGTACATGTAATCGACTATCACTAAGCGCGCAGGTCTAGAGGCACACTAACGATGAAGACACCGAAGAACCCGTTCCATCCTGGAGAGATACTGCTCGAAGAGTTTCTCGAGCCGGCAGGCATCACCCAAGCTGCGTTCGCCGAAAAGATCGGTTGGACGCGCGCGCGACTCAACGAACTCATCCGCGGCAAACGTGGCATCACGGCCGACGCAGCTCTCGACCTTTCCGAGGCATTGAAGACCACACCCAACTTGTGGATGAACCTACAGTCGACGTGGGACCTGGATCAGGCAAGTCGCAGGCGCAAGGCGGCGTAAATCTGTACCCAAAGGCACAATTCCCGCCCAACCATGCCCGATAGTCCCTAACTGAAATCGCGAAGACGAATACTCAGGCACCTCTTGCCCATCTTCGCTCAAAAATTGCCCCGCTGTTCATGGACACAAAGGCCACGGTCGGGCTTCCTCGAGCGCGAACGCAAGTTCCAGCAAACGTCTATCGTTACCGAGCGGTGCGGCAAACTGGACTCCGACGGGGAGCCCCTTCGGGCTTCGCCCCATCGGCAACGCGATGGCTGGAGCTCCGGAGATATTTTCCATCGGCGTAAACGGGATGAAGTGCGCAAGGCGCTCGAGCGCCGTGTCGAACGCAACGTCGGTGCGCAAGTAACCGAGCTCGGGCGTTTCGTGCGCGACTACCGGACTCAACAACACGTCGAACCGTTCGAAGGCGCGCGCATATTGCGCACCGAACTTGCGCAACCGCGCGATGCTAAACGGGGCGGAGGCGAGGTGCGTTCGGAAGTAGCGGCTGAGGCCGTGAGTGAACGCCTCGAGCTTTTCCTTTTCGACGCGCACGCCGAGTGAGAGCTTGCCGAAATTCCTAATCGCGAACGCCAACGCACCCCAATAGACGAAGAAGTCCTCGAGGATGTCGGGTTGAAACGGATTCGGCCCTGCTTCGACCGAGTGGCCGAGCTTCTCGCAAAGCGCTGCCGTGTCTTGCACGACACCCGCGATAGCCGGATCGCACGCGCTTCCATCGGGAGCATCGGTGAACCACCCGATGCGCAACTTCTCTCGTCCCGGACCTTCGACTCGACCGAGCGCGGGTAAGGCGGTGTTGCGAGAATACTGCTCGGCTGCTTCGCAGAACACCGCCGTGTCTCGAACACTACGGCTGACGACACCGTGGGTCACCAGGGCGACCGGCATGAACTCGGAACCGTGCACCGCGACGAGGCGACCCCGAGACGGCTTGAGACCGACCAAGCCGCAGCACGCCGCCGGGATTCGGATCGATCCTCCCCCATCGTTGGCGTGCGCGAGCGGTACAACGCCGGAGGCGACCAGTGCTGCAGCGCCTCCCGACGAGCCGCCCGGCGTGTAGTCCGTGTTCCAAGGGTTGTGGGTGGGGCCGTTCGCAAGGGGCTCGGTGGTGCCGGTCAATCCGAATTCGGGCGTCGCGCTCTTGCCGAGAGTGATGAGACCGGTCGATTCGTACTGCTCGACGAACCCCGAAGACTCTTTCACCGGCACGTTTGCGACCGCGCGAGAGCCGTACAGCGTGGGAAGGCCCTTCACGTCGTCGTTGTCTTTGACGAACGTTGGTACACCGCAGAGCAGCCCGGGCCCGAGTGCACCGGGTGCGCCGGCCGCCTCGCGCGCACGATCGAACCCCTTGGTCACGATCGCGCTGAGCTGCGGGTTCACGCGATCGGCTCGCGCGATCGCTGCATCGACAGCCTCCACTGCACGAATCTCGCCACCAGCGATCCGGCCGGCCAACTCGACGCCGTCCATGGTGCCGAGTACGTCGTCGCAGAATGCGGTTACAGTCTTCTGTTCGTTGCTCACAAGCGCGTGTCTAACTCATGGGATCGGCTGATCCAACGAATCGGGAGAGTGTTCCTCGTCGAAGAAACTCGGACTCGACAGCCCGATATCTTGGTCACACCTGCGGCCGCCAGGGCGTAACGGCTAGCCAGTCACCACCGTCGTCAACGCCAGCTTCTGGACCCGCTCGGCAAGAATCTGGGTGCGGGGGAACTCGAACAGGTGCAGCACGAGCGCGACTGCTCCGAACGGTGCGAACATAACAGGGTCGCGCGCGATGAAGCCGAGCACCAGACCGTAGATTGCTATCGACTCCTGCAGCGCCAGAACGATGATCGACATTGTATGGCGCGACATCACGACGGCGAGCACGCGCTGCTCGTCGGCTTCGAGATCGTCGACTCCAGGAAGAGCCGACACGTCGGCTGGGGATGCCGACAGTGCAGCCCGAAGCGCGTCGTCGGAGAATACGTGACGCTTGAACATCAGCGTACCGATGGCCGTCACGACACTCATTCCCGCCAGGATCGGCAGCATCACGGAAGTGTCGCCGGGTTCACCGGATTGAGACTGATCGAGTGCGATCATAACTAGGACCGCGCCGTAAAGGAGAATCGCCATACACATGGCAAACCAGATGATGCGACTGGTCCGCTCCTGTGTCGTCAACAGTTCGGCCAACTTTGGGGAGAACATGGCGCCAGTATACGCGAGGTTGCCGGTGGTGGGCGAGACCGGGAGCACCGCAGGCATGCGAAGACGGCGTTGTCAGAAGTTTGCTGGCCCCGAGAGCGAGACGGGAGTTAGGGCTGATGCTATCGCCGATAATAACGCTTGCCGTTACTAACGCACCGCGATACTATATCACCAATGATCGTATCGTTCCGGTGCGCCGATACAGAATCTCTCGCTCAGGGTATTCGCGTTCGCCGTTTTCGGAACATCGAATCGGTGGCCCGTCGCAAGTTGCGGCAGCTTGAGATCTCAACGCGCCTAGACGACCTCCGAGTGCCCCCCGGCAATCGCCTCGAGGCGCTGAAGGGGCGTCGAAAGGGCCAGTACAGCATCCGAGTAAACGATCAGTTTCGCGTCTGTTTCCGTTGGACGAGAGCCGGCGCAAGAGATGTTGAAATCGTAGACTACCACTGAGGACGAACATTATGGCTCGACTTGCTCCAGTAACCCCCGGCGAACTCCTACTCGAAGAGTTCCTCAAGCCAATGGGAATCACGCGCTATCGCCTTGCCAAGGAGATCGGCGTCCCTGCGCAGCGGATCGGCGAAATCGTAGCCGGTCGTCGAGCAGTCACAGCGGATACCGACCTGCGGCTGTGCCGCTTCCTCGGGCTCTCGAACGGCTACTGGCTTCGTGCGCAAGCGGCTTACGACACCGAAGTTGCCGAACAGGAACTCGCGGACGAGCTAGACGCGATCCGCCCGTGGCGCCAATCGCGCGCAAACGCGTAGACGTCGTACACGAGTCGGATGTGGGAGGTTCTGCGTTCCCGCCGGGCGAACGAACGCCCCGTACCCTATTAGCATAGGTCTTGGCGATGCCGATGGTGACGCCGCTGCCGAAGTACACTATTAAAGCAGCGCCGGGCAGATGAGCGGCACGGGCGTACCAACCGCGACCCTCAATACGAGCAGTGCATCCGCCGATGTCGTCTCGCCATCGCCGCTCGGGTCGCAGACGGCTATGTCGACTTCGTTGCAGTCGGCCAGACCCACCGCAGCCCGTAACACTCCAAGTGCGTCGCTGGCTTCCACTATGCCATCGCCGTCATAGTCACCGCATAGCTCGCCGCAGGTCATAGAACAGACATCGCCATTATCGAGGTTTCCGTCGTCGCAGCGCTCTCCCTGTTCAACGATTCCGTTGCCACACTCGGTGGGAGCGCAAAGACACGTCACTTGGCAACGACCGGGACAAGCGTCGTCATCGTACCCGTCACATTCCTCACCTTGACTGCCGTCAGCAAAGTGATCACCACACATCGGCGCAACGAATGTCGCGTCGACCACATAGAAAGGAACGGCCTGGCCGTTGTAGCCCGCCACGACGAACTCGTAGGTGCCTGGGGCAACGACATGACTCAGAAATGAGCAGTAGCCTGGCCCGCTGTCATCATCGTAGGCTACCTCGACACGCTCTCCAGTCTCATTGACGAGATAGAGCGTCATGATCGTATCGTAACTGCAGTCACCTTCGCCATCGCTGGTCTCCAGGACGACGCGCACCTCCGTAGACGTCGTGAACCCGTAGACGTCCGATTCTCCATCCTCGAAGCCGCCCTCGAAACGACCACCGTCACCGATTTCGATGGGCTCTACCAGGCAGGACGCATCGCAGCCATCGTCGACGGCAAGATTTCCGTCATCGCACTCTTCGCCAATCCCGACATCGACTCTCGCATCCCCGCACCCCGGATTTTCGAATTCGACATCGAGCAGGTAGGTATCAGAGCTGGCGACAGAGTAGGTTGAAACCACAAGCTCATACTCTCCTGGCGACAACGCACGGACGATCGTGCGACAGCCGATCTCATTGAAATCGCCCCTATCAACGTACGTAACTTCGACGCCCGTAGTCACATCGAAAAGAATCATGTCGTGGTGATAGGGGACACCACATCCTCCGACATCGTTTGTCATCTCGGCGAGAACTCGCGTGTTCTCGTCGACACTGAGAGTAAATATATCGAAGACGCGGGGGGCGGTGCCTGATTCGAAGATACCGCCTTCGGTGATGTCGATGGGTTCTACATCGCAAGCTGCATCGCAGCCGTCTCCACCGGCCACGCCACCGTCATCGCACGTCTCCTCGGCGGCGAGATCGACCACGCCGTCGCCGCAGGCGAACGGCTCAAACACCACCTCGAAGACATAGGGCCCCAAGTCCTCAATGTCGTAGCTGCGAACCTCGATGACGTATTCGCCCGCCTCGAGTGCCTCCACAAGCAGGGCGCAGCCTAGGTCGTTTCTGGTGCCCGACGCCACGTATTTATCGGGCCGGCCGGACTCTGCCTCATACAAGGTCATCTCCCCGTCAAAGGGGAAGGGACAGCCTCCCGAACCATCTTGAACTTCAGCGCTTACGCGCAGCGACTCCTCCAAGGTGAATGTGAACAGATCGAACGAACGAGGCTCGAACCGGCCGTCGAAGCTCCCCCCGCCGGTGACGTCGGTCGCCTCTACTATGCAGGCGTCGTCACATCCATCGCCCGAGCTAAGATTGCCATCGTCGCATTCTTCCGCGATATCGAGACCGACATCCACAATTCCATCCCCGCACTGAGGGTCCGAGAATGAAACGTCGAGGACGTAGGCTGGAAGCGTGTCGTAGAAACGCGAGTCAATGACGAGTTCGTACTCCCCCTGCTCTATCGTCATCACTAGCACCGGACAGCCGCCTGCGTTTATATCGCCCGACCTTACCCAGAACCCCGAGTCCGTAAACTCGTAAAGTCTCATCTCAATGTCGTAGGGATCCGGACAACCTTCGATACCGTCGCTCACAAGGGCCTCAATGCGCTGGAGGGAAGCGACTGTAAACGAGTAGCGGTCGAAGGACCCCGACGTCCGACCTCCCTCGAAGCGACCACCTCCGGAGATGTCCAAGCTCTCCACTTCGCACACAGGGCTACACCCGTCGCCGGCGTCGGTATTGCCATCGTCGCACTCTTCGGACTCGGCAAGCGAGACGGATGCAGCGCTGCTCCCGACCCCGATGAGAGGGTTGGAATCGTCTGTTCCCGTTCCGCCACTGCCGACGCCCACTGGATCACGTGTTCCGTCACCGCACGTCGGAACGGGCATCGAGGCTTCCAACACGTAGGAGCCGCCGGCACCGCCGTCTCTACCCGATACGATGAGTTCGTAGCGGCCGGCATCAAGTTGCCGTACAACCGTCGAACAGCCCAACGCATTTGTCGTGCCGCCGGCAACGAACGACACGGAACCATCCGACTCTGTGAAAAACAGCATCGTCTCCGTGTCGTACGGAATCGGGCATCCATCAATTCCATCATTGATCTCAGCAGAGAATCGCCGCACGTCGCTCAACAAGAACGTGAATCGATTGAGAGCGCCGGGACCGATGGAGGCGGAAAACTGGCCGCCGCCGCTAATGTCGATGGGTTCGGCCCGGCAGAACGAGTCGCAACCATCACCGTCCGTGAGGCCACTATCATCGCACTCTTCGAGCGCATCGACGATACCGTCGCCACAAAACGGATCCTCGAAGGTGACATCGAGCGTGTAGTACGGTAGCGCTCGGTCGCGTGACTGGACGACGACCTCGTAGGTTCCTTCGGGCAATGATCGGCGCATGAGCGCGCACCGATCATCGTCTCTGTCGCTGTAGCCGATCCTGTTCCGCTGCCCGTCGGAACCGACAGCGAACAAAGTCAAGTCCTCCGTGTAGGAACAGGGAACAGGCGAAGAATCCAGACGCGCGTCGAGTCTAGCGGGACTCGAAAGCGTGAAGGCGAACAAGCCGAATGATCCGGCCTTGAAACCGCCGACGAATCGCCCACCATCGCCGATATCCACCGATTCTACGTTGCATTCGGCATCGCAGCCATCGAGATCCGCGCTGTTGCCATCATCGCATTCCTCTCCCGGACCGATATCTCCGTCGCCACACGTAACCAGACCTACGACGATGTCGACTACGTACGCCTCGACGGCCCGACCACCAAAACCGCTGACGATGACTTCGTACGAACCGGACACCAAGGACACCTCGAGCGCCGAGCAGGGCCCCACTCCAGAGTCGTCATCGCGCTCGAGTGTATCGCGGTCCCCGTTGGGGGAGACGGAAAAGATAGCGATCGCCGTATCTGCCGGACACCCTCCCAGGCCGTCGCTGGTCTCGATCGCCACGCGCGACGCGCCGGTCAACGACAAACTGAACAGATCGAAGGAGCCGTCCGAGAATGCACCGTCGAAGCGACCGCCACCGCTGGCATCTACCGCCTCGACCATACACTCAGGATCACATCCGTCGCCTGCCACAAAGTTGCCGTCGTCGCACTGCTCAGAGGCATCCACGCTACCGTTGCCGCAACTCACAACGACCTGACGGTAGCCCGTCCCGTCGGTCGCGAGATCTTGATATCCCTGCTGGGTCCAGCCGACGACGAACGTCGAGCCAGGAGTGGGCAGCGCTAAGCAAAAGAGAACGAGGAAGGTCAGAAAGACCGAGACCGGCCGATACATGGCGATTCTCCTGCAGTCGCTCGGGGCGGCGACGCCAGCCCGCAACAATACCGTAGCGCTTCCAACAAGGCCGCGAACGAACCCGACTGCCGGGGCAGTGTCCAGCCGATCAAGCGTTGTCACAAGCTTGGCGGGCCTGACGGCTGTGACCGCGGGCACGTCTCGGTAGAATCCAAGGCCCCATGTCTTGGAGAAGCACGACTCGAACCGCAAACCCGAGGACATCAAGTTGGCCGTAGCACGTTATGAAGCTGAGCAGATGCGCCGGTAACGTGAACCGGCGCATCCGCTCCGCATGTCGACGGCACCTTCCTTGACATACGCTCGGTGGAGCCGTTAGCGTCCCTTACTGCAGGCCTTAACGCGCTTATCCACGTAGAGGCGTAGAGGCTCAGTAGGTATGCGCTCGGGTTGGCCTCTGGCCAACCCAGTTCGCGAATTGCTCACTCAAAGGGGATCCCCTGTGCTGCGCAAAACACTCAAGCACGCGACAACCACGCTTCTCTCCCTGTTGATCTTGCTACTTCCGACAACTCCGCTGCCCGCGGATCTCGTACCGTTGGGGCCGGCCGTGGACGCAGGCGGCCAGAGCGTTGGGGCCTCCAACCGAGGACTCTGCGCAGAAGCCGCCGGCGGTTACGTCAGCCTGTTGAGCGAGCAGTCCACAGGCCCTTGGGTGCAGCTGTTCGACGCCAGCGGCGCTGCAGTCGGCCTGCCGTTCGTCGCCTTTACCGCCAACGGTCCCGGCCGAGCGCGAGAGATCGCATGCTTTGATACAGGGGGCTTCATCGTAACGTGGACGGCCAATGGTTCATCCGCGTTTCACGAAATCTACTTCCAGCGCTTCACTGGCGCGGGCGCCAAGATCGGCCCAGAAACGTTGGTGGGAGACGGCGATCACGGTACTTCACAGCAGCACGCCTTGGCAGTGGCACCAGACGGTAGTTTCGCGCTGGCCTGGAACCAAAACGTGCCGTCTGGAAACGAAGTCGCGATACGGCGCTTCTCACCCGGCGGCATCCCCACGACCAGTGAAATCGGAACAGAGATCCCCATGTATCTTAACGACGACATCACTGCCGCAATCGACCCGGTAAGCGACGCGCTCCTCATACGTTGCGAACGCGAGGCACGTGGATTCGACGCTGCTGGAACACCGCTCGGGCCCACCGTTTTGGTTGACGTCGAGTATCCTGGTGGTCTCGATCTCTGTTTCACTCCGACTGGAGAAGCGTTGGGCGTTTCGATCCGAAACTATTACCCAGGCGTCAAGGGACAGCGATTGGACACGACCGGAAACCCGATCGGTACCGAGTTCGCCATCAACACCTACACCAGCGGCTCACACGGTGCTCCCGTGATCGACTGCCTACCGACGGGGGACTTCATCGTCGCATGGGCGCAGGATGGAGACCGATTCGCTCAGGATGGCAGCGGTTCGGGCACCTTCATGCGTCGTCTCGACGCTCTCGGGGCACCCCTCGGTCAGGAACGGGCGGTGAACAACTATAGGCGCTCAAACCAGGTTCCGGCAGGAATCTCGATGCAGACGGATCGAATCTTCGTTTCCTACGACGGTGTCGTGCGCATGTTCTGCGAGGATACCGACCCAACATGCATATTCCGCTGCGCACCGGGTGGATCGGATACAGATACGGACGGGGACGGGCTGCCCGATGAATGTGATCCGTGCTTGAACTTGGCGGGAAGCGCAGAGATCACAGTCAAGCCAAAGATCGCGTTGCGTACGAGCAACGAGAACGACTCCGGCCTCACCAAGATGAGTTTCTCAGGCGACGTGACAATACCAGGCGGCTTCTCGAGCATCGACCCCGCATCGGCTCCCACACGCATCGTCGTTGGCTCCCAAGCGGGCGAGATTATCGACGTGGTCCTGCCCGGCGGACCACCTTGGTCTCTCAACGGACCCGGCACCTCGTGGAAATACAAGGACAAGACGTTGGCGCCGATAGACGGCGTAACGAGCATCAAGATCACCGACCGTTCCGCCAAGGAAATCGACCAGGTCCGATTCAAGGTGAAGGCGAAGGGCAGCCGAAAGTTCTCGATCCACGTTCAGTACCCACTCATCCCGGCGGACGTTCCGCCTACCGCAACCATCGTGTTCGGCGACGATGCTGCCGGCGCTGCAGGCCGTTGCGGCGAGACAGACTTCAATGCCGGCGATTGCAAATTCTCCGACACGCTCGTCCGACGCCTAAGCTGTAAGAAAAAATAGAGAGGCGACGGCATCGAAGCGATAGCTGAGAACGGGCGCGTGATCACACGTCGAGTTCAGTCGGCTAATTGTTGGTAGGTGGCAGACATGACGATTCAGGATCGCCGAAAGCTTCTCCATCTGCATCCCGGCTTCGTGCGCAAGCGGCTTGCAGCACCGAAGTTGCCGAACAGGA
This sequence comes from Deltaproteobacteria bacterium, assembly GCA_029262375.1. Lineage (GTDB taxonomy): Bacteria > Desulfobacterota > Binatia > UBA1149 > SPBQ01 > JAJCZM01. The sequence continues at coordinate 45,862 of JAJCZM010000049.1, forward strand.
ACTCGCGTACGGGCTCGACTAATAAGAACGAAGCCGACGGGCCATGTCGCGGACAATTGCGTCGAGCAGCGAATCGTACTTCTTACGATCTCGTGACGTGCGCGAGTCATCCCGATAGACGGCAGAAGGGTCGCGACTTCGCTTCATCCGCTGTCGCTCGGCAACCGTTCCCCAAGGTTTGCAGTCGCCGGTCCGATCGCAGGCCCATTTGGTAGAGTAGCGGCCGCTGGGTGTTTCGCCACCGGCCAGCGGGACTTTCCAATCGTAGAACCAGATCGCCTCGCCCGTCTTCGTAGACATCGCTGTGGCGCTGAGGTTCACGCTGTAGAAGCTGCCGCGCATCCAGTGAGTGCGTTCATAATTATCTACAATCTCACCCGCCTCTCTGACGCGCCGTCGCCGCCCGTCCGCGATGGGCTTTCCGCGCGCCCCGAATTTATCCGACGAAAAGTATTTCCTGTCCCAATCCGTGACGTCGTCGGTGTCTGTCGTCATCTCGAGAGAGTTGATTACCAGCAACAAGTCCGCTCCCAAGTCTCCGGCGACCTCAGCAGAGCTACTCGCGCTGTCATGAACCCGATCCTTGATCGCCTTCGACGAGACGACTCGGTACCCCTCGTCCACCAATGCGCGCTCAACGTGCGACATCTCTCGCCCGCAGCTCGACAGCAGTCGTGCGGTCGTGTCGCCGGAGATGCTGGCCTCAGGGGTTCGGTAACTCGGCCCACTGGCGCAAGCTTCGGGCGCACTCACCGCAATGGTCTGCGCGCTTGAAATCGCCTCCCGAGACTTCTCCGACTCGGAGACTCGTGGAGAATTGTCGCTGCGTGTCGGGCCGAGTACGTAGCTCGACTCTATTTCGTAAAACTTCCAGCCCGAGCAACCGGCGATCAACACGATGCACGCACCAACGATTGTTCTCGATATTCCGTTCATTGAGCCCCCAATACTCCCAGAGTCCTCTATGCGGCAGCACTACTCCTACGTCTCTGCCGTGCTCGTCAGCGTCTGTCGTCAGCCGCCGATATTGACCGTGCAGGAGTCCGGCGCTCGCGGTGTCCCATCGGCGGGCAACGCACAATTGAGTCGGACCTTCTTGCTCATGTCCGCACCGATGCTCATCGCCAAGGTCCCATGGCCGTAGGTGCCTGACGTTCCTCGCCAACTGCAATGTACTCGAGTCGGTTCCGATCGGCATTCGGAGGGGGCATCCCCCATCAACGTGCTGAGTTCAAAGGCAGTACGTAAACCCGCGAGGTGCTGCTTGGCTTCGACGGCAAGTCTCTCCATTGCGCCCGAAAGCCGCCGCGTTGGGCGTCCGAAGCGCTCTGCCCCGCTCGCCTCGCGCCGGTAGTACGTTCGATTCGAGCGCTGCGAGTGTACGCTGCACGAGTCTTTGCCTCGCGGAGATTCATCGGGCGGGAGTTCACACACCAGATTCAAACGATCGCCGGTGCGCAACACCTTGGCCAGGGCGCGCCAACCGCTCTCCTTACTGCCGAGGTGCCACACGCAGATGCTCGCTCCGCGCGGAACCCCCTGGCAACGCGCCGGCGTGTTGCCGACAAACGCACTGATGTCTGTGAGCGTTCGGTGGGGTGCCAGAGTCTCGCGCACGGTCTCGATCGATCCACGGTACTCTTCGGCCGGTGTCAGTCCGGCGAGCCCGTCGGCTCGGGCCGAAGACGCGACAAGGACACTGATCGAAGCAGCAACAACGATGGTGACGTAAACGTGAATCTTGGTCGGCATATTGACGGTCTCCTCGATGTGAGAATCCTGATCGGAACTTCACGCTAGCGGTTGGTATGCCCTATCGCGCATGCCGACCTGAAACCACTTGTGCCTCAAGGCACTGTTCCCGTCAGCGGTCATCCGCCACACCGTCTGCCTCTCCCGTTCTCGCAGAGTTATCGAGGCGTCGAAGCGCTGCCGGCCGAGCAGCGAGATGAGGGATCCCCCTCATACACGCTTCGCTCTCCTCGCGACTATTCTCGCCTCCCTCGTCTTGGTTCGAGACGAGTGAACTCGCTCACAGTTCGGCCGTGCGTCGCGGCTCGCTTCTGCTACGGTCGGGTCACGCGGAGGGACATCATGGGGACATTCCACACGCAGGCGATCCGTTTCAAAAACATCTTTGTCGTTGTCGGTTTCGCTATATCGATTGCGACGCTGATGCCGCTTCATTTGGCTCACGCCACTCACGAAACGAGCGCCGGTGAGATAGAAGGCCGGCCGGCAGCTGTGTTTCGTCGCGTCTGTCTTGCAGGCACGAGCGCTGGTTCACTTTGCAAACAGGACTCGGAGTGTCCGGGATCCTCGTGCGCCGAGAAGAACATCTTCAACATCTCGGTCGCGTTCGAATATGACGCACCCACAGCAGACATCGACTCGATCAAAAAGCTGATTACAGACACGTCCGCGGTCCTGCTTGACGTCACCGACGGACAGGCGGAGATCGGCCAAGCGACCATCCACAATAACGCGAGCTCGACTACTCAGGCAGACCTGCGCGTTTATCCGAGCACCAATGACAATTGGTGGTGGGCGATGTCCGGGCACTATCGCACCGGCGGAAGCATGAACGTGTCGATCAACTACGTGAGTTCGACCGTCAACCAGGGAGCTATCCTGGCGCATGAGTTCGTTCACCTCGTGTTCGACGCACGCGACGAGTACGAAACACGACCCGGATGCGGTGCAACAACCGGGAACGCGACTTGTCCCGATACGACCACGATCACCGGTGGCGAGACCGTATGCTTGATGGACAGCAACGGCAGTGAGCTGTGCTGGGGACAGGGAGATTCGACGGACCTCACTGACATCTCGGGCGGGAACCACGACGCAACCAACGTGACAGAACAGTCCGAGTGCAGATCGGACCGGTCGTGTTGGGATCAGGTCGTGCACTCATGGCCGAGTACATTCCTCAAGCCGACCGGTGCACCGGAGGCAGGCACAAACGGGCGTAGCGTCGTTCCGCCCAAGTTCATCGAGACCGACGAAACCGTACGGGTCGTTCTCGTCTTGGACGAATCGGGAAGTATGAATCTCGAGTCTCCGTCGCGCATGGAGAGGCTGAAGGTAGCCGCGAAAGACTTCGTGGCGTTGGCGGAGGACGATACCGAAGTCGGAATAGTCTCGTATTCAACAGACGCTCTAGGCACGAGCGGGCGCGTCAACGTCCCGATCGCTGCACTCACGTCCAATCGCGCAACGTGGACGAACGCGATCGATGGAATGTCTCCCGACGACATGACGAACATCGGGGACGGGCTGCGCGAAGCAAAACAGATGATCGTTGACGCCGGTGGTGTGACCGGCAGCACTTTCGTGGTGCTGATGACTGACGGCCTCAACAACCAGCCGCCTCCACAGTCCAACGCCGATTCCGACCTCCAGAGCGCGATCGACGACCTACTCGCTTCGAGTATTCCTGTTTACGTTACTTGTACTGGAGGCGATCTCGGCGTGCAGTCACAGTGCTCCGAGATAGCGACCGGGACTGGCGGCTTTTACGTGGACTCCGCCGACGCCGCGAGATTGCCGGAAGCGTTTGTCGGTTTTCACGAGCGCGTAGCGGGAAGAGAAGGGATCAGCTCGACAGAGGGCGTGTTCTCAAAAGCATCGTCACTCGGAACTACGACCTTCTACGTCGACGAGGGCTCTGAGTTGGCGACGTTCACGCTGGTCTGGTCGGATCCGTCGACGAGCGCGGCGATGTTCGCAATCGACCCCGACGGCAACAGTTACCGCAGCCTCAGCATGCCGCAGGGACGCTACGTGCGCGTGCAAACACCAAAACCCGGCGACTGGACTCTGCGGATCGATCCCAGCGGTGTGTCGGACAGCCCTTTCGTTGCGCGGGCATTTACCGAGAATCGAGTAAATAGCCTCCACGCTGCGGTACGTTACGCGTCCGTCTTGCCCGGCGGCGAGATCTACATTTACGGCTTTCCCAGAAGCCACCGTGGGGCGGTGACCCACGATAGTGCGACCCTCGATGCTACGATCACACGCCCGGACGGTACGAAAGAAATGGTCGAGCTGCACGACCGCGGGCGAGATGCGACCGGCCATGGCGACGATATTCCAGCCGACGGCGTGTTCACTGGGATCTATCGAAACGCCTCGCTGAAGGGTGCCTACACGATCCTCGTTAGCGCCGACGTTAACGAATGGGAGCAGGGACACGACGCGCACGAACGCGACCCAGACTACAAGAGTCCCCGATTTACGCGCGAGATTCGCCTATCGGCCGCAGTTGGGGACCCCGATGACGTCGTGGTCCGACCGGAAGATCGGCCGGACGACAAGCCGACGCCGACCGAGTTCGAGAAGTGGGTCCGATGCGTGCTCATCGCGATCGTAGTGCTGCTGATTCTGATTCTGCTGATGACCTGGTTCTGTTGCTGTGGCAGGAGGGCGCGGGGTTGAAGCATCGAGCCTACCCCCAAACCGCTCCAGAACACTTCGCGCAGCGGCAAGGATCCCACTCTCGCTCAGCAACGCCGTTCTACTGATCCGCGCAAAGCGCCCCGTCGCAGAAGTCGGTCAGGCAATCGGCGTTTACCGTACAAGCCGTGGGGGCCTGGCAGCGGTACAGCAGCCCGCCCGCGTTTAGGTCGTAGTTGCACGTCAGCGACCCGCAACAGGTTCGCGCAACGCCGGCGCCAAAGGCATCGCCGCAGAAAGTGCCCTCGCCGCCGCAACAGGTGAAGTCGGGCAAGCAGGTGTCACCTTCTTCGCACTCAAACGGTTCGGCGCATGAGTTCGAGATGCACTGGAGGTTGCCGCCGAATAATCCACCCGGCATCGAGATCACGATTGAGGGTACGCAGCAGGGCAGTCCAGGGATAGAAGGGCTGAACTGGCTGCAGCACAGACACTCGTTGCCGGCCTCGAGCGTGCCACAGCCCACGAACGGATCTTGATGGATAGGGTTCCCGGAGAGATCGCAGGAGGACGGCCCGTCGCATTCTTCGCTCCCCGAGACGACCCCGTCGCCGCAGACGGCCGGCGAGATGACGCCGACGATACTCTCTTCGTCACAATCGGCGAAAGCCGGGATGGGCGCGTCGGCGCCCGAGAAGCTACCGGCTTGATCTTTGCTGATGCTCGCACCGGTGAAGGCTGCGCAAAGGCGTTCGGCTTCGCCTGCTACGTCCCAGCGCCACCGTATCGCGACACCTCCCGTGGGTGCGTCGAGCGGAAGGACAGCATCCTTCAGTTTGATCTTCAAGCCACGCCCCTGTCGCCACAGAACCAACTTGACGTCGGACTGTTCATCCGGCGCGCCCTTGTGGCGAAACCTGTGCTTGAACTTGCCGCCGCTGCCAGAGAACTCCAGATATGGATCAGAAGAACCACCCGCGGAGGGATCATCCTTTCGCAACGGCGCGACACCACCGTTCGGTCCCGCCAGCGAGAACACGCTAATTCCGACGTCGAACGCTGAGAGCGCAGACGAAGGCGGTGTCGGGAACGGGATGTTCACATCCTTCGCAATGAACAGCAGGCTCGATTTACCCGTTGCCGAGCGCTTCAGGCGAATCTTCTTGCCGGCGATCACGTGGTCGGCTGCGGTCGTCGTCGACGCCGACAAAAACGTCCCACAAACCGCGAAAATCGCGACCATCATCACTCCCCTGAGGTCGGTATGACTTGCAATCATGGCGCGACCTTAACGGCACGCCCACTGCCTTGGCAAGCTAGAGGCTTTCCCACAAGCTTGGAAGCCACGACGACCGGTCTGCAGAGTCCGCTGATGCCAATTCGGGGGCTGCAACGGAACGCTGACAGAACAGGGCTACTGCGACGGTCTCGTCCTCCCAGGGGGCAGGCCCACGATATCGTGCGCTACCAACACCCACTGCGCAGCGGTCGGACCGGAAGCCGGGTTCTGCACGCTCGTCGAACCCTTGGCGTGCTTCGACTACCCGATCGTACCCGAATCGTTCGCCTCGCCGCACGCCGGACAGCTATCGACAGCGACCTGCCGCGCGCCCAGCATGAGCGCGTTCATCAATGGTTCGGTCGGCCTGCCGGGTCCGACGTTGTATCAACTCGACTACGAGTTGCTCACTGCCTGCCCGAACGGCCGTCGCTACGAAGGACCCGGCGGTACGATTTGCGCTGTGCCCTAGGCGGAGACACGCGGAGCATCGCGGCCGCTTGCCAAGTTCCCCATCGATGCGAAAGTAGCAGCAGAGCAACCTCAATCAGGAGATTCCGATGGCAGATGCATCCGTCTTAATGGCCACCAGCGAGAATCGGCGCGAGTTCGTGCAACGCTATCGCACCTGCGTCTTCGCGTTCAATCGCAAACAAGGGCCACCGTCGATGTCGATCGTCTACTACGTGTGCGACGGCGACGACATCCTTATTGCAACGATGGCCGCGCGCGCGAAGTCCAAGGCGGTCGCGCGTCTTGGCGAAGCGTCGCTGTGCATTCTCGACGAGAAGTGGCCGATGACCTACATGCAGGTGTTGGGGCCGACCGTCGTCGATCGCGACTTCGACAAGACGGTAGACGTGATGAAGAAGGTCGGCGAGATCATGAGCGGCAACCCCATACCGGACGAAGCCCGTCCGGTGATCGAGGACATGGCTCGGCGCGAAGACCGCGTGCTCCTGCGCATGACGCCCGAGTGGACCGTCTACACGCCGCCCGTACATCTGAACGCAGGTGACGATGGCGCCAAGCTCCAGCACGGTCTCGCGGCGAGACTGCCCTGGCGTTAGGACGTCGCACAGCACGCACGCAGATCAACTCCCGAGGTTGAATGAGCACGACTACCGTACCGCCACGTTCGAATGCCGTCAGTCCCGCGTCACTACCAGCTTGATGCTGTCCTCGAGCCACGCCGTCGGCGCTTCTTCCCAATCGACGACGCGCGTCGTCACTTCCTCGGGGCGCAGGCGACGCTCGGCAATCAGCGGCATTACTTCGGGCAAGAGCGAAACGGCATGCGCACGGCCGATGTGGAACTGGATCCCCAGCGTGTAAAGCTTGCCGACCGGCAGCGCCAAATCGCCGCCGGGTAGATAGGTCGCACTGTGACAGATGCCTTCGGGTTCGGTGGATTCGATCGCGTAGCGCAGACCTTCGCCGCGGACTCCGCAATCGGCCACGATCGGATAGCGCTTCTGCCGACGTGCGAAATCGGTTTCGATCGGGTGGGCACCCAGCTTGCTCGCGAGAGAGCGCGCGTCTGCATCATCGCTCGCGAAGTCTACGCTCGAAGCACCGAGCGCAATCGCGGTTTGGACGGCATAGAGCGAAATGCTCCGCGAGCCGTGGCTGACGACGAGCACCTCGGAACCCGGACGCTGGGCGAGATGAGATGCCACGGTTCGATAACCGTCCAGCACATTGTCGGAAACACTCGCGAGCCCGACGGGGTCGAGCCCTTCGGGTATCGGACACAGCATCGCCGCAGCATGCGGCACGCGGACCGCGTCGGAGAGCATGCCTCCGTACTCGACACCGGAGAGCGGTTGCATTCCGTAGTCGGAAAGCACCGGATACTCGTCGCAATTTCCCGAGTGCCCCGCACCGCAAGAACGACAGCGGCCGCAACTCAATTGAAACGCGACGACCGCGAGCTTGCCGACAGCGAGCGCCGAGTTGCTCGAGACGCCGTCGGCCAACTCGACGATCTCGACCACCGCTTCGTGCCCGACCGCAAAGGGCGCCTTCATGGGAAACAGACCCGACGTCAAAAACGGATCGATCTCGCACCGCGCAACGGCGCGCGGCCGAACGATGGCATCGCCGTCGTGTTGGAGCCGAGGTTGGGGCACCTCATGCCACTGGAGTTCGCGCGCGCCGGTACAGACGAGTTGTCTCATGTTGCCAGCGTCGGACGTCACCCCGCTCAAAGCAAACGATTTTCCGGCATGCGTGGTTGCGAAAAACGCAACGCCCGGCGCTTCGCTCAATATAGTCAGTCGGGCGTCGAAACGAGCCAGTCTCGGAAGGCCACAATCCGCGGATCGTCGAGGCTCTCCGGACGACATACGAGGTGATAGGTCTGTTCAGATCTCACCTTGGCATCAAAAGGAGTGCACAGCCGCCCGTCTTCGATTTCGGCCGAACAAAGAAGCCGAGCGCTGAGCGCCACGCCCTGTCCTGACTCGGCTGCACTGAGCGCGATCCCGACGTGGTCGTACTCGATCGCGCGGCTTCCGTGCGCAGGCGCACCGTCGGTCGCCTGCACCCATTCGTTCCAGGCGTCCGGGACCTGACTCACATAAATCCACGGGTGGTTGGCAAGATCGCGCAGCGAACGAATCGGCTCGGGGCCGTCGCGCAATTCCGGGCTGCAGACGGGGAAGACATCGAGGTCGACGATCGGCTCGCTGTGTAGATCCGCCCACGGGCCCGTTCCAAAGCGAATGGCGACATCAACCGGATCGCGATCGAAGTCGGCGTAGCGAAGCGTGGCTTCGATTCGAAGCTCGATTGCCGGATGTGCCGCTATGAAATCCGAGAGACGCGGGACGAGCCAGCGGGCGCTGAACGACTCGAGCGCGCTTACGCGCAGTGAGCCTTCGCGCACTTCCGAACGAAGCTCATCGCGCGCCGCTCGTAGCTCGCGCAAAACCCGCGCCGCAGTCTCGAGGTAGCGCGCGCCGGCCGGCGTCAGCTCGATGCCCGGATTGCCCCGCAGGAAGAGTCGCGTGTCGAGGAGTTCTTCGAGCCCCATCACCTGGCGGCTCACGGCCGACGCCGATAGGTGCAGCCGCGCAGCCGCTTCTTTGAAACTCAAAGTCTCGGCTGCGGTCACGAACGCGCGCAACGAAGAAATCGAGGGAAGCTCATCATGCATCGATCACAGGAAGTATCGAGAAATCGGTACTCGCGCCAGTGCCGCCGGCGGTGGAGTTCAAGGGTCCGATCTCCTGAACTCCGCCGCCGGCCAACGTCGTGACAAAGCCCCGCCGATGGCGTAACCCTACCGACTACCGAACGGCTGGGGGGAATCATCATGACTCGAAACGCAATGTACGTACTGTGGGCAGCCACATGCATGTTCGTTCTAAGCGGCACGTCCAGTGCACGCGCCGTATGTGGCGACGTAAACGCAAGCGGCGATGTTACAGCCACGGACGCGCTCGTCGTTCTCAACGAGGCCGTCGGACTCAATCCTGATCTCGCTTGCGATACAGAGTTTGAGACTCGCGTCTCTGAGCTGGAACGAAGCGCGTCGCCGATCGTTCGTGACCGCGAGGGCGCGGAGATCGGCGTCCTCGTCCTGGACATTCGGGCTATAGATGGGCTTTCGTTGGTAGTTCGCGACACCGTCCAACAACGGCAACTGCGTATCGACACATACTGGGGCTCCCAGGGGGAATTGATCAACAATCCCAGCGAGCTTCCTTTCTTCGCAACCCCAGACTGTTCCGGCCCTGCGTACGTCGACACGAGTACGACACTGGTCGTCTCGGGATCTTCAGACACCGAGTACCGGGTCTGGAGATCCAGTGCCCCGATCTCGTCGCCAACGACTATCATGAGCCATATCGATTCCGAGGAGTGTATCCTTCTCCCCGAGCAGTACAGATCCACCGTCACAGACATGGGCCTCGATCAGTTCGGCAACGCGTGGTACACGGCTACGGAAGTCGAGCTGACCTACATGGTTCCGATACGATTCCCCATCACGATCGACTAGCCAGGGTCTGCGCTGTGACCTCACACTGTGACAACAAAGAAGTGGTACCCGTACGACGCACCGTGGCGCCGACGCATGTCGATCTCTCTTTCCGTCATGGCGACGATTTCGAGTGCGTCGTCGTGCATCGCGTACTTTGCCTTGAGCGAAGGAAGCTTGCTCTGCAACGGCGTGTAGTAGTCGTCCCACCACGCAGAGTCCGGCAGCGTGAAGTCTGCGACCGCGATATATCCGCACTCGCGAATCAGTTCGGAGATGGAACGGGCCATGGTCATGGCCGGGTACGCCTCTTCGAAGAAGGCGAGTACTTCATCCGGCGGACTGTCGTCTAGCCAGACCAACTCCGTGAAGGCAAGGCAGCCGCGTGGACGTAGTAGCCGACGCCACGCCGTCAGCGCTTCGCGGATACCGAGGATGTACGCGGCCCCTTCGCACCAGATTAAGTCGAACGACTCGGGGGGAAACTCCAGTTTCGCCATGTCGCCGATCTTCGCGACAACGCGATCGGTAACGCACGCCCGTTCGGCGTCTCTGCGAAGCTGCGTAAGGTATTCTTCACAGTTGTCGACGGCGACAACGTGCCCGGCCAATGCCGTAGCCAGAGCTATCGTCTGCATGCCCGGACCGCAGCCGATATCCAGCACCGCCGGCTCGCTCGGAAGGCCCGCGCAGAACGCGAGCGCCTGGAGCGTGCTCTCGTTGAGTCCTGGTCCCTGCCGCGGCAATCCGCGCTGAACCTCGTAGAAGATCTCGCTAAGCCTGGTGTCAACGCCATCCACAATCGCTGACCCTTACCCGAAGTTGAGAGGTGAGTCGCCTATCGTCGTCCTCGGGGATTGGTGACAAGGCCTGCCGACGAAGCGACGCTAGCTCGCCAACTCGTCGGGCGAGAGTTCTTCCACCCTAACATCGACCGTCAGCGTTTCGGTTCCGGTGTCACCCTTGTAGATGGTCCCGGCAGTCGGTGTGGCATCGCGATAGTTACGACCGCATGCCACTCGAACATGATCGACACCGGCGATACACCCGTTCGTTGGATCGAATCCGCGCCAGCCGTTCCACGGTAGATAGAGTTCCGCCCACGCGTGCGATGCTTCGGACTGAATCTTATTCTCGTAGTTGCTGCCGGTGAAGATGTAACCGACGCGATATCGCGCCGGGAGCCCCAACAGCCGCGCAAGACAGATCATCAGATTCGCAAAGTCTTGGCAGACGCCTTGCCGACTCACGAACACGTCGTACGGCGTGGTTTCGAGCGTCGTCGATCCCGAGACGTACGCGAAGTCTCTATAGATGGTTTCGTTGAGCTCGAGAACGGTACAGTTCAAATCGTTATCGTTTCGTGCGGCGATGCTCAGCGCGAACTCGTTGAGCTCTTGCAGCTCGGTTTCGGGAAGCTCGACCGGCAGCAAATAGGGCGACATCATCTGCCGCTGCCACGGCATCCACACGAGCGGCAACGTATCGCGTCGAGCCGACGATCTACCTGCCAGCGGTGGAGGCTCGAGAACGCGAATGACCGATCTCGCCGCAATCGTCAGTTCCGAGTATGGCATCGAGAGTTCGACGTAGCGCGAATGGTTGCCGAATACGTCCTCGAAGTCTTTGCTGGGCCCGTCTACCGAGTGCAGCAAGGAATGCTCGATAACTGACTGGTAGTCATCGTGAACGGGGCGAAGCCGGTACACGTGAGCGCTGTGTTCCACAGGGCCGGTGTACTTGTAATTCGTCTCATGCGTGACCGACAGAATCCGCTCGGACGGGAGCGGCGAAACTCCCGGCGCGGACTGCGTCCCCGGGGCGTGAACGGAAACGGAATCGCCGACCTGCACAATCGGTCGAGTGAGTGCCGGGTCGGTCGATACTACGGAGCCTTGGGGCGACGTCGACACCGCGGCTTGTTGCGCATCAAGCTGTCGCGAACCAGCGAACGACCCGACCCCGGGAGACGAATTCTCGACCTGCTGATTGGGTGCGCTGTTCCAAACCACGGCGCCGCCGCGCAAGACGAGCGTTTGGCCGGGCAGCATGCGGATCCATGGCTCATCGGACTGCGGCGCATTCGAAATGATGCTCATCGTCCGATTGCGGTCGAGCGAGCCCGTCAGCGCGATGACGAGTTCATCAAAATGCATTTCCTCAGTCGCGTGAGGCGGAACGCGCCGCAACCAATACAACGGATTGAAGTCGTTGCGGTCGCTTCGAACGATGATGTGACGACCGTCGGTGAAGACCATGTTGGCACTTCCCAGGTCGTTCACTTGGTCGAACATCGTTACAAGGTTCTCCCAACCGTACTCTTCGAGCGTCCTCGCTCCCTCCGTCCTCAACAGGGTCAACAACCAGCACACGAGATGCTCGCTGTCGGTCTTGCCGATCGGCTCGAAAACGGGATTCACTCCGAGCGAAAAACTCTCGCGGAAGTCGTCGCGGAGGTCGCCGTTGTGCGCGAAGATCCAGTGGCGGCCCGCGTAGCTCTTGAGAAATGGCTGGGCATCTCGCTGGAGAGCCTTCTTGGTGGAACCGCGCAGGTGGCACACGAAACTACTGGAGCGGAACCGTTCCCACTCGCGCAGCAACCCTGACATCGCGTCCTGCTCCGACGAATCGGGGTTCTTCAACACCACGGCGGTTTCGTCGTCGTTGGGGTACCAACCAAAGCCCCAGCCGAACTGGCCGGTCATCGCTTTCGGGCTGGAGTCTCGTCGAATCGTGAAGCCCGGTGAGGCTTCGTTATCGAAGGATATGGCGATGAGGGTGCTCATGAGTACTTGCTTCTCGAGGTCGGCTTAGCCGCTTGCCTCTGCCGGCGCAACGTCTCAGCCACTCGCCTCGGCCGGCGCGATGTTGGCCTCCCATTCGAAGAAATCGTCTTCGATCGTGTGACAGAGCTCTGCAGACGCGTCGATCACCCAGGTGAGCAGTTCGTGCATACCCTCCGCGATCGCTTCGTCGATCGTCAGCGCATTGAGACGCACCAGCATGTCCTGCACAGCCCGCGCAGATGCGGCACCGATCTTCGGGCTACTCGACAGCCGCACAGCCTCCAGGCGGAGCGCCGTCCGGTCTAGGTTGTGACGTATCGATCTCGGGAAGCCAGGGTCGAACAATAGGAATCCGGCAACCGTTCGCGCCTCGAGTTCGTTGGCCGCCCGCTTGAAGAACGGTTCGACCGCGCTACACGAACGCAGTGCCGCCAGCCACTGCGCTGTCTCGACGGGTGTCTCACGCTCGGTGTCGGGCCCAAGGCTGTGATACTTCACGTCCAGGATGCGTGCGGTCTGCGATACGCGCTCCAGCGCCGCTCCGATCTGCATGAATTCGTAGGCCTCTTCGTGCAGCATCGTTGCGTGGCGCACTCCTTCGAACAGCATGCCGCGTTCGCGCAGATGCAGGTAGAAACGGTGACGGTCCTCGTCGTACATTCGCTGGGCGGAGCGGCTGCACAGCCACAACCACAAATCGTTGATCGTCTCCCACATCTCCAGACTGCCCGTCTCGCGAATCGTCCGCATGGTTTCGCGTGCGGAACGCACCGAGCTGTAGATGGACATGGGACTGTCCGCGTTCCACGTCAGATAGCGAAGCACCACCTCTTCGTCACTCATCGCTTCGACGCCGAATGATTTGGTGAACGGTTCCTCTTCGCCGCTGACGATGACCAACGGACGCCACTGATCTGTCGCGAGACTTCCGTCCAAGGCGAGAGTGGCCGTCACGTCGAGAAGGCGAGCGTAGGTCTCAGCACGCTCAGTGTAACGAGCCAGCCAAAAGCAGTTTTGCGCGACTCGAGAGATCATCGCTGGGCCTCACGCAGTACCCAAGTGTCTTTACTACCGCCGCCCTGGCTCGAATTGACGACGTACGAACCTTTGACCAGCGCCACCCGTGTCAGCCCTCCAGGCAATACCCAACTGCCGTCGGTACCGGTGACGACATAAGGCCGAAGGTCGACGCGCCTGGGAGCTACGCCGCGCGGCGTCCACGCCGGACAGGTCGATAGTTCCACACGCGGCTGCGCGATGTAGTTGCGCGGCGAGGCTTTGATCTTTTCACGAAACTCATCGCACTGGCGACGCGTCGCCTGAGGTCCGATGAGCATACCGTAGCCACCCGACTCGTTGACCGCTTTGACCACCAACTTGTCGATGTTCTCCAGGACGTAGGCGCGATCCTTTTCGCGGGCGCAGACGTAGGTCTCAACCTGTTGCAGACGCGGCTCCTCGGAGAGATAAAATCGGATCATCTCCGGCACATAGGGGTACACGGCCTTGTCGTCGGCAACCCCGTTCCCGATCCCGTTAGCCAGCGCAACGTTCCCTTTGGCATAGGCGGAAACGAGCCCCTTCACGCCCAAGAGACTGTCGGGATTGAACGCTGCAGGATCGAGGAATTCGTCATCGATTCGACGGTAGATCACATGCACCGCGCGCGGGCCGCGTGTCGTCTTGACGTACACCTTGTCGTCATCGACGAACAGATCGCTGCCCTCGACCAGCTCGGCTCCCATTCGGCGCGCCAAGAAACTGTGTTCGAAGTACGCCGAGTTGAAAGCCCCTGGTGTCAGCACCGCGGTTTGCGCGGCTGGGTCGCGGATCGGTGCGATCGAAGCCAACGCCCGACGCAGTCTCCCGGTGTATTCCTCGACCGGAACCACCTGGGCGCGGCCGAAGATGCGCGGGAAAACCTTCTTCATCACCATGCGGTTCTCGAGCACGTAAGACACGCCCGAAGGCGTACGGACGTTGTCCTCGAGGACGCAAAATTCACCGTCATGATCGCGGATGAGATCTATTCCGGCGATGCAGACGCGCACGCCGCCGGCCGGCTTGATGCCGCGCATCTGCGGGAGATACCCGCTTGCCCCCTCGATGAGTTCGCGAGGAATGATGCCCTCGTCAAGGATTCGCTGGTCGCCGTAGATGTCCGAGAGGAACATGTTGATGGCGGTGACGCGCTGCTGGAGCCCGCTCTCGAGCCTGGCCCACTCATCCGGCAATACGAGGCGTGGAATGAGATCAAAAGGGAAGATTCGCTCTCCGCCCTTCGCGTCCGAGTACACCGAAAAGGTGATACCGCCTCTCAGGAAGGTGTTCTCGGCGAGCTTCTGTCGGTCGCGGAACGCCGTGCGTCCCATCTCGTCCAACAGCGCGACGAGCCGGCGTGCCACGGGGCGACTCTCGCTACGCCCCGAAAAGAACTCGTCGTACGTCCCTGGCTCGGGACAGTAGTCTTCGAAAAGCGGGACGCTATCGCCACCGCGCCGAGGGCGCCCTATGCCGTCCGTCATCGTCGTGTTCGCTGCCGCGCGTGCATTGCGATCATGCAAGCGCAGGGAGAGGGACTCACCATTGTGGTCATATCCGTCTGAGTATACACCGGGCGCAAACGGATATACAAAATGGAAATCACTGCGCAGGCACTAAACGTCGTGTTTCGTAAAGCCTGTTGAGAGGCGCCCAACCGATGTCTATTCGTGTCGCACTACACCACCGCACTACGTATCGATACGATCGTCCGGTCGGGCTCGCCGCTCAACTCGTCCGTCTCCGCCCTGCTCCACATTGCCGCACACCGATCCTCAGTTACTCGCTGACCGTTCACCCCGACGACCACTTCGTTAACTGGCAGCAGGATCCGCACGGCAATTTCTTGGCCCGGCTGGTCTTTCCCGAGAAGGTAAACGAGCTGCAGCTAGAGGTAGACTTGATCGCCGAGATGACGGTGGTCAACCCGTTCGACTTTTTCGTCGAAGAGTCGGCCGAGCACTTTCCATTCCGCTACGAAGACTGGCTCGAGAAGGAGCTGGCACCGTTCCTCGAACCCGAGGCAACCGGTCCGCTCTTCACCAAGTACCTGGCCGGCGTCGAGCGGGAAGCACCGAACACGGTGTTGTTCCTGGTCGCGCTAAACCAGCGACTCTCTGAAGACATCGACTATCTCGTCCGCCTGGAACCGGGCGTGCAGACCCCCGAAGAGACGTTGTCGCTCGGCTCGGGCTCATGCAGGGACACCGGATGGTTGCTCGTCCAGATCTTGCGCAACTTGGGCCTGGCCGCGCGGTTCGTTTCCGGCTACCTCGTTCAGCTCGTTGCCGACGTGAAGTCACTCGACGGACCGTCCGGAACCGAAGTCGATTTCACGGACCTGCACGCGTGGTGCGAGGTTTACCTGCCTGGCGCGGGCTGGGTCGGATTGGATCCGACCTCCGGCCTGTTCGCGGGTGAGGGGCACATTCCGCTCGCCTGTACGCCCACCCCCACCAATGCCGCGCCTATAACCGGCGGTGTCGAGGACTGCGAGACCGAGTTCAGCTTCGAGACCACGGTCACTCGCATTCGGGAAGACCCGCGAGTGACCAAGCCCTACACCGACAAACAGTGGGACGACATCGAGGCGCTCGGCGACCGCGTGGACCTCCGTCTGCAGGACAGCGACGTTCGTCTGACGATGGGCGGGGAACCCACCTTCGTCTCTATCGACGACATGGAGGGCGAAGAATGGACGACGGCCGCCGTCGGTCCGCACAAGCGCAAGCTGTCGGCCGAGTTGTTGCTGCGTCTGTACGATCGCTTCGGCGCCGGCGGACTCCTGCACTACGGCCAGGGTAAATGGTATCCGGGCGAGCAACTGCCGCGTTGGGCGCTGACGGTATTGTGGCGCAAAGACGGAGAGCCGATCTGGAACGACCCTGCGCTGATCGCGGACGAGACGAAGGACTACGGATTCGGCCCGGATGACGCACAATCACTACTCGAACGCACAGCAGAAATTCTCGGCGTATCCGACCAGTGGATCGTCCCGGCCTATGAAGATGTGTTCCACTACCTCTGGAAAGAACAGCGCCTGCCGGTAAACGTCGATCCGTTCGACTCAAAGCTCTCCGATCCTGAGGAACGTGCCCGGCTGGCTCAGACCTTCGACCGCGGCCTCGACACGCCCACCGGCTTCGTCATGCCGCTGCAGCGGCAATGGTGGCAAGCAAAGGACCGCCGTCGCGTATGGGCCAGCGGAGCGTGGCCGACACGCGGCGGACGCATGTTCTTGCTGCCCGGCGATTCTCCTTTGGGACTGCGTCTGCCGCTCGACACCCTCCCCTGGGTTGACGACGATGAGCGTCCGACCATCGTCGAAGCGGATCCGTCACAGCCACGCCCGCCCTTGCCTTCATATTTGCCGAAGATTTCCGTTCCCCGGAGTCGCCCCGAGTCGCGCCAGCGTATCCACGAACAATCGCTCCCGGCTGCGCAGGGTTCGGACAAAGCGGGCGGAGCGGCCGCCCCCGGCCCGGGGACGGTTGCGGAAACATCGGCGCCACACGTTGCTCGCACCGCACTGAGTGTGGAAGCCCGCGACGGGCGCCTGTACGTGTTCATGCCGCCGGTGGAAACGCTCGAAGACTACTTGGAGCTGATCTCCGCAGTCGAACGAGCGGCATCGGAAACGAAAACGCCGGTCATCATAGAAGGCTACCTTCCTCCGACCGATCATCGGATCGATCTGATCAAGGTCACCCCCGATCCCGGCGTCATAGAAGTCAACGTCCATCCGGCGAAATCCTGGCGAGAACTCGTCGACAACACGACGACGTTCTACGAAGAAGCACGCCAATGCCGCCTAGGCACGGAGAAATTCGACCTCGACGGTCAACATACCGGCACCGGCGGCGGCAACCACGTCGTACTCGGTGGCGCGACCCCCGAAGATAGTCCCTTTCTGCGACGTCCGGATCTGCTTCGGAGCATGCTCGGTTGTTGGATCAACCATCCGTCGCTCTCCTACCTGTTCAGCGGGCGATTCATCGGCCCCACCAGCCAAGCACCGCGCGTGGACGAAGGACGTCGCGACGCACTGTACGAACTCGAGATTGCGTTCGAGCAAGTGGCGATGCCGCCCGAGATCTCACCGCCATGGCTCGTTGATCGAATCTTTCGAAATCTCCTCGTCGATCTCACGGGCAACACGCATCGGGCGGAGTTCTGTATCGACAAACTATACTCGCCCGATTCGGCAACGGGTCGACTGGGATTGCTCGAACTTCGTGCACTCGAGATGCCGCCTCACGCTCGGATGAGCCTGACCCAGCAGCTGCTGATACGTGCAATGGTCGCCAAGTTCTGGGAACGACCGTGGCAGGGACGCCTGGTCGAGTGGGGAACGGCACTGCACGATCGCTTTCTTCTCCCCTACTTCGTATGGCGCGACTTCGCTGAGGTGTTGGACGAGCTCGGCGTCGATGGATTCGAATTCGAGCGTGATTGGTTCGCCGCGCATTTCGAGTTCCGCTTTCCGCTCATCGGCGAGATCAATCGCAACGACATTCACATCGAGCTGCGCACCGCGATCGAGCCCTGGTACGTGCTCGGTGAGGAAGGCGACGCCGGTGGCACGGTCAGGTTCGTCGACTCGTCGCTGGAGCGCCTGCAGGTTCGCGCAACCGGACTCGTAGACCGACGCCATATCGTAACCTGCAATGGTCGGCGTGTTCCTCTCACTCCGACCGACACGCCCGGCGAATTCGTAGCCGGGGTACGCTATCGCGCGTGGCAGCCTCCGGCGTGCCTGCAGCCGACGATTCCGGTGCACACACCCCTCAAAATCGACCTGCTCGACACGTGGTCCGGACGTTCGATCGGCGGATGCACGTATCACGTCTCCCACCCTGCCGGCCGCAACTACGAAACATTCCCCGTAAACGCTTTCGAAGCGGAAGCCCGACGCGCGGCCCGCTTCTTCGATACGGGACATACGCCGGGCCCGATGGAAGTACCCACCGACGATCGCAATTCGGCGTTCCCGCTGACTCTCGACCTGCGGCGCTAGCGGCCGCAGCGCCCGCGACGAGGAACGCCGCAGCCTGCGTCATCCAGTCAGGCGAGGCAGCAAAGCAGTCGCCAAACTCAGAACGAGAAAGAATCCGAACATGTCGGTTACGGTGGTCAACACGGGGCCCGACGACACCGCGGGATCAAAGCCTAGGCGTTTGAGCAGCAGAGGGATGGTACCGCCGATCGATACGGCAACCAGCGTATTTACGCAGAGCGCGGTCGCGACGACCAGCCCCAGATAAACGTTCCCCTTCCATGCCCACGCAGCCGCTCCGAGTAGCAGGCCGAGCACGATGCCGTTGATCAGACCGACGGAGGCCTCCTGCCACCAGACGCGAAACGCATCGACCGGCTTGATCACGCCGAGCGTCAGTTCCCGCATCGTCACCGCTACTGCCTGATTGCCCGAGCAGCCGCTCATGTCCGAGACGATAGGAAGGAATACCGCCAGTGCGATGACGCTGCTCAGTGTGTCCTCGAACGAGGCAATCACGCTGGCGGCGATGATGTTCAAGACGATGTTCAACGACAGCCAAGCCAGTCGGCGCCCGGCGCGTGTAAACAACGGCATCGAACGGAGTTCCTCACCGCCGATGATGCCCTGCGACTTCAAGTGCTCTACGCTGGCCTTCTCGCTCAGCGCGTCGATGACGGCGTCGCGTCGCAGCACGCCGACCATCGCATTCCTGGAATCGACGACGGGAAGAGCCGGCAGGTCGGCAGCCTCGAATACATCGGTGAGTTCCGGCAGAGGAGTCTCTACCGAGATCGACTGCACCGGCTTCATCACGGCGCGCAACTTCGAACCTGGGACCGCCAGGACTACGTCGCGGAAACGCGCGACGCCGAGCAATCGCTTGAGGCGCGCGGTAACGACGTAGGTGTATTGCACGTTGTAAAGTGCGTAGTCGTTGCTGTGCCCCACCACCGCATCGAGCGCCTCTGCCACATCCGCGGACGGCGGCAACGACACGTATTCCGTCATCATCAAACCGCCGGCGGAGTTCGGCTCGTAGCTGATGAGCTGTCGAGCCCGCTCGGCCTCATCAGGATCGAGGTACTCGAGGATGGCCTCGGCCTCGTCGGCCTCGAGCGCGGCGAGCACGTCGGCCTGCTCGTCGCTGGGCAACTCGGACACGATCGCTGCGGCTTCATCTGCGGGCAACCCATCGATGAGGTCGGCGGCCTGAAGGTCGGGGACCTCCTCGATGAGATAGGCCGCCGTCTCGGCCGGCAATTGGCGCAGCAGGCGTTCCCGCTCTTCGTGCGACAGGCGAGACAGGGCACGCAACAGTACGCTTGCGGGCAAGGAACCGACGTACGCGCCGAGGAGCTCGTCGTCGTCCGCCTCGAGTAGCTCGAGGATCGCCTCCCAGGCTGTCATTCGATTGGGCTCCGCCATGGAGCTGACAGTGACCGTTTGTGAGGAGAATCGCAGCCGATGAACGCACCGCTCCCCGGTCGGGCAGCGACGGGGTTAGACGATCTCTACGTCGTCCAATACCGGATCGTCTTCCAGGTCTTGCTCAAGGTGCCCGAGGCGCCCCTCCGCCTTGTCGGCGTCGAAGACCTCAGCGACATGGAAAAGCGCGTCGCCTTGATTGACGATGGGAAGGTTCGTTCTGCCGATCACGATACCGGGGATGCTACTAAGCACGTCGGTACCGCCTTTGCCGAAGGGGTCGGAAATGACGCCCAACAGTTCGTTCTTGGCGACGAGATCTCCGAGCGTCTTGTGCGTACGCAGGATTCCGCCGCCTTCGGCGCGAATCCATTTCGTAGAGCGAGCCGACACCGGCGGCCTACTTCGCCCCTTCGGCGTGCGCTGCTTGAGCATCGACAACGAGCGCATCACCCCGATCACGCCGCGGACTCCTACGCGTATCGCCGTCTCGTCGAAGCGCAGCGCTTCACCGGCCTCGTAGAGCAGGGCCTCGACCCCCATCTCTCTGGCAGTCGCACGCAAGGAGCCGTCACGCAGCGTCGAATGCACGATCACGGGTGCCGAGAAGGCGCGCGCAAGCTCGCGGAATCCTTCCCGGTCGAGATCTCCGCGGATCTGCGGAAGGTTCGCGCGATGCACGGCCGCACTGTGAAGATCGATGCTGTAGTCCGCTTGGGTAAGGAGCTGCGTGACCAGGACATCGGCAAGTTGCGAAGCCAGTGCACCGTTCGGACTGCCCGGGAAACATCTGTTGAGATCTCGACGATCCGGCGTGTAGCGTGAATTCGAGATGAACCCGTACACGTTGACGATCGGGACCGCGACCAGTGTACCGGAGATCCCACGGATCGACTTCGAACCGAGAATCCTTCGGATGATCTCGACACCGATGATCTCGTCGCCGTGGACCGCGGCAGTGACGAGCAAAGTGGGCCCTTCCTGCCTACCGTGGACCACGTAAACGGGAAGGTTCATCGGCGTGTGGTTCGACAAGACGCTCAGCGGAATCTCAACGACACCGCGCTTACCCGCCGCTATTTCTGTATTCGCGATGACAAATGGCGGACGCATTCGATCAGCCACGCCCCTTCGTGCCCGTTCGATTCGGACCCGCGTTCTTCTCGATGAATTCGATGATGAGACTTGCGACGTCGATGCCGCTCGCTTCTTCGACACCGCGCAGTCCGGGGGACGAGTTGACTTCCATCACGACGGGGCCGTGGTTCGAACGCAGCAGATCGACGCCCGCCACATTGAGTCCCATGATCTTCGCGGCACGAATCGCCACCGAACGTTCTTCGGGCGTGATCTTCACCGAGTGGGCGCTGCCGCCTCGGTGCAGATTGGAGCGAAACTCACCTTCCGGCCCTTGCCGCTTCATTGACGCGACGACCTTGCCGCCGACCACGAAACAACGGATGTCGGCGCCGCCCGCTTCCTTGACGTACTCCTGGACCAGGATGTTCGCCTTCAATCCACTGAAGGCCTGGATCATCGATTTCGCAGCGGCGGTGGTCTCGCCAAGTACAACCCCCATACCTTGCGTGCCTTCGAGGAGCTTCATGACGACGGGAGCACCGCCTACCATCTCGAGCACATCGCTCGGCTCGCTCGTCGAGTGCGCGAACACCGTGTAGGGAAGCCCGACACCCTTGCGCGCGAGCAGTTGCAGGCTTCGCAGCTTGTCGCGCGATCGCGCGATCGCGACCGATTCATTGAGCGGGTAGACGTCCATCATTTCGAACTGGCGCAGTACGGCCGTCCCGAAGAATGTAACCGACGCGCCGATTCGCGGAATGACGGCGTCGTAGCCCGTCAACTTCTCGCCCTTGTAACGCATCTCAGGCCGGTGGGCAGCGATGTTAATGTACACCTTCAGCGTGTTGATGATGTCGAGCGTATGACCGCGCTGGGTAGCCGCTTCCAGCAACCGCTGGTGGGAATACAGAGCCGGATTGCGTGCGAGCATTGCGAGCTTCACTCGGAAACCTCTACTTCTGATGAACTCGAGGGCTCGGCTGCAACCGTTCGACTGTTGCCGCGGAACGACGCACCCGGATCAACCAGCGCGCGTCTGCGCAGCGCCTCGCGCCCGAGCAACATCCGAAACCCCATCTCGTCTCTATTAGTCAACGTTACCTCGATCGGCCAGCTATGGCCGAGAATTTCTACATCGGTTCGAATCACGATCCGGTCCTCGGACTGACCGTTCGAACTCGCCACCGATCGCTTATCGTGAATGCGGTGCTCACAGTGCACCTCGGGCGAGGACTTCCGTTGCACCGGGTGCATGAAGAACTCGACCATCTCTACACCGTCGCGTTGGAACGTGCGGATACGATGCGCATGCAACGACGATGTTCGTGCACCGGTATCCACCTTGACCTTGATCCGATCCACCCCGAGCGACGGGAGCCCCACCCACTCGCGCCATCCGAGCACAACCCGCTCGCTCGCTTTGGAATTCTTTCTAGTTGTCGCCAAGAACGCGTTGCTCCGACTGCGGACGGGAGACTATCAGAGCGCCTGGGGAACAGCGACCAGACCAAGGCTATTTCTCGCGCCGACGAGCACGCTGGAAACCTTGCTGGCGCCCGCTCCATCCGGCCGTGGCTTGACTTACGGCCTATCAATGACCGACTCTCAATCCATGGGACCGCCCCGCGCTATCCTGTCGGACGTCGCGAAAGTCGTGACGCTCGGTTCGTTGCTACTGCTCGCACCCGTAACGGGTGCGGCCCAACTCGTCCCCTCACTCGGCCGCGACGTCACGCAGGGAGACATCACCAGCGTTCCCGACGTGGCGCCGCTACCCGCTGACGGTTTCGTCGTCGTGCGCTCCGCACTCGGCGTGATCGGCCTCGATCAATTCGAGCTCATCGGACAGATATACAGCGCCCCCCAAGAGAAGGTCGGCTCGGAATTTCAGGTCAACACTTTCACGACGGGCACGCAGTACAACGCGCGCGTCGCGTCGAACGGCGCCGGCACTTTCGTCGCGGTCTGGGGTTCCAGTGACCTTCCCGGCGGCGAGGACGTGCGCGGCCGGCTCTTCGATGCGACGGGTACGGCACTCACCCCCGAATTCGCGGTCAGCGCGTACACGACAGGTGTACAAGACGTTCCCGCGGTATCGATGAGAGCCGACGGATCGTTCGTCGTTGCGTGGTCGGGAGAGAGCGCGGTAGACGTGGGCGGGATCTCCGCACGCCGGTTCGACGGCGCCGGTGCGCCGATTGGTGGCGACATCAATGTAATTCCACCGCCGGCCGGAACGACCACCCGCAGGTCGGAAATAGCTGTGCTCGACGACGACGGCTTCATCGTCGTCTACCGCGATACATCGTTCGTCAAAGGAGTGCGCTTCGACGCGGGCGGAACTGCGACGACCGGCGTCTTAACATTGGGCGCCGCAGCATTCCTAGGGGCGAGTCGTCCGGAAGTCGTTGCGATGCCCGATGGTGGGTATTCCGTTGGATGGCCGCTCGGCGCGCAGCGCTACGACGCCGCGAATTCGGCAGTGGGCCCCGTACTCGTGCCCGACGACGACATTCACGACCTCGGCCAAACCGACGTGCAACTCGCAGCCGCCGAAAACGGCGACCTGATCATCGCATACGGCAACGGCACCGATCCTTTCAATCCGTTCAGCGGCACTGTGCTGACGAACTTCGCACGCCGCTACAACGCGGCGGGCACACCGCAGTCTCCCAGTTTTCTTATCTTCGACGATCAGTCAATCGACATGACAAACGTCTTTTCGTCGACTCTCAACATTACCCGCCTCACGTCGGGAAGCTTCGTCGCAGCGGCTGGAACGTTGAACCCGGGCGGCCTCGGTCAGCCGAGTACAGAGGGAACGATCCACATCCATCGCCTCTGCGATCTCACCGCCGACCCCACATGCGAGATCTGCCCGGGGTTCGACGACAGCCTCGATACCGACGCCGACGGCCGCCCCGATGGCTGCGATGCATGCAACAATGCCGGCGGTCAGAACATGCTCGCCAAGACCCGCATCGGCATCAGGAACCCCGAGGCGACGATTGGAGTCCAGTCCAAGAAGAAGAAGTTCAACTGGAAGGGCTCGTTCGTAATGCCGGTCGCTTTCTCGTCGACCGATCCGCAGACGCAAGGCGCGCGAATTCGTGTCGAAGCGTTGGGCGGATCGACGATGCTCGACGTCGAGCTGCCCGGCGGTGCCTACGCCGGGCAAGGTACGATGGGTTGGACCGTGAACACCGCCGGAACGAAGTCCCGCTATCGAGACAAGACCGCGTCTCCGATCAACGGGATCACGCAGGTCAAACTCACCGACCGTTCCAGCAAGCAGCCCGGCCTCGTGCAGATCAAGGTCAAGGGATTCGGCGGCAACTACCCGGTATCGAGTGTCTACGTCCCGATAAGCGCTGCGATCGTCCTCGGCGATGCGGCGGCCGGTACAACCGGTGCGTGCGGAGAGGTCTCGTTCGCACCCGACGACTGCTCGACATCGACGAAACGGCTTTCGTGTAAGAACTAGCTACGGATTCTCATACGACGCGTCGTGATGAAACTTGAGAAACTCGGCCTTCACTCTGTAGCAAGTCGAGAACAAATCGGGAAACGATTCTTTCACTATTTCGACACCGTCCGCACCCGTCGCGCACGCGCGGGCCCGCATGAGCCCGCGCACGACTTCTCTGCCGCAATTCACTGAGAACATCGTGTCGTGGATATAGACCTCGCCCACCCGATCGTGCGGTTTGGCGATCGTCTCGCCGATCTCGTAGATGTCGAGGCTACAGTCGGCGTCGAGTGGCGCGAGCGTCACGTGATCATAGCGCACATGACGCACGGCCGGAGCACAGGCCAGCACCGACAAGCTGAGCACCGTGAGCGTAACCGCTCCGAGCATTGACACACGTTCGCTTGAAGACTCCTGCGACATGCGGCTATTTCTCCTTTTCCGAAGCGAGGTCCGAGAGGAATGAGTCGATGCGCTCGCTCAGCGTACCGATCCAAACGTTGTAGTAGGGATGTATCCCCGCGCCCACGCACCTCGTGTGGTTGCGCTTCGAGTTCGGATTCCCGAAGTCGCGATCGACGCAATGTTTGTCGGTATAGCCGAGATTGTGACTGTCACGATACTCTATGAGGTATGTCGTCGAATCGTAGTTGATGTTGACGGTGACTCTGTGCTTCCCTTCTTGGGTCGCTTTCTCGGCCAGCGTGATACCTGGTTTTTCCGACTGTACGGTCCACGCGCTCCTGCGGGCCGCCGCCGCGATTGCAGAGCCGATCTCGACCAGATCAGTACCTTCCTTCGCATGGTGCGCAGTGCGCTCCGGGATCTCCATCTCGGCGACGCGTGCGGCGTCGGCCGGCACCGCGATCATGATCGTACCAACCACCGCAACGAGAACTGCTGAATGAGCGATGCGGCGCACGCGGACGGCGATTACGCCGTGCGTAGCGCGAAAGACATTTCGTCTTGAGCGATTCATTGCAGCCGAGTGTAGAGGCGAGTCAATCTCTATGCCATCGGGGCACATGACTTTGTGCAAGCGACGAAAAGGAAATGCGGATCACGTTCGATCCCGAGCTAGCGACTTAGTCAGCTCTCGCCGCCCGAATCTCCCGGCTTCAGAATACTGAAGCCTGCGAAGGATCCTAAGAAGCCCAACCCGAATATGGCCGCTTCGCCGCTATCCGCGAAGTCCGAGTCCGGAAACCATCCAGAGACCCAATCGATACCGACGTAGTAGAGGATCGTCATCACGATTGCGGAGACGATTCCCCATATGATCGCAGAGACCGGCGCACGGCGACCTCCCCGCCTGGCGAAGGCGCCGACGACACCGCCAAGCGCAGCGCACGCAAGAAAAATCCACGGTGGCTCGAACCGAACCACGAGCGGGGACGAGCGCACGTTCGCACTCGAGACGCTGATCGTCGCGCCGCCGGATCCACCGGAGCGCAGTCGAACACGCCCCTTACCGTCAGCGCCCAGGACCACCTGGCTGTCGTCCAGCTTTCCTTGGGTCGTGCTGAGCGTAACCGACAATCCTTCTGCATGACGAAGTCCCGTTGCCTCAACATTGATAGTGGTGATATCGATTCCCCAGCCGAGCATCGAACTTCGGTCAGCGGACAACTTGATCGTCGGATGACTGACGGGAAGCGCGATCTCGGCGCCTTCTTTCCCCGGAGCCGGACTTACGGAGACGGCATACGTGTCGGTGGAAACATCCGGCACGCCGATTCTTACGGTATGCCACTTGAGCAGCTCGGAGATCATTACCGGTCGAGGATCGATCGTGGTTGCGCCGCGTGCTGTGACAGCAACAGTCACGGCCTTTGGGAGTCGCGAGTCGTCCGCTTCGTTCACCTTGTTGGCAAGCGCGACGTAGAACTCTCCCACGTACGCGTTCTCGCGAGCATCAACCCCGAGACCGGTTCCGTCGAGCGCCCAAGCGTCGAGTTCCAAAGCGCCGCTCGCAGAATTCGGCACGGTAATCAGATAGTTCAGCTTGTATGAAGCCTTTGTGGAGATCGTATTGTCTCTGAGGGCCGCGGGGACGGCCATCTTCATCAGCGGTACTTCGGTTCGTTCTACGAAGACGTCTCCCGCGCGGGCTCGGTCGGCGACATTGGCCGCATCGACTTCGCGTGCTTCGCCGTCGTCGATCGCCCACAGTCGACGACTGGCAATCGCCGCAGCGTTGAGCTTGTAGCGACTGACAGCCGACGAAGAAGTAAGAACCTGCGACAGCGCACCGCGATCGATCATCGCAGCCGCAGCGGCGCTTTCCGGTGGGCGTACGACCGGTTGCGCAGCCTCGATGCGACGATCCACTGCAACAGCGCCGGGTAGTACCGGCTGCACGCGAATTATTTGATGGTTGTCCGCAGCCGCGCGGCTCGCTGGACCGATCATGACAGACACCAACACGACAGCACACGCGGCCGTCATAGCCGCAAATACCGCACTCGATCGACGCTGATAGTTCATGTTCCCCTCCACTTGGAGGGATTGTAGATGGACGCGCAGCTCAGGGTACCCAACGACCAGCGTTCCTCCCTTGACCGCGCAATGTACGGGCCGCGTGCCCGGCTCCCGCTTGCATCCCCCCCTTGCTTGCAGACAACCACGGACGTTCGCCCGACCCTCGCGACGTGTTAGATTCCCGCATGATCGAACCGCCTACCCTTCCCCTCGGCGCGCGCGTACTGAACGGTCTCAGCGGCGCGGTCACACGCATCGGCATCCCCCTGCTTCCGCTGCGCGAAGACGCGCTTCTCGAGCACGCCTCGAAGACCGCCGGCCTCACCGACTTCGGTCCCGACACGTTTCGTACCGGTCTGACCAAGCTCGTCGATTCGCTCAACGAGGAGGCTCGGCTGAGCACGATCGGCCGCATGATCGCGCGACAAGAGATCGTGATGGCGTTGGAGAATCGGCTCGGCGTCATCGATTGGCACAAGCGCTATCCCGAGATCGGCGAGGGCGTGATCGACCGGCCGGTCATCGTCATCGGCATGGGGCGCACCGGCACTACGATTCTGCATCATCTACTCGGCTTCGATCCCACCGCGCGCGTTCCGCAAACGTGGGAGGTTGATCGACCGTGCCCGCCACCCGAGACGGCGACCTACGAAACCGACGCCCGCATCGCCGAAGTACAGGCCATGATTGATCGGTCCGAGTCCCTCGTGCCCGACTTCAAGAAGATCCATCCGATGGGCGCAACGCTGGCGCAGGAGTGCGTGCGCATCACGGCGATGGAATTCACGAGCATGATTTCGAGCGTGAGCTTTCGCGTTCCCAGCTACACGCGCTGGGTGACCGAGGAGGCCGACCTGGCACCTGGTTACGAGATGCACCGCCGCATGCTGCAGCTGCTTCAGTGGCGCTGCCCGGGCGCAGCGGGACCGCCGACACGCTGGTTCCTCAAGTCGCCCGGACATCTATGGGCGTTGCCGCATCTGCTCGCGCAGTACCCCGACGCGCTACTCATTCAGACGCATCGCGATCCGCTCAAGGTTCTCTCTTCACTAATCAGCCTGCAGGTCACATTGCGCAAGATGGCCAGCGACCAAGTCGATACCACCGACATCGCGCGCGAGTGGGCACGGCTCAATGCGCAAGCGTTCGCCTCGGCCACCAACGCGCGCAAAAGCGGCATGATCGATGCATCTCGCGTAATCGACGTGCATTTCGGCGATCTCATCACTCGGCCTTTCGAAACCATCGCCGGCGTGTACGCACACTTCGGCATGGAACTGAGCGACGAGGCGCGCGCGCGCATGAGCGCGCACCTGGCCAGCAACCCCTCCGACAAACACGGCAAGCACGACCACCGCTTCGAAGATCTGGGCCTGGATCTCGATGAAGAACGCGCCCGCGTGAAAGAATATCAGGAGTATTTCGACGTTCCGTCGGAGGTCCGCTAGCCGGCGATTGAGTGACGCGTGCCACTAGGCATAGTACGTTCTGCACTGCTCGTCCCCATGACCGAATCAAGGAAATTCGACTCGAGTGCGGTGAACGCCATCACCGCGGCGTCATCTCCCGCCGACGTTGCGGCGGCCGTGTCTACGGCCCTGTTCGGCGATGCCTCGGTCGCGAAAGTACTTACCGAGAGTTCCGAGAAGCTTTCCTGGCTTCGACTGGCGCCCGGCGACCAGCTTTTTCAGCAAGGAGATCCCGCCGACGCACTCTACTTCGTCGTTCGCGGCGGACTGACGGTCCGTATCCATGGCGTGGAAGGCACGGACATAGATGTCGGAAAGATCGGCGCCGGTGAACCCGTGGGCGAGATGCAGGTATTCTCCGGCGGCGCGCGTACGGCGAGCGTGTGTTCGACCGATGGCTGCGAACTGATCCGTATTCCGCGCGCGTCGATTGACGGGCTCACCAAGAGTGCACCGGAAGCGTACGAGCGACTCAGCAACCGAGTCGAGAGTCGCCTGCGGCGTAACCGCCTGATCTCCTCTCTGACAGATCTCTTGGGTTCGGTGGACGACGATCTGGTCCACGATATCGAGGAAGCGGCGAAATGGCATCGCGTGCCGCGCGGCGACTTTCTGTTCCACAAAGGCGATCCCGGCGACTCGGTTTATATGGTGGTGTCCGGACGGCTGCGTGCCTCGCTGAGAGACGACGCCGACCACGAACAAGTGTTCGGGGAGATCCGTCGCGGCGAAACCGTTGGTGAGGCGGCGCCATTCACTGGATCGGCTCGTTCGGCCGATGTCTACGCCCTGCGCGACAGCGAACTGATCAGCTTCAGTAACGACGCGTTCGAAACGCTCGGCGATAAACACCCTGTGGTGCTACGCCGTATCGCATCGCTGGCGATGGTCCGGCTGCAGCGCGCACAGGGTACGGGCGCTGCGCTCGCACCGACGACCAGCATCGCGGTCGTCGCCCTATCGGACGACGTCGATCTCGACGGCTTCATCTCACATCTCGGTCGTTCGCTTTCCTCGTCCGGCTCAACGCTGTGCGTGAACGCTACATCCGCCGATCAAACACTGGGAACCCCCGGACTGAGCCAGCTCGCAGAGACGGACGCGCGCAGTCGCCGGATCGATGCGTGGCTCGACGAGGTCGAGATTCGCAACAGCTTTCTCGTACTCGAGGCCGACAAGGGGCCTACCGCGTGGAGCAAGCGTTGCGTGCGGCAGGCCGACGAGATCGTGCTGGTGGCGCGGGCCGGATCAAACCCGACGGTTACACAAGCAGAGAAAGACCTTCTAGGCACCGCCGCCGACGGCGCGAAGATCGTGTTGGTCCTCGTGCATCCGGAATCGACTGTGAGCCCGAGCGCAACCGCCACGTGGTTGGAGCCGAGGAAGATTCATCGACATCACCACGTACGCGATGGATCTCACGGCGACATCATGCGCGTAGCGCGCTTCATCGCGGGTCGTGCACTCGGTGTCGCGTTCGGCGGAGGTGGCGCAAGAGGATTCGCACACATCGGCGTCGTGCGCGCGATGATGGAACTCGGCATTCCGATCGACGCGGTCGGCGGCACGAGCATGGGCGCGATGATCTCAGCACAAGTCGCGCTCGGTTGGAAAACCGACGGCATGAGCGAGGCGTGCTCGCAGTTGTTCGGAAGTTGGGCCTCCGACGTCACCCTCCCCTACGTATCACTACTCGGCGGCCACAAATCTCGTACACGCATGCAGCAATCGATCCCCGACGTTCTGATCGAGGATCTATGGTTGCGCTACTTCTGCGTCTCGACCAGCTTGATGACTGGAGCGATCGTCGTCCACAATAGCGGTCCGCTGCGCACCGGATTACGCGCAAGCGCGTCGCTGCCGGGGGTGCTACCGCCCGTCATTGTCGGTGACGACATGCTCGTTGACGGTGCGCTGCTGCGAAATTTGCCAACCGATCTCACCGCCGACTTGTGCTGCGGCGGCCCCGTCATCGCGCTCGACGTGAGCGGCCCCATCGAAATGGCCGCAGGCAGTTGGACGGGCGACTCAATCTCGGGTTGGCAAGTGCTCGCTCAGAAGCTCAACCCGTGGTCCACGCAAGCGAAGGTCCCAAGTCTCGCGGCAATCCTGCAACGCTCGATCGAGATTCCCGGAAGTGCCGTAGAACGCTCGGTTATGGAAGAGTTCAGCGGACTGTACCTCAAGCTACCGGTCCAACAGTTCGGCTTGCTCGATTTCAAGTGCCTCGACCAGATCGCGAACGCCGGTTACGAGTTCGCTAGACCGCGCTTGGAACGCTGGCTGGAAGCCAACCCCTTAATGCGCTGAAAAGCTGGAGCACGCTTCAGCGCTCACGCCCCCGATAGCGCCAACACTGCAAACACTACCAACACTCGCGCGAAGTGACGACGCAGCTGAGATCAGCCTCTTCGCCAGCATAGTACGCGCTTCGTTCGGGAGACCGCCATAGTGCTCGGCAAGGCACTTGGGTAGGCTCCCTTGTTCGTCGCAACGCGACTGAGCAGTCTGATCTACTAGTGTACGACCGCCTCACAATCACCCTTCGTGGGTATGTCGTCTTTGCCGCGACACTCTCTTTGCTCGTCACGGCACCGAGCCACGTGCATGCCGGGCAGTCCGCCGCCGCCGATGGAAGGGCTGTCATCGGCGTGGTCACCGATGGTGGATCCGCGCGCTCCGGAGATTACTTCGATCTTGTCGCGAGCAGCCTCGCCGACCTCTCGGGCACCGAGTACCAGCTAGAGTTCGTACGCGAATTCAACGCGGACTTTTCACTCGAAAGCGTCGAGAACGAACTAAGACGGGCACTGGCCGATCCTCGCGTCGAGGTCGTGTTCGCTGCAGGCCCCATGGCCACCGAGATCGCGGCGAATCTTCCCACGAGCGTACGCAACAAGCCGGTATTCGGTGGCTTCCCGGAACTCTCGGATCGCCGCGGCGATCTCGTGACCGAAGACGGAAAATCCGCCGTTCCCAACTTCACCTTCGCCGCGACTCCGCAGCGGGTCAGTTCGGATCTCACGATGCTGCGCAGGCTTACGGGTGCCGAAACGATCCATGTGGTCATGGATGAAGGGTCGGCCGAGCAGATCCGCGCGAACCCGACGGAAGTCGCCACTATGTCCGAGCGAGTCGGTGCGAAATTGGCCCTCCATGCGCTGCGCTCGAGTGCCGACGAAGCACTCGACATCATTCCAGCGGATGCCGAGGCGGCATACATCACCGTCTTGCCGCGCTTCGTTGACGTACAAGCAGTCAAGCTGTTGGCCGGCCTCGCGGACCGCGGCACTTTCACGCTGACGCTGATCGGACCGGCTGGTGTACTCGCGGGGGCGACGGCATCGCTCGCTGCCGATCTCGACCGCACGCTGGCGAGACGGTCCGCGGTGAGCCTGCACCAACTATGCCGCGGAACGAACACGAAAGAACTCGACGTGTACGTTCCCAGCCAAGACCAGCTGTTCATCAATTCGCGCGTCGCCGATCAACTCGGATGGACGCCGGACTACGAGACCTACTTGTCGGCCGAGTTCACCGCACGACCGGCGAGCAAAAACGCCGCACCGCTCGTATTCGAAGACGCCATGGACATGGCCGCCGAGAACAATGCCGACGCGCGCGTCGTACGAGAAGGCGTAAACGCCGCGGATGCGGATCGACGGATCGCGCGCAGCGCTCTGCTGCCGCGACTCGACCTGAATGCCGAACACGGCGTGTCGCGAATCGATTCGCGGATAAACCCGAACTTCCCTGCCAACGGACACGCCGGCAGCTACGGCGTCGAACTTTCGCAGATCCTCTTCGACGATAGTTTCTGGAGCGGTTTCCGGGCGCAGCGCCGATTGGCCGAAGCCGCCGAGTTCGATGCGCTTTCGGCCGAACTCGATGCGCGCGCAGGCGGTGGATCGGCCTACCTGCGTTGGGTTCTCGCGCACCGCCTTCACGAGATCGAAGATAGCAACCGCGCCTTGAGTGTGGACAACCTGCGGCTGGCGCGCTTGCGAGTCGAGATTGGTGCGGCTGAGCCGTCCGAAGTCTACCGCTGGGAAGCTGAAGTAGCGCGTGCACGAGCCCGCACCCAACGTCGCCTGAGCGACCGAGAGGCCACACGCTCGGAACTCAACCGCGTCATGGGCGCCCCGCGGGAAGCACGCTGGCAGCCCAGGTCGATCCCCATTCGCGATACCGCCGTGCGTTTCATGGACAAGACGCTCGCACCGGTCGTTTCCGCCGAAGCGTGGTCGGAGCGACTGCACTTGTACTTCCAGAGACTTGCCGTCGAGCGCGCACCGGAACTC
Organism: Deltaproteobacteria bacterium; assembly: GCA_029262375.1. Taxonomy (GTDB): domain Bacteria; phylum Desulfobacterota; class Binatia; order UBA1149; family SPBQ01; genus JAJCZM01. The sequence goes on from JAJCZM010000049.1 coordinate 78,575, forward strand.
GCTTCGTTCGACCACGCCATCGAAGCACAGGGCATCATCCTCGGCCAGAAGCGCCGGGCATACTTCGCCCCGAGCGTCGCGGTACAAGGCGGCGTGGATCACGTTGTCGAAGGTGCCGAAGACATTTCTACCGATAGCGAACTGCAATGGACTGCCGGCGTCTCACTGAGCCTGCCGCTATTCGAAAGCGGACGCCGCAGCGCCGACATCGACAAGCAACGCGCGCTGGTTCGCCAGCTCGATGCACAACGGCAATCGGCCGTTGAGCGCATCGAAACGCGCACGCGCACTACGATCGACCGAATGGCGGCCGACCATGCAAATATTCGTCTGAGTCGTCGCGCGGTAGAAGCCGCCGAGAAGAACTATCGATCGATCGAAGAAAAGTACTCGCAAGGGGCGGCAACCATCTTGGATCTCCTTGATGCGCAGTCCGGCCTGCTGCTGCAGCGCCAAGAAGCCGAGTCAGCCGTATACAGCTATCTGATTGGCATAGTGGACCTGCAGCGCGCGATCGCGTGGTTCGAATCCACCGCCGAAGCAGATGAACGCGCCGCACTCGAAACCGATCTGTCGGACTACTTAGGCGGACGAACAGCGCCAGGTGGGAACATCGAGCAGATCGACGCCGAGAATCGCGAACGGGACGAGTAGACCGAGCAGGCCGCCGAAAGTGAGTGAACGCATCATGATCGCAACTGAGACACGACATCGCTCGAGACCCGCCATCGGGCGCAGGCTCTGCGCCACGGCGCGAGTGATCGCGCTGGCGGCAGTCGTCGCGACTTTCGCGACGGCATGCGAAAAGGAAGTGCAGGTCGAACCGCCACCGATTCGGCCGGTGTACTCGCACCGCGTTGCGGCCGCTTCGGCCACGACCGCACGTAGTTTCAGCGGTGTCGTGACGGCATCCGAAGGTGTCGACCTCGGCTTCGAGGTCGCCGGGCGCATCGTGTCGATTGTCGCCGAGGCGGGACTTCACTACGAGAAAGGCACCGTCCTCGCACGCATCGACACCACCGGCTATCAGGCCGAACTCAAGAACGCGCAAGCACAGTTCGCGGCCGCTGACGCGGGCATGCGACGAACGCTTCGGCTTTACGAAAGCGAGAACGCCAGCAAGGCGCAGCTCGATTCAGCGATTGCGTCGCACGAAGCGGCCGAAGCCGCGCTCGACATCGCGCGTAAGCGACTCGAAGATTGTACGCTGCGAATGCCGTACGACGGCGCGATCGGCGACGTAATGGCCGACCCGCAGCAAGTCATGTCTGCCGGCGCTCCCGTCGCCGCCATCCAGGGCGCCGGCCTACTCGAGATGGAGATCGGCGTCCCGGCGGACGTGGTCGATCAGATTCAACTCGGTCTGGCCGCCTCGATTCGCCTTGGCATCTTCCCCGATCGCGTGTACCCCGCACGGGTTACGGAAATCTCGCCCCAAATCGCATCGAACACGACCTACCCCGTGACGGTAACGTTCGATGAGAACGGCAAAGGTGTCCGCGAAGGTTTGGACGGCGAAGCAACACTCGAACTGCCCAACCCGCACGGTAAAGTCGTGAAAGTACCATCGCCGTGCGTCGCCGGAAGCTCCGAATCCGGCACCTACGTCTGGCTGATCGAGCCGCAGTCGGGATCGGATCTGGCATTGGTCAAGAAACGATCGGTTCGCATCGGCGCGGTGCGCGCCGGCGGCATGCTGGAGATCATCGACGGTCTCGTGGGCGATGAGCTGATCGTATCGCGAGGTGTGAACCGCCTGCATGAAGGCGAGTCCGTACGTCTTTCCTCACCAAACGCCCGCTAACGGTGAGCGTCCAATAGTTGCGCTACTTCCACTATCTAAATGATCAACGCCGCTGACATCTCACTTCGAAACAATCGCACTGTGCTGGTGCTGTACGCGTGCTGTATGTTGACCGGTGTCGTGTCGTTCCTGACGATCGGACGCCTCGAGTATCCCGAGTTCACAATCCGCGACGCACGCATTACGACGCAGTATCCAGGCAGGACGACGCTGCAAGTCGAGCAAGAGGTTACCGAGCCGCTCGAACAAGCGCTTCGGCAGATGGTCGAGATCGACGAGATTCGTTCGACTTCAAAACCCGGGATCTCCGTCATCACCGTGTCGCTCGATGAGAGCTTGTTCAACCTCGAGCCGATCTGGCAGGACGTACGCAACCGAGTGGCCGAGACCGCCCTCCCCGACGGCGCGTACGAGCCGGCCGTGAACGACGACTTCGGCGACGTCTTTCCCTATCTGTACGCACTCGTCGGTGACGGGTTCTCAGATGCCGAGCTACTCGACTACGCCGAAGAAATTCGCGACGCGCTCCTCGCCGTCGACGGCGTCGGCAAAGTCGAACTGCACGGCGTCCAGCACGAACGCATCTACCTCGAGTTCTCCAGCAGCGAACTCGCAGCGCGAGGCCTGTCTCCCGAACAAGTCGCGGCTCAGCTGGCCAGTCAAAACGCCGTGGCGGACAGCGGCGATATCCTGCTAGCACAGGAACGCGCCGGAATGGTGACACTGGGCGAGTTCGAAAGCCTCGAAGAACTCGCCGGTTATCGACTCACGACGGCCGGCTCAGCATCGGCGATCCGGGTGCACGACGCCTTCACGATAGTGCGCGGCTACGCGGACCCGCCGCGGTCGATTTCACACTTCAACGGCAAGCGCACGCTCTGCATGGCGGTCTCGATGGTCAAAGGCGGCATCGTGACAGAGATCGGCGACGAAGTGTCGAAAACGCTGGACAGCATCGAAGCAGCCTTACCCATCGGTCTCGATATCGAGACGATGTTCTACCAGCCGACCTACGTCAGCGCGTCGGTAACCGCGTTCATGGTGAACCTGGCGCAAGCATTCGGCTTTGTCGTGCTCGTCATGCTCGCGTTCACCGGCGCGCGCATCGCGGCAATCGTAGGCGTCTTGGTGCCGTCGGCTATCCTCCTGTGTTTCGCGTTGATGCCGATCATCAACATTCAATTAGAAATGATGTCGATCGCGGCACTCATCATCGCGCTCGGCCTTCTCGTGGACAATGCCGTCGTCGTGAGTGAGCAAATACTCGTGCGTCTCGGTGAGGGCACCGATCGCAGAAAAGCCGTGACGGACTCGGTAGCGAATCTGACGATCCCGTTGCTTGCAGCCAGCGGTACGACGATCGCTGCTTTCTCGACCATCGCACTGGCCCCCGGCAGCACCAGTGAATTCACTTACAGCCTGTTCGCCGTGATCACACTCACACTGCTCGGGAGCTGGCTACTCTCGCTGACCTTGATTCCGATGCTCTGTTACTACTACCTGCGACCGCTCGAGCGTGAGACGTTTGTCGGCAGACAGCTGGAGCGACTCTACGAACCTTACGAGAGACTGTTGCGCGCGACGCTCGCGCGCCGATGGGCGTACCCGATACTGATTCTCACACTCACGCTGGCCGCCGGCTGGGCGTTTCGATTCGTTCCCAATATCTTCTTCCCACCGAACGAGCGCGGCCAATTCATCGCCGACTTCGAATTGCCATTGGGAACCGACATTCTCGTCACCGAAGAGCGCGTGCGCGTACTGGAGGACTGGCTCCTCGAGGATCGCGGCGATCTGGTAGAGAGCGTGTCCACATTCATCGGGAACGGTGGGCCGCGGTGGTACCTGTCACTGGCACCCGAAGCACCGAACCCGAACTACGCCTTTCTCAGTGTACTCACGAAGACCGGCGACCCGGTCGTCGTCAAGGAGTTGGTCGATGAGTTCAATGCTCTGGCCGCCGAGACGGCTCCGGCTGCAAGAGCGACTGCCAAGGCGTTGGAGAACGGGCCGCCCGTGGGCGACCCCATCCAGATACGAATCTACGGCAAAGACATCGAAACGCTTTACGATCTTCGCAATCGTCTGGTCGGCGTCGTTTCTCCCGTCGGCGGCATGCACGACGTACGCGACGATTGGGGCGCGTGGATCAAACAGATCACCATCGATCCCGACCCGGTGCGCGCGCCGCGCCTGGGCCTGACCACGGAAACGATCGCACGAACGCTCGGCGCTCAATTCTCAGGGCTTCCTGCAACCACGTACCGAGAGTCCGATCGCGCGATTCCGGTGTTGCTGCGCTCGGCGGAAGACTTCCGTACGCGTCCGGAGCGCCTGCCGGACGTACCTGTGTTCGGCGGCCCGATGGGCGTGGTACCGCTCGGTCAGATCGCGACGATTGGCGTTGAACTACTACCCGGATCGATATTGCGCGAGGACACGGTGCGCGTCATGACGGTCCAAGGGAACGTACGCGGTCGTTACGCCAGTGCGGCGCTCGCAGAGATCGAACCGCTGGTCGCGCAAGTCCTCGCGTCGCCCGACTGGCCGAAAGGTTACTGGATCGAGTGGGGCGGCGAACAGGCCGAAAGCGCCGAGGCGCAGGGCAACCTGCTGTCCGCGATGCCGCTGTCACTGTCGATCCTTTCGCTTATCTTGATCAGCCAGTTCAACAGCATCCGCCGCTTCGGCATCATCATGCTGACGCTGCCGCCAATGCTGATCGGCGTCGTCCCCGGGCTGATCATGACCGGCTCGTCGTTCGGCTTCATGACCCTGCTCGGGTTGATCGCACTCCTCGGTATCATCGTAAATAACGCAATTCTGTTACTCGACGAGATGGACGCCCAACGAGCCAGCGGACTGGAACTCGTCGAAGCCATCGTCGTATCGGCACGATCTCGTTTACGGCCCATCGTGATCACGACGACCACGACTATCATCGGTCTGCTGCCACTCGCACTGGGAGGCGGCGGGATGTGGAGCTCGATGGCTTTCGCGATGATGTTCGGGCTGGGCTTCGCGACCTTGCTGACGCTCCTGCTCTGCCCGGTACTCTACATGCTGTTCTTGAGCGGCGACGCCGACGAAACGAATCGCGCGAAACACGAGCAGATCGCGTAGCCTTTTGCAGAGAGTCGCAGAGTCGCGTCAAAACGCGGATCAGGCGGGATCGGGAACGATCGCCTTCTTTCGCGCGTCGGTACCACCCTTCAAGAGCGCGAGCGCGATACAGCTCACGGAGAATGCTACGGCCGCGGCCAGTATCACTTCGCCTGGGATCGCGCCGATGTGAGCTCGGTCGGCAAGTTCGGCGATAGAAACACTCTTTTGCGGATGCCCCGAGAGCTTGAGCCCCCACGCAAGCATCTGAACGGCGAACAAGAACAGATAGATTCTCCGCAGCCGCCGGGAGACAGCTTTCACCAAAGGCATCGTCGGAGCCGTACGCCCGAGGTGTCCCGCCAACGCCTCACGCAATTCGGCCAAGGCAAGATCGGCCGGCGCAGAATCGGTAGTGCCTTGTAATGCAGGCGCTACAAATCCACGCTCGAGACGCAGTACGCGCTGTTGGAAGAGATGATAGAACGTCAGCCTGCGCGCCTCGAGAGCAAGAAACCCGAGCGTCAGGAGCGTCGAGATGAATACGACGTGATGCGGAACACTGGAATCACCGAGCGCGAACGTAACGATCGCCGCGGTCGCACCGATGGCCCAGTGCGTAGTGCTATCCATGCGTGTACGCCACACATCGGCACGTCCGACCATGGCCCGATAGTAGTGGGCCAGGATCATCGTTCGTTCGCTGGGTTCTATTGTGCCGTCAGCCATGTCGTCGCCCGTCTCGGCTGAATCTCGGCAGGAAGACTCTAGTCGGTCGATATCGACCGGCGCTGAAGCCAACCGCGCTTTGAGCGGTCGCGTGCTTCCTTTTTCGCGCGCTCGGAGCGAACCTGGTCGAGAATCTCTTCATCGTCGCGACCGCTCAGGCGCGACAGCTTATGGAACTTGTGCAGTTCAGCGGCCGTGAGATCGGAGACATCAACCGGCTCCTCAATACGTGGCGCGACCACCGGTGCGCTCGAATCGGCCTGCGTCTCTGCTTCCAGCTCCGCGTCCGAAGCGGCTGCGAGAGCGTCCGCCTCATTGGTGACGTTGGCGATTTTCTCGCAATCCCCGGACTCGACCTCGTCGGCCGGCGGATGGAACTCGGGGTGGTGCGGGTCGTCGATGAAGCGCCCCATACTATCGAGTACATCGTTGGCGACGCGAAAAACTTCGTCGCGCAGCGCCAGCTGGTCCGACCACTTCTGGATCGTCGCCTGCCAGTGCGCCAGCTTCGTTGCTGTGGAGGCCAGTTCGAATTCCCGATCACGGAGACGCTCGAATTGGGCACCGATTTCGGCCTGTAAGGCTTCGATGTTCTCCGACACCGACGCCATGTGCTCTGCTACAGCATCGACCGCCTTCTCATCGTCTCGCGGCGCGACTATCTCGGCCGATTCCGGTTGGCGCGACAAGTTGCTCAGATCTCCCACACCCCCATTCTACGACAATCGTATGTCGCCGTTTGTGGATTCCGCGTTTCGGAAAATCGGGCTAGTTGAGTGAGGAAACGTTCTGGACGAGCTCTATTGCCGGAAGGCCCGCCCCAATCACGCCTTCGAGTTCCGGGCTGAGGATGCGGAAGATCTCGGTGGCGAGAGAACTGGTGAACTCGTAGCGATCCGAAGCGGGCCCTTCGACGAACACCGTCACGGCCCCGAAATATCGATCTCCGACGAGAAATGGGAAAACGCCGGAGCGCGAGACGGCAACCTCGGAGACGACGTTGCCTTCGGCATCGGTCGTCTTGCGGGCATGGTCGCCGGTACCGGTTTTGCCGCCGACCGGAAGTCGGCCGCCGCGCGGACCATTAAGCGCCGCGCCGGTACGCCGCGCTGTGCCATGCGTCGCGACATCGATGAGCGTGTCCTTCAGGACCCGCGCGACGTCGCGAGCCATGACGCGCTCGCCGTCAACCGGCACCGGAATCGCGATCGTATCGTACGGCGTGTCGGCGCCGAGCCGAATGCGCTCGAAGCGCTGCGTGGGCAGGCGCATTCCGTCGGCCTGGATGATTCCCATGAGTTCGGCCAATGCAGCCGGTCGATCCGCCGACGCTCCGAGCGCGGTCGCAAGAGACGGCACGAGATGCGCGAACGGATAGCCGTGACGCTTCCATTGCGCATGCATCCAACGGAACACGTCCACCTCGAGCTCGCTCTTGATCCGGCGATCCTGCGCGTCCTTCTTCTTCGTGCGATAAAGCCACGCAAAAGACTCGGTTCGCTCTTCTTTGCTGATCGCCATGAGGCGCGCGGTAGTGGTGTCGGGATCGTCGCTCAGCGCTTTCATCGTCCAGAGTTCGAGCCAGTCGATTCCCGACAAGTGTGCGAGATCGGAGCGGCTGAACTGCGACGACTCGTAGTCGTCGTACATCTGCGCGAGCGCGTCCTTGTCTAGCAGCCACAGAGCAGTGCCCGTGTTGAAACGCTGCATCTCCACGGCAAACGCATCTACGTCGAGAGCGGGCTGCATGAAACGAATCGCCGTCGCAGCGTTGCGCGGTGTCGGCGTTCGGTCTGCGAACGCCAGAGCGCGCATCTCATCCGAACGCATGCCTTGGTAGCTACGATATGCGTTGCGAATGAGTTGCGCGCCCTCGGCGAGCGCTGCTCGTTCCAGGTAGGACAGCCGGAGCGGATGGTCGAGTCGGTCGAGAACTTCGCGAGTCTCGGATTCCCTGCGGAATGTGCGGTGCGTCACGATGTCGCGCGTCAACCGGACGAATACGAGATTTATTGAATGCCGAGTCGCATTGGCGACGGAGAACATCGAGTCATCGTCGTCGTCCTTGAAGTTGCCGAAGCGATGCAATCCACCGCCGGTATAGAATCGCTCGTCGGGCGATGCCGAGTAGCGACGGTTCATCGCGGCCTCCAGAAACGCTCGGCGCGTTTCCTGCGGCATCGCTGCGCGACGCTCGGCCGCCCAACGCCCGAGTACGTCGCGCGCGTCAAGTTGATCGGCCTCAACCTCGTCGCAATCGTATAGGTCATTCAAGACTTCGAGATAGGTCGTGAGCACGCGAAGCTTGGACGTAGAACCGAGGTCCAGCATGACGCTCTCGTCTACGGCGCGCGAGGCGCGCTTCGTGTCGGCGTACAGGCGCAGCTTGTTGGTTCGTTCGGTGCGCTCGTACAAGGAGAAACTGATCGTCAGCGCCGACGGCGTCTCTGCATTCAGCAATCCGATACGTCGCAATCTTTTGGAAGTGTCGCTGCTCTCGTCACGAACCGCATCGATGGTGTCCTGAACGCGCCGCTCGATGTCGTCGTACGTCGTCGTGGTCACGCGCGCGTCAATGCGGTCGATCTCGTAAAGCGATTCGACACCGAGCAACTTGAGCATGCGGATCCGATCCGGGCGTGCATCGGCGCGTGCAAGCGCCATTGGAGTAGTACTGGCGAGCGGAGTCGGGGCGAACGGAGGATCGGCCGCCAGCGCCGCGTCGCGAAGGCGCGTCGTAATGACTCGACTGTCGGCGAGCATCTCGAGAAAGTGATCAATGCGTCGGCGCAAAGCCTCCGGCTGCTGCACGAGAAAAAGATAAGGACGATTGGCCGCGAGAATCAGTCCGAGCGCTTGGCGATACGCGTACGCTTTCTCGGCGAGTTGCTCGTCGGTCTCGGCAGGCGCGCTCAAGAGCTCCGCCGTATCGTGGTAGTCGACGCCATGCCACAGCGCCATGCCCATCGGCAATCCGACGACTTCACCGTGTCCCTTTACCGCCGCGAGGCGAATCGTGTTGAGATAGTCGGCAACCAGTTCGCGTCGCGAGTGCGCGGTGTTGCGCCCCTCCACGTATGCACGAAGACTCGCGGACGCCATCTGGCGCAGCTTCTCGCGAGGTGAACTGGTCTGAGCCGCCGGCGAGTGCCTCAGCTTCTCGAGTTGTGTCGCCAAGGTGCTGCCGCCGGCCGCACGGTCGCCGGCAGTGAAACGGCTCGATCCCCATTCCACGGTGGCGCGCGCGAGACGCGGCCATTCCACTGCGGGATTCGTACTCGTCGCGGGCGCGAGCAGTTGCCTGTTCTCGATGAACAGCAATGAATCGACCAGCAGCTTCGGAATCTCGTCGAACGCGTCAAAGCCGCGCTCAGGCATCTGGACTTGGTACGACGGCAGCAGGTGTGCATCGACGATCTCGAGTCCGGCCCTGCCCTTCTCTTTGTACGGCGGCGTAATGCCGAACTCCGATAGCTTGCGCAGCATCGGCGATGGACTGGCTTGTGCGACGATCTCAAAACCGTTCGCTTCGAGATTGTCGGCGAACGACTCGATCCTGCTGTATCCGAGTTCGCGATCGTAGGGGCCGTCGGGACCTACGAGCGGTCGAGCGCTGCGACCCGCGACGAGTTGGGACGTCGACTGGCCCGCCACCCACGCAAGAACGCGTGACTGAAGCATGGAGCTTTCAGACTCAATCCACGCAACCGTGAACAGAGCGACGACGAGGAGTCCGAGCGGTGGACGAAACGGAGCGGCTTCTTGCGTGGATTTTCTCGGCATACGATGGAGCAGCTGTCGCGCAACTGCTGAGCACTAGGGCTGACCCGAATGGGGGGTGCCGTGAAGACGCTTCGGTCGCAAGTCGCAGAAAAAGTGAACTTTTCGCGAACGTATGTAGCGTCACAAAACGGTGAGGGACGAAGTTCCTGAAGAAAACGCGCCTAAGTAGCGAAGCGCAATACAGCGCGTACGTCACAGCGCAAGCATCGTTCTACGAAGCCGAAAGGCGCAACGTACGCGCGCTTCGGCAAAGGGTCGGCGTGTTTTCTCGACCAGGGGGGAGGTGCTCGATCGGGTGCGCCAGCCGGGCTCAGCGATCGTCCGGCAAGTAGGCAACGAAAATCTGCGTGTAGAGAAAGTCGTGGAGCGCGACGCGCGTATAACCCGCGCGGGTCATCTCGTCGTCGATCTGCTCGACCTCCGACGTGTGCCCTGACGTTTTCAGACTGATGGGAAACGGCAATCCGCTGCGATTGTCGAGATGAACGATACGTCCTTGCGCCGAGAGATCGGTCTTCAGCTTCTCAAAATAGACGACGCGGTCTTCGATGTGGTGATACGTGAGCGACGTGATCACAACGTCGACAGCACCGTCGGGAAGCAGTGGATCGCCGTACTCGCCAAAAATCACGTCTACGTTGGCGTAGCCTTCGTCGGCAACCAACTTACTTAGGGTCTCGACCTTATCGGCGTCAACCTCGACCGCATACACACGCCCGTCGGGTCCGACTGCGTCCGATAGCCATCCGATCCAGTAACCGTCGCCGGCGCCGATCTCGGCCACACGCGCGCCGGGGGCGAGGTCGAGCGCCGCCAGGACTTTCTCGGGTTGCTGCCATCCGTCGCGCCCCGATGTAACGAAACGGCGGATGTCTACCTTCTCCGACATCGCGCAGCCGGAGACTGACGAGGCAATAAGCAGCATGGCAATGGCAGCCAGCCACCCGTTCGTACGCGAGGTCGCGATCTTCATGCTGCACTCCTAACAATCCACGCGCGATGAGCCCAGACGCCCCCGAACGGGCGGGTCATTGTTACGCGTGTGGCGTGGCAAAAAGCGTGGCTGCTCCTACTCGGTCGAGGGCCGCCGTTGCGCCTGTGGCCCGAACCCTGGTCTTTGCGTCCCCTGAGCTGCAAGCGACGTGCGCGCCATGTCGCCGTCCACAAATGGCCTGCGTTTGCCCTTTACATCGGAATGCCCGGCGGACTAGGATCGCCTGATGCGCCGCAGTTTTCGGGCCTTAGGGCAGTCGCTCATTGCGACGGGTCTGACGGCAGTCCTCATGATTGGATTGTCGCCGGGCATCTCCCAATCCCACCCGGATATCTCTGAGGCCGAAGACGCGGTCGCGCATGCCATCGCGGCGTCGCCTAACGACCCCGCACTCTATCTTCGTCGCGCCACACTACAGCGCTCGCGCAAGGACTGGGACGCTGCGGCGGCGTCCTACATCAAAGCAGCCGACCTCGGCGCCGACCGCGATGTCACCGACGTCGCGCTGGCGTCGGTCCTTCTCGACGCCGGCTTGCACGAAACCGCTCTCATGCATGCGGACATCGCGATCGCGCGTAGCCCGAATTCCGGCAAAGCCAGTTTGGTGCGAGCGCGCATTCACGCGCGAAGCGATCGACGTGCGCAAGCAGCCAGTGACTACACCCACGCGGTCAAAGTCCTCGAGCATCCCGAGCCCGGCGTCGTCCTCGAGGCCATGCAGGCACAACTCGAAGTTTCGGTACAAGACGCCGTCGAGCTTGAGGACGCCGTCGAGCACGAAGACGACGCCGTCACGGCCGGAAACGAGATGCTCTCGGACGGCGACTCACCGGTAGACGTTGCCGAGCAGAATATCCGCAGTGCGCTCGCGGTCGCAGACACGGCGATGGCGAAACTCGGGATCGTCCCAACGATCCAATCGCGTGCCGTCGAACTCGAGACGCAACGCGGACGCCACGACGGGGCGGTAGCGCGTATCGACACGATGCTCGAGCAGGCTCCGCGCCACGAGATATGGATTGCCGAGCGCGGCGACGCCCTCATGGCGGGCGGAAAGAAGACTGAGGCGATGAACGCCTACACGAAGGCACTGGCGCTGGTCAACGAACGCCCAGCCTCAAAGCGCAGCCCGAAACTCGCAGCACTGGCCATCGAGCTAGAAAACAAACTTTCAGATCAGCACAACAACAACGCGGGGGACAACCTAAATGAGAATCAGTAAGATTACGCGGCTTGGCACAATCGCCGCAGTGACAGTGATAATGTCCGCACTGACGGTCGCGAGCGCATCCGCGCAAACGATCACACGCGGTCCGTACTTACAGATGCCCGGTCCGGACCGCATGACCGTCATCTTCCATACGGACCTGGCACTGACGAGCGCGGAGGTCGACTATGGCACGACCGTTGCGCTGGGCACGATCACACCGGGTACGAGCAGCGCGGACCTCATGGGCGGCTTCAAACACGTCGTCGAGCTATCAAGCCTGACCGACTTCACGAAGTACTTCTACGCAGTCGGCGATTCGGGCACGCCGCTCACAATCGCCGGTGCCGACTACGCATTCACCACGTCGCCGCTGCCGGGCACACGTCAGCCGATCCGCATCTGGACCTTCGGTGATTCCGGCTACTGGCCGGGAAATAACGGAACCGAGTACATGGACTCGCGCCAGGCCTACTACGATCACGTCGGCGGCGGCGACGTCAACGTGGCGGCCGATGCAACGGACGTCATGATGTACTTGGGAGACAACGCCTACGGTACCGGTAACGACCCCACCTACCAGAGTGTGTTCTTCAGCCCGCCGGAACTTGCCGCGTTCCTACGCCGCCAGCCGTTCCTTTCTGCGATAGGCAATCACGAAGGCGCTGCGTTGGATAGCGTTACCGAAACCGGCGACTACTTCGGGATGTTCAACTTCCCGACCGGGAACGAGTTGGGGACGAACGGCGTAGCTTCAGGCAGCGAGTCTTACTACTCGTTCGACTACGGAAATATCCATTTCATCGTCTTGGACACGGAAGACAACATCGAGAACATCACGACCACCGGCGCCGCCATGAAGACCTGGCTCGAGGACGACCTGATCGCCACGACGGCCGATTGGATCATCGCCGCGTGGCACCGTCCTCCGTACTCCAAAGGCATCTTCCATGACTCCGACGCGGAGGCCAATGAGATCGCAGCACGCGAGGAGTTCGTGCCAATCCTCGAAGACTACGGCGTCGATCTGGTCATCAGCGGACACTCTCATACGTACGAGCGTACACCGCTGATCGACGACCACATCGGCCTGTCCACCACCCTCGAGCCTTTCCATATACTCGACGGTGGTAACGGGAATCCGCTGGTGGACGGTTCCTACCGCAAAGCGTCGTTGCAGCAGGCGCCGCACGAAGGCGCTGTCTTCATCGTGACGGGCGCGGCGGCCGATACGCGCGCCTTCTCGCCCTCGTCCGGACACCCGGTCATGAACAAGAAACTGGTGTTCGTCGGAACGTCGGTCATTGAGGTCGATGGTGACGTACTGGTCGGAAAATACGTCAACGACGTCGGTACTGTGATGGACACATTCCAGATCGACAAAGGCATCAGCGCGGCCTGCCCGGCAGCGCCGCTCGGAACTTGCACGGCGGCCGGTAAAGCGAAATTCATCGTGAAGTCGAGCGGCGACCCAGCAAAAGATCAGACGCAGTGGAAATGGACGAAGGTAACGCTGGATGCCTCGGACCTGGACCCGACGTCGGGCACCGATCTGATCGCTTGTGCATGGGATGACACCGGCCACATCTACGACGTCGTACCGCCGAATCCGGAGAACCTAGGCTACGCGCAGTTCCCGACGACGCCGCCTCCGTCATGGGCGTGGACGAGCAAGAAGGCCGGTCAACACGGCTACAAGGATAAGGTCGGTTCCGTAGACGGCTTGATCAAGGTCAAGACCAAGGCAGGTGTCGGGAAAGGCAAGATGCAGTTCAAGTCGAAAGGCGCGAACACCGTGCCGCCCGCACTGCCGCTTACCGGTGTGCTCACCGCACAGTTGATCAATCTGGATTCCGGTGCGTGTTGGGGCTCAACGCTCACCGAGAAAAAGAACGACGGCTCGAGCTACATCGCGGCCGGACCGTAGAACACGTGTGCGCGATGTCGCGTGGCGCCCTCATGCGCGCGCGACATCGCCGCGTACGTAAGATCCTCTAAACGTCTCCGGCAATAGCACTACGGGTAATCAGGTAGTCTGTGCGTTGCTCGCCGACAAATTCACGTCGGCCCTCTACTTTTGCTGACAGACGGATATCAAACGGTGCTCTAATGTGTACTCGACCGGGCTACTGAACGATCCGAGCCTGTCGGCCTCGCTCAGGACCCCCGTCGTCGATCCACACATGGAACGCGCAGCAAAACCACTACTGGAGTCCGAACGAATCGCGGCACTTCGAGCCTTCGAAGTATTGGATACGGCTCCGGAACCCGCGTACGACGACATTGTCGCGATCGCCGCCGAACTGTGCGATACGCCCATCGCGCTTATCTCGCTCGTCGATGACGATCGACAGTGGTTCAAGGCGAAGGTCGGGCTCGACGCTACACAGACTTCTCGTGACGTCGCGTTCTGCGCACACGCAATCCTCGACGACTGCGCACTCGTCATTCCCGATGCGACACTAGATCCACGGTTCGCAGACAATCCTCTTGTAACCGAAGAACCGCACGTTCGTTTCTACGCCGGCGCACCGCTCGTCGAGGCCAACGGGCACGCACTCGGAACGCTTTGCGTGATTGATCAGAAACCGCGAACCGTCAGCTCGTCGGCGATGCGCGCGCTCGAAGCGCTGGGTCGCCGAGTAGTTGCAGAACTGGAACTCAAGCGTACGGCCGCGCAGTTGTCGGACGCGCTGGAGCGCGCACGACTGCTTGGAGAGCTCTTGCCGATGTGCTCTTGGTGCCGACGCATACGCGACGACCAGCAGTACTGGCATCGCGTCGAAGCCTACTTCGAGAAACAAACCGGAACCGAGTTCACCCACTGCATCTGCTCCGACTGCATGGTCAAGCACTACCCAGGCGCCGCCAGTGAGCAAGGGAACAATAGCTAGCGTGCACGATGATCGGCGACTTCGCCGACTCGATCTCACCGGAGTTTCAGCACTTCCTGCTCTGGCTGGTGGCACCCGTATGGCGCAGACAGAACGAGAGTTCGTAGGCGCACTACTCGACGATCGAGAACTGCAATCCGGCACTCGCCTGCAACCGATCGATCAGTTTGCCACCCATCGCCGACGCCGGCGTCCACATCCCGCCACCGCACTCCTGCTTCGAGACGTCTTTTGCGAGGCACAGGGCAGCTTCGCTGATCATCTTCGCCGTCGACCCGTAGCCGGGATCCCTATCGCCGGTAACGCGCGCGGCCAACTTCTCGCCGCCGCCGTCTGATCCCGATCCCGATCCCGACCCCGATCCAAAGAAGCGGAGATCGTAGAAGCCGCTTTCTCTGGCGGTTTCATCCGGACCGTCGCCGGGCGCGGTCAACACGAAGCGCGTCAACGCAGAGCGAAGCGGGGCCAGCGACGCAGCGCCCGCAAACGCACCGAGTCCGAGCGTCGTCGCCCAAGCGGTTCCCCATCCGCTCGCACCTGCGCCCGTCAGCATCATCTCGTCGTAGCGGAAGTCGGCTCCATACGGCGGATCGAGCAACGCGTTGCTTCGTTGTACAACCCGAGTGTTGATCGCCGCCATCACGAACGGGGCGGTCCAAGCGCGCGCGTCGTCGTCGTAGCCCACCGACATACCGCTCGATTGACGAGGGCCGTCGCGGTGATCGGGCGGATTGAGCGCATACGGATCGCGCAGAATGCGAGCCGTCTCCGGATCTTCGGCCGCTTCACGAAAAATGTTCACCATGGACGCGAGCGTGCCACCGCTGGCACCGCCCTTGAGCGCCTTCACGCGCATCTTCACGGTTGGGAGTGCGCGGCCGTACCGTGCTCGCGCTTCAGTTTGCAGAAAGAAGACGCCTAAGTCGGAAGGAATCGAGTCGAACCCACAGCAGGGAACGATCCGTGCCCCGCTGTCCGCGGCGATGTCTTGATACGCGTCGATCATGCGGCGAATCCACTGCGTCTCGCCGGCCAGATCGACGTAGTCGGTCCCGAACTTTGCGCAGGCCTCTACCAGCGGTGAGCCGTACTGCGCGTAAGGACCGACGGTCGACAACACGACGCGGCAGGACTTCACCAGTGCTTCGAGCGATCCCGGATCGGCAGCGTCGGCGACGAGAACAGGAACCGTAGCTGCCGCTGCGCCCAGTTCGGCCTTCAATGCGTCGAGCTTCCCTTCGCTACGTGCCGCCATTGCCCATCGTACTGCGCTGTCGGCTCCGTATCGCTGGAGAAAGTAGCCGCAGATCAGCTTGCCCACGAAACCGGTTGCTCCCCAGACGACGACATCGTAACGCGTATTGCTCTCGGACTCGGACATGGTCGATACACTCCCGGCCGCTACGGCGAACTGGTCGGCGGCGGCCAAGTGCAACATCGCGCAGCGGCCGAGCCAGTGCACGCACGCGCATCAGCGCGCCCGATCGAATCAATGCGGTGAAATAGCGGGCCAAACGCCGACGATTCTGCCGGACTAATCTTCTGACGCTTTCGCTTTCAGATGTTGCGACAACTGCCGGTCATGACGACTGGCTGCACTGAGTGTGCGAAGTGCAGGATCCCAACGCGGCGGTTTTGCGCCCTCCGGATGATCGCCCATCACGGTGACACGCTGAATGACACGCTCGCCCTCGAAGTCGTTGAGCACGTAGTGCTGAGTGCAGCGATTGTCCCAGATTGCGATCGTACCTGCACGCCATGAGTAGCGCACTGTGAACGGCGGACTAGCCGCCCATCGCGTCAGATACCCAAGTACCGCCTTGCTCTCTTCATGACTGAGTTCGACGATTCGGCGCGTGAAGTGCTCATTGACGAACAACGACTTTCGGCCTGTCTCCGGATGCACGCGCACCACCGGATGAATCGCCATGCGGTCGGCTCGCCCATGCGGATCGGCGTCGTGCAGCGCGGTGAGCCCCTCGCAGAACTCTTTCATGGCCGGTGAGAGCTGTTCGTATGCTTTGTACTGATTCGCCCACATCGTGTCGCCGCCGACATCGGGGCACTTCACCATATGCAGAATGGCCATCACCGATGGAGACACTTCGCAGCTGAGATCGCTGTGCCATTCGTCAGCAATCGCGCCCTCGCCACCTGCCGCATGCAGTTCGAAGAATTCGGGCCGCTCACCGCCGAACAGGAGATTGGGATGCGATTCCAGTTCACCGAAGAGTTTCCCGAACGCGATGTGTTGGTCGGGTGTCAGCGCCTGATCGGGAAAGAACAATACGAGATGCTCGAGCAGCAATGCCTTGATCGTATCGGCATCGGCCGGCGTGGCGTCCTGCAACGGGATCCCCCTCACCTCGGCCCCGAGCGAGCCCGATACCGGCGTGATTTCGAGAGCTTTCGTGTCGATCGCGGTGTCCATGTCAGTCTCCGGTCCTGTCCTGCCCCGTCCTGTCTCGATCATCCGTCGAACAGCACCGGCAGCGCGCGGCTCGACGGCTGCGTCTATCTCGGACAACTAGCAGGTTCGCCGAGATCACGGGAATTGCCGTTCTCGCCGTCGCCCGGCCGTCGCTTTGCTGCCTACTCGTCGTCGGCCAAGCGCTGTGCCTCATCGAGCGCCTGCGTCCAGCGATCCGATAGACCGAACTGCTCGAGCCAACCGGTCACATAGCCGCTGTCGAGTTCGGCGATCGTGTTGATGATTGCCGCGACCGCCTCGAAGTCACGCGCACGACCGGCAATGAGTTTGTAGACGATCAGGTCTTCGGGCGTAACGATCGCCAGCTCATGCTCGTCGATGGTAAGCGATGCCGCACGCTCAATCGCGTTCTCTTCGAATGGTGTACCTGCGATCAGCAAATCGATTCGCGGTAAGTCTGCATGCGCAATGCGTAGCGCCTCCGCCTTACCGGCACGCAGTTGCGGTACCCAGCCCGCTTTCTCGAAAGCAGCAACGACGGCAACGGTCTGTGCCGGCGTGGCCTTGATCCCGAAATCCACGTCCTGGGTAGCGCGGGCTTCTTCTCGGTACAGGTTGGCCGCCATGCCGCCGAGAAGTGCGTGCGCGATCCCCTGCGACGCAAGCAATTTACTGGCGGCTTTCAGTGCGTCGACGAGACGGCTGGAATCCGACTGCGGCGTGCTCATTGAATCCTGCTCGCCTGGCTCTGCCCGGCAGGTCCTGCTCGCCCGGCCCCGCTCATCGGAGTTTGGCCCGCGCCATCAGGGCGCGCTGCTGCACGAGAGCCGCTTCGACCTCGCGTAGGCGTTTGCTCGGCTCGTCCACGAATCGCACGGGTACAGGCTTGCGTGCCAGCAGCGCGATCTCGCGCAACGCACGCAGTGCACTGTCGATGCCGATCGCTCGCCCCAACTCCATCAGTTCCTTGAAGCGCTCGGTCGGTATCGCCGACTTGGCCGACTCGGGCTTCGTGGTTTCGAGAAGAGTCTGCAGCCGCTGCGCCACCGCGCGTTGCGGATGGCTTAGGCCGCGCTCCCATCGCGACACCGTCATCGGGTCGACTTCAAGGTGCTCGGCCAGGTCGCGCTGCGTCCAGCCCTGCCGTTTGCGCAGTTGCCGGAGCTTGGTCACGGGAATTTTCACAAGCGCAGGATAGCATTACGCCTAGGCGTTTGTCTAGGCGTTTCTTTCGATCTCGCTCAGCCAGCGATCCATGATGAAAGGCCCAAATGGGATGAAAGCCGCAGCAATACCGGCATATCCCAAGCGTTTATCGATGGGCACGCGCTCGATGGCCAGCACACACATGCTCGCGAGCAAGATGAATAGAACACCGTGAATGGGGCCGACGACGGTAACGGCCAGAGGGACGTCGGCCAGATACTTCAGCGGCATCGCGACGAAGAAGAGAACCAGCGTCGAGACGCCCTCCATCGTTCCGACCAGGCGTAGTCGTTTGAGGAATTCGAGATCCATGCGTGCGTTATAGCCGCGAACGAACGCCAATGTCAGGAGGCGAAGGCGGCGCCGGGCGGGTGGATCGCAAGTCCCCTACCCGCCCGGCGCCTATCGCCCATCGCCCCTCGACAAGAATTCGCAGCGTCAGCGCTGCTGCGGTTCGTCGATCGGCCGCGCCACGCACGCTCCGGCGCACACCGCGCACAGCGGACAATCGCAGGCTACGAGACAAGCGTCGTGGACGTTGCAGTACAAGTCGGCGGGACAATCGTTGTCGCTATAACAATCGCCGCAGTTGCTCGGCTCGCAGTGGCCCGCGCATACATCGCATTCGGGACAGTCACACGACAGCAGGCACTCCTCGGGCGCGGTGCAGCGCCGGCCATCCGAGCAGTCGTTGTCTGCAACGCATTGACCACACTCGCCCGGATCGCCTACGCATTGCCCCGGGCACGGCGTAGTGAAGCAGGCGACTTCGACGCATTGCTGCCCCGGCTTGCATTGATCGTCCGTATGACAGCCGGGAGCGCAGACCATCGGTCTCGGATCGAACGGTGCGCCCGGTTCACAGACCTGGCCTTCGGGGCAATCGTCGTCCACGGCGCACTCAGGCTCTAAGCTTGGCAGGCATTGACCGGGACACGGCGTCGTCACGCACACGACCTCGTGACACTTCTCACCCGAATGACAGTCGTCGTCGTCGTGGCATCCTGGTACGCAGAAACGATGCTCCTGGCCGCCGCCGTCGATAAAATCGAACAGCTCGCAGACTTGTCCGTGCGGGCAATCCTCGTCGTTGCTGCACTCTCCATTGTTGGGACGCACACAGATCCCGGGAATATCGGGAATGTTCTCGAGCCCCGGAGGCGCAACGCATTCGAGGCCCGGCTCACAGATCTCAACGCGGCAAGGCGGCACAAAGCCGCCGCAGATGCCGTCCTCAGGCACGAACGGCACGCACTCGGCTTCGCGCGGTTCGTCGCAAATCGGACGACAGTGATGACCCGGAGCGCAATCCACCAACGCGCAAGGATGGATCGGAACGGTCGTCGTCGTTGTTGTTGTGGTGGTGGTGGAAACGTCTGGGATGACACGCGCGTTCGTACACAGACGCTTGAGTTCGAAGCCGTGCAGCGTGTGGCGACCGAATTGGTCTTTCACCGTCAGCGGCCCTTCGAACTTCTCAACGGGGCACTTGAGGCGATAACAGATGCGCGCTTCACGCTGGTGATCGCCCGGCATATCGTAGGGCTGCATCGCCGCATCGTCGTGATAGTTGAGCCTGAGCACACGTTTACGAACCGGTGCACAGAACGCGAGACTGCGCCCCATGACCTTACACAACGGGGGAATCTCTAGATCGGCGATTGCCGAATCGAGCAGCACACGTGCAGCGAAGTTCTTATGCTCCGCCACTTTGTAACAAGCGAGATGATCGTAAGGTGATTCGGGCGGGAGCGTGGATTGAGCGGTCGCCGCAAGCGGCGCGGCAAAGCCTGAAAAGAAAACAACCGTCGCGAGAAGGACTCGAGAGATGGGACGCATGGGACCTCCGTTGCGCCCGGCGTAAGCGCGTATGGGTAATATTCGGCTACTTAGAGACTAATAAACCCGGGCGAGTACGACAAGTGGATTCGGCGCACGAGCGCGCGCGCAGGAACAATCTCGCAAAAAATCCGGCAAACCCCGTCGTCTAGCTGGGGTCTTTGCAGCTGTTCTTGTTCGCCTCAGGGCTGGGATCACAGGGAATGAAGCGAGCCGTCACGCAGTCGTCGACGCCGGGGTCGGTACCGAACAGCATCGAGATCGACACACGATACTCGCCGTTCGCACCCGCCAGATCGGTATCGTCGATCTTCATCTTCACCTTGGCGATGTTGCGCGACACGACCTTCTTGATCTTGATCTGTTCGACACCGTCGCCGGTCGCAAGTGCGTGGTCTTTGTCGCGGAACGAGACACTGACACCCAGACCGTTCTTGTCTTCGAACGATCCAGCGGGAATGACCGCACTCACGATCGACTGGTTGTTCGAATCACGCAGCTCCACCGCCATGCCGGTGACGGCCGGGCTGGTGGTGTAGTCGTCGAGCGAGATCTCGCCCTTGTAACTCATGCGATCGCGATTGGGATCGTCGCGGAATTTGAAGCCGGCCTTGTTTTTCGACGCCTCCACGATGTCGGTCGCAATACATGCACCCGACGCGCAAGTACCGGTCACCGTGCAGAGATCACCATCTTCGCAGGCCGGTCCGGTGAGACTGCTGTGCACGCAACCGGTCACCGAATTGCAGATATCGTCGGTACAGGGGTTGAAGTCGTCGCACAACGAATCCATCGGTGTGTGTTCGCAGGCCGCGGCGACGCAGGTATCGAGCGTGCAGGCGATGCCCTCCTCGCACGACGGAATGTTCGAACACGTCGACGACGGATCGTCACACGAGTCGACCGTACAGGCGTCGCCGTCGAAACAGATCGGAACACCGGGGAACCCCGGAGTCTGCGCGACGCAGCCTTCGTTGTGACATTCATCGGAACAACCGTCGCCGCTGAGTGCGTTGCCGTCATCGCAACTCTCACCCGCGTCGATTTCCAAGTTGCCGCAGACGGGGCATCCACCGCCGGGCGAACCGTTGAGTGACGGCGCAGGTACGATGGTGCCGTTCAAGACGGGTGGCTTGGCGCTGCGATAGCTGATGTCGACATAGCCGCCCCCCTGCGCGTCCGCCAAAATCTTGCTGCCTTGATCGGCGATGATGCTCTCTTCGAAGTCGAGATAGATGCTGCCGCCACCGAGCGGCGAACCGTGTTGTGCGTCGATCCGCGCCGTGTTGGCGGCATGGAAGCGGCAACCCTGGACACCGATCACACCGCCGTAGCCATCGGCACCGGCCAGTAGCTTGCCGTCCATATCGATGTCGCCGCCATAGACGCGGATGTAGCCCGATTGACCGTAGTTCGCATACTCGCCGTTGCCGGTCTTGTTGTTACCGCGCACATTGATCGTACCGTCGAGTTCGACACCGCCGTAGTAGTCGCTGTTGATAGTGACGTAACCGCCGTACTTCGAACGGAAGTCGAGATTCGAACTAGGCCCCATGGAGACGGCTTCGCCGGCCGATAGAATGAGCGAACCGCCCCGCCCTTCTCGACCGTAACCTTTCGACGTGAGGCTGCCGTTCATCGTGACGTCGCCGTCGGCATAGAACAACATCAGGCCGCCGTACGAGTACGATCCGATGTCGGCCGGTCCGCTGTTGAAGAACAGGCTCGCATGCTCGGTGATCGTCAGATCGCCGCCGATTGCCTGGAAGAGGCCGAGACCGCCCGGACCCGGGTAGGTGTACTTGTAGCCGTAGGTCGACACGTAGTAACCGGTGGATCCGGTACCAGTAAATCTCGACTCGTTGGAGTTGGTGGGACCGGAACCGGTCAACACGATTCCCGAGTAGGAATAGACGTAGAAGTAACCGCCATTGCCGTAGCTGAGGTTCGCGCCTGAGGAGACGGTCACGTCGTTGGCCAATGTCACCGGTCCGTCCGCGACGACGCTCAGCGCACCGCCTTGGTGACCGCCGCCGGTCTCGACCGCGCCGTTCATCGTTACGGATCCTTCCGCGCCGAAATGGACAAGCCCGCCCTCTACGCCTTCGTAGTCGCTCCCCTTCACCGCCTTTGCGACGATGGTGTCGTTCGTCGTTACGGAACCATCATAGGAATTGACGAGTACGACACCGCCGTCGGAGCCGATTGGGGATCCATCGGCAAGCAGGCGCCCGTTGATCGTGACGTCATCATCAGCCGCGATCGAAATCGTGCCGCCGGGATTGCCGCGCGCCTGCAGCTTTCCATCAATCGTGATGGTGCCGGACGACTCAATCGTGATCTCACCCGACACACCTCCGGGCTCAGAGCTATCGATCGCGATCGACGTCCCAACATCGATGACGAGATCGCCGCACGTGATGTCTACGGTTCCCAGTAACCGGCCTCCTGATACGATGTGAAGCGCGCGGGCTCCGAAGAAGAGATCGCCCGGCGCGGTGACCTGATACTTTTCATCGACGATGCAGGGATCATCGGTCGGCCCACAAATATCGTCAGGACCGTTCGCGACTAGGACGGCCGCATGGACGGCTACGGGCGCTGCGACGAACACGAGTGCCGCCGAAAGAACTGAGATCAAGACCGCCGTAGACTGCTTCATCGTGCCATCCTCTTTGCGGTCGCAGAGAGGTCACGAACCTGCGCGTCCGCGTTACCGCTGCTATCGATGTTGCGAAGTTTCTGCGACGGCCAGCGCGTGCGAATCCCGTCTCCGTCGTTTCCATGCGCGGCCACGTTGACGAGTTCGGATCGCGGTGCGGGTACGGCAATACCGTGACGTCCATTGCTATCGGCAGTGCCGCTGACGATCGCACCGGGCGAATTGATCGTGATGCCTTTGTACGCGTTCTCGTCGGCACGTAGTCCGAGAAAGCGACCGCCGCTGCCGAGTATGTGAATCCCGTTTCCGCCGTTGCGCTCGGCGACGATATCTTGAATGACCGCGCCCGCCTGGCGGATCAGGAACCCTTGATATGAATTGCCCTTCGAGATGATTCGTTCGAGCCTCGCCAACGTGTTCGGCTTGGCTACCAAGACGCCGTAGGCAAACCCGACCACTTCACCGAGCCGCGGCGAGTAGCCGCCGACGATCACCGCTCCGCTGCTGCCGCCACGGTCGATCTTCAGCCCGAAGCCGCGGCCCTTGCCGACGATCGAGAGCCCATTGAGATTCAGCGAGATGGATTCGGCCGTATTGGCTGCACGCACCGCCAGGCCGTGAACGTCACAACGCGACGAGACGACCGGATCACCGACCTGCAGTACGGTGTCGCTCGCGACGACATCGCCGCATGCGCACGCGACACGCACACCATCGATGTCGTCACCGCAGAACTTGGCCTCGGCCACACCGATCGTCGCGGCCGCAATAGCCAACAAGAGCGAACATACACGCAGGGAACTCATGTAGGCACCTTCGCGCGCCGGCCCGCCTGGGTCAATTAATCCCCACCCGAGGCCGCTCAGCGAACCGCCGGAAAGACGTCCTTCATGAAGACCTCCGCCTGCGATCTGCCACTGCCCACAGACGCGATGTCGCAGAAGTAGAAGACCAAGCCATCCACGCCCTTCTCTTTCCAACTGCCGATGAAGTCGCCGCACTCTTGACGGGATCCTTTGCAGCCGACGAACGAGAGGAGGCGGTCGCGGTCCATTTCTTGATCCTTGATCGTCTCGAAGAAGCCGTCGAGTTCGTCATCGTTGTCAAAACACAGCCCGTTGGCCATCGCGGTACAGCGAATTTCATCGAAGTCGCGACCGACATCGAGACAGTGCGACTTCAGGATCTCCACCGTCTCGTCGTACTCGCCAATCGAGCCGTTGTAATTCCAAACGTCGGCATACTTGGCGACCAACTTGAGAAGCACTTTCTTGCCGCGACCGCCGATCCACACAGGCGGATTGGGCGACTGTACCGGCTTCGGTTCGCAAATCGCGTCTACGAGTTTGTAGTGATTACCATCGAAGTCGGCACGCTCGTCGCGCCACATGCGACGTAGCACTTCCAGTGCTTCTTCCAACCGATACAGCCGCTCACGCACCGTACGGAAGTCGTAACCGAACGCACGAAACTCCTCGTCGAACCAGCCGGACCCGAGTCCAACATTCAAACGACCGCCGGAAGCCACATCGACGCAGGACGAGATCTTCGCCAGTAGCGCCGGCTCGCGATACTGAACGCAGGTCACAATCTGACCGATGCGAGCGCGCTCGGTGATTTCAGCCAGCGTGGCCATCAACGTCCACGCTTCGAACGTGGCCTCGACCTTCTTGCTCGGGAACGTGTGAAAATGGTCCCAGACCCACAGCGAATCCCAACCGTCGGCGTCGAGTTGTTTCGAAACACGACGAAAGGTCTCCCACTTCGCCTGCGCACCATCGACGCCCATCAGATCGTAGCGCCACCCTTGCGGTACCAGTGTGCCGAATTCCATCTTTAGCTACTCCTCGCTTGCCTGGTCCGTGTTGATTTCGCGGCTTGGAGTTTGGCGTGTACCGGCTCGGCAGGCGCAAACCAAACCGACTGCCGGCCACGCAGCTGTATGGCGCAGCCGTACGACGAAGCTCTGTGAGGCCGCTCCACAAAGAAGCTCGACGAGGTCGAGCAAGAAACATCGCCCACGGGTTGCAGTGACGACAGCGCCACCTATCGTGGTGGTGTGTTTCGTTTCCGAGCCGCCAGCCCTGCCGTGTCGCGTACACGGATCGTCATCTTTCTTTGCGCCGTCGCGCTACTGGCAGCAGTAACCACCATCGCCGATCCGGGCAACGTGCTTGGGCTGCGTAAGATCAGCGACGATCACGGCAGCTTCAACGGCGATCCCGACCCCGGCGACTGGTTCGGATACTCGGTCACATCGATGGGCGACCTCAACGGCGACGGACGTCCCGACATCGCCGTCGGCGCACCATTTCAAGATGACGGTCCCGGCGACGACAGCGGCGCGGTGTGGATTCTCTTTCTCAACGCCGACGGCAAGGTCGGCTCCGAACAGAAAATCAGTTCAGAAGCAGGCGGATTCCAAGGCTTCCTCGACCCCGGCGACGAGTTCGGCGCGTCGGTAGCGCGCATCGCCGATCTCGACGGCAATGGCGTAGACGATCTAGCAGTCGGCGCACCGGCCGATGACGACGGTGGCGAGAACGCCGGCGCGGTTTGGATCCTATTTCTCGACAGCGACGGCACCGTCATCGACGAGGCGAAGATCAGCGATGTCTTCGGCGGCCTCGCGCAGAACCTTATAGCCGGCGATTTCTTCGGTCTTTCCGTTACTTCACTTGGCGACTTCGATGGGGACGGCACCGATGACCTGGCCGTTGGAGCGCCTCTCGACGACGACGGCGACGGCGTCGACGTCGGCGCGTTCTACGTTCTATTCCTCAACGACGACGGGACGGTGCGCGACGAGGTGAAAGTCAGCGACTTGGCCGGCAACTTCAAAGGGACTATCAATGAGGGCGATTGGTTCGGCCACGGGATCACGCTTATCGGTGACCTCGACGCCGACGGAACGATCGATCTCGCCGTCGGCGCACCGCTCGACAACGACGGCGACGACGCCGACTCCGGCGCCATCTGGATTCTCTTCATGAACCCAGACGGTACCGTGCGCGCGCATCAGAAGATCAGCGACAAAGAAGGCGGCTCGATCGATTTCTTCAATCTGCGACCTGCCGATCTGTTCGGCTACGATGTCTCGGCACCGGGCGACCTCAACGGGGACGGCATTCCGGACGTCGTCGTCGGCACGCCGCTCGACGACGACGGCAGCGGCGCAGACCTGGGTGCGCTGCGATTCCTGTTTCTCAATACCGACGGCACCGTCAAAGGTGCCACGAAGATCAGCAGAACCACGGGCGGCATCAATCCGGATATTATCGCGGGCGATGCGTTCGGGAGTTCGGTCGCGATGATTGGCGACCTCGACGGCGACGGATTCAACGACGTTGTCGCGGGCGCACCGCGCGACAACGACGGCGGCGGCGTAGACAGCGGCGCGGTCTGGGTTCTGTTCCTCGAGGGTTTCAACGAGAGCTGCGGCGATGCGACCGAGGACTCGACCATCACCGTGACCGACGCCTTGGTCGCGCTCAATGCGTCGGTCGCCTTGACCGAGTGCGCACTGTGCCTGTGCGATGTGGACGATAGCGGTGTGGTCACGGCGAGCGACGCACTCATCCTGCTCAGTATCTCAGTCGGCTTGCCGTTCGATCTCGCATGCCCCCTCTGTGAGCCACAGCAACCGTAAACACCCGCGAACCGGTCCCCTTATGCAGCCACTCGTCGTTCACCCCTCTTGCACGACTCACACCGCCAACTTTGCGCTCGAGGCCGGCGTGACCGGCCATAGCGACGACGCTCTCACGCTGCGCTATCGCCTCAGTGGGCCGCTCGAGCGACTCGTCATTCCGGCGTCCGTCTCGGCGCCCGCGCAAGCGAACTTCACAACGAACCTCTGGGAACACACCTGCTTCGAGTGCTTCGTGCGCGGCGACGGCGCCGACTCCTACCACGAGCTGAATTTCTCGCCTTGCGGCGCCTGGGCGGCATTCGCCTTCGCGGGCTATCGCGACGGCGCTGCGATGAACCCGTGGCCGGCCGCTCCGACCATAGAGCGAAGCGATGACGGCCGAACTCTCGAACTCAGCGCGACGGTCGCGCTCGCGTCGATGTCCGACCGCTATGCGAAGGCCGGCCTCTCGCTGGCGCTGACGACGGTACTCGAGCACGACGACGGCTCCCTCTCCTATTGGGCGCTCGAACATCCGAGCGACGCCCCCGACTTCCATCATCGCGACGGCTTCACGCTTTGCGTGTAGAAGCCGGGTCTCCGACATGAGAAACTGAACGGGCCGTGATTACCGGGCTCGATCGACTACTGGCTGACGCCGAACTCAGGTCCGCTCTGCGCGGCCGCCGCACGGCACTGCTCGCGCACCCGGCGTCGGTCACGCCCCAATTGACGCATTCGCTGGACGCGCTCGCGGCGCTCGACGACATCTCGTTGTCAGCGGCAATGGGACCTCAGCACGGACTGCGCGGCGACAAGCAAGACAATATGGTGGAGTCGCGCGACTACACCGACCCGAAGCACGGCGTCCCCGTGTTCAGTCTTTATGGTGAAGTGCGCCGTCCGACAGCGCAGATGCTCGACTCGTTCGATGTACTGCTGGTGGACCTGCAAGACCTGGGCTGTCGCATCTACACGTTCGTGACGACACTGCTCTACGTGCTCGAGGCGGCCGCGGAGCACGACAAAGAAGTTTGGATACTGGACCGACCGAATCCCGTAGGTCGTCCGGTCGAAGGGCTACGACTGCGAGAAGGATTCGAGAGTTTCGTAGGCGCCGGTCCCATGCCGATGCGACACGGCATGACGATGGCCGAGCTCGCGCGTTGGTTCGTCAGTCACTTCAATCTCGACGTCGCATATCGCGTGGTCGAGATGCACGACTGGCAACCAACCGATCCGTGGCCGATCGGGCGTATTGGGCCTACGGGGCCGCGCGAATCTCGTAGTTGGGTAAACCCGAGTCCGAATGCGCCCAACCTCTCGATGGCGCGCGCCTATGCGGGAACCGTGATGCTCGAAGGCACGACGCTGTCCGAAGGACGCGGCACGACGCGCCCGCTTGAAGTCGTAGGCGCTCCGGACATCGACGCCGAAGCGCTGCTCGCCAAGATGCACGCGCTCGCGCCGTCGTGGCTCGACGGATGTAGTCTGCGCCCATGTTGGTTCGAGCCCACGTTCCACAAGCACGTTGGTAGCTTGTGTAACGGCCTACAGATCCATGTGGACCACGCGCGCTATGATCACGATAGCTTTCGGCCGTGGCGTCTCGTCGCGCTTGCGTTCAAAGCGTTGCGCGCACTTTCGCCCGACTACGAGATCTGGCGCGATTTTCCGTATGAGTACGAAACCGATCGGCTGGCCATCGATGTGATCAACGGCGGGCCACTGCTGCGCGAATGGGTCGACGACGACGGTGCCACGGCCGCCGACCTCGACGCGGCTGCGCGCGAGGACGAAGCGTCCTGGCAGGCCGAGCGCACCGAATTCCTCATTTACTAGCTAGTTCGGCAGGACTTTCGCGCGGGCCGACTGCAGCCGTGTGCGCTGGTGACACGCCGAGCGGTTGATGACCAAGGCGCACGTCCAGTTGTGGAATACGCGCGAGCAGAGCACGTAGTTGCGCCAGGCTCTGTGCGCTTCGCGGCTTGTCGTCGGAGAACGTGCCCGGTTCGACACCGTAGTGCCAACCCCAAGCCGTATGGCTCGCATCGCCCGTGAGTAGAACCGGGCCCTCGGTTGTTCGCACCGCGAATGCCGTGCTTCCCGGCGAATGACCGGGAACATGCAGCGCCCACACCGAACCATCTCCGAACACATCGATCACGGCGGTGAACAAACCGCTTGGATCGCTAGCGAATTGCCATTCGTTGAGTGCGCCCAGATCACCGATGAGTCGGTCGGTAGTGCCGCGACTGAACATGTTGAGAAGCTTGCGCGCCTCCGTTTCGGCGGGTCCGGTATAGACGGGAGTATCGAGCGCTAGATCGGGCAGGCCCATGATGTGATCGAGATGGATGTGGGTGAGGAACACACCGGCCGGCTTGACCGACTTCTCGCGCATCCAGTTCGCCGTCGTCGTGCGCACCGTGAGCGCATCCGTGTTCATGGCGGTCTTGACGATCATGCTCAGGTGCGGATTCGTGTCAGGCTCGAGAAACTCCTCAGCCAATCCCGAGTCCACCAGGAACACTCCGAAGCGCGGGTGATCGAGCACGTGGAAGTAGATCTCGATCGACTCCGTTCGGTCTTGGAGTCCAGCCTCGATCGCGCGTGGGTGGTCGAGATTGAGAAGCCCGGATAGTGGAACTTTCCAATCGGCCGCCACCACCGTCTCGAAGCGGACAGGGCCGGGCTCGGCGAGGACAGCGAGCATTTCGTCGCCCGAAGCTACGCGTCCGAACTGGGACGGGGCCGTTGGGTGGCTGCTGGCTACACAGCCAGCGGCCAGGGCGGCCAGATACACAATCACCAGCACTGAAATCACGAGGCTGAGCGGCCGGCGGCAAAGGGGTTCGACTGCGTACATTTCGTCGTTCATGCGAAGAGCATCGTCCATCTTTCGATGCATGACAATTCCCTAAATTAGCATGCTAGTATGCATTTATGGATACACACACCGGCGCGGGCAATTTGTCGAACCTGGCATGGGAATGGGAAGACGCCCAAACCTTCCTGGTGGTCGCCGAGCAGCGCAGCTTCAGCGCCGCCGCGCGCTTCCTCGGACTCGGCCAGCCTACCATCAGCCGGCGTATCGCCAATATTGAGGAGAGACTCGGGTGTCGGCTTTTCCTGCGCGACAAACGAGGCGCGGAACTCACCGACGACGGCGCGCGTTTGCTGCCGGCGGCCGAGCAGATGGCGCGCTGGGCGGCCGAGTTCGATCGTCTCGCCCGCGGCGCGGAGGCCGAAGCGGAAGGCGTCGTACGTATTGCCGCACCGCCGGGCTTCGCGGTGGAGTTCCTGGCGCCTTTCGCTCGGCTGGCCCGCGAGCGGCTTCCGGCCGTAAGATTGGAGGTGCTGGCGGTCATCGACTACCTCGATCTCGCTCGCGGTGCCGCAGACCTGGCGATACGAACACGGCCGCCGACCGAGCCCGAGTTGACGGCGCTCGTCAGCATGCCTGTTGAAGTCGGCGTCTTTGCATCGCAGTCGTATGCGGCGTCGCTCCAGGCAGGCGCGCGACTGGCCGATATCGATTGGATCACCTGGGCGTTCCCGTATGAGAATGTCGCACCCCGCCCACTGCTCGAAGCGGCGATCGAAAACTTCCAACCGATCTTCGCGTCCGACAACTACCTCGTGCAGAAGAGTGCGCTCATCGAGGGGCTCGGCGCCATGATCCTCGAGCGCGGGCGTCATCCGCTCGCGCGTTCGCCCGAGGTGGTGGAACTCGCCATCGACATCGAACTACCGTCGGCCGAATTCCATCTGGTCTGCGCCACGAGCATGCAGTACGTCCCACGCGTTAAGGCGGTGGCCGATCTCCTGCTCGAACAACTCAACCAGCGGCAATAGAACACCGACCGGCATCGTCAGACGAAGACGACTCATCGGCTGGCTTCCACCTTGCCCATGACGAACAGTGCAGACCATGATTTCGTGTGATGAACGGTTCGCACTACCCGGCGGTGCGACGGCAATCGTGGCGGCACTCCTCGTGGTGCTGCCGGCCGCGATGTCGGGGTGCGACAAGGATAAGGAATCGGTCGAGAACGACCCGAATCGGCGCAATGGAGCGCCCGTCTATCGGCTTCAGTTGCAATCGCCCGTCTACACGATCGACAAGATTTACAAGTCGATGCAGGGTCCGTCCGACATAGAGCGCATGCGGCTCGGCGGCGACTCGGAGGTCGAAGAGCTGGTATGGATGACCGGCTATCGCGCCGAGGTCACGGACGCATCGGGCAACGAGCCGCGCTCTGCGGAATTCATGTGTCACAGCGCGATGGATACCCGCGACGACGTGTACCGGGCGAAATTCCCAACGGCGATGCGTCTGCGCGGCAACCGACTATTCAGCGTGGATCAAGGAACGCTGGAGAACGTACTGCCGAGCGGCTTCGGCGTGCCACTGATGTCGTCGAGCGACCTTCTGGTCGCCACGCAAGTACTGAACCACAACGTCGAAGCGGACCCGTTCGAGGTTAGACAACGCGTCACCGTGGAATTCGTGCGCGATGTAGACCTGGCCACTCCGCTCAAACCACTGATTCAGCACGGCATCTACGGTCTTGCACTGGTGGACGGTCCGGACGGATACATGGGTGTCGCGCCCGGTAGTGCCGACGAAAAACGTCACGGCCCGGGATGTTCGATCGCCGAAGACGTCGGGCACCCCGGCGGTTTGGTTCTCGATAAACACGGTCGACGCTTCTCATCGTTCTGGGTCGTTCCCCCCGGGCGCCATACGTACCACACGCGCGTGACCGACCACCTGGGTCTTCCGTACGACACCACCGTGCACTACGCGGCGGCACATCTGCATCCGTTCGCGACGTCGCTCGAGTTGTACGACATCACATCGTCTCGATCGGTGATCAAGCTGACTGCGACCGCAAGCGCCAACGGCACCGGTCTGGCCGAGGTGGAAAGTTACTCGAGTGCCGACGGGGCTGCGTTGTACGCGGGGCACGAGTACGACCTCATCGCCGAGTACGACAACACGTCACGCGTGGCGCAGGACGCAATGGCAACGATGCTTCTGTACGTACTCGTTCGCGACTTAGAGTTCAGCAAGCCTGACGGCGACCCGGCGAAGGAATCGATCTGGGAACAGGTCGACGCGGGGCCGTTGGCTCAGAAGTTGAACTGAGAAGCGACGCGACTCGAGAGCGCGGTGAGTCTCGGCTGCGTAAGGAGATGCGTGAGAAAGTGACCGCCGAGCAAGACAATGCGCACAGTGATCATGCTGGTGGCGAAGGCCTCACAGGCCATGCGAAGACTCTCGAGCGATTGCACGCTGGCGAAGTCGGCATCTTCCACAACGACGACCAACGAGACGCCGCGTGTTCTGGCATCGGCCATCTCTGAGAAGAGCGCTTCTACCTGCTGCTTCCCGCCGACAGCGCTGCGCGTCGGCAAGCTGCCCGCCATCAATTCGGCCATGACGTCGATGCGGCCGAGCCGGCCACTGAACGCGATCACGCGCACGCCCGACGCGCGATCGATTGCCGCATCGAGGGTTTGTCGGATCGCGTACTGATCGTCACCGACGAGCACCGCGTGCCCCTCGCCGGAATCTAGGTATCGCGTGATCTTCGCCTCGATGTCGCGCGGAGTGTATCGCGAGCGAACCGACCGCGATCCTTTGGACTGTCTAATCGTCGAAGCCATTGCGTAACCGTCTTGACCCGCGACAATTTCCCGCAAGCCCGAAGCAGCGACAATCGTTCGAGCACTCAGACTGTGCGTAACTCCTCGACCTGCCCGACCTGCCCGACTCGCCTTACTTCGGATTCGACAGGCCGGCGAGCAGGTGCGACACGACGCCGTCGCGCGCGAACACGCGCGAGTGTTGAGCAATGTCGCGCCAGACGCGCAGTTGCGCCGTGCCGAGCGCACGAAATCGCCCGTTCACATCACGGAACGTGTAGATGGAAGATGCACGATTTCCGCCCAGCATATCGAGGCAAGCAACCAAGACCGTCCGACGATCTGCGCTGCCTAGCGAACCGCGCAATTCGACGTCGGCGCGACGGCGCCCCTCCCACAATAAAACCGGCAGCGTACGCTCGATTGCGTCAAAGGCCGACAGTCCGCCGCGCTCGTCGCCGCCGTCGAGTTCGGCCAGACCGCGCACTACCCACGCACCCATCCGCGCCGGATTCTCGCGCGTGGCGTGCTCGAGATCCGTGAGCGCGAGATCGAGTTCGCCGCGGCGCCAATGCAGCTCGCCGCGATAGGCGTACGTCGCTTCCTCTGGAAGGTATGTGTATTCGGTCTTGCCGTTTCCCCACACGGCCAGCGCTTCGTCGTAGTCCCCTTGCAACATTCTCGCGGCACCGCCGCCGACGTAGCCCCAGCGCGTCTTCGTCTTGTCCCAAATCTCGTCGAAACCGGCCTGCGCTTTCGCGTAGTCGCCCATCCACAGATGGATCTCCGCGGCGTACGTGCGCGCGAACGGCGAGAACTCATCTTGCGCGGCAAGAGCCGCAAGGTCGGCTAGTACGTCGGCAACCGAACGATGCAGGATGCGCGCTTGCGCGTTGACGGCCTGCGACCGCGGCGCTTCGAGATCGTAGAGTGGATCCAATCGGTCGTCGACGACGCGCGTGGGCTGACGCGAGCGGTTTCCCGCGAACCCGCTCATCGTACGGTCAACCAATTCCGACAGACGACGGTCGTCGTCCACGATCGGCCGGACGGCGTCGCGTCCGTGCATCTGGACGAGGAGCGAAAGATGACTCGGCGACTTCGACCAAGGCTCTTCGTTATCGTCGGCACGGTAGACGAGGTCGGCCTGCTTACGCTGCAACTGCCAAACCGGATGATCCGCAAAGCGACCGCCGGGCTTGAGATCGTCGAACATGCCTTCGGTATCGCCCGCGTCTCGACGCGCGACCGCACGCCAGAGCAACGCCTCGCTGTTCTTCGGCTCGGCTTCGATGACGCGATCGAGGTCTTCGAGAGCGCCTTCGATCTGCCCGATCAGCGTTCGCGCCGCGCCGCGCGCGCGAATCGCGCGCAGATCGCCGGGTCGTTTGGCAAGTACCAGCTCACAAAGCGGCAGGCTGGCCTCGGCATTCCCCTTGTACAGCTCCAACTCGGCCAAGCGCAGGCTCAGATCGAGCGGGCCGCCGCGGTCGTGAATCGCGCGCGCACGTTGCAGAGCGCCATCGGGATCCCCGGCGCCGAAAACCGACTCCACCGCGTGCGTCAGATCTTCGCCGTTCGGTTCGGCGGCGAGCACCGCCGTACAGGCGTCTCGCGCGATGTCGGGTCGGCGTGCCAGCGCGGCCAGGCGTCCTACCTCGCGCCAATCCGCCGCAGCCCCTGTTCGCAAGGCGACGAGGTGACGTAGCTCCAGCGCCGCATCGAGCGCCTCGACGACCGTAAGCATGCGTGTGAGCGCGCGCTGCTGTTCAAGGCCCAGCGGCGCATCGGCCAGCGCGAGAACCCGCGGGCGAACATCGACAGCCAACCCGCAAAAGCCATCGAGCACCGCCGCGCACGCAGCGTAACTCGCGGCGCAGCATGCGACGGACGCAGAATCGCAGCCGGACTGACCGGCAAGTGCGTGATCGTAGGCGTCGATGGCACCGCCGATATCGCCGACATCCAACCGTAGTACCGCCGCAGCGGCGGCACCCGCCGGTGACCACTCGACGAGAGTACGAGCCGCCTCGGCGAGAATCTCAGCGTCGGGTTGCTCGGGCGCAAACGCTGGTTGTTCTAGCAGCGTAAGCGCCGAGTCGAGTTGCGTCGCTTGTAACCCCAGTGCGCCTTCGGCGGCTCGCCGGCGCCATGCGACGAGGTCGACGGCGAGCTGCGCGTACGCCCGCACGCGCGGATCGATACGATCTCGCACCGCCAAAAGCAGAGCGCGCTCCGTCTTACCGATGGTGCTCGGGCGCACGACTTTCGGCGAAACAGACGCATCGGCACCAACACGAATTTCGATTGTCGGACCGGCGCCGCGGTCGAAGAACAGGCACAACGCGTCGTCGACTGCAGACAGCCGAGAGGGCCGTAACCCCTTCGGCCAATCGCCGAACCAATCCGGTAGTGGCAGCGCGATCATGGCGTGAGTCGATTGACGATCTCGCGCTCGACAAGCGGTACACGGTTGGCCGCTTGGCGCCGCCAGGATTCCACGTCTTCGACGATCCGGAAGCGATCGTCTGCGTCGAAGTACGTGATCGTGTGTGAGGATCTGTTCCCGCGCATCAACCGGAGGCCCTCTTCGAGAACCGCTGACATTTCTTCCTCGGGCGACGGCCACGTGTGGCCGAGCGCGCGAGAGATGTCCCAGAATAGACGCGGGTGCTTCTCTACCAACGAACGGTAGCTGAGCAATGCATCGTCGCGGCGACCAAGCGCAATGTGGCAGAGCGCCGCACTCATGCGGGCGGCGACGCGGCCGGGCTTTGCCGACAGTGCCACTTCGAACTCGCGCAGTGACTGTTCGTGCTCACCTCGCAGGCGGTGCAGCTCACCGAGATAGACATGCGTCGTCGCACCCGGGACCGGCTCGAACACGTACGCAAGCCTTTTGAATTCGTCGAGCGCTGCATCGAAATCGCCACGATGGACGTGCACTGCCGCACGACCTACGAATCCCCAGCGCGCTTGCTTGGCCTTGTCGTTGCCGAAAAAGCACTTCTCGGCCTCGTCGAACTGTCCGAGCCACAGGCGAAGTTCGCCCCAATAGCACCACGGATGCGGCGACTCAGGAAACTGCTCGTTGAGAGCCTTGAAGCCGGCATGCACGTTCTCGATCGGCTGCGTTCGGATCGTCTTGAGGAGTTCGGCAGATAGATCCCGACTCACGAGATCGGCGTCCTGCGGAGCCGGAAGCATCATTTGGAGATCAGCAGGACGGTCGGATTTCCCCGCCGGAATCCGCGTGAGCGCTTCTTTGCGATTGCCTTTGAGCGAGGCCAGCATCGCATCGACCTCGGCAAGGCCGGGGTTCGCGATCGTCGTACCGTCGGCCTCGGCCTCGTTGCGCAGGATCGCCACGACGTTCGGATAGATATCTCGATCCACGAGCGCCGTTAGCAGCGTGTGCAGCGGCGTCTGTGCGCGAGCACGCGCATAGTTGAGGTAGTGGGTCGCCGTCTCCATGTCGCCTTTGCGCATGTATAGCTCAGCCATCCACGCCATCGTCTCGGGATCGTCGAGGGCTTCGATCCCCTTGAAGATCGTCAGTGCTTCTTCGTTCTCACCGTCGAGCACACAGCGCGCGCCCTCGGCTCGCAAAACGCCGATGGCCTCCGGCTGGAGCTCACGCGCTTTCGCGATCCAGCCGCGCGCGTCATCGGTACGCCCGCACCACAAGGCGATCTCGGCCAGCGTAAGAAGCACTTCGAAGTGCGGCGGATCTTTAGCCGCGCGTTTCTCGAGAATCTCAGCGCCCTCGGCGAATGCGCCGTAGCGCAGCAGATCGCGCACCACGCGGATCATCAGGTGATCGTCGTTCGGCTGCGCGGCGCTGGCCCAACGCAGGCATCGCACGGCGAGTTCGCTTCCGTTGAGCTCATGCGCCAGTTCCGCCATCGGAACGTAATAGTGCGCGCGCTCAGAAAGCTTCGTGTACACGAGCCCCAACCGCAGACGTTCAAACGCCGCCTCGGTGAACCGTAGTTCCTTCAGTGCAAGCCCGCAGAAGGCGTTCAGCCCTCCCCACGACGCGTTGCCCTCCGGCGACGAGGCGGCGCATTCCTGCAGTCGGTCGATGTCGCCCGAGCAGGCGTAGACGACCGGCGCCAACCACGCAGGCAGATTGGCAACGTCGGTGTCGGCGTGCGCGAGGACTTCGTCCCACGCCCCCCCGATCAAGCGTAGGTACAACCGGATTCCGAGCGCGTCGTCGCCCTCGCCGACATCGATGACGGGCATGGATCCCGCTCGATATTCTTCCGCGCTACGTAGCTGCCGGATCAGGTCGAACGCCTGCGCCAGATCGAGATCGTCGCGGCTCGGCTTGTAGCTGCTCGGCGCAGAGTCGCCGCCGACGATCTGCTGCACCCAGAGCATGCGTTGATGGAACGCCTGCATGTCGCTACGTGCCTCGGCCAGAGCCGATGCGTCGAGCGACAACGATTCGTTACCGTGACTCGTGACCAAGCGCGCGGCAACCGGGTCGGCCGCGGTGTCCACTTCGTAGACGCGTTGCTCGCCGCGCGCTGTCGCAATCCATAGACGCAGCGTCTCGGGATCGGCGTGCGCTTCCAACCACTTCGCATCTAGGGCGCCGAACAGGCGAAGCCATGCCGGCCGCGCCTGCACGAGGATGAACTGTGCTCTTCGTGGACTCACCGTTCGGGTTCAGAGCCGGGCCAAGATCGTGCCGCTGGCCGTTCTCTCCTCGAATACTCTACAGACGTCGGCAGTCACGCCGCCGACGGCGTGATCGCGCAAGACGTTGGAATAGGCCAGCTGTGTGGCAATGCGGTCGCCCATCAGGTGTTTGAGGCGCGCGTCCAGGTAGTCGGTCCATACCGGCGACAATGCAATCGGCTGCGTCGCGCCGTCCAATTGGGCGGCGATGTCAGCGACGTTTTCTTCACCAGGCTGTGGGAATGCCACATCGAGAACACTGCCGCCTTGGTAGGCCTCTCGAGCGACACAACCTATCTTGGGTTGATCGCCCTGGAACTCCAGATCCGCATACTCTGGAATGCCGGCCAACGGCGTCCCGCCGAGGTCGGCGACATAGTACAGGGTGTTGGGCGACCACGCGTCGGCAAACGCCCAACCTTGCTCCGTCGTCACGCGCACCAACAAATGGTCGCCACGGCCGGTAGCGGGGTCGATCGTGTTGAAGATCTCCACCTGCTCGAACATCTGCGAGAGAAGCAGCGCGAGCGTATAGTTCTGCCCCTCGCAATTGACGAAACCGCGAAACAGTCGCGACCAGTTCGTTTGCGGAAAATCGGCTTCGCCGACCTGCTCGGCCAAATGCGCGTGGGACGCAAGCTGATTGACCAGCACTTCCCCCACGATCGAGATGCATCTTCGCAATCGCGAAACGTCGTCCGCGAGCCTCTCTGCGATTTGGTCCGCGAGTCGCGAGACCCACGACATCGACAGCGCGACGTCCAGATCGAGTACTCGCGCACGCACGGTCGCATCGACCCGCTCGTTCCATTGCTCACGTTTCGGTAAGAAGTAGTCCGGGTGATTCGCCAACAGGACACGCGCGCACTCGGCGAAACTGCGACGACGCGAGCGAATCATCGCTTCGGGATTGACCAACCTCGAGATCACCGCGGTTTCCACCGGCGACGGCGACGGATTGTCGGGGCGATAGTCGAGCGGATCGGCCGTTCGTATCATCGGATTCTCTAGATAGCGCACGCGGTAGCTATAGTTGGAGTGCGGTGCGTGTAGCGAGAACCCGTGCGTAATCAGCACGTCGCCCGCCTTACCGGTGAACTCCGCGATGTCGCTACACTGTCGCGCAATCGACTTGCCCCACTCGTCGCCTCGACTATCGATCCCTTGTTCGGTTTCTTCGAGTTGTCCGACGATGTGGGTCAACGACTGGCCGGTATAGAGAGTGCCGGCGCCTCCGGATTCGACATCGGTCCATAGGATGAGAAGCGCGAGCGCATCGCGACGATTCTCGAATGTCATGTACTGACCGGGCTCGTCGATGTGCCACTGCTGCGAGCCGGCGTAGACGGTATCCACCTCTAACGGCGGACAGGGAGGCGGCCGGAAGTCACCGTTGAGTATCCACTGCTCACCCATCGTACGGCGCGAGATGTTTTCGGGATCACCGACCAAGCTCACGATCGCCCCCCAGAGCTTCGGTGAGAACTCTTCGATGTCGAACGAACGACCGGTGTCGATGTACACGCGTGCAATCGACCAGGTCTCGGGTTCGCGCAGATCGAGCTCTCCTACATCAGCCCGATGCTGTGCATCTACATCACGATACGAAGGCGGCGGATCTTTCTCGATCGTAGTCTGACGCACCAGCTGCTTGGCTAGCTCGGGCGAAAAGCAGTCGCGCACAATCAGATACCCGTTCTCGATGAACTCGCGCTTGCGCTCCTCGGACAGGGCGAAGGACGATTCGGACGAGAGCGACGCGTCGATGCTAGGAATGGTCGGATGGGCAGCCACGGAAACGATACCGAGCCCCGAGCTTACAGCGATGTGCGTGACCAGGCCATACGCCGGCCCATGACCCCCTCGCTAGAGGCACGTTTGGGTGTATCTGCTTGCCTCACAGAGACCCCGGTGAGCACAATGTCGGGGTGGGCGCGCCCGTACTCCTCATTCAGCCGCCGTTGTCGCTCAGCAGGGACTTCATCGACTACCCGTATCACTGCGATCTCGGGGTGGTTCAAGCCGCTTCGGTGCTTCGCGAAGCCGCGATCGAAGCGGTCGTGGTCGATAGTTTCGCGCTGCCGACATCGAGCCTGACGCCGATACCGGGTGGCGATCGCGTTCTCATGGGCGCCCCCATCGGCGATACCCTCAAGCACGCCCAGACGCGACGGCTGGCCGGACGAACCCCCTCGGCGATCGTCGTTTCCTTTACACCGTTCCACCGCCCCCCCGCTCGCGACACCGTTCTCGGCGAATTCCTCGAAGCGCTACGTGCTCGATACGAGCAGGTGCCGGTGATTCTGGCAGACCTGTATCAAAGCGGTCAGCACTACGTCGAAGCCAACGGTGCCGACATCCTGGCTTCGTACCCCGAGGCCGATATCTTCCTGAAATACGAGGCCGAGGCGGCGCTGCCGCGGCTCATCGAACGCTTGGCGGGCAAACGCCCCGAGCGAGCCGAAACGGTCCTCGGCGACGAACCGCCGGATCTCGACGCGCTGCCGCTGCCGGCCTGGGATTTGGTTGATCTCGACAAGCGCGATCAGTTTCTCGACCGCGTCATCCAGAATCTAGGGCGCGGTCCGTGGGCCTTCCCGGCCGACGGGCGCACGTTGCCGATGCTCACCAGTCGTGGCTGTCCTTTCCGCTGCGCGCATTGCTCGAGCAACCCAGGGCGCGAGAGCCTGGAGGCTCCGAAAACGCAGCGTCGCTACAGCGCAGAATATTTGGACCGCCACATCGCCGAGCTCACCGACACGCATGGCGCGACGCGCATCAATTTTCTCGACGAGATGGTCAACGTCACGCGCGGTCATCTAGACGGAGTTCTCAGCGCCGTCGTGCGCCACGATCTCAAGCTCGACTTCCCCAACGGCATGCGTGCCGACTATCTGGAACAGCAACACATCGATGCCATGGCCGGACGGGTCAACACGCTGTCGGTATCGGCTGAGAGCGGCGTTCAGAACGTGGTCGACGACATCGTCGGTAAGCAACTGGAACTCAGCTCGATCGAGAACGCGGCTTCGATGGCATCGAAGGCCGGCATCTCGACCTTGGTGCACTTCATCATCGGCAATCCCGGTGAAAC
Source organism: Deltaproteobacteria bacterium (assembly GCA_029262375.1). GTDB lineage: Bacteria > Desulfobacterota > Binatia > UBA1149 > SPBQ01 > JAJCZM01. The sequence continues at coordinate 118,295 of JAJCZM010000049.1, forward strand.
GAAGCGCGACATCAACGGCACACTCGAGTTCGCCCTGCGCCTGCACGACGAGCACGGCGTCTGGCCGAGCATCCAGTACGCGACACCGCTCCCGGGCACGGAACTGGCCGCACGCGTCGAGGCCGCCGGGCAAACGCCCGATGTCGACGACTACGGCCCGCTCTTCCAACAGGTACCGGTTACTTCCGGCACGGATTTCACACCGCAAGATCTGAGTTGGTTCAAGTGGACGTTCGACCAGCGACTGCAGGCCGGACAGCAGCCGCGCAAGATCATCATGAACGTGACGTATGCCTGCAATAACCGCTGCACGTTCTGCGCAGTCGGGACTCGTACGCAGCTGCACGGTTCGCTGGAACGACAGAAAGAGATCATCGACCACTTCTACGAGCAGGGCGTGCGTTTGTGCGATTTCGACGGCGGCGAGCCGACGCTTTACCCCGACCTGGTTCCGCTGGTGCAATACACCGCGTCACTCGGCTACGAGGCGATCAACGTCACGACCAACGGCCGCATGTGCGTCTACGACAAGTACGCGCAGGAACTCACGAACTCGGGCGCCACCAGCCTTCTCTTTTCGGTTCACGGCTCCGACGACCGCATGCACGGCGTGAACGTGGGAGTGCGAGAAGCATTCGAGCAGACGATGGACGGCATCAAGAACTGCGTGCGGTTCGCGCCCGACACCCTCGAGCTCGGCATGAACATCACCATCACGAAGTCGAACTTTCGGCACTTGGAAGAGTGCGTGCAGTTGGCTTGGGATCTGGGACTGCGTTGGTTCAACATCCAGTTCCTCACACCGTTCGGCCGCGCGACCGACTCTGTCAATCCCGACACGGCCGAAGCGGCGGCGATTGCAGTCAAAGTGATCGATCGCTGGGAAGATCGGATGAAGTTCCAGGTCATCAACCTGCCGTTCTGCTTCATGCCGGGCAAAGAACGCTACCTGATGGGCGATCTGATGAAACTCGAACGACACATGATCTTCGTCAACAACGAAGACGTGAACCTATTCGAGTATCTGAAGGAACAACGCGTCTACAAAGAAGTCTGCCAAGGCTGCGCTCACAAGATCTTCTGCGGCGGCTTCTACGAACTCGACGATGTCCCCGAACCGCCCTGGGTGTTCGAACCTGCCGAGGTCTATGCGCCGGTCGATCTGGACCGCCTAGCGGCCAAGGGTGCGAAAGAAACGGCACCCGACAGGCGGCAGAAAGCCGCTATGGGACAGCGGTAAGCTCCGCGTCGCCCCAACGCTCGAGGTAGTCGTCGCGAAGCCCCGGGCACTCGTCGAACCACTTACAGCCCTCACAACGATCCGTTTTCGTCTGGCCGGAAAGCCGCGAACTGCTCAGCTGAAACACCGCATCGGGCGTGACGACATGCACGTCCTCTTGGAATCCGGGGTGATAGACGTGGTCTTCGTAGCCGGGGATGAAGCAACGCGGAACGTGCAGCGACAGCATCTCGAGGTCGTGCTCGCGCGCATAATCCATACAGCGCGTCATAGAGCCCACCATCTCGGTGATCTTCGGTAGGCTCTCCAGATTGGGCTTGTTCTGATCGGTCAGTGAGACCAGCCAAAGCGTGAACGACGTCACCCCGCGGCCGTGCAGGTCCTTTACGCCGTCGAGCAATCCTTCGTGCGTGGCCCGCATGACGATCATGTCGGCGGTCGGACGCGTACCCGCAGCCACCAGGTTGGTGATGCCTTCGAGCATGAGTTCGTGGGATTCGTCCCCGCCCTGCGTGATCGCCGAATACGGTGCGCTGTCGGATCCGGTGTGCCCGTGTACCGAGACGTGAAACCGCGTCGCACCGGCATCGAGCATGCGATCGAGGTAATCGCGGTCGGAAAACATGAGACCGTTCGACTGGACCTTGATGTCGTCAAAGCCACGGCCGCTCGCGAAACGAACGAGGGGGATCAGTTCTCGACGAATCGTCGGCTCACCGCCCGTGATGGAAAGACTGCGCACCCCCCGACGCGCCGCCTCCTCGATGTGCCCGGCGACCTCTTTCGCGTCGAGGCCGCGGCGTCGCATTTCGTCGGTGATCGTGCAGTAGGTGCACTTCAGATTGCAGTCGTAGTCGATGACGACGTCGAGAAGCGCCATTTTGTCCGCCCTTCCGGGTCCGCAGTCCCCTGCCGGGGTGCGGGTCCAAGACGAGCCACCTTGCGCTACCGGTGCTCCTTTGTCTACCATGCCTCTAAGGCGGGGGTCGCCGAGAGGCCCCTCCTAATCGCCCGTAGGCCCACCCGATCTACGGCGCAGCAGGCAACATCGTGGCAACCGGCATCGAGACCATCATCACTGAGCAGGACCGTCGCGAGGCGGCCATCGTCTCGACCTCGCAGGCCGGCCACAAGTTCGAGATTCAGCTGGGGCACCTCTGCAACAACCGCTGCGTGTTCTGTTCGAGCGGTCAACTCACAGCGATGAAGATCGCCAAGGCGATTCCGCTCGAGCCCATCGTCGCTGCGATCGAAGAGGCACGCGCTAACGGCGCGACACATCTCACATTCCTCGGCGGCGAGCCGACGATTCACAAACGCTTTCTAGAGGCGCTCGAACGAACCGTAGAACTGGGTTTCGAGCACATCGTCATTTTCACCAACGGTGTCATGTTCCCCCACCCCGGCTTCATCGAGTCGGTGTGCGCGCTCGGCAACTTCGAATGGCGTATCTCGATTCAGGGCGCCACCGACGAAGCCCACGTGGCGGCAACCGGTCGTGCAGACGCCTTCCAGCGGATCATCCACGGGCTGGGAGAATTGCAGAAACGTAACCAGCTCGTCACGACGAACATGTGTGTCAACGAGCGCAGCTATCGCTCGCTGCCGGCCTACCCTGAGCTACTCGAACACTACGGCGTCAAGCAACTACACGTCGACATCGTGCGACCGGCGAGCACGGGCGAACGCGACGAAGCCTACCTTCGCGACATCATGCCCCGTTACTCGGACATGGCTCCCTACTACGCCGACATGCTCAAAGGCTTCGATGAGTGGGATCCCGACTTCGACGTGAACGTCGGCAACATGCCGTACTGCATCTTGCCCGCATGGGGCCACCGCGTGCACCACGGCGGCGAGGAAACGGTGACCAAGTCTTCCGACGGTGAAGGCCTCGAAGACGCGATGAACAAGTACGAGTGGCATTCGAGCCTGCGCACGCACCTACCGGGGTGTAGCGACTGCGCGTTTCGCTCGCGATGCACCGGTATCTTCTCGGAGTACCTCGAAATGTACGGTGGCGACGAATTCCAACCGGTATCGCGCGAGGACCTCAGGCGCATCGACCCCGAGCGACGCAACTTCGTCTTGCAGGCCGAGCCCGATCTCGCTTCGCTACGCGCGGCGCTCGCTGCGGGAGAAGTCCCGGCTCCGTGGCAGTTCCGCAACGAGAACAGCGAAGACCGGCGCCGCGCCGTCGAACTACTCTTCACCGCCGACAAGGCGACGCTCACGGTTACGTTCCTACCGCCGGGGCAAGCCGACGCGGCGATTGCACGAACCGAGGCCTACGATCTCGCAGCCACGGCTGGGGTAAAGGCAAAGGCCGCCGACATCGAGACGCTTCTGGGCTGGATCGCCGAGCGACTGTCCGAATCCTCAAACGCGATCACTCTGAGCGAGACCGCGGCAGAAGAGACCATGTGCGACGCCCTGCTCGAGCGAGGCCGAAAGCGCGTCGTAGGGATCTCTCGCAAACTGCTACGCGGACTCAACATTCCGGGCTGGCGTGTCGCGTCACTCGACTGGACGGACGCGAATACCGGGCGGCTTCGTACAGCCGGGCCCAGCGGCAAACACATCGATCTCGTGTTTGCGCTCGGAACACAAGACGGCCGCTCGCAGGTTGATCTCGATTTCCAGCCGTCCGACGACACGGACGAGCACAGCGCGAAAGCGGTAATCGACTGCTTCGTCACACTGATCGGCGGCGGCGAGCCTCCGGCCGCACCTCAGCAATAACTCCCAACAGCTCCCAATAGCTCGCACGCGTGAGTGCGAAACAATTATCTGCGTCCCACGAAGACTGACGCCCGGCGCGTCAGGCGTCGCAGGGCGGACAATTGAGCGTCACGTCGAGGCCAACGGCCGCCGACAAGACCAGCAACGCGTCGGAAGCAGTCACCGAGCCTTCACCCGTGACATCACAAATGCACGGGGCGCACACCTGCAATCCAACCGCCGCATTGAGGATCAGCAACGCGTCGCTCGCGGTGATGATCTCGGCACGCAGCGGCGACCCTGCGCCGGCATCCACTACCGGATCACCGCAGGTCTGGCCGCCGCCCGACGGCATCGTCGTCGAAGTCGTGCTCGTCGTGGTGGTCGACATCGTAGTAGTAGTCGTCGTGCTGGTGGTTGTGGATGTCGTCGCAGCCGCGCCACGACTGTACATACGCGCGACCGCCGCCGGTTCTACCGGCGAGCGACGCGACCACACCAGCACGAAATTCCCCTGTGGATCGGCGGCGACGTCGGTGCGAAAGGCCCCCTCTGACAGGTCATTCTGCGGCGTGAACACCGGGCCGTCATCCGTGCCGTTGGCCTCGAAACAGGCGGCACTGACACCTTCCATATAGGTGCCGTAGTAATCGTACGTGGACCAGGCGACAACGAAGCGCCCCGCGTTATCGATCGCGATACCGGGCTCCATCTGTCGCGCTGTAAACCCCTCATGCACCTGGATCTCGTTGGTAATCGGCGTACCTGTTGCGGTAAAAGATCGCGCAAAGATACGAGACTGTTCGGCACTCTCGGAAACCTGATCCTGCCACGCGATGGCGAATGTGCCGGCGTCGTTTCGATCAACGGCGGGCGAGATCTGATAATCCGCCGTCGTCTGGTTCACCACGAACTCGGTTCCGAGCGGCGCACCGGTGGACGAGAAGAGTCGCGCACTTATGCCGCCACGTGATCCGTCGAGCCCGGCTGTGTAGTCGCCACTGGCCCACACGACGACGAAGTTCGAATCGCCGTCGAGCGCCACCACCGGGGTGCGCTGATCTTCGGTCGTGAAATTCTCGACCATGAATTCATCGCCGATCGGCGTCGCATTCGCAGTGAAGCGTCGCGCCGCGATACCGGAGTAAGGAGCCTGCCCCTGCGCGCTAGACTGCCATACGACCACGAAGCTGCCATCGGCCGCGAGGTCGATGTCCGGATCATCCTGCGCCGCGTCGGTGTAGGTGGGAACGACGAAATCGACGCCTTGTGGAACGCCCGCGGCATCGACCACTCGGCCGAAGACGCTGAGAAAAGTTCCGTCTCGGAAACTGTTGTCTGCCCACACGACGATGAAGCTGCCGCTGTCTGCGATCTCAACCGCCGGAGAGCGCTGGATGCCGGTCCCGTACGAGTTCACTACGAACTCCGCGCCGAGTGCCGTGCCGTTGGCAGCGTAGCGTCGCGCAACGATGTCGTAGCCGCTATTGCCGCCGAAGTTTTTCGCCCACACGACGACGAAACTTCCATCGCCGGCTCGCGCGACAGAGCGGCCGGGAGAAATCTGGTTCGCGCTTCCAGTCGTGCTGACTTCGAACTCGTCGCCGACGGGCGTACCACCGGCGAGCACTGCTGTCGGTGAGACGAGGATCAGATAGGCTGCCATCACAACCGGCGCTGCCATCATGGCCGCCGCTACCAGCGACCCGCGTAACCGAAAACAATTCACGACGATACCTCCAGCCGGGAATCCCGCCACCAGATCAACACCATCGCACGGCCTCAGTCCAACCTGCCGTGCCATGGCTTGTTCCGCGGCCGCTGGAATCATATTCTCTGCCGGCATGAAGGTAGAGAACAGAAACGATCCGCTGCCCGGACAAGTCGAGATGTTGCTCTCGCCCGGCCCGGACGGGCCGATCTACATGATCAATCTCATCAAGTTCAAAGCGAAGGCCGAGTACGCCGACGGCCGTGCGACCAACCTGAGCGGACGCGAAGCCTACATGCTCTACGCGGCCGGGGTGACGGAACTCATCACCGAGTTCGGCGGCAAGATTCATTTCGCCGCCGACATCACCGGCTTGGCACTGGGCGTGGTAGAGGATCTTTGGGACGAGGTCGCGATCGCGTCCTATCCTAATCGAGCCGCGCTCGTTGCGATGTCGATCTCGGAGCAGTGGAAGGCGATTGGGGTCCACCGCGAGGCCGGTCTGGCGGGCCAACTGAATCTGGAGTCGGTTGCCATCGCGGGCGCGCCAAACGACCTGACCGACTGAGTTCCGGATCGAGCGGTAGTCTCAGCCGTACACGGCGCGCGCGCGCCGCCTTCGTACTGCGAACGCGAGCACCAACAGCGATAACAGAGCGGCCGACACGAGCAGCGCCGTCGCACCGAAGCGCTGGCGAAGGCCTTTCTGGAACACTTCCCTACGTTGATCATAACCGTCGGGGATCGGTGCGACTCCGTTCGTGCGAACGTATTCGTCGTAGTCCACGAGCATCTGAGCAAACCGTTCGGGCATCTCACGGCGTAGATCGCGCGCTTCGCCGACGTCGTTCGCGATGTCGTACAAGTGCCATTCATCGTCGCCGATAGGACCTCGGTCACGCACGATCTTGTAATCGCCCTTGAACAGCGCAGCGTTGCCGGCAAGCTCGTAGCCAATCGCGTGATCGTCGCCATGCACACGATCGGCTCGGCCCCGCAACAGATCGACGAGGCTCGTGCCGACCATCGGTTCGATCGTACTGCCCTGATAGCTCTTGCCCGGCTGCTCGACACCGGCGAGTTCGAGAATCGTCGGTGCGAGGTCAGTGACGTAGGCGAACGCGTCGGAAGTCTCGCCCGCGCTGACAACCGGTGGCCCGGCAATCACGAGCGGCACGCGCATACCGCCGTCGTGGGCGAAGAACTTGTAGTAGGCCAACGGTGACGTGGCCGCACTCGCGAAACTGGGACCGATCGCAACGAAACTACCTCGCTCACCGAGCGTCTCGTAGTCGGCGCTGTAGTCCATCCACCGATAGAAGAGATTCTTCAACAGTTCGCCGCCTGGTATTGCGGATGGATCGCTACCCTCCGCGCCGTTGTCCGACGTGAACACGAAGATCGTATTGTCGTACTCGCCGGCTTCTTTGAGATAGGCGATGAGTCGGCCGATGTGATGATCCATGGCCTCGACCATGCCTGCGTACACCGCCATCGATTTCGACATGAAGCGCTGCTCTTCCGCGGACAGATCCGACCATGCCTTTGTGCCGCGAACCGGCGCCAGCTGCGTGTCGGGTGAAACCACTCCCTGCCGGACCGCACCCGCGAGTCGCATGCGTCGCAGCTCGGTCCAACCCGCGTCGTACACGCCGAGATATTTCTGCGTGAACTCTTTCGGCGCCTGCACCGGAATGTGGACCGCCTGAAACGGGATGTAGGAGAAGAACGGCTTGCTATCGCCGCGCCCCGACTCGATGAACTCGATCGTCTTGTCGACGAAGAATTTCGACGAGTAGAAATCCTCGGGCAGGTCGGTCTCGCGACCGTCGGCGAACCAGTTCGCCTGCGAATAGATTGGAAGATACGGCTTCTTTTCCCAGTTGTCGGCGCCGGTATCGGCCATCGCGACTGTTCTCTCGAAACCGCGACGACTCGGTCTCTGCTCGGGACGCTCGTGACCGAGATGCCACTTACCGGCCATGTACGTGTGATAGCCGGCGTCCTTGAGCACGGTCGCGATCGTCACGACATTGCTCGCCAAACTGCCGCGGTAGTTCTCGAGCACCAGTTGAGACTCGGGAATCGCCTCCACGATGTTCGGCACACCGTTGCGATGGCTATCGACACCGGTCAACAACATCGCGCGCGTCGGCGCGCAACTAGCGGCGGTGTGATAGTTCGTGAAGCGCAGACCTTGCCGGGCCAACTCCGAAATGCTCGGTGTCGCAATCTCACTACCGTACGGCGCGGTATCGCTGAAGCCCAAATCGTCGGCGAGTATGAGTACGATGTTCGGACGTTTCTCGGACGCGCAGGCCCAGCGCGGCGCCGCAACACCCGCCAGTACGACAAAAAGCGAAATTGCCGTAGCAACGTTGACGCCTGATCGATTCATACGCAATGAAGAGACTCCCTGCCCTCACACGCGACTCGCCACGGCCCGTGCGCTAGCATAGCGCCTCACGAAGCATCAAACGATGTCCGAACTCAATCGCAGTGCTGTTCTCAATGCATGCGCGCGCGGCGCGGCCGTGGTCGCGTTGGCAATCCTCGTACGGGGATCACTACAGCGCACCGCGAGTGCCCTAGCTAGAGACGAAAGCTTGGCAGCTGCCGCTTCCGAGACACTGGTACTGCTACTGCTGTGCCTGGCACTGTCTTACGCAGTGGCCGTGTATCGTAGGCGTCCGCTGCCACTCCCGTTCGCTCCGGCGCTGGCGATATCGGCGGCGGCGGCAATCGCCTACGGCGCACAACTCGATGCGGCCCGGTCTCCAGGACTACCGCTTCCATCGGTGGGCTTCGCACCGGCCGGCTCCACCCAGCAAGAGAACCACCCCGCTCGCCCAAGGGTGCTCTACCACTACAACCGTCACGGATTTCGCGGCCCCGACTGGGAGTTCGAGTCGCCGGGGCCACGCATCTGCGTGCTCGGAGACTCCTACGTGTTCGGATCGGGAGTCGCATGGGACGACACACTGGGGGAGGCACTGCGACGACGCCTGCCTGCCTACGAAGTACTGAATCTAGGAGTACCCGGACACAATATGCGCTCTCACGTCGCGATGTACGGTTTCGCGGCCGGCCGTCTTGAGTGCGATCAAATGGTGCTGGCAATCGTCATTCCGAACGATCTCTCGCGCTTCGACATCAATTCGGAGATCGTTCTGAAATCGACGATTAGCGCGTACTCGGCAGTCGAGTTCTTCTTCGGACCACAGCTGCCGGCACGCATCTGGAATACGCGCGAACTCGCGCAGTCGACGGGCCCCGATGAAGTCGAAGAACTGAAGCGACAGTGGTCACTTCTCGCCGCCAAACGCGCGCGCCACGGCACGACCCCACTCTACGTGTTCACGTATGCCGACGACGAGACGCTGACGGACCGTGCCCAGCTTGCCCAACCTGCCCAACCTGCCCAACTTGCCCAACTCGAGGGCGTGACGATTCTGCCCAAAGCAGCCTACGATCCGAGCCTCTATATCGCCGGAGACGGGCATCCGAATGCGAAAGGAAATGAGTTCTTTGCTGCACGTCTCGCTCGAGCGATGCAACGCTAGTGCGCGAGATGCGCGATCGTCGTCAGCCGAAACGGCCTTCGATGTAGTCAGCCGTACGTTGGTCCTTGGGCGCGATGAACAGATCCTCTGTGCGACCGTGCTCGACGATTTCACCGATCAGCATGAATACGCATTCGTCACTCACGCGGCGTGCCTGAGCCATGTTGTGGGTAACGATGAGGATCGTGAATTCACCCGCGATCTGCCGAATCAGTTCTTCGACCTTGGCGGTGGCATCGGGGTCGAGAGCCGAACAGGGCTCGTCCATCAGGATGATCGAAGGCTTGAGCGGCAGCAGGCGAGCGATACAGAGTTTTTGCTGTTGCTCGAGCTGCAATCGTGTGGCGCGGTCACCGAGTCGGTCTTTCAGAATATCCCAAAGCTGAACCGACTTCAGTGCAGACTCGAGCGCTTCGTCTTCCGCACCGCGACTGCGTTCGGCTTTCGGCGTGTGCAGCCGGTAGCCGTACAATACGTTGTCACGAATGGAGATCGGCAGCGGGTTCGGCCTCTGGAACACCATGCCGACGCGCTTACGAAGCTCGATGAGATCGACGTCGGGTGCGTAGATGTTGTGCCCATCGATGATTAGCGAGCCCTCGGTACGCACGTAGTCGTAGCGCTCGTTGATGCGGTTGAAGCAGCGCAGCAGCGTCGTCTTTCCGCAACCCGACGGGCCGATCAGCCCGGTAATCCGCCCGCGAGAGACGTCGAGATCGATCCCCTTGAGCGCTTGGAACTCACCGTACCAGAGCCGCACGTCGCGAGTTTCGATGCTTGCCTGATTCGCCATCGTCTATCCGAACAGGCCTTGCACGTACTGAAACGTGCGCTGGTCGGCGGTTCGCCTAGAAAAGATGATCTCGTTCGAGTCCAATTCGATTAGCTTGCCATCGAGAAAGAGCGCGGTGCGATCGGCGAGCCTCTTGGCCTGCTGGACCAGATTGGTGACGAGAACGATCGTCACTTCTTTGCGTAGCTCCTTGAGCACCTCTTCGATGCGCATCGTCGTAACGGGATCGACTGCGATCGAAAATTCGTCGAGACAGAGAATCTCCGGCTCCATCGACAGTGCACGAGCTATCGTCAAACGCTGCTGCTGACCCCCCGACAGCTTGGTGCCGAGATCGCCCATACGATCCTTCACTTCGTCGAACAGCGCCGATTGCCGCAGACACCGTTCGACCAATTCGTCGAGTCGGGTCTTGTCAGTCTTACCGGCCATGCGCGGCGCATACGCCACGTTGTCGTAGATCGACATCGGCAGCCCAACCGGCAACGGAAACACCATTCCAATGCGACGCCGTAGCGCATTGACGTCGCGCACCTGGCGCACATCGTCGCCATCGATCTTGACCGTTCCCTGCACGCGCGCGTCGGGAATCGAATCGATCATACGATTGATGCAATTGAGAAACGTAGTCTTGCCGGCGTTCGCCGGCCCGATGATCGAAAGGATTTCGTGCTCGTACACGTCGAGAGAAATCGAATCGAGTGCGGTTACGCCGCCGTAGGACACGCTGAGCCCCGAGACTTCGATCTTCTTCTTCGCAAGATCGCTCACAGGCCTACCACTTGCGCCTCGCGCGTAGATACGTGCGCAAGCCGATCGAGAAGAAGTTGAACGTCACGACGAGGGTCAATAAGACGAGCGCGGTCGCATAGGGAAACGCTTCAGGCACGTTCGGAACCTGCGTCGATACGGTAAACAAATGCATCGACAACGCCATGCATTGGTCCTGAACCGATTGCGGTAAGAACGGAAGATAGAAGGCGGCGCCAGTAAACATGATCGGGGCCGTTTCACCGGCGGCGCGCGAGACCTGCAAGATAACGCCGGTCAGAATCCCGGAAACCGAGTTGGGCAATACAATGTGCCAAATCGTCTGCCAACGTGAAGCGCCAAGCGTCCAACTCGCATGCCGAAATGCGACCGGAACCGATGCCAGTGCCTCTTTGGTACTCGCGATGATCACAGGCAGCGTCATCACTGCCAGCGTCAAGGACGCGGACAGGATGCTCGTTCCCAGGCCCAGGAACAGCACAAACGCCCCGACGCCGAACAGAGCATGCACGATCGACGGGACACCGGCGAGGTTGACGATCGCGAGATTGATCATGCGCGTGACCCAATTCTCGGGCGCGTACTCGTTGAGGTAGATGCCGGCCATGATGCCGATCGGTGCAGCCACCGCCAACGAGACACCGATGAGCCAGAGCGTTCCGATGATGGCAGGATAGATCCCACCGGCGGTCATTCCCGCCGTCGGAGCTTCCAACAAGAACTCGGCGGTGATCGCCGACATGCCGTGCGTAACGAGCAATCCGATGATCGCGAACAGCGGAAGCAAAAGCAGTGCGGTCGCGATACCGAGGAAAGCTCGCGCAATTTTCTGACGAGAGTGGCTCGCTTCGGTCATCGGAGTGGCCGAAAAATCAGTATGCTCTGTCTCGCCGCGACTCATTTATTCTTGATTCCGCGCACGAGCAGATCGGCGGTCAGATTCACCGCGAACGTAAAGATAAACAGCAATACGCCGATAGCGAACAGTGCCTGATAGTGGTCGCCGCCCTGCGCGGTCTCTCCGAGCTCGGCAGCGATGGTCGCCGTAAGCGTACGTACCGAGTCGAGCGGGCTGTTCGGGATCTGCACTGCATGCCCCGTCGCCATCAGCACGGCGATCGTCTCGCCGATTGCGCGCCCCACCCCCAGCAACACCGCCGCGAGCAGTCCGCTACGCGCCGCCGGAAACAGCACCTTATAAACCGTTTGCCACTTGGTCGCACCGAGCGCCAGGGATGCTTCGCGATAAGTGTCAGGAACCGCCTTCAACGCGTCCTCACCGATTGAAACGATGATTGGGACACTCATGAGGCCGAGAATGACGCCGCCGTTGAGAACGTTGAGCCCGATGGGGGCGTTAAACACGTCGATGATGACCGGGTTCATGATCGCGAGACCGATGAACCCCCAAACCACTGAAGGGATCGCGGCGAGAAACTCGACGATGATTTTCAGCGCTTCTTTGAACGGACCGTCGCAGAACTCCGAGATAAACACGGCTGTTCCCAGACCGAACGGGACCGCGATCATCATCGCCAAGGTCGTGACGCTGAGCGTACCGGCAACGAGCGCCAACGTACCGTATCGCTTGTTAGATACCGAAGTGGGGTACCATTCGGGACTGGTCATGAACTCGACTACGTCGAGCCGGTTCATGATGAAGTCGGCCCCGGAGCTGAACACGAAGAAGAAAATCCCGAAGACGAAAAATATCGCACTGAATCCGCATAGTCGGATCAGCCATTCGATCGCAGGCTCAACGATCGCAGCAATACGCCGGCTGGTGCTCACCTGCCCCTCGTCGGTTCCGGATGTCGTGTCGGTCACGGCCTGATACGCGCTGCTACTAGCGAACTGGAACAAATCCGTTGTCGGCGACGATCTTCTGCCCAGCCGCCGACTTGATCCATTCCAGGTATGTGGCGACGGCCCCTTTCGGCTCGCCTAGGGTGTACATAAACAGAGGACGGGAAAGCACGTAACTTCCGTCGGCCGCGGTGGCAAGGGTCGGAGCAATGCACTGCTCGCCGGGAGCGGCCGAGAGGCAAACCGCTTTGACGCGATCGGTGCCGTATCCCAACCCGCTGTAGCCGATAGCGCAAGGCGTGCTTCCGACCAAATCGACGACATCTTTGCTGCCGGACAGATCGCGGCTTCCAAGTTTGAAATCTGTGTTCTTACCGAGCACCTCTTCTCGAACGAACTCGTACGTTCCCGAATTTGATTGACGACTAACGCGAATGAGTTCTTGTCCGGAGCAACCGGGAACCTCGAGGCCGAGGTCACCCCAGTTTTCGCACTTCCCGCCTTCGGCGTAGATGCACGCGAGCTGTTGAACGGTAATCGACTTGATCGGATTGTCCTTGTGAACGAAGAACACGACTGCGTCGACGGCCACCGTGTGCTCCACAGCTCCTACGCCGTTCGATGCCTTCACCTTCTCCTGCTCTTCGAGCTTGATGCCGCGGCTCGCGTTGGCGATATCGACCGTGCCGTTGATCAACGCCGCGATACCGGTTCCGGAACCGCCGCCGCTGACAGCGACACCGACACTCTCATCGACCTTCCGGTAATTCTCCGCCCAGGCCTGCGCTACGTTCACCAGTGTGTCGGAGCCTTTATTCTGGATCAGCGTGCGCGAGGCCCGGTCGCCTCCGCTACAAGCAGCGAAAAGCAGACTCATACAGGCGAGCGCTATCGTTGCTCGCACCGGGTTATTGTTTCCAATCATCTATTGTTCCTCTCTCACCGACGGTGCAGACAGTGGACTTCCGTGCAGTGCGCGAACCAGCTTGCTGATTCGTGACACCAATTCGTCGAAGACGACTGCATAGCCGTCCACCTCTTCGGTGCTCTCTGCTTCTACGTCGGTGGGATTCTTCGTATCCCATTCCAAGAGAATCGATCGATAGCCCAGCGAGCTATTGGCACGCAATTCACGCGCGGCTTCGTCGCCGATCGCTACGATCGCTTTGAAGTGTCCCAAACTTTTCACGTCACTCAACGCTCGAGTCTCGTGATCGGATATATCGATCCCGTGAGTGCGCAGAAACTCGATCGCCCGCGGATCCGGCTCGCCCGTATCGATACCGGCGGACTCACAGGTAAAGTGATCGCCGGCGATCGTATGCCCGATGGCCTCGGCCATCATGCCACGACACGAGTTCGTCGAAGAAACGAACAGAATCTGCAGATCGCGTTGCAGCACATGGCGCAACGTCTCGCCGGTGAGTATGTACGAGACCTCGTCGCAAATGTTCTTGCCTTGGTCGGCAACGCGTTCGAGTCGATTGGAGACGGACAGCAGCGAGAACACGAGCGACATACCAGCGGCATCTGACGGCGTGCGCGCGCAGAGGTCGCGATAGATCTCCTGATGTAGCTCGTTCGCTTTCTTGTCCAGTTCGCGGGTTCGTTGCGTAAGCTCGATGTCTTCGTCGAGGAATGCGCGCATCGCCTGGCGGATCATGTCGATCGCGACTTGTGCTAACGCATCAAACTTCGCGAGATCACCTACCGCCTCACTTCCGGCGCCGGCCAGCAGGATGGCCTGCCGGTTGATGCTTTCCGAGTAGTCGCCGACGCGCTCGAGTTCCGAAATGATCTTTGCGACGGAATGCGCGAATCGTAGGTGTTTCGCCACGGGTATGTGGCGCACCATGAATTCGACGCACATCGTATCAATCTGGGTCTCCAGATCGTCGATACGGCTATCACGCAGAATGGCCTTGTAGGCCACCCGCGTATCACCACCAATAAGCGCCGCCTTACAATCCTCGAGGCCCCGGACAGCCAAATCGGCCATCTCGCGTACCTTGTCTCGGATATGCTCAGTGTCGCGTTGAAGTTGCTCTTCTAGATGTGAACCCAAGCCCTTCTCCCGGTCCAGCCATGTCTCGAGAGGCCGAATTGATACCGGCGAATCCCGTCTTACCCTGGATGGTGTGCAACGCAAGGAACGACTAGACATCGACCGTGCAAATGTTGGTGCGGCCGGCAATGCACTGCGGGGCTCTGCGGGAATATCGACGCCCCGAGTGGTCCCGATTCCGCCGACTCGCACCGCACATCGAACCGCGCTAGATCCTGTAACCAGGGATAGGGATGAAGATATACACCACAGTACCCGTCGAGAACCCGTGTGATGGGGGGCGTCTCTTCAACCACCTGGAAAACATCGGCTATGACGGCGCATTTTCCTACGAAACCAAGCATGACCCGTTTCTCCCGCTGGTCGCGGCGGCAGCGAAGACACAGTCATTGCGCCTAGGGACCGCGATCGCCATCGCCTTCGCGAGAAATCCGATGAATCTCGCGAACATTGGCTACGATTTGCAGGTCGCGAGCCGGGGGCGATTCGTACTCGGCCTCGGTTCTCAGATTCGACCGCACATCCGCAATCGCTACAGCTCGGTGTGGTCGAAACCTGCGCGCCGCATGCGGGAGATGGTTCTCGCTATTCGCGCGATCTGGGATGCATGGGAAGGCACCACCAAGCTCGCTTTCGAGGGGGAATTCTATCGCCACACGCTGATGACGCCTGCATTCGATCCCGGCCCCAACCCGTATGGACCGCCCAAGATCCACCTTGCGGGCGTACAGCCGCGAATGATCGAGGTCGCCGGGGAAGTCGCCGATGGATTCATCGCTCACCCGTTCGCGACCGACAAGTCGCTGCGCGAGCACATCCTACCGGCGCTCCAGCGTGGCCGAGAGAAATCGGGGAGAAGCCGCAGCGACTTTGAGGTCGTCTGCGTCAAACTCGTCGCGACCGGCGATACCCAAGACGAGATCCGCCACAACCGCGAAGTCGTTCGCAAGCAACTCGCGTTCTACGGTTCCACTCCCGCCTACAAACCGACGCTGGACTGCCACGGCTGGGGCGACCTCCAGCCCGAACTCAATGCGGCATCCAAGCAAGGGAAATGGGACGAGATGGCCGACATGATTAGCGATGAAATTCTCGATGCGATCGCGATCTCGGGCCCCCGCGAAGCCATCGCGCCGATGCTCGTGGACCGCCTCGGCGGCCTAGCGGACGGGGTGAGTATCGAGAACACGCGAAATCCCGACGAGCGAAACTTCGTAGACATCGTCGCCGCGTTCAAGAAGCTGCAATAGTCGTGAAACTCGGCGACTAGTTGCGCCGGTAGTGTAGGAACCATTGGTTGCTGGTATCAGGCCCGACATCAGCCCGCGCCAGCAATTCCAACGGCAACTCGGCCACCGAGCGAGTCGCCTCAGCAGCTCCGTCGTTGCGAAAGTGCTCGAACCGCGCCGGCCCTGCTTGCGCACGCTCGGCGTGATCTACGGTGCGCAACAGGCCGAAGGCCTCGTTGTCGGCGAGCAGCAACGTGCCACCCGGACGCAGCGCTCGCACCAGTCGAGAGATCACGTCGCCGGGATCGGCTATGTGGTTGTAGCTGCGTAGCAGCAGGATGTGATCGTAGGTGTTCGCTTCGAGGGCGAGATCTTCGATCCCGCACACATCGATCTTCGCCCACGGCCATTTCTTGCGCAGACGATCCGCCGCCGCCTGATCCGGCTCGACGCCGAGATAGCGAACCGTGCCCTTCTCGACCATAGGCTCGAGCACGTCGCCGTAACGACCGTCCCCGCATCCCACGTCGAGTATCGCGCCGCTCAGACCGGCGACGAGGTCACGAATCGCCTGATCATCACGCGTGAAAACGTCTTGCTCGTCCACGCGGTAACAACGCGCGCAACTTTCGAAAGCTTCGCAGCTTCGGCACTCGCCGAGTACGGTAAGTTTGCGAAGGTCCGCGGCGAAATCGTCGGGAGCGTCCTTGTCGCTCAGGTCAATGTAGACCTGCTCTGCATCGCGCTTGATGCTCGCGATCTCAACGTCCGAGAAATCCCGCGTGCGAGTTTCGAACAACTGCATACGGTCACCGGAACGAACGAAGATCGATCGTCCGATATCGTAGGGTGTCACGCCGGTACCGAAGATCGGGCAAGGCGTTCCGTCCTTCCACTCGAGATCGCGGGCGGCCACGTAGTTGAACGAATTGCTGCGGGCAGCAGTGACTGGGCGCAATTCGTCGGCACCGAAGCTCTTGAAGTACTCGGTATAGATCCCGGGGCACGGACCGGCCAAACCGCAGCCCTTACAAGGATCCGGCTGCACTTTGTTGCGATCGTCTACGGGGAAGAAATCGTCCTCCCAAACTTCCGACATCGTTGCGAACTTATGCGACTTCAGATCGCTGTACGCGCTCTCGATCCCCGGCATAAGACACAGCGGAAAACCGCCGTGACTCACGCGCGCGCCCATTCCCTTCTCGCGACCGTACGCAACCGCGTCGGCCACACGCTGCGCGGCGTGCGTGAGGTTGGGCACGATCTGTTGGAACAGATGCATCGCGCCGCCCTTGGCTTCGGTCATGGAGAAATTCAGATGCACGTCGTCGAGGCCCTGAACCGCGTCGACCACCGGTCGCAGTTGATCCACGTTGACGCGCGTGACTACGCAGTTCGCGGTCAGGTCCAGCCCCTTGCCGGAGCAGTTCTTGAGCCCACCGAACGTCTGCTCGAACGCTTCGGAGCGTACGTTGGCGTCATGCACCTTGGCTGTACCACCGTGCAACGAGAGGTAGACGTATCGAAGACGCAGCGCGAGCAGCTTGTCGAGCAGCTTCGGGTAGCTGAGCATGCGCCCGTTAGTGACCAGCCCGAAATCCAGGCCGAGTGCGGCAGTGCGCTGTGCCCAGTGCACGAGTTCAGGACGCATGGTCGGTTCGCCGCCGGAAAGCACGACCATCGAATGACCCAGTTCCGCGGCACGCACGATCTTACGGTCGATAGCCTCTTCGCTATCGTCGATATGGCGCACGTCGAACGTGTGGCAAAACGAGCAGTGGTCGTTGCAGGCATAGCCTACTTTGATGAGTGCCTTCATATCGAAGTCGTGCCGGCCGCTCTTCGGGCGGGCACATCAAGCTTGCCGGGTCCACCACCGCATTGCCAGAGCCCCATCCGGGGCGCGGACTAGACGCACTGACTCGGAACTAAGCGTCCGCGGACTGAATGAACTGCTCTTGCGGCCGCGAGATCGTCCAGCGTTCAAAGATCGCACGTGTCTCGGGATCCGCACCGTTTAGGCGCTTCACCAGCATGTCGAAGATCCCCATGTGCTTGCGACACCACGTAGACTCGATCATCCGGCCCTGGATCGAGCCCTGCGTGACATAGTTATATTCGGGTTGCTGCCCGCAATACGGCTTGTAGGCACAGCTCGCACAGCCGGGAAGCTGATCGTTGGAACTCGCGAGCACCAGGCTCCGAGCGAGATCACCACCCATCATCTCTGAGTAGTTCGTATTGTCGACGTGACCGAGTTTGAAGAACTCATCGCCCATCGCCGCGACCATGCGGCCTTCGTCGCTTGTGTAGATGGATCCGTCGGGGTGGTAGGCCAGTTGCCCGACAACCGCGCCGCCGGGTGTTCGCAGGTCGAGATAGTTTGGATCGTAGCCGCCGATCATCTTGCTGAGCATGATCGCAGCAAGACGCTCCATCACCTGAACGCCCTGCTTGTTGAGCGAGATGATGTAGTCGAGCGCTCTCTCGTAGAACGCGAGGAATTCGTCAATGTCGTAGCCGAGCGTGTGGTTCGTGATTGCAGCGAAACCGAACGGATCGAGTACACGCAAGAAAATCGCGCGACAGCCGAGGTCAACGTAGGTGTCGACGATCTCTTCGGCTCGGTCGAGTGAGTAGCGCGTGATCGTCGGCAGAGCTTCCGCGTGGTAGAGCCCCTCTTCGAGCCCCATGTCGCGATAGCGCTCGTTGATCTTGCGCACCCAACTCGAGGCATGCTCCCACGAGCTACCGCCTTCCTTGCCGCGCATGATGCGTACCTTGTCGTGAAGGTCTTGCGGGCCGTCGAGGCTGGTGCAGATCTGCACTTTGTTCTCGATGAGATAATCGAGACGCTCGTCGTCCATGAGCGTCATGTTCGTCACGACAGCGAAACTCAGCGTCTTGTTCGCGATCTTGTTGCGCTCACGCGCGTACTCGATGATGTGCTGAAGCACGGGCCAGTTGGCCATCGGCTCGCCGCCCTGGAACTCGATCGTCAGACCACCGGAGCTCGTCTGAAGTGCAAAATCGACACACTTCTCTGCGGTCTCGGGGCTCATGTCGGTCTCGGTGCGGTCCATCCCCACGACCGAGGAGTGGCAGTACTGACAGCCGAGATTGCAACGCTCGGTTAGAACGAATCCGTGCAGAATCGGTCCTTGATCGAGATGCGGCCGTCTCGCCCAATATCGATCGGCATAGGTGTCGTTGTCTACGGTGCCCGCAACGAAGGCTTTCGTGCGCAGTTCGTCCGTCGTGGCATCGTCGCAGGGAGCTTCTCCCTTCAAAAAGCGATCGGCGTCGTCGTTGCTGAGAAAGGTGCACTCACCGAGGTCGTTGCTGAGGAACGAAAAGTCTTCGAAACGACGAAGATTGAACGGAAGCAGATCGAGAGAAGCGGGCATGTGCGGTAGCACTCCTTTCGCATCGCGCGCGGTCAATGTGTGACAACCGACCGGCTGGACATGCGCCTGTAACCGAGCCAACGTTGCCACCCCCTACGGGGCACGCAGATGCAGATTCTCATTATCTCGCTGGACCATAGTTGCAACAACCACTGCCGGTTCTGCAGCCAGGCCGACTTGGCTCCCCCGAGCGCTCCGCCCGATATTCGTGCGCGTTTGGAAAAAGCTCGCGGCGAAGGAGCCAACGTTGTCCACTTCGTCGGCGGTGAACCGACGCTGCACGATGCGCTGCCGAGTTGGATCGCCGCCGCCAAGCATCTCGGCTTCGAACGTATTGGACTGCAAACGAACGGCCGCCGTCTCGCCTACCCCTCATATGCGCGTACGCTGGCCGCCGAGGGACTCGGCCCGGTCGATATTGCGCTACAGGGCGCTACCGGCGCACTGCACGACTATCACACGAACGCACCGGGAAGCTTCAAGCAGACCATCAGCGGGCTCAAGCGAGCCCACGAGGCTTCCCTGGAGGTGGCGGTGACCACCGTGATCACGCGTTCTAACATGCGCCATCTTCCCGATCTGGGCGCAGCCATGGGAGTCCTCAAGGTCGCCAACTGGCGAATGCGCATGTCCCTGCTCGTGGGACGCGCGCGCGAAGATGGCTCACGCCTAGTACCTCGCTGGAGCATGGTCGAGCCATACGTGCGCCGCGCTCTCGACGAGACGGCCAAGAACGCCTGCACCGCGGTCGTGAGCGGACTACCGCTGTGTATCGACCCCTCGCTCCCCCGCTACGATCCGGCGTCGGATGAGGCGCCGCAGGGCGTCTATGGGCATGCCTGTGAAGATTGCGCCGCTAGGGCGGCCTGCGCGGGGTTCGATGCTGGATACTTGACGCTTTATGGCGAGCGCGACCTGCGCCCCATGAAAGAAGGCCGCCCGGAGATGCGGGGCGGCCCTGATTTCAGTGATCCGCTGAAACTGCCTTTCGTGGGCGGACTGGGGAGAACGGTTGCGGACCAGCCGGTCCCTAGCGACTAACGGCACTCGTAGCAGCGGACAATCGGCGGACCATGCGGCGGATCGCGCGATTCATCGCTCGAGTAGTCGCGCGAGCAATCGCTCGGTGAGCCGCTGCGACGAAGCGCTACCAGGAGCCGTGGGATCCGTGCGAACCGTGCGAACCGTGGGATCCATGCGAGCCGTGCGAACCGTGGGATCCGTGAGATCCGTGCGAGCCGTGGGATCCGTGCGAGCCGTGAGAACCATGCGAACCGTGCGACACGTGCTGCGCAAGGATGATGTCTTCCGGAGAGCCATCGCCCGCGGTCAGATCGAGGTCCGATACCAGATCGTTCTCGTCGGACTTCAGCATGCCCTTGGCTGTACGCTCAAATTTAGGAAAGTCCTGGTCTTTTTTTGCCACTGTATTTACCTCTTACTCCGTACCGATCGACCAAACCCTCAAACGAAGGTCAGCCGGCCTGCTCTTGATGAGCGTGTACGGAAGCTCCCAAAACATAATTAGCGAACGCTCCTACGAGCGCCCCCTCACTATCGGTGTCAGTCGCGTCCACGCTGACCTCAATGTAATCCGCATCCGATTCGTCAATTCGCAGTTGTCCGTATTCAGCGAACACCGCGACACCCTCGGATACGGCATCGGGAAAATATATTGAGCGATGAAATTTGACGGTGCTCACTTCTTGGAGCCCTCTGTCTTCTCTTCATCAGGAGACTTCTTGCCGTATTTCTCTTCCCACGACATGGCAATGCCGAGAGGATCGTCGAACGGCTCGTCATCGAGTTCCAGAGACTCGAGTTCGGAAAGATCGAGCGCTGACGTCGCACCCCCTCCCGCACCGGCCCCTACTAGGGCACGATTGACGATCGCTTGGATCAAATCCCCGCTGCGCTCATAGACGGCGCTGCGTGTGGATTGCGCAAGGAGCTCGTTACCAAACTCACCCGCAAGATCCTCGAGCGCGCTGTCATCGTCGCCGCGCGCCCGCAATTCGACGACCAGATTGCCGTTCGCGGCTTTGTCGAGCCAAACGTAGCAGCGATCAATGAACACGTACGCCGCCCCGAAGACGGCATCGCGTGCGTGCACACCGAGGTCCACCTCGACGCGTACGGAGCGATTGGCAGTATCAACCGTTGTGGCTGCAGTGCTCATCGAGTTGTATACCCTTTAGCCCTTGAGCGCGCGGTAGTTCATCGATGCCCACAGCTGCTTGCGCGTGGGCAGTTCGACGCTCGCCTGCGAGCCCTCGTTCGCGCGAATGCGATCACGAAGTACCGCGACCACACGGCCGATCTGCTGCTCGGTGGGCGTACTCCCGTTCGCACCGTTACGGATGAACAGGCTGTAGTGCTCAGTCACCGCGACGGGCCGCACGTTGGCGTCGTCACCGGCTCGCCGGCAGACCTCTACCGCCCAAGCGCGTCCGCGACCGTCCTGCACCGAGATCACACCGCGATCCCAAGCATCAACGGCGATCGACTCCACCGTGGCACTCGCCACCGAGGAGCCCGCCGCAAGCGGCGACACCAACGAGGTGAGTGCCGATTCCAGCGAGGCCTTGCGCTGCTCTACCGCAGCTTGCTCGGCATCGATTTCACCCGGGTTCGCCGACGAGGACCCTGCCGGTGCCTGGCCTGCGCCCGCGCCCGCGACACTTGCTGCCAGAGGAAGCGTTGCCGCCACGCCGAGGCCGGTTGCGCCCATGCGAATAAAGTTTCTTCTCGAGAGCCGTTCGCTCATGTCCGTCTCCATGGAGTCAAGCGTCTTATCGTCTTTCATCTTGCCACCCATCCGCCTGTTACGGGCAAACGTTCGCATTGCGGAACGTGCCGTAGATCTGAGGTGTGAAGTTAATGCCGTAGAACTCAGTCGAGAGCGTCGACGCTGCATCAAAGATGCCGTCGATGGCCGTGTCGGTCGAGCCCACCTCGTAGGTCTCTCGAACGCCGATCGTCTGAGAGCTGCCGGAGATCGCGACAGCGGCCGTACCGGTCAGGTACGTCGAGGCCTCGGTGGCCAGAGCCGCCGGAGCCAGCGCCGTCACGTCAATCAGGCTGGAGAACGCAGCCCACGTGCCCGAGCTGGTATCCATGTCGAGTTCCCAGTTGTCGGTCGTCGGGCAACCGCCAGGTGGTGTGAAGCACGGAATGGCGTCGGCCGTACGTCGGTAGATGACCGTCGTAGTTCCCAGACCTGCTGCAGGAGCTCCTGCGAGGTCATCAATGGGTAGCGGCTCAGACGCTGAACCGTGAGGCGGAACCGCACCCGGAACCGCGTCGTCGCTCAAGCCCCACCACATGTCGAGGTTGCCCGGCACACCCGCGAAGGTGTACGCCAGATCTCTCGTTCCTGTGCCTTCCGCCGGGGCCGTCGTTGCGCCGGCGCCGGTGTCGGCCGTTTCGACCGTACCCAAACCGTTCACGCTCCAAGGAGCGAGTGCGCCCAAGCTCACCGGTCCGCCGCCTACGACCGGCAGCATACGACGAATCTCGCATGCATCGCCGCAGGTGCAGGTCTCGGTGCCGTTCGTGGCGCAAATCGAATCTGCGTCGGTGTCAGCCGAGTCTGCGTTACCGTCACAGTCTTCGTCACCGGCTGTGTAGCAGAGCTCGGGGCCTTCCGCCGGATCGAGGTTGACGCAGTTGCCGGCGCCATCGCATTCGTCCGTGGTCGCGTCGCAAGCATCGTTGGGACCGCCTACCCCTTCGTCACAACCGGTAGTCGCCGGATCGAAGCAAGTGTCCGGCCCCTCGTTGCAGGTGACGTTGCACTGGGCGCCGCCCAGGCAAGGATCGCCCGCATTGATGGAGCAGCTGCCGCTCCCGCAGGTATCAGCACCGTTGCAGAATACGCCGTCGTTGCACGGCGCGCTGTTGTTGACGTTCAGACAGCCGCTGCCCGAGTCACAACTGTCGTCGGTGCAGATGTTCGAATCGTCGCAATTCGGCGGGGTGCTGCCGATGCAGATTCCGCCACCGTTACAGACATCCACCGTCGTGCAGGCGTCGGCGTCGTCGCAAGGAGCCACGTTGTTCGGATGTAGGCATGCGCCCGAGCCGTTACATTCGTCGTCCGTGCAGACGTTGCCGTCATCAGTGCAGCCTGTGCCTGAAAGATCGAAGCAGTTATCCGCCGCTTCGTTACAGACCTGATTGCACTCGCCGCCGGCCGTGCAGGGATCGCCTGCGTTGGTGCAGGCACCCGCGAGGCAGCTGTCTGCGCCATTGCAGAAGGCGGAGTCATCGCAATCGAGACCGTCGAGTTCGTTGGTGCAGGTCGCGGAGCAGCAAATCGGCTCTGCACCGTTGTCGCACTCTTCACCCGGGTCGATGTTGCCGTCACCGCAGACCGGAGCCGCCGCAGCGCAAGACAGGTCGGCAAGACCGTTGTCGAAGAGGTCGCAGTCGACGGAGAGACCGTTCGTGCCCCCGACGGTCGTGCAAGCACGGCATTCCGCCAGTGCGTCCACGCAGTTGTCGAAGTCCACCGGTGTGGCCGCGCCTGCACAGTCGCCGGGAAAGATGGTCGCCAGAGGCAGCGCATCGCAGCTCTTGGCGCGCGTGCTGGCCAATTTGGCGATTGCCTTCTGTACTTTCGTATCGCCCTGTACGCCGAGTAGACAATTGTCGAGCGGTACGTTGTCGGTTGCTGTAGTCAGCGCCGCTTTCAGGCACTTGGCAAAGGACTTCAGTTTGGTAGCCAGGACCTTGTCAGCGGCCTTCTGGACCTTCTGCTGGCACTTGGCGTTCGACTTGTCGATCTGCACCGCCGTATCGAGCGTGCCGCCCAAAAGATCGGTCAGTAGTGCGAGCGTCTGGAACTCGTTCGACGTGTTGGTCTGGGCACCGTTGATCGACACGAAACCGGTTCCGGTCGCGCACTTGCCGGCTTCGTCGGTCAGGGTTTTGGCCTTCGATTTCGAAACCTTCCCCTTCTCGTCGTCCGAGATGCAGAGATCAGCAGTCGTGAGCAGCTTGCCGTTGGCACCATCCTTTAGGCACTTCTGGCCGAGCTTGCTCTTCGACTTCGATACCTTGCCGCCGTCCTTGTTCAGCGTCTGCACACACTTGGATTGATCTTTGTCCAACTGGGCGTACGAAGTTGCCGGCGTGACGAGCATCGCCACAATCGGCAAGAGAAAGAGCAGAGGCACGACACTACGACCCCAATTGCAGGCGTGCTCTGGATTAAAACCGTTCCGGGTTATGCGCTCACGCTTCATTCTCGGCATGGATACCATCTCCTAGCTGCCCCGCGGATCGGGGCCGTCGCTACTGATTTCGACCGAAAGCGGTACTCGACAAGCGAGCGAACCTCGGCCTAGGCGGGAATTTAAGTTGTCAAGACGCGCCATCTAGTCCCCCAACTCACAGGTTGCTTGCGCTATTCTCCGACAATAGATGCAAAGAAAGCTACATCAGAAGCCGCAGATGCGTCAAGAGCAACACGGGCGTTCCGGCGTCTTTCCGCTGACCTCATCCGAGCATGGATGCGGATCGCTCGCCCAGCGATGGTGAGGATGCTGCGAATGGGGCCGTGCATCCCCGCCTGCGTCGGTCACGATCTCCGCCCATCCCCTTGCAGCCCGTGACAACTCGACCAATCAGCGATTCGCAACGGCACCGATGGGAGGCAGGGCCCGGTAATGGCGCGCCGCGTCCCAAAGTCGGCGGGCGCACGCATTTGCGCTGCTGAAGGCTCCAGTACCGCCCCTGCGCCGCTGCTCGCGTCGCCTCAGTCAGGGGGCAGGATGTTGAAAGCCATTGCATCGAAGTCGAAGGAGAATGAAACTACTAAGTCTCGACAGTCGCCGCCGTCGAGAATGCGCGTGGGCCGGACTTGGTCGCACGCAACCAACAGGCCGACGGATAGAGTAAACAGAGATGGACAAACAAGAGTCACACGAGGAAGCAGCCCACGAGAAGCGCAACTGGGTTCGCCTCACCAGCATGTGCAACAACAAGTGTACGTTCTGTCTCGACATCCTGGCCCACAACGAAACCATGGCCTCCGAAGAGGAGATCAAAAAACGTATCATCGACGGCCGCCGCAATGGCGCAACGCGGCTGATTCTTTCGGGCGGTGAGCCGACAATTCATCCGAGCTACATCAAGTTCATCAAGTACGGCGCGCTCGCGGGCTACCGGCGCGTGCAGACCGTGACGAACGGTCGGCTATTTTCCTATCCGAAGTTCTTGAACCGCTGCCTCGACGCGGGACTCCAGGAGATCACGTTCTCCATTCACGGACACAACGCGAAAGTTCATGACGCGCTGGTGGGCGTGAAGGGTGCGTTCGAGGAAGAAGTGGAAGGACTGCGCCTCGCACTCGAGGACGGTCGCCCGATCGTCAACATCGATGTCTGCCTCAATCGCGGCAACATCAAAAAGCTTCCGGAGTTGTTGGATCGTTTCATCGCGATGGGCGTCGGTGAATTCGACCTGCTCCATCTCATCCCGTTCGGCTACGCGTGGGACGAGAAGCACCGCGACACACTCGTGTACGACATCGACGAAGCGATGCCGCACATTCAAACAGCGCTAGCGTACAGCGAACGCGAAGATCTTCACATTTGGTTCAATCGCTTCCCGCCGCCTTATCTCGAGAACTTCGAGCACCTCATTCAAGATCCGTACAAGCTCAACGACGAGGTTCGCGGGCGCTACGAAGAGTATGAGTTGTGGACCACGCGCGGCATGCCGCTCAGCTGCCGCGAGAAGATTCGGTGCGATCGCTGCTACCTGCAGCGGGTCTGCGACACGCTTGAAAACAAGATGGATTCGGTTCGCGACGATAGCTTCGATGCGTTCCGAATCACGGGAAACGGCGACGAAGTGCGCGAATCGCCCGCACAGTACGGCACCGTCTGGGTGCGCGCGGACGACCTCGCTTCGGCACGCCCTGCCATGAAGAGCGCGGGCTGGCAATCGCTGATTCTCGAACTCGCCGACAACGCGGACCTCATCAGCGGCCTTGCCGACGGAAGCATTGCGGCCGATCGTATCGACCGCGTCATCGTCGAGGGCACGAGTGACTTGGACACGCTGCTCACAGCCGACTACGCGTTCGAGGTGCAGCTGAAGCTGACAAGCGACAACGCAGACCACGTTCGCAAGAACTATCCGACCGGACACCCACGCCTCGCGCTGACGCTGCCTAACTACGAACGCCTCACCGACGCGCGCGACAAGATCCCCAACCTGGAGGAGTTCTTCAGCGAATTCGAGGCGGAGATTCCCGTCGAGAACGTTCCGACCTGCATTACCGGTCGGCCGACACGCAAGCGCCTGAGCGTTCTCGATGATTCGGTGCTGCGCGACATGAACGCCTCGAGACCGGAGCTCACTCCGGGCGACACCGGCGGTAAGGGCTCGATCCTCGAAGCGCTAGACGAGCTCACAATCGGCGATCCCGCCGCGAAAGATAAGTTTGACCAGGGTCTCCTCGGCCGTCTCAAGCCCGAGATCGACAAGGGACAACTCGATACGTTCGGCTTCGCACGCAACTACGTAGTCGAGGACTACTACACCCACAGCCACCGTTGTAGGGACTGCGCAATGCGCGAGCACTGCGAGGGGCTCCACATCAGCGCCGTGCGTGCACATGGCTACAAGTGGATGAAGCCGATCGACCCGCAAGATCGCGCGCTTGCGGACGACTCGCAAGAGATGGCTGCATCGACGGGATGAGCCGCAAAGACTCTCGGTCTCTTCCACATTTCGTGGACCTGACCCTACCCAGCGATGACTCGACGACGGTACGAACACTACTGTCGCAGTATCTGAGCTTGCAGTATCGCGATCTCATGCGCATGCGGCTCGCGCAGCAAAGCAGCGAGCAGCGAGCGCTCGAAGCGCTACAGAAGCACTGCAAAGGAGTCGCCGCGTCCGAGCCCGGCGCTATCCTCAGCGCGCTGCGCAAGCCGACGATCGGCGGCTTGATTCGCTTCCTCGCGGGCGCCGCCGGCGCATCGAGCGACGCACCGAAGTGGATCGCTCAGCTTTGCGCCACCCTCTACGCGGAGCTCGCTATCGCCGGCAACGCAGCCCCCGCGATCCTGCTCTCGCCTACGCCGCGTCGTTTCATCCTGATCGGTGCCGACACGATGCTCACGCTTCCGAGCGATACAGCGAGTTGCCGGATGCACGCCGACGGACTCACGTACGTGGGCACGTCAGCACCGACGACATTGTCTTGGGAGGAGATCGCGTCCGGGGAAACTCCAATCAGCTCACCGGCTGCAGCCCACGTCTCAGGCGCGGTCCGTCTCGCACTGGCCGACGACAGCCCGCTCGCCGAACACGAGACGCATCCGGACAAAGCTGGAAACGCACTGGATCTAGGCGGCAAGTCCGACAACGAGTGGGCAGGAGCGATGCGTGCGGGTCTCGAGCTGGTTCGCACCGGTGTTCCTGCCGTTGCCGATGAGATCGAATTGCTAATCCAACAGCTCGTGCCTGTCGGTTTCGACGCACACTCCCATCTCTCCGCGTCCTATCAGGAAATGATCGGAACGATCTATCTATCGTTGCACCCGGAACCGATGACGCTCGCCGAAGCGCTCATCCACGAGCACTCGCACAACAAGATCAACATGCTTTGGACCATGGCTCCGGTCATCGAGAATGCGTTTGCGCCGAACTATCCGTCACCGTTCCGCCCCGATGAGCGACCGCTTCACGGCGTACTGTTGGGCGTTCACGCGTTCCTGCCGGTCGAGCGCCTGTACGAACGCCTCGCCGAAGTCGCGCATCCCGTGACCGGCGATCCAAACTTCGAGCGGCGGCGGCGCGCAATTCGAGAAAACAATCGCGCCGCGTGCGAGACGTTAGAACGCTACGCCGAGCCGTCGGCGGCGGGTCGATCGGTCATGGATGAGATCATGAAGTGGAATGCCCACTTCGAAGCGATCGGGTCGTAGCGGCTGCGCGAGCTGTGCGCCGGTCAGTCTTCGTTAACGGCCGGCCGTTCCATCGAGACGCCGCGCTTCTCGGCTCGGCGCCCTTCGGACTTCCTCTTCGAATGATACAACCGCAGGCCTTGGTCCGTGACCTGACCGACTCCCGGCAACGCGTCGCCCTGTTCTGGCACGGAGTCGGGGTCGGCGGCGCGACGAGCGTTGTGCGCGTCGAAGGCGGCGCGCCACTCGGTAACATTCTTAAACTGGGTCGTGGGATCACCCGGATCATTCAGAATCGTTTCAACGATCGGCTCCAGCGGCATGAACAACGGATATAGTTCTGCTGGATCGTAACCATCGCCGCGATTGAACAAGCCCCCACATATTTCGCGTACCGAACAGGCGGCACAGACGTCGGCGTACAGATGGTCCCAGTCCGTCTGCCGGACGGTTTGCTTGTCGTCGAGGAAGTGCACGATGCGCTCTTCGAGTTTCACGATCTTTCGTGTCTCGGTGCTCGCCCATGCGAAGTCCGCCATGTAACACAGCGGAACTTTCTCGACTCGGAACGTTCGCCCACTATCGTTGAGCAGGGTCAGTGCACGACGCAGCGAATGCTCGAAATCGGCCAACCGCGGCGTGTACTGGTCTTGATTGACCTCCGCCCTCCCCATCGAGGGGTCGAGGTTGTTCCACACAAAGTGGCGAATGTAGGGGTGATGTTCGAGCCAGTACTCAATGTTCTCATGCAGATGATCCGCATTGAACGCATTGATCACGCAGTTGATGTTGATGTCTATGCCGGCGTTGTGGGCAGCTTCGATTCCACTCATCGCGCGACCGAGCGTATCTTTCATGCCACGCAGCCGTTCTTCGACGTCAGGGCGGATCGAGTAAACCGACACGTGCGCGAGTTGAAGCCCCGCATCGGCCATTTCCTGCGCAAAACCTTCGTTCCCGAGGTTGTGACCGTTCGTGATCATGCGGACGTGGAGTCCACAATCGCGCGCATAGCGCGTGATCTTCGGTAGCTCGGGGTGAAGCGTAGGTTCACCGCCGGTCAGGATGATTCCGAAATAGTCGCGCTCGACAAAGTCGTCCACCAGGACCTTCATTGAGTCGAAGTCGTGTGTGTACGGAGACGTCGGGTTCGAGCAGAAACCGCAAAGATGATTGCAGTGTCTGACGACTTGAATGTAACCGATATTGGCCAAACGGGTCTCCGCAAGTCAGCCGGAGCGTTTCACTGAGAAACGCTCCGGTGCTCGCTTACTCGCAAGTCGATGCGGCCAGATCCAATGTTGCCGAATCGATGGTCGCGTCGAAGAAAATCACGTCGAACGGGTTCAAGACATCGACAGGCGACGGATTCTGCATCACCAGCAGTTCGCCAGGAGCCGGCGGCACACTGGAGTACGTCCCCTGCAGATCGATCACTGTATCGTGATGGATCACCGTATTGATGATGCCCACGATCTCCGCCTCGATAAACGTATCGAACTGGACAGTAGCGCTACCGCCACCGCCGAGCGGCGTGATATCAATCTCGCCCGGGATCACATTGACGGTCTCCTCGATGATACCGCGCGTTCTCTGATCCACGGCCGGGTGTGCCGTGTCGTCGCGCAGCCTAAGCTCGAGGTCGCCCTGCGCGGTCGATGATTCAAACAACATGTCGATGACCTCAGCCTCGACATCGTCCAACCCGTCCGTATCTGCGTCGCCGAGCGTACCGAGCTCAACGCGCACGGTGACCGAACCGAAGGTCTTGATCTGCTGCGGACCACCGGCGATCGGAATATTGAGGACCGCGTCGATACACGCCGTCGGGAACACGAAGATCAGATCGTCAGGTAGCGTCGTGGTCGTGGTGGTCGTCGTCGTGGTCGTGGTGGTCGTCGTCGTAGGCGGCAACGTAGTGCCAGGGCAGGAGCAGTCCGGCAGACAGGCGCCCGGACACAGCGAACTGGCGATACCGTCACACGCTTCCTCCGCGCCGCCCGGCCCACTCGTGCACGACGCGTTCGAACAGCGCACGTGGTCGCCGCAAATCGCAATCGTACACGCGTTGGTACAGGTGTCTTGATTGTTCGGGTTGCCGTCGTCGCACTCTTCGCCTGCCTGAGGGAAGCCGTCGCCACACTGCTGCATCGTCGTCGTCGTCGTGCTGGTCGTGCTGGTCGTGGTCGTCGTGACCATCGCCGGGCAACTGTTGTTCACGACGCCTTCGTCGAAGAAATCACAATCCTGGGTCAGACCGTCGACGCTGTTGAGCATCAAACAGGAGCGGCACCTTACGAGACGATCCATGCACAGACCGAAGTCGAGGACCCCGAGTGCGCCTCCACAAAAGCCGGGCAATACGTTCGGCACCTGCGTGAGCGGGCACTTCCCGAGGAAGCTCACCATCAGCTTCGTCGTCGCCTTGCGAAGCTTCCCCTTCACGTCGGTCGCGACAGTATTGAAGCAAGCCTCGAGTTGCGCCGACGAACCGATACCAGCCGTCTTCAGCCCATCGCTCTTACACTTCACGAAATCTTTGAAGACCTGATCCGACAGCTTCGTGTAGGCTTTGCCCACGGCCGCACGGCAACCGGACGGGTCAGGAGGAATCGTCCCTCCGGTGTCTTCGCCGTAGATGTCTTCCGCAAGCTCCAGTCCCTCCAGGAACACCGCGGTGTTGGCCGTTGCGCCGTTCGTATAGCCGAAGTCCGGCACGTTGGAACAGTTCTTGGCTTCCTGCACGAGCAACTTGCCCTGCGCCTTCGCGATTCGTCCGCCCGGATCGGCGGCCACGCATTCGACCGGGTCGAGCGTTCCACCGCTCTCAACCTGCTTCGCACATCGCGCAACCGACTTGCTGAAAGTCTTCGCCAGCTTGCCGGCCGCCTTGTTGATCGACGTGATGCACTTGCGCTGTTCCGGGTTCTGGAACTGCGCCGACGCCGGCACAGTGAACCCAGCCACGAGCAACGTCGCGATAAGAATGGTGGATGCGTGTTTGGATCGCTTCATGGTCGTCCTGCTCGTCCCGGATCGATTCTCGTTTGACGGCTTCCTCTCGTTCATGGGGCCGCCACCGTCGTGAGGAAGATGCCGATGAAGTCTCCGGTACGCGCGACATCAACCACCGAGGGTTGTAGACCCAAGAAGGCAGGCAGCGGGAAGGCTCCGAACGCACCGGCCAGGCTCGGAACGATCGGCGCAATCAGACCCGGCAGTACGAACTGCACGGTTGCCTCACTGATGCCGAGCGGGTTGTCGAGCACCGAGAAAGCGATGTTGGCCGGATCGGGCTCGATCAGCGACGGCACCAGATCACCGGTCCCGACGTCGATCGCCAAGTCGAACGCCGACAGTAGATCCAACGTCAGCACACCGTAGCCGGTTTCCGGCAAGCCTACCGTGACGACCTCGATGAGCATGTGCGAGATCAGCAGTTCCGCGACCTCGCCCGCGCCGCCGGTATTGCCACTGAGCACCGGCGTGATCGTCGGCGTGATGCGCAACTTGAGCGGTGTCAGCGGATCCAATTGTCCGAACTCCGGCAAGAACGACGACAGCACGCCCGCCGTGATGGTCTGCAACCCGGTCCCCGGTACAAACTCAACCTCGGTAATCTCCGAGCTCAAGGAACCCGCTTCGACCTGCGACGCGAGCACCTGATTGAACACCGAGTCCGACATCACCATGGCCATGTCGTAAGCGACGCCATTGGGGCTCGTACCGGAGGCCAGCTGCGCGAACGGATAAGTCTGCGGGATGTAGTACGTCTCGGTAACCGTCGGCGCACTCGGATCCGGAGTGATCGTCGACATGATCGCGCCCGAAGCGAGCGTGATGCCGAAGTTGTCTTCCGGAATCGAGAACAGCGGCGTGTCCAGGTTCACGCCGAAACCACCACCGATGGCTCCGGTCAGCTCAACGTCAGCCAACGTGTCTTCGATCGCTTGCGCAACAGGAGCGTCCTGTGGCCCGCCTCCGTCCGGATCGGCCAGGAAGCCTACGAAGCCGTCCCTCGTAAGTTGCTCGATATCACCCACGAGAGACTGGACGATGTCGCCGATAATCGGCGCATCACAGATGCCGCTATAAAATTCCGACGCGAACGACGGCAAGAACTGAATGCCCACATCCGCCAGCTGGTTGACGTCGATGATCGTGTTGTCCGAGGGATCGGGTTCGAGAGCGTAGTCACCGGAAATGACCGTCTCGAGGGCAAAGATCCGAAGACCGCAGCTGATGTCGCCCGAGATCTGAACATCGACGTCCAAGCGATCGAGCGTGATGTCGCCGTGAACGAGATTCGTCCTCGAATCCAGTTCGAGAGAAAAGCCGTCGAGACTTACCGACGCTAACGTTGCATCGACGCAGATGAGGCCCAACAGGTAACACTCGTTGTCGATGATTTTGGTGCCCACCGGCAATAGAGTCGACGGATCGAGGTCAACGAGGCTGGTCAGTACCGGACCGAATGCGTCGAAGCCGGCATCGGTGATACGCAATCCGACGCTCTGTTCGACTTCACCACCGTACGGCCGCGAGTCGCCGGAAATAACCACCACACGGTCACGTACCGTGAAGCCGGTAGAGAGCTGCGTAACCTCGGCGCGCACGCCGTTGAAGATGAGTACCGGATCGAGCGGTATCGTCGTCGAGAACGAGCCGTCTACCGGATTGATCGGTACGACGATCGGCGAATCGTCGCCGGCCATGATCGTCAGTTGCACATCCCCGTACGGATTCGCCACGACCACACCCGTCACACCGATGGTGCCGGCCTGCGTGAAGATGCCATGGGTCGGCGACGTCAGCGTCACCGTGATCGGGCTACAGACGCTAGCGAACGGATTGCCGTAGTGGCCGTCTCGACATTCGCAGTCGAAGGTACCCGGCTCATTGATGCAGTTCGCATCGACGGAACAGTTATCGCCGCCGTTCTCGCCGGCACACTCGTCGTAGTCGGTGCAGGTGACACCGTCGCCGAAGTAACCGGCGTTGCAGGTGCAATCGAAGCTGCCGCTCGTATTCAAGCACGTCGCTTCCGCGTGACAGTTGTCGGTGCCGAGAGCGCACTCGTCGTCATCGTCGCAGATCGCGACGCCGTCACCCGAGAAACCCGGCGCGCAAGCGCAGGAGAACGAGCCGGCGGGCGCATTGGTGCAGATAGCATTGAGATGACAGTTGTTGCCCGTGCCTTCACCGATGCATTCATTGTCGTCAACGCAGACGACGCCGCTACCGCTGTAACCCGGGTCGCACGTGCAGGTAAAGCTGCCTGGGATGTTGGTACAGAACGCGTGGATATCGCAGTTATCGACGAACATCGCGCATTCGTTCTGATCGATACAGTCCTGCCCGGGGCCGACGTAGCCGGGATTACAGTCGCAGGTGAACCCACCGACCGTGTTCATGCAGGTAGCGTCAGCGTGGCAGTTATTGCCCGTGCCTTCGCCAATACACTCGTTGTCGTCAACGCATAGGATCCCGTCGCCGCTGAAGCCTAAGTCACATGCGCAATCGAAGCTGGCCTCGGTGTTCGTACAAGTCGCGAACGCGTGGCAATTGTCGGTGCCTTCGGTGCACTCGTCGATATCGGTGCAGTTGACGCCGTCGCCTTCGTAGCCGGCATCGCAAGAGCAAGAAAACCCATCAACTTCGTCGGTGCACGTCGCATTGACGTCGCAATTGTTGCCGCCGTTCTCGCCGGCGCACTCGTCCGCAGCAGGATCGACGCAGCTGCCGTCGGCGAGATTGTTGTCGTAGAGCTCGCAGGCGATATCGAGATTGTCGGTCTGTTTCAGGGTCAGGCAGGTCCGGCATCGTGAGCGCTGATCCATGCAGGTGAGAAGGTCACCGGACCCAACGCAGTCGCCTGGGAACGTAGCGGCGATATCGGCCACATCGATGCAGCGCTTGAGATACGCGCGCGCCAGCTTCTCGAACGATTTCCCGATGCGGCCCTTGATGTCGAAATCGACGGAGTCCATGCAGTTTCCGAGCTGCGCAGACGACTCAATAGAACTGATCTTGAGCCCGTCTTTCTTGCAATCGATGAAAGCCCGCAGGCGCGCATCGTTGACTCGCGTGTAGGTCTTGGCGACGGCCTGTTGGCAAGCGTTGCGCAAAGCCGTCGACGACCCCGGCGTAAGCGGCGTTTCCGCGTCATCGCTAAGCAGATCGTGGAGGTGCTCGATCGCTTGCGCTCGTGCTGAAGCGCTACCCGTTGCTGCCGGCACGTAACCGAAGTCGGGAACGGTGGTGCACTTCTTGGCATCGGTCTTGGCGGCTTTCTGCTGCGCCTTGACCACGCGGCTTTCGGCCGCCGCCAGGCACGCGTCCATGTTGCCCGGCGTCGCGGCAAGCACTCCGTCGGTCATGTCGTTGACGCAATCCGCAACGAGGCGATGTTGAGCCTTGGCCACTTTCGACAGCGCGCGGTTCATCCCGACAATGCATGATTGTTGACCTTTCGTTTGCGGCTGGGCTTCAACCGCGATGGGCAGCAGCGCCATTGAGAAGACAACGAAAGCGGCAAAGGTGGTCGAAAATACAGAACGGCAGTGACGCATTGGCGAACTCGACATGAGACCCCTAACTCCCGGCACACGCGCCCCACGTTCGCGCACACCCTATCTCCACGATCCGAATAGCCCGATAAGGACGGGCCCGGTAGCTCCTACGATTTCGGCAGCTTATTCCAATTGAGCATTCAATGTACAGGGCGGAAACGAGTTTATGCTCACCTTGGGACGGCGAGCACGGATCGACGCCCGGCGGTAGCCCCTTCGGGTGGACGCAGGCGCTCGTTGTCCTGACCGGCTAGCCGGCCAAGCACCCGCCCGAATGGGGGCGTGCCCGACGTATGTGCATCGGACGGGGCCGCTTGCCTCCCATAGTGGACCGGGCAAAGCTCTGCCCGCCTCGGGGAACTGCGGCAGTACGACCCACGGAGACATCTATTATAATATGCGTATTTCCTGCGGCCTGATTCCCGGTCCTGACTGCGTTGCTCACGCTCGCCTCGCCGAAGAGCTCGGCTACGAGAGAGTCTGGCTCGCCGATTCGATCGCGATCTACGAAGACATCTTCATTTGGCTCGGCCAGATTGCCCGAGAGACTGAGCGCATCGGTCTTGGCACCGGCGTTCTGGTACCGCACACCCGCCACGTCATGACCACGGCGTCGGCGATCGCAACTATGGAAGAACTCGCCCCCGGCCGAATGGCATACGCATTCGGGACCGGTGCATCCGCGAGATGGATCATCGGAAAAAAGCCGCTCACGCTCAAATACGTGCGAAATTACATCGTAGCCCTTCGCGGCCTGTTACGCGGAGAGGTCGTCGAGTACGACGGCGCGAAGCTACAGATGATCCATCGGCCGGGCCTGGCGCCGGCACGCCCCATCGACGTTCCGCTGCTCCTGAGTGCGGCCGGGCCCAAGGGTCAGGCTATCGCGAAAGAAATCGCCGATGGACTGATGAGTCTCTCCGGCGGCGTTCCCGATTGGGATTGGCACATCCAACTTGTCAGCGGCACCGTCTTGGCCGAAGGCGAAACGATCGAAAGTGACCGCGTAAAGTCTTCGATTGGACCGTGGTACACGGTCGTCTACCACGGCATGTGGGAAGGCGATCCTACCAGCGTGGACATGCTGCCGCTCGGTGCGCAGTGGCGCGCCGCAATCGAGAAAGAACGCCCGGAAGACGAACGACATCTCTGCGTGCACGAAGGACACGTGACCGAAGTCACCAAGCGTGACCGCGCAATCGTCGATGCCGCCGGCGAAAACCTATCGAT
Source organism: Deltaproteobacteria bacterium (assembly GCA_029262375.1). Classification (GTDB taxonomy): domain Bacteria; phylum Desulfobacterota; class Binatia; order UBA1149; family SPBQ01; genus JAJCZM01. Next base: position 154,330 of record JAJCZM010000049.1, read on the forward strand.
GATGAGTTGGGTCGGAGACGCCGACGCGGTTCGGTCGATGGCCGACGCCGCCGGTAAGGACGGCGTCAGCGAGATCATGTACTGGCCCGCGGGGCCCGACATTGCGCGCGAGCTACGAGCCTTCGCCGAATCGGTCGGCTAGGCGAGCAGCAGATTCATGATCGTGGCAAATTCGAGTACCGCGTAGGGAAGCAATACCCACGGGCTCAGAAGCGCATCGCGCAGCGCGCCCTTCTTGTCGGCGCCATCGAACGGATTGACGGGAGTTGCCCATGAGGCGACCTCGTCGCTCGACTCAGTCGGCAGATCCGCAATCATCCGTCTCACCGCCAAGCGGCGCACTTTGTAGACGACTCCGACGTAGGAGAAATACACGTCGACCACCCAGAGGGCGATCAGACCGGGAAACACCACGAGCGCAATCGACAGCGGCCCCACGCCCTCGCCCGCAATGCCGAGCATCCCCACAATCCACGCAGCGGCGGCCAGCGCCCGACACAGCGCGGTCGCAACGACCTCTTGCTCGACGAAAGCCGACAACGTGCCGTGCTCGTCGAACAGGCAGTCTTGTTTGAATTCCTTGATGTCTTCCACTTTTTCTCTCTCGCTTCGATAGGAGGCCGATTCGATCCTAAGCGCCGGCCCGGTCACGTCGCGCGCTAGACGGCGCAAGTTGATCTGAAAGCAGAAGATATAGCAGTACCGATGAGGGCTCCAAACGGCCGCTGCGACCCCGCAGAAAACAAAGCGGCAGGCGGTACGATCACTCTGATAGCCTTAAACCGCGCATTCGACTCACTCTCGACATCCGTACGCCAATTCAGTTTTAGGCGTATGGCATAAGCCTTGTCGGATGCGGCCTACATCGTTGGGGGCGGAGGTGATGATGAGTCTTCACAAGAGTTGGATGATCGGGCTGGCAGCCCTGAGTTTCGCGCTATTGGCGCCAACCCATAGCGCCGCACAGGACGACTTCGCAGGGTTCGACCTCGAGGCGCTCATGGACGTGGAGGTCTTCTCGGTCTCCAAGAAAGCGCAGAGTTTGGCGGATTCCGCGGCAGCGGTTTACGTACTCAATCAGCAGGATATCAAGCGGTCGGGTGCGACGACGATTCCCGAACTACTTCGCCTGGTACCAGGCATGGAAGTCGCTCGCTTGGACTCGAACGCCTGGGCGGTCACGGCGCGAGGATTCAACGGCCGCTTCGCCAACAAGCTCCTCGTCCTGATCGACGGCCGTAGCGTGTACTCACCGCTTTTCGCCGGCGTTAACTGGGACGTCCAAGACACGATGCTCGAAGATATCGATCGCATCGAAGTGGTGCGCGGTCCCGGAGGCACAATCTGGGGCGCCAACGCGGTAAACGGCGTAATCAACATCATTACCAAATCTGCGGTCGACACACAGGGCACGCTCGTTTCAGCCGGCGGAGGTACGTACGAGCACGGGTTCGTCAGCGTTCGGCAGGGCACGAAGATCTCCGAGTCGGGTCACGTTCGCGTGTACGGCAAATACTTCGACCGCGATCACTTCGAGAATACGCCGAGCGACTCGGGCAACGACGAATGGGACCAGGGTCGCGTCGGCTTCAAGGCCGAATGGGATCTCGATGAAGTCTCCACGCTCACAATCCAAGGCGACGCGTACAAGGGCGAGATCCTAGGCAGCATCACCGATCCGACGCCCACACCTCCCTATTCGTCCTTCAACGCTGAACAACAGACGGACATGACCGGCGGCAACGCGGTCGTGGAGTTTCGACGTTGGCTGGGCGACGACAACGTCATGGAGTTCAAGGCCTACTTCGACTCCACGTCGCGCGGCGACGATGGCGGATTCAGCGAGAAACGTCGTACCATCGATGCGACGTTCCAACACAACGTCGCACTCAGCGACTCCTTCGACTTCATCTGGGGCCTCGGTTATCGCTTGAACAGCAGCGATATTCGTAGCGACTTCGCCGTCAGCACCGTGAAACCGGCCGAACAGAACCCGGTGTACAGCGCATTCCTGCAAGGCCAGCTGAGTCTGCTGGACGACAAGCTGCGCTTCACCGTGGGATCGAAGTTCGAGGACAATGAATTCACTGGTTTCGAATGGCAGCCAAGCGCGCGCGTGCTACTGCGCCCAGACGAGACGAACACCTTCTGGGGCTCGATCTCCCGCGCGGTTCGTACGCCGTCAAATGCAGAAGACAGCATTCGTACGTTGATCTCGGTCGTACCGCAGGCGGGGCTGCCGCTGATCGATCCGGCGCTTGCGGGCTTGATCCCTTTCCTTCCTTGCGCGACCTGTGACGTCGCCTTCGGTTTCGCCGGAGTGGACAGCTACGAGTCCGAGGAACTGCTCGCCTACGAGCTCGGTTGGCGCGGCAAAGTAACCGACCGCCTCAATCTCGACATTGCCGCTTACTTCAACGACTACGACAATCTGCGCACGACCGAAGTCATCAGCCCCTTAGTGAATCCCACCACAATTGGCTTCGACGCCGCGAATCTCCTGAATCAGGTATTCCTGACCTCAGCGAACAACATGGAAGGCGAAGTCTACGGCGCCGAAATCGCCGCAGCGATACAGCCTACCGACAACTGGAAAATTCGCAGCGGCTACAACTACATCAAGCTCGACCTGGAACTCGACGCAGGAGTGACGGATCCCGCGTCGCTCGGGTTCGAGCACGCGAGCCCGCATCATCAGGTCTTCGCACATTCGATGGTGGATCTCCCCGCCAACTTCTCTCTCGACACAATCCTGCGTTGGAAAGATCGCGTGAGCGACCACGACGTAGACTCCGCCTGGAACGCCGACGTACGCATCGCGTGGAAACCACTCGAGCAAATCGAGTTCTCGCTCGTAGGTCAGAACCTCGCCACACCCAGCGAGCGAGAGTTCGGTAACAACGTCGTAATCGGGAACGCCAACACGCGTGCGCCGCGCGGTGTGTATGGTAAGATCACCTGGACTCCGTAACCTAGACACTTCCGCGGACACGATACGTGACACATGAAATTCATAGGGGGGACCGGCGGAGCTTACTCCGACGGCTGGCTGCGCTTTGCATCGTGGGAGGCCTACTTGTCTGCCCACCTGCGGTCCAGGCCGAGAGCAGCAAAGAGTACAAGCTCAAGGCTGAGTTCCTGTACAACTTCGCGAAGTTCGTCTCCTGGCCTGACGACGCGCTTGGGCCGAACGGTGAACCGATCGTCTTCTGTCTCGTGGGTGACGGCCCAATTCACACACTGCTCGACGAACTCATGGAAGGGCGTGAAGTGAAGAACCGGGGAATCCAAGTTCGCGCGATCGAATCATCCGAGTTCCTCAGCGACTGCCATGTGTTGTTTGCGCCGACGGACACCGACGAGCTCGCGGCTCCGCTGCTGGAATCCGCGAAGAGCCGTAGCGTGCTGACGGTAGGCGAGTCCGACTCGTTCTACGACGCAGGCGGGATCATCCGCTTCATTCTCTCCGGCGGTCGCCTGCGATTCGACGTCAACGCCTACGCCGCCAGCACCGTGAACCTCAAAATCAGCTCGCAACTCCTCAAGCTCGCGCGCGTCGTCCAGCAATAGCCCTACTGGCTGATCTCGATTAGTCTCGCCGCACACGCATGCGGCACTTCATATTTGCATCTCTGCTGATCGTCTCGCTTGCTCTCGGAGCAACCGGTGGTGCGAAAGCCGATGAACCAAGCCTCGCGTTCCCGTCGAATCTGACGACGATCGACGGCACACTGCTCGCAAGTTCGCTCGGACTACGGTTAAGCGCGGACGAAATCGCACCAGCGATACTGATGCTGAACAACGACCTCAGCATCCGCTGGATGCAGCAAGGTCGCAACGCAGTCTACTACGGTGACTGTGAGTTGATGAAAAGGATCGCTTGTTGGGAAAAGATTCCGATCTGACCGAACAAGAAGGAGAGAGCGATGTCGCACCGAACTGCGGCGAACATCCGCGAACGCATAGACCACCCGATCATCGACGCCGACGGACATTGCCTCGAGTTCCTGCCTCTCGTGCGAGAGTATCTGCGTGACGCCGGAGGCGCGCGTGTCGACGACGGTTTCTGGGCAACGTTCGAAGGCGCAAGGGCGATGGCGCACGCGACGCCCGAACAGCGTCGCGATTTCGGTGTGATGAGGCCGCCATGGTGGGCGTTCCCCGCAGAGAACACGCTCGACCGTGCGACCGCGATGCTGCCGCGCCTAATGCACGAGCGCCTCGACGAAATCGGGCTGGATTTCGCCGTCGTCTATCCAACCTACGGACTGATCATTTTCAACATCGCCAACGACGAGATTCGTCGCGGGAGCGCTCGCGGCTTCAATCTCTACCTGCGCGACGCATACGCAGACTTTGGCGACCGACTCACGCCGGTTGCGATCATCCCGATGCACACGCCGGAGGAGGCGATCGAAGAGCTGGACTTTGCTTGCGGGGAACTCGGTCTCAAAGCCGTGCTGCTCGCAGGTCACGCGATGCGCGACGTGCGCGCGGCGGGCGAAACGCCCCGGCCGATGCAGTGGATGGATACATTCGGCTGGGATAGTCCACACGACTACGACGCAGTCTGGCAGCGCTGCGTCGATCTCGGCGTCTCACCGACGTTTCACTCCAGCGGCATGGGCTGGGGCAGCCGCATGTCGCCGTCGAGCTACGTATACAACCACATCGGCAACTTCGCCGCCGGCGGCGAGGCCTCGTGCCGATCGCTGTTGCTCGACGGTGTCCCGCATCGCTTTCCGTCGCTCCGCTTCGCATTCCTAGAAGGCGGCGTCGGTTGGGCCGGCACACTGTACAGCGACATCCTTGGCCACTTCGAGAAGCGCAACAAGTTCTCGGTCGGCCGCTACGACCATACACGAATAGATCGCGCCGAATTGCTGCGCCTGTTCGAGCGCTACGGAAGCGATCGCGCGCTCGCACACATCGACGCGATGGACGACGCACTTTGGCCGTTCTCCGACCCGGGCGGAAAAGAAAATCCGATCGACGAGTTCAAGCGCAGCGGAATCACGCGACCGGAAGACGTGCGCGACATTTTCGCGCGCAATTTTTTCTTCGGCTGTGAAGCCGACGATCCCGCCAACGCAACGGCGTTTGATACGCGCCGCAATCCGATGGGCGCCCGTTTGAACGCCGTGTTCAGCTCCGATGTCGGGCACTGGGATGTCCCCGACAATCGACAAGTACTCGGCGAAGCGTGGGAATTAGTAGATGAAGGATTGATCGACGCCGACGACTTCCGCCGCTTTACGTTCACAAACCCGGCGGCGCTGTATACCGGAACCAACGAGGATTTCTTCGAAGGCACGGTCGTCGAGCAACAGATAGCGCGGCTCTAAGAGACGACCCCGGCTTTCTTCAACGCGTCGATTTGTTCCCAGTCCAACCCGGCGTCGAGCAGCACGAGTTCGGTGTGCTCGGCGAACTCAGGACCACGCTCCAGCGCGACCGACGTTTCGTCGAACTGCACGGGACTGTTGACCAGCTCGAACTGCGAACCGTCGCCTGCGTTGACCTGCGCGATCATGTCGTTCGCTCGTACCTGCGGATCGGACATGACGCTGATGCTGTCTTGGACCGGAGCCCACTGTCCCTCGAGCGTCGCAAACTTCTCGCACCAGTACGCGAACGTCTGCGACTCGATGACGGGTTTGATGATCGCGGCAGCCTCGGCGGCGTTTTTCATCAAGTCGTCAGCGTCAGCGAAGCGTTCGTCATCGATCAATTCGGGCTTGCCTATGTGCCGACAGAAATCGGCCCAGTAGCGTCCGGGCTGGAGCATGCAAAAATTCACGTGCCGACCATCGCTCGTGCGATAGGTTCCAGTGAGAGGATTGTGAGGTGCGCCGCCCGAAGCGGGCATCCCTTGCCCCCATGTGGTGCCGGTAAGGATCGACAAATCGACCGCCAGGCCCATGGCCCACAGCCCCGTGGATAGTAGCGAAACGTCGATCGTCTTCGCCTCGCCCGTACGTTCGCGGTGAAACAGCGCAGCCGAGATCGCACCCGCGATCGTCATGCCTCCCATCGAGTCGCCGTAGCCAGGCGCCGGCTGAACGATGATGCCGTCGAGACCTTTCGGCGTCGCTCCGCTCGCGCTACCGGCGCGGCACCAGAAACCGGTCATGTCGTAACCACCGCTCTCTCGTTCCGGCCCCTTGTTGCCGAGCGCAGAACCACGCGCGTAGATGATGTTCGGATTGTGAGCGCGAACGTCCTCGCACTCGATCTTCAGTTTGCGCCGCGCGTCCGGGAGAAAATTGGTCACGAACACGTCGGCGGTGGCGGCCAAACGGCCAAGCACGTCACGACCTTCGGGGCGCGACAAATCCAAACCAATGGATCGCTTTCCGCGGTTCGAATGCTCCATGAGCATGTTGCGCGGCGTCTCATGTGTGTTCACTGAACCGATGTTGCCCAAGCCACGCTGCGCATCGCCGCTGACGGCGTGCTCGACCTTGATGACATCGGCTCCCCAGTCGGCCAGCACCGCGCCGGCGGCCGGCACGAATGTGAATTGCGCAACCTCGAGAATGCGAATGCCTTCCATCACACGCGTCATCACAGTCCTCTTACCAATCGCCTACGTTCTCCATCGAGGCCCACGGCTCCGCGGGCGCGAGCGCTTGGCCGGCCTGCAGCAGTTCGATTGAGATGTTGTCGGGGGAACGCACGAAGGCCATGTGCCCGTCGCGCGGCGGTCGGTTGATCGTCACACCGCCATCGAGCAAACGCCGGCACACCGCGTAGATGTCGTCGACTTCGTATGCCAGGTGGCCGAAGTTGCGGCCGCCTTGGAGCGGCTCAGGATCCCAATTGTACGTCAGTTCAACCTGCGCTTCTTGGTTACCGGGCGCCGCGAGAAACACGAGCGTAAAGCGACCCGCCTCGATCTCAAACCGGCCCAGCTCGTCGAGCCCGAGCTTGTTGCAGTAGAAGTCGAGTGACGCGTCGAGATTCGCGACGCGCACCATCGTGTGGAGATACTTCATGGCAGTCATTTTTAGTCGGCTGCACGTGCCGTGGCGAGCGCGGCTTTGAATCTTGCGGCCGGTTGGAATACCGGTCGGACGCAACGCTATGTTCGACTGCGAAAAAACAGACATGGATTTCTTCGATCGCGCGTCGGCCTGCTATGTGGCCGAGGTTCGAATTCGCGCAACCCCCGATCGCATCTTCGATGCCTTCGAGAACGCGCACGCATGGACCGTTTGGGCGCTTCCGATCACGGCCGTCCATTGGACATCGCCCCGCCCGTTCGGCGTCGGAACGACCCGCACCGTTCACATGATGGGCGGGATGCTGGGCGTGGAAGAGTTCATCGCGTGGGAGCGCGGCAAGCGAATGGCGTTCTGCTTCACCGCCTGCTCAAAGCCGGCGGTTCGTGCGTTCGCGGAAGACTACGAGGTCGCTGATCAGGGCGACGGCACCTGCACGGTGCGATGGAAAATGGCGCTGGAGACGGCCGGCATCAGCCGCATCTTCATGCCGGTTACCGGCTTTGCGATGCAACCCGGCCTTCAGTGGATGCTCGGACGCTTCAAGTCTTACGTCGAAGCCGGCCGATAGCGCGGCGTTCTACTCTACGGCGGTGATCTTCACCGCGAAACGAAGCTCTTGTCCCGCGAGAGGATGATTGAAATCCAACGTGGTCGTAGCACCGGCGATCTCGTGTACGCGCACCGTGAGCTGGTCACCGTCCGGGGTTTCCGTGACGAGTAAAGCCCCGACGTTGCGCGCATCTTCGGGAATCTGATCCGTCTCGACATCGCGAAACGCGTCGTCATGGATTGGGCCGTAACCGTCTTCAGCCGAAAGCTTGACGTCCTTCGTGTCGCCAACGCTCAACCCTACGAGCGCTTCTTCGAGCTTCGGGAGTATCTCATCGCTACCATGTTTGTAGACGAGAGGCTCATCTCCAATGTTGGTCGCGACTTCCGTACCGTCGGCGAGCGTCAGCGTATATTCGATGGAAACCTGGGAACCTTCGGTGATCACCGTATCCTCCGCCATATTCGGATCTCTCGTGTGCGAGATCCTTTGCAATATTCGGATCTCGTGTGCGAGATCCTTCCGCAATATTCGGATCTCGTGTGCGAGATCCGTGTCGACTGACCCGCAAGCACTTCGTAGAAGCGACCGCGGTCGACGCGCTGATTGTGCGTCGTCAGGCCTAAAGCGCTCGGGTCAATCGAGTGTTCCGCTAAGACGGGAACGCGCAGGCGTGATGGCGCGAACGCTATCACAACAGTCAGCGAGCGCAACGAGGAAAACCCCCGACAACCACGCCCGGCGCGGGAATTCTCGCGGTTAGTATGCGACCGGGACGACGCGTCGTAGCGATCGTTGAACTCTCATCTGCACCAGCCGAGCGTGTCTATGTCTCGATCGTTCTCGGCACGTCGGCGACGTGGCTTCGTCCCGTCGCGTAGAACGCGGCTCCGGCGACTACCAATCCAATCACCGAACCGGTGACCGTGTTCCAGAACATTCAAATGCCGCCACACAACGGATTCGCCAATGCGACGAATCCAAGCGGCACCATCATGACCGCTCCGCAGAGGGGGCCGCGTAGGAACCAAGCAACGGGCCAGGCTGTCACCCCGACCAACACGCCGATGAGCCCGCGGGCGATGTAATACGCCCAGACCAGAGTCGCACCGTCGATCGGCGTATTGCCGTAGTAGAAATAGCTCCACTTCTCCGGAATCGGCCCATGAAAGAACGCCGGCAACACGGCCAGCACGCCGCCGAGAGCTGCGCAAAACAAGGGGTACGGAACATTCGCCATATCCCCCAACCTAGCGGCCGGCGGGCGGTGGCTCCAGTTGGGAGGCTCAGGACGGGAAGCCCTTGACTGACTGACCTGGTCAGTTATATTCAATCTCATGTCGCGCACGATCCCGACCGACCGTTTCCGACACCTTGCAGAGACCGCTGTCGACGTCTTCATTCGCCAGGGCTACCGGCGCACCCAGATGTCGGACATCGCGGCCGCGCTCGGAGTCGCGAAAGGCACCCTCTATCTCTACGTCGAAAGTAAAGAAGCCCTGTTCGACCTCGCGCTTCGCAACGCCGACCACGAACACCTGCTCGAGGTCCCCTCGAGCCTGCCGCTCTCCACTCCACAGGCAAACGAAACGGTCGCAGCCGCTGCAAGTTTGCTTGCCGAACGCGGTGCCACGCCGGTGCTGATGGCGGCAATCGATGCCGCCCCCACCGGTGACGTACGAACCGAACTCGATGCGATCGTGCGCGAACTGTACGGCGCGTGCGCCAGGAATCGGCGCAGCATCAAGCTCGTCGATCGCTGCGCCGCCGATCATCCTGATATCGGCGCGCTGTGGTTCGAAGGCGGGCGCGAAGGTCAGATGGCGCTACTCGTGCGCTACCTCGACGCACGACCGCAGCTCGCGCTGGGCTACGCCGACACGAGCATCGTCGCAAGGATCATCGTCGAAACGATCGTCTTTTGGTCGGTCCATCGACATTGGGATCCACACCCTCAGGAAGTCGACGAACACGCCGCCGAAGAAACCGTCGTCTCCTTCGTTCGCCGGGCACTCATACCGGAGGTCGACACATGACAACTTCACCACGAGCGGCTATGCGCAGAAACGACATTGACGCACTGCGCATTTTCGCGACGTTTACACTGTTCATCTTTCACAGCGCAATGATTTTCAATCCAGCGCCGTTCTTCCACATTCGCAACGACGAGGTCTCGATCGTCTTCCTCATCGTCTGCGGATTCATCAGCCTGTGGCACATGCCATTGTTCTTCTTCCTGGCGGGATGGTCGCTGTTCCACTCAATCGCCGGACGCGGCGCAGGCGGCGTCGTACGCGAGCGACTGCGACGCATCGGCATTCCGCTCGTGCTCGGCAGCGCGGTGTTCGGCCCGCCGATCAAATACCTGGAACTGAAGAGCGGGCTGGATTTCAATCACGCAGGTTTTCGCGTGCGCGAGGACCTTCAGGACAGCTTCCGCGAGGTAATTCCGTCGGGCCTCGACGTCATGCCGGCATTCGACGAATCGTTCACGGAGTTCCTGCCGACGTTCTTTACCAATGTGGATCGGTTCTCGTGGTCACACCTGTGGTTCATCGCATACCTGCTCACCTTCACACTCCTTTACCTGCCGCTACTCGCGCGATTCGCCCGCACACCGAAAGCCCACGGCCAAATGAAAGCGCAATGGCTGTATGCGCCGATTGCCCTACTCGCATTGATCCAAATGACTCTGCGCCCGCACTGGCCGGGCATCCAAAACCTCTACAACGACTGGGCCAACGTCGCGTACTACTCGACGTTTCTCTTTCTCGGCTTCGCGTTCGCGCGAAGACCCGACCTCGAACGGCTGGCGCATACGGAGAGTAAGCGCGCGCTGGCAATCGGCCTCGGCGCTTGCGGGGTTTTGCTGCTGGCGGTCGCCGAGATCGTAACGTCATCCGACATCGTTCTCGCGATGACCGCAGTAGCCGGTTGGTGTTTCATCATTGCGATTCTCGGCTTCGCGCATGCGCGATTCACAGTTCGAACGCAGCGATCGGCCTACCTCTCGAGCGCAGCGTTCCCTATCTACGTCCTGCACCAGCCGGCCATCGTGTTCATCGGCTACCCGATCGTCGCACTGACGGCCGGTATCGCGGTGAAGTTCGCGCTAGTGACGACATTGGCGCTTGCCGCGACGATGTTGCTGTACCACGGCGTCGTACGGCGCTGCGCCGCGCTGCGTACCGCCACCGGAATGGACGAGCGGTACTCAATGACAGCAAAGACAAGAAGGACACCACCCGCACCCCCCGCAGCTGCGGCTATCCTGATGGTAGCGATGCTGCTCACTTCGTCGTTGGCCCAGGCGTCGGGCCCCACGCCGCTGGGATTATGGTGGGCCGAGGGCGGCACGGCGAAGGTACGGATCGAACATTGCGGCGACGTCTTGTGCGGCCGTGTCGAATGGCTCCACGCGCCGCTCGGACGCGACGGCTGCCGGCTACGCGATGAACACAACCCGTCCGCCCGGCTCCGCGAACGGGCCGTAGAAGGACTGCGCATTCTTTCCGACCTTCAACTCGGCGACGATCGCCGGACGTGGAAGGGCGGCAACATCTACGACCCCGGCAGCGGAAGAACGTACAGCTGCACACTGGAAATGGTAGACAAAGATACGTTGGAGATCCGAGGCTACGTCGGCATCCCACTGCTCGGCCGCACTACCGCGTGGCATCGTGTCGGATCGCTCGGGCGCATGTGCGCGCTTGATCAAGAGGATCTGGAATGAATTCGAGCGACGTCGTTTCTCGAGTCGAACGGCTCAACGCAGCTTTCCATCGTGAGGAGCTGCGCGCGGTGCGCATGATGGCACGCTCAGCGCTGGCGGTAATCGCGTGCATTGTGCCATGGATTACGATCGAGAACGGACTACCGGCGGCATTCTTTCTATACGCAATTCTCGCCGCCCTCCTGCTGCTACTTTTTGCAACGCGCCATCTGCTGGCACGCGATGTCGAGCGGCGCTGGCCGTGGTACGTCTTCATCGCCACAACGGCGATCCTCGTGACAGTGGCATTCATCGCGAACAATCCGCTGCAATCGACCGAGCTCCCGATCGCTTACCGGCTCGGACTCGGCAACCAAGCCTACCTGTTTCTGATCATCGTACTGTCGGCATTCAGTTTCTCGCCTCGTATCGTCGCGTGGGCGGGCACTTGCTGTGCCGGGGTGTGGGTTCTCGCGACCTTGTATGCGCTCACCCGCCCCGACTCGCTACCGCCGCTCACGAACGCAGATGCGATGGGCATGACGAGCGAGCATTTGGCCGCACTCGCCGGCGACCCTCGACGAGTAGACATCGGTGAGTCGATCAGACACGTCCTCGCGATGCTCGGTGTTACTGCGATCACCGCGTTGTGCGTAGGACAGGCGCGACGCTTCGTGGTCGGGCAGGTCGAAGCCGAGGATCGACGCAGTAACTTAGCTCGCTACTTCTCACCCGATCTCGTCGAAGAACTCGCCGAAGGCGACGCGAGAATTCTCGGACCGAGCAGTCACGAAGTCGTAATCGTATTCATCGACATAGTCGGCTTCACACGCATGGTTGAGTCGTGGAAGCCCGAAGCCGTACTCGATCTCTTGCGCGGTTATCACGGCACGATTGCGCCCATCGTCTTCCGCCACGGCGGCACGATCGATAAGTACATCGGCGACGGCATCATGGTCACGTTCGGGACCCTCGTGGCCGGCTCGGACGATGCCGCAAACGCCATGCGCTGCGCCCAAGCAATCCTCACGGGTGTCGATCATTGGAACGAAGATCGAACCAGCGACGGCATGGTGCGTGTCGTCGTATCGATCGGTGTTCACACCGGGCCGGTCGTCAGCGGAAACGTCGGCGGCAGCGATCGTCTGGAGTACACCGTCATCGGCGACGCGGTGAACGTAGCCAGCCGTATCGAGCGGCTGACACGGCGTCTGAACACGCCCTTACTCGCCAGCAACGCGGTCGTGGAACGTATCGAGGACACTTCGATGTACGATCTCGTGCGGATCGATGCCCAGGCGCTACCGGGCCGCAGCGCTCCGATCGACGTTTGGGCCCAAGCAAACCCTACATCGCCCGCCTAGTTCGAGCACCGATCCCAACCAGCTCGATCGTTCGAAAACTTCCCAAATTTGCATTCTTGTCTGCCGGCCCCCCCCCCTTCCCGTACCATGAATAGAACCGTCGCATTCCGGCGACCCAGGGGTATTGCAAGACATGTCTAATGGAACGGCGACGCCGAACGGCGCAAGCGGGCAGAACCCGATGACGAACAGACGCGAGTTCTCGGCCGACGCAGCGCGATCCCGTCAATCGCAGCCCTACATGATCGGTCGCGTGGCATCGGTCTCAGTATCGACGGTAACCGGCGTTATCTGCCCGAACGAAATTGAAGGCGCAGCCGAGGCGGGCCAACAACTTCAAGTTGGTGCACTCGTCCGCATGCGTACTCTCGCATCGCACGCTTTCGGTCTCGTCACCGGACTGCGCGTCGAACAAGATGTATCGGGCCCGATCGTTACAGAGCGTCGTGTTTGCGACATCCGTCTCGTCGGCGAGATTCCGGACATCGTGGCTAACGACGGTCCACCATCATTCCAACGCGGCGTATCGATCTATCCAGGACTGGGCGCAGAGATTTTCACGACCACCGCTCGTGAGCTGGGCTTCGTGTACGCACGGCCCCACGCATCGAACGTCAAGATCGGTACGATCCATCAAGACCGCACACTGCCTGCCTTCGTCCTGACCGACGAAATGCTGGGCAAGCACTTTGCCGTGCTCGGCACGACTGGTTCCGGCAAGTCCTGCTCGGTCGCTCTCATCCTACGCTGCGTCCTCGAAAAGCACCCCGCAGGACACACGTTGCTTCTCGACCCACACAACGAGTACTCGCGCGCTTTCGGCGACCAGGCGGAAGTCGTTTCGCCGACGAACCTCGAGTTCCCCTACTGGCTGCTCAACTTCGAAGAGATCAAGTCGATCATGGTCAGCCGTCGCGAAGACTCCGCGGAAGCTGAAGCCGGAATCCTCAAAGAGGCGATCGTCGAAGCCAAGCGACGCTTCCTCGAAGAGTCTGCAGATGTGCAGCACATTACCGTGGATACCCCGACGCCGTACCGGCTCGGAGAAGTGATGAAGCTCATCGACCAGACGCGCGGCGAACTGGAGAACCCGGAAAACTCTACGCCCTACCTTCGCTTGATGAACCGCATCGAAGCGCTGCGCGCCGACCGGCGCCTCGACTTCATGTTCTCCGGTCACGTCGTACGCGACAACATGGCGGAAATCCTCTCGCAGCTGCTGCGCATTCCGGTTCGCGGCAAACCGATCACCATTCTCGACATTTCAGGGCTGCCCGCCGAGATCGTAGACGTGGTCGTCTCGGTTCTTTGCAGAATGATCTTCGACTTCGCCATGTGGAGCGATCGTGCGGACGGCCAGCCCGTTCTCCTCGTCTGCGAAGAAGCGCATCGCTACGCGCCTCAGGACGAGAGTCTCGGCTTCGGCCCGACGAAACAGGCGATCTCGCGCATCGCCAAGGAAGGTCGTAAGTACGGCGTGTCGCTGTGTCTTGTGAGCCAACGGCCGTCGGAACTCTCTACGAGTATCTTGTCGCAGTGCAACACACTGTTCGCACTACGCATGAGCAACGAACGCGATCACGAGTACGTTCGCAACGCACTGCCGGACAGCGCGCACGGACTGATTGCAGCGCTTCCTTCGCTTCGAACGCAGGAGGCGATTGCCGTCGGAGAAGGTGTAACCGTTCCAATGCGATTACGGTTCGACGATCTCGCCGAGCAGTTCCGCCCGATGAGCGGCACGGCGAACTTCTCGACTGCGTGGCAAGAAGACGAACAAGACGAATCCTTCATCGAGAAGGTCATCGATCGTTGGCGACGCCAGCTTCGCTAGACGCTTCGACGAGAGTCTGAAACAACGAAGGGGTAGGCCGAGTGGCCTGCCCCTTTTTTCATGGATCTACCCTGGAGTGCCACCGAGCTATTGCTGGCGTTCGTTACGACGACCGTCGCGTCAGCAGTGCAGGGCTCTGTAGGTTTTGGACTCAATCTCCTCGCTGCGCCTATCCTTGCATTGATCGATCCGGCCTTCGTGCCCGGGCCGGCACTGGCCGCCGGCATCGTACAGCCCATCATCATGGGATGGCGCGAGCGAGCGTCCGTCGAATTGGGTCATATCGGCTGGGCGGCCATAGGTAGAGTGGCCGGAACGGCGACGGGCGTCGTCGTCCTCACGCTAGCCAGCGCAACGCAGGCAAACGTCACGTTCGGCGTCTTGGTATTGCTCGGCGTCGTGCTGAGCATACTCGGCTTGAATCTATCCCCCACACCGCGAGCGCTGATCGGAGCGGGCTGCGCGTCCGGCGTCATGGGGACAATTTCGTCGATCGGCGGACCGCCGATCGCTCTGCTCTACCAGCACGAACGCGGCAACAAGCTTCGTGGAACACTCGCCGGCCATTTCATGATTGGCAGCGCGATCGCGTTGGCAGGACTGACAGCGGCCGGACACTTCGGACTACACGACGCGATCGCCGCGTCCGTATTGGTGCCCGGAATCCTGCTCGGCTTCCCTCTCGCAACTCCGCTGGCACGTATCATCGACCGCCGCTCGGCGCGCCCGGCGATTCTAGCGCTAGCCGCGCTTGCAGCGCTACTCGTTATAGTCCGAGAGTTCGTCTGACATCGCCACCTTCAGTGCACGACCTTCGGCATATCGGTCGCAACTTTGATCTCGCCGAACTTCTCTTCGTAGCGGCGGATGTTGTCACCGAGCGCAGCCACGATGCGTTTGACGTGCTCGGGCGTCGTAATCACGCGCGAGCGCAGATTCGCGACTCCCTGGCCCTGATCCGATTTCTGCGGCTGCACGAACAGGAAGTCGAGAACGAACTCCTCCTTGCGGTGACTGACCATCATCAGGTTCGAGTAGACGCCCGAAGCCGATTGGGGATCGGTCTGAATCGAGATCTGTTGAGACTGCTGTTCTTGTTCTTTCTTGTCCGACATCCGTGTCTCCTCACGCGGCCGTCGCGATAGCTCCGGCTCGGCATTCGCCGGCGTAACGCCGTAGCCGCGACTGACGACTCACTCAAGCGCCATAGAATCGATCTTGACCACCGCACAGGGCGCAACTAGGGTATGCCTCGTCTCTCCGGTTCGGGCGTTCCCGGCATGTCACATAGGAATCTCTTGCGACGCGCAGCCGAACACGCGGAGCCGAATATCGCGATCAGCCCCGTGACCGACACCTACATCCAACGCTTCTCCGTGCCGTTCGAGTACCCCGTCTTCTTCACCGACGGCGTCTTCGATCCGACCAATTCCACGCTCGTAGAGGCGCTCTCACGACTGGAGTCGACGCGACGTCATCGCGCGCTCGTCATCGTCGACTCAGGCGTCGCCGATGCGTTGCCCGCCCTGATCGCGCGCATCGAAGCATATGCGACAGCACACGACTCACGATTGACGCTGGCGGCTGCGCCATTGGTCGTCCCAGGCGGCGAGCGAACAAAGAACTCACCCGAGGTCGTTTCGCAACTACACGAGGCGATCGCGTCGGCCCACCTGGATAGGCAGTCGTTCGTAATCATCGTAGGCGGCGGCGCCGTTCACGATACGGCCGGCTACGCCGCTGCGACCGCGCACCGTGGCGTACGCGTGATCCGTATTCCCACGACAGTCGAGGGACAGAACGATTCCGGCGTCGGCGTAAAAAACGGATTGAACGCCTACGGCGCAAAAAACTATCTGGGAACGTTCGCGCCCCCATTCGCCGTCATCAATGATATTTCATTCATCGACACGCTGCCCAACCGTGACCGGCTCTCGGGCATCGCGGAAGCCGTCAAAGTCTCGCTGCTTCGCGACGAGAACTACTTTGAGTGGCTGTGGAACCAGTGCGACGCACTCACGCGTTTCGAGCGCGCGGCGATGCAACACATGATCCGGCGCAGCGCCGAACTCCATCTCGAACACATCGCCGGATCGGGCGATCCCTTTGAGTTCGGGTCGGCGAAGCCGCTGGATTTCGGCCACTGGGCCGCTCACAAGTTGGAAATCCTAAGTGACTACGACCTTCGGCACGGAGAGGCGGTGGCGATCGGAATCGCGATCGATGCGCGTTACTCCGCCGAGCACGGCCTACTCGATGAAGCCTGCGTCGCCAGAATTTGCGTGCTGCTCGAACGCCTGGGCTTCACGCTGTGGCATCCGTCCGCCAGCACACGAAACGGCGACGGCCGTCGTATTGTGATGGACGGTCTGGACGAGTTCAGAGAGCATCTCGGCGGTGATCTCACCCTCACGCTGATCGATGCGATCGGGTCCAGTGTCGACACCAGCGGCATCGATACCGTGCGCATGGAACGCGCGATCGATTGGCTCGAATATCGGGCCAAAGCGAGTTGAAGCCGTGAACCTTGGCGGATCCCCTGCCGTTCACCTGACCTACTGCTCGAACATCCATGCGGGCGAAAGCTGGTCGGAAATCCGCGCGAACTTGGAGTCACACATCCCGGCGGTGCGCCGTCATCTCGGTCGCGACGGAAGCTTCGGAATCGGCTTGCGTCTTGGCGGCCGTGCAAGCCACGAACTCGGGCTCGGGCAAGAGCTGGATCGATTTCGCGGCTGGCTCGACGACAACGGACTTTACGTCTTCACGATCAACGGCTTCCCTCACGGAAAGTTCCACGGCGCCCGCGTCAAGGAGCGCGTCTACCGGCCGGACTGGCTCGAGGACGAACGCCTCGTCTACACCGACCTGTTGGCTGAACAGCTCACGCGTTTACTTCCGGATGGCGAAGCAATGGCAGGCAGCGTCAGCACCGTACCCGGCGCCTTCCGTCCTCGCGTGCCGTCGCACGACGACGCGCGCGCAATGGCACTGCGTATGGTGCGCCACGCCACGCGGCTGCACCGACTCGAGGGCGAATCAGGAAAAACCGTAACGCTCGCGATAGAGCCGGAACCGCACTGCCATATGGAGACCATCGCAGAAACCGTCACGTTTCTCTCGGAACACATCGTTTCACGCCAAGCACTCGAGCTATTTGCGGCAAACACGGCCACGACGACGTCAGCTGCGGAAGAATTCCTGCGCGCACACATTGGAATCTGCCTGGACACCTGCCACGCGGCGGTCGAGTTCGAAGACCATACGGAATGTGTAAACGCCGTCGAACGAAACGGCTTCCACATTTTCAAGATGCAACTAAGCGCGGGGCTGCGCGTAGACGGCATCACCGACGTCACGGCGCGCGCACTCGACCGCTGGAACGACGACGTATATCTTCACCAGGTCGTTGCGCGTACCGGAAGTTCGCTCGAACGGTTCGTCGACCTGCCGCAGGCGCTCGCCAACTTTCGTCTTCACAAGAGCACCGGTACCGATTGGCGCGTACACTTCCACGTCCCGTTGTTTCGCCGCGATCTCGGCGCCTTCATCAATACGCAGGATTTCCTCGAAGCCATCCTCGAGCGACAACGTAACCTTCCGTTCACCACACACCTCGAGGTCGAAACCTACACATGGGACGTACTGCCATCCGAATTTCGCGCCGCCGGCGTCGACGAAGACATCGCACGCGAACTGGCGTGGGTACTCGAGCAGCTCGAACGATGAGCACTTCGAGTACGCCTGCGGCCGCAACACAGCGAAACACGAAGCTGCGCGTGCTGCTACGACTCGGGCGCGTCTCGAACCTGCCGACCGTTTGGTCGAACGTCATTGCCGGCGCAGTGCTCGGCGGATCGACTCTGGTCACCGAGAACGTGTTCCTACTGGTCGTCTCTGCGTCTCTTTTCTATGTAGGAGGGATGTTCCTCAACGACGCATTCGACAGGGATATCGACGCTCGGGAGCGACCTGAGCGACCGATTCCGTCGGGGGAGATCTCCGCTGCGCAGGTATTCGGCGGTGGCTTCGGTCTTCTCGCCGGCGGAGCGGCCGTCGCGTTGCTCGCGGCTTCATCGCTGGGCGTCGAGACCACGGGTGTCGCGATCGCCGCCGCCGCACTTGCGGCAGCCATCGTGTTGTACGATCTCGCGCACAAAGGAAATCCTCTTGCGCCTATCGTCATGGGATCGTGCCGTGCGATCGTTTACGTACTGGCAGCACTCGCGAGTGGAGGCGACTTCGACGCGGGTCTACAACTTCCCGCGATCGCGATTCTCGCGTACGTCGCGGGCCTTACTTACGTCGCTGCACAGGAAAATCTTCGCGAAGTGAAGAACTGGTGGCCCGTCGTGCTCTTGGCCGCGCCGGCTTTGTTCGCACTACGCCAGCTGCCGCAGCAGCCGATCTCCGCTGCGTTCCTGATGCTACTCATCGTCTGGACGGGCGCAGCATTGGCGCGTATTGCCGGCAAAGGTCCGCGCGACGTTCCCGGCACCGTCACCAGGCTGATCGCAGGGATATCGCTGGTCGATGCGCTTGCGATCGCCGCCGTCGGCGGAACCGGCCCCGCTGCAATAGCCGCCGTCGGGTTGGTCGCGACGCGTATATTCCAAAGAAGTATCCCAGGTACGTAGCGGGTCTATTTTTGAAAGACGTGATCGAGGATGAGCTGCTTGACGTCGGTCGCGTGTACGCGCTCGTCGGGCAACAATTGCGCTTCGGTCGAAATGAAAATCGGTCCGGACGCGTCATCCGGGGTGATTCGCCCGTGTGACCCTTTGACCAGATCCGGCTGCAACGGAATGACGTCCATGAGGTAGCGCATGCCGGCGACCTTCTTCAGAAGCCGCCAGCCCACTTGCAGCGGTGGTACGATGAGGTCCGGATCCAAGAACAATTCGACCGGGTCGTAACCCGGCTTACGGTGAATATCCACGCAACGCGCAAAGTCGGGCGCACGATCGTCATCGGTCCAGTAGTAGTATGTGAACCACTTGTCGGGTGCGCTCAGCGCAATGAGCTCACCCGCACGCTCGTGATCCAGACCCATCTCTCGCTTGCCGTCTTCGTCGAGCACACGGTCTACACCGGGAAGGGCCTCGAGAATTCGTTTTACCTCCGCCGTACATGCGGGATCGGCAACGTAGACGTGTGCGAGCTGGTGGTCCGCAACCGCGAAAGCCGCCGATGCGCCGGGGTCGAGTAACTCACGCTCGAGTTCCACCCTGACCGCTAGAAGACCCGCCTCGCGTAGTGCGCGATTGATGTGAACGGCGCCGTCGACTTCGACGATTCCGTACTCAGACAGAGCGATGATCCGTGTTCCGTCACGATCGGCCCGCTCGATAATTTCACCACACAGCGCGTCCACGGCTCGCACCTCGGCAGCGATGTTAGGATGATTCGGCCCGTACTTTTGCAGGCAGTAGTCGAGATGCGGCAGGTACACGAGACTGAGCGTCGGTGCGTGTTGCTCGTAAACGTAAATTGCCGCATCGGTGATCCATTTGCTCGCAACGATGCCGGCGTTCGGCCCCCAGAAATTAAATAGCGGGAACGTACCGAGTTCCGACGTCAGCTGGTCTCGCAGTTCGCTCGGATGCGCGTACACGTCCGGGAGCTTGCGTCCATCGGCCGGATACATCGGTCGCGGGGTCACCGACCAGTCCGCGGTGGAGTACATGTTGTACCACCAGAACATCTTCGCGCAGGTGAACGCGCTATCGCGCTTACGTGCGGTCTCCCAGATCTTCTCGCCGCCGACCAGTTTGTTCGACTGGCGCCAAAGCCACACTTCCGAGAGATCGCGAAAGTACCAACCGTTTGCGACCGCTCCGTGGCCGCCCGGCATCAGGCCGGTGGTGAACGTCGACTGGACCGTCGCAGTCACGGCGGGGGTTACGGTAGTGAGCGGGCGACGGCCGCCACGGTCCGCTAGTGCGTTGAGGTTCGGCGTATCGGCGCCCATCAGCGCCGGCGTCATGCCGACGACATCGATAACAACGGTTCGCTGCATCGTTCGCCCGACGACCTTTATCCGTCGATCCGCGGATCTTGGCCGCGCAGGACGGAGTTGCCTTCCCAGAGACGGCTCTGATCGACCTTCGGCAACGAAGCGTCGGCGTCGATATCGAGCCGCCCGCTCTGCGCGAA
Source organism: Deltaproteobacteria bacterium (assembly GCA_029262375.1). GTDB lineage: Bacteria > Desulfobacterota > Binatia > UBA1149 > SPBQ01 > JAJCZM01. The sequence goes on from JAJCZM010000049.1 coordinate 174,953, forward strand.
GAACTCAATCGGGTTGCGCCAGACAATGGTTTCGATGGACTCGTCGCCGATACCGGCTTCCTGCATCGCGGCCACGGTCTTCGGAACCTTCAGGGGATCGCTGACGCCCCAGTCAGCCGCACTGTTGATGATGATGCGCTCGTCACCGTACTGCTTCACCAACTCGACCATGCGCGCCTCGCTCATCTTGGTATTCGGATAGATCGAGTGCCCGGCCCAGCATGCCGTTGCCAGCACCAACGGTAACGTCTCCTCGTTGTTGTGATCGACGAGTGTCAATTGTTCCGGGAATCCGGCGTCGCGAATCAGATCGAGCGTTCGCTCGGTCCCGCGTTTCTTATCGCGATGCGGGGTATGAATGAGCACCGGCAATTCGAACTCACGCGCGAGCTCGAAGTGTTCGAGAATCCGACGCTCCTCGGCGGCGCTCATGTCGTCATAGCCGATCTCTCCGACAGCGACGACGCCGTCCTTCTCGAGAAATCGCGGCAGCATCGCCATCACGTCATCCGCGAGTGCTTCGTTGTTCGCCTCTTTCGGATTGAGCGCCATCGTGCAGAAATGGCGGATGCCGAACTGTGCTGCGCGGAACCTCTCCCATCCTACTAGGGATAGAAAATAGTCCTCGAACGAGCCGGCGTTGGTTCGAGGCTGCCCCAGCCAAAACGCAGGCTCTATCACCGCGGCGATGCCAGCCGCTGCCATCGCCTGGTAGTCGTCGGTCGTTCGCGAGGTCATGTGGATATGCGGATCGAACATCTTCATGGCTGATACCTATCGGCTTCTACCTAGGCGGGTCGTACGTTCGCGGTGATGAGATCCAGATCGGACGGTACTTCTCGACCCGCCGCTTCGCGCTCGGCGGCGAAGTGCTCGGCCATGCGCGAAAGCTCGCTATTGCGACGTCCTTCGAGTCCGACGACGCGCGCAAGCGGAAGTCCGATGAACACCGTCTTCATCACCATCTGATTGAAGCTGGCTTCGGGGAAGTAGAGCGACGGATACGCATTTTCACAAGCGATCGCCGCGAATACGGTTTCGACGTTGCTTCGGCAGGACTCGATCGCCGTCTCCAAAAACCGTGTCGGATCGGGGAACGCAGCGAGTCCCGCCAAGAGTGCCTCTCGCTCGGAGTTGTCCCCGGATCTGAAGATCTCGTCCAAGATGGCGGCGTGATCCATCGCGGGGGTGGCGCCGAGCACGGTCGAGATGAATGCGCATCGCGCGAATCGCGAGAGCGGCCATTCTTCTAGAGCGCGCGTGCCCAGCATCTCCAAGCGTTTGATATCCGCCGCCGAGAGCGTTGCATCGAACGCACGAAGCCTGCGATCGGCGCCGGCGTAGGCTGCCAGGAATGCGTTTCGATCATAACCGGTGGCAAGCGCGCCAAGCGCTTCGTTGAACCAGGCCGTCGCCTTCCCGTCGGCTGCGCCGGTGACGATCTGAGCGAGCAGCAGGGTAAGCTCAGTAGAATCTTCGGTGGCCACGGCCGTCATTATAAGGTTCCACTTCGCACGCGACAATCTGGTCGGACCGCTCGGGCTGCGAGGGACTTACGTCCGCAAAAGTCCGTGGTCATGTTTCGCTGACTGAGACAGAAGGCTCCATTCGATCACGCGCAGCGGCCAGCTCGGCGTGGTTGCCAAGCAGCACGAGAATATCGCCGCGCTCGAGAACGAACCCCGCCCCGACTTCACTGAAGGCTCTGCCCTTGCGCACGACATTGAGAACGACGGCGCCAGTATCCTGTCCAAGTGCAAGCCCACCAAGTGATTTACCGACAGCCGGGCTGTTCTCGCGAATGAGGAACGTGATCGTGGTCGCGGCGGTGAAGAGTTCGTACAGACTCTCCACGTACTGCTTCGACGTCCCCTGTCCTCGTAGAATCGCGTATTGCTCGGCGCGCACGACATCGACCTGCGCGCTAATGACATTTCGCGGGATATGCAGTCGTTCTAGAACACGCGCGAACAACTCGACGGAGGTCTCGAACTCGTCCGGTATTACTTCGTCGGCACCTACACGCGTCAGATCTTCTATCTCAGAGACGTAACGTGTTCTCACCACTATCGACGCGGTCGGGTTCATGTCGCGAACCAGCGAAATGATACGACGTGCAGCTGCAGGATCGGAGATCGTAATAACGACCACGGCTGCTGCCTCGGCGTAGACGTGACGCAGGACGTTCAGTCGCGTCGCATCGCCGTAGACGAGCGGTTCGCCTCGCTCACGCGCTTGCTCGACCGCGTCCGCATCGAGATCGATCACGGTATAGGGAATACCGGCGCCACCGAGAACCCGCGTAAGGTTACGACCGTTGAGACCATAACCCACAATCACGACGTGCCCCTTCCCTGCCGGCGCACCGCGCCCCAGGCCGCCAAAGGAGAGTCCGGGGACTTCGTATGCCTCGAGTACTGAGGACACTGCGCTACTCGCGAGCGGGCTCGCTAGCATCGTAATCACTGAGACCGCCATCGCGATCTGGTACTGGGCATCGTCGAGTGCGCCTAGTCGTACCGCTTCGCCAGCCATCACGAATGAGAATTCGCCGACATGTGCAAGCCCGAGACCCACCAGGATCGCCAGTCTCGGAGATGCTCGAAACGGCAGGACGGCAGCGCCGGCCAATGTCGTCTTCAGCAACAAGACGATACCCGCCAACATGCAGACGTACGGTAGGTTCGACGTGAGGAAGTCGAGGTCGAGAAGCATCCCGATCGACACGAAGAAAACACTACTGAACAGATCGCGCAGCGGGAGGATTTCCGCGACCACCTGATGGCTGTAGTCCGATTCCGAAATCAGAAGACCCGCCAGAAACGCACCGATGGCCAATGAGAGACCGAGAACCGAGGTGAGCCAGGCCGTTCCGAAACAAACGATCACGACCATCCCGATGAATAACTCGCGACTGCGCAGTCGCAAAATCTGGCGCATCAAGAGAGGGAGCAGCGTCTTCGCCGAGTACACGGCGATTGCGACGACGACGATTGCGATCGTCATCTGCGAGAAAATATCAACGAGCGTCGCATCACCGCCGCCCGCTACCAAGGGCAGAACCAGCAGCATCGGAAGGACACAAAGGTCCTGGAACAACAGCACGGCCAGCATGACGCCGCCGTGGGGTGAATCGAGTTCGCCTCGATCTTCGAGCACCGCAAGCGCAACGGCCGTACTCGACAGCGCGACGATGAAACCGACGACGATTGCCGGCCCGAATGCGAGCCCGGCGAACTGCGCGAGCACCGTCGTGACGACTACCGTTGAACCGACCTGCAGACTGCCGGCGCCGAGCATTACACGAGAGATCTTCGCCAGCCGTTCGAGCGAGAACTCGATGCCGATCGTAAACATCAGCAGTACGACGCCGATCTCAGCAAGCGTGGACACGCGATCGACGGAGTCTACCAATCCTAACGCAGAGGGCCCGATCGCCAGTCCCGTGACGAGAAAGCCGACCACAGCGGGAAGCGCCAGCCGATGACACAGGAAAACGATCGGAAGCGAAGCCGTCAGCAGGACGACGAGATCTAGAAGAAGCGGTTCAGCGTGCACGGTTGAAGCCCTCTATGACCGCACTACTCATCGTCCCACGCTTCCTTCTCGGCCATCGTCGCCTCGACCACGTCGGCCGGCCAAGCGTCGCCTTCGCCTATGCCTTCGCAGATCTGCTGTACTTCGGGGGTCCACTCGGACTTCTCCACGAAATCGCGCCAGAAGGGGAACGTGCGGCACTGTGTGGGGCGCGCTTCATAGACGGTACATTTGTTGGTCTCAGCGTCGAGGAAGCGACAAGCGGCATCGTCGAATCGCAGTTGTCGCCAACCCAACTCATCCAGAAATGTGTGTCGGCGCATGAAACTACGTCGTGTGAGATCGAGATGCTCCGCGAGTGCGTCGACTTCCGCGTCGTTGATGTAGACGAACGCGTAGCTGCCACGTCGGCGACAACAATCGCCGCATTCCGTGCATTCGAACCGTAGACCGGCTCCGCCCTCTTCTCGTGACATGGGTGGTCTTTCCGTCGCAAGTCGCCTTGGCCGAACCGATGCCGGCGCATAGGGCGTTTGCCAGGGAGTACTGCTGATACCACATGTGGGGCGTGGCCGCTAAGTCGTTGATAACAATTCAGAATCGGACCGATTCGAAAATATGAGTGAAGCAATCGCGGGCTCGAGTCGTCTCAACAAGCACAACGAGGTAGCCACATTCTCAGTCGCCGCCAAGGAGTAGCACCATCATGAAACGATTTGCCACCACGAAATCCACCGCGACGCTCAGCGCCGCAGCCTTCGTCTTGGCGCTCGGCGTACCCACTGTCGATGCGGCGGGATCGAGCACCGCGAAACTGGACCAATCCAAGCAGAGCCACGGATACTCCAGCCGTGGTTACGGTGATCGCTCAAGTCACGGCGGCTATCGCGACAACCGCGGGCACCACAGTTCGCACGACAGACACCACGCAAGTCAGCCGAGCCATTCGAGTCGTCACCCGGGCCACTACCCCAGCCGCAACCATGGATACCGCCCGAGTTATCCTTCCCATAGGCCGCCCACGTACGGCGGACACGGCGGGCATGGCGGATATGGCGATCACGGCGGCTACGGTCCGTACCGTACGTACGGACACCACCCACAGCCGCGACACCACGGCTACTATTGCTCACGCTGTCAGTTCAGAACGGCCTCGTACTCGCTCTTCTACAACCACGTGCATCACCTGCACCACGTTCCGTGGTACGACATCGCCGCGCTGATCGCCTTCGATCCCGTGAAACTATTCTTCACGTTCGGCGGGCACGGTCCGGTACACGCAGGCCACCACTAGGCACTCGACGAAATAGGAACAAGAAAGGCCGTGGGCTCACACCCACGGCCTTCTCTTTTGCGCAACTGAAAGAGGATCAGGCGGCTTCGCCGGTCGAAACGCGCGCGCCGACCAGACCATTGACTGCATCGCCGATTCCCTCGACGCTCAGGTGGTACATGGGAAAGAGCTTCTTCACCATACGAGCAGTGTAGCTGTGCTCCCAAAATCGCCGTTCATCCGGATTGAGCCACACCGTACGATCGAAGTGTTCGTGGATCTTGTGGAGCCATGTAATCGACGTCGTCTCGGAGGTCATCGATGGATTGATGTTTCCGTACGGCTCCAGGAGCTCGGCCGGATGCATCGCCGCATCGCCGACCACGATGACCTTCCAGTGCTCGTTGTAGTAGCGCAGTAGATCCGCGGTATTGACGGCGGCGTCGGGCCGCAAAGTCGCGTTCTTGTACACGCAGTCGTAGATCGTGTTGTGAAAGTAGTACGCTTCGAAGGCTCGCAACCCACGCTCTTCGTAGAGAGCGGTGAGTAGCTGGCTGACCGGCTCGAAGTAAGGGTCCATCGTGCCGCCGACGTCCATCAACAAGAGCACCCGAAGGTTGTTGCGCTTGGGTGCGCGAAAAACGAACTCTATCTCGCCGGCGTTACGACAGGTTTCGTCGATGGTTTCGTCGAGATCCAGCTCCGTCTCGACTCCGTGGCGGGTCACGTGACGTAGTCGTTTGAGCGCAACGCGGATTTGGCGAACATCGAGCGCCTGGTCAGTTCGATAGTCTTTGAACTTGCGCTCGCCAATGACTTTCATCGCCGAACGATTCTTTCCAGGTCCACCCACGCGGACGCCCGTAGGGTGCACACCGCCGTGACCGTAGGGGGAGTGCCCGCCGGTACCGATCCACTTGCCTCCGCCGTCGTGGCGCTCGTCTTGTTCAGCCAGCGTCTCGAAAAACTTGCGCATCAGCTCGTCTTGCGAGAGCCGTTCGAGCTCCGCGAGCTGTTCGGGGCTGAGCTGCTGGTGGTTCTCCGGATTGCGCAACCACTCGAGAACTTCTTCCTCGATCGGAAGCGAGCCTTCAATGTCGTGGAAGACACGCGCGAACACGCGGTCGAACGCGTCGTAGTACGTCTCGCTCTTCACGAGGCACGCTCTGGAGAGATAATAGAAGCGAAGCAGGCTCGAACCGTGGAGCCCCTTGCCGAGCGCGTCCATCAGCGTCATCCATTCTTGCATGGCGACGGGGACACCTTCGTCCCTCAGTCCGTAGAAGAGCGTGGAAAACAAGGTAGCTGCCGGGCCTCCTAACTACCTACTGATTGTAGCGCGGTCCGAGATCCGCCCAGTTCGAAGGGTAGCGGCCGGAACGATCGTCGTACGAAGCGAGCGCCTCGGTATCCTGCTCGTTCTTCAACAGCGCCCCCATAAACGGGATGTGCTCCTCGAGCTGATCGAGGGCAATGCCTCCGCGCAAAAGTGCGGCGATCCAGTCGATCAACTCCGACGTGGACGGCTTCTTACGTAGTTCGTTCTGTTCGCGCAGCCAGTAGAACTTAATCAACACCTGATCGAGAAGCGTCGTATCCAAATTAGGATGGTGAACATCGATGATTTTTTTCATCATCTGCGGTTCAGGAAACTCGATGAAGTGAAAGATGCAACGGCGCAAGAAAGCGTCCGGCAATTCTTTCTCATTGTTCGACGTGATGATGACGAACGGCCGTTCCTTCGCCACCACTTCCGCGCTGGTCTCGGTGATCGTGAAACGCATCTCGTCGAGTTCTCGCAGAAGATCGTTGGGGAACTCGACGTCGGCCTTGTCCACCTCGTCGATGAGCAACACCTGACGCTTGTCGGCGCTGAACACGCGACCGACCGGGCCGAGCTTGATGTAGTTCGATATGTTCGAGACATCGGAACCACCGAAGCGACTGTCGTTCAGACGCTGGACGGTATCGTAGACGTACAGACCGTCAGCGGCCTTCGACGTCGACTTGATGTGCCACTGCTCCATGAACATCTCGAGTGACTCGGAGACGTGACGTGCGAGCAGAGTCTTGCCCGTACCGGGCTCGCCTTTGACGAGCAGCGGCCGCTCGAGTGCGAGCGCGCAATTGACCGCATCCACGAGAGACTCGGAAGCGATGTACCCCTGGGTACCGGTGAACTTGTAGAATTCCTCTTTAGCCGACATTTAGCGCCTCCGCGCAACGTTAGAACGCCGAGGCTTATTGGAAAGGATCGCTTACTTCAAATACTTCAAACGACATACGCCCCCATCGAGGCGGCGCCGTGGGGCGTAAGCGAAGGTTGTCGGATTGAGATAGGGGTCGGGGCGAGACGAGCTAGTGCAGGATCTTGGGCCGCTCTTCTTCGTCCTCATCGCCGGCTTGTTCCGCCCACGAGAGCTTGCTCAGCAGCTGCGCGAGCGCTGCGCGGACGGTCTCGTTGGGGGCCGGCGTCAGATCGGCGCCTAGCGACATCGCGTTGGTACCGTTCACGTCCATCGCGGTAAGCAGTACCACCGGAATCGCTGCGGTACGCTCGTCGTTACGAAGCGCTTCCAGAATCTCTTGACCGTTGATCGCAGACGCCGGCGAGCCGAGGATGATCAGATCGGGCTCGAGGCGACGCGCGAAATCGACACCCGACTTGCCGTTGAAGGCCTGAACGACCGCATATCCCTGCGCCGCGAGATTGGTCTTGATCGCGGCACTCTCACCGAGATCGTCGTCGATGATCAACACATCGCGGCTTTGTCCGCCCAGCAAGCGGTTGACTGAGCCCAGCAAGCGAGAGGCCGAGATCGGTTTGCTCAGATACGCATTGGCGCCGACGCGCAGCGCGTGGTCGCTGTGGTTGTCGCCGGGCAGCACCGAGAGCAGCAACACAGGAACCTCTTTGAGCTCACTGTCGGTCCGCAAGGCTTCGAGGACATCGTACCCCGAGAGATCGGGCATCATCACGTCGAGAGTGATGAGATCGGGCTTCCTGGCCCGGGCCATCTGCAGCGCTTCTTCACCGCCGGAGGCCTGCAGCACTTCGAAACCGTTAGACTTGAGATGGAACGCAATGATCTTGCGCGTAGGCTCGTCGTCGTCGACGACCAGTACACTCGGCGCCATGTCGGGCTTCACATCGAGAGAATCGGGAGTCACCGGCGCGGGTGATTTCGCCTCTCCGGCGTCCTCGGTTTTGGCCGCGTCAGCCTTCTCCGCATGGCAATCCGATTGACTGATCAAATCCTCAATCATGGACGCGGCAACGCTCTCTCCGGTCTCGGCGACCTCGAGGCCCTGCTTCATGTGCGTCGTCGAGATCGGCACGGTGAAGGTAAACGTACTTCCTTCGCCTTCTTCACTCTCGACCCACAGCTTGCCCCCGAAGAACTGCACGATCTCGGCACAGATGGGAAGACCTAGTCCGGTTCCTTGCGGGCGGTCGGTCTGAACGTCGCCGATCTGCTTAAACCGTTCGAAGATCACCGACTGGTCTTTCTTAGCGATGCCGACGCCCGAATCTTTGACACTGAAACACACGAAGCCGGTCTGGCCCGAAGAGCGATGAGCGCTTACGGTGACCTTGCCGCCCGGGTCGCTGAACTTCACGGCATTGCTCACAAGATTGGTGAGTACCTGAATTGCCTTGTCTCGATCGACATAAACCGGCGGAACATCTCGACCGACGTTGCTGCCGATCTCGATCTCGCGCTCGGCAGCCTGAGCCTGGAACGCGGCGATAATCGGCTCGACCAAGCCCGCCGCCTGTTCGTCGGCAAAGTTCCACTCGACGCTGTTCGAATCCATCTTGGACAGATCGAGCAGGTCGTTGATCAATCGCGTCAGGCGCTTGCCTTCATCGATGATGATGTTCGAGAACTTCGGCGTAACTTCCGGTCTAGTCTCACCGTTGCGATTGAGAATCTTCGCGGACGACATGATGCACGCGAGCGGTGTGCGGATCTCGTGCGAAACCGTAGAGATGAAATCGGCTTTCATGCGATCCAATTCATGTTCACGGGTTACGTCTCGAACGATTGCCGTATAGAGCGTCTGGTCGCCGAGTTGCATTTCGCCGGCTGCGATATTCATCGGGAAAACGGTACCGTCGGCACGAATTCCCTCGATTTCGCCACGCGTGCCGATGAAGTTCCCGACGAGGATTTCCGGATGCTCGAGTGTCTCGGCCTCGAGAGCTCCGTCTCCGGGGAACCGCATCAGCGTAGAGACGCTACGCCCCTTTACAGCGTCCGGATCACAGCCGAAGATCTGCTCTGCTGCAGGATTAATCGTTTCGACGATGCCGTCGGCACTGACCGTAATGATGCCGTCGGCAGCACTTTCAAGAATTGCTCGCGTGGATGACTCTGAGCGCTGCAGGTCGGCTTCCACCTCGAGCCGCTCGAGTTCGGCAGCGGCTCGCGACGCGAACACGCGTAGCATGTCGTTGTCTTTCGCGACCTCGGGTAGCGGCCCATCGTGAATTGCGCTCAGGAGCCCGATGCCACGACCATTCTGGTCGCGCAACACATAGCCCACGTAACTCTCGGCGCCCATCTCGGCAAGCATTGTGTCGGCCGGGTAAGCATCAATGACGCCCGATTCCACGACACAGTGGCCGTCCTTGACGGCGTCCGCGCATGGAGTGCCTTTGAGCGGATAGACGAGATCGTGCCGGACCTCTTCCCCGTTCCACAGCGCCATCGCCCGCACCTCTCCGCCGCGCAGGCGGCCAACGACGACCCAACGCATACCGAGCGCACTCGCGAGTGAGCGCGACAACGCATCGAAGAAGTCGGCGCCGGTCTTGGACGCGGTTCCCTCGACGATCGCTCGCAGGCGAGCTTGATTGGATTCCAGCTCCCTGTTGACATCGCGCAGTTCGCCGGTGCGTGCCGCAACCTCTGACTCAAGCTCGTCACGATGCCGCTCGAGCATTGCGTCTCGCTGTTCAATCTGCCCGAGCATTTCGTTGAAGCCGTCAATCAACGCACCGACTTCGTCCTCTCCGCGCTTGGATGCACGAAGGGTGTAGTCTTTCTCGCGTGAGATACGTTTTGCGGTCTGCGCCAACTTGAGAATCGGGTCGGAAATCAGGCGCTGAAGTTTGGACGACGCAAAGATGACGACCAACATGGCGGCCGCGATGATGGTCACTACCATCATCAAGAATCGGTTAACACGCACCTTGAGCGCTTCGAGATCCGACTCGATATAGACGTAGCCGAGGAGGTCGCCGTCAAAACGGATCTCCCTGCGAACAGCCAACCGCTCATCGGTGAACATATGGCCGATGCGTCTGATCAGCGGCCCACGCGACTGGGTGCCGCTGTCACGAATGTACTGAGCAACGACTTTGCCATCGGCCGACTCGAGCGCGGCCTTCACAACGCTCGGTTCCTTGTAAAGCGCGCCTAGTGTTTGGCGCGCGGAATCGAAGTCTTCGAACGTCAGTGCGGCCGTACTAGTCATCGCGATGATGTCGGCTTCCACCGAGATATCGCGAACCATCTTCGCCCGAAAAGTGGATTTGTCGTATGCGACGAATGCAACCGACGCGAGGAGCAGCGAAACGCAGCTCGTAGCAACGATGATCGAGATCAGCTTGTGTCGAAGCGGTAGATCTCGGAAGTTCGGGAAGTTCGCTGGCATCATTTTTTGATCACGCGACGGGCAAGCTTCAGCAACTGCGAGCTGATCTTCAACCCCTCTTCGTCTGACCGTCTGATATTCACATCGAAACGGACCTTCTTGTCGTCCAAGTACAGCTTGATGATCCCACCAGCGGCAGCGAATGCGTCACTTTCACCGACGGTAAGAACACCATTACCCCGCAAATCCTGCAGTATCTGTGCCACCTGGGCGTCGCGATTCGCGGGCACGAACGCAACATGGCAACTGCTTGGGTCAGTGACCTCGCCCGCCGTCGCAAGTTTGAGTTCGCGCCCCTGCGCGGTGCGCCCCTTCAACACGGCCTCAAGCGATCCCTCGAAGGGACTGTCCCCGATGATGCAGAGTCGAAGCGGTTCGGTTTCCGACTCGAAGGTCCCCTGCGACCAACCGACGAATTTGGCGAAGTTGTACAAAAATGCAGCCTTGACCTGATGTTCGAGAGCGTCGTTCGCACGTGCCTGCGGCACGCGCGCGAACGCCATCACCATGGCAAGTGCCATGAGCAGACGGAGCGTCATGCTGTCTCGAATCGTTCGCATCAGGTGTCGACTGGGCTCTCTTAACGCTTGAGCGTAATCTTCCCGTAGAAGGAGCGCTCGATACCCGTTGCGGACCCCGGCGCGAACACCGATGCGCCGAACTCTTTGTGGTCGTCCTCAAAGAGATTCAGACCCACGACCGATACTTCGAGAGAATCGGTCAGCTCGTACGCAAGCCGGACATCGCCCGTCAGGTAGCTGTCCACGCGCGTCGCGACTCCGGCCGTCTCAGTCGCGAGGCTATCGACGTATCGCAGGTTAAAGTCGAACTCGACACCGCCCGGCAACGTCGCCAACGAGCGCAAGAAGGCTCGGTTCTGCGCGCTGGCGCTGTCGATACCGGTCTCGATCGCACCCGTATCGTCAACATCGAGAGAGAGGAAGGTGTAGCCGAGCCGTAGTCGCCAATCTTCGGTAAGCACGAGATCGGCGGCCACTTCAGCGCCGGTTGTGGTGGCTTCTCCATCGTTGCCGATGTCGACGAACTGTACCGCATGCGTGGGCGCTGGATCGAGTTCCACACCGTTGGCGCCGAAGTTCAAGCTACGCAGTTGGTTGTAAGAATTGTGGAAAGCCGTGACATCGAGGCTGAATCGATCATTGATGTCGGTACGCCAGCCAAGTTCGAACGACAACAGTTCTTCCGACTGATACCCACGCGCGCCCCGCAGCGCGAGCACAAGTGGAATAGGATTGGGGTTGCTGGGAAAACCAGGAGGAACCACCGCCGAGTTGATGCGAATGTCATCCTCAGCACGTGAAGGCGTTCGTACCGCACGCGATACCGCGCCCCAAATGGTGTGCTTCTCGGCCGGCTTGAAGATGAAACGTCCACTCGGCTGATACTCGAAGCCGGTGTAGTCGTTGTGCTCGAGTTTCGTACCGACGGTGGCGCGCAACGCGTCGTCGAGCAGACTGAACTCCAGCTGAGCGAAGCCGGTGAATAGATTCGTCCTGCGCGCGGCCGGCGTCAGACTGAAGCCGAAGCTGGAGCGCGAATCATCCGACACCATGCGGTAGTTCAATCCCCAGATCAGCTGGTGATCGCCGAAGACGGGTCGGTTGTGCTGAAACTCGGCATCGAACGTCGTGCGGTAGTAATTGAAGCCGTCTGCCTGACGATCGGTGTGATCGACGTACATCTGCACTTCCGTTTGCTCACCGTCGCCCAAGTCACGCGTCCAACGCGTGAGAAGATGACCGCCCGCGTAGTCGTTGACCGAGCGGAACGGCGCCGTCTGGTATGGCGGAACCAGCAGGGCTGACTGCGACTCGATATGGCTCTTGCCGTTGTAGTACTCGCCCTGAACGGTCACGTCGTCGTCGCCGTAGTCGAGGTCGGCGCGGAAACCGGCGCGGCCGTTGCGCCATTGGTCCATGGCACTGCCGCCGCCCGGGCGTTCCGAAGAGTCGCGGTCGAAATACTTCCCGTACAAACGAACGTGGCCGTGCTCGCCAAGCTTGGCGCCCTGGCGAACCGCATAGGTGCCCTTCTCTTCATCGCCGATGAGCAACGAAGCAACGGTGCCCTGGGTATCCTTCGCGCTCTTTGTGATGATGTTGATGACGCCGTTCACGGCGTTGGCGCCCCAGATCGTGCCACCGGGTCCACGTACGACTTCGATGCGGTCGATATCCTCGAGCATCGTGTCCTGGACGTCCCAGTAAACACCGGCGAACAGCGGAGTGTAGACACTACGTCCGTCGATCAGGACCAGCAGCTTGTTGGCGAACCGGTCGTTGAAACCGCGAACCGACACCGAGTACAGCGTATTGTTGACGTTCGCTACTTCAACACCGGGCACCAGCCGTAGCGCATCCATGATCGTGGTTGCACCTGACCGCTCGATGTCGTCCTGCGTCAATACATAGATCGCCGCAGCCGACTCCGAGAGCTTCTGCTTCTTCTTCGACACCGAGTACACCTCGATGTTGAGCAGCTCCTCAAGGCTAAGATCGCCCAGCACATCGGCCATGGACGAATCGAGATCGGCCTCTTCCTGCGCCACCGCGTTCGCGGGAATCCAAACAAATGCGAGGCTGCAAAGCAGCGACGCCCCCAGAAACTCAATTGCCTTGTTCATGGCAATTCTCCCCACCGTCCGCACGTACACTTCGCCTGCCGCCGTGCGCGACTGGGCTGGATCCGTATTCGCCTGATGGCGCTCGAGAGGGATGTGGATGTCTTAGCTTCGCGAGTGAGTAACGGATTCGAGCAATCCGCCGAGACCGGAATCCTCAAGGATTCTCCATGCACTCTCCCACCCCCGCATCCACGTCCACCCGTCCATCAGAGAACGCACGGATCCCGTCGTCCGGTGATACCTCTCTAAGCTTAGCACCGCGCATATACCCAGTGTTTGGGAATGTTATTTTGGGGGTCATGTAGCCAAGAACGGCCCATGACGTTGCCGGGAGCATAGCATCTGCGGGGTCTGGTCGGCTGAGACTCCGGCCGCTTAACGCAGTGTGGGCCGAGAGCGTCCCGATTCACTCCTTTCGGTAGCGATCGGTGCGCACTCTCGGCCCACTGCCAGGGAGGTGGTCCATGTCAGGTAAGGAAGCGGCCCGTCAACGGGGACCATGTCGACGGGCCGCAGGTACCGTCCTAGGAGACCGCTTTTTCGGTCTGATAGTCGGGTACGTACCCTGTTTCCGCGCTGCGCTGTGAGCCGGACTGCGACGCGGGGTGTCCACCGCCGAAGCTCACTGTAGAGAAGTCCGGGTAGGCAGACATGCCGTGCTCGGCGATATCGAGCCCCTCGAACTCTTCGTCCGGATCGACACGAAGACCCATCGTGGCTTTGATGATCGAGAACACCGCGAGTGCGAAGATGACGGTCGTCACGCCGTAAGCCGCAACACCGATCGCTTGCGTCATGAGCTGCGCGGGACTGGCCATCGCACCGAAGAGACCGACGGCAAGCGTTCCCCAGATTCCACAGACCAAATGCACCGAGATCGCACCGACCGGATCGTCGATCTTGATGCGATCGAAGAACATCACTGCGTAGACGACGATCACACCAGCAATCAGGCCGATCATGATCGACGAACCCATCGCCATCTGATCCGCACCGGCGGTGATGCCGACCAAACCGGCGAGAATGCCGTTCAGGGTCATCGAGAGATCCGGTTTCTTGGCGACTATCCATGAAGCGACCATGGCACCGATGCAGCCGGAAGCCGCCGCGAGGCAGGTCGTGACCAGCGTCAGCGATGTCAGGGCAGGATCGGCGCTAAGCACGGAGCCGCCGTTGAATCCGAACCAGCCTAGCCAGAGCAGGAAGACGCCGATGGTTGCCAGCGGAAGATTGCTGCCGGGGATCGGCACCAGACGTCCGTCCTTGGTGTACTTGCCGAGTCGTGGGCCGAGCATCCATGCGCCGACCAGAGCGCCCCAACCGCCGACAGAGTGAACGAGAGTCGACCCCGCGAAATCATAGAAGCCCATGGCGTCGAGCCAGCCGCCGCCCCACTTCCACGAACCAACCCAGGGGTAGAGGAAGCCGACAAACAAGGTCGCGAACACCATGAACGATGCGAGCTTCACGCGCTCAGCCACCGCTCCGGAGACGATCGTGGCTGCCGTCGCGGCGAACATGGCTTGGAACAGGAAGTCCGTCCAGTAGGTGTAGCCGCCGTCGGCGTAGGCGATGGTCTGATCGGCTTCACCGGGAAATAGACCGGCACCGGCGAAACCGAAGATGCCGTTGAAGTCGCCCGGGTACATCAGGTTAAAGCCGACCGCTGCATAGGTGAGGATGCCGATCGACACGATGAAGGTGTTCTTGAACAGAATGTTGGTTGTGTTCTTGGCGCGCGTCAGCCCGCTCTCGAGCGTGGCGAAGCCAAGGTGCATGATGAACACGAGGCCGGCGCACAACATCATCCAGACGTTGTTGGCCGTGAACACTCCTGCCGATACCTCGTCGGCCGCAGCAGCCGGATCCGCCGAAGCGGCGAGAAGCAGTGCGGCCAACAGGCCGGTTTTCATAAGAGTTGGGGCGTTGGTTGTCATAGCGATCAGTTCCTCCTCTGACGTTCGCTTAGAGCATCGATAAGAAGATGCTCTGAATGCATACGCAGTGAATAAGCAGGATCGATGCCAAACCTCTGTGGTCGCCTAGGCGCTCAAAACGCTGCGTTCGCGAACACATTCCCCATATTCCCAAGATTATGGCGATTAATCGCTGCTCAACTGCCTGTTTTTCAGGCAGGCATCCGAGCACTATTCGATTTGACGATTCTTATTCTGACTGCGATAAGCAAATAGAATGGAATTACGCGAACTAAAGACATTCATCGCAGTCGCAGAGACCGAGAACTTTACGAGGGCGGGTCGTCGATTGGGAATCAGCCAGTCGGCCGTGAGCCAGCAGATGAAGGCATTGGAAGGGTCGGTAGGAACGCGCCTGTTCACCCGGCGCGCTCGCTCGGTCACGTTGACCCAGGCCGGTGAAGTACTGCTCCCGTATGCCCGGCAGATCGCGGGCAAGGCCGAAGAAGCCGCAGCGGCCGTTTCAGATTTTGAAGGCATGGGCCGTGGTCGTGTCGCCATCGGCGCCGGCGGTGCGATCTGCCATCACGTCCTCCCCATCATCCTGCGAGAATTCTCACAGCGCTTCACGCGGATCGAGATCCAAGTGTTGTCCGGGTTCAGCGTCGAGACGATGCAGCGGGCACTCGACGGTGCGATCGATCTGGGAATTCTTTTGCTCCCGATTCGCGACACCAACCTGGTCACGACCGAGATCGGTCGCGATCAGCTCGTCGCAATCGCGCCCCCCAATCACCCATGGCAGTCGCTATCTCGCATCAAAGCCGCCGACTTCACCGGGGAAAAACTCATCACCTACGATCGCAAGAGCGAGACGTTCGGTATTCTCGAACGCTTCTTGCTCGAAGACGGCGTGTTCCCGCGTTTCGGGATGGAAATCAGCGACCTCGAAGCGGTGAAGAAGATGGTCGGCGCCGGATTGGGCGTGGCGGTAGTAGCAGGCTGGGCAGTACGTGCCGAGGTCGCCTCAGGCGCGCTCGTCGCCCGCCCGCTCGGTGCGCGTGGTCTCTATCGGTCCTGGGGAATGGTGTATCGATCGAGCGAAACACTCACGGCGCCACAGCGCGGATTGATCAATATCTGCAAAACGGAGTTTCCGTCGCTCGTCTCGAGCACGCAGGACTGAGAGCGCTAGTCCGCTAGTCTCTCAAGAGCACGTCGGCCACGAGTCGCAACCGCTCGAGCAGCTTGCGAAAAGCACCGCTGCGGCTGACGAGCCCTCGCAACTTCACGATCACCTTGCGTTCCATCCGATAGCGGTCGAGCTTCTTGGGCTTCGGTACCGCGCCCGATTCGCGGGCCGCGGCCAACGGCTCCCAAATCGTCTCCAGCGGATGTCCCCACAGAGCGAGATCGTCAGGGTCGAGTTGCGCGATGATGCGCTCGCAAAGGGCCAGACGGTCGTCGCGTGCAGCGACTTCGGCGGCCCATTTGTGCAGCGATTCGGTGGTCGGACGATTGTGCCGAGAGACACCGATCGGATCACCCAGCCCCTTCTCTACATGCTGATGCTCGCCGTAGTTGACGGCCTGCGGTTCGTTGGGAATTCCGAGAAACTCGAAGATCCCTGCGAGCGCACTCTCGGGATCCGCGACCATCTCCTCGTAGACCACGTGGTAGATTGGGGCCTTCTTTTCACGCAAGAACTTCGCAATCGCGGGAACGTAGCGGTTGGCGATGGGATTGTAGTCGTTCGCGGTTTGATAATCGCTGTCGAAGAACGACTCGGCGTACGAACTGAACACCGCCAGCGGGTGACGCGTGAGAACCACATAGCGCGCGTTCGGATAGATCTTCGCCATGAAATCCAAGACGAGTCCGTAGGCCGGTGTCTTGTCGAGAAACAGCCGAGAATCGGGACGCGTCGCGAGAGCACGGTGGTAGAGCGTATCGGTGTAGGCGCGGCATGCGTCGATGTAGTCTTGCTCGCCGCCGGGTAGATCCTCGACGAACTGACGAATCGACTCGGCCGCGAGCACGGCATCGTAAGGCGCCTTCTCTACCTTGTCGTAGTAGCCGAGGTGCGCGAGCGGCGTGAGCATATGTGGCTCGGGCCGCGAGTATACGAGCGAATGCGAACCGATCATCCGCGCAAGGAGCGTCGATCCGGACCGTGGAGGCCCGACTACGAAAAATACCTTCTCTTCTGTGGATGAACCGTCGTTCATGAAGCTTGTTATCTTAGCAGAATCGCGCGCGCTCGTTCGGAGAAGGCGTCGTGCTTACGCGGTAGCACTCGCCTTGCAGCGCGGTTCGATCCACGCCCAGAGGTCCTTCAAGACCTCCTCACGGTTCACCTCATTGAAACTCTCGTGGCGCCCGTCTTCGTAGAGATGGAACGTCTTGTCGTCGCAGGACATGCCCTCGACGTAGGCCTTCGCGCCTTCCCAGCTGCAAAGTCGATCGTCGGTACCGTGGAGCAACAAAATCGGGATCGAAATCTCAGCGGCGCGCCCATCAACCATCACCAAGCCGTCGGCGAGCTTCAAATAGAGCTGGTCCTGGACGCGTTCTCGTAAGATGAGCGGATCGTTGAGGTAGGCTTCTTGGACCAGCGGGTCGCGACTCAAGCGGGTGGGATCAATGGCCGGCGCGTCCGGATCGACGATCGGCACCAGCGCAGGCCCCGATAGGATCGCGAAGTCGGGCTTCAGGGGTCGCTCGAGCAGGTAGGCAACGGCGATTAGCCCCCCCATCGAATGGCCGAGCAGCACAATCGGGAGCCCCTCGTTGTCCAGGCGCATGTACGCGTCGAAACTGGCCAGATCGTCCAGGAAAATGGAGAAATCGGAGACGGTGCCGCGCGGTCCGCCGCTGCGGCCGTGGCCCTGGTGGTCCAGCGCGTATACGGAGACTCCACGCTCGGCCAGATAGTTGCCTACGTGGTCATAACGGCCGCTGTGCTCGCCCAACCCGTGCACCAGAAGCAAGGCGGCAGAAGGCTTGGCTGCACGCCACACGCGGTAAAACGCGTCTTCCCCGCTGGCGCTCTCGAAGGATCCGGTTTCTGCAACCATCGGGCCCGTAATAGAGGAACCCGACCCTGCTGTCGACCATCGCCACCCCTGCGAGCCCCCCTTCAAGGGGAGACTTCAGAATTTGAGCCGCGGCTCAACTTTTCGAAAAGTGCTCGAATTACCCTCTTGGGGGATTGACGAACCCTAGTGTGATTAGGTAAATGCCTAGTATCTGTTTCGGATCCGTAGCCCGTTGTGGGGGTAACATGTTGGAATCCTTTTGCTTAGTGGTTGGTTTTTTTCTCCTTGGCTGGCTCTTCCCTGAGAGCTAGACGCATCGCGTCACGATCGATAACCGAAACGACGCCCCCGCCCAGCGCGCTCGCGCTCATCCATCGGGGGCCCGCCAGTCTTCTGTCTAATTCAAAAAACTGAGTGAGCTTCGCCACTTGCGATACCTACCGGCGTGCCGGTAGGCGTGGCTTTCGGCGATACTAGCCGCGAGAGTACGCAATCCGTATCGACGACGTCGCTCAGTGAAAGGTGGGAGGCTCGTCGTTCGTGCCCCAGCGCTTGCGCTGGAGACGCTTGAGGCGCCAGCGATAGTACGCGCGCTTGATGTCGCTGATGCCGGGCACTCCGGTCGCGGTCGCAGGACCTCGTGCCCCCCACCAGCGCAGGTAGACGTACCCGAACGCCATCCCTCCGAGATGCGCCGTGTAGGCGATGCCGGCCCCAGTGGCTTCGATGGCTTGAAGCGTCTGGAGAATGACCAGGAAGACGATCACGTGCCGCACGCGAATGGGGAACAGGAACGCCAGCAGTACCACCCGGTTGGGGAACCAGATCGCGTAGGCCATCAGCAGCCCGTAGATCGCGCCGGATGCTCCGACACTCGGCGCATTTTGCCCGAGGCTAAGCAGCGAATAGGTAAGTCCGCCGCCAACGCCGCACAGAAAATAGTACTTGAGGAAGAATCGAGAGCCCCAGCGCTCCTCGAGCTCGGATCCGAACATCCAGAGCAGCAACATGTTGATGGCCAAATGCCACGTGCCACCGTGAAGAAACTGGTACGTGAACAGACTCAGTAGCCCGATGGGCTCCAGCCCCACCACACGCGACGGCACGACGGCGAATCGCGCCGTGATCTCGTAGTGTCCGATCAGCAAAGACGCCGCGTAGATCACGACGTTCGCAATGATGAGCGCTTTTACCGTCGGCGGAACAGGGCCCGGAGGCCCGATCGTGACGCCGCCCGGAGGTGCGAATCGGTATCTATGAGGAGATTGGGCCATCTTTTGGAATCAGGGCAATCGGAATCCGGGCAATCGCAACGATCAGGGCCGGCCGATCAGGACGACATGGGCCGCCCCGCGAGCGCAATACGGTGTCACGTGGGGCTGCGCCGGGCAAGCCCGTCCACCGATCCTCGCTGCAGCGTCCTGCGGACGCCTACAGCCAACGGCTCGCGCGCTTCGCGGCCTTCTAGATGTAGGTGAGCCAGTCGGAAAGCCCGGGACGCTCGCCCTTGATGGCGGCGAAATACTCATCCTGCACCGCGCGCGTGATCGGCCCCGGTTTCCCCGAGCCGATGACGCGGTCATCGAGCGATTGGATGGGCGTGATCTCGGCCGCCGTACCCGTGAAAAACGCCTCATCCGAGATGTAAATCTCGTCGCGTGTGAACCGCTCTTCGACGACCTCCACGCCACTAGCGCGTAGCAACGCAATCGCGGAGTCGCGCGTAATCCCTTCGAGAACCGTCGCAATAGGCGGCGTTTTCACGCGACCATCGCGAATGATGAAGAGATTCTCGCCGCAGCCCTCGGCCGCGTAACCGTCGACATCAAGCATCAGCGACTCGTCGTATCCGCCGTTACGCGCCTCGATGCTGGCCAGGATCGAATTGACGTAGTGGCCAACCGCTTTTGCCTTCGTCATGAGCGTATTGATGTGGAAACGGGTGTACGACGACGTGCGAACGCGAATCCCGTTGTTGAGGCCGTCGTCGCCCAAATAGGCCCCCCAGGGCCAAACCGCCACACTGAGTTTGATGGGATTGGACGTCGACGCGAGACCCATCTCGCCGGCCCCAACGTAGATGAGAGGACGGATGTAGCACTCTTTCAATCCGTTCGCCTGCACGGTCTCGATACAGGCGGCGGTCATCGCGTCGATATCGTACGGGCAGTCGAGCCCGAGAATTCGGGCCGAATTCGCCAGTCGGACGATGTGCTCTTGGAGTCGGAAGATCGCCGACCGACCGTCGCCGCATTCGTAACATCGGATGCCTTCGAAGGCGCCTAGACCATAGTGGAGGGTATGAGTGAGTACGTGGACGTTGGCTTCGTCCCAGGGCACGAGCTGCCCATCCATCCAAATAAACTGCGCTTTTTCCACGGCGCGACTCGTATACGGCGCCCCTGCAAACGTCAACGCGGTAGCCGGCGACACTGCCGGCAGCGCCCGACCCATAAAAAACCGCCGCGGCGGACCGGGCCGCGGCGGTCCTTCTCATCGCGCTCGCTAGAGCGCTCCGACTCATGCTCATCGCGCTCGCTAGAGCGCTCCGACGGCTACAGTCCCGTCTTGAGCGCCGGAGCCGGCTTGAAGCCGACCGTCTTGCTGGCACCGATCTTGATCTCTTCGCCGGTGCGCGGATTGCGACCGGTACGCGCCTTACGCCGCCGGACGGTGAATGTACCGAAACCGGAGAGCGCCAGCCGCTTCTCTTTCTTGATGCCTTTGGTGATGCTGTTGATCGTCGCGTCTACGGCGCTCGCCGCGCCTCGCTTGGACAATCCAGTTGTCTTGGATACTGCCTCGATGAGGTCCTGCTTTGTCATCCCATCCTCCTTGAGCGGCCGACTCGCCTGCTCGGCGATCGGTGCTCACGGCCTGCCATCCTCGCCCCTTGCCTTCGTTTCTTGCCCTTACGGCAATTCCCAAGAAGAGGACCCACAAGCCATCACTGCCACTTCCATCTTCGTTTTCGCCAGTCTCTTTCAGACACGCTCGCAGCAGGGCACGAGCACCCGGCCGATGTCACGATCGTAACCGTCGCCGGGTCGGTTCGGCCAATAATTGCGCCGAAGATCCGACGTCGCGGATCGCGAGAGCGATACAACAATATGCGGAGCCAGAGGTAGGACTGTCAACAAAATCCGTGTGCGTATCCGGATTTTTCTATCTAGAAGCTGGAGGATCCCGACACCTGTCGAGAATCTTCCGGTGGGGACTCGTCGAGCCAAGCAGCAAGGTCGGCCAAAGCGCGCTCGGCCATCGCCATCTTCTTCTCTCGGCCGCGCATGCGTTTGGGCAGGGGTGGGAACAACCCGAAGTTCGCGTTCATCGGTTGAAAATTCTTGCGACCGCGGTCGGTGACGTACTCGACCAACGAGCCGAGCGACGTCGTGGGAGGCGGCACGATCGTCTCGCGGCCCTCGTATCGACGTGCCGCGTTCATACCGCAGAGCAGGCCGGTCGCCGCCGACTCGACGTAGCCCTCAACCCCTACCAGTTGCCCGGCCACGAACAGGTCTTTCTTACCGACCACATGCAGAGACTGCGCTAGAGTCTTCGGCGAGTTGATGAAGGTGTTGCGGTGCAAACTTCCGAGGCGAACGAACTCGACGTTCTCGAGTCCAGGGATCATGCGGAACACGCGACGCTGCTCCGGAAACTTCATCTTGGTCTGAAAGCCGACCATGCTGAACAGTCGCCCCGCGGTGTCGTCTTGGCGCAGCTGAATCACCGCATGCGCAAGCTCGCCGGTCTCGGGATGCTCGAGGCCAACAGGTTTCATGGGGCCGAATCGTAACGTCTCGCGCCCGCGCCGCGCGATCTCTTCGATGGGCATGCACCCATCGAAGTACACACAGCGCTCGAAGCTTTTCTCGGGCATCGCCTCGGCAGCCAACACTTCGTCAACGAAGCTTTCGTACTGCTGCTTGTTCAGAGGACAGTTCACGTAGTCGTCGCCGCCGCCGCGACCGTAGCGCGACTTGCGAAACGCGACGTCGAAGTCGATCGACTCCGTCGTGACGATCGGTGAGATCGCATCGTAGAAGTAGAGATGGCTAGCTCCGACCAGATCCGCCAACGCGCGACTGAGACTGGGCGACGTCAACGGACCGGTCGCGATGATTCTGATGCCGTCGGTGGGGATCTCTTCGACTTCTTCGCGAACGATCTCGACACCTTCGGTACTCTCGATCTCGGCCTGAACGATCTCGCTGAAACGAACGCGGTCCACCGCGAGTGCCGACCCCGCCGGCACGCTAACCGAATCGGCAACGCGCATGATCAGGGAATCCATGCGCCGCATCTCGGCCTTGAGCACTCCGACAGCAGTGTGAAGTGAGTCGTCGCGAAAGGAATTGGAACAGACCAGCTCAGCCAGGCCCTCGGTAACGTGCGCTTCAGTGGCACGCTGCGGTCGCATCTCATGCAATCGCACCGGAATGCCGCGCTTTGCGAGTTGGTACACCGCTTCGCAGCCGGCCAAACCGCCGCCCACGACTGTGACGGGCTCGCTCACTGGCCTTCGGGCTGCTCCGCCGTTTGACCTTCACCTACCGACTCGGTGTATTCGCACTCCTCACGCAGACAACGACGCACGGTTCCGTGACGCTTCGTCGTCTTCTCGACCACGAACGGTGCTTCACATTCCGGGCACGGCGCTTCGACAGGTCGGTCCCACGATGCGAACGTGCACTTGGGATACTGGTCGCAACTATAAAAGACCTTACCTCGGCGCGAAATCTTCTGGACGAGATCTCCCTCGCCACAGCCCAAGTCTTTCGGGCAAGCGATGCCGAGGGGAATCGGCTTGTTCAACGACTTGACGTTCTTGCACTCGGGATAGGCGGAACATCCTAGGAACTTCCCGAAGCGCCCGAACTTGTAGGCCATCGGCTCGCCGCATTTCTCGCAGACCTCGTCCGTCTCTTCCGCCTCTTCCATCTGCAGCTGCCCGCTCTCATCGCGCGAGAAATTGCAGGTGAACTTGCACTCCGGATAGGAAGGGCACGCGAGGAATTCGCCGTTGCGCCCCCACTTGATGACGAGCTTCTTGCCGCACTTCTCGCACGGAATCTCGGTCTCTTGGACCTCGCGCTTGACGTCGCGCATGTCGACGGCGGCCTTGTCGAGGTCACGCTTGAAGGGAATGTAGAACTCTTTCGTGATGTCGAGCCAATCGGCTTCACCGGACTCGACCTTGTCGAGACGATCTTCGAGCGCCGCCGTGAACTCGGCATTGAGGATGTCCGGGAACGACTCGACGAGCAGATCGGTGACGAGCATTCCGAGTTCGGTCGGCGAAAGTCGTTTCTGTTCGTCCTGCCTGCAGTACTCGCGATCGATGATCGTCGACATGATGGCGGCATACGTGGACGGTCGCCCGATGCCCTTTTCTTCAAGCGCCCTGATGAGCGATGCCTGTGTGAATCGCGGCGGGGGCTGCGTGAAGTGCTGGCTGGGATCGAGCTTTTCGAGCCCGAGCGCCTGGCCTTCTTCCATCTTCGGTAACGACTTCGAATCGTCGTCTTCGTCGGGTGCGTCCTTGCCCTCTTGGTAAACACGAAGAAAACCGTCGAAGAGCATTACTTGCCCGCTTGCGCGGAACAGGCAGTCGTCGCTGGAGATGTCGACTGACGTTTGATCGAAACGCGCAGGCTCCATCTGACTCGCAACGAAGCGGTTCCAGATGAGCGTGTAGAGCTTGAGTTCCTCCGGCTTGAGGTAGTCTTTCAACGACGCCGGCGTGTTCTCCATTTCGGTCGGACGAATCGATTCGTGCGCGTCCTGTGCACCCTTCTTCTGCTTGTACGTGTGCGGCTTGGCCGGCAGGTAGTCTTTGCCGTACGATTCCTCGACGAACCCTCGAAGCGCGTCGAGCGCTTCCGGTGCGCTACGAGTCGAGTCGGTACGCATGTAGGTAATGAGGCCCGTCAAGCCCTTGTCGCCGAGTTCGATACCTTCATAGAGACGCTGCGCGATACTCATCGTGCGCCGCGGTTGGAAGCCGTGTTTACGCGAGGCGTCCTGCTGCAGCGTAGACGTAATGAACGGAGCCGCCGGCTTTCGCTGACGACTGCTCTTCTTGATGGCCGCAACCTTCCAGTCGTCGCGCCCCGTGAGACGCTCGAGCAAGTCCATCGCCTGCTTCTCGTCGCGGATGAAGAAAATATCTTTCGCGTCGGCGTCGAGGTTGCGCGTCTCGAGCTTGTCCTTGCCTACTTGGAGGAGCTTGGCTTGGAACTTGTCGCCCGCATCGGTCGTGAGTTCGGCGGTGAGATTCCAATACTCGACCGTCTTGAACGCGCGAATCTCGCGCTCACGTTCGACGATGAGCCGCACAGCCACCGATTGAACTCGGCCGGCGGAAAGACCGCGCCGGACCTTGTCCCAAAGCAGCGGGCTGATCTGGTAGCCCACCAGCCGGTCGATCACGCGACGCGCCTGCTGCGCCTTGAACTTGCTGTCGTCGATCTCGACGGGTTCGTCGATGGCCTGCTTGACGGCCTTCTTCGTGATCTCATTGAAGAGAACGCGATAAATCTTCCCTTTGAAACTCTTGGGAACGATGCGCTCTGCGATGTGAAACGCGATGGCCTCCCCCTCACGGTCGGGGTCGGTTGCGAGTAGGACGACGTCGACGGTCTTTGCCTTCTGCCGGATGGTCTTGATGACCTCGCCCTTGCCTCGCTCCTCGAGCAACTCGTAGGTTTCCTGGAAACCGTCGTCATGGTCCACCCCACCCTTTTTCGGCAGGTCCTTGATGTGCCCCTTGGACGCGATGACATCGAAACCTTCGCCCAGGTACTTTTGGATGGTCTTCGCCTTGGCAGGTGATTCGACGATGACGAGAGACGTGGCCATTCGCTTCCTTATTAGTAGTGCTCAGTCGGCTTTCGGGAACCCAATGCGTAGGTTTGGGACCCTCGATCGACGACGTAACCCTCAAGCATGAGCCCGAGCAAGACCCGTTGAACCCGCGCCACGGGTAGCCCCGTCACACGGACGATTTCGTCGGCGTGGCGTGCCCGGCCCCCCAAAACCCTGAGGACCTGACGCTCCCCGTCGTCGAAATCACGAACTTTACTTGGGTTTTCAATAACTCCACCCGGGTCCGGAGCGGATGCGCCGGGCCCAAGAGCGCCAACGGATAAGACATCTCGGGCCGAAGTGCAAATCCCTGCTCCCTGGCGAAGCAGTGCCAGGCACCCGGATCCACGGGGATCCCAGGGTGCCGCGGGCACCACAAAAAGCCTACGATTCAAGGATGTTGCGTGCTTGGCGGTGGAGAGCGCTCCGGAGCGTTGGGGGGCCTGAATCACAATTACTACCTGGGCCAGGGCGGCGATGAGTCGG